>NZ_MWPY01000004.1:0-294 GCF_002148625.1 Enterobacter sp. J49
GATCCCGCATAGCTCCACCATCTTTTACTGCGAAAACAAGAAAACTTCAGAGTGAACCTGAAAAGGTGCACTGCGAAGTTTTGCTCTTTAAAAATCTGGATCAAGCTGAAAATTGAAACGACACACATGTTATGTGTGTTCGAGTCTCTCAAATTTTCGCAAGTCGATGGTGAATCGAAAGAAACATCTTCGGGTTGTGAGGTTAAGCGACTAAGCGTACACGGTGGATGCCCTGGCAGTCAGAGGCGATGAAGGACGTGCTAATCTGCGAAAAGCGCCGGCGAGGTGATATGA
>NZ_MWPY01000036.1:0-29156 GCF_002148625.1 Enterobacter sp. J49
TGACCGGTACCATCGAACTGCCAGAAGGCGTTGAGATGGTAATGCCAGGCGACAACATCAAGATGGTTGTGACGCTGATCCACCCAATCGCGATGGACGACGGTCTGCGTTTCGCAATCCGTGAAGGTGGCCGTACCGTTGGCGCGGGCGTGGTTGCTAAAGTTCTCGGCTAATTGCTGATAACATTTGACGCAATGCGCAATAAAAGGGCATCATTTGATGCCCTTTTTGCACGCTTTCAGATCAGAACCTGGCTCATCAGTGATTAAATTTGTCATAATCATTGCTGAGACAGGCTCTGCAGAGAGCGTATAATCCGAAAAGCGAATTAGCATTTCGATTTGGTTTGCCTCGCAATCGCGGGGTGAAAATGTTTGTAGAATACTTCTGACAGGTTGGTTTATGAGTGCGAATACCGAAGCTCAAGGGAGCGGGCGCGGCCTGGAAGCGATGAAATGGGTAGTCGTAGCCGTGCTGCTGATTGTAGCGATTGTCGGCAACTACCTTTATCGTGACATGATGCTGCCGCTACGCGCGCTTGCAGTGGTAATTCTGATTGCTGCAGCGGGTGGTGTCGCGCTGTTGACGACAAAAGGCAAAGCGACTGTCGCTTTTGCTCGCGAAGCGCGTACCGAAGTCCGCAAGGTAATTTGGCCGACTCGCCAGGAAACATTGCACACCACGCTGATCGTAGCGGCGGTTACCGCTGTAATGTCACTGATCCTGTGGGGACTGGATGGTATTCTGGTTCGCCTGGTATCCTTTATCACTGGCCTGAGGTTCTGAGATGTCTGAAGCCCCTAAAAAGCGCTGGTACGTCGTTCAGGCGTTTTCCGGTTTTGAAGGCCGCGTAGCAACGTCGCTGCGTGAGCATATCAAATTACACAACATGGAAGAGTTATTTGGCGAAGTTATGGTTCCGACCGAAGAAGTGGTCGAGATCCGTGGCGGCCAACGTCGCAAAAGCGAGCGTAAATTCTTCCCGGGTTACGTGCTGGTTCAGATGGTTATGAACGACGCGAGCTGGCACCTGGTGCGCAGCGTACCGCGCGTAATGGGCTTTATCGGCGGCACGTCTGACCGTCCGGCGCCAATCAGCGACAAAGAAGTTGATGCGATTATGAACCGCCTGCAGCAGGTGGGTGATAAGCCGCGTCCGAAAACGCTGTTTGAACCGGGTGAAATGGTTCGTGTTAATGACGGTCCGTTTGCTGACTTTAATGGCGTGGTTGAGGAAGTGGACTATGAAAAGTCCCGCCTGAAAGTGTCCGTTTCTATCTTCGGTCGTGCGACCCCGGTAGAACTGGACTTTGCCCAGGTAGAAAAAGCCTAAGCAGCGATCAAAAAAGCGACGATTTAATCGTTGCACAAGGCGCGAGATTGGAATACAATTTCGCGCCTTTTGTTTTTATGGGCTGCGGCCTGTAAAACGATTTTATTCACGGGGAGCCTCCTTGAGGCGTTATCACCCAATCAGAGGATTTTAGAATGGCTAAGAAAGTACAAGCCTACGTCAAGCTGCAGGTTGCAGCAGGTATGGCGAACCCAAGTCCACCAGTTGGTCCAGCTCTGGGTCAGCAGGGTGTGAACATCATGGAATTCTGTAAAGCGTTCAACGCCAAAACCGAATCCATGGAAAAAGGTCTGCCAATCCCAGTTGTTATCACTGTATACGCTGACCGTTCTTTCACTTTCGTTACCAAAACCCCTCCAGCAGCAGTTCTGCTGAAGAAAGCGGCGGGTATTAAGTCTGGTTCCGGTAAACCGAACAAAGACAAAGTGGGTAAAATTTCCCGCGCTCAGCTGCAGGAAATCGCGCAGACCAAAGCTGCCGACATGACTGGTGCCGACATTGAAGCGATGACTCGCTCAATCGAAGGTACTGCACGTTCCATGGGCCTGGTAGTGGAGGACTAAGAAATGGCTAAACTGACCAAGCGCATGTCCGTGATCCGTGACAAAGTTGATGCGACCAAACAGTACGACATCAACGAAGCTATCGCTCTGCTGAAAGAACTGGCTACCGCTAAGTTCGTTGAAAGCGTTGACGTTGCTGTTAACCTGGGCATCGATGCTCGTAAATCTGATCAGAACGTTCGTGGTGCAACTGTACTGCCACACGGTACTGGCCGTTCCGTACGCGTAGCTGTATTTGCTCAGGGTGCAAACGCTGAAGCGGCTAAAGCTGCCGGCGCTGAACTGGTAGGTATGGAAGATCTGGCTGACCAGATCAAGAAAGGCGAAATGAACTTTGACGTTGTTATTGCTTCTCCAGATGCAATGCGCGTTGTTGGCCAGCTGGGCCAGGTTCTGGGTCCACGCGGCCTGATGCCAAACCCGAAAGTGGGTACTGTAACCCCTAACGTTGCTGAGGCTGTTAAGAACGCTAAAGCAGGTCAGGTTCGTTATCGTAACGACAAAAACGGCATCATCCACACCACCATCGGTAAAGTGGACTTTGACGCTGACAAACTGAAAGAAAACCTGGAAGCTCTGCTGGTTGCGCTGAAAAAAGCAAAACCAACTCAGGCGAAAGGCGTGTACATCAAGAAAGTTAGCATCTCCACCACCATGGGTGCAGGTGTTGCAGTTGACCAGGCTGGCCTGAGCGCTGCTGCAAACTAATGCCTTTACGTGGGCGGTGATTTTGTCTACAATCTTACCCCCACGTTTGCTAACAAAAGTTAGCGGCTAAAAGATTTGTTCGTTGGAGCCTGGCCTAATCCAGGCCTCCGTCGAAGACCGCAGGTGTTTCGCAAGAAACTTAATGCCCTGCGTAGACGGTGACAGAACGCTAAGATTATTTTTGGATACTCTGGCTTGTTTCTGCTCACCGTATTAAGACGCTCTTTCCGTTGGGGAGAGTGAAGTGAGTTCCGGAACATGAGTTCCGGCAAACATCCAGGAGCAAAGCTAATGGCTTTAAATCTTCAAGACAAACAAGCGATTGTTGCTGAAGTCAGCGAAGTAGCCAAAGGCGCGCTGTCTGCAGTAGTTGCGGATTCCCGTGGCGTTACTGTAGACAAAATGACTGAACTGCGTAAAGCAGGTCGTGAAGCTGGCGTATACATGCGTGTTGTTCGTAACACCCTGCTGCGTCGCGTAGTTGAAGGTACTCCTTTCGAGTGCCTGAAAGACACGTTTGTTGGTCCGACCCTTATTGCATACTCTATGGAACACCCGGGCGCTGCTGCTCGTCTGTTCAAAGAGTTCGCGAAAGCGAATGCAAAATTTGAGGTCAAAGCTGCAGCCTTTGAAGGTGAGTTGATCCCGGCATCGCAAATCGATCGCCTGGCAACCCTGCCGACCTACGAAGAAGCAATTGCACGCCTGATGGCAACCATGAAAGAAGCTTCGGCTGGCAAACTGGTTCGCACTCTGGCTGCTGTTCGCGATGCGAAAGAAGCTGCTTAATCGCAGTTATCTTTATAAAGCATTTGCTTACGTATAAACTTATTCTGATTTTCAGGAACAATTTAAATGTCTATCACTAAAGATCAAATCATTGAAGCAGTTGCAGCTATGTCCGTAATGGACGTTGTAGAACTGATCTCTGCAATGGAAGAAAAATTCGGTGTTTCCGCTGCTGCTGCTGTAGCTGTAGCTGCTGGCCCGGTTGAAGCTGCTGAAGAAAAAACTGAATTCGACGTAATTCTGAAAGCTGCTGGCGCTAACAAAGTTGCTGTTATCAAAGCAGTACGTGGCGCAACTGGCCTGGGTCTGAAAGAAGCTAAAGACCTGGTAGAAGCTGCTCCAGCTGCGCTGAAAGAAGGCGTGAGCAAAGACGACGCAGAAGCACTGAAAAAATCTCTGGAAGAAGCTGGCGCTGAAGTTGAAGTTAAATAAGCCAACTTTTCTGGTTGCAGCCTAAGTCATTAGGCTGATGGCTGGTGACTTTTTAGTCACCAGCCTTTTTGCGCTGTAAGGCATCAGTAGCATTTCACACTGTTTGACTACTGGTTGTCCTGACAATGCATGTTTCTATCGACGACTTAATATATTGCGACAGGGTGCGCGCTCTGTGTAAATCGCGACGAAATGATTTAAGCGTGATAGCAACAGGTATTGCGGAAAGTATTCAATTTTCCGGTCCACAAAATGGTGTTGCACAAACTGTCCCTTCGTCGGACAGATGGGTCGACTTGTCAGCGAGCTGAGGAACCCTATGGTTTACTCCTATACCGAGAAAAAACGTATTCGTAAGGATTTTGGTAAACGTCCACAAGTTCTGGACATTCCATATCTCCTTTCTATCCAGCTTGACTCGTTCCAGAAGTTTATCGAGCAAGATCCTGAAGGGCAGTACGGCCTGGAAGCAGCCTTCCGTTCCGTGTTCCCGATTCAGAGCTACAGCGGTAACTCCGAGCTGCAGTACGTCAGCTACCGCCTTGGCGAACCGGTGTTTGACGTTCAGGAATGTCAGATCCGTGGCGTGACCTATTCCGCACCGCTGCGCGTAAAACTGCGTCTGGTGATCTATGAGCGCGAAGCGCCAGAAGGCACCGTAAAAGACATTAAAGAACAAGAAGTCTACATGGGTGAAATTCCACTCATGACAGACAACGGTACTTTCGTCATCAACGGTACTGAGCGTGTTATCGTTTCCCAGCTGCATCGTAGCCCGGGTGTCTTCTTCGACAGCGATAAAGGTAAAACACACTCATCCGGTAAAGTACTGTATAACGCGCGTATCATTCCTTACCGTGGTTCCTGGCTGGACTTCGAGTTCGATCCTAAAGACAACCTGTTTGTCCGTATCGACCGTCGTCGTAAACTGCCTGCGACCATCATTCTGCGTGCGCTGCAATACACCACTGAACAGATCCTGGACCTGTTCTTTGAGAAAGTAATCTTTGAAATCCGCGACAACAAGTTGCAGATGGAGCTGGTGCCAGAGCGTCTGCGTGGTGAGACCGCGTCGTTCGACATCGAAGCCGACGGCAAAGTGTATGTGGAAAAAGGCCGCCGTATTACCGCGCGCCACATCCGTCAGCTGGAAAAAGATGATATCAAACTCATCGAAGTTCCGGTTGAATACATTGCTGGAAAAGTAGCCGCGAAAGATTACGTTGATGAATCAACTGGCGAGCTGATCTGCCCGGCGAACATGGAGCTGAGCCTGGATCTGCTGGCTAAGCTGAGCCAGTCTGGCCACAAACGCATCGAAACGCTGTTCACCAACGATCTGGACCACGGTCCTTATATCTCTGAGACTATCCGCGTCGATCCAACGACCGATCGTCTGAGCGCGCTGGTAGAAATCTACCGCATGATGCGCCCTGGTGAACCACCAACTCGCGAAGCGGCTGAAAGCCTGTTCGAGAACCTGTTCTTCTCCGAAGACCGCTACGATCTGTCCGCGGTTGGTCGTATGAAGTTCAACCGTTCTCTGCTGCGTGATGAGATCGAAGGTTCCGGTATCCTGAGCAAAGACGACATCATCGAAGTGATGAAGAAGCTCATCGATATCCGTAACGGCAAAGGCGAAGTGGACGATATCGACCACCTCGGCAACCGTCGTATCCGTTCCGTAGGCGAAATGGCGGAAAACCAGTTCCGCGTTGGCCTGGTACGTGTTGAGCGTGCGGTGAAAGAGCGTCTGTCTCTGGGCGATCTGGATACCCTGATGCCTCAGGATATGATTAACGCCAAGCCGATTTCTGCAGCAGTGAAGGAGTTCTTCGGTTCCAGCCAGCTGTCTCAGTTCATGGACCAGAACAACCCGCTGTCTGAGATCACGCACAAACGTCGTATCTCTGCACTCGGCCCAGGCGGTCTGACCCGTGAACGTGCAGGCTTCGAAGTTCGAGACGTACACCCGACTCACTACGGTCGCGTATGTCCAATCGAAACGCCTGAAGGTCCAAACATCGGTCTGATCAACTCCCTGTCCGTGTACGCACAGACTAACGAATACGGTTTCCTTGAGACGCCGTACCGTAAAGTGACCGACGGTGTTGTAACTGACGAAATTCACTACCTGTCTGCTATCGAAGAAGGCAACTACGTTATCGCTCAGGCGAACTCCAACCTGGATGACGAAGGCCACTTTGTAGAAGATCTGGTTACCTGCCGTAGCAAAGGCGAATCCAGCTTGTTCAGCCGCGACCAGGTTGACTACATGGACGTATCCACCCAGCAGGTGGTATCCGTCGGTGCGTCCCTGATTCCGTTCCTGGAACACGATGACGCCAACCGTGCATTGATGGGTGCGAACATGCAACGTCAGGCCGTTCCAACTCTGCGTGCTGATAAGCCGCTGGTTGGTACCGGTATGGAACGTGCTGTTGCCGTTGACTCCGGTGTTACTGCGGTGGCTAAACGTGGCGGTACTGTTCAGTACGTGGATGCTTCCCGTATCGTTATCAAAGTTAACGAAGACGAGATGTACCCGGGCGAAGCAGGTATCGACATTTATAACCTGACCAAATACACCCGTTCTAACCAGAACACCTGTATCAACCAGATGCCTTGTGTGTCTCTGGGTGAGCCCGTTGAGCGCGGCGACGTGCTGGCAGACGGTCCGTCCACCGACCTCGGTGAACTGGCGCTCGGTCAGAACATGCGCGTAGCGTTCATGCCGTGGAACGGTTACAACTTCGAAGACTCCATCCTCGTCTCCGAGCGTGTGGTTCAGGAAGATCGTTTCACTACCATCCACATTCAGGAACTGGCATGTGTGTCCCGTGACACCAAGCTGGGGCCAGAAGAGATCACCGCTGACATCCCTAACGTGGGTGAAGCTGCGCTCTCCAAACTGGATGAATCCGGTATCGTTTACATCGGTGCAGAAGTGACCGGCGGCGACATTCTGGTTGGTAAGGTAACGCCGAAAGGTGAAACCCAGCTGACGCCAGAAGAGAAACTGCTGCGTGCTATCTTCGGTGAGAAAGCGTCTGACGTTAAAGACTCTTCTCTGCGCGTACCAAACGGTGTTTCCGGTACAGTTATCGATGTTCAGGTCTTCACCCGTGACGGCGTTGAAAAAGATAAGCGTGCGCTGGAAATCGAAGAGATGCAGCTCAAACAGGCTAAGAAAGACCTGTCTGAAGAACTGCAGATCCTCGAAGCGGGTCTGTTCAGCCGTATCTATGCGGTGCTGGTTGCCGGTGGCGTTGAAGCTGAGAAGCTCGACAAACTGCCACGCGATCGCTGGCTGGAACTGGGCCTGACCGACGAAGAGAAACAAAATCAGCTGGAACAGCTGGCTGAGCAGTATGACGAACTGAAACACGAGTTCGAGAAAAAACTCGAAGCGAAACGCCGTAAAATCACTCAGGGCGACGATCTGGCACCAGGCGTGCTGAAGATTGTTAAGGTGTATCTGGCTGTTAAACGTCAGATCCAGCCTGGTGATAAGATGGCAGGTCGTCACGGTAACAAGGGTGTTATCTCTAAGATCAACCCGATCGAAGATATGCCGCACGATGCTAACGGTACGCCGGTAGATATCGTACTGAACCCACTGGGCGTACCGTCTCGTATGAACATCGGTCAGATTCTGGAAACCCACCTGGGTATGGCTGCGAAAGGTATCGGCGATAAGATCAACGCCATGCTGAAACAGCAGGAAGAAGTCGCGAAACTGCGCGAATTCATCCAGCGTGCCTACGATCTGGGTACCGACGTTCGTCAGAAAGTCGACCTGAGCACCTTCAGCGATGAAGAAGTGCTGCGTCTGGCAGAGAACCTGCGCAAAGGTATGCCGATTGCAACGCCGGTATTCGACGGTGCAAAAGAAGCTGAAATCAAAGAGCTGCTGCAACTGGGTGGTCTGCCAACGTCTGGTCAGATTACGCTGTTTGATGGCCGTACCGGTGAACAGTTCGAGCGTCCGGTAACCGTAGGTTACATGTACATGCTGAAACTGAACCACCTGGTCGACGACAAGATGCACGCTCGTTCTACCGGTTCTTACAGCCTGGTTACTCAGCAGCCGCTGGGTGGTAAGGCGCAGTTCGGTGGTCAGCGCTTCGGGGAGATGGAAGTGTGGGCGCTGGAAGCATACGGCGCAGCATACACCCTGCAGGAAATGCTCACCGTTAAGTCTGATGACGTGAACGGTCGTACCAAGATGTATAAAAACATCGTGGACGGCAATCATCAGATGGAACCGGGCATGCCAGAGTCCTTCAACGTACTGTTGAAAGAGATTCGTTCGCTGGGTATCAACATCGAACTGGAAGACGAGTAATTCTCGCTCAAACAGGTCACTGGTGTCGGGCTAACCCCCGACACCAGATTGTGCTAACTCCGACGGGAGCAAATCCGTGAAAGATTTATTAAAGTTTCTGAAAGCGCAGACTAAAACCGAAGAGTTTGATGCGATCAAAATTGCTCTGGCTTCGCCAGACATGATCCGTTCATGGTCTTTCGGTGAAGTTAAAAAGCCGGAAACCATCAACTACCGTACGTTCAAGCCTGAGCGTGACGGCCTTTTCTGTGCACGAATTTTCGGGCCAGTAAAAGACTACGAGTGCCTGTGCGGTAAGTACAAGCGCCTGAAACACCGTGGTGTGATCTGTGAGAAGTGCGGCGTTGAAGTGACCCAGACCAAAGTGCGCCGTGAGCGCATGGGCCACATCGAACTGGCATCTCCAACTGCGCACATCTGGTTCCTGAAATCTCTGCCGTCCCGTATCGGCCTGCTGCTGGATATGCCGCTGCGCGATATCGAACGTGTTCTGTACTTCGAATCTTATGTCGTTATCGAAGGCGGTATGACGAACCTGGAACGCCACCAGATTCTGACCGAAGAACAGTATCTGGACGCGCTGGAAGAGTTCGGTGACGAATTCGACGCGAAGATGGGTGCGGAAGCTATTCAGGCCCTACTGAAGAGCATGGACCTGGAGCAAGAGTGCGAGCAGCTGCGTGAAGAGCTGAACGAAACCAACTCCGAAACCAAGCGTAAAAAGCTGACCAAGCGTATCAAACTGCTGGAAGCATTCGTTCAGTCTGGTAACAAACCAGAGTGGATGATCCTGACCGTTCTGCCGGTTCTGCCGCCAGATCTGCGTCCGCTGGTTCCGCTGGATGGTGGTCGTTTCGCAACGTCGGATCTGAACGATCTGTATCGTCGCGTTATCAACCGTAACAACCGTCTGAAACGTCTGCTGGATCTGGCTGCGCCGGACATCATCGTACGTAACGAAAAACGTATGCTGCAGGAAGCGGTAGATGCCCTGCTGGATAACGGTCGTCGCGGTCGTGCGATCACCGGTTCTAACAAACGTCCTCTGAAATCTTTGGCCGATATGATCAAAGGTAAACAGGGTCGTTTCCGTCAGAACCTGCTCGGTAAGCGTGTTGACTACTCCGGTCGTTCTGTTATCACCGTAGGTCCATACCTGCGTCTGCATCAGTGCGGTCTGCCGAAGAAAATGGCACTGGAGCTGTTCAAACCGTTCATCTACGGCAAGCTGGAACTGCGTGGCCTGGCCACCACCATCAAAGCCGCTAAGAAAATGGTTGAGCGTGAAGAAGCTGTCGTTTGGGATATCCTGGACGAAGTTATCCGCGAACACCCGGTACTGCTGAACCGTGCACCAACACTGCACCGTCTGGGTATCCAGGCATTTGAACCGGTACTGATCGAAGGTAAAGCTATCCAGCTGCACCCGCTGGTTTGTGCGGCATATAACGCCGACTTCGATGGTGACCAGATGGCTGTTCACGTACCGCTGACGCTGGAAGCCCAGCTCGAAGCGCGTGCGCTGATGATGTCTACTAACAACATCCTGTCTCCAGCGAACGGTGAACCAATCATCGTTCCTTCTCAGGACGTTGTATTGGGTCTGTACTACATGACCCGTGACTGTGTTAACGCCAAAGGCGAAGGCATGGTGCTGACTGGCCCTAAAGAAGCTGAGCGTATCTATCGTGCTGGCCTGGCCTCTCTGCATGCGCGTGTCAAAGTGCGTATCACTGAATATGAAAAAGATGCTAACGGCGAATTCGTTGCGAAAACCAGCCTGAAAGACACGACCGTTGGCCGTGCCATTCTGTGGATGATCGTACCGAAAGGTCTGCCTTTCTCCATCGTCAACCAGGCGCTGGGTAAGAAAGCGATCTCCAAAATGCTGAACACCTGTTACCGCATTCTGGGTCTGAAGCCGACAGTTATCTTCGCTGACCAGACAATGTATACCGGCTTTGCATATGCAGCGCGTTCAGGTGCATCTGTTGGTATCGATGACATGGTTATCCCAGAGAAGAAACACGAGATCATCTCTGAAGCGGAAGCCGAAGTTGCTGAGATCCAGGAGCAGTTCCAGTCTGGTCTGGTTACCGCGGGCGAACGCTATAACAAAGTTATCGATATCTGGGCTGCGGCGAACGATCGTGTATCCAAAGCGATGATGGATAACCTGCAAACCGAAACCGTGATTAACCGTGACGGCGTAGAAGAGCAGCAGGTTTCCTTCAACAGCATTTACATGATGGCCGACTCCGGTGCGCGTGGTTCTGCAGCACAGATTCGTCAGCTGGCAGGTATGCGTGGTCTGATGGCGAAGCCAGATGGCTCCATCATCGAAACGCCAATCACCGCGAACTTCCGTGAAGGTCTGAACGTACTCCAGTACTTCATCTCTACTCACGGTGCGCGTAAAGGTCTGGCGGATACCGCACTGAAAACAGCGAACTCCGGTTATCTGACGCGTCGTCTGGTTGACGTTGCACAGGATCTGGTTGTGACCGAAGACGATTGTGGCACCCTCGAAGGTATCACCATGACCCCGGTTATCGAGGGTGGTGATGTTAAAGAGCCGCTGCGCGATCGCGTACTGGGTCGTGTAACCGCGGAAGACATTCTGAAGCCGGGTACCGCAGACATTCTGGTTCCACGCAACACGCTGCTGCACGAACAGTGGTGTGACCTGCTGGAAGCGAACTCTGTTGACTCTGTGAAAGTTCGTTCCGTTGTATCTTGTGACACCGATTTCGGTGTATGTGCGCACTGCTATGGTCGTGACCTGGCGCGTGGCCACATCATCAACAAAGGTGAAGCAATCGGTGTTATCGCGGCACAGTCCATCGGTGAACCGGGTACACAGCTGACGATGCGTACGTTCCACATCGGTGGTGCGGCATCTCGTGCGGCTGCTGAATCCAGCATCCAGGTGAAAAACAAAGGTAGCATCAAGCTCAGCAACGCGAAGTCTGTTGTTAACTCCGCAGGCAAGCTGGTTGTGACCTCTCGTAACACCGAGCTGAAGCTGATCGACGAATTCGGTCGTACCAAAGAGAGCTATAAAGTGCCTTACGGTGCTGTTATGGCGAAAGGTGATGGCGAGCAGGTTGCCGGCGGTGAAACCGTTGCAAACTGGGATCCACACACCATGCCGGTTATCACCGAAGTAAGTGGTTTCATCCGCTTCACTGACATGATCGACGGCCAGACCATTACTCGTCAGACCGACGAGCTGACCGGTCTGTCTTCTCTGGTCGTTCTGGACTCTGCTGAGCGTACTGCCGGTGGTAAAGATCTGCGTCCTGCACTGAAAATCGTTGATGCTCAGGGTAACGACGTTCTGATCCCTGGTACCGATATGCCTGCGCAGTACTTCCTGCCGGGTAAAGCGATTGTACAGCTGGAAGATGGCGTACAGATCAGTTCTGGTGACACCCTGGCGCGTATTCCTCAGGAATCCGGCGGTACCAAGGACATCACCGGTGGTCTGCCACGCGTTGCGGATCTGTTTGAAGCACGTCGTCCGAAAGAGCCTGCAATCCTGGCTGAAATCAGCGGTATCATCTCCTTCGGTAAAGAGACCAAAGGTAAACGCCGTCTGGTTATCACCCCAGTAGATGGCAGCGAGCCGTACGAAGAGATGATTCCTAAGTGGCGTCAGCTCAACGTGTTCGAAGGTGAACGTGTAGAACGTGGTGACGTGGTTTCCGACGGTCCAGAAGCGCCGCACGACATCCTGCGTCTGCGTGGTGTGCATGCTGTTACTCGTTACATCGTTAACGAAGTACAGGACGTATACCGTCTGCAGGGCGTTAAGATTAACGATAAACACATTGAAGTTATCGTTCGTCAGATGCTGCGTAAAGCAACCATCGATAGCGCGGGCAGCTCTGAGTTCCTGGAAGGCGAGCAGGTTGAATACTCACGCGTCAAGATCGCTAACCGCGATCTGGAAGCGAACGGCAAAATCGCTGCGACCTTCTCGCGCGATCTGCTGGGTATCACCAAAGCGTCTCTGGCAACAGAGTCCTTCATCTCTGCAGCATCGTTCCAGGAGACCACGCGTGTCCTGACCGAAGCCGCTGTAGCAGGTAAGCGTGATGAACTGCGCGGTCTGAAAGAGAACGTTATCGTAGGTCGTCTGATCCCGGCTGGTACCGGTTATGCGTACCATCAGGATCGTATGCGTCGTCGTGCTGCAGGCGAACTGCCAGCTGCACCGCAGGTAACTGCTGAAGATGCATCCGCGAGCCTGGCAGAGCTGCTGAACGCAGGTCTGGGTGGTTCTGACAACGAGTAATCGTTGATTCAGCAAATAAAAAACCCGCTTCGGCGGGTTTTTTTATGTCTGCATATTTTTCAGTTTATCAGCGGTAGCCGACGATACAGCTCAATCATATCGCCCGCCAGGTCCTGAATGACCATCGCGTTCATCAGGTGATCCTGAGAGTGGACGGTGATCAGGTTAACCGGTAGCTTTCCGGTCCCTTCATCAAGACCAATCAGCTGCGTCTGGATGGTGTGGGCATGTTTCACGTATTCACGCGACTCTTCCATCGCCTTTTCGGCTTCGTCAAAGTCACCTTTACGGGCCATCTGCAACGCCGTAAGGGCAGCACTGCGCGCTGCTCCCGCGTTGACCAGCAGTTCCATGATCGTTGTTTCTAAATCTTCCACGGGTCACTCCAGTAATTTAAGCGCTTTTTCCAGGACGACATCACCTTTCATCATGCCGTAATCCATCATGTCGATCACCGCGACCTTTTTACCCAGCGGATCGGCCTGCGCCTGAAGTTTAGCCTGCTCGTATTTAACCTGTGGCCCCAGCAATACGATGTCAGCCGTCGCGATATTATCTTTAAACTCCGCAACCGGAACGGCTTTAATGGTGACTTCAACCCCTTTTTTCTGCGCGGCGTCTTTCATACGTTGAACCAGCATGCTGGTTGACATTCCCGCTGCACAGCATAAAACGATGTTCTTCATAATCAGCCTCGATCTACATGTGTTTATTGATAATTATCCCGTGCAGACCGCTTCAACAACCGCTTTACCGCGATTGTGTGTCAGGCATCACAAAGAAATGGGTGATTTTCTGAAACCGGTTACAATTTTGCATGAAAGCGCACGCTGCCCGTCGAAACGGACAGCGTGGGAGGGAAGAAATTAACGGATGGAGGTCCGAAGGATGCGGTTTTTACCCTGCTGTTTTGCGCTGTAAAGTGCGTTATCCACGCTCCCGACAAATTGCTCCAGCGGTTCGAAATGCCATTCCCCCAGGCCTGCACTGAACGTGACCTGCAGGTTTTCTTCCCGCCAGACGCGTTTTTCAATGGTGGTACGCCACGCTTCCAGCAACGAGATTGCATCAGCAATTTGCGCAGCCTGGAAGACCACCGCAAACTCTTCTCCACCGTACCGGTACACCGAGATGTGGTGCGGTTGCATGATCTGGATCCCTTCACGCGCCACGTTACGCAGGACAATATCGCCGCTAAGGTGGCCCCAGGTATCGTTGATTGATTTGAAGTTATCGATGTCCACCAGCGCCAGTGCGAAAGGCTGTTGAGCCGCCATTAACTCTTCCACATCGGTATCGAACGCGCGGCGGTTTTTGCAGCCTGTTAGCGCATCGTGGGTTGCCTGGCGGACATATGCCATCTCACGCTCTTTATTCGACTGGATGGTATGACTCAGCATCGCTTCCAGACGCGGTGCCTGGCTGACGTCGCCAGTTTTGATGGCGTTGATAATATGCATCAGCACGGTACGCGAGGCATGGCGAAGGTACAAACCGAAGAGAATGATAATAATCGCCGCCAGTGCAAATCCCCAGCCAACGATAGTGGTTTCGTGGCGGGTAATATCCGTCAGGGTCGCGCCAGAGACCCGGTAGATGACAAACCAATCCGGGTTAGTGAAGGAGTAGTAGTAATACCAGGTTTTACTTTTCCGGTCGTATAAATGACCCTCGCCGCTGGTCATTTTGTCCATCAGCGCTTCGCTCACGTATTTTTTGAACAGCGCGCCCGTGTCAGGATGAAGCACCACGGTTCCGTCGCGCTCGACGACGAAGAATTCCCCTTGTACAGGGGCCACCATCTGTCGAAGGGTATACCCCATCGACGCCAAATCAAGATGAAAGGCGAGGGTTCCCTTGAGTCTGCCTTCTGTTGAAATCAATGGCTTATAAAGCGTGACCGTTGGATGCCCGGTAAAGTAGTCCATATAAGGGTGGGTATAATGGCTGAAAATACTGGCTTCCGCGTGGGCGACAAACCACGGGCGCGTCCGCGGATCGGCGTTTTTACTCTTTTCCGTGGGAGGCGCTTCTGGAACGTGCAAATAATGCCCTTCCGTGTCGGCCAGCGAGATGGATGACACGGTCGGCATCAGGTTTTGCAAATGCATCAACATCTGCAACCCTTGCGTCGGGTTGACGTTCAGCGTCTCATTCAGTATTTCGTTGCGGGAAAAGTACATCGCAGAACGACCAAGAATATAGTCGTTTTCACGCAACATTGATTCGGTATAGTTAACCGCCAGATTATGCGTGAAATTACCATTAATTTTATGATAATCCTCAAGAAAATCCTTTCGTTGCGAAAGCGTAACCACGACAGCGATCAGTGCAAAACTGCACAGTATCCCCGCGAAGCTGGCCATTATTGGCCGGGTAAAAGAGAGTTTTTTGCTGTGAAGTGCCATGAGTTGTACATCATTCCTGAGGGTGAATGCTTTTCGTCTGCCGATATCCTCTCAGCATAGTCGCAGTCCTGCGGTTAGCTGTGAATTATACGGAACACGATTTCAGACGAGATGATTTATCTTAAGAATGGCTAAGAAATTACTTATAAAATCAGAAATTCAGTGCGCACGATAAGTCAGAGGCAGGGCGAAACGAGGAAGAAGCTTTTCGCCCTGGTCAGCGTCCGTTGCTGACCACATGACAATAAAAAACCGGACGATAGCTGACAATCATCCGGTTGTGACTCTCCGTGCCGACTCGTTTTATTTCTGCGGAGTTGCAGTATGTTTCAGCGTAATTGCGAGGCTCTTCCCAGCCAGCTGTCCCAGTCTTTCCAGACCGGCTGCAGCCCCTGCGCGCTCAGGGCCGCGGCGACCGCTTCCGGACGTCGTCCATCATGCGGGGCAAACTGCTCCAGTTCAGGGTGATCATCGGCGTAACCGCCCGGCTGTGTTTTGGAAAATGCGCTCACGTTGTTTATCGCAAGCGGGATCACGCGGTCGCGGAACGCCGGTGATTCACGTGTTGAGAGCGATAATTCAACCTCCGGGGCAAGCAGGCGAAACGCGCAGATCGTTTGTACCAGCTGGCGCTCATCCATGAGTGAGGCCGGTTCAATCCCGCCAGCACACGGGCGCAGCCGGGGGAAGGAGATGGAGTAGCGGCTCTGCCAGTAGTGCTGCTGAAGCCACAACAGATGTTCCGCCACCATATAGCAATCCACGCGCCAGCTATCGGAAAGCCCAATCAGCGCACCAAGGCCAATTTTGTCGATCCCGGCACGTCCGAGCCTGTCCGGCGTTTCAAGGCGGAAGAAGAAGTCCTGTTTCTTGCCCTTCAGGTGATGCCGTGCGTAGGTCGCTTCGTGGTACGTTTCCTGATAGACCATCACTCCATCCAGTCCGAGCGTTTTGAGCTCCGCATACTCATCCTGCGACAGGGGCTGCACTTCCATCTGCAACGAGGCGAACTGACGACGAATGGCAGGAAGGTGCTGGCGGAAATAGTCCATCCCAACTTTGCCCTGGTGCTCACCGGTGACCAGCAGGAGATGCTCGAAGCCCATTTCCCGGATAGCCGCACACTCGCGCGCGATTTCCTCCTCATCAAGCGTCTTACGCTTAATGCGGTTGCTCATGGAGAAGCCGCAGTAGGTACAGTCATTGGCGCACAGGTTTGAGAGATAGAGCGGGACGTAAAAGCTCACCGTGTTGCCAAAGCGCTGTCGGGTGAGACGCTGGGCGCGCTGGGCCATCGGCTCCAGATAAGCGCTGGCCGCAGGGGAGAGCAGGGCCATTAAATCGTCGCGGGTCAGATGGCGCGCATTCAGTGCGCGCTCGACGTCGACCGGCGTTTTGCTGTTGATGCGCAGGGCAATGTCGTCCCAGTTAAGCTGCCGCCAGCGGTCGGTGAAGGTGGTCATGAGATTGCCTCCAGAAAACCGGTCAGCGGGCTGGTGGCCTGCGCCTGAAAACTGCGCGAGCCAGGGCCTGATTGCCGTGCCAGCAGGCCAGCCTCCACCGCCATGCGAAACGCGCGCGCCATCATGACCGGATCGTCGGCAACCGCGATGGCCGTGTTCACCAGCACCGCGTCCGCCCCCATTTCCAGCGCCTGCGCGGCATGGCTTGGTACGCCAATACCCGCATCCACCACCACCGGCACGGTGGCCTGCTCAATGATGATCTCCAGCATTGCCCGGGTTTCCAGCCCCTGGTTAGAGCCAATAGGCGCGCCCAGCGGCATAACGGCGGCGCAGCCAACGTCTTCCAGACGTTTGCAGAGTACCGGATCGGCACCGCAGTAAGGCAGAACGATGAACCCTTGTTGTACCAGCTTTTCCGCCGCTTTCAGCGTCTCGATCGGGTCGGGCAACAGCCAGCGAGCATCCGGGTGAATTTCCAGCTTCAGCCAGCGTGTGCCGAGCGCTTCACGCGCCAGTTGAGCGGCGAAAATGGCCTCTTCGGCCGTTTTCGCGCCGGAAGTATTTGGCAGTAGCGTGACGCCAGCTTCCAGTAAAGGCGCCAGAATGGCATCACTGTGATGGCGCAGATCCACGCGCTTTAACGCCAGCGTGACCAGCTGGCTGCCGCTTTCACGGATGGCATCGACCATCAGCTGGGGTGATGCGAATTTCCCGGTTCCGGTAAACAGATGTGAATCAAAGACTTTATCGGCAATACGTAACATCTCAGCCCCCTGCGATAACCTGAAACAGCAGGATCTGGTCGCCTTCACTGACCTGCTGATGTTCCCACTGCTCGCGCGGCAGGATCTGTTGATTGAGCGCCAGTGCCGTTCCCGGCTTGAGCTGGCGAAGCTTATCGAGCAGCACGGCAACGGTGAGCCCGTCCTCGCATTTCATCGGCTCATCGTTAAACAGAATGCGCATTGCCGCCTCCACATACCGGGCAGTGGCTGGCGCGGTGTAACGCCAGATGACGCCAGCCGCTGGAGCGGGCGTCAAATAACCGCAACGTGTTGCGCTCGGTCTCCATTCCGCTGAGCAGCTTGATGGCCTCGAGCGCCTGCAGGGTACCCATCACCCCCACAACCGGGCCAAGAATGCCCGCGGTGCGACAGTTACGCTCTGGCTCAGCATCGTCTGGCCACAGACAGCGATAGCAGCCCTGCGCCCACGGCGGTGTCAGGACCATCATCTGCCCGCCGAACCCCACCGCGCTGGCGGTGATAAGCGGCGTATTTTTTGCGACACAGGCGGCGTTGATCGCCTGGCGGGTTGCCATATTGTCGGTGCAGTCCAGCACCACGTCGGCCAGGGCGACCTCTCGGAGCAGATTGTCGCCGCTGAGCCGCTCCTGACACGCAATGAGCTCAATATCCGGGTTCAACTGGTTCAGACGCTGGCGGGTAATGTGTACTTTGGGCTGGTTGATATCCTCGGTGGTAAAGAGGATTTGACGCTGCAGGTTGCTAAGATGCACCTCGTCGTCATCGGCCAGTACCAGCGTGCCCACGCCTGCACCGGCCAGATAGAGCGCGGCAGGCGCGCCTAATCCGCCCAGCCCGACAATCAAAACCCGGCTGGCGAGCAGCTTTTGCTGCCCGTCGATGGCGATATCCTCCAGCAGGAGCTGGCGGCTATAGCGCATAAAGTCACGATCATTCATCGCCTGCTCCTGCCAGTTGTAAGAGCTGCCGGGTGGCGGCCTGCCAGTCTGCGGCCTGGGTGATGGCACTGACGACGGCGATACTGCCGACACCGGTATCCAGCACGGCCGGAGCGCGTTCAAGGCTAATCCCGCCGATGGCCACGGTCGGGTACTGCGCAAGACGCTTCACGTGAGCCGCCAGCTGTGCCAGCCCTTGTGGCGCGGAGGGCATCTGTTTAGTTTGCGTCGGGAAGACGTGTCCAAGCGCAATGTACGAAGGGCGTGCCGCCAGTGCCACGTCAATCTCCATATCGTCATGGGTCGAGACACCCAGGCGCAAACCGGCTTCCCGGATGGCATTCAGATCTGTGGTCTCCAGGTCCTCCTGACCCAGATGCACGCCGTAGGCCTGGTGCTTTATCGCCAGTCGCCAGTAGTCGTTGATAAACAGGCGGGCGTTATACCGACGCCCCAGCGCGATGGCGGCGGCGACATCGTTCTCCACCTCCTCATCACGTTTATCTTTGATGCGTAGCTGCAGCGTGCGTACACCTGCCTCCAGCAGGCGGGCAATCCACTCCACGCTGTCCACCACCGGGTAGAGCCCTAAACGAAAGGGCACGGGTGGGAAATCGGGCTGGTACATTACGCCTCCTCTTTTTTGAGGTAGATTTCGCCGCCTTTCGCGCGGAAGGTTTCTGACATATCCGCCATGCCCACTTCAATGGCTTGCGCGGCGGCGTAGTCACGCACCTCCTGGCTGATCTT
Organism: Enterobacter sp. J49; assembly: GCF_002148625.1. Taxonomy (NCBI): domain Bacteria; kingdom Pseudomonadati; phylum Pseudomonadota; class Gammaproteobacteria; order Enterobacterales; family Enterobacteriaceae; genus Enterobacter; species Enterobacter sp. J49. The sequence continues at coordinate 18,824 of NZ_MWPY01000036.1, forward strand.
CATCGAGCAGAATTTTGGCCCACACATGGAGCAGAAATGGGCCACTTTGCCGGACTCCTGCGGCAGGGTTTCGTCGTGATAGGCGCGGGCGGTAAACGGGTCGAGCGCGAGGTTAAACTGATCTTCCCAGCGGAATTCAAAGCGGGCCTTCGACATCGCGTTATCGCGAATTTGCGCGCCCGGATGGCCTTTCGCCAGGTCCGCAGCGTGGGCGGCAATTTTGTAGGTGATAAGCCCCTGCTTCACGTCCTCTTTGTTGGGCAGACCGAGGTGCTCTTTTGGCGTCACATAGCAGAGCATGGCGCAACCGAACCAGCCGATCATTGCCGCACCAATTCCGGAGGTGAAGTGGTCGTAACCCGGGGCAATATCGGTGGTCAACGGCCCCAGGGTATAGAATGGTGCTTCATGGCAGTGCTCCAGTTCTTCCGTCATATTGCGGCGGATCATCTGCATGGGGACATGGCCCGGGCCTTCAATCATCACCTGCACGTCATACTCCCAGGCGATTTTGGTCAGCTCGCCCAGCGTGTGCAGTTCGGCAAACTGCGCTTCGTCGTTGGCATCACGAATGGAACCAGGGCGCAGGCCGTCGCCCAGCGACAGCGAGACGTCGTAAGCGGCACAGATTTCGCAGATCTCGCGGAAGTGTTCGTAGAGGAAGTTTTCCTGATGATGAGACAGACACCACTTCGCCATGATTGAGCCCCCGCGCGAGACAATGCCGGTCAGACGCTTCGCGGTCATCGGCACGTAGCGCAGCAGCACCCCCGCGTGGATGGTGAAGTAGTCTACACCCTGTTCAGCCTGCTCCAGCAGCGTGTCGCGGAACGCTTCCCAGGTGAGGTTTTCAGCGATACCGTTCACTTTCTCCAGCGCCTGATAGACCGGCACCGTTCCGATAGGCACCGGGCTGTTACGCAGGATCCACTCGCGGGTTTCGTGGATATAACGCCCGGTGGAGAGATCCATTACCGTGTCCGCGCCCCAGCGCGTTGACCAGACCAGCTTCTCGACCTCTTCTTCGATGGAGGAGGTGACCGCGGAGTTACCGATATTGGCGTTGACCTTCACCAGGAAGTTGCGGCCGATAATCATCGGTTCGGATTCCGGGTGATTGATGTTGGCGGGGATAATCGCGCGGCCAGCGGCCACTTCATCGCGCACAAACTCCGGGGTGATGTTTTCCGGCAGGCGGGCACCGAAACCTTCGCCCGGATGCTGGTGGCGCAGCACTTCGCTACGTATGCGCTCACGGCCCATGTTTTCACGGATGGCGATAAACTCCATCTCCGGGGTGACGATCCCCTGACGCGCATAGTGCAGCTGGGTAACGCATTTGCCCGCTTTCGCACGTTTTGGCGTCAGCAGACCCGCGAAGCGCAGTTCGTCCAGGCCGTCGTCGGCCAGACGCTCTTTGGTGTAGGCAGAGCTGCGAACCGTCAGTTCTTCGCAGTCGTTACGCGCGTCAATCCAGCGCTGGCGCAGTTTTGCCAGACCCTGCTGCACGTTAATGGCCACATCAGGATCGCCGTACGGGCCAGACGTGTCGTAGACAGGCACGGCTTCGTTGTCTTCATACTGCGGGTTCTCTTTGCTGCCGCCAAGAAGCGTCGGGCTAAGCTGGATTTCGCGCATCGGAACGCGGATATCCGCCTGAGAGCCGGTGATGTAAATACGCTTAGAGTTCGGGAAAGCGGTGCCTTCCAGGGTGTCGATGAAGTGTTGGGCGTGTGCGCGCTGTTCGCGGCGGGTCAGTTTAGTAGTAGACATAGCTCATTCCAAAAGTGAAGGACGTGGCTTGTCAGACGACGGATGAAGCAAGAGGAGATCGCCCGGGGGCGATACTACAGCAGTTTTACTCTTGTTCCCTTCGCAGGTATTAGCCTGATCAGGTTCCGCGGATCCCGAATTAACGGTCTCAGCCCGTGCTTTCACACTGGGCACTCCGACAAGAAATTTACACGCCATCGTTCACGCTATCGCATGAATGATTTCGTGTAATACCCCCTCCTGAGAGGGGAGAATGTTTGTAAACTACTCGTTAACGATTAAGAACTCAAGCAGGCCGCGCGATGTTATCTTCGTTGCTGGCCTTAGAATCGTTATCCAGTACGAGGGCGATCAGCTTATCCTCCAGCGAGAATCGCTCTTCCAGCGCTTCGCCGAGATCGGACAGCGCCCGTTGAAACTCAAGGTAGTTGTCGTGATCGATGGCGTTCTCGAGGGTGGAATCGTAGTAATTCATGATCTGCTGGGTATTGGCTTCCAGCAGCGGGTAGAGTTTGGATGCCGTTAAATACGGGCTAGTGCCTTCCATTTCGCGGATAATGCGTTCATAAATATTGAAATGGCCGTCGGACAGGTAGTCGACCAGGCTCTGACAAAAATCATCCAGCGCTTTTTCATTCAGCCGCATAAACGATTCTTTGCCAGGCTTAATACCGACCAGATTGTAATAAGCCACGAGTAGATGCTTGCGCACATGTAGCCAGCGATCCACCAGTTTGTTACTTCCTCTAACGCGCTCAGTCAGGCTTTCTAGCTGGTTTAACATGTTCGACTCCGCAAGGTTTAGAATTAATTCTGCTTATCCAAAATGTAACCACAATGCTAACAACATGTCAGTGAAGCGAAGGTAGTGCAATAGATATGGATCGTATTATTGAAAAATCAGATCTGGGTTGGTGGATTGTCAGTCACGAACAAAAATTATGGCTGCCCGGTGGGGAAATACCCCATGGCACTGCCGATCGTTTCGATCTCGTTGGTCAGCCTGCGCTGAAGATCGGCGAGTGGCAAGGGGAGCCGGTGTGGTTGATCCAGCAGCCTCGCCGCCAGGACATGGGATCCGTTCGTCAGGTGCTGGATCTTGATGTGGGCCTGTTCCAGCTGGCAGGCCGTGGCGTGCAGCTGGCCGAGTTTTACCGATCGCATAAATACTGCGGCTACTGCGGGCATACCATGCACCCGAGCAAAACCGAGTGGGCCATGCTCTGCAGCCACTGCCGTGAACGCTATTATCCGCAGATTGCGCCGTGCATTATCGTCGCTATCCGGCGTGACGATTCCATTCTGCTGGCGCAACATACCCGCCATCGCAACGGCATTCATACTGTTCTTGCCGGGTTCGTTGAAGTGGGCGAAACGCTGGAGCAGGCGGTGGCGCGTGAAGTGATGGAAGAGAGCGGGATCCGGGTGAAGAACCTGCGTTACGTAACGTCTCAGCCGTGGCCGTTCCCGCAGTCGCTGATGACGGCGTTTATGGCCGAATACGATAGCGGTGAGATTGTTATCGACCAGAAAGAGCTGCTGGACGCGAACTGGTACCGTTATGACGATTTGCCACTGTTACCCCCGCCGGGAACGGTAGCCCGTCGGCTGATAGAAGATACCGTGGCAATGTGTCGGGCCGAGTATGAGTAGTGTTACACTCACGGACTGACGCAATAAGGAACTGCAAAATGACCGAACTGAAGAACGATCGTTATCTGCGTGCGCTGCTGCGCCAGCCCGTTGATGTCACCCCGGTGTGGATGATGCGCCAGGCGGGGCGCTATCTGCCAGAGTACAAAGCCACGCGTGCGCAGGCGGGTGATTTTATGTCGCTGTGCAAAAATGCCGAGCTGGCCTGCGAAGTGACGCTCCAGCCGCTGCGACGCTACCCGCTGGATGCCGCTATTCTCTTTTCGGACATTCTGACCATTCCGGATGCCATGGGCCTTGGGCTCTATTTCGAAACCGGTGAAGGTCCGCGTTTCACCTCCCCGATCAAAAGCAAAGCCGACGTTGATAAGCTGCCAGTACCGGATCCTGAGCAGGAGCTGGGGTACGTGATGAACGCCGTGCGCACAATTCGCCGTGAACTGAAAGGCGAAGTGCCGCTGATTGGCTTCTCAGGTAGCCCGTGGACGCTGGCGACCTATATGGTGGAAGGTGGCAGCAGCAAAGCCTTTACCGTCATTAAAAAGATGATGTACGCGGAGCCACAGGCGCTGCATACGCTGCTCGACAAGCTGGCGAAGAGCGTCACACTCTATCTTAACGCGCAGATTAAAGCAGGCGCGCAGTCGGTGATGATTTTCGATACCTGGGGCGGCGTGCTGACCGGGCGCGATTACCAGCAGTTCTCGCTGTATTACATGCATAAAATCGTCGATGGCCTGCTGCGTGAAAACGAAGGTCGCCGGGTGCCGGTGACGCTGTTCACCAAAGGCGGTGGGCAGTGGCTGGAAGCCATGGCCGCAACCGGCTGTGACGCGCTGGGTCTCGACTGGACAACCGATATTGCCGATGCGCGCCGTCGCGTGGGTGACAAAGTGGCGCTGCAGGGCAACATGGACCCGTCTATGCTCTATGCTCAGCCTGCCCGTATTGAGGAAGAGGTGGCCTCCATTCTTGCTGGTTTCGGCCAGGGCGAAGGACACGTGTTCAACCTCGGGCACGGTATTCATCAGGATGTACCGCCAGAACACGCTGGCGCGTTTGTGGAGGCGGTGCACCGACTTTCTGCACATTATCATCAGTAAGGAGTGGTTATGGATCTCGCGTCATTACGCGCTCAACAGATAGAACTGGCCTCATCCGTGATCCGTGAGGATCGTCTGGACACAGACCCGCCGCAGTACATTGGCGGAGCAGATGTGGGGTTTGAGCAGGGAGGTGAAGTGACGCGGGCGGCAATGGTGCTGCTGAAGTATCCCTCGCTGGAACTGGTGGAGTACAAGGTGGCGCGTATCGCCACCACCATGCCGTACATTCCTGGCTTTCTCTCATTCCGTGAATATCCCGCGCTGCTGGCAGCGTGGGAGCAACTCTCGCAAAAACCCGACCTGCTGTTTGTCGACGGCCATGGTATCTCTCATCCGCGCCGCTTAGGCGTCGCCAGCCACTTTGGGCTGCTGGTGGATGTCCCCACCATCGGTGTGGCTAAAAAACGCCTGTGCGGTGCGTTTGAGCCGCTCTCCGCCGAGCCAGGCGCGCTGGCACCTCTCATCGATAAGGGTGAGCAACTGGCGTGGGTCTGGCGCAGTAAAGCGCGTTGTAACCCCCTGTTTATCGCCACCGGGCATCGGGTGAGCACGGACAGTGCGCTGGCGTGGGTGCAGCGCTGCATGAAAGGGTATCGCTTACCGGAGCCCACCCGCTGGGCTGATGCGGTAGCGTCAGGGCGTCCGGCTTTTACGCGTTGGCAAGAAATTCAGTGATGATTCAGGTAAACTGCGGCTAATTTTCGATTCGAGACCTCATCATGCTACAAAACCCGATTCATCTGCGCCTTGAGAAGCTGGAAAGCTGGCAGCACGTGACTTTTATGGCTTGCCTGTGCGAGCGCATGTATCCCAACTATGCCGCGTTCTGCAAGCAGACAGGCTTTGGTGAAGGGCAGATTTATCGCCGCATCCTGGATTTAATCTGGGAGACGCTGACGGTCAAAGACGCTAAGGTGAATTTCGACTCTCAGCTTGAAAAGCTTGAAGAGGCGATCCCGGCGGCGGATGACTACGACCTGTATGGTGTCTATCCGGCCATTGATGCCTGCGTGGCATTAAGCGAGCTGATTCATTCCCGTCTGAGCGGTGAAACGCTGGAGCATGCTATCGAAGTCAGCAAGGCATCCATTACGACCGTCGCGATGCTGGAAATGACCCAGGAAGGTCGGGAAATGACCGACGAAGAGCTGCGAGTAAACCCCGCGGTTGAGCAGGAATGGGATATCCAGTGGGAGATTTTCCGCCTGCTGGCAGAGTGTGAAGAACGCGATATTGAGCTGATAAAAGGGCTCCGTGCGGACTTACGTGAGGCTGGTGAGAGCAATATTGGTATAATTTTTAACCAATGAGACAACAAAACTTGATATAACGCTCGTTTTGTCGCTCCTCGACTCTTCCCTTTCGCCCCTTGTCTGGTCTACATTTGGGGGGCGAAAAAAAGTGGCTATCGGTGCGTGTATGCAGGAGAGTGCTTTTTTGGCATTTTCGTCGCACTCGATGCTTAGCAAGCGATAAACACATTGAAAGGATAACTTATGAACAAGACTCAACTGATTGATGTAATTGCGGACAAGGCTGATCTGTCTAAAGTGCAGGCTAAAGCTGCTCTGGAATCTACCCTGGCTGCTATTACTGAGTCTCTGAAAGAAGGTGATGCTGTACAACTGGTTGGTTTCGGTACCTTCAAAGTGAACCACCGCGCTGAGCGTACTGGCCGCAACCCGCAGACCGGTAAAGAAATCAAAATCGCCGCAGCTAACGTGCCGGCATTTGTTTCTGGTAAAGCACTGAAAGACGCTGTTAAGTAAGACGCGTGGCAGTGAACAGTTTTAACGAAGGGGCGGCAACGCCCCTTTTGTCTGTCTGGCGTGGTTTTTTCGCGCTGGCGGGCGTGATGTTTCTGTCCGCCTGTAGCCACGACACCTCTCTGCCACCGTTTACCGCCAGCGGCTACGCTGACAACCAGGGTGCGGTGAGGATCTGGCGCAAAGATTCTGGCGGCGAAGTGCATCTGCTTTCTGCTTTCAGTCCGTGGCATAACGGCAATACGTCGACCGCGGAGTATCGCTGGCAGGGCGATGACCTGTCGCTGATAGAACTGAATGTCTACAGCAAGACCCCCGAACATGTGAAAGTGCGTTTTGATGACCATGGCGAGCTGAGCTTTATGCAGCGGGAAGTCAGCGGTCAAAAACAGCAGCTTTCCAGCGATCAAGTCGCACTCTATCGTTATCGTGCCGAACAAATCCGCCAGACCAGCGATGCGCTGCGTCAGGGACGCGTTGTGCTGCGCCAGGGGCGCTGGCATGCCGATGGCACGGTAACAACCTGCGAAGGGCAAACCGTTAAGCCTGAGCTTGAAGCCTGGGCAACCGAACATATTGAGCGCCGTCAGCGGCATTCATCAATGGAAGTGAGTGTGGCGTGGCTGGAAGCGCCGGAAGGTTCTCAACTGCTGCTGGTCGCGAACGAAGACTTCTGCACCTGGCAGCCGACAGAAAAGAGTTTTTGAGTGACGTCCCCTCTCCCTGACGGGAGAGGGGCTGGCTGAAGAATTACTCGCCCTGCTCACGCGCAATTGCGCGATAGCCGATATCCTGGCGGCTAAAGCTACCGTTCCAGTGAATATCTGCCATCAGCGCATAGGCACGCTTCTGTGCTTCTGCAACGGTGTGACCCAGCGCGGTCGCACACAGTACACGGCCGCCATTGGTCAGCACGCGATCGTCGTCAGACAGCTTCGTGCCGGCGTGGAATACCTTCGCGCCTTCTACTTCTTCCAGCGGTAAACCGTGAATCTCATCACCGGTATTGTAATTACCCGGATAACCCCCCGCAGCAATCACCACGCCCAGAGAAGCACGTTCATCCCACTCAGACGTTTTCTCATCCAGCTTACCTTCACAGGCGGCAAGACACAGTTCCACCAGGTCAGATTTCATGCGTAGCATGATTGGCTGCGTTTCCGGATCGCCGAAGCGGCAGTTGAACTCAATCACCTTCGGATTGCCCTGCTTGTCGATCATCAGGCCTGCATAGAGGAAACCGGTGTAAGTATTACCTTCGGCAGCCATGCCTTTGACGGTTGGCCAGATAATGCGGTCCATGGTGCGCTGATGCACTTCGTCAGTGACCACAGGGGCAGGGGAGTAGGCGCCCATACCGCCGGTGTTTGGACCGGTATCTGCATTGCCAACGCGTTTATGATCCTGGCTGGTGGCCATCGGCAGAACATGCTCGCCGTCGACCATCACGATAAAGCTCGCCTCTTCACCGTCAAGGAACTCTTCAATCACGATGCGATGGCCCGCATCGCCAAAGGCGTTGCCTGCAAGCATATCCTGAACCGCGGCTTCGGCTTCCTCGAGTGTCATCGCCACGATAACGCCTTTACCGGCGGCCAGACCGTCGGCTTTGATAACGATAGGCGCACCTTTTTCACGTAAGTAAGCCAGGGCTGGCTCTACTTCGGTGAAATTCTGATATTCCGCCGTCGGGATGTTATGACGTGCGAGGAAATCTTTGGTGAAGGCTTTCGAACCTTCCAGCTGTGCAGCCCCTTCCGTTGGGCCGAAGATTTGCAGGCCAGCAGCCCGGAAGGCGTCAACGACGCCAATCACCAGCGGCGCTTCCGGACCCACGATGGTCAGTTCGATTTTCTCCTGCTGAGCAAAGCTCAACAGGGCCGGGATATCGGTCACGCCGATAGCGACGTTCTGTAACGTGGGTTCCAGCGCAGTACCGGCATTACCCGGTGCCACAAAGACGGTTTTTACCTGCGGCGACTGGGCCGCTTTCCACGCCAGAGCGTGCTCGCGCCCGCCATTACCAATGACTAATACTTTCATTTTCTGCTCCGTGGATTAATGGCGGAAGTGACGCATGTCGGTGAAGATCATCGCAATGCCGTGTTCGTCAGCAGCGGCAATGACTTCGTCGTCACGGATTGAGCCGCCAGGCTGGATAACACAGGTAATGCCCACTGCCGCAGCAGCGTCGATACCGTCACGGAACGGGAAGAAGGCGTCAGAGGCCATTGCCGAGCCTTTCACTTCCAGACCTTCATCGGCCGCTTTGATACCGGCAATTTTCGCGGAGTAAACGCGGCTCATCTGGCCTGCGCCTATTCCGATGGTCATGTTCTCTTTTGCATAGACAATCGCGTTGGATTTCACGAACTTCGCAACCTTCCAGCAGAACAGCGCGTCACGCAGTTCCTGCTCGGTAGGCTGGCGTTTCGTCACGACGCGCAGATCGCCCGCGGTGACCATGCCCAGATCGCGATCCTGAACCAGCAGACCGCCGTTCACGCGTTTGAAGTCCAGACCCGGTACGCGCTCAGCCCACTGGCCGCACACCAGTACGCGCACGTTCTGTTTTGCCGCGGTGATTTTCAGGGCTTCGTCGGATGCAGAAGGAGCGATGATCACTTCGACAAACTGACGGGAGATGATGGCCTGTGCTGTGTCAGCGTCCAGCTCGCGGTTGAAGGCGATAATGCCGCCGAATGCGGAGGTAGGGTCGGTTTTATACGCGCGATCATAGGCGTCAAGAATGGAGGCGCTTACCGCTACGCCACATGGGTTCGCGTGCTTCACGATTACGCAGGCGGGTTCACTGAACGCTTTCACGCACTCGAGCGCTGCATCGGTGTCAGCGATGTTGTTATAGGAGAGTGCCTTGCCCTGAACCTGCTGTGCGGTCGCAACAGAGGCTTCTTTTACCTCTTCTTCTATATAGAAGGCAGCCTGCTGGTGGCTGTTCTCTCCGTAACGCATATCCTGCTTCTTAATGAAGTTCAGGTTCAGCGTACGCGGGAAGCGGCCGGAAGGTTCAGTGCTTTCGCCATGATAAGCAGGCACCAGGCTACCGAAGTAGTTGGCGATCATGCTGTCGTACGCGGCGGTGTGCTCGAATGCTTTGATGGCGAGGTCGAAACGCGTCTCCAGCGTCAGCGACCCTTCGTTGGCATCCATCTCATTAATAATGGTGTTGTAGTCGCTGCTCTTCACCACGATGGCAACATCTTTATGGTTCTTAGCCGCTGAGCGCACCATGGTTGGGCCGCCGATATCAATGTTTTCGACGGCGTCTTCCAGAGAGCAGCCTTCGCGGGCAACGGTCTGCGCGAACGGGTAGAGGTTAACGACGACCATGTCGATTGGCGCGATATCATGCTTTTCCATAATGCCGTCGTCCTGGCCGCGACGGCCAAGAATACCGCCGTGGACCTTCGGGTGCAGGGTCTTGACGCGTCCATCCATCATTTCCGGAAAACCGGTGTAATCGGACACTTCGGTTACCGGCAGACCTTTCTCTGCTAACAGGCGAGCGGTACCCCCTGTAGAAAGCAGCTCCACACCGCGTGCAGAAAGTGCCTGAGCGAATTCGACGATACCGGCTTTATCAGAAACACTGAGCAGAGCGCGGCGGACTGGACGACGTTGTTGCATGGTAAATCCCCTGGATTTCACGATTACAGAGAGCGTTAGATGAATTTTCCAGCGAAAAACTCATCTAACACACCTGACGAGGCATCCTTGTTAAGCGCGAGCATTTTAACGAAAACGTTTGCGCAACGCTCGCGAATTTTCACTTTTTCGTATCTCTGTGGATAAGTCTGTGCGTAAAAGGGTATAAGGCGGGGTTTTGCTGGGGAATGCAGCAGTCAGTCATTTTTCTGTCATTTAGCGGTTGCGGCCTGCAGAGAACTCCCTATAATGCGCCTCCATCGACACGGCAGATGTGAATCACTTCACAGTTAACCCGGTCGGTTGAAGAGAAAAAATCCTGAACTTCAGGGTTGACTCTGAAAGAGGAAAGCGTAATATACGCCACCT
>NZ_MWPY01000037.1:0-1142641 GCF_002148625.1 Enterobacter sp. J49
CGTTGATATGTCTGGTGTGTAAGCGCAGCGATGCGTTGAGCTAACCGATACTAATGAACCGTGAGGCTTAACCTTACAACGCCGAAGATGTTTTGGCGTGAGAGAGACGATTTTCAGCTGATACAGATTAACAGAATTTGCCTGGCGGCTTTAGCGCGGTGGTCCCACCTGACCCCATGCCGAACTCAGAAGTGAAACGCCGTAGCGCCGATGGTAGTGTGGGGTCTCCCCATGTGAGAGTAGGGAACTGCCAGGCATCAATTAAAAGAACCCCGTACCGTATGGTGCGGGGTTTTTTGCTTTGGTTCTTTCCCGCCGCCGGAGACGGCATCAGACTGTACACCGCCACACCAGCCAACGACCCTTAGTCTTTATCCTATAACTTACCTTGCTAATAGAAAATGTGATCTTACTCTCAATGTTATTTATAACAAAATAATAACATTTGCTTTACAAGATCGTGAGTTCTCAGGACTCAGCATGCCGTTTTTATGGCAGGAGCATAATCACAATGACAGAAAGCATAACATCGAACGGGACGCTGGCTGCCAGTGATTCCCGTAGAAGGGTATGGGCAATCGTCAGTGCCTCTTCAGGGAACCTGGTGGAATGGTTCGACTTTTACGTCTACTCATTCTGTTCACTTTACTTCGCACATATCTTCTTCCCGTCCGGTAACACCACCACACAGCTTCTGCAAACGGCGGGCGTATTTGCTGCGGGCTTCTTAATGCGCCCCATTGGTGGATGGTTGTTTGGACGGATCGCAGACCGTCGAGGACGTAAGGCATCCATGCTGATTTCGGTCTGCATGATGTGCTTTGGCTCGCTGGTGATCGCCTGTCTCCCCGGTTATGATGCTATCGGGACATGGGCGCCGGCTCTTTTGCTACTGGCTCGTCTGTTCCAGGGACTTTCTGTTGGAGGAGAATACGGTACCAGCGCCACTTACATGAGTGAAATTGCCCTTGAGGGCCGGAAAGGATTTTACGCCTCTTTCCAGTACGTCACGCTTATTGGTGGCCAGCTTCTGGCCATTCTGGTGGTGGTTATTCTGCAGCAGGTCCTTACCGACAGCCAGCTTCATGAGTGGGGATGGCGAATTCCTTTCGCGATGGGCGCTGTACTGGCGGTCGTCGCACTCTGGTTGCGTCGTCAGTTGGATGAAACCTCGCAAAAAGAGGTCCGGGCGCTGAAGGAGGCGGGGTCGTTTAAAGGGCTGTGGCGTAACCGCAAAGCTTTCCTGATGGTTCTCGGGTTCACCGCGGGCGGTTCTCTCAGCTTTTACACCTTCACCACCTACATGCAAAAATATCTGGTGAACACCACGGGCATGCACGCCAACGTCGCCAGCGCTATCATGACCGCCGCGTTGTTCGTCTTTATGCTGATTCAGCCACTTATTGGCGCGCTCTCCGATAAAATAGGGCGTCGCACATCAATGCTGATCTTTGGCGGCATGTCCGCGTTATGTACTGTTCCCATTTTAACTGCGCTTCAGCACGTTTCCTCACCGTATGCCGCCTTTGGTCTGGTCATGCTGGCGATGGTCATTGTCAGTTTTTACACATCGATCAGTGGGATCCTGAAGGCTGAGATGTTCCCGGCACAGGTACGCGCTTTGGGGGTAGGGCTTTCTTATGCGGTCGCCAATGCGCTGTTCGGTGGCTCTGCGGAGTACGTCGCGCTGTCGCTTAAATCATGGGGAACGGAAACAACTTTCTTCTGGTACGTGACGGTGATGGGGGCACTGGCCTTTATTGTCTCCCTGATGCTGCATCGAAAGGGTAAAGGTATTCGTCTCTAATAGCGAGCCATCTGCCACACGGCATAGCCGGTCGTGGCACCGGCTACGTCCCAGGCAAAGTCTTTCCAGCTCCAGCCGCTCCCCGCGGGGCGGCTATCCCACAGTTCTTTTGAAGCCCCGAGGCTTACAGAGAACATCAGGCCGATTGCCGCACTACGATCCCGACTGTACCCCTGATGTTGTGCATACTCATTACCGGCAGCGGACAACATCGCGGAGGCGAGAAAGTGTTGCGCTTTATCCTGCCCGGACCAGCTATCGTTAGCCATATGGCTACAGCCACTGAGAAAGAGAATACTCAGCAAGAGAAGAATACGCATTAGCGGACTCCAAAAAAAAGCCCTGTCGCTGACAGGGCCTGGACATCACAGAATACGGCTGATAAGTCTGTCAATACGGATTCGACGCAGGCGACGAATAAGCTTGCGGACTTTCACCGGGTAATCGGCAATGCTCTGCAGTTCACGGTAATGCTGAACCACAGTGGTATGCGTGCGAATAAGCTCGAGCTCACGTTCACGACTGGTCGCTAACTCATGTTTCGGGTCATGGATCAGGATGGCATTTTCGAGATCCAGACGCCAGGCGCGAGGGTTGAGGTTATTGCCCGTAAGCAGCATCCATTCATCGTCGACCCACATCCCTTTCAGATGATAACTGTTGTCTTCATCTTTCCACAGACGCACGACCAGCTGGTCAGTGTTAACGTAATACTGTAAACGGCTCAGGAAACGGCGCAGGTTAATCTCATAGAGATAAGGGAGGGCACCGATAATCTTGAACGGTTGATCTTCAGGAATAAAGAAGTCGTTAGCAGTTTTGTCACCGACGATAATTTCAACTTTTTTACCATCACGCAGCAGCTGAATGATATTACGCACCAGCACGGCGGGAAGGTTGAAGTAAGGGGTGCAGATGATGAGTTTCTGCTCCGCACACGGCATCAGGTGGAAAATCGTTTTGTTCAGCAGGCTTGATTTGCCTAACCCCACCAGCGGTGTAACGGACAGCTCTTCGTTATTGGCATCGCCCTGGAAATGGTAGACCGCATCACGCAGTTCCTGGCGGAACGCGCGGATATCATTTTTAATTTCCGGGCTTTTAGGACGGTGTGGATCGTCAAGACGATTTACGCCGCGACCCTGTACTAAGTTCTTATCAACCCAGTTAAACATGATATCCGCCATCTGGGGATTACGAACCAGATGGTAACGGTCATATCGATATTTATCGAGCTGATGAAGGTAAACATCATTCAGGCTCGCGCCGCTGTACAGCACGCTATCATCAATGATGAACCCTTTGAAATGAAGGACGCCGAGCGCTTCCCGGGTATTTACAGGTACGCCGTAAACGGGCACATCGACGCCAGGATTTTCCTGCGCCGTGCGGCAATACCAGTCAGCATTGGTGTTTGAAGCAGCAGCGCCTATACGGCCACGCTGAGCGCGGTGCCAGTCGACCAGCACGCGAACATCCAGTTCCGGACGTTGACGCTTGGCTTCATAGAGCGCATTTAAGATCGCGCGCCCACCTTCATCTTGTTCAAGATACAGGGCCACAATGCAAATGCGACGCGTAGCGCCGGCAATCTTTTCCAGAAGCGTCTCCCGAAAATGGGCGGGAGCGTAAAAGAACTCTACATCATCAACTGACTGAGAAATCTTCGGTAGTTGAGCAAGGTGTTGTTGATGTTTATTACGCTTAAATTTTGACAACATCACAGTGCGTTTCTTCTCTGTTCATTGAAGGGTTGTCTGTACCATGCAAACAACATAAGCGGACAATGATACCACCAGTCCCGTCCAAAGTGGGTAACATTTCCAGTAGCTTACTCGGCTTTATCCGCTGATATCAGGCTCAGGGATAAGGCCACAATACCTTCGTCCAGCTGAATATCAACGTCAAATCCAAGTTTTCGCGCCAGGGTCACCATACCGCGATTGTTAGGCATAGTAATGCCATTGAGGCGTAACAATCCGTGATCTCGCGTATAACTGATGAGTTTTTCCAGCAGCCGTCGCCCCAGACCCAACCCTTTCAGATCGGAGCGCACCAGCACAGCAAACTCCGCATCAACATTATCCGGGTCGGAAATAGCACGCGTAACGCCGAGGATCTCATCGCCCTTATCGGAACGACGAACGGCGACAAATGCCATTTCTCGATCGTAGTCGATCTGGGTCATATTGGCTAAATCATCGTGGGTAAATTCGTTGATTTCGCTAAAATAGCGATAGTAAAGATCCTCTTTCGTTACCTGAGAGATGAACATGCGCAGCTGCGGTTCATCTTCCGGCAGGATAGGGCGGAACAATGCGCGCTCCCCGTTTTTCATCTCCACCCACTCCTCCAGCTGCAGAGGATACGGACGGATCGCAAGGCGGCTCTCTCTGTCACCCTCGAAAGGCGCGATATCCAGCGTGACGTCCAGGGCCGTAAACTCACTGCCGGAGGCGAGCAGCGGGTGGATGTCCAGCCGCTGGATCTCCGCGCAATCAACAATCAGGTTAGATACCTGCACCAGGAACTGACTCAACCCGGCAATATCAAGAGGGCGCAGCGCGCTTCGGCCCCGGATTTTTTTGCTTTTGATGGCCTGAATGATCAGATAGCGCGCCAGGTTCATGTTCAGTGGTGGCAAAGCCACGACCGCCTGCTCCTCAGGACGCCACTCGACGCCGCCTTCCCCCAGCATGATAAGCGGGCCAAAGACAGGATCGTATTCAACCACCACGCGCAGCTCCTGAGCGCCCGCGCGATTAGCCATGCTTTGCACCAGCAGCCCGTGGATCCGCGCCTGAGGCCAGGCCATTTTGACCCGGTCGAATATGGCATCAGCGGCTTGCTGTACCTCGGTCGCAGTCCGCAGGTATAACATCACCCCCTGGACATCAGACTTATGCGGGATGTCCGGTGAGCGAAGCTTGAGGGCAACGGGATAGCCAATCTGTTCGGCAATATGCACGGCTTCGGCGCTGTCGCCGGCAATCCAGGTGGGCAGGGTTTGCATCCCGTAACTGCCCAGAATCGGCTGCACTTCGTGCGTATCAAGCGAGGTTGCTCCCTCTTCGATAGCCTGCTGTAAAAGCCGATGAACATCGGCGGTGTTCGCCGTCAGGTTACCCGGTAAAGCCGGGGTTTCACGGAGCTGCTTCTGGTTGCGGCGATACTCCACCATATGCATGAACGCCGTAATCGTGCCTTCCGGAGTGCGGTAGGTGGGCAGACCGGCTTCACTGAACAGGCGTCGTGCCTCCTGGGAAGAGAACTCACCGCACCAGTTGGTCAGCAGGGTGACATATTTACCACGAGGATGGTTCCGGACGGCGTCAATCAGTGCGCGCGCGCTTTCACTCCCGGGAGCGACCGCGCTGGGGGAGTGAATAATCATCAGCGCGTCGAAATCCTGGCTATCCAGTAAAAGGGAGATCGCCCTGATATAGTGATCGCTACTGGCGTCATCGCGCAAATCGAGGGGATTGCCTGGGCTAACGCTTGCCGGCAGCGCCTCTTTCAGGCGTTGTAGCGTCTCCTCACCCAGGGTGGCCAGCTTGCCATTGCGCAGCCACAGTTCATCCAGTGCAAGCGCGGCAGGAGCCGCGCCATTACTGACAATCATTATCTTCTCACCGCGTAACGGACGCATATGGCTTAACGTCTCGACGGCGGAAAAAAGCTCGTGTGTATCCTGAACCCGTAGCAAACCCGCGCGTTGAATCGCGGCATCCCAGGCGGGATCCATGCCGGAATGCGACTGCAGCAGACGCTGGGCGGCCGGGCTACGCCCGCTTTTAATCACCAGAATCGGTTTGTTACGGGACGCGCTACGGGAAGCCGACACAAAACGACGGGCGTCGCTCAGGTGCTCAAGATAAAGAAGAATGGCGCTGGTTTTGCTGTCGCGAGCCAGAAAATCGAGCAGTTCATCAACGTCGATGTCCAGGCTGTCACCCAGAGCAATGAAGTAGGAAAACCCCATCTCACGCTGTTGCGCCCAGTCGAGGATCGTGTTCGATACCGCAGCCGATTGCGAAATAAATGCGAGTTTGCCTTTGCGGATAGGGACCGGGGAGAAGCTGGCATTCAGCCCTTGCCACGGGGCGAGCAGGCCCAGACTGTTTGGCCCAAGAATGCGCATCTGGTAGCGACTGGCGCATGCCAGAAGCTCCGGCTGCTGTTCGGGCGGAGACGAGAGAATAATGCAGGTTTTACATCCTTTCCTGCCGAGCGACTCCAGCAGGGCTGGATTACGTTTCGCATTTGTACACAGGATGGCAAGGTCCGGTATGAAAGGCAGGCTCTGCACGTCCGGCCATGCCAGCACCCCCTGAACAGCCTTATAGGCAGGCGTAACGGGCATGACGGGGCCATTAAATCCGCCGGCCAGCAGGTTACGCATCATCAGATAGCCTGCGCGATCCGGTTTCATTGATGCGCCGATAACGGCAATGGATTTAGGACGAAGTAGCGCTTCTAACCCTCGCTGGCTCATGCAGGCCTCCTGTGAATGCAAGCGACCTGATGATTTTAAACGTTTTCTGTCTCAGTTGCTGTGACGCTGCCCTTATGAACGGTTTTTCCTGCCAGGTAACGTTCACGAAAGCAGGAGAAATGGCTCCCCAGCGCACCTGCCGCGACGGTATCTCCCGCTAAATCCAGAAGGGCAATCGCCACTTCAGCGGTACAGTACTGCCCGTCAGCATGCGCTTCTCGCAGGCGGTAGGCCGAGACGCGGGAAAGGTCGACCGAAATTACCGGCAATGAATCGAGATAAGGACTTTTGCGGAACATTTTTCGCGCTTCGGTCCAGGTTCCGTCCAGCATAATAAACAGCGGCGGTTTACCAGATGGCGGTGCCGAAAGCACCTGGCGATCTTCGCCAGCATACGAGGCCGGAAATACGACCATTGGCTGATAGTCCGGGTTTGCCACTAAGTCGAGCAGGGCTTGAGGCGGTTCCGTGCGTGACCACTGAAATGCCGCGGTATCCGGCAGAATGTCGGCAATAAGGCGTCCGGTATTGCTGGGTTTCATTGGTTCGGTATCGAACATGACCAGGCAAAAACGACTCTTCGCCGTGCTCGGCGCAAGGGTCTCGCACAGACAAACTTTTAGCGGCAGCAGACAACGCTGACAGCGGCGAACACGATTGCCGCGGGCAAGAAAAGGGCGAGTCGCGCGGGCCAGGCGTGCGGCGCGCAGTTGAAGAACAGCGTTATCAGTCATGGGCGAAGTGCAGGAAAAACCCTATTTTCGCAGAGGAAGGAACGGGGCACAAGATGCGCCCCGTTAATGTTACAGCGATTCGTTTAACCAGCTATCAAACGGTGCTTTAGGAACAGCACCGTTAAGCATGTCGATCACTTCACCATTTTTGAAAATCATGATGGTTGGGATGCTGCGAATGCGAAAGCGTGCACTCAGCTCACGTTCTGCTTCGGTATTGACCTTAACAAAACGCATTTTGCCGCTGCGTTCTTCGGCAACATCCTCGAAGACAGGCGCGAAGCTACGGCACGGACCACACCACGGTGCCCAAAAATCGACAACCACCGGAAGATCGTCCTTGAGGAGTTTGTCCAGCGTAGCACCCGTAGCGTTGATAACATCGCCATCAAACAGTTCATGGCCACAACGCCCGCATTTCGCACCATCTTCAATCCGATCGTCCGGAATGCGATTAAGAGCCTGACAGTTGGCACATACGGTATTCATAACTAACCTCTGATAGAGCCGTGGGACAGCGGCAGAATGCCGATAATGTTTCTAATATGTTACATATTATCATTCAGCCTGTTTGAAACGACAATGCGTTTTATTCAATGAGAACAATAGTCACAGGCTTTTGTACGAATTTATGGCTATGAGCTTGCACATCGGGTAATCTGCGCGCTTCGCGCAGCGCTGGTGGAGAAAAGCATGAACGACGAAATGAAAAACAAAAGCGGCAAGGTCAAAGTGATGTATGTCCGCAGTGATGATGACTCTGATAAACGCACCCAAAATCCGCGTACCGGAAAAGGTGGCGGGCGTCCGGCGTCTTCTCGTGCAGACGGTGGCCGTCGCCCCGCCCGCGATGACAGAAATAACCGCGGTGATGACCGCAAACGTGATGACCGTAAGCGTGACGATCGCAAACGCGATGATTTCTCGCGCGAGGGTTCATCCCCCTGGCGTACCGTTTCTCGCGCCCCTGGTGATGAGGCGCCTGAAAAAGCCGATCACGGCGGCATCAGCGGGAAAAGCTTTATTGACCCGGAAGTGCTGCGCCGTCAGCGTGCAGAAGAGACCCGAGTCTATGGCGAGAACGCCTGCCAGGCGCTGTTCCAGAGCCGTCCTGAGTGCATCGTTCGCGCATGGTTTATCCAGAGCGTAACCCCGCGCTTTAAGGAAGCGCTGCGCTGGATGGCGGCAAACCGTAAAGCCTACCATGTGGTGGATGATGCTGAGCTGACGAAAGCATCAGGCACTGAACACCACGGTGGCGTGTGCTTCCTGATCAAAAAACGTAACGGGACTACCGTACAGCAGTGGGTTAGCCAGGCGGAAGCCGATGACTGCGTGCTGGCGCTTGAAGATGTGGGCAACCCGCATAATCTGGGTGCAATGATGCGTAGCTGCGCGCACTTTGGCGTGAAAGGCGTGCTGTTACAGGATGCCGCGCTGCTGGAATCGGGTGCCGCGATCCGTACCGCAGAGGGCGGGGCAGAGCATGTTCAGCCGATCACCGGCGACAGCGTTCTGGATGCTATTGAGCAGTTCCGTAATGCGGGATATGCCATCGTCACGACCTCCAGCCATGCCGCTACGCCGCTGTTTAAAGCAACACTGCCGCGTAAAATGGTGCTGGTGCTGGGTCAGGAGCGTGATGGCCTGTCGGATGCTGCGCTTTCCAGCGCGGATCTGAGCGTCTCTATCGACGGTACAGGCAATGTTGAAAGTCTGAACGTTTCCGTTGCGACTGGCGTACTGCTGGCGGAATGGTGGCGTCAGAATAAAGCATAAGACTGTGCATCGGGTGTGCCCGCTAAAACGGGCACATCCGCTGCGTTACTCACTCTCAGCCGGTAACACTGGCATCCAGTCAATTGGCGTTTCGCCACGTTTTTCCAGCCACTCGTTCGCCAGAACAAAATGATTACAACCAAAGAAACCACGATGCGCTGACAGCGGTGACGGATGCGGTGCCTTCAGGACATGATGACGCTGCCTGTCGATAATCGCCCCTTTCTTCTGCGCGTGGGAACCCCACAGTAAAAACACCACCCCTTCACGATGCTCGTTGATAAGGCTGATGACTTTATCGGTAAAGGTTTCCCAGCCCAGGCTGGCGTGAGAATGTGCCTGACCGGCACGTACGGTGAGTACCGTATTCAGTAACAGCACGCCCTGGCGCGCCCAGCTTTCCAGATAACCATGAGTGGGCCGGGTAAACCCGGGCACGGTCTTTTCGAGTTCTTTGTACATGTTCAGAAGCGAAGGGGGGATAGCAACCCCAGGACGTACAGAGAAAGCAAGCCCGTGAGCCTGTCCCGGTCCGTGGTAAGGATCCTGACCGAGGATAACCACTTTCACATCGCTGAGTTCGGTATAGCGAAACGCGTTGAAAACATCTTTTTGTGGCGGATAAATCGTCTGGCCAGACTGCCGCTCTGCCGCAACGGTGCTGAGGGTGTTAATAAAATAGGGCTGCTGTTTCTCTTCTGCCAGCACATCGTGCCAGGTCAACGGTGTCGTCATCTCGCTCTCCTGCGAATCACATTCTGCGCCTAGCTTAACCGCTAAAACCCGGGGTGCAAAATCCCAGGCATAAAATCACCGTAAGTCATTCAATTTATTTTGAATAGATGCGAAAGGAGTTGAGCTGGCAAAGCAATGAAATTGATCTGGAACAATAAAATCAAACCACACTCTTTGTGTGGTTGGTGTTTTTGTTGATTTAAATCAATAAATGACCGGGGTGCGAGTGATATATATACACACAAGAAACAATGGTTTTACCAATTGGCCGCGCGAGGCCGACACCAGTTAATGTAGCCTAAGGGAGGCAACACATGATTACAGGTATCCAGATTACTAAAGCTGCAAATGACGACCTGCTCAACTCTTTCTGGCTGCTTGACAGCGAGAAAAATGAAGCGCGCTGTGTAGTAGCGAAAGCGGGTTTTGCTGAAGATGAAATCGTTCCGGTGAACAAACTGGGCGAAATCGAATACCGTGAAATCCCAATGGAAGTAAAACCGGAAGTGCGCGTTGAAGGTGGTCAGCACCTGAACGTGAACGTGCTGCGTCGTGAAACGCTGGAAGATGCGGTTAAGCACCCGGAAAAATACCCACAGCTGACCATTCGTGTATCAGGTTATGCAGTACGTTTTAACTCTCTGACCCCGGAACAGCAGCGCGACGTTATTGCGCGTACCTTTACTGAAAGCCTGTAAGGTTTCAGTCTCGGGGGGGAATAAAAAAGCCGGGGTTTTCCCCGGCTTTTTTTTACTCTTCAGTTTTCGTCTCTGGTGCGGCAGAGCTTGGTTTACGGCGTTTACCAATATTCTTGGTATCGCGGTGGCGCTGCTTCACGCGCGGCTTCTCTTTTTCTTTCTCTTTTTTCTCAGCACGTTTTGCGAGCGCTTTTTTAGACGGTTTGCCCGTCATTTTTTCACTCGGTGCACGTGTGGTCGGGCGAAGCTCATCAATAACGCGTGCTTTCAGTGGCTCATCAACGTAGCGGCCAATTTTCTGCAGCAGCAGGTAGTCATGCGCTTCGACCAGAGAGATCGCGATACCTTTGCGTCCGGCACGGCCGGTACGGCCAATGCGGTGCAGATAGGTGTCGCCGCTGCGTGGCATATCGAAGTTAATGACGTGACTGACGTCCGGAATGTCGATCCCGCGTGCAGCAACGTCTGTTGCGACCAGCACGTTCACGCGACCATCAGTCAGACGTTTAATCCCTTCGGTACGCTTAACCTGCGCCATCTCGCCTTCGAGATAGCAGTTATTGATTCCGGCATTACGCAGCATTTCAGCCAGTTCATGCACACGCTCGCGCTTACGCACAAAGACGATGGTACGGGTGGCATCGTCCTGCTTCAGCAGGTGCTTAAGTAACTCAACCTTGTGTTCAAGGTTATCTGCACGGTAATACCACTGGTGGATCTTCTTGCGCTCGCGCGTGGACGGCGTCGCGGAAACTTCCACCGGATCTTCCAGCAGGCGCTCTGCGAAGTCTTTGATCGCGTCCCCTTCAAGGGTGGCAGAGAACAGCATCGTCTGGTTACGCCAGCGTGTCTCACCCGCGATATGTTCGATATCCTGCGCGAAGCCCATGTCCAGCATGCGGTCAGCTTCATCCAGAATCAGTGTTTCTACCGCGCGGCAGTCGAAGTTCTCTTCTTTAATGTACTGCAGCAGGCGACCGGTCGTCGCAACGACGATGTCCTGGTTTTCGCTAAACACTTCGGCGTGGTTCATATACGCAACGCCGCCAGTGATCGTGGCGATATCCAGATGGGTATTGACCGCCAGCTCGCGGGCGTGATCGGCAACCTGCATCGCCAGCTCGCGTGTCGGCGTCAGGATCAAAATACGCGGCGGGCCTGATTTTTTACGTGGAAAATCGAGCAGATGCTGCAACACAGGCAGCAAGTAAGCTGCTGTCTTCCCCGTGCCGGTTGGCGCAGAACCGAGCACATCGCGGCCCTCAAGCGCAGGCGGAATGGCCGCTGCCTGAATGGCGGTCGGGCGTGTAAAGCCTTTGCTCTCAAGTGCATTGAGCAGGCTTTCATCGAGTTCAAGTTCGGAAAAAGTCGTTACAGTCATGTTCTACCTCTGTGTGGGGCGCTGATTATAGACGTTACGGCTGTAATCTTCATCTGTTTGTATGGATATCGCTTTGCGGCCACTTCGCTTTCCCCTATGCTACTCCAGTTTCACTTAGAAGGTTGCCCTGACATGTCTCAACTCAAAGCGCAGCTGCGCCGCGATGGTTTTACGTTTAAACAATTTTTTGTCGCTCACGATCGCTGTGCCATGAAAGTCGGTACAGACGGTATTTTACTGGGTGCCTGGGCACCTGTCGCAGGTGTAAAGCGTATTCTGGATATTGGGACGGGCAGCGGGCTGTTGGCGCTGATGCTGGCGCAACGTACCGAAGCGCATGTCACCATAGATGCGGTGGAGCTGGATGCGCAGGCGGCGGAGCAGGCGAGTGAAAATGCGGCTGAATCTCCGTGGGCCGCCCGGATTAACGTAGAATGTGCAGATGTGCTCGACTGGACGCCGGAGCAAACCGCGCGTTACGACCTGATTGTCAGCAATCCTCCTTACTACGCGCCCGGAGTTGAGTGCGGAACGCCTGAGCGTGAACAGGCCCGTTATACCGGCTCTCTCGACCATAAGGCGCTGCTGATCAGTGCCGCAGAGCTTATTTCAGAAGAAGGGTTTTTCTGCGTGGTTCTGCCAGAAAGCACCGGCAATGCGTTTATTGGCATAGCGCAAGAGATTGGCTGGAAATTACGTTTACGCACCGATATTGCGGATACCGAAGGGCGATTGCCGCACCGCGTGCTGCTGGCGCTCTCACCCAAAGAAGGTGAATGCTTTAACGACCGAATGGTGATCCGTGGGCCAGACCAGCGTTATTCCGAAGATTACACCGCTCTGACCCAGGCGTTTTATCTGTTTATGTGAACCTGCGGGGAGAGGATCGACGGCCCGGACTCGGCCAGCTGATCGGGGTAGTCGAGGGTATAGTGCAAACCGCGGCTCTCTTTGCGCATCATCGCGCAGCGAACAATCAATTCGGCAACCTGAACCAGATTGCGCAGCTCCAGCAGGTTATTGGATACGCGGAAATTGGCATAATATTCATCGATTTCCTGCTGCAGCATCGTGATACGGCGTAATGCGCGTTCAAGACGTTTCGTGGTCCGCACAATCCCGACGTAGTCCCACATAAACAGCCGCAGTTCGTGCCAGTTATGCTGAATAACGACCAGCTCATCCGGGTTCTCCACGCGGCTTTCATCCCAGGCAGGCAGATTTTCTGTCTGACGGGCGTAAGGCATGCGCTTCGTGATATCTTCCGCGGCAGACCAGCCGTAAACCAGACACTCCAGCAGTGAGTTCGACGCCATCCGATTCGCGCCATGAAGCCCGGTATAACTTACTTCACCGATAGCATACAGGCCATCCACATCGGTGCGACCATGATCGTCAACCATTACGCCCCCGCAGGTATAGTGGGCGGCAGGCACGATGGGCACCGAATCGCGGGTTAAATCAATCCCCAGACCCAGCAGCTTTTCGTAGATCATCGGGAAATGCTGGCGGATAAACTCTGCCGGCTTATGGCTGATGTCCAGATACATGCAGTCCACGCCAAGACGCTTCATTTCATGGTCGATGGCGCGGGCAACGATATCGCGCGGTGCCAGCTCGCCTCTGGGGTCAAAGTCCGGCATAAAGCGGGAGCCGTCAGGGCGTTTCAGGTATGCGCCTTCACCGCGCAGGGCTTCCGTCAGCAGGAAATTACGCGCCTGAGGATGGAACAGGGCGGTCGGGTGAAACTGGTTGAATTCAAGGTTTGCCACGCGACAACCGGCGC
Organism: Enterobacter sp. J49; assembly: GCF_002148625.1. Classification (NCBI taxonomy): domain Bacteria; kingdom Pseudomonadati; phylum Pseudomonadota; class Gammaproteobacteria; order Enterobacterales; family Enterobacteriaceae; genus Enterobacter; species Enterobacter sp. J49. The sequence continues at coordinate 13,416 of NZ_MWPY01000037.1, forward strand.
GCCAGGCCATGGCGATCCCGTCTCCGGAGGCAATATCGGGGTTGGTGGTATACTGATACACTTTGGATGCACCGCCAGTCGCCAGTACCACGGCCTTCGCCTGACAGGTCTCAACCTTTTCTTTATTGCGATTCCAGACCCAGGCACCCACGACACGACGCGTACCCGGAAGGCCAATCTTGTCGGAAATAATCAGGTCAACGGCATTGCTGCGCTCAAGGACCCGAATGTTAGGATGGCTGAGGGCTTTGCTGACCAGCGTGGTTTCGACTTCTTTACCGGTAGCGTCTGCGGCATGCAGGATACGGCGGTGGCTATGCCCGCCTTCGCGGGTCAGGTGGTAGCTCTCTTCACCGTTTGGTTGTACCTGTGTATCAAATAATACGCCCTGATCGATTAACCACTGCACGCAATGACGGGCATTACTGGCCACAAACTCTGCGGCATGTGCATCCACGATCCCGGCCCCGGCAATCAGCGTATCGTCGACATGCGACGCAATGCTGTCCGTCTCATCAAACACGGCGGCAATACCGCCCTGGGCATAAAACGTAGAACCTTCACTTATCGGCCCTTTGCTCAGAACGATTACGCTCTGATGTTCGGCCAGACGCAGTGCCAGGGAGAGACCGGCAGCGCCGCTACCGATGATCAGTACATCACAATGCAGTTCAGGTGTTGTGTTCATGATTTTTTGTTTAATTTACTAAACAGTGTTTGGTCAGAATAGCATCCGAATGCGAGATATCGCACGTTTTTTTTGATGTGAGTTGTAACCGCTAAACTCGAGGCGGAGGATTAAAACCACGTAAAAGAAAGAAAATATTTTGCGAAGCAGATCGTTAGCGTCAGATTTTGTGGTGAAATAAAGACTGGGTTGCGTTACTCTTCTGGCGGGAAAAGAGATGTTTCTTGTCATAAAGTGGTGCGTATCGTGAACAGACTTATAATGAGAGAAAATGAACAGTCTGCGGCGCGATGAACAAAAACAAAGGCGTTACGGAACTTATTGAAGATCAGACACTCTAATTCGGTGCTTGCTCAAAGTGCGGTTTTTTAAGAGTGGCGTTTCGATAACGCGTGGAATTTAGGTTTGGGGAGACATTACCTCGGATGAGCGAGCAGTTAACGGACCAGGTCCTGGTTGAACGGGTCCAGAAGGGAGATCAGAAAGCCTTTAACTTACTGGTGGTGCGCTACCAGCATAAGGTGGCGAGCCTGGTTTCCCGCTATGTACCGTCAGGCGATGTGCCTGATGTAGTACAAGAGTCTTTTATTAAGGCCTATCGCGCGCTGGATTCATTCCGGGGAGATAGTGCTTTTTATACTTGGCTGTACCGTATTGCGGTCAATACGGCAAAGAATTATCTGGTCGCTCAGGGCCGCCGTCCGCCTTCAAGTGATGTGGACGCAATCGACGCCGAAAACTTCGAAAGTGGCGGTGCGCTGAAAGAAATTTCGAACCCTGAGAACTTAATGTTGTCAGAAGAACTGAGACAAATCGTTTTTCGCACGATCGAGTCGCTCCCGGAAGATTTACGCATGGCAATTACGTTACGGGAGTTGGATGGTTTGAGCTATGAAGAGATAGCCGCCATCATGGATTGTCCGGTCGGCACGGTACGTTCACGTATTTTCCGTGCGCGAGAAGCAATTGATAATAAAGTTCAACCGCTTATCAGGCGTTGACGATAGCGGGATACTGGAAAAGGTATTAGGCATGCAGAAAGAAAAACTTTCCGCTTTAATGGATGGTGAAACGCTGGATAGTGAGCTGCTCAACGAGCTGTCTCATTCTCCCGAAATGCAAGAGACCTGGGAGAGTTACCATCTCATTCGTGACACCCTTCGCGGTGACACCGGCGAGGTTCTCCATTTCGATATCTCAGCTCGCGTGATGGCGGCCATTGAAAATGAGCCTGTCCGTCAGACCACTCCGCTGATTCCTGAAGCTCAACCTGCGCCTCACCAGTGGCAGAAAATGCCGTTCTGGCACAAGGTGCGTCCGTGGGCCAGCCAGCTCACCCAAATGGGTGTGGCTGCATGCGTATCGCTTGCAGTTATCGTTGGCGTCCAGCACTATAATACTCAGTCTGAAACTAATCAGCAGCCAGAAGCGCCAGTGTTCAACACACTGCCGATGATGGGCAAAGCCAGCCCGGTAAGTTTGGGTGTTCCGGCTGATGCATCCGCCAGCGGCGGCCAGCAACAGCAGGTTCAGGAGCAACGCCGTCGCATTAATGCGATGTTGCAGGATTACGAGTTGCAGCGTCGTCTGCACTCTGAACAGCTTCAGTTTGAGCAGGCACAAACCCAGCAAGCGGCTGTGCAGGTGCCCGGAAACCAAACTTTAGGAACGCAATCGCAGTAATGAAGCAACTTTGGTTCGCCATGTCTCTGATGGCGGGTAGCCTGTTCTTCTCTGCCAACGCCTCGGCTGATGTTTCATCCGGGGCGTTGTTGCAGCAAATGAATCTGGCCAGCCAGTCACTCAATTACGAGTTGGCATTTATCAGTATCAATAAGCAGGGCGTCGAGTCGTTACGATACCGCCATGCCCGTCTTGATAACCAGCCGCTCGCCCAGCTTTTACAGATGGATGGCCCGCGTCGGGAAGTTGTCCAGCGTGGTAACGAAATCAGTTATTTCGAACCCGGTCTGGAGCCTTTCACGCTGAATGGCGATTATATCGTCGATTCTCTGCCATCGCTTATCTACACCGACTTCAAACGTCTTGCGCCTTACTATGATTTCATTTCAGTAGGGCGTACGCGCATTGCGGACAGACTGTGTGAGGTGATCCGCGTTGTTGCCCGTGACGGAACGCGCTACAGCTATATCGTCTGGATTGACGCCGAAACCAAGCTGCCAATGCGTGTAGACCTGCTTGACCGTGATGGTGAAACGCTGGAGCAGTTCCGCGTTATCTCCTTTAGCGTGAACAATCAGGTGGGTAATAGCATGCAGAATCTGGCGAAAGCCAGCCTGCCGCCGCTGCTTTCGGTACCGGCGGGTGATTCCGTCAACTTCAACTGGGTTCCTTCCTGGATCCCGCAAGGGTTTAGCGAAGTCTCCAGCAGCCGTCGACAATTGCCAACCATTGAAACACCGGTTGAATCGCGTCTTTATTCCGATGGTTTGTTCAGTTTCTCGGTGAACATAAACCGCGCATCGGCAAACAGTTCTGAACAAATGCTTCGTACCGGACGCAGGACGGTCAGCACCACGGTTCGCGATAACGCAGAGATCACCATTGTGGGTGAATTACCGCCACAAACGGCGAAGCGTATTTCCGACAGCATTAAATTCAGGGCTGCACAATGATTAAAGAGTGGGCTACGGTCGTATCGTGGCAGAATGGCATTGCGCTGGTGAGCTGTGATGTTAAGGCCTCATGCAATAGCTGTGCTTCCAGAGCCGGTTGCGGTAGCCGCGTGCTGAATAAGCTCGGGCCGCAAACCTCGCATACCATTTCCGTGCCAAGCGATCGGCCGCTGATGGTGGGGCAAAAAGTGGAGCTGGGAATTGCAGAAGGTAGCCTGCTCACGTCCGCCATGCTGGTTTATCTCTCTCCGCTGGTGGGGCTGTTTGTTATGGGCGGCGTATTCCAGATGCTGTTTGGTACCGATGTGGCCGCCATGTGTGGTGCTGCATTGGGCGGCGTAGGGGGATTCTGGCTGGCCAAAGCTCTTTCCCCGAAGCTCGCCGCACGCGAAGAGTGGCAGCCTGTTATTCTCAGCGTTGGGCTGGCACCCGACCAGCTTCGTGTTGAGACGCTCTCTTCTGAGGCCCGGTGATCCATCGGGCTTGTCCTTTTTTACGTCCTAAAACAGAAAACGTCATTTCTTCACGCTATACCTGGCGCTAAGTACATTTCCAGGTAACGGGGATGTAGTGTAGAATGCGGCGTTTTCGCACTGAAAAACGTCAGGCTAAGAACAGCGGCCTCCAGGAATTCGTAAGGCATAATTATTTAACTATATGAAGAACATACGTAACTTTTCGATCATTGCTCACATTGACCACGGTAAGTCGACGCTGTCTGACCGTATTATCCAGATTTGCGGTGGCCTGTCTGATCGTGAAATGGAAGCCCAGGTTCTGGACTCCATGGACCTGGAACGCGAACGCGGTATCACCATCAAAGCGCAGAGCGTTACGCTTGATTACAAAGCGGCTGATGGCGAAATCTACCAGCTGAACTTTATCGACACCCCAGGCCACGTTGACTTCTCCTATGAAGTTTCACGCTCGCTGGCGGCCTGTGAAGGCGCGCTGCTGGTTGTGGATGCCGGGCAGGGCGTTGAAGCCCAGACCCTGGCAAACTGCTACACCGCGATGGAAATGGATCTCGAGGTTGTGCCGGTTCTGAACAAAATTGACCTGCCAGCTGCCGATCCTGAGCGCGTAGCGGAAGAGATTGAAGATATTGTCGGCATCGACGCGACCGATGCGGTGCGCTGCTCCGCTAAAACGGGTGTGGGCGTAACCGACGTGCTGGAACGCCTGGTGCGTGATATCCCGGCACCAGAAGGTGACCCGGATGCCCCGCTGCAGGCGCTGATCATCGACTCCTGGTTTGATAACTACCTGGGCGTTGTCTCACTGGTGCGTATTAAAAACGGCACCATGCGTAAAGGCGACAAAATCAAGGTAATGAGTACTGGCCAGGTTTACAACGCAGACCGTCTGGGTATCTTCACGCCAAAACAGGTTGACCGTACCGAGCTGAAATGTGGCGAAGTAGGTTGGCTGGTCTGCGCCATTAAAGACATCCTCGGCGCGCCAGTGGGCGATACCCTGACCGGTGCACGTAACCCGGCAGACAAAGCGCTGCCAGGCTTTAAAAAGGTTAAACCGCAGGTTTACGCGGGTCTGTTCCCGGTCAGCTCTGACGACTATGAAAACTTCCGTGATGCGCTCGGCAAGCTGAGCCTCAACGATGCTTCCCTGTTCTATGAACCAGAAAGCTCCACGGCGCTGGGCTTCGGCTTCCGCTGCGGCTTCCTTGGTCTGCTGCACATGGAGATCATCCAGGAGCGTCTGGAGCGTGAATACGATCTGGATCTGATCACCACGGCACCGACCGTTGTGTACGAAGTGCAGACCACCAACAAAGAGATCGTCTACGTCGATAGCCCGTCCAAGCTGCCGCCGCTGAACAATATCGAAGAACTGCGCGAGCCCATTGCAGAGTGTCATATGCTGCTGCCGCAGGAGTTCCTGGGTAACGTTATTACGCTGTGTATTGAGAAGCGTGGCGTACAGACCAACATGGTTTACCACGGTAATCAGGTTGCGCTGACGTACGAAATCCCTATGGCGGAAGTGGTCCTCGACTTCTTCGATCGTCTGAAGTCTACCTCTCGTGGCTATGCGTCACTGGATTACAACTTCAAACGCTTCCAGGCGTCTAACATGGTGCGTGTGGACGTGCTGATCAACGGCGAGCGTGTGGATGCGCTGGCACTGATCACTCACAACGACAATGCGCCATACCGTGGCCGTGAGCTGGTTGAGAAGATGAAAGAGCTGATCCCGCGTCAGCAGTTTGATATCGCGATTCAGGCCGCCATCGGTAACCACATTATTGCCCGTTCTACTGTGAAACAGCTGCGTAAAAACGTTCTGGCGAAATGCTACGGCGGTGACGTCAGCCGTAAGAAAAAGCTGCTGCAGAAACAGAAAGAAGGTAAGAAGCGTATGAAGCAGGTCGGTAACGTCGAACTGCCGCAGGAAGCATTCCTTGCCATCCTTCATGTTGGTAAAGACGGCAAATAACCCTAAGGAGTTGGCATGGCGAACATGTTTGCCCTGATTCTGGTCATTGCTACCCTGGTGACAGGTTTGTTGTGGTGTCTGGATAAGTTTATTTTCGCCCCAAAACGCCATGAACGTCAGGCTGCCGCACAGGCAGCCACTGGCGATGGGCTGGACGCGAAAACCCTGAAGAAAGTCGGCCCGAAACCGGGCTGGCTGGAAACCGGGGCATCGGTATTTCCGGTGCTAGCGATTGTGCTGGTTGTCCGCTCGTTTATTTACGAGCCGTTCCAGATCCCGTCTGGTTCAATGATGCCAACGCTGCTGATTGGCGATTTTATTCTGGTTGAGAAGTTTGCCTACGGGATTAAAGATCCGATCTACCAGAAAACGCTGATCGAAACCGGTCATCCAAAACGTGGCGACATCGTGGTGTTTAAATACCCGGAAGATCCGCGTCTGGATTACATCAAGCGTGCAGTGGGTCTGCCGGGTGACAAAGTCACCTACGATCCGGTGGCGAAAGAAGTTACCGTTCAGCCTGGCTGCAGCTCCGGTACCGCGTGTGAAAACGCGCTGCCAATCACTTACTCAAACGTTGAGCCAAGTGATTTTGTGCAGACCTTTGCTCGCCGTAACGGCGGTGAAGCGACCAGCGGTTTCTTCCAGGTGCCCAAAGGCGAGACCAAAGAGGACGGTATTCGCCTGGTAGAACGTAAAGAGACGCTGGGTGATGTGACCCACCGTATCCTCACCGTGCCAATCGCGCAGGATCAAGTGGGGATGTACTACCGGCAGCCGGGCCAACAGCTGGCCAGTTGGATCGTACCACCGGGACACTACTTCATGATGGGTGATAACCGCGATAATTCCGCGGACAGCCGTTACTGGGGCTTTGTGCCGGAAGCGAATCTGGTAGGTAAAGCGACCGCTATCTGGATGAGTTTTGAGAAGCAGGAAGGCGAATGGCCGACCGGCGTTCGCCTGAATCGTATCGGCGGGATCCATTAATTCTCATTAAATGAACGCGTAGCCGCGTTAATTAGCGGCTACGTGAATTATTTCAGCGATAAATCTCTTTGGACTAACGACATCCCCTGTCGTTGTGTATAGAATATTCCCCCGAAGTTTAAGGTTGGCCCTGCAAGGGTGCCACGGCACACGAAACCGCGTTGGTCTTCTCAGGTCGGTTTCGTGTGCTGCATTTTTGACGCATTCATTTACTGGTATCGCATGAACCCCATCGTAATTAATCGGCTTCAACGGAAGCTGGGCTACACTTTTCATCATCAGGAGTTGTTGCAACAGGCATTAACCCACCGCAGTGCCAGCAGCAAGCATAATGAGCGCCTCGAGTTCCTGGGTGACTCTATTTTAAGTTTCGTGATCGCGAATGCGCTTTATCATCGTTTCCCACGTGTGGACGAAGGTGATATGAGCCGCATGCGCGCGACGCTGGTTCGGGGTAATACCCTGGCGGAAATCGCTCGTGAATTTGAACTGGGCGAATGTCTGCGACTTGGGCCGGGTGAACTGAAAAGCGGCGGCTTCCGTCGTGAATCTATTCTTGCCGACACGGTCGAAGCATTAATTGGTGGTGTGTTCCTGGACAGCGATATTCAGACCGTAGAAAAGCTGATCCTTAACTGGTATCAAACCCGTCTGGACGAAATCAGTCCGGGCGATAAACAAAAAGATCCGAAAACGCGTCTGCAGGAATATTTGCAGGGTCGCCACCTCCCGCTGCCATCCTATCTGGTGGTACAGGTGCGGGGCGAAGCGCACGATCAGGAATTTACCATCCATTGCCAGGTCAGTGGCCTGAGTGAACCGGTGGTCGGCACAGGTTCTAGCCGTCGTAAGGCTGAACAGGCTGCCGCCGAACAGGCGTTAAAAATGCTGGAGCTGGAATGAGCGAAGAAAAAACGTATTGCGGGTTTATTGCCATCGTCGGACGTCCGAACGTTGGCAAATCTACCCTGTTGAATAATCTGCTTGGGCAGAAAATTTCCATTACTTCCCGTAAGGCGCAGACCACGCGTCACCGCATCGTCGGTATCCACACGGAAGGCGCCTATCAGGCGATCTACGTTGATACCCCGGGCCTGCACATGGAAGAGAAGCGCGCCATCAACCGCCTGATGAACAAGGCGGCGAGCAGCTCGATTGGCGACGTAGAGCTGGTGATTTTCGTGGTGGAAGGCACCCGCTGGACGCCTGACGACGAAATGGTGCTGAACAAACTGCGCGACGGTAAAACGCCGGTGATCCTTGCGGTCAACAAAGTGGACAACGTGCAGGAAAAAGCCGATCTGCTGCCGCACCTGCAGTGGCTGGGAAGCCAGATGAACTTCCTTGATATCGTCCCGCTGTCTGCCGAGACCGGTCTGAACGTCGATACTATCGCAGGCATCGTGCGCAAACATCTGCCGGAAGCGATTCATCACTTCCCGGAAGATTACATCACCGATCGTTCTCAGCGCTTTATGGCCTCTGAGATCATCCGTGAAAAACTGATGCGTTTCCTTGGCGCGGAACTGCCGTACTCCGTAACGGTTGAGATTGAACGTTTTCAGACCAACGAACGCGGCGGCTATGACATCAACGGCCTGATCCTCGTTGAGCGCGAAGGGCAGAAGAAGATGGTGATCGGCAACAAAGGTGCCAAGATCAAAACCATCGGCATTGAAGCGCGCAGAGACATGCAGGACATGTTTGAAGCCCCGGTTCACCTTGAACTGTGGGTGAAGGTGAAATCAGGCTGGGCCGATGATGAGCGTGCATTGCGCAGCCTCGGTTACGGCGACGACGTCTAAGACTGAACATCGTGGATGGATGGCAGCGTGCCTTTGTCCTCCATAGCCGTCCGTGGAGCGAGACCAGCCTTATGCTGGACGTTTTCACGGAAGAGTCGGGCCGTGTGCGCCTTGTTGCTAAAGGCGCACGTTCCAAACGCTCCGGCCTGAAGGGTGCCTTACAGCCTTTCACTCCGCTGCTGGTACGCTTCGGTGGGCGTGGGGAAGTCAAAACCCTGCGCAGTGCCGAAGCCGTCTCTCTGGCGCTCCCCCTTTCTGGTATCACGCTGTACAGCGGTCTCTATGTCAACGAACTCATCTCACGTGTTCTGGAGCATGAGACTCGCTTCTCTGAACTTTTCTTTGATTACCTGCACTGTATCCAGGCGCTGGCCGGCGCTACCGGTACGCCCGAACCTGCCCTGCGTCGTTTTGAACTGGCGCTGCTTGGACACCTGGGCTATGGGGTCGATTTTTTGCATTGTGCAGGGAGCGGAGACGAGGTAGAGGATGCGATGACCTATCGCTACCGTGAAGAAAAAGGCTTTATCGCCAGCGTTGTGATAGATAACAGCACCTTTACCGGGCGACAGCTTAGAGCGCTGTATGCGCGCGAGTTTCCCGATCAGGATACCCTTCGCGCAGCAAAACGCTTTACCCGGATTGCGCTCAAGCCGTATCTTGGCGGCAAGCCCTTAAAGAGCCGCGAATTGTTCAGGCAGTTTATGCCGAAACGTTAACGTATCAGACCCTCGCTCCAGCCCTCTCATTGAGGGAGAGGGAGGCAGGGACACGAACTAAAATACCGAGGATTGTCATGGCTGAATTACTGTTAGGCGTCAACATTGATCACATCGCCACGCTGCGTAATGCACGCGGCACGGCTTATCCCGATCCGGTTCAGGCGGCGTTCATCGCTGAGCAGGCTGGCGCCGATGGCATTACCGTTCACCTGCGTGAAGACCGCCGTCATATTACCGACCGCGATGTGCGCATTTTGCGTCAGACGCTGGACACCCGCATGAACCTGGAGATGGCGGTCACGGAAGAGATGCTGACGATTGCCTGCGAGACGAAGCCGCATTTCTGCTGCCTGGTACCGGAAAAACGTCAGGAAGTGACCACCGAAGGGGGCCTGGACGTGGCGGGTCAACGCGACAAAATGCGTGATGCCTGCAAGCGTCTGGCTGAGGCAGGTATCCTGGTCTCTCTGTTCATCGACGCCGATGTAGCACAGATCAAAGCGGCTGCCGAAGTGGGCGCGCCCTATATTGAAATTCATACCGGCTGTTACGCTGATGCGAAAGACGAAACTACGCAGGCCAAAGAGCTGGAGCGTATCGCCAATGCGGCCACCTATGCCGCGAGCCTGGGTCTGAAAGTTAACGCCGGGCATGGCCTGACCTACCATAACGTCAAGGCTATTGCAGCCCTGCCAGAAATGCATGAGCTGAATATCGGCCACGCTATTATTGGCCGTGCGGTAATGAGTGGCCTGAAAGAGGCGGTCTCAGAAATGAAACGCCTGATGCTGGAAGCGCGTCAGTAATGGCTATTCTGGGCTTAGGCACCGATATCGTTGAAATAGCCCGCATTGAAGCGGTGATCGCCCGTAGCGGCGATCGCCTGGCACGACGCGTGTTGAGCGATAACGAATGGGCCATCTGGGAGACGCATCAGCAGCCGGTACGTTTTCTGGCCAAGCGCTTTGCCGTCAAAGAGGCGGCAGCCAAAGCCTTCGGCACCGGTATTCGTAACGGTCTGGCGTTTAACCAGTTTGAAGTGTTTAACGATGAGCTGGGTAAACCGCGCCTGCGTTTATGGGGTGAGGCGCAAACGCTGGCAGAGAAACTCGGCGTAAATCACATGCACGTGACGCTCGCCGATGAACGACACTACGCCTGCGCGACGGTGATTATCGAAAGTTAAAGTTTGTCCGCGTGATGCAGCAGGACAAACTTATCCCAAAGCTGCTCTTCGCTCTCGACGTGTGCCGGATCCTTCAGGATGGTATTGGGGATTGGGCACACTTTCTGACAGGTCGGCGTTTCGTAGTGGCCGATGCATTCAGTGCAGCGGTCGCTGTTAATCTCATAAATGCTCTCGCCCATCGAAATCGCCTGGTTCGGGCATTCCGGTTCGCACATATCGCAATTGATGCATTTTTTGGTGATTAACAGCGCCATCAGGAAATTCTCAGAAACAACACAAACAGGGCGGGCATTATACGCTCATTACCTGTTCAAACCAGTTTTTTTACCAGCTCTTCACTGTGCCGGATACGCTCTGGCGCGTGCTCCAGATCCTGTTGCACCAGGGCCATAAACAGCAGGTCGGTCAACATCATTTGCGCACTTGTCGAGGAGATCGCCGCGCTGCGCGTGGCCTGCTCTTCCGCGATAGTATATAAGCAGCGCGTAGCCCGCTGCTGCAGCGCGTTGGGAGTAAACCCGGTGATGGCCAGAATCTTACCGCCTACGCGTAAAACTTCATCGGTAGCCATATTGATCTCGCGGCGTTCGCCGGAATAGGAGATCGCCAGCAGCAGATCGTTAGCATCCATCGCCTGCACGGTCGCCAGCAGGGCGTGCATATCCTGCTCGACAATGGCGTTGTAACCTATTTTTGTCAGCTTCCAGCCAAAGTTACGTGCCACCAGTCCGGACGCGCCTATCCCGGTCAAAATAATACGTCGCGCTGCACGCAGCATCGCCACGCTTTCCAGTAATTTTTCTTCGGTATTCACATCAAGGGTGGCATGCATGGCCGCGACATTCTCTTTGATGAGCTTCTCTCCCACCAGACGCATCGGGTCATCGCCACGAATCTGATTATGTACCGGCATCGACTGCGGATTGGGGTTACTCACCAGGGCTTCGCTAATCGCCAGCTTGAGAGCCGGGAAGCCTTTAAAGCCAATCTTCTGGGCAAATTTTACCACGCTCGACTGACTCACTCCGGCCTCGCTCGCCAGCTGCTGCGAGCTGAGATGGCGGGCATGGTCGGGCTGAGAGAGCAGAAAATCCGCCAGCTTTTTATCGCTTTGAGCAAAGCCTGCATAACGCTGGCGAATGCGAATTAAACAGTTCATAGGTTCTCCTGGCGAAATTGTGATTGTCTGCGCAAATACGAATTTTGCTCGCCTGAATGAATTTTATATTCCATTATAGTGAGATTATTATGAATTAAAAATTCTTGAGGTACAAAAGATGAATCTTGGCTCACTTGTTTCTGAAACGCGTAACCCACAAACCATGGATCTGGATGCGCTCAGCACCCTGGAGCTGGTTAACCGTTTTAATCAACAGGATACGCTGGTCGCGCAGGCAGTGAAAGAGACATTACCCGAGGTGGCTAAAGCCGTCGATGCGGCGGCGGGAGCACTGAAGGCCGGTGGTCGCATTATCTACATGGGTGCCGGAACCAGCGGGCGTCTTGGTGTGCTGGATGCCTCTGAATGCCCGCCAACGTTTGGTGTGCCGCACGGTCTGGTGGTCGGGTTGATTGCTGGCGGCCCTGGCGCGCTGCTGAAAGCCGTGGAAGGGGCGGAAGACAACAAACAGCTCGGCGAGGATGACCTGAAGGGGCTAAATCTGACCGCTCAGGATCTGGTTGTTGGGCTGGCGGCCTCCGGGCGTACGCCGTACGTTATCGGCGGTCTGGAGTATGCCAACAAGACGGGCTGCACCACGGTGGCGATTTCCTGTAATCCTGGCTCGCCGATTGCGCAGGTCGCTGCTATCGCTATCTCTCCGGTTGTCGGCCCGGAAGCGTTAACCGGCTCTACGCGCCTTAAATCCGGCACCGCGCAAAAGCTGGTGCTCAACATGATCTCCACTGGCGCGATGGTGAAGTTTGGCAAGGTTTATCAGAACCTGATGGTGGATATGCAAGCGACCAACGTCAAGCTGGTGGACAGAGCCTGCCGTATGGTCATGGAAGCGACGGGAGCAAGCCGCGAAGAGGCGGAAGCGGTACTGAAACAAACCGATCACGATGTTAAACCGGCCATTCTGATGATCCTGAGCGGACTGGACGCTGCGGCCGCCAGAGCAAGGCTCAATGCCTATAACGGGTTCTTACGGGCGGCATTAGAAAACTAACAGAGGCGTGTATGGACAAAACAGCAGCGCTAGCCAGCGATATCCTGCAGGGGATCGGTGGGGAAAAAAATATTCAGCGTCTGGAAAACTGCATGACGCGCGTGCGCGTCGAGGTGCATAACGACGAGCAGCTTGATGTGCCGCGTCTGAAGCAGCTTTCCGGCGTGAGTGGTTACGTTAAACAGGGGCAACAGCACCAGCTGATTGTCGGGCCGGGAAAGGCGGCGCAGGTTGTGGATGCCATGCGTGCGCTGATGGTCGGCGGCGAAAGCGTGGCGATCGATGACGTCGAACGTACGAAGGCGCAGGCAAAGGCCCGATACAAAGCCCCCATGAGCGATGCGCTGCGACAACTGGCCAACGTCTTTATTCCGCTGATCCCGGCGTTTATTGCCTCTGGCTTAATCACCGGGATCATCAATATTCTTAAGCGTCCGGATATCGTAGGGGACTTCGCGACCCAGTATCCTAATTTATTAGGCATTCTCGGTATTTTCGGCAGCGCCGTGTTTGCCATCATGAACATTCTGGTGGGGGTCAACACCGCGAAGGTCTTTGGCGGCTCGCTGGCCATGGGCGGGGTGATGGCAGGTATTCTGTCCAGCCCACAACTGGCCCAGATAACCCTGTTTGGTGAGGCGCTCCAGCCTGGCCGCGGCGGGGTGATTGCCGTGCTGCTGGTGGTCATCCTGATGTGCTGGATCGAGAAGAAACTGCGCACCCTCCTGCCTGGATCAATTGAGCTGATCCTCAATCCACTGTTAACGACGTTAATCACCGGCAGCGTGGCTATTGTGGCGTTGCAACCGCTGGGGGGCTGGATCTCTGAGGCCATCGCCCATGGCGCATCGCTGGCTATCGATCGCGGCGGTCTGTTAGTGGGTGCCGTGCTGTCAGGCACCTTCTTGCCGCTGGTACTGACCGGTCTGCATCAGGGGCTGGTGCCGATCCACGTCGAGCTGGTACAGGCGCACGGTTACAACGCGCTGCTGCCCATCCTGTCGATGGCTGGCGTGGGGCAGGTCGGGGCGGCGATTGCCGTACTGATGAAAACCCGCAACGCGCGGCTGAAAAAAGTGATCAAAGGTGCGCTGCCGGTCGGATTACTCGGAATTGGCGAGCCGCTGATTTTCGGCGTCACGCTGCCGCTGGGGAAACCGTTCCTCGGTGCCTGCCTGGGAGGGGCGGTAGGCGGAGCGCTGATCAGCTACTGGAAAGTGGCAACGGTGATCACCTTCGGGATCTCCGGGCTGCCGCTGGCGCTCACCATCGTGACCGGAAAAGTTATGCTCTATCTGTTAGGCTATCTGGTAGCGGTGATCGCCGGGTTCCTGTTTACCTGGCTGTTAGGATTCAACGATCCAGAGGAGTAAGGTTTGGCAAATCACGAGCGTCGCGTTGTTTTTTTCGACCTGGACGGTACGCTGCATCAGCAGGATATGTTTGGTACGTTTATGCGCTACCTGCTGCGGCGTCAGCCTTTGAATGCGCTGCTCGTATTACCTCTCTTACCCGTAATTGGCATTGCGTTGCTGCTAAAAGGTCGGGCAGCGCGCTGGCCAATGAGCCTGTTGCTCTGGGGCTGTACCTTTGGACGCAGCGAAGCGCGGCTTAAACAGCTTCAGCAGGACTTTGTGCACTGGTTTCGCGGGCATGTGACCGCGTTTCCGGTTGTTCAGGCAAGGCTCACCAGCTATCTCGACGCGAACGATGCCGACATCTGGTTGATTACCGGATCCCCGCAAGCGCTGGTGGAACAGGTCTATTATGATACCCCGTGGCTGCCGCGGGTGAATCTTATCGCCACGCAAATTACCCGCGGGTATGGCGGATGGGTACTGACCATGCGCTGCCTGGGACATGAAAAGGTGGTGCAACTGGAGAAGCGAATCGGTACGCCACTGCGTCTTTACAGCGGCTACAGCGACAGCAAGCAGGACAACCCGCTGCTCTATTTTTGCCAGCATCGCTGGCGCGTCACGCCCGCAGGCGAACTTCAGCAACTCGAATAGTCTTATCTATAGCGGGTGTGTATAATGCCGCCCGCTTTTAGACTGGAGTATCAACCGTTGTGCAACCCTGAACGCGATCATGAATACTGGATGCGCCATGCGCTTACGCTTGCCCAGCGCGCCTGGGACGAGGGGGAAGTGCCCGTGGGTGCTGTGCTTGTCCACAATAACCAGGTGATAGGGGAAGGGTGGAACCGCCCGATTGGCCGTCACGATCCGACTGCGCACGCTGAAATCATGGCCCTTCGTCAGGGCGGAATGGTGCTGCAAAACTATCGTCTGCTTGATACTACGCTGTATGTCACGCTTGAGCCGTGCGTCATGTGTTCCGGCGCGATGGTGCATAGCCGTATCGGCACGCTGGTCTTTGGTGCGCGGGATGAAAAAACCGGAGCGGCCGGTTCGCTGATGGACGTACTGGGACACCCGGGAATGAACCACCAGGTGCAGACTATCGGTGGGGTACTTGCACCAGAGTGTGCGGGGCTATTAAGTGATTTCTTTCGAATGCGCCGTCAGCAGAAAAAGCAACAAAAGGCAGAATTGAAGTTGTCGGGCGAGTAAGTTCGTCCGGTGCCACCACCGGATAACTCTGGGCCAGCTGATTTGCCTCTGCCGCCTCTTTTTCCTTCTCCAGCAGATAACCCACCAGGCTAATCTGATATTTACGGATATTTTCCACGTAGGCGTAGGCTTCATGCCCGCGTGCGTAACCGTAGGTCAGCTTGTTGTACCACGGCTTCTGGCTCAACAGCGGCAGGCGCTGTTTTACGTCTGACCAGCTGTCCGGGTTACCTTTCGTTTTCGCCGTCAGCGCGCGCGCGTCAAGCATGTGCGCATAACCCATGTTGTAGGCTGCCAGCGCAAACCAGATCCGTTCCTCTTCAGGCACCGTCTCCGGCACTTTGCCCATCATATCCTGCAGATACCGTGCGCCGCCGCTGATGCTCTGTTCTGCATCGGTGCGGTCGGTCAGCCCAAGGCTCTGAGCGGTATTTTTAGTGAGCATCATTAAGCCGCGAACGCCAGTGGGCGAGGTGGCCTGAGTATCCCAGTGGGATTCCTGATAAGAGATCGCTGCCAGTAATCGCCAGTCGATCTCCTGGGCATACTTCTCAAATAACGGCTGCAGGTCTGGCAGCACGCTATCGACCGCGCGCAAGAAGCTTCGGGTATCGACGTAATCAAAATCGTCACCGTGGCCGAGGTATTTCTCTTCCAGACGCGCCAGCGTACCGTCTTCATTGATGGTGTTGAAGAAATCGAGCATCGCCGCAGAGAGGGTCTGATCGTCATCAAGCTGGCTAAACCAGGTCACCGGCTGTTCGTCTGTCACGTCCAGCGCCACCGCGATTTCGGGGTGCACGCGCTGGAAAAGGCTGATCGCGACCGAATCAGCGATGGTGTAGGGCAGTTTTTTATCTTTTACCTGGTCCAGCAGCTCAGTCGTACCGAGCTTAGGATCAACCGTCCAGCTCAGGTCCGGGAATTTCTTCTCCTTGAGCTCACGCAGATCGTCAATCACGACATGACCCGGGGCGATAGTCAACTGTTGTGCATTAATCGCCGCCAGCGTTCGCGGGCGCAGGCTCCCGACCCGGTAGACCAGCTGTTGCGAAACGGAGTAGTAGGTTGGGCCTGGCTGATAGTTCTTGCTGCGCTCGCTGTTGTACACCAGCCCGGCCGCAAGGATATCGGCATCGTTGTTATCCAGGTCATCAAACAGCTGGCTGATATTTTGACGGACGGTAATTTTGAGCTTCACGCCAAGATAGTCGGCAAACTGCTGCGCCAGTTCATAATCCAGGCCAATCGTTTTGCCGTTAATGTCGCTGTAAATCAGCGGCGAGTTGAGGGTACTGACGCGCAATTCCCCCCGCTCCTGTATGGCGGCGATACGGTTTTCGGCTTTACCGAACCAGGGGATGGAAGGCCAGAGGGCCACTGCCAGCAGCAACGTTACAATGCCGATGAGCAGATAATTAATCTTTAATTTTTTCAATTAGTTAATTCTCTGCGACGCCGGGTGCCTCAGTATGCTGTAGCCATGTTAAGAATAAGGTTTGCCATTGAATGAGCGGCATTTTGCGTAAAGTTACGCCACTTGGCAACAAATTAGAGAGAGAGGTCACATCTATTGTTAAACGTAAACGTTGATTTTATTTCGACGCAAACGGTTTCGTCGACGCTCAGGATTCTCTATAATGACGCCCGTTTTCCCCCCTTGCGCACACTGTAAGCGCCCCGGCGCTTCGAAGACGAGAGACTTATGATGGAAATTCTGCGTGGTTCGCCTGCACTGTCTGCCTTCCGTATCAATAAACTGCTGGCACGTTTTCAGGCAGCCGACCTTCCGGTAAGCAATATTTACGCTGAGTATGTCCATTTTGCTGACCTGAATGCACCCCTGAATGCAGAGGAGCGAGTACAGCTGGAACGCCTGCTCAAATATGGTCCAAGCCTGAGCAGTCATACGCCAACCGGCAAACTGATCCTTGCGACGCCTCGTCCAGGCACCATCTCCCCCTGGTCTTCCAAAGCCACCGACATCGCCCACAACTGTGGTCTGAACCAGATTAACCGTCTGGAGCGCGGCGTGGCGTACTACGTTGAAGCCTCTACCCTGACCGATGCGCAGTGGCAAACCGTTGCCGCTGAGCTGCACGACCGCATGATGGAGAGTGTCTTTGCCTCTCTGGACGATGCGCAGAAACTCTTCTCCCACCATCAGCCTGCGCCGGTACAGAGCGTCGATTTGCTGGGGCAGGGCCGTCAGGCGCTGATTGACGCCAACCTGCGTCTCGGTCTGGCACTGGCAGAAGACGAAATTGACTACCTGCAGGATGCGTTTGTTAAGCTGAACCGCAACCCGAACGACATCGAACTTTACATGTTCGCTCAGGCAAACTCTGAGCACTGCCGTCACAAGATTTTCAACGCCGACTGGATTATCGACGGTGAAGAGCAGCCGAAGTCGCTGTTCAAAATGATCAAAAACACCATGGAAAAAACGCCTGACCACGTGCTGTCTGCCTACAAAGACAACGCCGCGGTGATGGAAGGTTCTGACGTGGGCCGCTTCTTCGCCGATCGCGAAGCAGGGCGCTATGATTTCCATCAGGAGCCGGCGCATATCCTGATGAAAGTCGAAACGCATAACCACCCGACGGCGATCTCGCCGTGGCCGGGTGCGGCGACCGGGTCTGGCGGGGAAATCCGCGACGAAGGCGCAACCGGACGGGGTGCTAAACCAAAAGCCGGTCTGGTCGGTTTCTCCGTCTCCAACCTGCGCATCCCGGGCTTTGAACAGCCGTGGGAAGAGGATTTCGGCAAGCCGGAACGTATTGTGACCGCGCTGGATATCATGACCGAAGGCCCACTGGGCGGGGCGGCGTTCAACAATGAATTTGGACGTCCTGCGCTGAACGGTTACTTCCGTACCTACGAAGAGAAAGTGGAGAGCCACAACGGCGAAGAGCTGCGCGGCTATCACAAACCGATCATGCTGGCTGGCGGGATCGGTAACATTCGCGCCGATCACGTGCAAAAAGGCGAGATCGTAGTCGGTGCGAAGCTGATCGTTCTGGGTGGCCCGGCAATGAACATCGGCCTGGGCGGCGGGGCTGCCTCCTCTATGACCTCCGGTCAGTCTGATGCGGATCTCGATTTTGCATCCGTACAGCGTGATAACCCGGAGATGGAACGCCGTTGCCAGGAGGTCATTGACCGCTGCTGGCAGTTGGGTGATGCCAACCCCATCCTCTTTATTCACGACGTAGGCGCGGGCGGTCTGTCCAACGCCATGCCGGAGCTGGTCAGTGACGGTGGTCGTGGCGGTCGTTTCAACCTGCGCGACATCCTGAGTGATGAGCCAGGCATGAGCCCGCTGGAAATCTGGTGTAACGAATCCCAGGAACGTTATGTTCTGGCCATCGCTGCCGATCAGTTGCCGCTGTTTGACGAGCTGTGCCGCCGCGAGCGTGCCCCGTATGCCGTCATCGGTGAAGCGACCGAAGAGCTGCACCTGTCCCTGAGCGACACCCATTTCGACAACCAGCCGATCGATCTGCCGCTGGACGTGTTGCTCGGTAAAACGCCGAAGATGACCCGCGACGTTGAGACCCGTAAAGCAGCTGGCAAAGCGCTGGATCGTCAGGGCATTACCGTGGCTGACGCGGTCAATCGCGTTCTGCACCTGCCGGCCGTGGCGGAGAAAACCTTCCTGGTCACCATCGGCGACCGTACCGTGACCGGTATGGTGTCGCGCGATCAGATGGTTGGCCCGTGGCAGATCCCGGTGGCTAACTGTGCCGTCACCACCGCGAGTCTCGACAGCTACTACGGTGAAGCGATGGCGCTGGGCGAACGTACCCCGGTCGCTCTGCTGGACTTCGCCGCGTCTGCTCGCCTTGCCGTTGGTGAAGCACTGACCAACATTGCCGCAACGCAGATTGGCGACATTAAACGTATCAAACTTTCCGCGAACTGGATGGCCGCAGCGGGCCACCCGGGCGAAGATGCGGGCCTGTATGAAGCCGTGAAGGCGGTGGGTGAAGAGCTCTGCCCGGCACTCGGCCTGACCATTCCGGTGGGTAAAGACTCCATGTCGATGAAGACCCGCTGGCAGGAGGGTAACGAGCAGCGCGAGATGACCTCTCCGCTGTCGCTGATCATCTCCGCGTTTGCCCGCGTAGAAGACGTGCGCCATACCGTGACGCCACAGCTGGTGACTGAAGATAACGCCCTGCTGCTGATTGACCTGGGTAAAGGCCATAACGCACTAGGAGCGACCGCGCTGGCGCAGGTTTATCGTCAGCTGGGTGATAAGCCGGCAGATGTGCGTGATGTGGCGCAGTTAAAAGGTTTCTACGACGCCATCCAGGCCCTAGTGGCACAGCGTAAACTGCTGGCCTACCACGACCGTTCCGACGGCGGCCTGCTGGTTACTCTGGCTGAGATGGCCTTCACCGGCCACTGCGGTGTCGAAGCGAACATCGCGACGCTGGGCGAGGATCGTCTGGCGGCGCTGTTTAACGAAGAACTGGGCGCGGTGATTCAGGTGCGTGCCGCAGATCGTGACGCGGTTGAAAGCGTACTGGCTCAGCACGGCCTGGCAGATTGCGTGCATTATCTGGGTAAAGCCGTGCAGGGCGACCGCTTTGTCATTGAAGCGGATGGCCACGCGGTGTTCAGCGAGAGCCGTTCTACACTGCGTATGTGGTGGGCTGAAACCACCTGGCAGATGCAGCGCCTGCGTGACAACCCGGAGTGTGCCGATCAGGAACACAACGCGAAGGCTAACGACAACGATCCTGGCCTGAACGTGAAGCTCTCCTTCGACATCAACGAAGATATCGCCGCGCCGTACATTGCGACCGGCGCGCGTCCGAAAGTGGCCGTACTGCGTGAGCAGGGCGTCAACTCCCACGTTGAGATGGCTGCTGCCTTCTACCGTGCGGGTTTTGATGCCATCGACGTTCACATGAGCGACCTGCTGGCCGGGCGTACCGGTCTGGAAGATTTCCAGGCGCTGGTCGCCTGCGGTGGTTTCTCTTACGGCGACGTGCTGGGTGCAGGTGAGGGTTGGGCGAAGTCCATCCTCTTCAACAGCCGTGTCCGCGACGAGTTTGAAACCTTCTTCCACCGTCCGCAAACGCTGGCGCTGGGCGTATGTAATGGTTGCCAGATGATGTCCAACCTGCGCGAGCTGATCCCCGGTAGCGAAGCCTGGCCGCGCTTTGTGCGTAACCAGTCTGACCGCTTTGAAGCGCGTTTCAGCCTCGTGGAAGTGACCCAAAGCCCGTCTCTGCTGCTGCAGGGCATGGTAGGGTCGCAGATGCCCATCGCCGTTTCCCATGGCGAAGGCCAGGTTGAAGTGCGCGATGCAGCTCATCTGGCTCAGCTTGAAAGCAAAGGCCTGGTGGCGCTGCGCTTTGTCGATAACTTCGGCAAGGTGACAGAATCCTACCCGGCTAACCCGAACGGTTCGGTGAACGGTATCACTGCGGTGACCAGCGAAAGCGGTCGTGCGACCATTATGATGCCGCACCCGGAACGTGTGTTCCGTACCGTGAGCAACTCCTGGCACCCGGAAAACTGGGGCGAGGACAGCCCGTGGATGCGTATCTTCCGTAATGCGCGTAAACAGCTAGGTTAAGCGTACCGCTACTTCCACAGCAGGCCCGGTGCGCGAAAACGCCACCGGGCTTTTTTGTGCCTGTCGCAAAACCGCGACAATCCGCTATTCGTGGTGTCTCCAAAAGGAGACATTTAACTCATTGAATTCTATAGGGTGTGGTGGGTTGTCGTTAAGGTGTTGCTTTTTAGCGACACTTAGCCTGGAAATCATTCAGCGGGCAATTAACGGCATAATTGCATAAAATATTTAAATATCAACAAGATAATTTATTGTTTTGCATTATGGCACGAGTGTTGCATAATATTAATCAGTGGCTCATTCACCTTCTTATGTCAGCCCCTTCGGGACGTGCTACATAAACTTCGAATGACGCACAAAAAGGTGCCTGCCGTCCAACTACTGATCATAGCGTTGCTTTATCAGGCCAGGGCGAAACGTCGAGTTAGGCACCGCCTCATTCCATGACAAAGCCGGGTTTTTACCCGGCTTTGTTGTATCTGAAGGGCAGACTCAGTTACGCTCTCTTCAAACCCCGATAAAGAGAGTAATGCGTTGAAACGCTGGCCCGTTTTTCCTCGTTCCCTGCGACAGCTTGTCATGATGGCCTTTCTGCTGATCCTGCTGCCTTTGCTGATCCTGGCATGGCAGGCGTGGCAGAGTCTCAACGCGTTGAGTGCGCAGGCGGCACTGACTAACCGCACGACGCTGATCGACGCCCGACGCAGTGAAGCGATGACTAACGCCGCGCTGGAGATGGAACGCAGCTATCGGCAGTACTGCGTGCTTGACGATCCTACTCTGGAAAAGGTCTATCAGAATCAACGTAAACGCTACAGTGAAATGCTGGACGCCCATGCAGGGGTGCTGCCGGACGATAAGCTTTATCAGGCGTTACGTCAGGATTTGAACGATCTGGCGCAACTGCAGTGTAAGAACAGCGGCCCGGATGCCGCAGCGGCTGCCCGTCTGGAAGCCTTTGCGAATGCCAATACCGAGATGGTGCAGTCTACCCGCACGGTTATCTTCTCTCGTGGGCAACAGCTGCAGCAGGAGATTGCGGAACGTGGCCAGTTCTTTGGCTGGCAGGCGCTGGTGCTGTTCCTCGTCAGCCTCGGTCTGGTTCTGCTCTTTACCCGCATGATCATCGGCCCGGTGAAGGGTATCCAGCGCATGATTAACCGCCTGGGCGAGGGGAAGTCTCTCGGGGATACGGTCGCCTTTAAAGGCCCGCGCGAGTTGCGCTCTGTTGGCCAGCGCATTATCTGGCTTTCTGAACGTCTGGCATGGCTGGAATCCCAGCGCCATCAGTTCTTGCGCCATATTTCCCATGAGCTTAAAACGCCTCTTGCCAGCATGCGCGAAGGAACGGAACTGCTGGCGGATGAAGTGGCGGGGCCGCTTACGCCCGAACAGAAAGAGATTGTCGACATCCTGGATGCCAGCAGCCGCAATCTGCAAAAGCTGATTGAGCAATTGCTGGACTATAACCGCAAGCTGGCGGATGGCGCGGTGGTGCTGGAAAACGTCGATATTGCGCCGCTGGTGGATATGGTGATCTCCGCCCATAGCTTGCCAGCAAGAGCTAAAATGATGCATACCGGGGTGGAGCTCAGTGAGCCAACCTGCCTCGCGGAACCGATGCTGTTGATGAGCGTTCTGGATAATCTTTACTCCAATGCGGTGCACTATGGTACTGAATCCGGTAACATTTATATCCGAAGTTATACGAATGGTTCACGGGTGTTTATTGACGTCGCTAACACCGGCACTCCAATCCCTGATGACGAAAAAACCATGATCTTTGAACCCTTTTTCCAGGGAAGTCATCAGCGGAAAGGGGCGGTAAAAGGAAGTGGGCTGGGCCTGAGTATTGCCCGGGACTGCATACGACGCATGCAGGGTGAGCTGAAAATTGCCACGGACGAACGGTCAGATGTTTGCTTCCGTATTGAACTGCCCCTGAGCCGGAAAAATCAATGAAATGAATCTATGCCTGGTGAGTATGTCACACGTCTTTTCCCGCGCCGTGCGCGCGGTGTTTTCCAGCAATATGTTTCGCCTGAGCCTGCCCTGTTTATTTCTGGCGGGCTGTGTTTCCCATGTGCCGCAAAGTGCGATTAGCGATAAACAACAAGATAAATGGCCAGATAATCAGCTGGCAGATTTCCTGTCGACCCGCTGTGACGACATCTGGAATCTGTCGGGGCATGACGTCGAGAGCAATCCGCTGTTCTGGCTACGTGGAATAGATTGCGCCCAGCGTCTGGCGCCGGTTGAGGCGCGCTCGCAAGCGGCGATGCTCAGTGACGATACCTGGCAGGACGCGTTCAAGCGTGGGATTTTACTCGCGGATGCGAAAATCACCCCCGTCGAGCGTCGCACCAACGTCACGCGGCTGGACACGTTTGTCGGAAATCTTCCGGCGCAGGTGCGCCCGGTGTATCAGCTCTGGCGTGATGGTCAGGCGTTACAACTGCAGTTGTCTGAAGAGCGTTTTCGCTACAGCAAATTACAGCAATCCACCGACAGCGAGCTTGATACGCTGCGCCAGCAGGAGCAGCACTTGCGTGCTCAACTGGATACCACGACGCGCAAGCTTGAAAACCTGACCGACATCGAAAGGCAGCTCTCGACGCGTAAACCGGCCGGAAATTATCTGCCTGACGCGCCAAAAGGGTCAGCCGCGACGCCAGACGGTGATGCGCAGAAACAAGAGGATGTGAAGCCATGACAAGCCGAAAACCTGCCCATCTCTTACTGGTGGATGACGATCCGGGGCTGTTAAAGCTGCTGGGGATGCGTCTGGTCAGTGAAGGCTACAGCGTGGTGACGGCTGAAAGCGGGCAGGAGGGGCTGAAAGTCCTGAGCCGCGAGAAGGTTGATCTGGTGATTAGCGACCTGCGAATGGATGAAATGGATGGCCTGCAGCTGTTCGCGGAGATCCAGAAGCAGCAGCCTGGCATGCCGGTGATCATCCTGACGGCGCACGGATCGATTCCGGATGCCGTTGCCGCGACGCAGCAGGGGGTATTCAGCTTCCTCACCAAGCCGGTAGATAAAGATGCCCTCTATAAGGCTATCGACAGCGCGCTTGAGCACGCGGCTCCGTCGAATGATGAAGCGTGGCGGGAGTCTATCGTCACCCGCAGCCCGATTATGCTGCGTCTGCTCGAACAGGCCCGTATGGTGGCGCAGTCAGACGTTAGCGTGCTGATTAACGGCCAGAGCGGTACCGGGAAAGAGATCCTTGCCCAGGCTATCCATAACGCCAGCCCGCGCAGCAAAAACGCCTTTATCGCGATTAACTGTGGTGCGCTCCCTGAACAACTGCTTGAGTCTGAACTGTTTGGTCATGCCCGCGGGGCGTTCACCGGGGCGGTGAGCAGCCGGGAAGGGCTTTTCCAGGCGGCAGAAGGCGGCACACTTTTCCTGGACGAGATTGGCGATATGCCGGCACCGCTGCAGGTCAAATTGCTGCGTGTTTTGCAGGAGCGAAAAGTGCGCCCCCTCGGCAGTAACCGCGATATCGATATTAACGTGCGTATCATTTCGGCCACGCACCGCGATTTACCAAAAGTCATGGCGCGCAACGAGTTTCGTGAAGATCTCTACTACCGTCTGAACGTGGTGAACCTGAAAATTCCAGCACTGGCCGAGCGGGCGGAAGATATTCCGCTGCTGGCAAACCATCTTTTGCGCCAGGCGGCCGATCGGCATAAGCCTTTTGTCCGGGCGTTTTCCACCGATGCGATGAAACGGCTGATGGCTGCAAGCTGGCCGGGCAACGTGCGCCAGTTGGTGAACGTTATTGAACAGTGCGTGGCGCTGACCTCGTCACCCGTCATTAGCGACGCGCTGGTGGAGCAGGCGCTGGAAGGGGAAAACACCGCGCTGCCGACGTTTGCAGAAGCGCGTAATCAGTTCGAACTGAACTATCTGCGCAAGCTCCTGCAGATAACCAAAGGCAACGTAACCCATGCGGCGCGTATGGCCGGGCGCAACCGTACCGAGTTCTACAAGCTGCTCTCCCGCCATGAGCTGGAAGCAAACGATTTTAAAGAGTAGTACCGCAAAATCTGAATGAGTATGATACTGTGAGCAACCGATTACGAAGCAGCTTACAGGCAAGAGTTTAAGGACCCACCATGAAAAAGATTGATGCGATTATTAAACCTTTCAAACTGGATGATGTGCGTGAAGCGCTGGCGGAAGTGGGCATCACCGGGATGACAGTGACGGAAGTGAAAGGTTTTGGTCGCCAGAAGGGCCACACCGAACTTTACCGTGGCGCAGAGTACATGGTGGACTTTCTGCCAAAAGTGAAAATTGAAATCGTGGTGAGCGACGATATCGTGGATACCTGTGTGGATACCATTATCCGTACGGCGCAGACCGGCAAAATTGGCGACGGTAAAATCTTCGTCTTTGATGTGGCACGCGTGATCCGTATCCGTACCGGTGAAGAAGACGACGCCGCGATTTAATCGTCAGTACCTGATTCCTGATTCAGCCGGGTGGCGCTATGCTTACCCGGCCTGCAAAACCTCACCGGCCGGGAAAGTGTAGCGCCATCGGGCGATTACAGTACTTTATGCGGCCCAAAACATTCGTAATGAATGTTGTCTTTATTCACGCCCAACTCCACCAGCTGCTTCGCGGCATACTGCATAAACGCTACCGGTCCGCAGACATAAAACTGCATCTCCGGCGCGCTGAATGCCCCTTCGTGCTGACTCAAATTCATCAGACCTTCGCTGTCAAAGCGTGCGGCTGCACGGTCGGCATCCGTCGGCAGACGATACCAGGTATGGGCGGTAAAGCGTGGCAGACCGGAAGCCAGCGCATTCACTTCATCGGCAAACGCGTGCACTTCACCGTTCTCGGCGGCGTGGAACCAGTTTACCTGCGCGCTGTGGTTTGATTTAGCGAGGGTATCGAGCATCGCCAGCATTGGCGTCTGACCCACCCCGGCTGAGATCAGGGTGACCGGCGTATTCGCCTCAACCGCCATAAAGAAGTCGCCCGCAGGCGCGGCCAGATGAACCACATCACCCACGTTAGCCTCGTTATGCAGCCAGTTTGATACCTGGCCACCATCTTCGCGTTTTACGGCAATGCGATAACGTTTACCGTCTGGTTTGCGGGTCAGGGAGTACTGCCGAATCTCCTGGTGCGGGAAACCTTCAGGCTTCAGCCACACGCCCAGATACTGCCCCGGCTGATAATCAGCGACCGGCTTGCCATCCACTGGCTCGAACTCAAAACTGGTGATGAGCTGGCTGCGCGGCGTTTTCTCGACGATGCGGAAAGCGCGGGTACCTTCCCAGCCGCCAGCCTTACTGGCGTTTTCGCTGTAGATCTGTGCTTCACGGTTAATGAACACGTTTGCCAGCACGCCGTAGGCTTTTCCCCACGCGTCCAGCACCTCCTGACCCGGGCTAAACATCTCATCCAGTGTGGCCAGCAGATGGCCGCCGACGATATTGTACTGCTCGGGTTTGATCTGGAAGCTGGTGTGCTTCTGCGCAATTTTTTCCACGGCAGGCAGCAACGCCGCCAGATTTTCGATATTACTGGCGTAGGCTGCGATGGCGTTGAACAAGGCTTCGCGCTGATCGCCGTTACGCTGGTTGCTCATGTTGAAAATCTCTTTCAACTCCGGGTTATGCGTAAACATACGATCGTAGAAATGGGCGGTGAGTTTCGGGCCGGTTTCGACCAGCAGGGGAATAGTGGCTTTAACTGTGGCGATGGTTTGAGCGTCGAGCATAGCAGCGTCCTTCAGTGGTGTTTTTAATGATGTATTTTAAATGCATCTTATAAAAAATACCCCTGCGTTGTAAATGGTTCTTTGCAACGTGAAAAATATGCATCACAAACCTGAAAAGAAATCCGTTGAAAATGATGAGGGCTTTATTCCTCAAACCCTTGCGTGGCGGGTAGGAAAACGTTTGCGTAAAATCGTTTGTCAAGACCTGTTATCACAGAACTAATCAGTTATACTGTTGCCCGTCGTCCAACAGGACTGCCTTTTCAGGCCAAAATTTTATTGTTAGCTGAGTCAGGAGATGCGGATGTTAAAGCGTGAAATGAACATTGCCGATTATGATGCCGAACTGTGGCAGGCTATGGAGCAGGAAAAAGTACGTCAGGAAGAGCACATCGAACTGATCGCCTCCGAAAACTACACCAGCCCGCGCGTAATGCAGGCGCAGGGTTCTCAGCTGACCAACAAATACGCTGAAGGTTACCCGGGCAAACGCTACTACGGCGGTTGCGAGTACGTTGATATCGTTGAGCAACTGGCCATCGATCGCGCTAAAGAACTGTTTGGCGCCGACTACGCTAACGTACAGCCACACTCTGGCTCTCAGGCTAACTTCGCGGTCTACACCGCGCTGCTGGAACCGGGCGATACCGTTCTGGGTATGAACCTGGCGCAAGGCGGCCACCTGACTCACGGCTCTCCGGTTAACTTCTCTGGCAAACTGTACAACATCATTCCTTACGGCATTGATGAGTCCGGTAAAATTGACTACGAAGACATGGCGAAGCAGGCGCAGACCCACAAACCGAAGATGATTATCGGCGGTTTCTCTGCTTACTCCGGTATCGTTGACTGGGCAAAAATGCGTGAAATCGCAGACAGCATCGGTGCTTACCTGTTCGTTGACATGGCGCACGTTGCCGGCCTGATTGCTGCAGGCGTTTATCCGAACCCGGTTCCGCATGCTCACGTTGTGACCACCACCACGCACAAAACCCTGGCGGGCCCACGCGGTGGCTTGATCCTGGCGAAAGGTGGCGACGAAGAGCTGTACAAAAAGCTGAACTCTGCCGTATTCCCAAGCGCGCAGGGCGGCCCACTGATGCACGTTATCGCGGCGAAAGCGGTGGCGCTGAAAGAAGCGATGGAGCCAGAGTTTAAAGTTTACCAGCAGCAGGTTGCTAAAAACGCCAAAGCGATGGTGGAAGTCTTCCTGAACCGCGGTTACAAAGTGGTTTCCGGTGGTACTGAGAACCACCTGTTCCTGCTGGACCTGGTTGATAAAAACCTGACCGGTAAAGAAGCTGACGCTGCCCTTGGCCGTGCCAACATCACCGTGAACAAAAACAGCGTGCCAAACGATCCGAAGAGCCCGTTCGTGACCTCCGGTATCCGTATCGGTTCTCCGGCTGTTACTCGCCGCGGCTTTAAAGAAGCGGAAGTGAAAGAGCTGGCAGGCTGGATGTGTGACGTTCTGGACAATATCAATGACGAAGCGGTTATCGAGCGCGTTAAAGGTAAAGTTCTGGAAATCTGCGCACGCTTCCCGGTATACGCATAATCTTTCTGTTTTGCAGAAATAAAAAAGGCCGCGATTGCGGCCTTTTTTTATGGGTTAACGCCGGTCAAGGGAGAGTGCTCCCGGTCCCACTATCGCCAGTAAAATAAACGCTCCGGCAATACTGATATTCTTGTAGAAGTTAATCATATTCGGCATGACGGCATCACCGGTCATATCCCAGTAGTGGTGGCCGATAATCGCGGTACCCAGCGTGTAAAATACAAAGAGTACGGCAACAGGGCGGGTGAAAAAGCCCAGCACGATCAGGATGGCGGCAGGCACCTCCATTACCACCGCAATAATGGCCGCCAGCATGGGCATGGGTGTACCCAGCGACGTCATATATTGTACGGTCCCGCTAAACCCCGTCAGTTTTGGATAGCCGAAGATAATAAACAGTACGACAAGCGCGATACGACCTATTAACAGCAACAGGTGACGTGCCTGGCCGAAATCTAAATAGCGAAGTGAGTTCATGGCAGAAATACCTCTGCAAGTGGAGTAATTTAAACGTAATACACATTTTCATTCCCTGCCATAAGTCAGATGACTGCACAATATGTTAAATTTTCGTTAATTTATAGCAGGCTATCGACTTGCTTAATTTTTGTATTCTCGCCAGACTATGGCCTCCATTTCGGGAGGGATTCATGGTCTTGCATTCCACGCGCTGGCTGGCGCTCAGTTATTTCACCTATTTCTTTAGCTACGGTATTTTTCTGCCTTTCTGGAGCGTCTGGCTCAAGGGGATCGGCCTGACGCCCGAGACCATAGGTATCCTGCTTGGCGCTGGTCTGGTGGCACGTTTCCTGGGAAGCCTGCTGATCGCACCGCGCGTCAGCGATCCCTCCTTGCTGATTAAGGCGGTACGCATTCTGGCGCTGTTGACGCTGGTCTTTGTCGCCTGTTTCTGGGTGAGCCACCAGTTTGCATGGTTGATGGTGGTGATGGTCGGTTTCAACCTCTTTTTCTCGCCGCTGGTTCCGCTGACGGATGCCCTGGCAAACACCTGGCAAAAACAGATAACGATGGATTATGGCCGCGTGCGGCTGTGGGGCTCAATTGCCTTTGTCATCGGCTCTGCACTGGTGGGTAAACTGGTTAGCCTTTACGATTACCGTGCGATCCTTGCGCTGCTGAGTATCGGTATTGCCTCCATGCTGCTGGGGATGCTGTTGCGTCCATCGGTAATGCCGCAAGGTGAGAGCCGTCATCAGGAAAGCGCCGGCTGGCCGGCCTGGCGAAGCCTGGTGGCACAAAGCTGGCGTTTCCTGGCCTGCGTCTGTCTGCTGCAGGGCGCGCACGCGGCGTACTATGGTTTCAGCGCCATCTACTGGCAGGGGGCAGGATACTCCGCATCTGCAGTGGGTTACCTGTGGTCGCTCGGTGTGGTCGCTGAGGTGATTATCTTCGCGCTGAGCAAAAAGCTGTTTCGGCGCTTTGGCGCGCGCGATCTGCTCCTGCTTTCTGCAGTCTGTGGTGTTATACGGTGGGGCATTATGGGCTGGACGACGGAACTGCCGTGGCTGATCGTGGCGCAAATTCTGCACTGCGGCACCTTCACGGTATGTCACCTGGCGGCCATGCGCTATATCGCCGCGCGTGAAGGCGGGGATGTCATTCGGTTGCAGTCGGTTTATTCGGCAGTGGCGATGGGCGGCAGCATTGCGGTGATGACGGTCTTTGCGGGCTTCCTTTACCAGCATCTGGGACACGGGGTCTTCTGGGTCATGGCGCTTGTCGCCCTACCGGCGATGTTCGTTCGTCCTAAAGTCGCCGCGCGCGCGTAGCTACGATTCCAGCATGGCGCGAATATGTTCTTGCTGCTGCGTGTTCAGCGTCTCAACGGCGTGGATCAGCGGTGGTGAGAACAGGGGCAGGGCGGTCGGATAAGGGGTGATGACCAGCGCCGCTTCGCGCGGTGCCCCCTCTTTCTGATAGGCCTGCAGCGTCTGATATCGAATGTTGAGCGGCAGCAACGTCAATTCGCGCAGTTGCTGCTCTATCACGTCCTCACAGGATTTATCCTCTCCCGTCAATAACACCACCTGCTTCTCATGCAGATCGGTCTCCTGCATCAGCCAGGCGCCGAAAATGACCGCCACCAGGCTCATCTCTTCATCAGAAAAACGCAGCCCGAATTCCGCTTCCAGCTCAAACAACGCCTCTTTGGTGGTGCGTAACAGGCGGGGGTAGAGACGATGGATCTCTTCCGGCAGGCTATTGTCGATGCCTATCTCAAACAGCGAACGGTCCAGCGCCTGGGCCAGATGAATATAAAGCTGATCGGTCAGCCCCTGTTCATCGCTGAAGTTCATCCCGGTTTGCGCCCGAAAACGGGCGACCATGCGCACAATCGCCCGACGCAGGCGCTGATCCTGCTGATGCTTATCAAGCACAGGGTCAGGGGTGCGCAGCATCATAAACAGCAGTGCAAGAAACAGTTGTTCATCGCTGTGGGTCCCTTGTGGCACACGGCGTTTCCAGTGACGAACAATCTCCTGAGCGGTGAAATATTCCCCTCTTGATTGCGTCCAGTTACGCTGCACCGATGAAAACTGCGGGGTATTCCCCAGATGATGCTGCATCAGGCAATACTGCAGATAGAGCTGCAAAAACTGTACGTCCCGGCAATCAAACGGCCGCTGAAGCTTGCGCGAGCAGAAGCTGATCAACGCCCGCAGGTTGGTATCGTCATAGAGAGGACGGGCAATGCCCTGCTGTTTAAGCGCGGTTTTCAGCGCGGGGGTAAACTGATGCGAAACGAATTGCGGACACAGCCGCATAGCCCTGCGCAGCCAGTGCAACAGGCATAAACGTTGATTCAGGGCTGAGCCTTCAATCCGGTAGCTGCCGTCATGGTACGTGACGATGTCGAGCCGGTGATAGCGCTGGATTTCATCGCGCGTCTCGGCTATATCTTGCCGTGCCATAGCGTCGTCCACGCCATTGGCAGCGATAATGCTCTGTGCGGTAACGGCAGCATCGGGCAGGTAAAGCATTAAAAGCACCTGGCAGCGGCGCTGCGAACTGGAAAGCACAGATGGAATTTCAAGCGTCGTCATCATCTGTCGGGTATCCAGTGGGAATGTTTGATAAGAATAGCTAAAGGATGGGCGCTGAAAAGCGCGCCGGCAGGCCTTTCACTCAGGATTGCTGGCGAACATCACAGAATTTATGACGTGAGGAATTGATGCAAACAGTTAAACAAAGCGCAATGGCGTTATTTTTGACGGTGATCCCCTTTGCTGTCGTCGCGCATCCTCACAGTTTTATCAGCCTGAAAACCGAGCTGGTAACGGACGGAACGCAGCTCAGTGGCCTGAAAATGCGCTGGACGATGGATGAAATCACCTCGGCTGACCTGCTGTACGATGCCGGGAATGCAAAACCCGGGGATGAAATCTGGAAAAAGCTGGCGGCGGAAGTGATGGCCAACGTGCTTGGTCAGCACTATTTCACCGAGTTCTGGCACAACGGACAAAAAGTGAAATTTATGAATCGGCCGACGGAATATGGCATGACCCGCGACGGACATCAGGCGGTACTGACGTTTGTCCTGCCGCTGGCGCATCCGCAACCGCTGGCTGGGCAGACCTATACGTTTTCCACCTTTGATCCCACTTACTATGTCGATATGCATTACGCAGAGGAGAGTGATGTGACGCTACCGGCAGCCCTGCAAAAAACCTGCAAGATGGCAATGCACACGCCAAAACCGAGCGAAGAGACGCTCAATTTTGCGGTCTCTCTCGATAAAGAAGATGCACCACCCGAAGACATGGAGCTGGGTAAACAGTTCGCACAGCAGGTGACGTTGCAATGTCAGTGATCGCGTCTCCGGCACGAAAATCACGCCGCTGGCTTCATCTCTGGCCGCTGGCGCTCTTTTTGCTGCTGGCCGTGTGCGGCGCGTTGTGGCTATGGCACGCCTGGCCGCAGGTGATGATGAAAAGCATTGTCTGGCAGCGCGAGGTCAACCAGCAGATGAGTGGCTTACTGAAGGCGGTGGCGGAAAACCCGACGAAGGCAGGCGGTTCTCTTCTGGCCTTCAGTTTTCTCTACGGTGTCCTGCATGCGCTGGGGCCGGGACACGGCAAAATCGTGATCGCGACCTGGCTTGCGACCCATCCGTCCAGGCTCAAATCAAGCATTGGGTTGACCCTCGCATCTTCGCTGCTTCAGGGCGGCGTGGCGATTGCGCTGGTGGTGGTGGTCCTGTCGTTATTACGCCTTCCTGCTCGTCAGCTGCATGCCAGCAGTTTCTGGCTGGAGAAGGGCAGTTACGCGCTGGTCGGTGTGCTGGGCTTGCTCCTGTGCTGGCGGGCACTGAAAAAACTGCGGGCTTTACTGCACAAACCCCAGTTCAGGGCTTTTACGCCGCACCATGAACACACTGCGAACTGCGGCTGTGGGCATCAGCATCTGCCGACGCAGGCGCAGCTACAGAACGGTGATGACTGGCGAGCGCGGCTGATGGTTGTGCTCTCAATGGGCATGCGTCCGTGTTCAGGGGCAATCATGGTGCTGCTGTTCAGTAAGGTGATGGGTGTATTTGGCTGGGGAATGCTCTCGGCATTGGCCATGGCGGCCGGGACGTCACTCACGATTTCGTCACTGGCACTGCTGGTGCACAGTTTCCGTCAACTGGCGGTCAAACTCAGCGGCAATAAAACGCCGGTGCTGTGGCGGCAGGTCGGATGGACAACGCTCGCGCTGGCGGGCGGGATGATTCTGCTGGTGGCTGCGGTAACGATGTGGATGAGCGCGGTGCCGGTGGGAAGGGGATTAAGGCCGTTTTAGTCAGGTACAGCATGGTGCCCTTTCCCGGCGGGAGAGGGCACCGCAGGCTGGATTAACGCTTCAGCGCGTCGCTCAGCTCATCACGCATGTTTGCCAGCATGGCTTTAACAACACGTGGGTTACCTGCAACGATGTTGCCGGTCGTCAGATGGTTGTGGCCGCCAGTGAAATCGCAAACAATGGCGCCTGATTCACGCGCGATCAGCTCGCCCGCTGCAAAATCCCACGGCTTCAGTGACAGCTCAAAGTAACCGTCAACGCGACCGGTAGCCACATAGGCCAGGTCCAGCGCGGCAGAACCGGTGCGACGGAAGTCCGCGCATTCGGTGAACAGTTTGCCCAGAATATTCATGTAAGTGGTTGCGTGCTGCTTCGCCTTGAACGGGAAGCCGGTCGCCAGAATGGTACCGTCGAGGTCGCGTGCATTGCTGCAGCGCAGACGGTAGCCGTTCAGCTGCGCGCCCTGACCGCGGGTTGCGGTGAACAGTTCGTTACGCATTGGATCGTAAACCACGGCGACTTCAGTACGGCCTTTAATGCGTACAGCGATAGACACGGAGAAGTGTGGCAGACGTTTGACGAAGTTGGTGGTGCCATCCAGTGGATCGATAACCCATTGAACATCCTGATCGGTACCTTCAAGTTCA
This sequence comes from Enterobacter sp. J49, assembly GCF_002148625.1. Lineage (NCBI taxonomy): Bacteria > Pseudomonadati > Pseudomonadota > Gammaproteobacteria > Enterobacterales > Enterobacteriaceae > Enterobacter > Enterobacter sp. J49. Next base: position 47,003 of record NZ_MWPY01000037.1, read on the forward strand.
CCGCTTTCTTCGGTGATGATGGTGTGCTGCGGGTAAGATTTGCGGATGGTATCGATAATAATCGCTTCAGCGGCTTTATCGACGTTGGTTACGAAATCATTGCTGCCTTTCTGGCTGGTTTCAACAGAATCTGGCGTTTCGTAGTGTTTGGCAATTACATTACCCGCCTTGCGCGCTGCGCGCACGGCGATGGTCAGCATCGGATGCATCGGTCTCTCTCACTGGATGTTAAAGAACGGGAAAATCGGCGCAGAGTATAGCAGCGAGATCGGAATATGTCTCTCGTTTATGATAATATGGCCGAATATTCTTCAGACACAGAATCCAGACATTAAAACTATGCTGCAAAACATTCGAATCGTGCTGGTCGAAACATCGCACACTGGCAATATGGGCTCCGTAGCCCGCGCTATGAAAACCATGGGCTTAACGAACCTGTGGCTGGTTAACCCACTGGTGAAACCCGACTCACAGGCTATCGCTCTGGCTGCGGGCGCCAGCGATGTCATTGGTAACGCGCAGATCGTGGATACCCTGGACGAAGCCCTGGCAGGGTGCAGTCTGGTGGTCGGGACCAGCGCCCGCTCCCGTACACTGCCGTGGCCGATGCTGGATCCGCGTGAATGCGGTCTGAAAAGCGTCTCTGAAGCCGAACAGGCCCCTGTAGCGCTGGTGTTTGGCCGTGAACGCGTGGGCCTGACCAACGATGAACTGCAGAAGTGCCATTACCACGTGGCCATTGCCGCTAACCCGGAATACAGCTCCCTGAACCTGGCAATGGCCGTTCAGGTGATTGCCTATGAAGTGCGTATGGCGTGGCTGGCGACGCAGGAAAAAGCAACGGCAGAGCCGCAGGAAGAGGCCGTCTACCCGCTGGTGGACGATCTGGAGCGCTTCTATGGTCACCTGGAGCAGACCCTGCTCTCTACCGGTTTCATCCGTGAAGGTCACCCGGGGCAGGTAATGAACAAGCTGCGCCGCCTGTTTACTCGTGCGCGTCCGGAAAGCCAGGAACTGAACATTCTGCGCGGGATTCTGGCGTCGATTGAGCAAAAGAATAAAGAGTAGTGCCCATCCTGGTGATACGGCACGGAAGGTTAAATACCTGACTAAAACAGTCAAGTAAATAGTTGACCATTTTAGTCAGGAATGTCAGACTTGGCCCTGCTATGCAATACCCCCATTTTACTATAAAAACCCCGGGCAGGGGCGAGTTTGAGGTTAAGTAAGACATGAGACTGACATCTAAAGGGCGTTATGCCGTGACCGCGATGCTGGACGTTGCGCTCAACTCCGAAGCGGGCCCGGTTCCGTTGGCTGATATTTCTGAACGACAAGGGATCTCCCTCTCCTATCTGGAGCAGCTGTTCTCCAGACTGCGTAAAAATGGACTGGTTTCCAGCGTTCGTGGCCCAGGCGGCGGTTATCTGCTGGGTAAAGACGCGGGCAGTATTGCAGTTGGCGAAGTGATCAGTGCCGTTGACGAATCCGTTGATGCGACCCGTTGCCAGGGTAAAGGCGGCTGCCAGGGCGGTGATAAGTGCCTGACCCACGCGCTGTGGCGCGACCTGAGCGATCGTCTGACCGGCTTCCTGAACAACATCACCTTAGGTGAACTGGTAAATAACCAGGAAGTTCTGGATGTCTCTGGCCGTCAGCACAGCCAGGACTCCCAACGCAGCACCCGCGGGCAGGACGCGATCGACGTCAAATTACGCGCGTAATAAAAAGATAAGTATTTCAGAATCAGGCCGGAGCGTTCGCTCGCTCCGTGTACTCGGTCGTACATCCAGCCGGTTGCCTGATTCCTTGCATTGAAGCGATGTACGGAGTTTATAGAGCAATGAAATTACCGATTTATCTCGACTACTCCGCAACCACGCCGGTGGACCCGCGTGTTGCCGAGAAAATGATGCAGTGTCTGACCCTGGACGGAAACTTTGGTAACCCAGCTTCCCGTTCACACCGTTTTGGCTGGCATGCTGAAGAGGCGGTAGATATCGCCCGTAATCAGATTGCTGACCTGGTGGGTGCCGACCCGCGTGAGATTGTATTCACCTCCGGTGCGACCGAATCCGATAACCTGGCGATCAAAGGTGCGGCCAACTTTTATCAGAAAAAAGGCAAGCACATCATCACCAGCAAAACCGAACACAAGGCCGTGCTGGACACCTGCCGTCAGCTCGAGCGTGAAGGTTTCGACGTGACTTACCTGGCACCACAGAGCAACGGTATCATCGACCTGAAAGAGCTCGAAGCGGCCATGCGTGATGACACCATTCTGGTTTCCATCATGCACGTAAACAACGAAATCGGCGTTGTGCAAGATATCGCGACCATCGGCGAAATGTGCCGTGCGCGCGGTATCATCTACCACGTAGACGCCACCCAGAGCGTGGGCAAACTGCCTATCGATCTGAGCCAGCTGAAAGTGGACCTGATGTCCTTCTCCGGCCACAAAATCTATGGCCCGAAAGGTATTGGTGCACTGTACGTTCGTCGTAAACCGCGTATCCGCATCGAAGCACAGATGCACGGTGGCGGTCACGAGCGTGGTATGCGTTCCGGTACGCTGCCTGTTCACCAGATCGTTGGTATGGGCGAAGCTTACCGTATTGCGAAAGAAGAGATGGAAACCGAGATGGCGCGCCTGCGCACGCTGCGTAACCGTCTGTGGGATGGCGTGAAAGATATGGAAGAAGTGTATCTGAACGGCGATCTCGAACAGGGCGCACCAAACATTCTCAACGTCAGCTTCAACTATGTTGAAGGTGAATCGCTGATTATGGCGCTGAAAGACCTGGCGGTTTCTTCCGGTTCTGCCTGTACGTCTGCAAGCCTGGAGCCATCCTACGTGCTGCGCGCACTGGGCATGACTGACGAGCTGGCACACAGCTCTATCCGCTTCTCTTTAGGTCGTTTCACTACCGAAGAAGAGATTGACTACACCATCAAGCTGGTTCGCAACTCCATCGGTCGTCTGCGTGACCTTTCTCCACTGTGGGAAATGTTCAAGCAGGGCGTGGATCTGAACAGCATTGAATGGTCACATCACTAATCGGTACATAAGGAGAATTCAACATGGCATACAGCGAAAAAGTTATTGATCATTACGAGAACCCGCGCAACGTTGGCTCTTTTGACAACAGCGACGAAAGCGTAGGTAGCGGTATGGTCGGTGCGCCAGCGTGTGGCGACGTGATGAAGCTGCAGATTAAAGTCAACAATGAAGGTATCATTGAAGACGCGCGCTTCAAGACCTACGGCTGCGGTTCTGCTATCGCCTCCAGCTCCCTGGTCACCGAATGGGTGAAGGGCAAGTCTCTGGACGAAGCACAGGCAATCAAGAACACGGATATTGCTGAAGAACTCGAACTGCCACCCGTGAAAATTCACTGTTCTATCCTGGCAGAAGACGCGATCAAAGCCGCCATTGCGGATTACAAAAGCAAACGTGAAGCAAAATAATTGAGGTTTGAGTATGTCGATTACCCTTAGCGACAGCGCTGCCGCGCGAGTAAGCTCTTTTCTGGCGAACCGTGGTAAAGGCTTTGGCCTGCGACTGGGCGTACGTACCTCCGGCTGTTCTGGTATGGCTTACGTACTGGAGTTTGTTGACGAACCGGCGTCTGATGACACCGTATTTGAAGACAAGGGCGTGAAGGTGGTGGTCGATGGCAAAAGCCTGCAATTCCTCAATGGCACTCAGCTGGACTTTGTAAAAGAAGGCCTGAACGAAGGGTTCAAATTCACGAACCCGAACGTCAAAGACGAGTGTGGTTGCGGCGAAAGCTTCCACGTTTAACCGCGCGTCATCCGAAACCCCACCGCAGGACTCCTGTGCGTGGGGTTTGTTCTAACAGGCTACCCCTGAGATTGTTATGGATTACTTCACTCTCTTCGGACTACCCGCTCAATACCCGATTGATCTGCAGGCGCTGACGATCCGCTTCCAGGATCTGCAGCGTCAGTATCATCCGGATAAATTCGCCAGTGGTACTCAGTCAGAGCAATTGGCTGCGGTATCGCAATCTGCGACCATCAATCAGGCCTGGCAGACGCTGCGCCATCCACTGTCTCGCGCTGAGTATCTGCTCTCGCTTCATGGCTTTGATCTGGCGAGTGAACAGCACACCGTGCGTGATACGGCGTTTTTGATGGAACAGCTGGAACTGCGTGAAGAGCTGGATGAGATTGAACAGGCCAAAGATGAAGCGCGTCTGGAAAGCTTCATCAAGCGCGTAAAAGGCATGTTCGATACCCGCCATCAACTGATGGTGGAGCAACTGAACAACGAGACCTGGGATGTGGCGGCAGACACTGTGCGCAAACTCCGTTTTCTCGATAAACTGCGAAGCAGTGCTGAACAACTCGAAGAAAAGCTGCTCGATTTTTAATTTCGGAAGCAATTATGGCCTTATTACAAATTAGTGAGCCTGGCTTAAGTGCCGCACCGCACCAGCGTCGTCTGGCGGTAGGTATTGATCTGGGCACCACCAATTCTCTCGTGGCGACCGTGCGAAGCGGCCAGGCGGAAACGCTGGCTGACGAGCAGGGCCGTCATCTGCTGCCTTCCGTGGTCCACTACCAACAGCAGGGCCACGCGGTTGGCTACGACGCACGCGCGAACGCCGCGCGCGATCCGGCAAACACCATCAGTTCCGTAAAACGCATGATGGGCCGCTCCCTCGCCGATATTCAGACCCGTTATCCGCATCTGCCGTATCAGCTGCAGGCCAGTGAAAACGGCCTGCCAATGATTGCCACGACAGCGGGGCTGCTGAACCCGATCCGCGTTTCTGCTGATATCCTCAAAGCGCTGGCGGCGCGTGCTACGGCAACGCTCGGCGGCGATCTCGATGGCGTGGTCATTACCGTTCCGGCCTACTTTGATGATGCACAGCGTCAGGGCACCAAAGACGCGGCGCGTCTGGCGGGACTGCACGTTCTGCGCCTGCTGAACGAACCGACGGCGGCCGCCATAGCCTACGGCCTGGACTCCGGTCAGGAAGGGGTGATCGCGGTTTACGATCTGGGGGGCGGGACCTTTGATATCTCTATCCTGCGCTTAAGCCGTGGGGTGTTTGAAGTGCTGGCTACCGGCGGTGATTCTGCGCTGGGTGGCGATGACTTCGACCATCTGCTGGCCGATTTCATTCGCGAGCAGGCGGGTATTCCCGATCGCAGCGATGCACGCGTGCAGCGTGAACTGCTGGACGTGGCCATCGACGCGAAAATCGCGCTGAGCGATGCGCAGTCTGTCACCGTCAACGTGGCGGGCTGGCAGGGGGAAATTACCCGGGAACAGTTTAACGACCTGATCGCGCCTTTGGTGAAACGCACTCTGCTGGCCTGCCGTCGCGCACTGAAAGATGCGGGCGTTGAGGCTGACGAGGTGCTGGAAGTGGTCATGGTTGGCGGCTCCACGCGCGTACCGCTGGTGCGTGAACGGGTGGGCGAATTCTTTGGCCGCACGCCGCTGACGTCCATCGACCCGGATAAAGTGGTTGCCGTGGGCGCGGCTATCCAGGCGGATATTCTGGTCGGCAACAAGCCGGACAGCGAGATGTTGCTGCTGGATGTTATTCCGCTCTCTCTGGGGTTAGAAACCATGGGGGGACTGGTGGAGAAAGTCATTCCGCGTAACACCACCATTCCGGTGGCGCGTGCACAGGAATTCACCACCTTCAAAGACGGCCAGACCGCGATGTCCATCCATGTGATGCAGGGCGAGCGCGAGCTGGTGCAGGACTGTCGTTCACTGGCGCGCTTTGCGCTGCGCGGTATTCCTGCGCTGCCTGCGGGCGGTGCACATATTCGCGTTACCTTCCAGGTGGATGCGGACGGCCTGCTGAGCGTCACGGCGATGGAGAAATCCACCGGCGTTGAGTCGTCTATCCAGGTGAAGCCGTCCTACGGCCTGACCGATGGTGAGATCGCCTCCATGATTCAGGATTCAATGAGCTACGCCGAACAGGATGTGAAGGCGCGTATGCTGGCAGAACAGAAAGTTGAAGCCGCACGCGTGCTGGAAAGTCTGAACGGTGCGCTCGCTGCCGACGCCGCGCTGTTAAGCGCCGCTGAGCGTCAGGTGATTGACGAGGCTGCCGCGCGCTTAAGCGCAGTGGCCGAAGGCAATGATGCTGATGCAATAGAAGAAGCCATTAAAAACGTTGATAAACAAACCCAGGACTTTGCTGCTCGCCGCATGGACAAATCTGTCCGCGTCGCGCTGAAAGGCCAGTCCGTGGACGAGGTTTAATATGCCAAAGATTGTTATTTTGCCTCATGCGGACCTCTGTCCGGATGGTGCTGTTCTGGAAGCGAAGACCGGTGAGACCATTCTCGATGTTGCCCTGCGTAACGGTATCGAAGTGGAACACGCCTGTGAAAAATCCTGTGCCTGCACAACCTGCCACTGCATCGTGCGTGAAGGTTTTGACTCTCTGGCCGAGAGCACCGAAGATGAAGACGACATGCTGGATAAAGCATGGGGTCTGGAGCCAGACAGCCGTTTGAGCTGCCAGGCTCTGGTGACCGATGAAGATCTGGTCGTGGAATTCCCACGCTACACCATCAACCACGCACGCGAGCACTGATATGGGACTGAAGTGGACTGACAGCCGTGAAATCGGCGAAGCGCTCTACGACGCTAACCCGGATCTCGATCCTAAAACCGTACGCTTCACCGATATGCATCAGTGGATCTGCGATTTAGACGATTTTGACGACGATCCAAACGCATCCAATGAAAAAATTCTGGAGGCGATTCTGTTAGTCTGGTTAGATGAAGCAGAATAAATCACCTTACGGGCTGCCTTCAGGCGGCCCGTTTGCTAATAAGGATAAATAAAATGACCGAAGCGATGAAGATTACGATCTCGAATCAGCCTGCTGACGCGCGCTGGGGCGAGAAAGCCACCTACAGTATCAACAACGACGGTATTACCCTGCACCTGACTGGCAACGATGATTTGGGTCTGATCCAGCGCGCGGCGCGTAAAATTGATGGTCTGGGCATTAAACATGTCACCCTGGACGGCGAAGGCTGGGATATCGACCGCAGCTGGGCATTCTGGGCGGGTTACAAAGGACCGAAAGGCAGCCGTAAAATCGAGTGGGCGACGCTCGACGAAGCGGGTCAGAAAGAGCTGGAAAGCCGTCTGACCATTATCGACTGGGTGCGCGATACCATTAACGCCCCGGCAGAAGAGCTGGGTCCTGAACAACTTGCGCAGCGCGCCGTTGACCTGCTGTGCGGCGTGGCTGGCGACAAAATGTCTTACCGCATCACCAAAGGTGAAGACCTGCGCGAGCAGAACTATATGGGGATCCACACCGTGGGTCGCGGTTCCGAGCGTCCTCCGGTATTGCTGGCGCTGGATTACAACCCAACCGGTGATAAAGCAGCACCGGTATTTGCCTGCCTGGTCGGGAAAGGCATCACGTTCGATACCGGCGGTTACAGCCTGAAGCAGAGCGCGTTCATGGACTCCATGAAGTCCGATATGGGCGGCGCGGCAACCATCACCGGCGCGCTGGCGTTTGCCATTACGCGCGGTCTGAACAAGCGCGTGAAGCTTTACCTGTGCTGTGCGGACAACATGGTGAGCGGTAATGCCTTTAAGCTCGGCGACATTATTCGCTACCGTAACGGTAAAAACGTGGAAGTGATGAACACCGATGCGGAAGGTCGTCTGGTGCTGGCCGATGGTCTCATCGACGCGTCTGCGCAGAAGCCAGAGCTGATTATCGACATGGCGACCCTGACCGGTGCGGCGAAAACCGCGCTGGGCAACGACTACCATGCGCTGTTCAGCTTTGACGACAAACTGGCAGCCCGTCTGCTGGCAAGCGCGGCCGCGGAGAACGAACCGTTCTGGCGTCTGCCGCTGGCCGAATTCCACCGCAGCCAGCTGCCGTCTAACTTCGCCGAACTGAACAATACCGCGAGCGCAGCCTATCCGGCGGGTGCGAGCACGGCGGCCGGCTTCCTGTCTCACTTCGTTGAGAACTATCACGAGGGCTGGCTGCACATCGACTGCTCCGCAACCTACCGTAAAGCGGCCGTTGAGCAGTGGTCTGCAGGGGCAACGGGACTGGGCGTGCGTACTATCGCGAACCTGTTGACTGCCGAGTAATTGTCTTTGTCCGGCGGCGCTGTGCTTGTCCGGGCCTACGGTTTTGTAGGCCTGTTAGCCTTGCGCCAGCCGACATTATGTTGAAGTAGCCAAACTATGTCTGAAACGAAAAACGAATTAGAAACTCTGCTGGAACAGGCGGCGACCGAGCCCGCCCACCGTCCGGCATTTTTCCGCACGTTGCTGGAGTCCACCGTCTGGGTTCCGGGTACCGCAGCGGAAGGCGAACAGGTTGTTGAAGACAGCGCGCTGGACCTGCTCCACTGGGAGAAAGACGACGGCACGTCGGTGATCCCGTTCTTCACCTCGCTGGAAGCGCTGCAGCAGGCCGTTGAAGACGAGCAGGCGTTCGTGGTGATGCCGGTGCGCACTCTCTTCGAAATGACGCTGGGCCAGACCTTGTTCCTCAACGCCAAACTGCCAACCGGGAAAGAGTTCACGCCGCGTGAAATCAACCATCTGATTGGCGAGGAGGGCAACCCGCTCAGTACGCAGGAAGTGCTGGAAGGGGGCGAAACGCTGCTGTTGTCTGAAGTAGCCGACCCCCCTGCGCAGATGATTGATTCGCTGACCACGCTGTTCAAAACCCTCAAACCCGTGAGGCGCGCGTTCCTCTGCTCTGTTAAAGAGAGCACGGATGAACAGCCGGTACTGCTGATTGGCATTGAAGCAGACGGCGATATCGAGGAGATTATTCAGGCTGCGGGCAGTGTTGCCACCGATACGCTGCCGGGTGATGAGCCGATCGATATCTGTCAGGTGAAGAAGGATGAGAAGGGCATCAGCCACTTTATTACCGAGCACATCACGCCGTTTTACGAGCGTCGCTGGGGCGGATTCCTGCGCGATCTCAAAACCACCCGCATTATCTGATTACGCGGGGTGATTTTTCACCCCGTCGCTTCCAGCAGCAGTAAATCCATCAGCAGGACCAGATTCGACTCAAACGACGTCACGCCAGCGGCTTCTGCGGCGTAATGTACCGCCTCGTCATATAAAGCAAAGTGCAAATCTGCCATTCCCGCCAGCGTATTGGCCGAAGCGCGCGTAAAAGCCACGACCGTCATACCCACGTTTTTAGCGATCCGCGCTTTATCCAGCACCTGTTCGGTTTCACCGCTGCGTGAGACGGCGATAAACACCTGATACCGCGCAGCGTTGCTGAGGAAAATGTTCCGGCTATCGCCCGGCCCGGAAATAAACGCCGTTTTGCCCAGCACCTGCAATTTCTTGGTGAGGTACTCGGCGAAGAGATAAGAGAAGCCGGCGCCATAAAGAAAGAAGCTCTCTTTCTGGCGCAGCAACGTCGAAAATTGCGCGCGCTTCTCCTGCGTTACCCACTGAAAGGTTTGCTGATAGTTCGCGATAAATTGACTGAAAAGCGCCGGCAGTTCGGGGCGCTGTTGTGCCTGCGCGGCGATATACGGCGTCTCGGTTAACAGCTGTTTGCAGTGCCAGATAAATTCGCTGAAACCGCTGAAGCCTAATTTCTGACACAGACGCATAATGGTGGCGGTTGAGACGAACGTCGCCTGCGCCAGTTCGCGCACCGTAATATTGCCCACCAGCAGAGGATGCTCTGTGAGGTGGGCCAGCACGCGATATTCCGCGCGGGTCAGTGACGCCCCGCGCGTTAACAGCGTGGCCAGACGGTTATCCATTATTTGGCCGGTTCAACGGGCAAATCGTCTCGTGCACCCCATTCACTCCAGGCGCCATCATAGAGCGTCACGTCGTTTACACCGAGTGTGGCGAGCGCCAGAATCACCACGCAGGCCGTGACGCCGGACCCGCAGCTGGCAATAACTGGACGATGCAAATCCACGCCCTGACGATCAAAAATGGCGCGCAGCTCATCGGTCGTTTTTAATTCACCTTCAAATACCAGATCGCCCCACGGCACATTCAACGCGCCGGGAATATGGCCGCGCTTCAGCCCCGGACGCGGTTCATCCGCCTGGGCGTTAAAGCGCGCTGCAGGGCGGGCATCGACAATTTGCGCCGTTTTTTCATGGCTGACCACCAGCACGTCGGTCAGACGTTTTACCTGATGCGCATCAAACGTCGCGTCGAACTCGCCTTCCGGCAGCGTCACGTCGCCCTGCTGCAATGGCAGTTCATCACGCTTCCAGCCCGCGAGACCGCCCGCAAGAATTGAGACTTTCTCCACGCCAAAGTTTTTCAGCATCCACCAGGCGCGCGGTGCGGAGAAGAGGTTACCTTCATCGTAAACCACGAGGTGTTTGTCACGATTAACGCCAAGTTCGCGCATCGCCACGGAGAACGCTTCCGGGCGCGGCAGCATGTGCGGGAGAGGGGAGTTATGGTCGGACAGGGCTTCAATATCAAAAAATACCGCGCCCGGCAAATGCCCTGCGCGGTATTCTGCGACCATATCGCGAAGGTGTTCCTGCCCGGCAGGTGCCATACGCGCGTCAATAATCTGTACTTCCGGATCGTCACCGTGCTCAATCAGCCAGTCGGCGGCGACAAAATATGAGGTGGACATGGGTTGCCTCCATTCTTTTCCGTAAAAAAGGATTGTCGGTGTTTTTTCTGACACCGACAAGCAAACCACATTCAACTCGCGAGCACGACCCTATTTTTTCACCGCTTCACCGTTCTGCCAGGCTTTTTGCAGCGCAGGCCAGTAGTCACGGTTGGCGTCAATCATGTCATCGAGAATCGCTTTTGCGTGCTCCATGGTAGGCACGGTACGGTTCAGGGTGAACGCCTGCAGTGCTTTTTCGTAGCTGCCTTCAATGGTCGCTTCCACCAGCAGCTGTTCAGAGGCGAGCTGCTGCTGAAGCAGCGTCTGATGGAACAGCGGGACCCGACCCACGCGGATCGGCTCTGGCCCTTCAGAGGTGATGTAGGCCGGGACTTCCACCACCGCATCGTACGGCAGATTGGTTATCGCCCCGCGGTTTTCCACCATTACCAGATGGCGCTGACGCAGGTTAAATGCCAGCGAGCAGGCGACATCGACAATAAACTCGCCGTGGACGCCCACGTGGAAGGCATCCGGTAAAATCCCGGTACGCTTATACTCTTCTGCGGCGGCAAACAGCTTTTTCTCACGCCCGTTCATCACTTCGTTCGCGCGGGTGTAGTCCGGGTTCTGATGCTCCACAATCTGGTTTGGCATCAGGTAGTACTGCAGATAGGGGTTTGGCAGATATTCCGGGAAGTTATCCATGATGGGCTTGATGTTGCGCCAGGTTTTCACCCACGACGGATCCGAGTGCTGCGGGTCGGTTTTGGCCGCATCTTCCGTCAGCAGGCCGAACCTCGCGATATGCCGACGCAGTTCCGGCAGCTTGTCCTCGCCGTCCACCCGCACGCGGGTAAACCAGCCGAAGTGGTTCAGACCAAAGTAGTCCACCTCCAGCTTGTGGCGGTCCACACCCAAAATGGCCCCCATGTTACGCATCGCCGCCACTGGCATATCGCAGATATTAAGCACGCGGGCGTCCGGTCGCAGGCGGCGCACCCCTTCCGCAACGATCGCTGCCGGGTTGGAATAGTTCACGATCCAGGCTTTTTCATGCGCGTAGCGATCCACCAGATCGATCAGCTCGACCATCGGCAGGATCGTGCGCAGGCCGTATGCCAGCCCGCCAGGACCGCAGGTTTCCTGGCCTACCACGCCGTGGCGCAGCGGGATCTTCTCATCCTGCTCACGCATTCTGTACTGGCCGACACGCATCTGGGCGAAGACAAAGTGCGCCCCGCTGAACGCGACTTCCGGGTCTGTGGTCACGGTGAAGGTAATGCTCTGGCTATGGTCGCGAATGACCTTCTCCACCACCGGTGCAATGGTGTTCTGGCGTGCTTCGTCGATATCGTAGAGGCGAATCTCGGCCAGCGGGAAGTCCTGCAGGCGTACCATCAGGCTTTTCACGATACCTGGCGTATAGGTGCTGCCGCCACCGGCAATCGACAGAATAAAAGGGGGTGTAAACATCTTTAGCTCCTCTCAGAGAAACGTCTCAACGGCTTCTCGCATTTTTTTGACATGCAGCCCGTAGACCACCTGAACGTTGTTACCTTGTTTGATAATCCCTTTCGCGCCGGTCGCTTTCAGGCGCGGCTCGTCGATGATGGAGACATCCTTCACCGTGACGCGTAAGCGGGTGTAGCAGTTATCCACTACCTCAATGTTTTCCCGGCCTCCCAGCCCCACCACGATGGATTCACCCAGCCCGTCATTGTTCCCCTTCGCCTGATACTCCTGTTTGCTGTACAGGCGCGTCTCCTGATCGTCATCCTCGCGTCCCGGCGTCTTCATGTTGAAGCGCAGGATCAGGAAGCGGAACACCACAAAATAGAGCGCGAACATGATGAGCCCGACCACGATGTACATCGGCCAGTTGGACTTCTCCGTGCCGAGCGGCAGGTTATAAAGAATAAAATCGATAATTCCGTTAGCGCCGATGGCATGAACACCGAACAGGGAGAAAAGCATCATGCCGATGCCGGTCAGCGCCGCATGTACCACAAACAGCAGCGGAGCGACGAACAGGAACGAAAACTCAATCGGCTCGGTAACGCCCACCAGCAGAGAGGTTAACGCTGCCGGGATCAGGATGGCTTTGGCTGCCGCTTTGCGCTCCGGCCTGGCGGTCATGTACATCGCCAGCGCCGCCGCGGGCAGGCCAAACATTTTGCTGATGCCGCGCGCGTCCCACACTACCGTGCTGCTCAACTGCTTCACTTCCGGACAAGCCATTTCGGCGAAATAGATATTGCGTGCGCCCTGATAAACCGTGCCGCATACCTCTTGCGTCCCCCCAAGTTCGGTATACAGGAAGGGGGTATAGACCAGATGATGCAGGCCGGTCGGCACCAGAATGCGTTCCAGGAAGCCGTAAATGGCCACCCCAAAAGGCCCGGAACCTTTGATCGCCAGCGCCAGTGCGCTGATGCCATGCTGGGCAAATGGCCACAGTTCGCTCATCACGACGCCGAGCAGCATTGAGACAGGAAGCATGACGATGGCGACGAAACAGTGGCCGGAATAGATGGCCATCGCGCCGTTAAACTGTACGCCGGAGTATTTGTTGTACAGGTATCCGGACAGCGCCCCGGTCAGGATCCCGGCGAAAACGCCCATCTCCAGCACCTGCACGCCCAGCACCATACTTTGCCCGGCGGCTTTCATCTGGTCAGCGGGGGCCAGTTCGCCCTGGAGCTGCAGCGTAACGTTCATCGCGTTAATGAAAACAACAAAGGTCACCAGGCCAATCAGGGCCGCATAGCCTTTATCACGCGTGGCCAGGCCAATCGGTATCCCGACGGCAAACACCAGCGCCAGGTTAACCAGTACTGACACGGCCGATTTCGCGATAAGCTGACCAACATGCTGAATCAGCGGATGGCCGAGAAACGGCACATACTCTGCGAGGTTACCGTTCCCCAGGACGTTACCAAATGCGATAAACAGACCGACGATCGGTAAGATAAGTACCGGTCCGTACAACGATTTTCCGAAATTTTGTAGGGCGTTCACGGCTCGTTTCATGACTGTCTCTCTTAGTGAACCGCGCACTCGGGGTGCGTCTTGAGCTTAAAGCTAGCAGGCTAAAGGCGAGGTAATCCAGCTATCTTCTTGTTTTAAAAACAAATGACGTAAAAGGTAACATGTGACGTTTGCGACTGTGATCGGCATAGCAGTGCCTGAGTAAAGGCGTCGTCGCTCTGCGAGGTGCTTTCCAGATTCTAAAATTAGACTTTTTGTATTAATGAAACTTGCGGATAATACTTATCCGGAAGACGACCAACAGGCTCCATGGGCCAGGGACAAAGGATGACACCGTTTCGCTTAGCCGCGATTTCTCTCGCGCTGCTTACCACATTTTCGCTTGTCGGCTGTGATAACAGCGACGATAACTCTCAGGCTGCGGCTCCCGCAGCATCCACAGCAACGACACCGAAAGCACCGGAAAAGCCGGACGCTGAAAAGCTGGCAACGCTGGCGGCACAGAGTCAGGGCAAAGCGCTCACCCTGCTGGATACCTCAGAGGTGCAGCTTGATGGCGCGGCCACGCTGGTGCTGACCTTCTCTGTTCCGCTCAATCCCGATCAGGATTTCGCCAAAACAGTGCATGTGGTGGATAAAAAAAGCGGCAAGGTTGACGGGGCGTGGGAACTCGCACCTAACCTGAAAGAGCTACGCCTGCGCCATCTGGAGCCCAACCGCAATCTGGTTGTCACCGTTGAACGTGATTTGCAGGCGCTGAACAAAGCGACATTTGGAATCGATTACGAAAAAGCCCTGACTACCCGGGATGTTGAACCGACGGTCGGTTTTGCCAGCCGTGGCTCGCTGCTGCCGGGCAAGGTGGTGGAAGGTTTGCCGGTAATGGCGCTCAACGTCAACAATGTTGACGTGAATTTCTACCGCGTGAAGCCTGAATCCCTGGCCTCCTTTGTCAGCCAGTGGGAGTACCGTAACTCCCTGACTAACTGGGAGTCCGATAATCTGCTCAAAATGGCGGACCTGGTGTATACCGGCCGGTTTGACCTCAATCCGGCACGCAACACCCGTGAAAAACTGCTGTTGCCGCTGCGGGATATTAAGCCGCTACAGCAGTCAGGCGTGTACATCGCGGTCATGAATCAGGCCGGGCACTATAACTACAGCAATGCCGCAACCCTCTTTACCTTAAGTGATATTGGGTTGTCCGCTCACCGTTATCATAACCGTCTGGATATTTTCACCCAGAGCCTGGAAGATGGCGCGGCGCAATCCGGCGTTACCGTCACCCTGTTGAATGATAAAGGGCAGACGCTTGCCGAAGCGAACAGCGATGCTGACGGCCACGCAAAACTTGAGACTGACAAAGAAGCCGCGCTGATTCTGGCCAGTAAAGACGGGCAGACCACGCTGCTTGACCTCAAGCTTCCGGCCCTCGATCTGGCGGAGTTTGATATCGCAGGTAGCCCAGGCTACAGCAAGCAATTCTTTATGTTTGGCCCGCGCGATCTCTATCGCCCTGGCGAAACGGTGATCCTCAATGGTTTGCTGCGCGACAGCGACGGTAAACCGCTTCCTGCCCAGCCGGTTAAACTCGACGTACTGCGCCCGGACGGACAGGTGGCGCGCACGGTTGTCGTCCAGCCTGAGAACGGCCTCTATCGCTTCAATTATTCCCTGGACGGCGGGGCGCAGACCGGTATGTGGCATATCCGCGCCAATACCGGCGATAACCAACAGCGCCTGTGGGATTTCCACGTTGAAGATTTTATGCCGGAGCGTATGGCGCTTAATCTGACGGGACAAAAAGCGCCGGTTTCCACCGAGGATAACGTCGACTTTAACATTGCGGGTTATTACCTGTATGGCGCACCTGCCAACGGAAATTCCCTGCAAGGCCAGCTTTTCCTGCGACCGCTGCGCGAAGCCGTCGCTGCACTGCCGGGCTTCCAGTTCGGTGATATCGCCGAAGAGAACCTGAGCCGCAGCCTGGATGAAGTTCAGCTAACCCTTGATGAACAGGGGCGCGGACAGGTCTCGACCGAAAGCCAGTGGAAAGAGGCGCATTCACCGCTGCAACTGATCCTGCAGGCCAGCCTTCTGGAATCGGGCGGTCGCCCGGTGACGCGCCGTGCTGAGCAGGACATCTGGCCGGCGGCCGATCTGCCGGGTATCCGTCCTCAGTTTGCCAGTAAGGCCGTTTATGACTACCGCACTGACACCACCGTCAACCAGCCGATCGTGGATGAAAACGGCAATGCCAGCTTTGATATCGTCTATGCCGATGCCAGCGGGGCAAAAAAGGCGGTTTCCGGGTTACAGGTTCGCCTGATCCGTGAGCGCCGTGACTACTACTGGAACTGGTCAGAGAGCGATGGCTGGCAGTCACAGTTTGATCAGAAAGACCTGGTTGAGGGCGAGCAGGAGCTGACCCTTAAGGCCGATGAAACCGGTAAAGTGACCTTCCCGGTGGAGTGGGGTTCGTACCGTCTGGAGGTCAAAGCGCCGGACGACATGGTCAGCAGCGTGCGCTTCTGGGCTGGCTACAGCTGGCAGGATAATAGCGACGGCACCGGTGCCGCTCGCCCTGACCGTGTGACCATGAAACTGGACAAGCCTTCCTATCAGCCGGGAGATACCATCCAGCTGCATATCGCTGCTCCGGCGGCGGGTAAAGGCTATGCAATGATCGAGTCCAGCGAAGGGCCGCTGTGGTGGAAAGAGATCGACGTACCGGCCAACGGACTCGATCTCTCAATCCCGGTGGATAAGGCCTGGAAACGTCACGATCTCTATCTCAGCACGCTGGTGGTACGCCCTGGCGATAAATCCAAATCAGCGACGCCGAAACGTGCCGTCGGGTTACTGCATCTGCCGATGGGCGATGAGAATCGCCGCCTGAATGTCGCGCTGGAAAATCCGCAGAAAATTCGGCCAAACCAGACGCTGTCCGTGAAGGTGAAGGCCAGCGTCAAAGAAGGCGCCGTTCCGCAGAAAGTGAATGTGCTGATCTCGGCAGTGGACAGCGGCGTGTTGAACATCACCGATTACGTTACCCCGGATCCGTGGGAAGCGTTCTTCGGTCAGAAGCGCTACGGCGCGGATATCTACGATATTTACGGTCAGGTCATTGAAGGGCAGGGCCGCATGGCTGCACTGCGTTTTGGTGGTGACGGCGATGAGCTTAAGCGCGGCGGTAAACCACCGGTGAACCACGTGACTATCATTGCCCAGCAGGCGCAGCCGGTCGAGCTCGATGCTAACGGTGAAGGGACCGTGACGCTGCCCATTGGAGACTTCAATGGCGAGCTGCGTCTGATGGCGCAGGCCTGGACGGAAGATGATTTCGGCAGCAGCGAAGGTAAAGTGATTGTCGCCGCCCCAATCATTACCGAACTGAACACGCCGCGCTTCCTGGCAAGTGGCGATACCTCACGCCTGACGCTGGATGTGACCAACCTGACGGACCAGCCGCAAACGCTGAACGTTGCCTTTACCGCTACCGGCAAGCTGTCGCTTGAGGGCGCACAGCCGCAGCCCGTGAAGTTACCGCCGGGCGCGCGCAGCACCCTGTTTATACCGGTACGTGCGCTGGATGGCTACGGTGATGGTGAAGTGACCGCTCAGGTGACCGGCCTGCAGCTGCCGGGCGAGACTTTCGCTGCACAACAGAAGAGCTGGAAAATCGGCGTTCGTCCGGCATTCCCGGCGCAGACCGTTAACACCGGTGCCATGCTGAATCCTGGTGAGTCGTGGAGTGCACCGGCGCAGCACCTTAATGGCTTCTCTCCTGCCACGCTACAGGGACAATTGCTGCTGAGCGGGAAACCGCCTCTGAATCTGGCGCGCTATATTCGTGAGCTGCAGGCATACCCGTATGGCTGTCTGGAGCAAACCACCAGTGGTCTGTTCCCGTCGCTCTACACCAACGCGGCGCAGTTGACCGCGCTTGGCATCAAAGGAGATACGGATGACAAGCGCCGTGCAGCCATTGATATCGGGATCTCCCGTCTGCTGCAAATGCAGCGTGATGACGGAGGTTTCGCGCTTTGGGATAAAAACGGTCCGGAGGAGTACTGGCTCACCGCCTATGTCACTGACTTCCTGGTTCGTGCAGGCGAGCAGGGCTACAGCGTGCCTGCTGAGGCGGTTAACAACGCCAACAGCCGCTTGCTGCGTTACCTGCAGGACCCGGGTATGATGTCCATCCGCTACAGCGATGATACCCAGGCCAGTAAATTTGCGGTGCAGGCCTATGCCGCGCTGGTGCTGGCTCGCCAGCAAAAGGCCCCGCTTGGTGCGTTGCGTGAAATCTGGGAACGTCACGGACAGGCCGCTTCCGGGCTGCCGCTGATGCAGCTGGGGATGGCGCTAAAATTGATGGGCGACGCACCGCGCAGCCAGCAGGCACTGGGTCTGGCCATCAAAACGCCGCGTAACGACAGCAAAAACTGGATGGCCGATTATGGCAGTGCGCTTCGTGATAATGCGCTGATGCTCTCTCTGCTTGAGGAGTACAAGCTTCTGCCGGATGCGCAAAATACGCTGCTGAACGCCTTGTCGGAACAAGCTTTCAGCCAGCGCTGGCTCTCGACCCAGGAGAGTAACGCCCTGTTCCTGGCCGGACGCTCGCTGCAAACTTTATCCGGCGCATGGCAGGCGCAAACGTCTCTGGCGGATACTGCATCAGGCGGTGATAAAGCCCTGGTACAGAACGTGAACGGCGACCAGCTTGGCGCGCTGCAGGTGACAAATACCGGTAGCACACCGCTGTGGGTACGCCTTGATAGCACCGGTTATCCGGCATCTGCACCTCAGCCATCGTCTAACGTGCTGCAGATTGAGCGCCATATTCTGGCAACCGACGGCAGCACAAAGTCGCTCACGTCACTGAAGAGCGGCGAGCTGGTGCTGGTATGGCTTGAAGTGAAGGCCAGCCAGAACGTGCCGGATGCGCTGGTTGTCGATCTCCTCCCGGCGGGACTGGAACTGGAAAACCAGAACCTGGCGAGCAGCAGCGCCAGCCTGCAGGACAGCGGCAGCGAAGTGCAGAACCTGCTCAGTCAGATGCAGCAGGCGGATATTCAGCATATGGAATTCCGCGACGATCGCTTTGTGGCGGCGGTGCCGGTTAACGAAGGGCAGCCGGTCACGCTGGTTTATCTGGCGCGCGCCGTGACGCCGGGAACCTATGAGGTGCCGGTCCCGATGGTGGAGTCCATGTATGTGCCGCAGTGGCGGGCAACAGGTGCGGCCAGTGGCCCGCTGATTGTTGTACCGTAATATGCGGCTTGTACGTCTGATACGCTCCCGCTGGCTGTGGCTGGCGGGAGCGCTTCTCGTTTTATGGGGGCTGATCCTGGCCGCTGATCGCCTGTGGCCGTTACCTCTGAAAGAGGTCAACCCCGCACGGGTGGTGGTGGACGAAAAAGGCACACCGCTCTGGCGTTTTGCCGACAGCGAAGGGATCTGGCGCTATCCGGTCACTCTCGAAGAGGTTTCTCCCCGCTATCTTGAAGCCTTGATCCAGTATGAAGATCGCTGGTTCTGGGACCATCCAGGCGTGAATCCGTTCTCTGTGCTGCGCGCCGCCTGGCAGGATCTTACCTCCGGGAGGGTTGTCTCAGGCGGTAGCACGCTCACTATGCAGGTGGCGCGCCTGCTGGATCCGCATCCGCGCACTTTTGGTGGCAAAATTCGTCAGCTCTGGCGAGCCATGCAGCTTGAGTGGCACCTCTCTAAGCGCGACATCCTCACGCTTTATCTTAACCGCGCCCCGTTTGGCGGTACGCTGCAGGGGATTGGTGCGGCAAGCTGGACCTACCTCGGCAAACCACCTTCGCAGCTCAGCTATTCCGAAGCGGCGCTGCTCGCCGTATTGCCGCAGGCGCCAAGCCGGTTGCGTCCTGACCGCTGGCCGGAACGTGCAGAAGCGGCACGCAACAAAGTGCTCGACCGGATGGTGACGCAGGGCGTCTGGTCGGCAAGCCAGGTTAAGGAGTCCCGTGAAGAAGCGGTATGGCTGGCGCCCCGGCAAATGCCGCAGCTGGCACCGCTCTTTTCGCGCATGATGCTCAGCAAAAGTCGCGATACTAAAATTGTGACTACCTTAGATGCGTCCCTGCAGCGGCAGCTTGAAGAACTGGCGATGAACTGGAAATCCCGCCTGCCGGCACGCAGTTCGCTGGCAATGATCGTCGTCGATCACACGGATATGAAAGTGCGTGGCTGGGTGGGATCGGTCGACATTAACGATGACACCCGGTTTAGCCATGTGGATATGGTGAATGCGATCCGATCGCCGGGATCGGTGCTCAAGCCCTTTATCTACGGTATGGCGCTGGACGACGGTTTGATCCACCCGGCATCGCTGCTCCAGGATGTTCCAAGAAAAACGGGGGATTATCGCCCGGGTAATTTCGACAGTGGATTCCATGGGCCGGTGAGTATGAGTGAAGCGCTGGTACGTTCCCTTAATCTGCCCGCCGTGCAGGTGCTCGAGGCATACGGACCAAAACGTTTTGCTGCGATGTTGAGTAATGCAGGTTTGCCGCTGATTTTACCTGCTGGCGCACAGCCGAATTTATCGCTGATCCTGGGCGGGGCAGGGGCGCGGCTGGCCGATATCACCGCGGCCTACAGCGCGTTCGCCCGACACGGTAAAGCGGGCCGGCTGCGATTACAGCCAGGCGATCCCTTGTCAGAGCGGCCGTTGTTATCCCAGGGCTCGGCGTGGATCATTCGCCGTATTCTGGCCAATGAGGCGCAGCCGCTGCCGGACAATACGTTGCCACAGGTGGTACCTCTGGCATGGAAAACGGGAACCAGCTATGGCTACCGTGATGCATGGGCGGTAGGGCTGAATGCCCGTTACGTTATTGGGATCTGGACCGGACGACCGGACGGCACGCCTGTGGCGGGGCAGTTTGGGTTTGCGAGCGCGGTACCTCTGCTTAACCAGGTAAATAATGTTCTGCAGTCTGGTTCAACGCTCGATCAGGCGCGTCTGCCACGCGACCCGCGTCCTGACGGTGTGGGACGCGGCGTCATCTGTTGGCCGGGCGGCCAGTCGCTGCCGGAAGGGAGCGAAAATTGCCGTCGTCGTCTGGCGACCTGGCTGCTGGACGGCAGCGAGCCGCCGACATTGCTCTTACCGGAACAGGAAGGTATTCGCGGGATCCGTTTCCCGGTCTGGCTGGATAAAGAGGGCAAACGCGTGGCGGCAGACTGCCCGGATGCGACCGAGAAAGTTCTGGATGTCTGGCCGCTGCCGCTGGAACCCTGGCTGCCTGCAGCCGAGCGGCGCTCAGCACGGATCCCTTCGCCATCGGCTACCTGTCCGCCCTTGTCGCAGGACTCACCTGCACCGCTGATGTTGACTGGCGTGCGTGAAGGCGCGGTTATCAAGCGTCTGCCGGGGGAATCCCGCGTCTCGTTACCGCTACAGGCCACCGGCAATAGCGGTGAACGCTGGTGGTTTTTGAATGGCGAACCGCTGGCGGTGAAGAGCCGGTTTTACACCTTGCAGCTTGATAAATCAGGCGATTATCAGGTGCTGGTGATGGATGAAGCGGGGCAGGTGGCGACGGTGAATTTCACGCTGCAGTAGCGTTAAACGTCTCTTCTGCTGTGAGCTGTTGCTAATCTTCGTCTCATTTTAAAAAAATGTTACCTGAATCCATAGGCAATGGCGCTATTGCTCATTATAATCCGCGCCACACCATACTCAGGTATGAAAAACAACAGAACATTTACAGAGGTTATCATGGCTATTGAACGTACTTTTTCCATCATCAAACCAAACGCGGTGGCAAAAAACGTTATTGGCAGCATCTTTGCTCGCTTTGAATCAGCAGGGTTCAAAATCGTTGGCACCAAAATGCTGCACCTGACCGTTGAGCAGGCTCGCGGTTTCTACGCTGAGCACGAAGGTCGTCCATTCTTCGACGGTCTGGTTGAGTTCATGACTTCTGGCCCGATCGTTGTATCCGTACTGGAAGGCGAAAACGCAGTACAGCGTCACCGTGACCTGCTGGGTGCGACCAACCCGGATAACGCACTGGCTGGTACCCTGCGCGCCGACTATGCAGACAGCTTCACCGAGAACGGCACCCACGGTTCCGATTCTGTTGAATCTGCCGCTCGTGAAATCGCGTTCTTCTTCGCTGAAGGCGAAGTGTGTCCACGTACCCGTTAATTTAACGGTTTCGTTTACACATTATTTTCGTAAATGCCGCGTGCAGACGTGGCATCCCTGCGCCAGACTTTGTACAATGCAACGCCCCGGACGAGCAGACTGCTTTCCGGGGCGTTTCTTTTCAACCCTCCATGGGCCATAACGTGTAACAACGAGGCCGGAAAAAATTATGTCTGAATTAGTGAATACCTCCGAAGTCGCCATTCCTGCGGTTCCAAATAAAAATGGAAAAATTAACCTGCTGGATCTGAACCGTCAGCAGATGCGCGAATTCTTTAAAGAGATGGGCGAGAAGCCGTTTCGTGCCGATCAGGTCATGAAATGGATGTACCACTATTGCAGCGACAACTTTGATGACATGACTGACATCAACAAAGTGCTGCGCAATAAGCTCAAAGAAGTGGCTGAAATCCGTGCACCAGAAGTGGTGGAGGAGCAGCGCTCTGCCGATGGCACCATTAAATGGGCGATTGCCGTTGGCGATCAGCGCGTTGAAACCGTCTACATCCCGGAAGAAGACCGCGCCACGCTGTGCGTCTCCTCTCAGGTGGGCTGTGCGCTGGAGTGCAAGTTCTGCTCAACCGCTCAGCAAGGATTCAACCGTAACCTGCGCGTGTCTGAAATTATCGGCCAGGTGTGGCGTGCGGCGAAAATCGTCGGTGCGGCGAAAGTAACCGGGACCCGTCCAATCACCAACGTAGTGATGATGGGCATGGGCGAGCCACTGCTGAACCTGACCAACGTCGTTCCGGCGATGGAAATCATGCTGGATGACTTCGGCTTTGGTCTGTCCAAGCGTCGCGTAACGCTGTCGACGTCAGGCGTAGTGCCTGCACTGGACAAGCTGGGCGACATGATTGACGTTGCGCTGGCGATCTCCCTGCATGCACCGAACGACGAAATCCGTGACGAAATTGTACCCATCAACAAAAAGTACAATATCGAAACTTTCCTCGCCGCCGTGCGTCGCTACCTGGAGAAATCCAACGCGAACCAGGGCCGCGTGACGATCGAGTATGTCATGCTCGATCACGTAAACGACGGTACCGAGCATGCGCATCAGCTGGCTGAACTGCTGAAAGATACGCCGTGCAAAATCAACCTGATTCCATGGAACCCGTTCCCGGGCGCACCTTATGGCCGTAGCTCGAACAGCCGTATCGACCGTTTCTCCAAGGTGCTGATGGAGTATGGTTTCACCACTATCGTGCGTAAAACCCGTGGTGATGATATCGATGCTGCATGCGGACAGCTGGCAGGTGATGTGATTGACCGTACCAAACGTACCCTGCGTAAACGTATGCAGGGCGAGACGATTGCGGTGAAAGCTGTTTGATTCTTATGCACTCACGGCGCATTATTTGCGCCGTGAAGCATAATCTTACTGAATAATCAGTCAGATTCGTGATGACTGATCAATAATTACGGTGCGTTTCATCCGACTTTCGGGCAGTATGTAACGACGTAACAACAGTTTATCCTGACGGGCAGGGCTGTGCTGTCATCTCCGGGCTGACAGTCTTATACTGTCTGTTCAAGGTTAACTGATCAGAACTTTCGCGGTGCGGGTGGCATTGTGACTTACCGGCACCTGAACCCTTTTTTTTCACGTACCAGTAGTTGTAGCGAATGAATACTGAAGCCACTCACGACCAACATGAAGCACTCTCCACTGGCGTTCGTCTTCGCAACGCCCGTGAACAACTCGGACTCAGCCAGCAAGCCGTTGCAGAACGCTTATGTCTGAAGGTTTCCACGGTTCGCGATATTGAAGAAGATAAGGCTCCGGCCGATCTGGCTTCAACATTTCTGCGTGGTTACATCCGCTCTTATGCAAAACTGGTGCATATCCCTGAAGAAGAATTACTGCCAATGATGGAGAAGCAGGCACCGGTCCGCGCAGCAAAAGTTGCGCCGATGCAGACCTTCTCCCTGGGAAAACGTCGTAAAAAACGTGATGGCTGGCTGATGAGCTTTACCTGGTTGGTGCTGTTTGTGGTGATCGGCCTGACGGGCGCATGGTGGTGGCAAAACCACAAGGCGCAGCAGGAAGAGATCACCACCATGGCCGATCAATCCTCCGCCGAGCTCAATCAGTCCGGCAATGACAACGCTCAGAGCGTGCCGCTGAATACCGAAGGTGCTGCCACCTCCAGCGAGCCGCAGACTGCCGCGACCGATGCGCCTGCAACCGATGCCGGGCAGGCACCCGCCGCAACGGCTAATACCCCTGCGCCTCAGGCTCAGGATCCAAACGCGGTGGTTGCCCCTTCTCAGGCAAACGTGGATACCGCGACCAACGCGCCAGCGGCCACTCAGCCTGCGGACAACGGTGCTGCGTCACTGCCAACCAACCCGGCCGGAACGGCTGCGCCGGCGGCGGACCCAAATGCGCTGGTGATGAACTTCTCTGCTGACTGCTGGCTGGAAGTGACCGATGCAACAGGTAAAAAACTGTTCAGCGGTCTGCAGCGTAAAGATGGCACGTTAAACCTAACCGGCCAGGCACCGTATAAACTTAAAATCGGCGCTCCGGCAGCAGTTCAGATCCAGTATCAAGGAAAACCTGTCGACCTGAGCCGCTTTATCAGAACTAACCAGGTTGCGCGTCTTACCGTTAATGCCGAACAATCAGCAGCACAGTAACAGACGGGCAACGCGGGAGATTTTTCATGCATAACCAGGCTCCGATTCAACGTAGAAAATCGAAACGGATTTACGTTGGTAATGTGCCAATCGGCGATGGGGCTCCTATCGCCGTCCAGTCGATGACCAACACGCGCACCACAGACGTGGAAGCGACGGTCAATCAGATCAAAGCGTTAGAGCGTGTAGGCGCGGACATTGTTCGCGTCTCCGTGCCGACAATGGATGCCGCAGAGGCGTTCAAACTGATCAAACAGCAGGTCAGCGTTCCGCTGGTTGCTGATATCCACTTCGATTACCGCATTGCGCTGAAAGTTGCTGAATATGGCGTCGACTGCCTGCGTATTAACCCGGGCAACATCGGTAACGAAGAGCGTATCCGCATGGTGGTGGATTGCGCCCGCGATAAAAATATTCCTATCCGTATCGGCGTCAACGCCGGTTCCCTGGAAAAAGATCTGCAGGAAAAGTACGGTGAGCCAACACCGCAGGCGCTGCTTGAATCCGCGATGCGTCACGTTGATCATCTTGATCGTCTGAACTTCGATCAGTTCAAAGTCAGCGTAAAAGCCTCAGATGTGTTCCTGGCAGTAGAGTCTTATCGCCTGCTGGCAAAACAGATCGATCAGCCTTTGCACCTCGGGATTACGGAAGCCGGTGGCCTTCGTAGCGGTTCCGTTAAATCGGCGATCGGTCTGGGGCTGCTGCTCTCGGAAGGGATCGGTGACACCCTGCGCGTTTCGCTGGCGGCCGATCCGGTAGAAGAGATCAAAGTCGGTTTCGATATCCTCAAATCACTGCGTATTCGCGCACGTGGGATCAACTTCATTGCCTGCCCAACCTGTTCACGTCAGGAATTTGACGTGATTGGCACGGTGAATGCGCTTGAGCAACGTCTGGAAGATATCATCACCCCGATGGACGTCTCCATCATCGGGTGCGTGGTGAACGGTCCGGGTGAAGCCCTGGTGTCAACGCTCGGCGTCACCGGCGGTAACAAGAAAAGTGGTCTCTATGAAGATGGCGTGCGTAAAGATCGTCTGGATAATAGTGATATGATCGACCAGCTTGAAGCCCGCATCCGTGCCAAAGCAACAATGATGGATGAAGCGCAGCGCATCAGCATTCAGCAGGTTGAAAAATAACGTGATGGGAAGCGTGGCGCTTCCCATGTATGATTGAACCCATTCTTTGGGTTCTTTTTTGTATATAGAAAGAGAATAAACGTGGCAAAAAACATTCAAGCCATCCGCGGCATGAACGATTATCTGCCTGGCGAAACCGCCATCTGGCAGCGCATTGAAGGCACACTCAAACAGGTGCTCGGCAGCTACGGTTACAGCGAAATCCGTTTGCCGATTGTAGAGCAGACCCCGTTATTCAAACGCGCGATCGGCGAAGTGACCGACGTGGTTGAAAAAGAGATGTACACCTTCGAGGACCGCAACGGCGACAGCCTGACACTGCGTCCGGAAGGTACGGCGGGCTGCGTACGCGCCGGCATCGAACATGGTCTCCTGTACAATCAGGAGCAGCGCCTGTGGTATATCGGCCCGATGTTCCGCCACGAACGTCCACAGAAAGGTCGTTATCGCCAGTTCAACCAGCTGGGTGTGGAAGTCTTTGGCCTGCAGGGCCCGGACATTGACGCCGAACTGATTATGCTGACTGCCCGCTGGTGGCGTGCGCTCGGCATTGCTGAGCACGTCTCACTGGAACTGAACTCCATCGGTTCTCTGGAAGCACGCGCGAACTACCGTGACGCACTGGTTGCGTTCCTGGAGCAGCACAAAGAGAAGCTGGACGAAGACTGCAAACGTCGTATGTACAGCAACCCACTGCGCGTGCTGGATTCCAAAAATCCTGACGTACAGGCGCTGTTGAACGAAGCACCTGCATTGGGCGACTACCTGGACGAAGCGTCACGTGAGCACTTTGCGGGTCTGTGCAAACTGCTGGAAGCCGCGGGCATTGCTTATACCGTGAACCAGCGTCTGGTGCGCGGTCTGGACTACTACAACCGCACCGTGTTCGAGTGGGTGACATCCAGCCTCGGTTCCCAGGGCACCGTGTGTGCCGGCGGTCGTTATGACGGTCTGGTTGAGCAGCTTGGTGGTCGCCCAGCCCCTGGCGTTGGCTTCGCCATGGGTCTTGAGCGACTTGTTTTGCTGGTTCAGGCAGTTAATCCGGAATTTAAAGCAGATTCCGTTGTCGATATATACCTGGTAGCCTCAGGCGCGGAAACGCAGCCTGCGGCAATGCAGCTTGCGGAACGTGTGCGTGATGCACTGCCGGACGTGAAGCTGATGACCAACCATGGCGGCGGCAACTTCAAAAAACAGTTTGCTCGTGCCGATAAATGGGGCGCAAGTATTGCACTGGTGCTGGGCGAGTCCGAAGTGGCTAACGGCGAAGTGGTTGTGAAAGACCTGCGCTCGGGTGAGCAGACAACGGTAACGCAGGACGGCGTTGCGGCGCACTTGCGCACTCTATTGGGCTAAGGAGAAGGACTGCGTGGAAATTTACGAGAACGAACACGATCAGGTCGACGCGATTAAACGCTTCTTTGTCGAAAACGGCAAGGCGCTGGTTGTTGGGGTTATTTTAGGTGTCGGTGCGCTGGTAGGCTGGCGTTACTGGAACAGTCATCAGGCGGACTCCGCGCGTGACGCGTCGCTGTCGTATGAAAATACCGTTAGCGCAATCCGTGCCGATCAGCCGCAAACGCTGACGGCGGCTGAGAAATTTGCCGCTGACAACAAAAACACCTACGGTGCGCTGGCCGCACTGGAAGTGGCGCAGCAGTACGTTGATAAGAACGAACTGGATAAAGCCGCTAGCCTGCTGTCACAAGGGCTAACCGCCGCCAGTGATGAAAATCTGAAAGCGGTGATCAATCTGCGCCTGGCTCGTATTCAGGTTCAGCAGAAAAAAGCTGACGATGCGCTGAAAACGCTCGATACCATCAAAGGCGAAGGTTTTGCTGCCATTGTTGCCGATCTGCGCGGTGAAGCACTGCTGAGCAAAGGTGACAAAGCGGGCGCGCGTAAAGCGTGGCAAGCTGGCGTAGAGAGCAAAGCTTCACCTGCGCTGAGCGAAATGATGCAGATGAAAATAAATAATTTGTCCGTCTGAGAGGGACCCGATGCAATTGCGTAAATTACTTCTGCCAGGACTGCTTTCTGTTACGTTATTGAGTGGCTGTTCACTGTTCAGTGGCGAAGAAGACGTTGTGAAAATGTCCCCACTGCCGACTGTTGAAAACCAGTTTACCCCGTCCACCGCGTGGAGCACCTCCGTGGGCGATGGTATTGGTGATTTTTATTCCAACCTGCACCCGGCTTTTGCCGACAGCGTTATCTATGCGGCTGACCGCAAAGGTACCGTGAAGGCGGTTAATGCCGATGACGGGAAAGAAGTGTGGTCGGTTAACCTGGCGGAAAAAGACGGCTGGTTCTCTCGTAAACCGGCACTGCTTTCTGGCGGTCTGACCGTTGCCGGTGGGCATGTGTACGTGGGTAGCGAAAAAGCCCAGGTCTATGCTCTCAACACCAGCGATGGTTCTGTTGCATGGCAAACCTCCGTGGCCGGTGAGTCTCTGTCTCGTCCGGTCGTGAGCGACG
Organism: Enterobacter sp. J49; assembly: GCF_002148625.1. NCBI lineage: Bacteria > Pseudomonadati > Pseudomonadota > Gammaproteobacteria > Enterobacterales > Enterobacteriaceae > Enterobacter > Enterobacter sp. J49. The sequence continues at coordinate 75,089 of NZ_MWPY01000037.1, forward strand.
GCATGGTACTGATCCACACCAGCAACGGCCAGTTACAGGCGCTGAACGAAGCTGATGGTCTGGTGAAATGGACCGTGAACCTGGATATGCCTTCCTTGTCCCTGCGCGGTGAATCTGCGCCGGCTACCGCCTTTGGTGCTGCCATTGTTGGCGGTGACAACGGTCGTGTAAGCGCGGTACTGATGCAGCAAGGCCAGATGATCTGGCAGCAGCGTATTTCTCAGGCGACAGGCTCAACGGAAATCGATCGTCTGAGCGATGTCGACACGACTCCGGTTATCGTAGATGGTGTGGTTTACGCACTGGCCTATAACGGTAACCTGACCGCGCTGGATCTGCGCAGCGGCCAGGTCATGTGGAAACGTGAACTGGGCTCGGTAAATGATTTCGTGGTTGATGGCAACCGTATCTATATGGTCGATCAGAACGACCGTCTGCTGGCGCTCAGCACCGAAGGTGGTGTTACGCTGTGGACGCAAAGCGATCTGCTGCACCGTCTGCTGACCGCACCAGCACTGTATAACGGTAGCCTGGTGGTGGGTGATAGCGAAGGGTATATGCACTGGATTGACCCGGACAACGGTCGTTTTGTTGCTCAGCAAAAAGTCGACAGCTCAGGTTTCCTGACGGAACCGGTCGTGGCTGACGGCAAACTGCTGATTCAGGCAAAAGACGGCACGCTGTACGCGATCACGCGTTAATTACCCAGCGGTTGTAGTATACTAAACGGCTCCTGTTCACTCAGGAGCCGTTTTGACATTTTTAAAAACGCCGCAAATGCGACGTTTATTTGAATTTTATGAGGCTTCAAACATGGTACCTGTGGTCGCGCTTGTCGGGCGCCCTAACGTTGGAAAATCCACTCTTTTTAACCGTTTAACACGCACCCGTGATGCGCTGGTTGCGGATTTCCCGGGGCTGACGCGTGACCGTAAGTACGGTCGTGCAGAAGTAGAAGGACGCGAGTTCATCTGTATTGATACCGGTGGTATTGACGGGACAGAAGATGGTGTTGAAACCCGCATGGCGGAACAGTCGCTGCTGGCGATTGAAGAAGCTGACGTGGTTCTGTTTATGGTGGACGCTCGCGCAGGCCTGATGCCAGCGGACTCCGCTATTGCGAAACATCTGCGCTCGCGTGAAAAACCCACTTTCCTGGTGGCGAACAAAACTGACGGTATTGATGCAGACCAGGCGGTTGCGGATTTCTGGTCCTTAGGTCTGGGCGAAATCTACCCGATCGCGGCATCTCATGGCCGTGGCGTGACCAGCCTGCTGGAAACCGTTCTGCTGCCGTGGGTTGATGAAGTTAACCCGCCGGAAGAGATCGATGAAGACGCCGAATATTGGGCGCAGTTCGAAGACGGCGAAGCGGGCGAGGAAGAGCCTGAAGACGACTTCAACCCGCAGGATCTGCCGATCAAACTGGCTATCGTGGGCCGTCCAAACGTAGGTAAGTCTACACTTACTAACCGTATCCTCGGTGAAGAGCGTGTGGTCGTTTACGACATGCCGGGCACCACCCGCGACAGTATTTATATCCCGATGCAGCGCGATGAGCGTGAGTATGTGCTCATTGATACCGCAGGCGTACGTAAGCGCGGGAAAATCACCGATGTGGTGGAAAAATTCTCCGTTATCAAAACCCTGCAGGCGATTGAAGATGCCAACGTGGTCATGCTGGTCATCGATGCGCGTGAAGGTATCTCCGATCAGGACCTTTCTCTGCTCGGCTTCATTCTAAATAGTGGGCGCTCACTCGTTATCGTGGTCAACAAATGGGATGGCCTGAGTAATGAGGTGAGAGAGCAGGTGAAAGAGACGCTCGACTTCCGTCTGGGCTTTATCGACTTTGCCCGCGTGCACTTTATCTCTGCGTTACACGGCAGCGGTGTAGGTAATCTGTTTGAGTCCGTGCGTGAAGCGTACGACAGCTCCACCCGTCGTCAGAGCACCGCCATGCTGACCCGTATCATGAACATGGCAGCAGAAGACCATCAGCCGCCGCTGGTGCGTGGTCGTCGCGTGAAGCTGAAATATGCTCACGCCGGGGGTTATAACCCACCAATCGTGGTGATTCACGGCAACCAGGTTAAAGACCTGCCGGATTCCTACAAGCGCTATCTGATGAACTACTTCCGTAAATCACTGGACGTAATGGGCACGCCAATCCGCATCCAGTTCAAGGAAGGGGAGAACCCGTTCGCCAACAAGCGCAATACCCTGACGCCAAACCAGATGCGTAAGCGTAAGCGTTTGATTAAGCACATTAAGAAAAGCAAATAAGCGTTGCCGTTCTTTCTGAAGCCCGCGTTGATCGCGGGCTTTTTTTCGCCCGCTCATACCGCCAGTCCACTCTGTGTGATGTCAATCACTATTCACTTTTAACCAAGTTTAAATCTAAGAAAGTAGACAATCATCGAATTTTCATCTTAAAGTCCAGGGTCCGGTACTAGACAAAACTAGCGACTGGTTATCAAATGGTTAACTAACTTTTCGCCGCATGTAAAAAATCGGTCAGATACGTAACTGGCCGGCGTACATGCTGGTGTTTACAAGCACGACACATACCTTCCTGGGAGAATTATGCAATCCTCTGTTAATCAAAAAGAAAGCCGAACGTTCTTCGGCCACCCTTATCCGCTCGGTTCGCTGTTCTTTACCGAGATGTGGGAACGTTTCTCGTTTTACGGCATTCGCCCATTATTGATCCTGTTTATGGCCGCTACCGTGTATGACGGCGGGATGGGGCTGGCACGTGAAAACGCGTCGGCAATTGTGGGCATCTTTGCCGGCACCATGTACCTGGCCGCACTGCCGGGTGGCTGGCTGGCGGATAACTGGCTCGGCCAGCAGAAAGCCGTCTGGTACGGATCTATCCTGATTGCGCTCGGCCACCTGTCGATTGCGCTTTCGGCCATCATGGGCGATAACCTGTTCTTTATCGGCCTGATGTTCATCGTGCTCGGTTCTGGTCTGTTTAAGACCTGTATCTCGGTCATGGTTGGGACGCTGTACAAAAAAGGCGATGCGCGCCGTGACGGCGGTTTCTCGCTGTTCTACATGGGCATCAACATGGGCTCGTTTATCGCGCCGTTGATTTCCGGCTGGCTGATTAAATCTCACGGCTGGCACTGGGGCTTCGGCATTGGTGGCATCGGGATGCTGGTTGCCCTGATCATCTTCCGCGTGTTTGCCGTTCCGGCAATGAAACGCTATGACAGCGAAGTGGGGCTGGACTCGACCTGGAACAGCCCGGTGGTGAAAAGAAACGGCGTAGGCGCATGGTTGCTGGCGCTGGCTGTGGGTGTGGCGGTTATCGTTACGCTGATCGCGCAGGGTGTGATTGTGATTAACCCGGTTGCGGTAGCCAGCGTGCTGGTTTACGTGATTGCGGCGTCCGTTGCCCTCTACTTTATCTACCTGTTCCTTTTTGCGGGCCTGAATCGTAAAGAGCGTGCCAGACTTCTGGTCTGTTTTATTCTGCTGGTCTCCGCTGCGTTCTTCTGGTCCGCCTTCGAGCAGAAGCCAACGTCATTCAACCTCTTTGCCAACGACTACACTAACCGCATGATCGGTGATTTCGAAATCCCGGCGGTATGGTTCCAGTCGATTAACGCTCTGTTCATCATCCTGCTGGCACCGGTATTCAGCTGGGCCTGGCCGAAACTTGCCAGCATGAACATTCGTCCGAGCAGTATCACCAAGTTTGTTATTGGTATTTTGTGTGCCGCCGCAGGCTTTGGTCTGATGATGCTGGCTGCGCAGAACGTACTGAATAACGGTGGCGCGGGCGTGTCGCCATTCTGGCTGGTGGGCAGCATCCTGATGCTGACGCTGGGGGAACTGTGCCTGAGCCCGATTGGTCTGGCGACCATGACGCTGCTGGCACCGGAAAGAATGCGTGGGCAGATGATGGGCCTGTGGTTCTGCGCAAGTGCGCTGGGCAACCTGGCGGCAGGTCTGATTGGCGGTCACGTGAAGGCCGACCAGCTGGATATGCTGCCGGATCTCTTCGCACGTTGCTCCATCGCGCTGCTGATTTGTGCCGCGGTGCTGATCGTCCTCATTGTTCCGGTACGTCGCATGCTGGAAAATGCGCAGACTAAACCGGCCGCTAACGCCTGATAACGCCTTGCTCGTCAATACCGGGGCAGGCGTTTGCCCCGGTAATTTACTCGACGAGGTAGAAGATGCTGTTAGGGTTTGTTGGTCTTGGCGCGGTGGTGGAAACCGCGTACTTACCCGCACTACACAATCTGTATGGCGATTCACTGCACTGCCTGGGTTTTGATGTTCAGCCAGGCAGACACCCTGAAGGCGTAACGCGCTGCGCCTCTCTCACCGAACTTCTCTCGCATCCTCTTGATACCCTGTTTATTACCACGGCTTCTCTGCAGCATCTTGAGGTGCTGGAGCACGCCCTGGCGTCTCCTGTGGTGCGGATCGTGGTTGAAAAACCCATCGTCGCCACGCTCGCGCAGCTCGAAAAACTGAACAGACTGCTGGCGTTGCCCGGTGCGGCGTCCCGTGTGCTCGCACTTGACCACTGGATGGCGCGCCTCGCAACGGTTCAGCTTGGGCTGATCGGGACTTTTGCTGATATCGCCAGAATTGACGGTTTTTTGCAGGAACCGAGCGGGTTTAACGCAAAAGGAGAACCTGTCGCGCTTAACTTCGCGACGGGTGAAGTGGACACCCGCACGCTTCGCCATCCTGACGGCGTTATCCTGGACATCGGCACGCATGTGCTGGCGATGCTGCGTGAAACGGTGCGTTATCTGGGGGGCGGGGATGATATGACGCTGCAGGTGGTGGCCGCTACTGACCGGCTTGGGCGTGAGATCAAACAGGGCGATCTCACCACGGCAGAGGGCCGCGCTCATCTTCGCGGGCAGCTTAGTGGCATTCCGGTGGAGATTTGGCTCAACAAATATGCGGGACCGTCAGGCGGGCAAAAAGGGTTACGGCTGTATCTGCATGACGGGCGCGTCATAAGCCACGATCGTCACGGAGCAGAAGATGTGCTCGTGCTGACGGACGGCGATCGGGTTCAGCGCTGGCATATTCCAGGCACGATTTATATGCACTGCCTGGCAGAGCGCATTCTGGGGCAGAAAAGTCTTTTCGAATGTGACCCGGAAGAAGTGAGCCGGACGACACGCCGTCGAATGGCGGAAGTAGAACTGCTGCTGACCTTACAGCAACAGCTGCGTGGCCCGCACTGAGTGCTGCGTGTTAATATCAACGTATTACAGAATGCCCAGCAAAGGAGTCATCATGTCGATTACCTGCCCGGATTGCCACGCAGAGCTTGAAGTGCAAAATGGCGTCGCCCACTGTGAGCACTGCGATAAGGATATCGCGCTCGAAGCCCGCTGCCCGGAGTGTCATCAGCCACTCCAGGTCTTAAAAGCCTGCGGTGCGGTGGATTATTTCTGCCAGAACGGCCACGGCCTGATTTCGAAAAAGCGCGTGGAGTTTGTCCCGGCTGAAGCTTAATCACACACGCAGCCTTCGCCTTTCTGCCATAGCTCGACCAGCGACTCAGGGGCTTCCTGCTCAGGCACCAGCACAATCATATCGGTGTACTGGGCCTGATTGTGCTGAGTCCAGATTATCTGGATGCGAAAATAACGCTGATCGCCACTCCCCGGCGAGGTGGGTTCACCCGGCGGCTGGCCGCGTGGAAATGCCTGCTCCAGGATGCTTACCACGCGCTGACGCTGGGCCTCATTGAGTGAAGAAAGCGTAATGGTGCGTTGGCCGCTTAGCTTAGGGATAAAAGCGACGCCGCCTTCCCGGGCCAGCTCAACGACGGCGTCATCTGTGAGTTCCGGAACCTGCATTTACAGCACTCCCACCTGTTCCCAGGCTTGTTTTATCGCAGCTGCCACGTCACCACCGGACCGTTTCTCGCCGTGGGCAACCGTCAGTTTTGCGAAGGCCTCAAAATCGGCATCTTGCGCCAGGTGACGGTCGCAAACTGTGTCGTACCAGGCATATCCCGCTTTTTCCCAGGCATGACCCCCAATCGCCTTCGCGGCCAGATAAAACGCCCGGTTGGGAATACCTGAATTCAGGTGTACGCCGCCGTTGTCTTCGCGCGTTTTGATAAAGTCTTTCATGTGCCCAGGCTGCGGGTCTTTACCGAGCAGAGGATCGTCATAGGCGGTGCCGGGCGCTGACATGGAGCGCAGCCCTTTGCCGTTAATACCGTCTGCCAGAAGCCCCTCACCAATCAGCCAGTCGGCTTCATCGGCGGTCTGTTTGAGGTGGTACTGTTTGACCAGCGAGCCAAACACATCTGACAATGATTCATTCAGTGCGCCAGACTGCTCAAAATAGATAAGCCCGGCTTCGGTCTCGGTGACACCGTGGCTTAGCTCGTGGGCCACGACGTCAATGGCAATGGTAAAGCGGTTAAATATTTCGCCATCGCCATCGCCAAAGACCATCTGCTGACCATTCCAGAAGGCGTTCTGATATTCCCGGCCATAGTGCACGGTACCGGTCAGGATGAGGCCTTTATTATCAAGCGAATCGCGCTGATACATTTTCCAGAAGAAATCATGGGTGACCCCCAAATAATTGTAGGCTTCATCAACGGCCACATCGCCATTTGACGGCTGGCCCTCATAACGCACCTGAGTACCCGGCAGCTCCTGCGTCTGTCTGGCATCGTAAATATCACGCTCCAGTTGACCGGCTTTATTGACGTGCGGCGCGGCGGGTTTGCCCGGCATATGCGCCATGAGCGTTTGCACATGCGTTAATGTCTGACGGGCGCAGCGCTGCTGCGGCTCAGAGCCACTTTCGATAATGCGACGAAGAATATAGGGGGGAATGACGCTGTGAAGATAAGACATGCTGCTCTCCTTAGTTCGGGCAAGGCCAGATAAAAGGGAATAGCAGCAGTATAGTTTGTAACCGACGAAGAATTATCCGGTTTTTCGCTGGCGCGTTTTTTTCACCGGTTTAATCTCTTTCACTTCGCTCTCCACCCAGCCGTCTGACAGACGGGTGGTGAGAACATCTCCGGCTTTCACCTGCTTCGTTTGCTTCAGCACTTTACCGTCGGTGGCGGTCGTTACGCTATAGCCTCGTGCCAGCGTCGAGAGCGGGCTGACCGCCTCGAGGTGGGTCACGGCGTTGCCAAAGCGTTCACGTGTGGTGCTAAGACGTGCGCGGATAGTGTCTGCCAGTCGATACTCAAGCTGTTGGATACGCGTTTGCGCGCGATAAATCTTTGGCTGTGGGTTCTGCTGGTTCAGGCGCTGAGTAATACGCTGCTGGCGCGAGACCGCGCGCTTGAGCTGAATATCCAGTGCGACGTTCATTCGCTGACGCAGACGCTCCAGCACGGTTTGCTGACGGGCCAGCCGCAATTGCGGATGCTGCTGTTGCAGGCGATGATGAAGCTGGGTAAACCGGCGCGTCCGGTTGGCCAGAAAATAGTCCATCGCCATTTCCAGACGTTGCCGACCATTCTGCAGCTGACGCAGCAGCTCCAGCTGATTGCGGCTCACCACTTCCGCGGCTGCGGAGGGCGTTGGCGCGCGTAAATCCGCCACAAAATCAGCTATTGTCACGTCCGTTTCGTGGCCGACGGCGCTGACGACCGGGATCTGGCTTGCGAAAATGGCCCGTGCCACGCGTTCGTCGTTAAAGCTCCACAGGTCTTCCAGCGAACCGCCGCCACGCCCGACAATCAGCACGTCGCACTCCTGACGTGCGTTTGCAAGTTCAATGGCGCGGACAATCTGACCCGGTGCGTCATCACCCTGAACAGCGGTCGGGTAGATGATAACGGGCAGGGACGGGTCGCGGCGTTTGAGGACATGAAGAATATCGTGCAGTGCCGCCCCGGTTTTTGACGTAATCACCCCAACGCAGTGGGCAGGTGAGGGGAGCGGTTTTTTGAACTGCTGATCGAACAGACCCTCTTGCGAGAGTTTGTCTTTTAGCTGCTCGTACTTCTGCTGCAACACACCTTCGCCCGCAGGCTGCATACTTTCGACGATGATTTGGTAATCGCCGCGCGGCTCATACAGGGTGATATTGGCACGAACCAGAACCTGCTGACCATGCTGAGGGCGAAACGTCACGCGGCGGTTGCTGTTGCGGAACATTGCACAGCGCACCTGAGCGGTGTCGTCTTTTAACGTGAAGTACCAGTGACCAGATGAAGGCTGCGTGAAGTTAGAGATTTCACCGCTGATCCAGACCTGCCCCATTTCCTGCTCAAGCAGCAAACGAACCGTCTGATTAAGGCGGCTGACAGTAAAAATTGAGGGGGATTGAGTGGATAACATGTGAGCGGGATCAAATTCTAAATCAGCAAGTTATTCAGTCGATAGTAACCTGCTGAGAGGGGAGTGCAAGGTTTTTTTATAAAAAAGTGTGGATGCAATCGGTTACGCTCTGTATAATGCCACGGCAATATTTAACCACCCACCAGGTCAGAGATATTGCCCATGCTACGTATCGCTAAAGAAGCACTGACGTTTGACGACGTCCTCCTCGTTCCCGCTCATTCCACCGTTCTGCCGAATACTGCCGATCTCAGCACGCAGTTGACGAAAACGATTCGCCTGAACATTCCTATGCTCTCTGCGGCAATGGACACCGTGACTGAAGCGCGCCTGGCTATCGCCCTGGCACAGGAAGGTGGCATCGGCTTTATTCATAAAAACATGTCTATCGAGCGTCAGGCTGAAGAAGTTCGCCGCGTGAAGAAACATGAATCCGGCATCGTGTCTGACCCACAGACCGTTCTGCCAACCACCACCCTGCACGAAGTGAAAGCCTTGACCGAACGTAACGGTTTCGCCGGTTACCCGGTTGTCACCGAAGATAACGAACTGGTGGGTATCATCACCGGCCGTGACGTGCGTTTCGTGACTGACCTGAACCAGCCTGTCAGCGTATACATGACCCCGAAAGAGCGTCTGGTGACCGTCCGTGAAGGCGAAACCCGTGACGTCGTGCTGGCTAAAATGCACGAGAAGCGCGTTGAGAAAGCACTGGTTGTGGACGCGAACTTCCACCTGCTGGGCATGATCACCGTTAAAGATTTCCAGAAAGCAGAACGTAAACCTAACGCCTGTAAAGACGAGCATGGCCGTCTGCGCGTAGGTGCTGCCGTTGGCGCGGGTGCAGGTAACGAAGAGCGTGTTGACGCGCTGGTGGCTGCGGGCGTTGACGTACTGCTGATTGACTCCTCTCACGGCCACTCCGAAGGCGTTCTGCAACGTATTCGTGAAACCCGTGCGAAATACCCAGACCTGCAGATCATCGGCGGTAACGTTGCAACGGGCGCAGGCGCTCGCGCACTGGCTGAAGCAGGCTGCAGCGCGGTGAAAGTCGGTATCGGTCCTGGCTCTATTTGTACCACCCGTATCGTGACTGGCGTAGGCGTTCCGCAGATCACCGCGGTATCCGACGCGGTTGAAGCGCTGGAAGGCACCGGTATTCCGGTTATCGCTGACGGCGGTATCCGCTTCTCTGGCGACATCGCGAAAGCGATCGCTGCAGGTGCTGCAGCCGTCATGGTTGGCTCCATGCTGGCCGGTACTGAAGAATCCCCGGGCGAAATCGAACTCTACCAGGGCCGTTCTTACAAATCATACCGTGGTATGGGCTCCCTGGGCGCGATGTCCAAAGGCTCTTCCGACCGTTACTTCCAGAGCGATAACGCCGCTGACAAACTGGTACCGGAAGGTATCGAAGGCCGCGTTGCCTATAAAGGCCGCCTGAAAGAGATCATTCACCAGCAGATGGGCGGCCTGCGCTCCTGTATGGGGCTGACCGGCTGTGGTACCATCGACCTGCTGCGTACTAAAGCGGAATTCGTACGCATCAGCGGTGCGGGTATCCAGGAGAGCCACGTTCACGACGTGACGATCACCAAAGAGTCCCCGAACTACCGTCTGGGCTCCTGATAAATTTCCGCGCCCGGCTCATGCCGGGCGCTCTGTATTTGTTTCACTTGCCTCGGAATTAGCGTCAATGACGGAAAACATTCATAAACATCGCATTCTCATCCTGGACTTTGGTTCTCAGTACACTCAACTGGTGGCACGTCGCGTGCGTGAACTGGGCGTTTACTGTGAACTGTGGGCATGGGATGTCACGGAAGCACAGATTCGCGAATTCAATCCAAGCGGCATCATCCTGTCCGGCGGCCCGGAAAGCACCACCGAAGAGAACAGCCCACGCGCACCGCAGTACGTGTTTGAAGCGGGCGTGCCGGTATTCGGCGTTTGCTACGGTATGCAGACCATGGCCATGCAGTTGGGCGGCCACGTAGAAGGGTCTAACGAGCGTGAGTTTGGTTACGCGCAGGTTGAAGTCGTCACCGACAGCGCGCTGGTTCGCGGTATCGAAGACTCCCTGACCGCAGACGGCAAACCGCTGCTGGACGTGTGGATGAGCCACGGCGACAAAGTCACCGCCATCCCGTCTGACTTTGTGACCGTTGCCAGCACCGATAACTGCCCGTTTGCGATTATGGCGAACGAAGAAAAACGCTTCTACGGTGTGCAGTTCCACCCGGAAGTGACCCACACCCGTCAGGGTATGCGCATGCTGGAACGCTTCGTGCGTGATATCTGCCAGTGTGAAGCACTGTGGACGCCAGCAAAAATCATCGACGACGCCGTTGAGCGTATCCGCCAGCAGGTTGGCAATGACAAAGTGATCCTCGGCCTGTCCGGCGGTGTTGACTCCTCTGTCACCGCGATGCTGCTGCACCGCGCAATCGGCAAAAACCTGACCTGTGTATTCGTGGACAACGGTCTGCTGCGTCTGAATGAAGCACAGCAGGTTATGGATATGTTCGGCGACCACTTCGGTCTGAACATCATTCACGTGGAAGGCGAGAAGCGCTTCCTCGACGCGCTGGCCGGCGAGAACGATCCGGAAGCGAAACGTAAAATCATCGGTCGCGTCTTCGTTGAAGTGTTCGACGAAGAAGCGCTGAAGCTGGAAGACGTTAAATGGCTGGCGCAGGGCACCATTTACCCTGACGTGATTGAATCTGCGGCTTCCGCAACCGGTAAAGCACACGTCATCAAATCTCACCACAACGTGGGCGGCCTGCCGAAAGAGATGAAGATGGGCCTGGTTGAACCGCTGCGTGAGCTGTTCAAAGATGAAGTACGTAAGATTGGCCTGGAACTGGGTCTGCCGTACGACATGCTCTACCGTCACCCGTTCCCGGGTCCAGGTCTGGGCGTGCGTGTGCTGGGCGAAGTGAAGAAAGAGTACTGCGACCTGCTGCGTCGCGCGGACGCTATCTTCATTGAAGAGCTGCACAAAGCTGACCTGTACAACAAAGTGAGCCAGGCGTTCACCGTGTTCCTGCCGGTGCGCTCTGTCGGCGTGATGGGCGATGGCCGTAAGTACGACTGGGTTGTTTCCCTGCGTGCGGTAGAAACCATCGACTTCATGACCGCGCACTGGGCGCACCTGCCGTACGACTTCCTGGGCCGCGTCTCTAACCGCATTATCAACGAAGTGAACGGTATCTCCCGCGTGGTGTATGACATCAGCGGTAAGCCACCGGCTACGATTGAGTGGGAATGATTTTCCCCTGATATCACCCCAAACCCTCTGCTTGCGCAGGGGGTTTTTTTATTCTCCGTTACTTCCCACTGCCCAGCCGATATGCCAGCGCTACCACCAGCGACTGCACCAGGCACAGCGTCGCCGACTGCGAGCGAAACGCGTCAACCTGCGCCTCTTTCACCACAAAACAGAGATCGCTGAAGGTGGCCAGCGGGCTTATCTGGCTGTCGGTGATCACAATCTGCCGCGCGCCGACGCTGGCGGCGGTTTCGCTGACCATCACCGTCTCTTCCGCATACGGCGAGAAGCTGATCGAGACCACGATGTCCTGCGCCTTGATGCGGTTGATCTGCTCACGCAGCATCCCCCCCATACCGTCGAGCAGAATAGGGCGGCACTCCAGGTGGCTCAGGGCGTAGGTCAGATAGGCGGCGACGCTAAACGAGCGGCGTAACCCAGCGATATAGATTGTGTCGGCTTCGGCCAGCAGTTGCACGGCGCGCTCCAGCATCTCCGGCTCGGCGCGGGCAGCCAGCTGCTGGAGGGCCTGCGCATTTGAACGGGCGAACTCCTGCAGAATATCGAGCGGGGTTTCCGGGACGGCCTGACTTTCCATTTCGCGAAACAGCCGGGCGCGGTCACTGTAGCTGGCGGTCTCTTCCACCAGGTTCATGCGAAACAGCTGTTTCATCTCGTTGAAACCGGTGAAGTCAAAAGCATTGGCAAAACGGATCAGCGTTGACGGCGGCACATCGGCACGCTCGGCAATGACGGCGACCGTATCAAAGGCCACGCTGTTGGTATTATCCAGCACATAGCGGGAGACCTGCTGCAGCCTCTTGCTCAGGCTATCGTAGCGATCGCGGATTTGCTGCTGCAGCTCATTCAGGCTGGTTGCTGTGGTCATTTTACCCCCTATGCATAGTTTTATGATTCTAAACGCAAAACCGCGTCTTTTAAATGCCGGCCGTCCATCTGGCCTCAAAAATGAAACAGAAGCTTCACGCATTTCAACGCCTGAAATGCCTTAATAGCGCAGGCTGCACCAGTGATGGTGGCTGTTAACATAAAAATCCATCCTTGATCACAATAATCATCATTTATTTTATTTCAACTTAAAATGGAATATTTGTTTCATATATAGTGTGCAGGTAACAGTCACGTATCAACAGCGAGAGGTTAAGGATGGAGACGGTAGCGAATTTTATTCACGGCGAGTGTGTCACCGGTTCAGGCCAGCGCGTTCAGGCAATCTTCAACCCGGCCACCGGAGAGCAGATCCGCCAGGTGGTGATGAGTACGGCACAGGAAACCGAACAGGCGATTGCCGCAGCACAGCAGGCATTTCCTGGCTGGGCGCGTCATTCTCCACTTAAACGCGCACGCGTGATGTTCCGCTTCAAAGCGCTGCTGGAAGAGAACATGGAGCGCCTGGCCCGCATCATCAGCGAAGAGCATGGCAAAGTCTTCTCCGACGCGGTGGGCGAGCTGACCCGTGGCCTGGAAGTGGTGGAGTTTGCCTGCGGCATCCCGCATCTGCAAAAAGGTGAGCACTCCGCTAACGTTGGCACCGGTGTCGACAGCCACTCGTTGATGCAGCCGCTCGGCGTATGTGCCGGGATCACGCCGTTTAATTTCCCGGCAATGGTGCCGATGTGGATGTTCCCAATTGCGCTGGCCAACGGCAACACGTTCGTGCTGAAACCGTCGGAAAAAGATCCCTCTCTGGCGCTCGCGCTGGCAAAGTTGCTGAAAGACGCCGGCCTGCCTGACGGCGTGTTTAACGTGGTGCAGGGCGATAAAGAGTCGGTTGACGTGCTGCTGACTGACCCGCGCGTGCAGGCTGTGAGCTTTGTCGGTTCAACGCCGATCGCCCAATACATTTACGAGACCGCCTCCGCCCACGGTAAACGCTGTCAGGCGCTGGGCGGGGCAAAAAACCACTGCATCTTAATGCCGGATGCTGATATGGATATGGCGACGAACGCGATTATGGGCGCTGCCTTCGGCGCGGCGGGAGAACGTTGCATGGCGCTGTCGGTGGTGCTGGCAGTGGGGGATAACACCGCTGATGAACTCTGTTCCCGGCTGGAAAAACAGATTGCCGCGCTGCGCGTCGGACCGGGTCTGGACCAGACGCCAGAGAACGAAATGGGGCCGCTTATCTCCTCGGCACACCGTAACAAAGTACTGGGCTATATCGACAGCGGGGAAACTCAGGGAGCCCGCCTGCGCGTGGATGGCCGTGGGTTCAGCGTGAAAGGCCACGAGCAGGGCTATTTTGTTGGACCAACGCTGTTCGATAACGTCACGCCGGAGATGACCATTTATAAAGAAGAGATTTTCGGGCCGGTACTTTCTGTGGTGCGTGTTGCAGATTACAGCAGCGCGGTGGACCTGATTAACCGGCATGAATATGGTAATGGCTCGGCAATATTTACCCGTGACGGTGGCTGCGCGCGCCGCTTCTGCGAAGAGGTGCAGGCAGGGATGGTTGGGGTGAACGTGCCGATCCCGGTGCCGATGGCGTTCCACAGTTTTGGTGGCTGGAAGCGTTCGATCTTTGGTGCGCTGAATGTCCACGGCAACGACGGCGTGCGTTTCTACACCCGAATGAAAACCATCACCGCACGCTGGCCGGAAATGCAGCAGGAGACTGGCGCTGCGTTCTCCATGCCGACGCTGGGCTGACAGGAGGTTTTATGCAAACCGAACGTATGACCATGGCTCAGGCCCTGGTCAGATTCCTTAATCAACAGTATGTCTCCATTGATGGACACGAAACGCCCTTCGTGGAGGGCGTGGCGACCATTTTTGGTCACGGCAACGTGCTGGGTATCGGCCAGGCACTGGAGCAGGATCCTGGCCACCTGCAGGTGATGCAGGGGTGTAACGAACAGGGCATCGCCCATATGGCGACCGGATTCGCCAAACAGCATCGCCGTCGGCGCATTTTTGCCGTCACCTCATCCGTCGGGCCCGGCGCGGCTAATATGGTGACGGCCGCGGCGACCGCCACCGCGAACCGCATTCCGCTCCTGCTGTTACCAGGGGATATCTATGCCAGCCGCCAGCCCGATCCGGTTTTGCAGCAAATCGAGCAGTACCACGATCTCAGTATCAGCACCAACGACTGCTTCCGTCCCGTTTCACGCTACTGGGACCGCATTAACCGTCCGGAACAGTTAATGAGCGCGATGTTAAATGCGATGCGTACGCTTACTGACCCCGCAGCGACGGGGGCAGTGACCATTTGCCTGCCGCAGGACGTACAGGGCGAAGCCTGGGATTATCCCTTGAGCTTCTTTACGCGTCGCGTGCATCACATTGAACGCCGTCCGCCTGACCCCCAGCGTCTGGCCCAGGCACAGGCGTTGATTGCCCGTAAACGCCGTCCACTGGTGGTGTGTGGCGGGGGCGTGCGTTATTCCGGCGCGCATGAGGCATTTCGGGAATTTGTCGAGACGCTGCAACTGCCGTTTGCCGAAACCCAGGCCGGAAAGGGGGCGCTGGTAAGCGATCATCCCCTTAATCTGGGAGGGATGGGTGTGACGGGCGGAATGGCCGCTAACCAGCTTGCACCCAGGGCGGATTTGGTGATTGGCATCGGCA
The DNA here is from genome assembly GCF_002148625.1 of Enterobacter sp. J49. Classification (NCBI taxonomy): domain Bacteria; kingdom Pseudomonadati; phylum Pseudomonadota; class Gammaproteobacteria; order Enterobacterales; family Enterobacteriaceae; genus Enterobacter; species Enterobacter sp. J49. Next base: position 90,272 of record NZ_MWPY01000037.1, read on the forward strand.
CGCGCCTGACGGACTTTACCACCGGCTCCAAAGCGCTCTTTTCCCATCCGGACGTCGAGTTCCTGCTTTTGAACGTCGCCGAGTTTGATGCCCTGAAACTGGATGCCACGGCGCTGATTGCCGATGCGCAAACCGGGCTGCACGCTTTAACGCAGGCGCTCCCGGCGTACCGAAGCCACTGGGGAGAGGAGATCGCTGAGGCGAAATCTGCCTGGCATGCGGAGTGCCAGCGCTTATGGGGCCGTCAGTGGCATCCCGACGATGCGCCTGAAGTGGCAGGGCACCTTGATGCGCAGCTGGCGGAATACGGTGAGGCGCTCAATACCCGCCTGACCCAGACGCGGGTGCTGGGGCTTATCAATCAACATATCGAAGATAACGCCATCGTCGTGGGCGCGGCCGGATCGCTGCCCGGGGATTTACAGCGCCTCTGGCAGGTGAAGACGCCGGACAGTTACCACCTGGAGTACGGCTACTCCTGCATGGGGTATGAGATTGCCGCGGCGATAGGCGCGAAGCTTGCCAGCCCGCATCAGCCGGTTTACGCCATGGTGGGGGATGGCTCCTACATGATGCTGCACTCCGAGCTACAAACCGCGGTGCAGGAGGGGATTAACGTCACCGTTTTGCTGTTTGATAATGCCAGCTTCGGCTGCATTAATAACCTGCAGATGGGGCACGGGATGGGGAGCTTCGGTACGGAAAACCGTCATCGAAATCCAGATTCAGGCCGGCTTGACGGGCCGCTGGTGAAAGTCGATTTCGCCCAGAACGCGGAAAGCTACGGCTGTCGCGCGTGGCGGGTCCACGACGAGCAGAGTCTGCTGGCGGCGCTGGCGGCGTCGCGGGCGCATCCTGGCCCAACGCTGCTGGATATCAAAGTGCTGCCGAAAACCATGACCCATGATTACGCGTCATGGTGGCGAACCGGTGATGCGCAGGTCGCGGGATCGTCTGCGGTGCGCAAAGCCGCCGAGCAAACCCAGGCGCAGGTGAAAAAAGCACGCCAGTATTAAGTATTTCCCGCCATAACGAAATTTTCATTTCATTTTCCCCTCACCCTAACCCTCTCCCCAAAGGGGAGAGGGGATGGTGTAGTGCACTCTTTTCTCCCTCGCCCCTTTGGGGAGAGGGCAGGGGTGAGGGGTTAGTAGCACCTTCTTCCATGTTGTGAGATTGATAACAAAATTTATCTCAATCATCTCAAAAGTGTTAACCCGCACTCAAAAATATAATTTTCACTATTTATAAAAATGAAATAAATGTTTTATTTAAGGGGTCGTTAGTTCACAGCATTCACCAACACCGGGAGCCGTTATGTTTAACATTGCTTTACTGGGCGCTGGCCGAATTGGCCAGGTACATGCAGCTAACATCGCCAGCCACAGTGAGACCACGCTCTGGTCTGTGGTCGACCCGAATCAGGAATTTGCCACCCGCCTCGCCACGCAATATCAGGCTCGTCTGCAGAGCCTGGAGGACGCGATGAGCGACCCAAACGTTCATGCCGTGCTGATCGCGTCTGCGACGGACACCCACGCGGATCTGATTGAGATGGCCGCCCGCCACGGCAAAGCGATCTTCTGTGAAAAGCCGGTACACCTGGATCTTGCCCGCGTGCGCGACTGCCTGAAAGTGGTTAACGAGTACAACGTACCGCTGTTTATCGGTTTTAACCGCCGCTTTGACCCGCAGTTTCGCCGGGTCAAAACCGAGGTGCAGGCCGGGCGGATCGGTAAGCCCGAATCGCTGCTGATTATCTCCCGCGACCCGTCCCCGCCACCGGCGCAATATGTGCGCGTTTCCGGCGGTATGTTCCGCGACATGACCATTCACGATTTTGATATGGCGCGCTTCATCATGGGCGAAGAGCCGGTGTCGGTGTATGCCCAGGGCAGCAATCTGGTGGATCCGGCAATTGGCGAGGCGGGGGATATCGATACCGCGTTTATCGTACTGAAGTATGCCTCCGGCGCGATGGCGACCATCGTCAACAGCCGCCGCTCTTCTTATGGCTACGACCAGCGCCTGGAACTGCACGGCTCAGAAGGCCTGCTGTGCGCGGGCAATATTCTTGAAAATCAGGTGCAGCACTACGGCAAACAGGGCTGCACCGGCGCGCTGCCGGAACACTTCTTCCTGCAGCGCTACAAATCCGCTTACGCCGCGGAGTGGGAACACTTTGTTGCGGTGCTGCGCGGCGAAGCGACGCCTGACTGTAGCGGCGATGATGGTGAACGTGCGCTGTACCTGGCGGATAAAGCGCTGGAATCCCTGCGTAGCCAGCGTGAGATCGTCCTCTAAACACAACCACCCTACACAGAGAGACATAATAATGAAAAAACTGATCTTAGCCGCCCTCATCGCCATGACCGCCGGGGCAGCAATGGCCGAAAACGAGCAAATAGTTTTCAGTACACCAAACCTGGCGATGCCGTTTGAAGTTCACATGCAGCGTACCGCGGTAAAAGCCGCAAAAGAGATGGGCGTAAAGCTTCAGGTACTGGACGGGCAGGGCAGCTCGCCGAAACAGGTCGCTGACCTGGAAAACGCCATCACCCGTGGTGCGCAGGGGTTCATCGTCTCCCCGAATGACGTCAATGCCGTCTCCAGCGCGGTGGATGAAATTCAGGATGCGAATCTGCCCGTTGTGACGCTTGACCGCTCCGTCGACAGCCAGAAGAAGGTGCCGCATTTTGGTGCTAACAACTACAAAGGCGGCCAGGCGATTGGCGACTTCGTTAAAAGCAAATTCCCCAACGGGGCAGACATTATTCTGCTCACCGGCCAGCCAGGTTCCTCCTCCAACATTGAACGTACCAAAGGGATCCGCGACAGCCTGAAGGCGGGCGGGGACAAGTACAAGATCGTTGCCGATCAGACCGGCAACTGGATGCGCTCTGAAGGGATGCGCATTGTGGAAAGTGTTCTGCCGTCACTGCCGAAACGCCCACAGGTGATCCTCTCCGCCAATGACGACATGGCACTGGGCGCAATTGAAGCGCTGCAGGGCCAGGGCGTGAAGCCAGGCGAAATTCTGGTGACCGGATTTGACGCGGTCCCTGAGGCGCTGGCGCGCGTGCGCGACGGCTGGCTGGCGGTCACAGCGGATCAGCGCCCGGGCTTCGCGGTACAAACGGCGATGAGCCAACTGGTGGCCAACGTGCGTGAGAAGAAAGCCATCACCGGCGCGGACTACCCGCCAACGCTTATCACCAAAGAAAATCTGCAGCAGGCTGAGCGCATCAGTGAGGCCGGTAACTGATTTATCCGGAGCCGCCGCGCAGGTGGCGGCTCACTATTAAGGAGGAGCAGACCGATGTCGCAACCCTTACTGAAAGTGACCGACCTGGCAAAAAGCTTTTCTGGCGTCTGGGCGCTGAGCAGCGCACAGCTCACCGTCGGTGCCGGGGAGATCCACGCGCTGCTGGGTGAGAACGGAGCGGGGAAATCCACGCTGCTGAAAGCCCTGGCGGGCGCACAGCCGCAAACGCGCGGGGATATCTGGTTCAACGGCGACACGCTGCCGGTGGACGATTCACCGGTTGAGCGGCAGAACAAGGGCATTATCACTATCTATCAGGAATTTAACCTGCTGCCCAATATGACCGTCGCGGAAAACATGTTTCTCGGGCGCGAGCCGCGTAAACGTAACCTGATTGTCGACGAAAAAGCGGTGAACCAGGAGGCGCAGGTGATCCTCGATTATCTGCAGTTGAACGTTGCGCCAACCACGCCTGTCGCCCGTCTGAGCGTAGCCCAGCAGCAGATGGTCGAGATTGCCCGGGCGCTAACGCTGAACGCCAGGCTGATCATCATGGATGAACCCTCCGCGGCGCTGAGCGACAGCGAGGTGGAAAGCCTGCACCGCGTGGTGCGCGAGCTGAAAAACCGGGGGGTGAGCATTATTTACGTTACCCACCGACTGCACGAAGTTTTCCAGCTTTGCGATCGCTTTACCGTTTTCCAGGACGGCCGTTTCACCGGCAGTGGCGCCGTGGCGCAAACCAATGTCGAGCAGCTGATCCGTCTGATGGTGGGGCGTGACGTGGCCTTTAATCGTCGTCCCGCCAGCGAAACCCATCATGAAAACAAGCCGGTTCGTCTGGCAGTAAAAGGGCTGAGCCGCGAAAAACCGCCACTGGATCCGCACGGCATTGCCCTGCATGACATCAGCTTCCATGTCCACGCCGGAGAAGTACTGGGCATTGCCGGCCTGGTGGGGGCAGGGCGTACCGAAGTGGCGCGCTGCCTGTTCGGGGCGGATGCCTTTACCTCGGGCAGCTTTGAGCTGGACGGCGTCCCGTATCAACCGCGCGACCCAATGTACGCCCTTGAGCAGGGCATCGCGCTGGTCCCGGAAGATCGCAAGAAAGAGGGGGCGGTGCTGGGGTTATCGATTCGCGACAACCTGTCGCTCTCCAGTCTCTCTTCTCTGATGCAGTGGCGCTGGTTTGTGAATACCCGCAAAGAGGACGATCTGATTGAGTCCTACCGCAAGGCGCTGCAGATCAAAATGGTCAATAGCGCGCAGGAGGTGCGCAAGCTCTCCGGCGGTAACCAGCAGAAAGTTATCCTGGCGCGCTGCATGGCGCTGAACCCTCGGGTGCTGATTGTCGATGAGCCGACGCGCGGTATCGACGTGGGCACCAAGTCGGAAGTACACCAGGTGCTGTTTGATATGGCCAAACAGGGCGTGGCGGTGATCGTGATCTCCTCCGATCTGCCTGAAGTGATGGCGGTATCCGATCGGATCATCACGCTCAGTGAAGGCCGGGTGACCGGTGAGATCCACGGCGACGACGCTAACGAAGAGCGGCTGATGACGATGATGGCCATCAACCACAACGCCCTCAACGCGGCATAACGGAGTTTTCCATGACGCAGATGATTTCTAAAACGCAGGTTCCGGTGAAACGCAGCGGACGCCTCGATCCCATCGCCTTCTTCGAGCGCTTCGGGGTACTGATTTTCATGATCCTGCTGCTGATTTTCTTTCAGTCGCAGAACAGCAATTTTTTCTCTGAACGCAATATTTTCAACATCCTGACCGAGGTGTCCATCTACGGGATCATGGCCGTGGGGATGACCTTCGTCATTCTGACTGCCGGTATCGATCTTTCAGTCGGCTCCATCCTGGCGGTCTGCGCCATGACCGCTGCATACGTGATTAAGGGCGACAACTTCACCACCGTTGATCCGAACGCCTGGGGCGGCATGAGCTGGCTGATTGGGCTGGGGATTTGTCTGGCGATGGGCACGGCGATTGGCTTCCTGCACGGCCTGGGCGTAACCCGCCTGCGCCTGCCGCCGTTTATCGTCACGCTCGGCGGGATGACCATCTGGCGTGGCCTGACGCTGGTGATCAACGACGGCGCGCCCATTGCAGGTTTCGACCCGGGTTACCGCTGGTGGGGACGCGGGGAGCTGCTTGGCATCTCCATTCCAATCTGGATTTTCGCCATCGTGGCGCTTGGCGGGTATCTGGCGCTGCATAAAACCCGCTGGGGACGCTTCGTCTATGCCATCGGCGGTAACCCGGAGGCAGCGCGCCTGGCGGGGGTCAACGTGAAGCGCGTGCTGGTGAGTGTCTATGTGCTGATTGGTTGTCTGGCGGGACTGGCGGGCTTCATTCTCAGCGCACGTCTTGGCAGTGCGGAAGCGGTCGCCGGGATCTCCTTTGAACTGCGCGTTATCGCCTCGGTGGTCATCGGCGGCACTTCGCTGATGGGCGGCTATGGACGCATCGGCGGCACCATCATTGGTTCCATCATTATGGGGATCCTGATTAACGGTCTGGTGCTGATGAACGTCTCGGCCTATTACCAGCAAATAATCACCGGATTAATTATCGTTCTGGCGGTGGCATTCGACACCTATGCCAAGAGCCGTCGCGGCGCATTGTGAGGATCAGGATGAAAGAGGTTCGTATTGGATTGATTGGCACCGGGTATATCGGCAAGGCACATGCCATCGCCTATGCCCAGGCGCCGACGGTATTTACCCTGCGCGGCAAACTGGTGCGCGAGATGGTGGCGGAAGTGACGCCCGCGCTGGCGGCAGAGCGGGCGCAGGCCTTTGGCTTCAACCGCTCAACCGGCGACTGGCGGGCACTGGTGGCTGACCCGGCGATTGATGTCGTGGATATATGCTCCCCCAACCATCTGCATAAAGAGATGGCGCTGGAGGCCATTCGCCACGGTAAGCATGTCTACTCGGAAAAGCCGCTGGCGCTGAATGCCCATGACGCACGTGAAATGGTGGACGCCGCGAAGCGGGCAGGGGTGAAAACGCTGGTGGGTTTTAACTACATGAAAAACCCGACGGCACAGCTGGCGAAAGAGATCATCGCCCGCGGCGAGATTGGCGAGGTGATCCACTTCTACGGTACCCACAACGAAGATTATATGGCCGACCCGCTTTCTCCCATTCACTGGCACTGTTTTAAAGAGACCGCCGGGCTGGGTGCTCTGGGGGACCTGGCGGCGCATATCGTCAACATGGCGCAGTATCTGGTCGGGGACATTCAGCAGGTCTGCGGTGATTTAAAAATTGTTGTGCCTGAGCGCCCGGCGCAGGCCGGTTCGTCGCAAAACGTTGCGGTTGAAAACGAAGATCAGGCGCACGCGATGGTCCGTTTCGCCGGCGGAGCACAAGGGGTGATTGAAACGTCCCGCGTCGCCTGCGGGCGCAAGATGGGACTGTCGTATGTGATAACCGGCACCAAAGGGGCCATCAGTTTTACCCAGGAGCGGATGGCGGAACTGAAGCTCTATCTGCATGACGACCCGGTAAACCGCCAGGGATTCCGCACGCTGCTCGTGGGTCCGTCACATCCGGACTATGGTGCGTTTTGCATGGGGGCGGGCCATGGTATCGGCTTTAACGATCAAAAAACGGTGGAAGTACGCGACCTGGTCGACGGTATTGCCGCTGATGTGCCGATGTGGCCGGACTTTGAAGAGGGCTGGAAGGTTTCGCGGGTGCTGGACGCCATCGCACTCTCGCACCAGGAAGGCCGCTGGCTGAACGTGAACGACATTGTCTGATGAGGTATCAACGTGGAAAAGCAGTTTGATGTGATATGCATGGGCCGCGTGGCGGTAGACCTCTACAGTCAGCAAATTGGTGCCCGTCTTGAAGATGTGTCGAGCTTCGCGAAATATCTCGGCGGCTCGTCCGGCAACGTAGCCTACGGGACGGCGCGTCAGGGGCTGCGCTCATCGATGCTGGCACGCGTCGGTGATGAACATATGGGACGCTTCCTGCGAGAAGAATTACACCAGGTGGGCTGCGATACCAGCCATCTGATCACCGACAAAGAACGCCTGACGGCGCTGGTGCTCCTCGGCATTAAAGACCGGGACACCTTTCCACTGATTTTTTATCGCGATAACTGCGCGGATATGGCCATCACGGCCAGCGATGTGGACGAACGCTACATAGCCTCCGCACGGTGCCTTGCCATCACCGGGACCCATCTCTCGCACCCTCAGACCCGTGACGCGGTGCTGACGGCGCTTAACTATGCCCGCCGTCACGGTGTTCGCACGGTGCTGGATATCGACTACCGTCCGGTACTGTGGGGGCTGACCTCATTAGGGGACGGGGAGACGCGCTTTATTGCCGCGGAAAACGTGACCCGTGAACTGCAGGAGGTGCTGCACCTTTTCGACGTCATTGTCGGCACCGAAGAAGAGTTCCACATTGCAGGTGGCAGTACCGATACCCTGCAGGCGCTGGGTCGCGTGCGCGCCGTGAGTAACGCTACGCTGGTTTGCAAGCGTGGAGCGCTTGGCTGTTCGGTGTACACCGACGCTATTCCGCCCCGGCTGGATGAGGGCCTGACGGTGACCGGCGTGCGCGTTGAGGTGCTGAACGTGCTCGGTGCGGGCGACGCGTTTATGTCCGGCCTGCTGCGCGGCTACCTGAACGACGAAGGCTGGGAGCAGGCCTGCCGCTATGCCAACGCGTGTGGCGCGCTGGTGGTTTCCCGCCACGGCTGTGCCCCGGCGATGCCGAGCAAGGCTGAGCTGGACGACTACCTGTCGCGTGCGGCGTCGGTGCCGCGTCCCGATCTTGACGCGCGCCTGAACCATCTGCACCGCGTCACCACCCGCCGCCGTGAGTGGCCGGAGCTGTGCGTGATGGCCTTCGATCATCGCAGCCAGCTGGAAGATATGGCGTTGCAGTGCGGGGCATCCCTGAAGCGCATCCCGGCGCTGAAGCAGCTTATTCTGCAGGCCAGCCGTGAGGCGGCCTGCAGCGCAGGGCTTGAGGGCAAGGCCGGTCTGCTGTGTGACGGTACTTTTGGTCAGGACGCCCTGAACGCGATTACCGGCGAAGGGTGGTGGATAGGCCGCCCTATTGAGCTGCCGGGCTCCCGGCCGCTGGAGATGGAGCACGGTAACATCGGCACGCAGCTCATCAGCTGGCCGCAGGAGCATGTGGTGAAATGCCTGGTCTTTTTCCATCCGGAAGATGCGCACGGCCTGCGTCTGGAGCAGGAGCAGAAAATCGCTGAGGTCTACCACGCCTGCTGCCAGTCCGGTCATGAACTGCTGCTGGAGGTGATCCTGCCTGCCAGCATGCCGCGCAGCGATGAGCTTTACCTGCGCGCCATCTCGCGTTTTTACAACCTGGGGATTTATCCCGACTGGTGGAAACTGCCGCCGCTCTCTGCCGATGGCTGGACGGCGCTGAGCGAGATTATTGAACGTCGGGATCCGCACTGCCGTGGCGTGGTGATCCTCGGGCTGGACGCCCCGGCTGAGCAGCTTCGTGCTGATTTTAAAGCCGCCTCGGGACACGCGCTGGTGAAGGGCTTTGCCGTAGGACGCACGCTGTTTGGCGATGCGTCCCGTGCATGGCTGAAACACGATATTGACGATGCGCAGCTGGTGGCACGCATCCGGGACAATTACCTGCAGCTTATCGCCTGGTGGCGCGAGCGCGGACACGCATAATTCAGGAGACGACAATGAGTGTGCAATTAGGCATTAACCCGCTGACATGGACGAACGACGATCTGCCTTCACTCGGCGCGGAGACGCCGCTGGATACCTGTCTGAGCGAAGGGAAAGAGGCCGGTTTTGCCGGTTTCGAACTGGGCAATAAATTCCCGCGTGAGGCGCGCCTGCTTGGCCCCATTTTGCAGCGCCACGATCTGCAGCTGGTATCCGGCTGGTATTCAGGGCGTCTGCTGGAGCGTAGCGTGGAGGAGGAGATTGCCGCCGTGCAGTCCCACCTGACGCTGCTGCGCGAACTGGGGGCAAAGGTGCTGGTATTCGCCGAAGTGAGCGGCTGTATTCACGGCGAGCAACAGACGCCGGTTCATCTTCGCCCGCGCTTCCCGCACGGGCGCTGGAAAGAGTACGGTGAGAAGCTGACCGCTTTTGCCCGCTACACGCAGCAGCAGGGGGTGCAGATTGCCTACCATCACCATATGGGAACGGTCATTGAGTCCGCTGAAGATGTCGATAACCTGATGACCCATACCGGTGAAGAGGTGGGCCTGCTGCTGGACACGGGCCATCTGACCTTTGCCGGGGCTGATCCGCTGGCGGTGGCCCAGCGCTGGGCATCGCGCATTAACCATGTTCACTGCAAAGACGTGCGCGCCGACGTGCTGGCGGACGTCAAAAACCGCAAAACCAGCTTCCTTGATGCGGTGCTGAGTGGGGTCTTCACCGTACCGGGTGACGGCTGCGTGGACTATCCGCCCATCATGCGACTGCTGAAGGCGCAGGATTATCACGGCTGGCTGGTGGTGGAGGCGGAGCAGGATCCTGCTATCGCTCACCCGCTGACCTACGCCCGTCTGGGGTATAACAACCTGAGCCGCATGGCGCGCGACGCCGGGCTTATCTGAGGAGGTGACATGTCACGTCTGTTATCACGCTGGCAACCGCCGAGTGCGGAGGGCCGCACCCAGTCCGTCACGCCGGAACGCGCGGGCTGGGGATACGTTGGCTTTGAAGCGTATGAACTGCAGGAGGGGCAGACGCTGACGCTGCCCGCCGTCAGCGAAGAGCGCTGTCTGGTGCTGGTGGCCGGACGGGCCTCTATCAGCACACCTACCGCGCAGTTTACTGACATCGGCGAGCGGATGAGCCCGTTTGAGCGTATAAAGCCCTGGGCGGTCTACGTCACGCCGCAAGAGACGGTGCAGATTAAGGCGCTGACGACGCTGGAGCTGGCGGTCTGTGCCGCACCCGGCAAAGGGACCTTCCCGACACGGCTTATCGCTCCGCAGGATATCGACGCGCAGGCGCGCGGCAAAGGCCATAACCAGCGCTACGTGCACAACATTCTGCCGGAAGATCAACCCGCCGACAGCCTGCTGGTGGTTGAGGTCTGGACCCACGAAGGCTGCACCAGTTCATACCCGAGCCATAAGCACGATACGGATAATCCACCGCAGGAAACCTACCTGGAGGAGACCTACTATCATCGCCTCAATCCCGGGCAGGGGTTCTGCATGCAGCGGGTCTATACCGACGACAGGTCGCTGGATGAGTGTATGGCCGTTTATAACCGCGACGTGGTGATGGTGCCGAAGGGGTACCATCCGGTGGCGACGCTGGCTGGTTATGACAGCTACTATCTCAACGTGATGGCCGGTCCGGTGCGAAAATGGATGTTCACCTGGGAAGACGATCACGCGTGGATCAACCGCGACTATCCACGTTGACGTTGCAGAAGCCCGCACCCCGCGGGCTTTTTTTATCAACATTATCCTGTCTTGCGCGTTACCCACCAGAACACCAGCGCCACCAGGCTCACCGCTGCGCCAGTCAGGCAGACGCCCTGCCAGCCCGCGATGGCATACGTCATCGTGGTGCTCAGCGCGCCCAGACCGCTGCCGACGGCATAAAACAGCATGTAAAGCCCGACCAGCCGGCTATGCGCCTCGGGGCGGGCACGAAAGATCAGGCTCTGGTTGGTGACATGCAGCGCCTGCCCGCCCAAATCGAGCAGCACGATGCCAATGAGCAAAATGCCGAGCGAACGGCCCATCAGTGAAATCGGCCACCACGCCAGGAGTAACATGACCAGTGCAGCCGCGCTGGTGCGCCGGGCATATCCTCGATCGGCCCACTCTCCGGCCCGGGTTGCCGCTAACGCGCCTGCCATTCCGGCCAGGCCAAAAGCACCAATGGCGGTATGCGATAAGTTATAGGGTGGGGCACTTAACGGCAGCACCAGGGCGCTCCAGAAAATATTGAACGCAGCGAACATCAGTAAAGCCAGTACGCCGCGCACCTGCAGGACTTTTTCTTCCCGCAGCAGGGTCAGCATTGAGTGAATCAGGCGCGGGTAACTCATCGTTTCAGGCACCGCAGGCAAACGGGGCAGCCTCCACCACAGCGGAAACGCAATAATGACCATCAGCCCGGCGGCAGAGAGATACACGCCACGCCAGCCCGCGATATCACTGACGCCTCCGGAGACGACGCGGGCCACTAACAGGCCCATAAATACCCCGCCTTGTGCCGCACCAATAACGCGGCCTTGCTCATGCGGCGACGCGGCGTTGGCCGCATAGGCGATAAGCCCTTGCGTCATGGCCGTTCCTGCCATGCCGGTGGCGAGCATACCCGCCAGCAGCATCGTTGACGTCTGCGCCATGCCGACCGCGACCAGAGCGGCCACCAGTACGACAAGCTGTAGCGCCATCAGACCCCGGCGATCCACTTTATCCCCCAGAGGAACCACGAACAGCAGAGCCAGAGCACAGCCAATCTGCGTGGCGGTGACCACGCCGCCAATGGCACCATGGCTGATGCCAAAGTCTCTGGACAACGCGTCAAGCAACGGCTGTGCGTAATAGACGTTGGCCACGCTTAAGCCGCTGGCGAGGGCGAACAGCCACACCAGGCTACGCGGCATGTCGCCTGAGCGGACGTGCCCGGTTTTTCGATCTGACGGTAGTGGTGACGCGTGTGACATGTTCAAATCCTCGCCCTGGGTAAAGTGGTTTTAAAAAGAAACCAGTTGAAGGCTAGGCTATGCAGTTTTAAAATGCAACCAGTTATTGTTGACTGACCTGCCGAGGTAACGCTGTGCCGTCTCGTAAACCGATTGAACAGGAATTTTGTCCCGTTGCCCGCAGCGTCGATCTGATTGGCGATCGCTGGTCGCTTCTGATTGTGCGTAATGCTTTTGACGGCATGCGCCGTTTCGGGGATTTTCAGCGGGATCTCGGGGTTGCGCGTAACATTCTGGCTGACCGGCTGCGCAAGCTGGTCGACGCGGGCATTCTCGCGATGCAGGGGGCGTCGGACGGTACGTCGTATCAGGAATATGTCCTGACGGACAAAGGCGAAAGCCTGTTTCCCATCGTCGTTGCGCTTCGCCAGTGGGGAGAGCAGCATCTGTTTGAACGCGGGGAGCGCCACTCGCTGTTGATCGACAGGCGTACCGGCAAGCCGGTTCCCCTGATGGCGCCAGCAGCGCAGGATGGAACGGCGCTGAAGGCGCAAGATACTGACGTGCAGAAAGTGAAGTAACCCGACGCTCTGCAAGCCCGCGCTACGCGGGCTTTTGTTGCATTCTTAATGGTTTATTATTGCCTGCTCAATCGTGCGGGCAATATCATCCGGCTGACTCACCATCGACACGTGGCTTGCTGCCACTTCCGTGGTTTTCGCGTGGATCGTTTTCGCCATCGCACGTTCAAGCTCCGGGTTAATCATCCGGTCATTTTTGCTGACCACAAACCAGCTTGGCTTTTCATGCCAGGCCGCATGGCTCACTTTTTCCGCAAACGCGTCGGCCTTGATCGGCCCCTGAGTGGCTGCAATGGTCTGCTGTTCAACGGCGTCTGCATCCGGTGCGAAGTCTTTCATCACGGCTTCTGGCGGGAGATACAAATACCCGTCTGCCGTTTTTGCGATATCCGCACTCCCCGCTGGCGGTGGGTAACTTCCCGCCAGGTCCGCCGTCGACTGGCCGGAATCAGGCGCAAAGGCCGCTACGTAGACCAGGGATTTTACCCGTGCATCGTTGCCCGCTTCGCTGATCACCGTTCCGCCCCAGGAATGACCTACCAGCACCACATCGCCATGCGCCCGTGCAATGGCGCGCCGGGTGGCGGCAACGTCATCTTTAAGCGACGTGAGCGGCAGCTGGACGGCAATCACCTCGGTATGCTGTTTTTGCAGCCGGGTAATGACCTTGTTCCAGCTGCTGCCATCGGCAAACGCGCCATGGACCAGCACCACGCTGGTTTTGCTCTCAGCAAAGGCGCTGGCTGAAAGCGCCAGCAGACCCGCCGTCAGTACAGAGCGTGCTTTCATTGTCTGGCTCCTTAAAAATGATGGACCGTTGCGTGAGGCGGTACGGTGAATTCAATGGTTTTATGGTCGATGGGTTTATGCGTGGGGTCGGCCAGAATTATGGTCACTTTATGCTTCCCGGCGGGTAACCCAACCAGAATGATTGGCTCTCCGCTGGTATCGGCCCAGTGCCAGGGGGCGTCATCCACCACGACATGGATATGGCCGATACGTGGCGTGACCTTCAGCGCATCGGGCCCGAATACCGGCTCGATGCGCAGGTTTTCAGCCCGGTATTGAATAAAGACCGCCCCCTTGCTCAGCGGGCCGGCAAGCGGTGGATCGACAATCAGCTTAGCGGCCGCCTGTGGATGTTCCAGCGGGGCAACAGCGGCAGGGCCGTTGACGTCGGCAGCGCTGAGGTTATCCAGCGGTGCGGCCCAGGAGCAGGTTGCTGACGCCAGAACAAGTGCAGGGAGCAGTAAATAACGACGGATCATCTGAGTCTCTCCTCAATCGGTTTCAAATTCGGTTTTAAACAATGACAGACACAGAAAACCATTTTTATGTATCCGGGATGTTTGCGGGGAACGGCGTTTTGTACCGGCTTGTCAGCGTGGCGCTCCGGATACAGTGGGATACATTTCATCATTCCGCGCGGGGTCGGCACTGCGCACAATCGCTATCGCCAGCCCGGCAATCACCAGCGTCAGCGCGGTGGAAACCCACATTGCGCCGGCGATCCCCAGCGTTTTGTTTAGCCACGCATAGGCAAACGGCGATGCCGCGGCCATAAGCTGTGCGGGAATGAGCAGCATGCCGGTGCGGCGGGCATAGCTTTCGGCGCTGAAAAGCGTCAGCGGCAGGGTGGCTTTTACTATCGTCATCAGCCCGTTGATGGCGCCGTAGCCCAGCACAAAACCGGCGGCACACCCGACAAACAGCGAGCTGCTTAACCCGATAACAAAGCAGAGCGGCATGGCGAGGGCGGTCAGGAGCGTCAGGTTGAGCGGGGTTAAGCGTGCACCCGCCAGCACCTCCGTGGCGCGTGCGCCCGTCTGGCCAACTCCCCACAGCATGCCGATGGCGACCGGCAGGCCAAAACTGGCAATAAACTCTGGCAGATGGGTGGACGTGCCGTTAGAGACAAAGGTCATGAGGGCAATAAACGTGGCATACCGCCAGCCGTTACGCCGTTCCTCGCGCACGGGCGGCGCGGTAACGTGCGGGGGGGCCGCCAGCTGCTGGTGGGGAAGCGTGCGAATCAGCACCGCACTCAGCAGGCCAAAGAGGGCGTAGATCTGCAATGCGTGTTGCCAGCTCATCACTTTCAGTAGTCCATCACCCAGCGGCCAAAAAACCGCTGAGGCCAGCCCGCCTGCAAGCGTGATGCGCGAGATCGTTCTGCGTGCCTGCTGGCCGTACAGGTTCACCAGCGCGGCGAACAGCGCATCATACAGCGACAGCCGCATCCCGATACCGGCAACCAGCCAGGCACCGTACCAGCCGAACAGCGTCTGCGTATATGCCATGCCCGCGCAGCTTGCGGCAATCAGTAACGTTCCGCTTATCACCACGTTCTGCCCGCCAGCGTACGCCAGCAGTCGGGCGACAAAAGGGGAGACCATCGCCATTACCAGCATCGCCAGCGTCAGGCCGAGGTAGAGCTGCGGTGATGACCACCCCCTGTCGGCCACAATGGCCTGGGCAAAGGTCCCGGGCATATAAAACGAGATCCCCCAGTTGATAAGCTGATGACAACCTGCCCGGAGGGCGAGGTGACGGGGAAGGGCAGGTGTTTTCATTGTTTTTCATTCCGTTATGCAGTTGTCCTGAGCATAGCGAGCGCGCTATTGTGCTGGCAGGTCAGCCACCTTATGCGCTGTATAAGAGAAACTTTGAATGACAACGCTCAACCTGGGCTATCTCGCGACGTTCCGTCTGGTTATCCAGCGCGGCAGTTTTTCCGCGGCGGCGGACCTGCTGGGCATTTCCCAGCCGGCCGTCAGCCTGCAAATCCGCCAGCTGGAGCAGTTTCTGCAAACCCGGCTGGTAGAGCGTACCGGGCGGGGTATCAAACCCACGGCTGCCGGGCAGGCGTTGCTGGTGCACGGGGAGCGTATTCAGCAGGCGGTGGATGAAGCCATTCGGTCCGTGAGTGAGTTCAGCCACGACGTGAGTGGCACCATTACGCTTGGTACGGGCGCAACGGCCTGCATTCATCTTCTGCCGCCGCTGTTACAGCAGCTCGGACGTGACTATCCGCTTCTCAGAGTGGGCGTGACGACCGGTAATACGCTCGACATCGTCCGGGCAATTGAAGAAAACCGACTTGATATGGGGCTGGTGACGCTACCGGTGAGCGGAAGAGCGCTCGACGTTACGCCGGTGATGGACGAAGAGTTTGTTTTTATCGCGTCGCTGGACCAGCAGGACGGTTTTCAGTCGTTGACGCCGGCTGCGTTGCACGCGCAGCCATTCATTGCTTTTGAATCAGGCAGCGGCACCCGGGCGCTGATCGACGGCTGGTTTGCTGCCGAGGGGCGAATCCTCACGCCGGTGATGCAACTGGGCAGCATCGAGGCGATCAAGCGGATGGTACGTGCGGGGCTTGGCTACAGTATCGTGCCGCGTATGGCCGTAGACCTGGCGGCTGACCGCGAAGGGCTATGCATGATGTCGCTCACGCCCGTGCTGCAGCGACAGCTGGCTGTGGTGATGCGTCAGGATAAAATCCTGAGCAAAGGAATAGCAGGGATAATTCGGATATTACAAAATCCTTCGACGCGTTAGCGATCGGCTGAATCAACGGTCAGGCTGGATTGCTGTGACTGGGTCTTGTCCTGATGGTGATACCAGGCGCCAATAGAGGAGTAAACGAAGCGGCCGAAGAAAAACAGGAAGCTGATAAGCAGTATGATGCGGGTCATCCGGGTGTTGAACTGATGTCGTTTTCGCATACGCGTGGCCTGACTCACTGTGTTTTTCCTGGGCATGCCCTTTTGGGCGACAGGGATATTAAGGCACAGCGGGAAGAGAGGGTCAATTCGCAAATGTGTAAATAACCGTCAATAGTTACATTAATTAATGTTATTGAAATTAATAATTGCATTTACCATATTGATAATATGAAGAAAACTATTTCAAAAAAAATGTAAGAAAGGATCGTTTGAGTAAATTAGTTTGATTTAAGTCAACGGTTTCCCTGGCCTGGTATTTAAAATCCCACCTCCATACTGTTCGCCCCGCACGTTGTCGGGCGGCAGGTACGTCAGGTTGGATGCCTGTCTTCATTTCCCTCTGGAGCGAAAGGGGTTTAAACGGGCATCTATGAACATTATTTCTTTCCTGAAAAACAATAAAGACCGCTGGTGGGCTTTACCGCTTATTTTACCGGTGGGTTTACTGCCTGTATTAAGCGTTGCCAATACCTTTACCCGATTGGGCGATGGTCTGGTGGCACTCTATTATTTACCTCTCTCCTTTCTGCTTTCGGTGATGATGTTTTTTGGTCTGGAAGCGCTGCCCGGCATCGTATTGTCACTGTTCATCCGCTACTACCCGTCGGTTGGGTTGTTCGAAACCATCGCCGGCATTTTTCATTTTATTGTCCCTGTTGTGCTCAGCTGGGGGGGGTATCGGGTGTTTGCGCCCAGACGCAGCATGACGGCTTACGGGGATGTCAGACTGATGGCGCAGCGTATCTTCTGGCAGGCCTTTTGCCCCGCGACGCTGTTTCTGCTGCTGTTCCAGTTTGCCCTCTATCTGGGGGTGTATGAGAGCCGTCAGAGCCTGGAGGGGTTGACCCCGCTTAATATTCGCACGCTGATTAACTATCAGACGCTGCTGGTCAGTGGGCTGACGGGCGTGCCGTTAAGCTATTTACTGATCCGTCTGATTCGCCATCCGCGGTATATCAGAAGTCTTGTCTCGCAGGTGCGAATGCAGATAGACAAAAAGGTGACGGTCATTGAATTTCTGCTGTGGGCCATTGCGCTTGGCGGGCTGCTTACCCTGCTGCTGCTCCCGATGAATGAAAACAGCTCGATTTTCACCACCAACTACACCCTGTCGTTGCTGATGCCGGTGATGCTCTGGGGAGCGATGCGGTTTGGCTATAAGCTGATGTCGCTCATCTGGACCCCGGTGCTGCTGGTGTCTATTCACTATTTTTACCGCTATATCCCTCAACAGTCCGGGTATGACATTCAGCTGGCAATTACCTCTTCCAGCTATCTGGTCTTTTCGTTTGTGGTGATTTACATGTCGATGCTGGCCACCTGCCAGCGCGCCGCGAATAAACGTTCCCGCAGGCTGGCGCTACTCGACCCGGTTGTCCATATGCCGAACCTGCGGGCCTTGTCGCGCGATCTTGCTAAAAACCCGTGGTCGGCGCTCTGTCTGCTGCGCATTCCGGAGCTGGAGGTGCTGGGCCGAAATTACGGGGTGTTGTTGCGGATCCTGTATAAACAGCAGCTGGCGCAGTGGGTCAATGGCACCTTGCAGCCCAGTGAGCGGGTCTATCACCTCACCGGCTGTGACCTGGCGGTTCGCCTTAACGCGGAATCGCACCAGCAACGCATCGAGGCGCTGGACGAGCATATTAAACAGTTCCGCTTTGTCTGGGATGGGATGCCGCTGCAGCCTCAGGTGGGCGTGAGCTACTGCTATGTGCGCTCACCGGTGACCCATCTCTATCTGGTCCTCGGTGAACTGGGGGTGATTGCCGATCTGTCGATTTCGACCAACCATCCGGAAAATCTGCAGCAGCGCGGTGCTGTCCATCTCCAGCGTAGCCTGAAGGACAAGGTTGCGATGATGAGCCGTCTGCAAAGTGCGCTCGACAGTAACGCGTTTACTCTGCTGGTCCAGCCGGTTTGCGGCGTGCGGGGCGATTGCTACCACGAGGTGTTGCTGCGGATGTCGGATGCAAACGGGGCGTTGCTCTCTCCCTTGCAATTCCTGCCCGTCGCCCAGGAATTTGGTCTGTCGTCGCGGGTTGATTTGTGGGTACTGGAGAACACGCTACGCTTCCTGGCAGAGCATCGGGTAAATCTGCCCGGCCAGCGTTTTGCCATTAATCTGGGCCCTTCCACCGTGTGCCGTGCGCAGTTCCCGGCTGAGGTGAGTCGTCTGCTGGCGAAATACGCCGTGGAACCCTGGCAGCTGATATTTGAAGTGACCGAGTGCAGCACCTTCGGCAGTGGTGAGCAGGCGTTACATACCCTCAGGCAGTTGCAAAAAATGGGGGTACGCATTGCGATTGATGATTTCGGTACCGGCTATGCGAGCTACGCGCGGCTGAAAAGCGTGGACGCCGATATCCTTAAGATAGACGGAAGCTTTATCCGTAATATCGTCAACAACAGTCTGGACTATCAGATAGTGGCCTCGATTTGCCATCTGGCGCGAATGAAGAAAATGCTGGTGGTCGCGGAGTATGTCGAAACAGAAGAGATACGTAGCGCGGTTCACGCGCTAGGTATCGATTATGTGCAGGGTTATCTGATTGGCAGACCGGTGGCGCTTGAGTCACTGCTGGAAGCAGAGGCGTCGCCGGTCGAGACCTGAGCCGTTACGCCGCGACGTCTGAGCTCTCTTCTTCGATTTTGAGTAGCCAGCCGGTGACCGCTTCCCAGTACTGCTGCTCTTTTTCCAGATCCAGCAGCACCAGCGCATTCTGGCTAAACCAGTCTGGCGGGAAGCTCAGGGTCCAGTGGTTGTCATCCGTTTTGAGCTTCAGCGTGGGCGGGGTGGTGGTGGCCTGACGCTGGTTATTGAGCAGCACGCCGAGACGCAGCAGCTGAATAAGCGGCAGGAATTGCTTCTTCTTAAACAGCGTGAAGCGCGGCAGATCGTCAAGCTTGATGGCTTTACGATGGTAGCGCACCAGGGTCGCCATCATGGTTTGCTGCTCCTGGTTGAAGCCAGGCAGATCGCTGTTTTGCAGGATATAGGCTGAGTGGCGGTGCATTCCGCTGTGGTTAATATTCAGTCCCACTTCGTGCAGCATTGCTGCCCATTTCAGCAGGGCGGCAAGCTGCGGATGCGCCAGCTTAGGGTTCTGCTCCTGCCACTGGTCGTATATCTGAACGGTTGTTTCCAGCACGCGCTTCGCCTGTTCACGGTCGATATTGTACTGGTTTGCCAGGCTTTGCGCGGTGCGGCTACGAATATCCTGGTGGCGGAAACGGCCTTCCATTTCATACAGCACACCTTCACGCAGCGCGCCGTCGGAAAGACGCAGCTCTTTAATTGCCAGCGCATCAAATACGCCGCACAGGATAGCCAGCCCCGGTACGAATACCGCTTTGCGCTCGTCGGAAAGACCCGGCAGGCTTAAGGCGTCAAAGCTTTTATGTTTCAGCACCTCTTCGGTCAGCAAGGTCAGGCGCTCAGGGGTGATAAACCCATCTTTTTCACCCATCGCCAACAGCACTTCATGTGCCGCTTTGATGGTGCCCGATGCGCCCAGCGCTACGTTCCAGCCCTGAATACGGTACTGCCAGGCCAGGTTCTCCAGTTTCTGGATAGCGGCCATGCGCGCGCGCTGGAAGTTTTCGCGGCTGATTGCGCCACCCGGGAAATACATCTGCGCAAAGCTGACGCAGCCCATACGACGGCTTTCGACCAGACGCGGCTCAAAATCTTCGCCGATCACCAGTTCCGTAGAGCCGCCGCCGATGTCGATGACCAGCTTGCGCCCTTTTTCCGGCTGAGTGTGTTCAACACCCATGAAAATCAGACGGGCTTCCTCGTTACCGGAGATGATCTCAATGGGGTAGGGGATCACTTTTTCGGCCCGCTTGAGGAATTCTGGCGCATTCAGCGCCTGGCGCAACGTGTGGGTGCCCACAATGCATACGCTGGAGGGCGAGAAGCCCTGCAGGCGTTCAGCAAACAGCGACAGGCAGTTTAAGCCTCGCTCCATTGCCTCTTCGCTGAGCATGCTGCGCTCATCAAGACCATCCGCCAGGTGTACACGCTGTTTCAGACGACCGATGATCTGCAACGCGCCATCCACCTCACGGGCGATGACCATGTGGAAACTGTTAGAACCAAGATCGACCGCGGCGAATTCCTGCGGGCGTGGGGTCTTATCATTTATCGGCATAGGTTAATCGGGTTGCTCGAGTGATTTGATATAGTCGTAAATCGCCAGTTGCGACCGCACTTTACGGCGATTGCCGCGCGGTACATAGCGGTTACTGAGTTCTTTGTCGATATAGCGTGCTTTCACCGTATCGCTGAACAGAATCTCGATGATATCGAGGATCTGCTGCTTCAGCCGCGGATCCAGGAGCGGTGTCGCGACTTCAATTCGGTAGTCAATATTGCGCGTCATCCAGTCTGCAGATGAGAGATAGACCTGTTTATCACCCGCATTATCGAAAATATAGACCCGATCGTGTTCCAGGTAGCGGTCAACAATGCTGATCACGCGAATATTGTCGCTGATGCCGTCGAGTTCAGGGATCAGCGAGCACATACCGCGTATCAGCAGATTGACCGGAACGCCGGAGCTGGACGCCGCATACAGACGATCCACCAGCCCTTTGTCGACCAGGTTGTTGAGTTTCAGCGTAATGCCCGACGACAGCCCTTTCTGGGCATTGGCGATCTCTTTATCGATCATGTCGTACAGCAGGCGGCGTGAGTTCTGCGGCGAGACCAGCAGATAATCGAAGCTGACCGGGCGGTACGGGTTCTCAATAAAGTTGAACACCCGGCGAACCTCGTTAGTGATGCGCGCATCGGCAGTCAGCAGCGAGTAGTCGGTATAAATTCGCGCGGTTTTTTCGTTAAAGTTCCCGGTACCGATGTGGGCATAACGCACCACGTCCTCCCCCTCTTTACGGGAGATAAGGAACAGCTTGGCGTGAATTTTCAGCCCGGGCGCTGAGAAGATAACGTGGACACCGGCTTCCGTCAGACGGCGCGCCCAGTGAATGTTTGCCTCTTCGTCGAAGCGCGCCTGCAGCTCAACCACCACGGTCACTTTTTTGCCGTTGTGCGCCGCATGGATCATCGCGTCGATGATGCGGGAATCTTTTGCTACACGGTAGATGTTGATTTTGATCGCCAGTACGTTCGGGTCGAACGAAGCCTGACGCAGCAGTTCCAGCACGTGTTCAAACGTATGGTACGGATAGTAGAGCAGGACATCGCGCTCGCGAATGGCGTCGAAACCGTTGCGGAATTTATCGAACCAGAGATGGCGCAGTCGCGGCAGCGGTTTGTTCACCAGATTGGCCTTGCCGACGTTCGGGAAGCCAATAAAGTCTTTAAAGTTATGGTAACGACCGCCCGGCACGATGGAGTCATAGCGAGAAATGGTCAGCTTGTCGCGCAGCATTTCCACCATGGCATCTGGCATATCGCGCTGATAAACAAAGCGCACCGGCTCCGCCGTCAGGCGCTGTTTCAGGCTGGATGACATCAGCTCCATCAGGCTGGCTTCCATCTCGTGCACCAGATCGTATTCGGCGTCACGGGTCATCTTCATGGAGTAGGCGTTTAACGCGTCGTAATCGAAGAAGCCCTTGAAGATGTCGTCCAGGCAGTAACGCAGGATGTTATCGAGCAGGATCATTGGCTTGCGTCTGCGCGGGGTTTCCGGCGGCAGGTTCACAAACCGCGGCACCTTATCGGACGGGATCTCAAGCAATGCGTAACGAATCGTCTCGCCACGAATAATTTCCACCGCGAGGTAGGTGTAGTCATCTTTCAGGAACTGCACCAGATCGGTTTCGCGGTTGATCAGAATAGGGGTAATGTGCTGGCGCAGGTAATGTTTGAAATAGTGGCGCAGCCAGGTTTGTTGGTTAACAGAAAGCTGACGTTCGTTAATCAGGAAGATTTGATTGCGTGCCATTTCCAGCAGCAGTTCGTTATACAGGCCGTCAAACTCCTGATCGGCTTTCAATACGCGCGACTGAATTTTGCCCAGCAGATGGCGCGAGTGAGAGTTTAAGCCCTGTTCTTCGCTGATGATGATTCGCCGTTTCAGTTCGGCAAAGCGAACCTTGTAGAACTCATCCAGGTTGTTGGAATAAATCCCCAGAAAACGCATACGCTCGATAAGCGGGTTACTTTTGTCTGCCGCTTCCTGGAGTACACGTTCGTTGAATGCTAACCAGCTTAGCTCTTTCTCGATATATAACTTTTCCTGACCCATTACAGCTCACACTCCAGTTCAATCACAGGACGTGGTAAATCCGTCTCGTCCTTATTATGGCGAGCATTTCCACGATATGTCCAACAGTGCCAGAAAAGTATGACAGTTATTTTTTTTCTGGGGGATTTTAGAGGGTTGGGGGAAGGGCATGTCGGGAAGCGCGGTGCTCACCCGACAGTGAAGACCACAGGCCCGTGCAGGCGTCGCGCCGCCGGGCACATCAAACAAACTACTCGTCAGCGGCATAACCCTGTGCAGGGAGCCTGACGCCGTCCAGCCAGGCGGCACCGTCGCGCATCTGAAGACGCCCGTCAACAAACCAGCTTACCACCAGAGGATAAATGGCGTGTTCCTGCGTCTGCACGCGTTCGGTAACGTCGTCTTCGCTGTCACCTTCAAAGACCGGCACCTTTGCCTGCAGGATCACCGGCCCGCCGTCCAGCTCGTCGGTAACGAAATGCACGGAGGTACCGTGCTCCTCATCGCCGTTTTCCAGAACCTGACGATGGGTGTGCAGGCCGGGATACTTCGGCAGGAGGGAAGGGTGGATATTCAGCAGACGACCAGCGTAGTGCCCGACAAAGGCCGGGCTCAGGATACGCATATACCCCGCCAGCACGACAACGTCAGGCGCGTAGGCATCAATCTCCTGAACCAGTTCCCGGTCAAACGCTTCACGTCCGGAGAACTGGCTGGCTTCCAGCGCGTGCGCGGGAATGTTTTCTTCCCGGGCACGTTCAAGGCCGAACGCGTCGGCCTTATTGCTGAATACTGCCCGAATGGTGCCGTTGATTTTCTTCTGTTTGCAGGCGTCAATTATCGCCTGCAAATTGCTTCCGTTACCGGAAATGAGCACCACAATGTTTTTCATTCAATGACCACACGCTGTTCGGAATCGGATGCTTTGATAATACCGATTTTCCACGCGTTTTCACCTTTGTCGGTCAGCAGCGTAATCGCCTTATCCGCTTCGCTTGCTGGCAGCGCGATAACCATGCCCACGCCACAGTTAAAGGTGCGGTACATCTCGTGTGAGCTCACGTTGCCCGCAGTCTGCAGCCAGTTAAAGACGGACGGCCACTGCCAGGACGATTCGTCGATCACCGCCTGGGTGTTGTCCGGCAGGACGCGCGGAATGTTTTCCCAGAAGCCGCCACCGGTCAGGTGGGCAATGGCGTGCACGTCAACCTTCTCGATCAGCTCCAGCACGTTTTTCACGTAGATGCGGGTCGGCGCCAGCAAATGGTCAGCCAGTGGCTTGCCATCAAGCTCGGTGGTCAGTGGATCGCTGCCGCTCACGTCGAGGATTTTACGCACCAGAGAGTAGCCGTTCGAGTGCGGGCCGCTGGAGGCCAACGCGATCAGCACATCACCATCAGCCACTTTACTGCCGTCGATAATTTCTGATTTTTCTACTACGCCAACGCAGAAGCCTGCGACGTCATAATCTTCGCCGTGATACATACCGGGCATTTCGGCGGTTTCACCACCGACCAACGCACAGCCAGACTGCAGACACCCTTCGGCAATGCCGTTAATGACGCTTGCTGCGGTATCCACGTCCAGTTTTCCGGTCGCGTAGTAATCCAGGAAGAACAGCGGCTCTGCGCCCTGAACCACCAGGTCGTTAACACACATCGCGACCAGATCGATACCGATCGTGTCGTGACGTTTTAAATCCATCGCCAGGCGCAGTTTCGTCCCTACACCATCAGTACCCGAGACCAGAACAGGTTCACGATATTTTTGCGGCAGTGCGCACAGTGCGCCGAATCCACCCAGACCACCCATCACTTCCGGGCGGCGGGTTTTTTTCACCACACCTTTGATTCGGTCAACCAGCGCATTACCTGCGTCAATATCAACACCGGCATCTTTGTAGCTGAGAGAAGTTTTGTTGGTCACGGCTCAAGTCCCCACGCGATTGCATAGCTAGTAAGAAAAATCGGCGCAATTCTAACAGTCCAGGCAAACGTTTGCGAGCCTATTCTCGGCGAGAGGATTTTTTTTTCAGCAGGCCCTGCGAATGCGCCTAAAGTTGAGTCTGTTCACGAAAATGAAACCGGTTTCGGTTTTCTCCTTGCAACAAAAAGCCCCTTTGCACATCATCAGGATGAAACCGGTTTCTGTAATTGTTTTTGCAGAAAATAACGCAGAATGAGGGAAAGTGTATGTCTGGATTCAAAGCAGATTTTCTGTGGGGCGGTGCCGTCGCAGCGCATCAGCTGGAAGGGGGCTGGAACGAGGGCGGTAAGGGGATCAGCGTTGCCGATGTGATGACTGCCGGCGCGCACGGCGTGCCGCGTGAAATCACCAACGGCGTGCTGCCAGGGAAAAATTATCCTAACCATGAAGCCATCGATTTCTACCATCGCTATAAAGAGGACATCAAACTCTTTGCCGAGATGGGCTTCAAATGCTTCCGTACCTCCATCGCCTGGACGCGTATCTTCCCGAAAGGGGACGAGCTGGAGCCTAACGAAGCTGGCCTGAAATTCTATGACGACCTGTTTGACGAGTGTCTGAAGTATGGCATCGAGCCGGTTATTACCCTTTCCCATTTCGAGATGCCGTTCCACCTTGTCACCGAATACGGTGGCTGGCGTAACCGTAAGCTGATCGACTTCTTTGTTCGCTTTGCGGAGGTTGTGTTCAGACGTTACCAGCATAAAGTGAAGTACTGGATGACCTTTAACGAGATCAATAACCAGGCCAACTTCCACGAAGACTTTGCACCGTTTACCAACTCCGGTCTGAAGTACGAGCCGGGCGAAGACCGCGAACCGGTAATGTTCCAGGCGGCACACTATGAGCTGGTGGCCAGCGCCCTGGCGGTGAAGGCCGGGCGCGACATTAACCCGTCGCTGCGGATCGGCTGCATGATTGCCATGTGTCCAATCTATCCGCTGACCTGTGCCCCGGACGATATGATGATGGCGATGAATGCCATGCACCGTCGCTACTGGTTCACCGATGTCCACGTGCGCGGCAAGTACCCACAGCATCTGCTTAACTACTTTGCTCGTCGCGGTTTCACGCTGGATATCACAGAAGAAGATAACGCGGCGCTGACGCAGGGGTGTGTCGATTACATTGGCTTTAGCTATTACATGTCTTTCGCCACCAAAGCGACGGCGGATAACCCGGAGCTGGATTACGATGAAAGTAAGAGCCTGGTCTCCAACCCGTACGTGCAGAAATCTGACTGGGGCTGGCAGATTGATCCGGTGGGCCTGCGTTACTCCCTGAACTGGTTCTGGGATCACTATCAGCTGCCCCTGTTCATCGTGGAGAACGGCTTTGGCGCCATCGACGTGCAGGAGAGCGACGGTTCGGTAAATGACCAGTACCGTATTGATTACCTTGCCGCGCACATCCGCGAAATGAAAAAAGCGGTGGTCGAAGATGGCGTTGATCTGATGGGGTATACCCCGTGGGGCTGTATCGACCTGGTGTCTGCCGGAACGGGTGAAATGAAAAAACGCTACGGTTTTATCTTTGTCGACAAAGACAATGAAGGTAACGGCACCCTGAACCGCAGTAAGAAGAAGTCGTTTGACTGGTATAAGCAGGTGATAGCCAGCAACGGCGACACTCTTTAATTCCAGCAGAGTAAAAACGCAAAAAGCCGGAGCTTGCCCTCCGGCTTTTTTGCCTCTAAAACACTTTGCTTGATGTACGTCAAGCAAGTTGGGTATGGTGCAATCCGAAAAAAGCGGTATAATCCCGCGATTTTTTTGCGGTTGCCCCCTCAGAGGAGAAAGAGAATGAAGATTGTGGAAGTGAAGCACCCACTCGTTAAACACAAGCTGGGCCTGATGCGTGAGCATGACATCAGCACGAAGCGTTTTCGCGAACTGGCTTCTGAAGTCGGCAGCCTGCTGACCTATGAAGCGACCTCTGACCTGGAAACGGAAAAAGTGACCATCGAGGGCTGGAACGGCCCGGTTCAGGTTGAGCAGATCAAAGGTAAGAAAATTACCGTTGTGCCCATCCTGCGTGCCGGCCTCGGCATGATGGAAGGCGTGCTGGAGCACGTGCCAAGCGCGCGCATCAGCGTGGTCGGGGTCTACCGCGACGAAGAGACCCTGGAGCCGGTACCGTACTTCCAGAAGCTGGTGTCTAACATCGACGAGCGTATGGCCCTGGTGGTTGACCCGATGCTGGCGACCGGCGGTTCAATGATTGCCACCATCGACCTGCTGAAAAAAGCCGGTTGCAGCAGCATCAAAGTGCTGGTGCTGGTTGCTGCACCAGAAGGTATCGCGGCGCTGGAAAAAGCGCACCCGGACATCGAACTCTATACCGCGTCTATCGACCAGGGGCTGAATGAGCACGGGTACATCATCCCGGGGCTTGGCGATGCCGGCGATAAGATTTTTGGTACTAAATAATCGAATAACGATAATGAAGCCGACTTTGATAGTCGGCTTTTTTTTGAATAAAACGCCAACAACAATACTACTCAGAGGAAAACACTATGACGCGCCGTGCTATCGGGGTGAGTGAAAGACCGCCGCTTTTACAGACAATCCCGCTTAGTCTGCAGCACCTGTTCGCCATGTTTGGCGCAACCGTGCTGGTGCCAATCCTGTTTCACATTAACCCGGCTACCGTGCTGTTGTTCAACGGTGTGGGTACGCTGCTTTACCTCTTTATCTGTAAAGGCAAAATCCCTGCCTATCTCGGCTCAAGCTTCGCCTTTATTTCACCGGTTCTGCTGTTGCTGCCGCTGGGGTATGAAGTGGCGCTGGGCGGCTTCATTATGTGTGGCGTCCTCTTCTGCCTGGTCTCTTTCATTGTGAAGAAGGCAGGTACCGGCTGGCTGGACGTTATGTTCCCGCCTGCCGCAATGGGGGCCATTGTCGCCGTCATCGGTCTGGAGCTGGCGGGCGTAGCGGCCAATATGGCCGGCCTGCTGCCTGCTGACGGGCAGTCACCGGATTCCAAAACCATCATCATCTCGATGGTGACACTGGGCGTAACGGTGTTTGGTTCCGTGCTGTTCCGCGGTTTTATGGCGATTATCCCGATCCTGATCGGTGTGCTGGCGGGGTACGCGCTCTCCTTCGTGATGGGCGTTGTTGATACCACGCCCATTGCTGAAGCGCACTGGTTCGCACTGCCAACCTTCTATACCCCGCGCTTTGAATGGTTTGCCATTTTCACGATCCTGCCCGCGGCGCTGGTGGTTATTGCTGAGCACGTAGGTCACCTGGTGGTGACGGCAAACATCGTTAAACGTGACCTGATCCGCGACCCGGGTCTGCACCGCTCGATGTTTGCCAACGGCCTCTCTACCATTATCTCCGGTTTCTTTGGTTCTACGCCTAACACCACCTACGGTGAGAACATCGGCGTGATGGCGATTACCCGTGTCTACAGTACCTGGGTCATTGGCGGCGCGGCAATCATCGCCATCCTGCTCTCCTGCGTGGGCAAACTGGCGGCGGCTATCCAGATCATTCCGGTACCGGTAATGGGAGGCGTCTCTCTGCTGCTGTACGGTGTGATCGGCGCGTCCGGTATTCGCGTGCTGATTGAATCTAAAGTGGACTACAGCAAAGCGCAAAACCTGATCCTCACCTCCGTGATCCTGATCATCGGCGTGAGCGGCGCGAAGGTGCACATCGGTGCGGCTGAACTGAAAGGCATGGCGCTGGCGACCATCGTGGGTGTGGGCCTGAGCCTGATCTTCAAACTGATCTCCGTCCTGCGCCCGGAAGAAGTGGTGCTGGATGCTGAAGACAGCGAAAAAGCGTCACATTGATCGTAAAACCGGGCGGACGATCCGCCCGGTTCTCTCCTTGCACGTTCCGTGCTAAACTCACCGCCGATTTTATGTAAGATCTGGTTGAGGTACTTCTGAACGGACCGGCACAGCTCTCTCTGCCACTCTATCTCCCTGACGACGAAACTTTTGCGAGTTTCTGGCCGGGTGATAACCCCTCTTTACTGGCTGCACTGCAAAACGTGCTGCGTCAGGAACACAGCGGATACATCTATATCTGGTCACGCGAAGGCGCGGGGCGCAGCCACCTGTTGCATGCCGCCTGTGCGGAGCTTTCCGCGCGGGGTGATGCGGTAGGCTATGTGCCGCTGGATAAACGTACCTGGTTTGTGCCTGAAGTCATGGAGGGAATGGAACATCTCTCACTGGTTTGCATCGATAATATCGAATGTGTGGCGGGGGATGAGCCGTGGGAAATGGCGATCTTTAACCTCTATAACCGCATTCTGGAGTCGGGGAAAACCCGGCTGCTGATCACCGGCGATCGTCCGCCGCGCCAGCTGAATCTGGGGCTGCCGGATCTGGCTTCCCGTCTGGACTGGGGGCAAATCTACAAGCTGCAGCCGCTGTCGGATGAAGACAAACTTCAGGCGTTACAGCTGCGCGCAAGATTGCGCGGCTTTGAACTCCCGGAAGACGTGGGGCGTTTCCTGCTCAAGCGCCTGGACCGGGAAATGCGCACGCTCTTTGATACGCTCGATCAGCTCGATCGCGCTTCGATTACCGCGCAGCGCAAGCTGACCATTCCTTTTGTGAAAGATATTCTGAAGCTGTGATGCGCTTTTCTCCCTCTGCCTGGCGCAGAGGGAGAACCAGTGCCACTGGCTAAAACTCACCTGTCTTCCAGCAAATGCTCAACCAGAAGTGGAATGGGTCTGCCCGAGGCCACGCTTTTTCCGTTTTCACGCCACAGCGCCGTGCCGCTAATATCCAGATGGGCCCAAGGAATGGTCGGCGGGCAAAAATGGTGTAACAGCCAGGCCGCCGATGCGCTGATCGCCGCATTATTGGGTGGGGTATTGCACAGGTCGGCGATGGCGCTGTCGGTCTGTTTTTTTAACCGTGCATCCAGCGGCAGGGACCACACCTCATCACCGCTCCGTTTCCCCGCGTGGGTGAGCGCCTGACGCAGCGCTTCGTCCTGCGTCATTAACCCACTCAGCTCGTACCCCAGCGCTTTCACGACGGCACCGGTTAAAGTCGCCATATCAATAATATAGCGAGCCTGCGGATGACGCTGGCTGGCCCAGGCGATCGCATCCGCCAGTACCAGCCGGCCTTCGGCATCGGTATTGTTGATTTCAACCGTGATACCGTTGCAGGCGTTGGCCACCGTGCCCGGCTGCATCGCATCCGGTCCTATGGCGTTTTCCGCCAGCGCCAGTACGCCCATAATACGAACCGGCAGGCCGAGTTCTGCCACGCTCAGCATCAACCCGAGCACGTTCGCTGCCCCGCACATGTCATATTTCATGGTGTACATGCCCGCGCCTTCCTTCAGCCACAGGCCACCGGTATCAAACGTTATGCCTTTGCCCACGTAACAGCGTACCGGGCCATCAGCGATGCCGTTATAGTGAATGGCCAGCAGCCGCGGTGGACAGGTCGCGCCTTTACCGACGGCATGCAGAAGCCCCAGTCCCTGTTCAATAATTTGCTTTTCATCAAGCACTTCACACCGCAGGGCGGGGAAGGCGGCGCACAGCTTTTGCGCTTCGTCGACGACATACTGCGGCGTACAGCGATCGGACGGCATATCCGCCAGACGTCGCGCGGCGACCATTCCTCGGGCAATAGCCCGCTGTCGCTGGAAGAGAGCGTCCAGCCTTTCACGCTGTTGCGGATGACACAGGGCGGTGACATGGCGAAGGCGAACGCTTTTGCCATCGGTTTTCTTAAGCTGCAGATCGCGAAGGTCATACGCCTGGTTAAAGAGAAAACGCAGAACCTGCGTCAGCACCACCTCGTCAATATCCGTGACATCCAGTACCACATCGGCGCTGACCGGGGCTGCCAGCAGTGGACGGAGGGCGGCGAGTAACCCTTCTGTCAGACTGTCCTGCCAGAGCGCATCCGGCAGCAGCGTGATTCTGGCAAACGGGGCACAGCCAAAGCGGGTATCCGCGACGGCGTTTTGTTCACGCATTTCAGCGATGAGTGCGGTGTCCGGCAGTAACGCGCAGGCGGCCCGGGCAATAAGATGACTCTGGGGCTTTGCGTCTGCAAGGGCGGTGATAAGCTTAAAGGTAATCATTGTGACTCCTCGACTGGCGCGCGGATCCGCGCGGCATAGGCCTGCATCCATTCCTCATCCACGGGCTGATAGTGCGTTTTTTCCTGCAGGCGCTCGGCGCGAAATACGGTGAGAGGCTGGCGGGCCGTTGCCACCACAAATGAGAAGGTTTTGATGTTGGTTGCGGCGCCGAATTCGCCTTTATTATTCATGCACACCACCGAGAGATCGCCCGCGCGGCCAAAGCGCGACATCAGTTTGTCTTCCAGTTCGAAGACCACCGAGTCCGCCGCCTGCTGCGGTGACATGCCCTGTGCCATGCGGCGAACAATCTCGTAGCTGGTGCAGCCTTTCATCAGGTCTTCCCCCACGCCGGTGGCGGTGGCGGCACCGGTTTCACTGTCGCAGTAAAAGCCGGAGCCGATAATCGGCGAGTCGCCAATACGGCCGCGCTTTTTCATAAACAGACCGCTGGTGGAGGTGGCCACGCTCATCGACCCCATTTTGTCGAGGCCAATAATCCCGACGGTGTCATGCCCATCGTACGGGCTTAAGCCTTTGTCCAGCGTCTCCCGGCAGCGCTTACGATAATGCTGCATCGCGCGGTCGGTAAGCATGGTTTTGTCGGCAAACCCCTGACTCAGCGCCCATTCGCGCGCGCCCTGGCCGACCAGCAGGCTGTTATAGCGCTGGCGGCTTAGCGCATGGGCGACACGCACCGGGTTCGCAATATCAACCAGATCTCCCACGGCCCCAAACGCAAGCGTATCGCCATCCATATACGCCGCGTCCAGTTCGACTTCGCCATTTTCGGTTGGCAGCCCGCCGTAGCCGACGGATTTATACAACGGGAAGTCCTCGACGGCAGCAACGGCATCGACCACCGCTTCTGCTACCGGTTTCCCCGCAGCCAGCGCAGACGCAGACTCCGTGACCCCTTCAAGCGCCATTCGCCAGGTTGCGATAATTCCCCACATGCTTTACTCCTGTTTTGCAAGGGTTGGGTCGGTTTGCGTCACGGTGGCAATCTCCGCGGCGCGGTATTGTTTATCCACGATACGCATGAAAGGCAGATACAGCATGGCGCCAATCAGCAGGTTGATAAGCTGCATCACGCTGCCGCTGAGATGCCCCGTGACGATAAACCCGCTGATCACCGGCGGTAACGTCCAGGGGATAAACACCCCGGTGGTCACAGCGACGGCACCCATTTTCATCGCGGCATATTGCACGGTAACCAGGACCAGCGGCACCAGATTGAACGGGATCAGCATGATGGGGTTCATGATGACCGGCAGGCCAAACAGAATCGGCTCGTTGATGTTAAACACCGAGGCCCCCGCGCCGAGACGCGCCACCTCGCGCATGTTTTTGCTGCGGGCAAAAATCAGCATTGCAATCACCAGCGAGAGCGTTGCCCCTGCGCCACCCATCCAGATCATGTCAAAAAACTGTTCAGTGATAATGTGCGGCGGCGTCGTACCCGCCTGAATGGCGGCGATGTTATCGGTCTGGTTCTCCATCCACAGCGGGCGAATGATGCCGTTGATCATTGAGCCTGAGTTAATGCCCACAGACCACAGAATGGTGATGCTGAACACCGTCATCAGCGCGCCGAAATAGGAGGTCCCGTAGTGGCGAACCGGCGTAGCGACCACCTCGTAAATAAACTGGTGAATGGTGTTGTAGTGGGTGTTTTCGAAAATGATGCGGATAATAAGCACCAGAATCATTACCAGCAGGGCCGGGATCAGCGCGGCGAACGACTCCTGCACCGCCGGCGGCACACCATCAGGCATTCTGATGACCAGCTTTTTGCGCTTCAGCCAGCAGAACAGCTCCGTCCACAGCAGAGAGCCAATCATCGCCACGAACAGCCCTTTGCTGCCAATCCACTCGACCGGAATGACCGTGATACCGCCGTTTTCGGCCACTTTGATAAAAGGTGTCAGGATTAAAAAAGCAACCAGAGCCAGAATGCCGCAGGAGATGCGATCTTCGCCGTAGTGTTCAGCCAGGCGAAACGCCACCAGGAAGCTGATAAACAGCGACATGGTTGAGAACACCGCGTTGAACGGAATTTCAATGATGGCACTCCAGCTTTCACCAAATGCCTGAGACATAAACTGCTGATAGGTTTGGTTCGGAAAAGAGGAGATGACCAGCAGAATCGAGCCGACGATGATAAACGGCATGAAGGAAACATAGGCCCCGCGTATGGCGCCCAGATGCCGCTGTTGCGCAGTTTTGGCCGCCAGCGGCATCAGTTTTGCTTCAAGAAATCCCAGAACATTGTTCATTGTGAACTCCGTACAAGATTGAGTGGTGTTGTTATGTTATGTCTGTGGATTATCAGTGAAGCGCGGTGGCTGAAAGGTGAAACAGGTCACAAAGCACTCGCTAAGATATTATAAATCTCATGAGATTGGTTATGGAGTTACAGCGATGGAAATCAAATTGCACGCCAATGCCACCACCACGCCGCGGATCCGTCGCTATCTGCAACAATCCAATAAAAGCGACAGAGAACTGGCTACGGAGCTGGGTATTTCCGTGACAACCGTGCGGCGATGGCGCAATCGCGATCGGGTTTCTGACAATCATACGACCCCAAAATTGATACACAAAGCGATGAGACAAGAACAGGTTGATCTTGTTAATGCGCTGCGTGATATCACGGGCGCACCGCTGGATGAACTCCTGCTGCTGGTTAATGCGGTGCTGGGGATTTCCGTTTCGCGGGCGACGCTGAACCGTTATCTCCGTCCCGCTTCTGCGAAACGCAAAGGCGTTGAACTTCAGGGGAAAAAAGCGCTAAAGGCAGGCGTTTTACCCACAAAACTGCTGGTGCATCACCAGCCTTTATCGCTGCATATGGATGATGGCGGGGAGCAGCATCTGCTGTGGGGGCGCGAACCGGTGAGCGGCTGGTGTTATGCCCGGCTCTATGCGGGAATTTCATCACAGCTGCTGAACAACTGGATGTGTGAGTTGCTGAACGCCTGTCCGGCTGATATCCAATCTGTTGAGACTTTCGGTTTTGAACCCGACTTACCCGCGGGTGAACCTGCCGTAAAAGTACAGCCGACCAGGCACAAGGCCGTGCAGGTTGCGGTACCGCTCGGCGACATCATTCCACGAGTAAATGCTGTTCCGTTAGGGCAGGTGTTGATCGAGATGTGCGAGTTTTACAATCGGGGCAAAGCGCAGAAAAAGCTGGGAGAGAGCACGCCGCAGGCCTTTCTGGAAGCGCTGCGGCGTAAGGATTAGAGAATCTCGAGCACCTCTTCCGGCGGGCGTCCAATACGCGCCAGACCGTTTGCGACCACAATGGGGCGCTCAATCAGTTTCGGATTTTCAACCATCGCCTGAATCAGCTCAGCCTCGGTTAGACGACTGTCATTCAGATTGAGCGACGTATACAGGTCCTCTTTCTGGCGCATTAGCTCTCTGGCACTGCCCATTCCCAGCATGTGCAGCAGCTGACGAAGCGTCTGTGCATCGGGCGGTGTCTCCAGATACAGCACCACTTCCGGGTCAATGCCGTTCGACTTCAGCAGGCTAAGGGTGTCACGGCTCTTCGAGCAGCGTGGGTTGTGGTAGATTTTTACCGCGTCTGTCATGACCTGAATTCTCCTTTATTACATCTTCTCGTACGGCTTAAAGCGCTGCTGCAGACCGCGAAGCTGATCGATACGCGCATCGTAACGGGCCTGCTGCAGACTGCCGAGCTTAACCTGTGAACTGGCACTGCTCAGGAGGGAAATCGCCTGGTCAAGACGCCCCACCAGGGCAAAGCCTTCGGCGCGTGCCGCAAGCTCCTGATCGCGGTTGCCCAGCTGCGCTTCTGCCTGAGCAAGCAGATCCCAGCCGTTCTGATCGTCTTTATTGTTAAAGGTGTAGCGGTTCAGAATGTTCGCCGCTTCAGCAGGCTGACCACCCTGTAAGTAAGCATTCGCCAGGTTAAGCTGCAGCACCGGGTTAGTCCGCACCTCTTTTGCCCCTTTCAGGCGATTAATCGCATCGGTGGCTTTTTTCTGCCCCAGATCGATATCCGTGGCCAGATCGAGATACCACGGGTTATTCGGATCGGCGGCGAGAAGTGGCTGCAGCGTTTTACGCGCTTCGTCATATTTGCTGGCTTCCATCGCCTGTAACGCCTGGCCATACTGAGCCGCGTTTTTCTCACGCACGTTGCCTT
Source organism: Enterobacter sp. J49 (assembly GCF_002148625.1). NCBI lineage: Bacteria > Pseudomonadati > Pseudomonadota > Gammaproteobacteria > Enterobacterales > Enterobacteriaceae > Enterobacter > Enterobacter sp. J49. The sequence goes on from NZ_MWPY01000037.1 coordinate 124,955, forward strand.
TCGCCAGCGCATCCAGCAGGTCGCTGGTCAGCTGGTTACGCCCGGAATTGTACATGCCAAGCGTTCGCACTTTTGCCATATAGAAATCCTGCGACGACTGAACCACGACCGGGCGCATCTGGTTGGCACGGTTACGCGCATCCGACAGACGGCTTTCCGGTAAGGGGTGCGTCAGCAAAATTTCCGGTGGACGGGAGGAGTAGCGCGCCTGGTCGAGCAGCTTTTCGAGGAAGCTCGGCATGGCCTGCGGGTCAAAGCCCGAACGTTGCAGCACCTGAATGCCAATACGATCCGCTTCCTGTTCGTTTTGCTGGGTGAAACTGATCATCCCCTGACGTGTTCCCGCCAGCGTACCGGTTAACGCCGCCATCCCGGCCTGCGGGCTGGCCATTGCCAGCAGAATGGAACCCAATGCGCCAACCCAGGTCAGCGGAGCGTTACGCTTCTGGTCTTCCATTGCACGGGCAAGGTGGCGCTGGGTGACGTGAGAGATTTCGTGCGCCATGACCGAGGCCAGCTGACTTTCATTATCAGAGTAACGGAATAACGCCGAATGCAGTACCACGTTGCCGCCAAAGAAGGCGAAGGCGTTGATTTCGTCATTATTGATTAAATAGAAGTGGAAGGGGGTTTTTACCGAGTTGGCGTGCGCGACCAGGCGCATGCCCAGCCCGTTAATGTATTGAACCAACAACGGGTCGTTAATCAGCGGCGCGCTGCCACGCAGCTGACGAACGTAATAATCCCCCATCTGCATTTCTTGCCCAATGGAGAGCGTGCTTCCTGCTGTAGTGCCCATGTCCGGCAATGAATCGGACGAGTCAGCGAAAGCTGGCAACACCTGACCGACCGTCAGTGCGGCAATCAGTGTCGCAACCAGTGTTTTTCTCAACTGCCTGAACATAACCACTGTCCTGTATTTGGGATGTGCTAATTTGACCGATGAACCGGCATATCGTTCATCTCCACTGCCCTGCGAGTGTAGCCGTGTTGAGGCATGAAGAAAATCCCATTCATCAGGGTTTTGCGGATCGTGGCAGGGAGACAAAAAGCGAAAGTCTTTTTTGTGACAGTTAGATACAATTCACGTTCTCACTCCCGCCATCCGATTCAGGGAAGGGTTGTATGCTCGAAATGTTAATGCAGTGGTACCGCCGTCGGTTTAGCGACCCGGAAGCCATTGCTTTGTTGGTTATTCTCGTCGCCGGGTTCGGCATTCTGTTCTTCTTCAGCGGTCTTCTCGCCCCCCTGCTGGTCGCGATTGTGCTGGCGTACCTGCTGGAGTGGCCAACGGCGCGTCTGGAAAATATAGGCTGTTCCCGTCGCTGGGCGACCAGTATCGTCCTGGTGCTGTTTGTCGGCATCCTGCTGTTAATGTCGTTTGTCGTTATGCCTGTGGCCTGGCAACAGGGGATTTACCTTATCCGCGATATGCCCGGCATGCTGAATAAGCTTTCTGATTTTGCCGCCACGCTGCCGCGCCGATATCCCGCCCTGATGGATGCCGGGATCATTGATGCGATGGCCGAAAACATGCGCGCCCGCATCATGACAATGGGCGATTCCGTGGTGAAATATTCCCTGGCGTCGCTGGTAGGGTTGCTCACGCTGGCCGTCTACCTTGTCCTCGTTCCGTTAATGGTTTTCTTCCTCGTCAAAGATAAAGAGCAGATGCTGAACGCGGTGCGGCGCATTCTGCCGCGTAATCGCGGGCTGGCCGGGCAGGTGTGGGAAGAGATGAACCAGCAGATCACCAACTACATTCGCGGCAAAGTGCTGGAGATGATTGTAGTGGGTGTGGCTACCTGGATTGGTTTTTTAATTTTCGGGCTTAACTACTCGCTGCTGCTGGCGGTGCTGGTGGGGCTGTCGGTGCTCATTCCCTACATCGGTGCCTTTGTGGTGACCATTCCGGTTGTCGGCGTTGCGCTGTTCCAGTTTGGTCTGGGGACCGAGTTCTGGAGCTGCTTCGCGGTGTACCTGATCATTCAGGGACTGGATGGCAACCTGCTGGTGCCGGTGCTGTTCTCCGAAGCGGTGAACCTGCATCCGCTGGTGATTATCTTATCCGTGGTGATTTTCGGCGGGCTGTGGGGATTCTGGGGCGTGTTCTTTGCCATTCCGCTGGCAACGCTGATCAAAGCAGTGGTTCACGCGTGGCCGGATGTGCCTGCGGTTGAGGATAAGTAGATAGTTGTGCGGCCTGATACCCTCTCCCGTGGGGAGAGGGGCAAATATCAAAAACGGTAACCTGCGTTACCGTATTGCATTTACCGCGTAGGTCGGGTCAGGCGAAGCCGCGGCCCAACGATCAGGCGCTTTGTTTGAGCCAGTTCAGCACCACGTCGTGGTGGTTGCTGGTTTTAAAGTCATCAAACACATGTTCAACTTTACCGTCAGCGTCAATCAGGAAGCTGATACGGTGAATGCCGTCGTAGGTTTTGCCCATAAAGGTCTTCTCGCCCCAGACGCCAAACTGCTCGCATACCTGGTGGTCTTCGTCAGAAAGCAGCGTGAAGTTAAGCAGCTCCTTTTCTGCAAATCGTGATAGCTTTTCTGGCTTATCGGTGCTGATACCCAGCACTTCCACGCCGACTTTTTTCAACTCGTCCATGTTGTCGCGTAAGCCGCAGGCCTGTACGGTGCAGCCCGGGGTCATGGCTTTCGGGTAAAAATAGACCAGAACACGCTGTCCCTGGAAGTCGGTCAAATTTACTTGCTCACCATCCTGGTCAGGTAAGCTAAATTTCGGTGCGATGTCACCGGCTTTCAGTGGGTTCATTACTCAACTCCATCCTGTTCATGCTGCGAATAATTGACGACGCTTATACTGCCTTGCGCGTTTAATTCTGTACAGAGGGCTTTGAACGCTTGCTCGATATTTGACGCATCCTGCGAGGCAGGGCTGTGCGCGGTGATCTGAATAAAAAGGGTGGGAATGGCGCTGCCGTCACCCGGCTGCGTTCGGGAAACGAGTTCGGCAATATTCATCTGATGGCTGTCAAATAACGCGGTGAAGCGCTCAATCAGATGGGGTGAATCGGGGACTTCAACCTGCACCCAGACGGTCGCGGGCAGGGCCGGACGTGGGCGAGCAGTGGTGCGTTTCATCACGATCAGCAAATCCAGCTCCGCACCTTTAAGCGGCAGGGTCGATTCGATAAGGGTAATGGCATTCCATGTCCCGGACAGCAGCATAATAAACGTGAACTCTTCGCCCAGCATAGCCAGACGGCTGTCCTCGATATTACAGCCGCAGCTGCTCACATGGCGGGTGATGGTGTTCACGATACCCGGCCTGTCAGCACCCAGCGCAGTGATAACCAGGTAATGTTGTGATGAGGTTGTCAAACCTGTTCTTCCTTTGCATGGTTAAGTCTTCCTAAGGAAAGCATAAAAAAAACATGCATACAACCGCCTGAGGGCCTCAGGTCGCTTGCTTTTATTACAGTTCCAAACGTACCATTGAGGCTCTTGTTCGCACAGAGGATGGCTCATGTTCACGGGAAGTATTGTCGCGCTTGTTACACCGATGGATGAAAAAGGTAATGTCTGCCGGTCAAGCATGAAGAAGCTGATTGATTACCATGTCGCCAATGGAACCTCGGCGATCGTTTCGGTAGGGACTACCGGTGAATCTGCAACGCTAAGCCACGAAGAGCACGGCGATGTGGTGATGCTGACCCTGGAACTGGCTGACGGGCGTATCCCGGTCATCGCAGGGACAGGCGCTAACGCCACGGCAGAAGCTATCAGTTTGACCAAACGTTTTAACGACAGCGGCATCGTGGGCTGTCTGACGGTGACCCCTTATTACAACCGTCCTACTCAGGAAGGTCTGTTCCAGCATTTCAAAGCCATCGCAGAACATACTGACTTGCCACAAATTCTGTATAATGTGCCGTCCCGTACTGGCTGCGATATGCTGCCGGAAACCGTTGGTCGTCTCTCGAAAGTAAAAAATATTATCGGGATTAAAGAGGCGACAGGGAACTTAAGCCGCGTTCATCAGATCAAAGAGCTGGTTTCAGACGACTTTATCCTGTTGAGCGGCGATGATGCGACCGCACTGGACTTTATGCAGCTCGGTGGCCATGGCGTGATCTCCGTAACGGCGAACGTTGCGGCCCGCGATATGGCTGAAATGTGCAAACTGGCGGCTGCCGGTCACTTTGATGAAGCTCGCGTGATTAATCAGCGTCTGATGCCGTTGCATAATAAATTATTTGTCGAACCCAATCCGATCCCCGTGAAATGGGCGTGTAAGGAGTTGGGACTTGTAGCAACCGATACGCTGCGTCTGCCAATGACACCGATTACCGACCACGGTCGTGAAATTGTCACAGCAGCGCTGAAGCATGCCGGTTTGCTGTAGAGTTTAGGGAGATTTGATGGCTTATTCAGTACAGAAGTCGCGCCTGGCGAAGGTTGCGAGTGTTTCGCTTGTTATGCTGCTCGCTGCCTGTAGTTCAGACTCGCGCTACAAGCGCCAGGTGAGCGGTGATGAATCCTATCTGGATGCGACCCCGCTTGCTGAACTTCACGCACCGGCTGGTATGATCCTGCCGATTCAGAACGGCGATTACAATATTCCCGTGACCAACGGCAGCGGCCTGGTCGGTAAAGCGCTCGATATTCGTCCGCCAGCACAGCCTCTGGCGCTGGTGAGCGGGGCGCGTACCCAGTTCACCGGTGATACGGCGTCGCTGCTGGTTGAAAGCGCCCGCGGTACCACCCTGTGGCCGCAGGTTGTGAGCGTCATTCAGGCGAAAAACTACACCATCGATAAACGCGATGATGCCAGCCAGACCTTAACCACCGACTGGATCGAGTGGAACCGTCTGGACGAAGATCAGCAGTACCGTGGGCGTTATCAAGTCTCCGTTAAACCTCAGGGTTATCAGCAGGCGGTTACCGTTAAGCTGTTGAACCTGGAGCAGGCGGGTAAACCGGTTGCGGATGCCGCATCAATGCAGCGTTACAGCACTGAAATGCTGAACGTGATTGCCGCGGGTCTGGATAAGAACGCCAGCGACGCCGCTAACGCAGCGCAGAGCCGCAACGGCGCGACGTTTGACGTTCAGAGCGGTGCGGATGACACCGGTCTGCCAATGCTGGTTGTGCGTGCACCGTTTAACCAGACCTGGCAGCGCCTGCCAGCGACGCTGGAAAAAGTGGGCATGAAAGTGACCGACAGCACCCGTTCAACCGGTAGCATGACGGCAACCTATAAGCCGCTGTCTGACAGTGCATGGCAGGAACTGGGCGCCACCGATCCACAGCTGGCTTCCGGCGACTACAAGATTCAGGTAGGTGACCTCGATAACCGCAGCAGTCTGCAGTTTATCGATCCGAAAGGCCACACGCTGACCCAGTCGCAGAACGATGCGCTGGTGGCCGTCTTCCAGGCTGCATTCAGCAAATAAATACGAGGGCTGGTTAATCCAGCCCTTTTTATTTTCGTGCTACGCAAACGTGTGCGTGGCATAATATCCCCAGTTTTGAACACCAATCATCACACCAGGAGTAATGAAGATGCAGAAGCAAGCTGAGTTGTATCGTGGCAAAGCGAAGACCGTATACAGCACGGAAAACCCGGATCTGTTGGTGCTCGAGTTCCGCAATGATACGTCAGCAGGGGATGGCGCACGCATTGAGCAGTTCGATCGTAAAGGCATGGTGAACAACAAGTTCAACCACTTCATTATGACCAAACTGGCCGAAGCGGGTATCCCGACCCAGATGGAAGCACTGTTGTCCGATACGGAATGTCTGGTGAAAAAACTGGATATGGTTCCGGTTGAGTGCGTCATTCGTAACCGCGCAGCAGGCTCCCTGGTGAAGCGTCTTGGTATTGAAGAAGGTATTGAGCTGAATCCACCGCTTTTTGACCTGTTCCTGAAAAACGATGCCATGCACGATCCGATGGTCAATGACTCTTATTGCGAAACCTTCGGCTGGGTGAATAAAGAGAACCTGGCGCGCATGAAAGAGCTGACCTACAAAGCCAACGACGTGCTGAAAAAACTGTTTGATGACGCGGGTCTGATCCTCGTCGACTTCAAACTGGAGTTCGGCCTGTTCAAAGGCGAAGTGGTTCTGGGTGATGAGTTCTCTCCGGACGGCAGCCGTCTGTGGGATAAAGAAACGCTGGATAAAATGGACAAAGACCGTTTCCGTCAGAGCCTGGGTGGCCTGATTGAAGCGTACGAAGCGGTTGCTCACCGTTTAGGCGTTAAGCTCGACTAACTCCCTCATCGCCAAAGGATATGTATATCCTTTGGCGTCTTACCCTTGTTTCCTATGGTAATCTTGCCGTTAACCGCCTACGATCATAGCTATTATTAATGGAATAGTTCGAGGTGGTTATGCGCTGGCAAGGGCGTCGTGAAAGTGACAATGTAGAAGACAGGCGCAGCGATAGCGGCGGCGGTCCTTCAATGGGTGGGCCTGGCTTCCGGTTACCCAGCGGAAAGGGCGGGATTATTCTGCTGATTGTGGTGCTGGTCGCGGGGTACTACGGTGTCGATCTGACCGGTTTAATGACCGGCCAGCCTCTGCAGCAACAGCAGCATTCTGAGCGCTCAATCAGCCCGAACGAGGATGAAGCGGCCAAATTTACCTCCGTTATTCTCGCCACCACAGAAGAAACCTGGGGTCAGCTGTTCGAGAAAATGGGGCGTACCTATCAGCAACCCAAGCTGGTGATGTACCGTGGCGCAACCCGTACCGGATGCGGCACCGGACAGTCGGTTATGGGGCCGTTCTACTGTCCGGCAGACAGCACCGTCTATATCGATCTCTCTTTCTATGATGACATGAAACGCAAGCTTGGCGCTGACGGCGATTTTGCCCAGGGCTACGTCATTGCGCATGAAGTCGGGCACCATGTGCAAAAACTGCTGGGGATAGAACCCAAAGTACGCCAGCTTCAGCAAAACGCCTCTCAGGCTGAGGTAAACCGTCTTTCCGTACGCATGGAACTGCAGGCGGACTGCTTCGCGGGCGTCTGGGGGCACAACATGCAGCAGCAGGGCGTACTGGAATCCGGTGACCTGGAAGAGGCGCTCAATGCCGCGCAGGCTATCGGTGACGATCGTCTTCAGCAGCAGAGCCAGGGCCGCGTCGTGCCGGACAGCTTTACTCACGGCACGTCACAACAACGATACAGCTGGTTCAAACGCGGTTTCGACAGCGGTGACCCGGCGCAGTGTAATACCTTCGGCAAAGCCATGTAATGGTGGCGTTTGAACATCTGATTCGCGAGCTTGAGCACAAAGGTCATCGTCGGCTGGTGGTGCTCAGCGGCGATGAGCAGTGGACATTCACGCAGGCATCAGCCCTGCGTGATGCCTTGCCCGGAGACTGGCTGTGGCTGGCGGATAACGCGTCCAGAGCCATCAGCGGGCTGCTGGGACGCGAGTTCCGGCACGCAATTTTTGATGCCCGCGCCGGGTTTGACGTCTCAGCCTTTGCGGCCCTGAGCGGGACGCTGCGTGCCGGTAGCCTTCTGGTGCTGCTGGTACCGCCCCCTGACGTGTGGGCGGAACAACCTGACAGCGATTCCCTGCGCTGGAGTGACAGCGCCGAACCCATCGCCACGCCAAATTTTATTCACCACTTTTGCCGGACGATTGCCGACGATCCTGAGGCGATCGTCTGGCTTCAGCACCAGCCTTTATCGCTCCCTGCACGATCCGACGCCCCTGACTGGCAGCCTGCCAGCGGTGCGCCGCAGCGCGAGCAGGCTGAGATCCTGGCAGCACTCCTGGCCATGAAACGCGGCGTTGTGGCCGTTACGGCCCCGCGCGGACGCGGAAAGTCTGCGCTGGCGGGAATGCTGCTGAGCAGCACGCAGGGCAGTGCCATTGTCACCGCGCCATCAAAAGGTGCGACGGAGGTTATCGCCCGTTTTGCCGGCGAACGTTTTCACTTTATGGCCCCGGACGCGCTGCTGGCCTCTGAAGAGCAGGCCGACTGGCTGATTGTCGACGAAGCCGCTGCCATCCCCGGACCGCTGCTTGAAAAGCTGGTCGACCGTTTCCCGCGCGTCCTGCTGACCACAACGGTGCAGGGTTACGAAGGAACAGGAAGAGGCTTTCTGCTTAAATTCTGTAGCCGGTTCAGCGGGTTGCAGCGGTATACCTTATCAACCCCGGTACGCTGGGCTGCAGGATGTCCTCTTGAGCGGGTCGTCGCCAGCGCACTGCTGTTTGACGATACGCTTATCGATCGCAGCCCAACAGGCGCCATACAGTTGACCTCTCTGGCTCCGGAAGCCTGGACGAGCAACCCGGCGCTGGCGGCGAGTGTGTATGAGCTGCTTTGTGCGGCACATTACCGCACCTCACCGCTTGATTTACGCCGCATGATGGACGCGCCCGGCCAGCACTTCGCCGTCGCCCAAACGGACTCTGTCATTGCCGGGGCGCTCTGGCTGGTGGAAGAGGGGGGATTAACGGCGCAGCTCAGCCGTGCCGTCTGGGCGGGGTTCCGCCGTCCTCGCGGGAACCTGGTGGCGCAGTCCCTTGCCGCGCATGGCGGCTCCCCGCTGGCGGCAACGCTCAAAGGCCGACGGGTGACCCGAATAGCGGTACATCCTCGTCGTCAACGGGAAGGCATCGGACAGGCGCTGATCCGCAGCGCAAGCGGCGAGGATTACCTGTCGGTGAGCTTTGGCTATACCGATGAACTGTGGCGTTTCTGGCAGCGATGCGGCTTTGTGCTGGTGCGCATGGGCAGCCATCGCGAAGCCAGTAGCGGCTGTTATACCGCAATGGCCTTGCTGCCGCTCAGCGACGCGGGGCGACAGCTGTGTGAGCAGGCACATCAGCGACTGCGCCGCGATGCGCGCGTGTTATCGGCCCTGAACGGTGAAAAGATCCCGGTGGACGATGGCTGGGAGGCTACCCTTAATAGTGACGACTGGCTGGAGCTGGCGGGGTTTGCCTTTGCCCATCGCGCATTTTCTACCTCCGTCGCGGCGTTAACGCGGTTGCTGCTAAGCGTGGACATGCCGCTGCCCGCCCTGCGCGGGAAAGTGGAGGCGAGAAGTGATGACGCCCGGCTCAGCGCTGAACTGCTTCTTTCGGGGCGAAAAGCGTTACTGGCCAGGCTTCGCAGTGAAACGGCGCAAGCGCTTGAAAGCCTTGAACCTGCACGCTGTCAGCAGCTGAAAGACGACATTTTGCAATGGCAATTTTTTCAATGACTTCTTCAGTAAAGTGGCATGGTCATTCCTCCTGAGAGGCGTAGAATCCAGGCCATCAAATAAGGAGACCGCCATGAAACACGATCATTTTGTTGTTCAAAGCCCTGATAAACCGGCTAAACAGTTACTGCTTCTGTTTCATGGTGTTGGCGATAACGCCGTCAATATGGGCCAGATTGGCAGCTGGTTTGCCCCGATATTTCCGCAGGCGCTGATTGTCAGTATTGGCGGAGTGGAGCCGTGTGGTCCGAACGGACGGCAGTGGTTCTCCGTTCAGGGCGTTACGGAAGAGAACCGTCAGGCACGTATTGACGCCGTCATGCCTGTCTTTATCGACACCGTGCGTTACTGGCAGCAGCAGAGCGGCGTTGGTGCCGATGCGACCGCGCTGATTGGCTTTTCGCAGGGGTCTATCATGTCCCTGGAGAGCGTAAAAGCGCAGCCAGGTCTGGTGTCGCGTGTGATTGCTTTTAACGGGCGCTTTGCGACGTTACCGCAACGCGCGACGACGCAGACCACGATCCATCTGATCCACGGTGGTGAAGACCGTGTGATTGAACTTTCGCATGCGGTTGCCGCGCAGGAAGCGCTGATCCGCGAAGGCGGGGATGTGACGCTGGATATTGTAGACGATCTGGGGCACGCGATTGATGACCGCAGCATGCAGTTTGCGCTCGATCATCTGCGTTATACCGTACCGAAGCACTACTTTGATGAAGCGCTCAGCGGTGGCAAGCCAAATGACGATGATATCGTCGAGTTTATGTGATGTAGCCCCCTCTCCCGCAGGAGAGGGGACAGAGAATCACTTCTTCTGGTCTTTCTTCGGCCAGTCGTCATCATCGTCCCACTTATCGTTAAAATCACGATGCGGTGGAAGATCCGGTTTGTTGGCGAGAAACTTTTTGTGATCAACGCGCTTAAGATCTTTAATGACGTTAAGTAACACGCCGACCAGAAACACTAACACCAGAATCCACCAGTACTTTGAAAGCCAGTCCATTCGCTATTCCTCTCAGAGCGTTCGTCAGGCGACGAGTTGCTCCATAATTCGTTGATACATACGGGCCAGCAGCTGCAAATCAGCAGCATTCACACATTCATTGATTTTATGAATGGTTGCGTTCACCGGCCCCAGTTCGACAACCTGGGCCCCCATCCGGGCAATAAAGCGTCCGTCTGAGGTGCCACCTGTCGTCAGCAGTTGTGGCTTAATTTCATTATAGTGCTCGATGGCGTTCACTACCGCATCCACCAGTTTGCCCCGCTGGGTCAGGAACGGCTGGCCGGAAAGCCACCAGTCCACGGTGTAACGCAGATTATATTTTTCCAGCAGCGCGATAACGCGCGCTTTGATCATCTCATCGGTCAGTTCAGTGCTGAAGCGGAAGTTAAACTGGACAAAGAAATCACCGGGGATCACGTTGTTGCTGCCGGTACCGGCCTTCAGGTTTGCAATCTGCATGCTGGTCGGCGGGAAGAACTCATTGCCTTTATCCCACTCGATGGTCACCAGTTCGTTCAGCATCGGTGCCGCGCGATGGACCGGGTTATCGGCCAGGTGTGGATAGGCAACGTGCCCCTGAACGCCATGAAGGGTCAAATTGCAGGTCAGCGACCCACGGCGACCATTTTTGACGACGTCTCCCACCACTTCCGTACTGGACGGCTCGCCGACCAGGCAGTAGTCGAGACGCTCATTGCGGGCCATCAGCGCCTCAACGACCTTCACGGTGCCGTTGTGGGCGCTGGCTTCTTCGTCAGAGGTGATCAGAAACGCGAGGCGGTTTCTGTGGTTCGGATGTTGGGCAACGAAGCGCTCTGCCGCCACGACCATCGCCGCCAGCGAGCCTTTCATGTCTGCCGCACCGCGCCCGAACAACATGCCATCGCGGATGGTCGGTTCAAACGGCGGGTTGATCCAGCGATCCGCATCACCTGCGGGAACGACGTCGGTATGTCCGGCAAAGGCTAGCGTTTCGCCCTGACCGCGCCACGCCCAGAAGTTCTGGGTGTCGCCAACGTCCATGCGTTCAACGGTGAAACCGATGGCACGCAGGCGCTCAATCATTAATGCCTGACAACCTGCGTCGTCCGGGCTAAGGGAGGGACGGCGAATAAGCTGCTGAGTCAGCTCAATGACCGGGCATGACATAAACTACACCTCAACGAAAAAAGTCGGAATAAAGGGTTTCACTGAAACCCAGCAGCATAGGCTGCCCGGGCGCGCAGAGCAATGGGCGTTTGATGATTGCCGGCATTTCGAGCATCAGTTTGGCGGCACTGTCGGCGTCGTTGATGCCAGCCCGGACGGCTTCATCCAGTTTACGCCAGGTGGTACCACGGGTATTCAGCAGCGCCTCCCAACCCAGTTCCTTGATAGCGGTATGCAGAAATTCTGCATCAAGCCCGTCAACGCGATAGTCATGGAAACAGTACTCCACGTTGTTCGCTTCCAGCCACCGGCGTGCTTTTTTGATGGTGTCGCAATTTTTAATGCCGTACATCACAACCATGGTGAATCCTTTTGTTCTTATGATGATTAAATGTTCAGTAATTTCGAAGATATATCCTTAAGTGGAATATAACACATTCAGGAATTGTCTTGATTTACACTTCTTCTTAATTCAACTCACAACTGTACGCTGAATATTCTTTCATCATTTAAGCATAGATGTCCATAAGACCGAAAATGCTAATGAACTCAGGCGGTAATTTAAATCTCACCTGCCTGTATGGTTATTTCAAAATATTGCTGAGCGTCACACAAAATTTAAGGCCCTGCGTTCATATTTATCATAAATCCCTGACAGTAGCGGGGTACAATCACAGCGATAGGTTAGACGGTCTTCACAATGATGATACGTTTTCGTAGAATGCGCATAATAATAAGAGAGGTAGTTATGATTGAACGTGAACTGGGGAACTGGAAAGATTTTATCGAAGGCATGCTTCGTAAATGACATTCAGTAAGAATTGCAAGAGCACTTAAATAAGTAAAATAACCATAGTGTGAATTAATCACACACCCTAAAAGGCGGCCCTGAGAGCCGCCTTTTTTATTACGCACTGTTATTCAGGACGTTCCTTCAGCGGGAAGCGGCGACGCACCAGCACAAAGAACAGGGGCACAAAATAAATGGCCAGGACGGTTGCCGAAATCATGCCCCCCATCACCCCTGTACCTACCGCATGCTGGCTGCTGGAGCCCGCACCGGTGCTGGTTGCCATCGGTAATACCCCAAAGACAAATGCCAGCGACGTCATCAGGATCGGACGCAAGCGCTGACGGCAGGCGTGCAGTGTGGCCGCCATCAGCTCGTGGCCTTTGGCATTCATCTCGTTGGCAAACTCAACAATCAGGATCGCGTTTTTCGCCGACAGGCCGATCACGGTGAGCAGCCCTACCTGGAAGTACACATCATTCTCCAGACCGCGCATCCAGGTCGCCAGCAGCGCACCGATGACGCCAAGCGGCACCACCAGCATGACCGAGAACGGAACGGACCAGCTTTCATACAGCGCGGCAAGACAGAGGAAGACCACCAGCAGGGAAAGCGCGTAAAGCGCAGGCGCCTGTGCCCCGGAGAGCCGCTCCTGATAAGACATCGCCGTCCACTCCAGCCCAAACCCGGCAGGCAGCTGTTGCACCAGTTTCTCCATGGTGTCCATGGCGGTACCGGTACTGACGCCCGGCGCAGCTTCACCGACGATTTCAACCGCCGAATAGCCGTTATAGCGTTCCAGACGCGGCGAACCACTCTCCCAGTGCGACGAGGCGAACGCCGAGAACGGCACCATCCCGCCTGCGTTATTACGAACAAACCAGCGGTTAATATCATTCGGCAACATACGGAACGGCGCGGCGGACTGGACATACACTTTTTTCACACGCCCACGATCCATAAAGTCATTCACATAGCTTGAGCCCCAGGCCGTCTGCAGGGTGTCGTTAATGTCGTCGATGGAAACACCCAGAGCCTGCGCCTTACGCTGATCAATATCCACCTGCAGCTGCGGGCTGTCATCCAGGCCGTTATGACGAACGCGTGTCAGGTCAGCGTCTTTGCCCGCCAGCGCTAACAGCTTATCGCGCGCCGCCATCAGCGCCGTGTGACCTGCACCGGCGTGATCCTGCAGCTCCATGTCAAACCCGGCAGAACTGCCCAGCCCGCTAATGGCCGGTGGGCTGCTGGCAAAGACGCGCGCTTCGTTGATCTGCGTAAACGCGTGGGTTGCGCGTTCAATGATGGCCGACGCGGTCCCCGTTTTTGTGTCGCGCTCGTCCCAGTCCTTCAGGCGTACAAACATACGGGCGACGTTCTGCCCGTTACCGCCCGGGCCAGAGCCCACGGTGGAGAAGACCGACACCACATTATCTTTCTCCTGGGTGAAGAAGTACTGTTCGACTTTTTCGACCACTTTCAGCGTCTGCTGCTGCGTCGCGCCGCTCGGAAGTTGCACGGAGGTGGTGAACATTCCCCGGTCCTCCATCGGCAGGAACGAGGTAGGCAGATGCAGGAATAGCCAGACCATTCCGCCCAGCAGCACTACGTAAATCAGCATCCAGCGCAGGCTGCGGTGCAGCACTTTACCGACGGCGGATTCATAACGCGCGGCATTGCGGTTAAACATGCGGTTAAACCAGCCGAAGAACCCTTTCTGACCATGCTGCTCGCCTTTGTGCAAAGGCTTAAGAAGGGTAGAGCAGAGCGCAGGGGTCAGGATCAGCGCCACCAGTACCGAAAGCACCATTGCCGAGACGATGGTTATTGAGAACTGGCGGTAAATGGCGCCGGTTGTGCCGCCAAAGAAGGCCATCGGGATAAAGACCGCTGAAAGCACCATGGCGATGCCGACTAACGCGCCCTGTATTTGCCCCATCGATTTACGCGTGGCCTGGCGCGGGGAAAGACCTTCCTCGCTCATGATGCGCTCGACGTTTTCAACCACCACGATGGCGTCATCCACCAGAAGGCCAATTGCCAGCACCATTGCAAACATCGTCAGCGTGTTGATGCTGTAGCCAAACGCGTAAAGCACCGCGAAGGTGCCCAGCAGAACCACGGGGACAGCTATGGTCGGGATCAGCGTCGCCCGAAAGTTTTGCAGGAACAGGTACATGACCAGGAAGACCAGCGCGATGGCTTCCAGCAGGGTCTTCACCACATCCTCAATCGACGCTTTAACGAAGGAGGTGGTTTCGTAGGCGACTTTGTATTCAAGGCCGTGAGGGAAATAGTTCGACAGCTCGTCCAGGCGGTCTAACACCAGTTTCGCCGTCGCCATTTCATTTGCGCCGGAGGCCAGTTTAATCCCCAGGCCGGAGGCGGGATTACCGTTAAAGCGGCTCAGGTAGTCGTACTTTTCCGCGCCCATTTCCACCGTGGCGACATCGCCCAGCCGCACTTCTGAACCGTCCTGATTCACGCGCAGGGTGATGTTGCGGAACTGCTCCGGAGTCTGAAGCAGCGATTGCGAGTTAATGGTGGCATTCAGGGCTTGTTTTTCGACGGAAGGCGTTCCTCCCAGCTGCCCTACGGCAATCTGGGCGTTCTGCGACTTGATGGCGTCCGTCACGTCAGTCGCCGTCATCTGGAAGCTGTTCAGCTTGTCAGGATCGAGCCAGATGCGCATTGAATATTGTGACCCGTAGGCGTCGATATCCCCTACGCCGTTAATACGGCTGAGCGGGTCCTGAATGTTACTGGCAACGTAGTCCGCAATATCCTGCTTATCCATGGAACCATCGGTGGAGACAAACGCGATGGTCAAAATATTGGTATCCCCCGTTTTACGTACGGTAACGCCCTGATTTTGCACTGCCTGCGGCAGTTTTCGCATGGCTGACTGCAGCTGATTTTGTACCTGCTGCACCGCTTCGTCCGGGTCAGTCCCGGCCGTAAAGCTCAGGGTCACCGTCGCCTGGCCCGTGGCGCTGCTTTGTGAGGACATGTACATCAGGTTATCCAGACCCGTCATGTTCTGCTCGATAACCTGCGTCACGGTATTTTCCAGCGTCTGTGCCGAGGCGCCGGGATAGTTTGCTGTGACACGCACGTTAGGAGGTGCCAGATCGGGGTATTGCTCAACGGGAAGTGAAGTAATGGCCAGGACACCTGTCAGACACAACAGAATGGCAAGTACCCAGGCAAAAATGGGGCGATCGATGAAAAAATTCGCCATGAAAAATTGACCTCGTTTTGCTGCACGTCATTATTGTTTATTGCCCGCACCACTTTAGCGGCAAGACGAAGACCAAACGTGGAGAAATAAAGGAGATAATGTAAATTATCATGCGCGTTTCTCTGCGCTGCCCCCTTTACGGTTATTTACCTGTTAACGCCAGCGACGAAGGGAATGTCACGCTTACCTGCGTTCCCCCATTTTGTGGCTGCGAAAAGTGCAGGGTACCGCCGAGCCGTTCCGCGCGTTCACGCATAATATTCAGCCCGTAATGCCCCGGCGGCTCGCTGGCTTCGCCAATCCCGATGCCATTGTCGCGAATGCTCACGCTGTGCGTGCCGTCTACGGCGGTGATACAGCTTACGGTGATCTCGCTGGCCTGCGCGTGCTTGATTGCGTTCAACACCGCTTCACGCACGATCTGCAGCAGATGCACCTGCTTTTGTGCGTCAAGGGCCAGCGAGGAGAGGCGACAATCAAGATGCAGCTTTGCCTGTGTCTGGCTCTGCAGACCGTCGAGTGACTCCTGAAGGGCCGCCGGCAGGTTAGCGTGGTTGAGCGTCAGGCGGAAGGTGGTGAGCAGCTCGCGAAGCTGATGCCAGGCATTGTTAAGCTCGCGGGAGAAGTCGGTGATGATGGTCTGCGCCGGGGCATTCTCTTGCGGTACGGCACGCTTAAGCAGCGCAAGCTGGATCCGCAGATACGACAACACCTGCGCGAGGGAATCATGCAGTTCGCGGGCAATCGTCGCGCGCTCTTCCATCAGCAGCAACTGCTGGTAATGCTTTTGTGCCTGGTTGAAGTAAAGCCCGCGCCCGAGCATTGTCGCCACGCTTCTCATCAGCGGAAGCGGGACGCTGTCCGTCTCGCTCTGCCAGCGCAGCTCGCCGTAGAGCGTGCCCTGCATCAGCACCGGCAGGTTTTGCAGCGGCATGTCGGCTGCCTCACTTCCTTCACACAGACGCCAGTCGTCGCTGGTCCGTAACTCCAGATAATTCATCCGGGTGTATTCATGGACGATTTGCAATATATGCCGGAAACAGTGACTGTCTATCTGTCCGGTGTTGAGCGCCTGCGAACATTTGAACAGCATTTCGAGCTGCTGATGCGCCTCGTTCAGGTGCCGGGTCTTTTCCGCAACCGAATCTTCAAGCGAGCGATAGAGGGTGTGTAACTCCGCCGACATATGGTTAAAGGCGCGGGACAGCTGACCGAGTTCATTCGGCAAAGCGGTATCCGGCGCCGGGGTATCAAATTGTCCCCGTTCAACGCGTTCGCTTGCGGCGACCAGATTGTTGAGGGGCAAGACCACCTGACGACGGATGCGTCGCAGGGTAAACACCGTCAGCAGCAGGATCCCCAGCGCGCCAGCCAGAGAGAGCAGGGTCACCGTCTGAATTTTATGTTCGGTATAGTGCTGAAGGGCGAGCACAAAG
Source organism: Enterobacter sp. J49 (assembly GCF_002148625.1). NCBI lineage: Bacteria > Pseudomonadati > Pseudomonadota > Gammaproteobacteria > Enterobacterales > Enterobacteriaceae > Enterobacter > Enterobacter sp. J49. The sequence continues at coordinate 141,788 of NZ_MWPY01000037.1, forward strand.
GCATCAATACGGCCAACAAAATCTTCGATATGGGTTTGATACCACGCGAGATCGCCGCGGGCGATGTGCGTATCCATCTCCTGCCAGGCCAGATGCAGCTGCTGGTAGCGCTGTTTGACATCGTCCGGCACGTACCAGCGGTTCAGCTTTTGGAGTGCAGGTGCGCTCAGGGTGTGTTGCCAGTGTTGGCGATGCTGTGTCAGGGAAGGGCTGTTGCGCTGCATCTCATAGCCCAGCCGGTAACTCTGCATACGCAGTGAACCCGCAATATTGATGGCTTCGGCGTCACGCTGGCTGCTGGCAAGCGTGAGCAGCGCGACGGTGCTGGTTAGAACGGATAACACAATCATCGAAAAGAAAGCCCAGGCCAGGCTTGCGGAAACAGGGCGTTTAACGGTCACAGAACGGCTTCCTGAATAAAATTGATCTGCCACAGGTTCACTGGAAATAGTTTGGCATTCCGGGCAATTGAACATTGCCTGACGACGCTGTGATGAGTAAATACCATATTCATACAAAGAATAAGGTTATTGAACCAAAAACAGGTGTCGTTATGAATCGTTTTATTATGGCTAACAGCCAGCAATGTATTGGGTGCCACGCCTGCGAAGTTGCCTGCGTAATGGCGCATAATGATGAGCAACATGTCCTGAGCAAGCGCCATTTCCATCCCCGTATTACGGTCCTTAACTCTGGCGCGCAGAACAGCCCCGTCACCTGTCACCACTGTGAAAATGCCCCGTGTGCACTCAGTTGCCCGAACGGCGCCATCAGCAAACGCGATGACAGCGTACAGGTGAATCAACAAAAATGCATCGGTTGTAAAGCCTGCGTGGTTGCCTGTCCCTTCGGCACAATGGAGATTATCGTTACGCCGCTCGACAACGGCAGTGCAAAAGCCGCGGCGTATAAATGCGATCTCTGCCTGACCCGCCCGCAGGGCCCGGCCTGTATTGAAAATTGCCCGGCAGATGTGCTGACGCTGGCGACGCCTGACGTGCTGGATAACCTGGCAAAATCGCGCCGTCAGCGCACCGCCAGGCTGGAGGCGCAACCCTGGCACAGTGAGGCAGTCAGCGAGGAGACGGCACCCACCAAACTGCAGCAGATGCACAACACACCGCCACGCGGCGAGCCCGACAAACTGGCTGCCGAAGAGCGGGTTGGCCATTTCAATGAAATATACCTGCCGTTTCGGACCGAACAGGCCAGACGCGAGGCATCGCGCTGCCTGAAATGCGGGGAGCACAGCATATGTGAATGGACCTGCCCGCTGCACAACCACATTCCGCAGTGGATTGAACGGATTAACGCCGGTGACATCCTCGGCGCGGTTGAACTTTCTCATCAGACCAACTGTTTACCTGAAATTACCGGCCGGGTCTGCCCGCAGGACAGGTTATGTGAAGGTGCCTGCACCGTGCGCGATGCGTCAGGGTCAGTGACCATTGGCAACCTCGAGCGCTACATCTCTGACCAGGCGCTGGCGCTGGGCTGGCGACCGGATATGTCTGGCGTTTCTTCGGTGGGAAAACGCGTCGCGATTATCGGCGCGGGGCCTGCCGGACTGGCATGCGCGGATGTGCTGGTGCGCAGCGGGGTGAGCGTAACGGTCTATGACAGGCATCCCGAAATCGGCGGCTTGCTGACCTTCGGCATTCCGGCCTTTAAGCTGGATAAATCCCTGCTCGCACGACGCAGAGAGATTTTTACTGCGATGGGGGTTCACTTCGAGCTGAACTGCGACGTGGGCAGCGATGTATCGTTGTCTCAGTTGCAAACAGATTACGACGCCCTGTTCATTGGCGTGGGAACCTATCGTTCGATGAAAGCGGGCATCCCCCATGAAGATGCGCCGGGCGTCTACGATGCACTGCCGTTCCTGGTGGGGAACACGCGCCACGTCATGGGGCTGGACGCGACGGCCAACGAACCGTTTATCGACACCCGTGGGCTCAACGTGGTGGTGCTGGGCGGGGGCGATACCGCAATGGACTGCGTGCGCACCGCGTTACGTCACGGCGCGGCAAAAGTCACCTGCGCCTATCGCCGGGATGAAGCCAATATGCCGGGCTCGAAAAAAGAGGTGAAGAATGCGAAAGAAGAGGGAGCCGCATTTGAATTTAACGTCCAGCCCGTTGAATTGACCCTTGCTGCTGACGGCAAGGTTAACGGCATCCGGATGCTGCGCACCCGGATGGGAGAGCCGGATGCGCAGGGGCGTCGTCGACCCGTCCCGGTGGAGGGCAGCGAGTTTGTCATGCCGGCCGATGCGGTGATTATGGTTTTTGGCTTTAACCCACATGCCATGCCCTGGCTGGAGAGTCAGGGCGTCAACACCGATGACTGGGGGCGAATCATTGCCTCGGTGGAAAGCCGCTATCGTTACCAGACGTCTAACCCGCAAATTTTCGCCGGCGGTGATGCGGTGCGCGGCGCTGATCTGGTGGTGACGGCGATGGCGGAAGGGCGTCATGCGGCGCGGGGGATCCTCGACTGGCTTGAGGTCAGTGTGCCGAAAATGCACTAAACCAGGCGGGCGACAAAGCGGGTTTCACGGCGTACTATAGGAAGACTCATTGTGTCGTGGAGCCCGTATGACCCTGAAAATTGACGTTATCAAAGACAAAATCCTTTCTGAAAACTACTTTGTCCTGCGTAACATCACTTACGATTTAACCCGTAATAACGGTGAAGTGATCCGCCATAAACGCGAGGTCTATGACCGCGGCAATGGCGCCACCATTTTGCTCTATAACCGTGAAAAGCAGAGTGTGGTGCTGATCCGTCAGTTCAGGGTAGCAACATGGGTCAATGGCAACCCTGACGGCAGGTTGATTGAAACCTGTGCGGGCCTGCTTGATGACGACGAGCCGGAAGTGTGCATCCGCAAAGAGGCCGTCGAAGAGACTGGCTTTGAAGTGGGAGAGGTCAAAAAGGTCTTCGAGCTGTTTATGTCTCCTGGCGGCGTGACGGAAATCGTCCACTTCTTCATCGCGGAATACAGCGATGCGCAGCGTACTCACCGCGGCGGTGGCGTGGAAGATGAAGATATTGAAGTGCTGGAGTTGCCGTTTTCCCGGGCGCTGGAGATGATGCATGCCGGGGAAATCAGGGATGGTAAAGCTGTGATATTACTACAGTATCTTCAAACGACCGGGCTGATGAACGCCTCTTTCGAACGGTGATAGAATGTATTTCGGATAAATCTATCCGATAAATCCGATTGAGCAACCCGGGCGGGAACACGAAGATACAGCCCAGTTAAGCGTTTTCGTTCCGGGATTGTGCCATTCATGCGCTATTGCGTCTCTCTTCTCTGCCTGTTTTGCGTGCTCACCTCCTCGCAGGTGTGGGCTGCGCCTGCCCAGCAATTATTTTCTGACTGGCAGGTGACCTGCAATAACCAGAATTTTTGCCTCGCACGCAATACCGGTGAACACCGGGGGCTGGTCATGACGCTCAGCCGCAGTGCCGGCGCGAAAACCGACGCTACGCTGCGTATCGATCTCGGCGGCCTTGCTGACCCTGCCGTGAAAGAAGCGGATATTGCGCCGCGGTTGTTGCTGGATAAGGTTCCTCTCAAGCTGGATCGGCAGCACTGGCAGTTAACCCCGTGGCATCTGAAAAGTGATGATGCCGCCACCATCACGGCGTTTCTGAAAAATATCCAGGAAGGAAAAGCCCTGACCTTGCGCGGCGGTGACCAGGTTATCTCTCTGAACGGCCTGAAAGCCGCGCTGTTGTTTATTGACGCGCAGCAGAAACGTGTCGGGAGTGAAACGGCCTGGATTAAAAAAGGTGACGATCCGCCGTTAAGCGTGCCGCCTGCACCCGCCTTAAAAAAGGTGGCGGTAGTCAATCCGACGCCGACGCCGCTCTCCCATGCCGAACTGAATGACCTGCTGGATTATGGCACCTGGCGGATGAACAACAGCCAGTGCTCGCTCGATCCTAACCGCCGTGAAGTGCGCGTCACCGCGTTAACCGATGAAAAAGCATTGCTGATTATTAGCTGTGAGGCGGGGGCGTATAACACGGTCGATCTGGCCTGGCTGGTATCGCGCAAAAAGCCGTTTTCTTCCCGCAGTGTAAGGCTGCGTCTGCCTTTCACCCCTGCAGACGATAGCAGTGAAATCGAATTGATGAATGCCCGCTTTGATGAGAAAACGCGCGAGCTGACTACGCTCGCGCTGGGGCGCGGTATTGGCGATTGTGGGGTCCAGACGCGCTGGCGTTTTGACGGCCAGCGTTTCCGCCTGGTGCGTTATGCAGAAGAGCCCAACTGCGATAACTGGAATGGGCCAGATGCCTGGCCCACGTTGTGGATCACGCGCTAAATTACGCTCAGCGCCTTCTCAACCACATTCTCAACGGTAAAGCCAAAATACGGGAACAGCTTGTCGGCAGGCGCCGACTCGCCGTACCCACGCATCCCGACGATGGCACCTTTCAGCCCGACATATTTGTACCAGTAGTCGGCGATCCCCGCCTCGACGGCCACACGGGCTGCGACGTTAGAGGGCAGGACCGATTCACGGTAGGCCTCATCCTGAGCATCAAAAATGTCGGTGGACGGCAGGGATACCACGCGTACCGCATGACCTTCGGCGGTCAGTTTTTCCGCGGCCTTCACGGTAATTTCCACCTCAGAACCGGTAGCAATCAGAATGACATCCGGTTTGCCGCCGCTGTCTTTCAGGATGTACCCGCCGCGGGCGATATTTTTTACCTGCTCCGGCGTGCGTTCAATCTGGGCCAGGTTTTGCCGCGACAGAATTAATGCCGTTGGCCCCGTGTGGCGCTCAACCGCCAGCTTCCAGCCAACCGCCGCTTCGACCTGATCGCACGGACGCCAGGTGCTGAAGTTTGGCGTTAAACGCAGGCTCGCCAGCTGCTCAACGGCCTGGTGCGTGGGACCGTCTTCACCCAGACCAATCGAATCGTGGGTGTAGACCATGATCTGCCGCGCTTTCATTAATGCCGCCATACGCGCCGCGTTACGGGCGTACTCAACGAACATCAGGAAGGTAGCAGTGTAGGGCACAACCCCGCCGTGATGGGCAATGCCGTTGGCAATGGCGGTCATCCCGAACTCACGCACCCCGTAGTGGATATAGTTCCCGGCAATATCCTCTTTCAGCGATTTTGAGCCAGACCAGATGGTCAGGTTACTTGGAGCCAGATCCGCGGAGCCGCCCAGCAGTTCAGGCAGGAGGGGGCCGATGGCGTTCAGCGTGTTTTGCGAGGCCTTACGGGTGGCAATTTTTGCCGGGTTAGACTGCAGATTTTCAATCAGCGCCTGGGTTTTCGCTTCCCAGTCCTCCGGCAGGCCACCGCTCATGCGGCGCGAGAATTCAGCGGCCAGTTCCGGGTGGGCTTTTTGATAGGCGGCAAATTTTTCATTCCACGCGTGCTGGGCTTTTTCACCCTCTTCGCGGGCGTCCCACTCGCGGTAGATCTCTTTCGGGATCTCAAACGGCGGGTATTTCCAGCCCAGTTTCTGCCGGGTCAGCGCCACTTCTTCTTCACCCAGCGCCGCGCCGTGGGCTTCCTCTTTACCCGCTTTGTTCGGTGAGCCGAAACCGATGGTGGTGCGACAGATGATCAGGGACGGTTTGTCCTTCACGCTTTGCGCTTCCTGAATCGCTTTTTTCACCGCTTCTGGGTCGTGGCCGTCAATTTCATGCACTACGTGCCAGTGGTAGGCCTCAAACCGTTTTGCCGTGTCGTCGGTAAACCAGCCTTTGGTCTCCCCGTCGATGGAGATACCGTTGTGATCGTAAAATCCGATCAGCTTGCCCAGCCCCAGCGTGCCCGCCAGCGAACAGACTTCGTGAGAAATCCCCTCCATCAGACAGCCGTCGCCCATAAACACATAAGTGTAGTGATCGACAATCTCGTGGTCTGGCTGGTTAAACTGCGCCGCCAGCGTGCGTTCGGCAATCGCCAGCCCGACCGCGTTGGCTAACCCCTGGCCGAGCGGCCCGGTGGTGGTCTCCACACCCGGCGTATAGCCTATCTCCGGGTGGCCCGGCGTTTTTGAGTGCAGCTGGCGGAAGTTTTTTAACTCGGATAGCGGCAGGTCGTAGCCGGAAAGGTGCAGCAGGCTGTAGAGCAGCATGGAGGCGTGGCCGTTAGAGAGAATAAAACGGTCGCGATCGTACCAGCTGGGATCGTTCGGGTTGTGCTTCAGGAAATCATTCCACAGCACTTCGGCAATGTCAGCCATGCCCATGGGGGCGCCAGGGTGGCCGGAATTGGCTTTCTGCACGGCATCCATGCTGAGGGCGCGAATGGCATTGGCTAGCTCTTTACGGGACATAATTCACTCCGTGGCAAGGTTAAAGTTTGGCGGCAAGAAGATCTTCAAGTTTGCGCTGGTCGACGGCGAACAGGCGGATGCCTTCCGCCAGTTTTTCGACGGCCATTGCGTCCTGATTGTGCTCCCAGCGGAATTCCGCTTCGGTCATGGCTTTAGGTTTGGGGAGGACGGTTGATGTGGGCACCAGTTTGCGGATAACCGTCTCCTCTTTGTCCTGCAGCTCTTTAAGCAGGTTAGGGGAGATGGTCAGGCGGTCACAGCCTGCCAGGGCGAGGATCTGCTCGGTACGGCGGAAGCTGGCGCCCATCACGATGGTTTCGTAGCGGTGCTGTTTGTAATAGTCGTAGATATTACGTACCGATTTCACGCCCGGGTCCTCATCCACCACGTACGGATCCATCGGCTGTTTAGCCTGATACCAGTCATAGATTCGCCCGACGAACGGAGACACCAGGAAGACGCCGGCTTCGGCACAGGCGCGCGCCTGCGCAAAGGAGAACAGCAGCGTCAGGTTGCAATGGATCCCCTCTTTTTCCAGAACTTCCGCCGCGCGGATCCCTTCCCAGGTTGAGGCCAGCTTAATCAGAATGCGCGATTTATCGATGCCCTGCTCCTGGTAGAGCTCAACCAGGCGGCGGGCTTTCGTGATGCTCTTCTCCTGGTCGAAGGAGAGGCGGGCGTCCACTTCGGTAGAGACGCGTCCCGGGATGCTTTTCAGAATTTCCGCACCGAAATTAACGGCCAGCTTGTCGCTCGCTTCGGCGACCTGCTGCTCCTGTGTTTTACCGCGCTGTTTACCGTAGTCGATAGCGTCATCAATCAGATGACTAAAATGAGCAAGACCGGCCGCTTTGAGCAGCAGCGAAGGGTTAGTGGTCGCATCTTCGGGCTGATAGTGACGAATCGACTCGATATCACCGCTGTCGGCGACCACGGTAGTGAATTGTTTGATGCCGTCTAGTTGGTTCATAAATAATTACTCCTTGGAAATAAAAGAGTTACTCGAGTGCGTTAGTTCACACTTCTGCGAAAATCATGATGGACTTAACAAAAAAGCATAGCAGACGGGGGAGGCATTGCTTTCTGAGACGGGTAACATGGCTGTTATAAATTGATAACAATTTTTATTCTGCAATGGTGAGAGTTTGGCAGCCTTCAAAGTTTATGTGGCTGCCTGCGGCGATACTAGGCGGCACACCAGGGTGTGCTTCAGGATCGCAAACGTCACCCTTTTGACCGATACGTGAAAGGAAAAATAAGATGGATGATCAGTTAAAACAGAGTGCTCTCGATTTCCACGAGTTCCCTGTCCCAGGTAAAATTCAGGTCTCCCCGACAAAACCGCTGGCGACTCAGCGCGATCTGGCGCTGGCCTACTCGCCCGGCGTCGCGGCGCCGTGCCTCGAAATCGAAAAAGATCCGCTGGCAGCCTATAAATACACCGCGCGTGGCAACCTGGTCGCCGTGATCTCTAACGGGACGGCGGTGCTGGGATTAGGCAATATTGGTGCGCTGGCCGGTAAGCCCGTGATGGAAGGCAAGGGCGTTCTGTTCAAGAAATTTGCCGGTATTGACGTGTTCGATATCGAAGTGGATGAGCTCGATCCTGATAAATTCATCAATGTGGTTGCCGCGCTGGAACCGACCTTCGGTGGGATCAACCTCGAAGACATCAAAGCGCCGGAATGTTTCTATATCGAGCAGAAACTGCGCGAGCGTATGAACATTCCCGTGTTCCATGATGACCAGCACGGTACTGCGATTATCAGCACCGCGGCCATTCTGAACGGTCTGCGTGTGGTTGAGAAAAATCTCTCTGACGTGCGTATGGTGGTCTCCGGTGCAGGCGCGGCGGCAATCGCCTGTATGAACCTGCTGGTGGCGCTGGGCATGCAGAAGCACAACATTGTGGTCTGCGACTCCAAAGGCGTTATCTACAAGGACCGTGAGCCGAACATGGCGGAAACCAAAGCGGCCTACGCGGTAGAAGACGACGGTAAACGCACGCTGGAGGACGTGATTGACGGCGCGGATATCTTCCTTGGCTGTTCAGGCCCGAAAGTGCTGACCCAGGAGATGGTGAAGAAAATGGCGCGTGCGCCAATGATTCTGGCGCTGGCAAACCCGGAACCGGAAATTCTGCCGCCGCTGGCAAAAGCCGTGCGTGAAGATGCCATTATCTGTACCGGTCGTTCCGATTACCCGAACCAGGTGAACAACGTTCTCTGCTTCCCGTTCATCTTCCGCGGGGCGCTGGACGTGGGCGCGACGGCGATCAACGAAGAGATGAAGCTCGCGGCCGTTCATGCCATTGCGGAACTGGCGCACGCCGAGCAGAGCGAAGTGGTCGCCTCGGCGTATGGTGACCAGGATCTGAGCTTTGGCCCGGACTACATCATTCCAAAACCATTCGACCCGCGTCTGATTGTCAAAATCGCCCCGGCGGTTGCTAAGGCGGCAATGGACTCCGGCGTGGCGACGCGCCCCATCAAAGATTTCGATGCTTACGTCGATAAGCTCACCGAGTTTGTCTACAAAACCAACCTGTTTATGAAGCCCATTTTCTCCCAGGCGCGTGCCGACGCGAAACGCGTGGTGCTGGCGGAAGGGGAAGAGGCGCGCGTTCTGCATGCCACGCAGGAGCTGATCACCTTAGGTCTGGCGAAGCCAATCCTGATCGGTCGTCCGAGCGTTATCGAGATGCGTATCCAGAAGCTGGGGCTGCAGATCAAAGCGGGTGTGGATTTTGAGATCGTTAATAACGAATCCGATCCGCGCTTTAAAGAGTACTGGAACGAATACTACGCGATCATGAAACGTCGCGGGATCACCCAGGAGCAGGCGCAAAAGGCCGTGATCAGCAACACGACGGTGATCGGGGCGATCATGGTCCACCGCGGTGAAGCGGATGCGTTGATCTGCGGCACGATCGGTGATTACCACGAGCACTTCAGCGTGGTGCAGGAGATCTTCGGCTATCGCGAAGGGGTCCACACCGCCGGGGCGATGAACGCGCTGCTGCTGCCAAGCGGCAACACCTTTATTGCCGACACCTACGTTAACGACGATCCGAGCCCGGAAGAGCTGGCGGAGATCACCGTGATGGCGGCAGAAACCGTGCGTCGCTTTGGTATTGAACCGAAGGTAGCGCTGCTGTCGCACTCCAACTTCGGTTCGTCGAAATCAGCGGCGGCGTGCAAAATGCGCCAGACGCTGGAGCTGGTTCGCCAGCGTGCGCCGGAACTGATGATTGACGGCGAGATGCACGGTGATGCTGCGCTGGTGGAGAGCATTCGTAACGAACGCATGCCGGACAGTCCGCTGAAAGGTTCTGCAAACGTGCTGATTATGCCGAACGTGGAAGCGGCCCGCATCAGCTACAACCTGCTGCGTGTCTCCAGCTCTGAAGGGGTCACCGTAGGACCGGTGCTGATGGGCGTGGCGAAGCCAGTGCACGTGTTGACGCCGATTGCTTCGGTGCGTCGTATCGTGAATATGGTGGCACTGGCGGTGGTTGAAGCGCAGACGCAGCCGCTGTAAGCGCTGCGCCTGCCGGCATTACACCCAGTCCCGAATCGTAATAAAGTCTTTCAGGGCAGCCTCCGGGCTGCCTTCTTTTGGCTCGTAGCTGTACTCCCAGCGAACCAGCGGCGGCATCGACATCAAAATGGACTCCGTGCGCCCGCCGGTCTGCAGGCCAAACAGCGTACCGCGATCCCATACCAGGTTGAACTCTACGTAGCGCCCACGGCGGTAAAGCTGGAACTCGCGCTCGCGCACGCCGTAGTCGGTATCTTTACGTCGCGCCACGATCGGCAGATAGGCCCCGGTATACCCTTCACCTACCGCCCGCATAAAGCTGAACGCGGTATCAAAATCTGGCGTGTTGAGATCGTCAAAGAACAGCCCGCCAATGCCGCGCTGCTCATCGCGGTGCTTCAGATAAAAATAGTCATCGCACCATTTTTTAAATTTCGGGTAGATGTCGTCCCCAAACGGCTGACAGAGATCGCGTGCGGTGGTGTGCCAGTGCACGGCATCTTCTTCAAACCCGTAGTAGGGCGTTAAGTCAAAACCGCCGCCAAACCACCAGACCGGATCGGCCCCGGGTTTTTCAGCAATGAAAAAGCGCACGTTGGCATGGCTGGTCGGCACATACGGGTTGTGCGGATGAACCACCAGCGATACGCCCATTGCTTCGAAGCTGCGGCCTGCCAGTTCTGGTCGATGAGCCGTGGCGGAAGCGGGCATCGCGTCTCCGTGGACGTGGGAAAAATTGACGCCAGCCTGCTCAAAGATGCCACCGTTACGCAGCACGCGGCTGCGTCCGCCGCCACCGGCTTCGCGCTGCCAGCTATCTTCCTGAAATTCACCGCCATCTGCGGCGGCCAGTTTCTGGCAAATCTCATCCTGCAGCTGCAGCAGGAATGTTTTTACCAGCTGTGCATTGGGTTTCATCAACGTTTCCTGGAGTGCGCTTTCTGGTTATCGAACCAGTTGAAGTAACTGATTATGCCTGAGGCGATGGCGTTGGCGATCTTCTGGCGAAACGCGGTGGTGCCGAGCAGGCGTTCTTCCTCCGGGTTGGTGATGAACGACGTCTCCACCAGCACGGACGGAATTGACGGCGACTTAAGCACCACGAACGCCGCCTGTTCGGTGCTCCTGCTGTGCAGGCGATGCACCGGTTTAATCTTCTTCAGAATATGCGAGCCGAGCGTCAGGCTGTTTTTAATGGTGTCCGTCTGAACGAGGTCAAACAGCACCTGCTGTAACAGATGATCTTTGTCGGTGGCTTTTTTCCCCGCAACCTCATCCGCCCGGTTTTCACGATCGGAGAGATATTTCGCCATGGCGCTACTCGCCCCACGGTTGGAGAGGGCGAACACCGAAGCCCCCGCCGCCGACGGGTTGGTAAAACCGTCCGCGTGAATCGACATAAACAGATCGGCACCGTGCTGGTGGGCGATCTCTACGCGGTCGTACAGCGGAATAAACGTGTCGCCAGAACGCGTCAGGCGGGCGTCAATGCCATTGCTGCGTAAAATTGCGCGCACATTTTTTGCAATCGCTAACACGACATGCTTTTCTTTCGCACCGTTTTTACCAATAGCGCCGGTATCAATTCCGCCGTGACCGGGGTCCAGCATGACCAGACGCTTCGCGCCCGGCTTTTTCGATTTCGGTTTACTGTGTCCGTTACTGGTTTTGAGCGTGCTCTCTTCTTTAGCCTGAGCCTGCTGTGCGATGCCCGTTAACGTTAAGGCCGCCAGCCCCGCTTTGAGAACCTGACGACGCGATGTGAGTGCTTTTAATGGTTTGAATGTGCTCATGCGGCCTGAATTGTAAAAATTGGGGTCCTGGTGTTATATCGTATCGTGATTAGCGTTACGACAGTCCTTATTGAGAATTGTTTTACTTTTCATTTCAATACGTGACAAAGTGACATTATGCCAAATTTTGGCGAGTTTTTCCCCGGTTATTGGCTAAACGCGATGTTCACGCCATAATCACTGTTTTTAAACCCGAAAAGGCGGTTAATACCATGGAGATACGCGTTTTTCGCCAGGAAGATTTCGAAGAGGTGATCACCCTTTGGGAGCGCTGCGATCTGCTGCGTCCGTGGAACGATCCGGAAATGGATATTGAACGTAAGCTGAATCACGACGTCAGTCTGTTTCTGGTGGCAGAAGTCAACGGCGAGGTGGTGGGAACAGTGATGGGCGGGTACGACGGCCATCGCGGCTCGGCCTATTATCTGGGCGTGCACCCGGAATTTCGTGCGCGCGGCATCGCCAATGCGCTGCTCAATCGGCTGGAAAAGAAACTCATTGCCCGCGGCTGCCCGAAGATTCAGATCATGGTGCGGGAAGATAACGACGTGGTGCTGGGCATGTATGAACGTCTGGGTTATGAACACGCGGACGTACTGAGCTTAGGTAAGCGCCTGATAGAAGATGAAGAGTACTGAGATCCATCCGGCAGATTATGATGCGCAAGGGCGTGTCAGGCTGCCCTTTTTGTTCTGGTGCGTTTTGCTGCTGCAGGCCCGTACCTGGGTGCTGTTTGTGATGGCCGCCGCGTCGCGCGGGCAGGGCGATACCCTTCTGACGCTCTTTTATCCCGATCACGATGCCTTCTGGCTCGGCTTGCTGCCGGGCGTGCCGGCAGTGATGGCGTTTTTATGCAGCGGGCGACGGCATACGATCCCGCGCCGGTGGGGTGCGCTTCGCTGGCTGCTGATCCTCGCTCAGCTTGCGCTGCTCGTCTGGCAACCGGTGCTCTGGTGGAGCGGTGAACCGCTTACGGGGATCGGTATTGCGCTGCTCGTGGCGGATATCGTGGCGCTGCTGTGGCTGCTGACGAATCCCCGCCTTCGCGCCTGTTTTACGCATCAGGAAGATTAACCTGGCACTTTTTGCCGATACCGCACTCCAACAAGCGTTGATTTAACACGTAAGGACGTTTCAATGAAATCGCTGCGTTTACTTTTATGCGCTCTCCCGCTGGCGTTAACCGGCTGTTCAACGCTCTCATCAATTAACTGGTCTGCGGCCTATCCGTGGAACTGGTTTGGCTCTTCAACGGAAGTGACCGAGCAGGGCGTGGGGAAAATTACCGCCGCGACGGCACTGGATCAGGACGCCCTTCAGGATGCACTGGGTGGCGGTTATCGCCTGCGCAGCGGCATGAAAACAGAAAACGGCAATATCGTGCGTTATTTCGAAGCGCTGAAGGGTGACACGCTGGCGCTGGTGATTAACGGTGATAAAGGCACGGTAAACCGCATTGCTGTGATGGACGACGACATCCCAACCGAAAGCGGTGTGAAAGTGGGAACCCCGTTTAGCGAACTCTATAAACAGGCCTTCGGCAACTGCACCAGTGCCCCGTCTGACGACGGCGTGGCGGTGGAATGTAAAGCGCAGGGCAGCCAGCACATCAGCTATCTCTTCACCGGTACCTGGAGTGGTCCGGAAGGTTTAATGCCGTCTGACGACACGCTGAAAAGCTGGAAAGTGAGCAAAATTATCTGGAAGCAGTAATTTGCGCCTGAACAAACCGTCTCGCTGAAATACGGGTATAATAGCCGCCATCAATGCCACGCTGACGTGGCATCTTTATTTCAGGAGGAGCGATGTCTCAGGTTCAGAGTGGCATTTTGCCAGAACATTGCCGCGCGGCGATTTGGATTGAAGCCAATGTTAAAGGGGATGTGGATGCCCTGCGTGCGGCCAGTAAAGCGTTCGTTGATAAGCTGGCCACCTTCCAGGCCAAATTCCCGGACGCCCACCTGGGCGCGGTCGTTGCCTTTGGTCATAACGTCTGGCGTCAACTGAGCGGTGGCGAAGGCGCCGAAGAGCTGAAGGATTTTATCCCTTACGGTAAAGGCCTGGCACCCGCAACGCAGTTCGACGTGCTGATCCACATTCTTTCGCTGCGTCATGATGTGAACTTCTCCGTTGCCCAGGCGGCGGTTGCGGCTTTTGGTGACAGCATTGACGTTCAGGAAGAGATCCACGGTTTCCGTTGGGTGGAAGAACGCGACCTGAGCGGCTTCGTTGACGGAACTGAAAACCCGGCGGGTGAAGAGACGCGTCGTGAAGTGGCGGTGATCAAAGACGGCGTCGACGCGGGCGGCAGCTATGTGTTCGTCCAGCGCTGGGAGCACAACCTCAAGCAGCTGAACCGCATGAGCGTGCATGACCAGGAAATGATGATTGGCCGTACGAAAGAGGCCAACGAAGAGATCGACGGCGATGCCCGTCCTGTCACCTCTCACCTGAGCCGCGTTGACCTCAAGGAAGACGGGAAAGGTCTGAAGATTGTTCGCCAGAGCCTGCCATACGGCACAGCAAGCGGTATCCACGGTCTTTACTTCTGTGCGTACTGCGCGCGCCTGCATAACATCGAACAGCAGCTGCTGAGCATGTTTGGCGATACCGACGGCAAGCGCGACGCCATGCTGCGCTTCACCAAACCGGTGACCGGCGGCTACTACTTCGCCCCGTCCGTCGAGCGTCTGCTGGCGCTGTAAGTGCTTTCCACCCTCTCCCGCACGGAGAGGGCTGGGGTGCGGACCACGACGGGCTGCACCCTTATTCTCTTTTCTGCTTGTAAATCACCAAACGGTATATAAAACCGTTACTCCTTTCGTCCTCGTTATAAATATTATGACTATAAGATAGTCATCACATTTATAAGGGTGCGCAATGGCCGTTACTGTACTGAAAAAAGGATCGCTGGCACTGGCAGGTTTGCTGCTGGTGGCACAGGCGCAGGCTACTGAGCTGCTGAACAGTTCGTATGATGTTTCCCGCGAGCTGTTTGCCGCCCTTAACCCACCGTTTGAACAGCAGTGGGCGAAAGACAACAACGGCGACAAGCTGACCATTAAACAGTCACACGCAGGGTCGTCCAAGCAGGCGCTGGCCATTCTCCAGGGGCTGAAAGCGGATGTGGTGACCTATAACCAGGTCACTGACGTGCAGATCCTGCACGACAAAGGCAAACTGATCGCCGCTGACTGGCAGAGTCGTTTGCCGAACAACAGCTCGCCGTTCTACTCCACCATGGGTTTCCTGGTGCGTAAGGGCAACCCGAAAAATATCCACGACTGGAATGACCTGGTGCGTTCCGACGTGAAGCTGATTTTCCCGAATCCAAAAACCTCCGGTAACGCGCGCTATACCTATCTGGCAGCGTGGGGCGCGGCGGACAAAGCTGACGGTAACGATAAAGCGAAAACCGAGCAGTTCATGACCCAGTTCCTGAAAAACGTCGAGGTGTTTGATACCGGCGGTCGCGGCGCGACCACAACCTTTGCAGAGCGCGGCCTGGGCGATGTGCTGATCAGCTTTGAGTCGGAAGTGAATAATATCCGCAAACAGTACGACGCGCAGGGCTTCGAGGTCGTTATCCCGAAAACCAATATCCTCGCCGAGTTCCCGGTAGCGTGGGTAGATAAAAACGTGCAGTCCAACGGCACAGAGAAAGCGGCAAAAGCTTACCTCAACTACCTGTACAGCCCACAGGCGCAGACGATCATTACCGATTACTACTACCGCGTGAATAACCCGGATGTGATGAACAAACTGAAGGATAAATTCCCGCAGACCGAGCTGTTCCGCGTGGAAGACCATTTCGGCTCCTGGCCTGATGTCATGAAAACGCATTTTGCCAGCGGCGGTGAGTTAGACAAATTGCTGGCGGCGGGGCGTAAGTAATGTTTGCAGTCTCTACCAGACGTGTGCTGCCGGGCTTTACCTTAAGCCTTGGGACCAGCCTGTTGTTCGTCTGCCTGATCTTATTGTTGCCGCTCAGCGCGCTGGTGATGCAGCTTGCGCAAATGAGCTGGGCGCAGTACTGGGAAGTGATAACCAACCCGCAGGTCGTCGCAGCCTATAAAGTGACGCTGCTGTCGGCGTTTGTGGCGTCCATTTTTAACGGGGCCTTTGGCCTGCTGATGGCGTGGATCTTAACCCGCTACCGTTTCCCGGGCCGTACGCTGCTCGACGCGTTAATGGACCTGCCGTTTGCGCTGCCGACGGCGGTGGCGGGGTTAACCCTTGCCTCGCTCTTTTCCGTGAACGGGTTTTACGGTGAGTGGCTGGCGAAGCTTGATATCAAAGTGACCTATACCTGGCTCGGTATCGCGGTCGCGATGGCCTTTACCAGCATTCCTTTTGTTGTACGCACCGTGCAGCCAGTGCTCGAAGAGTTAGGTCCTGAATACGAAGAAGCGGCGGAAACGCTGGGTGCCACGCGCTGGCAAAGCTTCCGCAAGGTCGTCCTGCCTGAGCTTTCTCCGGCGCTGCTGGCCGGTATCGCGCTGTCGTTTACCCGTAGCCTCGGTGAGTTCGGCGCGGTTATTTTCATTGCCGGGAACATTGCGTGGAAAACCGAAGTCACCTCGCTGATGATTTTTATCCGCTTGCAGGAGTTTGATTACCCGGCGGCGAGCGCGATTGCCTCGGTCATTCTTGCCGCATCGCTGCTGCTGCTCTACTCAATTAACACTCTGCAAAGTCGCTTTGGTCGACGCGTGGTAGGTCACTGATGGCGGAAGTTACTCAATTGAAGCGATACGACGCTCCCCGTATCAACTGGGGAAAATGGTTTCTGATTGGTACGGGCGTGCTGGTGTCCGCCTTCATTCTCGTCGTGCCGACGATTTATATTTTTGTTCAGGCGTTCAGCAAGGGGTTGATGCCCGCGCTGGAAAACCTGGCGAACCCGGATATGCTGCACGCCATCTGGCTGACCGTACTGATTGCGCTTATCACGGTGCCGGTCAACCTGGTGTTCGGTACGCTGCTGGCCTGGCTGGTAACGCGCTTTAACTTCCCGGGACGTCAGCTGCTGCTGACCCTGCTGGACATCCCGTTTGCCGTGTCGCCGGTGGTGGCCGGTCTGGTTTATCTGCTCTTCTACGGCTCTAACGGCCCGCTGGGCGGCTGGCTGGATGAGCATAACCTGCAGGTCATGTTTGCCTGGCCGGGCATGGTGCTGGTCACGGTGTTTGTAACCTGTCCGTTTGTGGTGCGCGAACTGGTCCCGGTGATGTTAAGCCAGGGCAGCAACGAAGATGAAGCGGCAATTCTGCTGGGCGCATCCGGCTGGCAGATGTTCCGCCGCGTGACGCTGCCGAATATTCGCTGGGCGCTGCTCTATGGCGTCGTGCTGACCAATGCCCGCGCTATTGGCGAGTTCGGTGCAGTTTCGGTCGTCTCGGGCTCTATTCGCGGCGAAACGCTGTCGTTACCGTTACAGATTGAATTACTGGAACAGGACTACAACACCGTCGGTTCCTTTACTGCCGCAGCGTTACTGACGCTGATGGCGATTTTGACCCTGTTTTTGAAGAGTGTGGTGCAGTGGCGTTTAGAGAACCAGGAAAAACGTCAGCACCAGGAGGGAAATCATGAGCATTGAGATTGCCAATATTAAGAAGTCTTTTGGTCGCACCCAGGTGCTGAATGATATCTCGCTGGATATCCCTTCCGGACAAATGGTGGCACTGCTCGGGCCGTCTGGCTCGGGTAAAACCACGCTGCTGCGCATTATCGCCGGGCTTGAGCATCAGACCAGCGGACATATTCGTTTTCACGGTACCGACGTAAGCCGTTTGCACGCCCGCGACCGTAAAGTGGGCTTTGTGTTCCAGCATTACGCGCTGTTCCGCCATATGACCGTGTTCGATAACATCGCTTTCGGTCTGACCGTGCTGCCTCGCCGCGAGCGTCCGGATGCGGCCACCATCAAAGCGAAAGTGACCAAACTGCTGGAGATGGTACAGCTTGCGCATCTGGCTGACCGCTTCCCGGCGCAGCTTTCCGGCGGCCAGAAGCAGCGCGTTGCGCTGGCGCGGGCCCTGGCCGTTGAGCCGCAAATTCTGCTGCTGGATGAGCCGTTTGGCGCGCTGGATGCGCAGGTGCGTAAAGAGTTACGCCGCTGGCTGCGTCAGCTGCATGAAGAGCTGAAGTTCACCAGCGTCTTCGTCACCCACGATCAGGAAGAGGCGATGGAAGTCGCGGACCGCGTGGTGGTGATGAGTCAGGGGAACATCGAGCAGGTTGATGAGCCAGAGCAGCTCTGGCGTGAACCGGCGACCCGATTTGTCCTCGAGTTTATGGGCGAAGTTAACCGGCTGCAGGGCACCATCCGCGGTGGGCAATTCCACGTGGGCGCACACCGCTGGCCGCTGGGATACACCTCCGCACATCAGGGGCCGGTCGATCTGTTCCTGCGTCCCTGGGAAGTGGACGTGAGCCGCCGGACGAGTCTGGATTCACCGCTGCCGGTGCAGGTGCTGGAAGCTAGCCCTAAAGGGCACTACACCCAATTGGTGGTACAACCGCTGGGCTGGTATACCGAGCCGCTGACGGTGGTGATGCATGATGACGAGCCGCCGTACCGGGGCGAACGCCTGTTTGTTGGGCTGCAGCATGCCCGTATTTATCATGGCAATGAGCGCATAGAGACGCGCGAGGATATTGCTCTGGCGGAGTCAGCCTGATAGGTTAATGACACGTAGTTTGACCGGAGGCGCTGCGCTTAGCCGGTCTGGAATATGATCTCCGTATGCCCGGAGCGCTGCGCGCCACCGGGCTTTTTATTGGACAGCGATCTTGAACACATTAGAACACACCATCGGCAACACCCCTCTGGTCAAACTTCAGCGCATGGGGCCGGACAACGGCAGCGAAATCTGGGTCAAACTCGAAGGCAATAACCCTGCCGGTTCGGTGAAGGACCGGGCTGCGTTGTCCATGATTGTGCAGGCCGAAAAACGCGGTGAAATTCAGCCCGGCGACGTGCTGATTGAAGCCACCAGCGGTAACACCGGTATTGCGCTGGCAATGATTGCCGCGCTGAAAGGCTATCGCATGACGTTGCTGATGCCCGATAATATGAGCCAGGAGCGCCGTGCGGCGATGCGCGCCTATGGTGCCGAACTGATTCTGGTCTCTAAAGAAGAGGGGATGGAAGGGGCGCGCGACCTGGCGCTAGCCATGGCCGAACGCGGTGAAGGCAAACTGCTCGATCAGTTTAATAACCCGGATAACCCGTACGCTCACTACACCACTACCGGTCCGGAAATCTGGCAGCAGACCAACGGGCGCATCACTCACTTCGTCTCCAGCATGGGCACGACAGGGACCATTACCGGCGTATCCCGTTTTCTGCGCGAGCAGGAAAAGGCGGTAACGATTGTGGGTCTGCAGCCGGAAGAGGGGAGCAGCATACCGGGTATTCGCCGCTGGCCGGCGGAATACATGCCGGGCATTTATAACGCCCAGTTGGTGGATCAGGTGCTGGATATTCATCAACGCGAGGCGGAGAATACGATGCGTGAACTGGCCGTGCGTGAAGGTATCTTCTGCGGGGTCAGCTCGGGTGGCGCGGTAGCGGGAGCATTGCGTGTTGCGCAGGCACATCCCGGGGCTGTCGTGGTGGCGATTATCTGCGACCGCGGCGATCGCTATCTTTCTACCGGCGTCTTTGGTGAAGAGAGTTATACGCAGGGGGCGGGGATTTAAGCGTCATGGAGATGATTTTATTCCGGGATAACACCCGGGCGCAGCAAACCGATATTGTCGCGGTACAGTCGCAGGTGGTTTACGGCAGCGTGGGGAACAGCATTGCGGTGCCGAACATTCGTACCCACCGGCTGACCGTCACTGCCGTGCCGACCGTGCTGTTCAGCAACACGCCGCACTACGATACCTTTTACGGTGGCGTGATCCCCGATGAGTGGTTCAGCGGGTATCTTAAGGCGCTGGAAGAGCGCGAGATCCTGCGCGAGCTTAAAGCCGTTACCACGGGCTACATGGGCAGCGCCAGCCAGATAAAATGCCTGGCGCAGTGGCTCACCGCGATCAAAGCGCAGCATCCTGACCTGCTGGTGTTGGTTGACCCCGTTATTGGCGATATTGACAGTGGGATGTATGTGAAACCTGATATCCCTGAAGCGTATCGGGAGTACCTGCTGCCACTGGCGCAGGGGATCACGCCTAACGTCTTTGAGCTGGAAGTGCTAAGCGGCAAACCGTGTCGTACGCCTGAAAGTGCTATAGCGGCAGCGCAGGGGTTACTTTCCGACACGCTGAAATGGGTGGCCATTACCAGTGCGCCGGTGGCGGACGATCCGGAGAATATTCACGTGGTGCTGGTTACCCGAGACGGTGTCACCGTCAGTGCGCATCCGCGTGTTGAAACGGACCTGAAAGGCACGGGCGATCTCCTCTGTTCAGAGCTGGTAAGCGGGATCGTTGAGGGCAAAACCGTTGCCGATGCGATTCGCATGGCCGGAGACCGCGTCACAGATGTGATGATTTATACGCAGTCGAAAGGCTACGACGAGCTTATCCTGCCCGCATAAACAAAAATGGCGCCCGAAGGCGCCATTTTTCTGTGCGGCAAGAATTACTTCTTGATGCGGATAACCGGGGTTTCACCCACGGTGACGCTGCCAGACAGTTTGATCAGTTCTTTGATTTCGTCCATGTTGGAGATAACAACCGGCGTCAGGGTAGACTTGGCTTTTTCTTCCAGCAGTGGCAGATCGAATTCAATGACCGGGTCGCCAACTTTAACACGCTGGCCTTCTTCCGCGATACGTTTGAAGCCTTCGCCTTTCAGTTCAACGGTGTCGATACCGAAGTGAACGAACAGTTCGATACCGCTATCAGATTCGATAGAGAACGCATGGTTGGTTTCAAAAATTTTACCGATGGTGCCGTCAACTGGAGCAACCATTTTGTTGCCAGTTGGTTTGATAGCAATGCCATCACCAACGATTTTCTCAGCAAACACTACATCCGGCACGTCTTCGATGTTGACGATCTCGCCGGAGAGCGGAGCAACAATCTCAATAGTTCCGGAGTCTTTCTTATCATCAGAAACCAGAGATTTCAGTTTATCGAACAAACCCATGATCTTCTCCTAAGCAGTAATTTGGGCCGCATCTCGTGGATTAGCAGATTGTTTTTTCTTCAATGAACTTGTTAACCAGCGTCATTAACTCGTCCGTTGTCGGTTGAGCAAGAGCCTGCTCTGCTAACACCTTCGCATCTTCGAAGTTCGTGTTACGGATAATCTTCTTAATGCGCGGGATGGAAATGGCGCTCATAGAGAATTCGTCCAGACCCATACCCAGCAACAGAAGTGTAGCACGTTCGTCGCCTGCAAGCTCACCACACATGCCAGTCCATTTACCTTCTGCATGAGAAGCATCAATAACTTGCTTGATCAAGTTCAGTACGGACGGTGACATTGGCTGGTAGAGATGTGAAATCATATCATTACCACGGTCAACTGCCAGGGTGTACTGCGTTAAATCATTGGTACCGATACTAAAGAAATCAACTTCTTTGGCTAAATGACGCGCAATGGTCGCCGCCGCAGGTGTTTCCACCATCACGCCGATCTCAATTGACTCGTCAAATGCTTTACCTTCGTCGCGCAGTTCCTGTTTGTAGATTTCGATCTCTTTCTTCAGTGCACGCACTTCTTCAACAGAGATGATCATCGGGAACATGATGCGCAGTTTACCGAAAGCAGACGCACGCAGGATAGCGCGAACCTGATCGCGCAGGATCTCTTTACGATCCATCGCGATACGAATCGCACGCCAGCCCAGGAACGGGTTCTCTTCTTTCGGGAAGTTCATGTACGGCAGCTCTTTGTCGCCACCGATATCCATGGTACGGACGATAACCGCCTGAGAGCCACACGCTTCAGCCACAGCTTTGTACGCAGCAAACTGTTCTTCTTCAGTTGGCAGCGCGTCACGGTCCATGAACAGGAATTCAGTACGATAGAGACCCACACCTTCCGCGCCGTTGCGCTCAGCGCCATCGACGTCACGTACGGTACCGATGTTTGCGCACACTTCAACCTGATGACCGTCCAGAGTGATGGCAGGCAGGTCTTTCAGCTTAGCGAGTTCCGCTTTTTCAGTCGCAACCTGCTCCTGAACCGCGCGCAGTTTTTCGATCTCTTCGTTAGTTGGGTTGACGTAAACCACGTTGTTTACGGCATCCAAAATCAGATAATCGTCGTTTTTGACCTGAGAGGTGACGCTACCGGTACCCACAATGGCAGGCAGTTCCAGAGAACGCGCCATGATAGAGGTGTGGGAGGTACGCCCGCCCGCGTCAGTGATGAAACCGAGGACCTTTTTCAGGTTCAACTGTGCGGTTTCAGACGGGGTCAGATCGGCGGCAACCAGGATGACTTCATCCTGAATAGCGCTCAGGTCGATAATGGCCAGACCCAGGATGTTGCGCAGCAGGCGCTTACCGATGTCACGTACGTCAGCCGCACGCTCTTTCAGGTATTCATCATCCAGTTCTTCCAGGGCAGTTGCCTGACCTTCGATAACTTCATGCGCAGCAGCGTCTGCCGTCATGCTTTTATCTTTAATCAGGGCTATGATTTCCTGCTCCAGCTCCTCATCTTCGAGCAGCATGATGTGCCCTTCGAAGATGGCTTCTTTTTCTTCACCGAAAGTTTCGCCAGCTTTAGTCTTGATTGCTTCCAGTTGCGCAGATGCCTTGGCACGACCGCTCAGAAAACGTTCAACTTCCTGATCAACCTTGTCGGCAGAAATTTTTTTCCGGTCGATGACGATCTCGTCTTCTTTCAGCAGCAGTGCTTTGCCGAAAGCGATACCCGGGGATGCTAAAATGCCTGAAATCATAACCCTACCTTACTTGTGACTGATATTTAAAAGAACCCGGAAACTTACTCGAGCTCAGCCATCAGTTTTACCAGATGCTCAACTGCTTTCTGCTCGTCTTCACCTTCAGCAGAGATGGTGACAACGGTACCCTGAGTCAGACCCAGAGTCTGCAGTTTGAACAGGCTTTTTGCGCTGGCGCTTTTGCCGTTGGAAGTCACAGTGATTTCAGAAGTGAAGCCTTTCGCTTCTTTAACAAACTGAGCAGCAGGGCGGGTGTGCAGACCGTTCGGAGCGGTAATGGTAACTTCTTGCTGGAACATTGTATTTCCCCAACTTATAGGTTTAGTGTTGTGGAACTAAAGTCTAGCCTGGCGACTTAACTTTAGCCTGTATTGTTAGCGCTGACGTTTCGATCGTCATTAAACATTATGCAGCGAAAGCAAGACTTGAACCAAATCATAAAATCGATTCAGCAAGGCTATTTCGTTCACTGATTAATTTCACGCATCAAAATAATTGCTGGTTTAAATACCAGACCCAACGGGGTGAATCAATGCCAGGAGGGGTAAAACTTTGAAGCAGGCCACAAAAAAGCACCCAAAAAGGTGCTTTTTTACGCGTTATTAACATGCTGGCATTACTGTTGCAGTTCTTTTTCAGTGAACAGATCGGCAAACAGTGCGGTGCTCAAGTAACGCTCACCCGATGAAGGCAGGATAACCACAATATTCTTATTGGTAAAGGCCTCATCTTCCTGAAGTTTGAGCGCTGCCGCAACAGCAGCACCGGAAGAGATGCCCGCCAGAATACCTTCCTCGTCCATCAGACGACGTGCGGTAGAGATAGCTTCTTCGTTGGTGATGGTCACCACTTTATCAATAAGCTTCAGATCCAGGTTGCCCGGAATGAAGCCGGCACCGATACCCTGAATTTTATGTGGGCCGGGTTTGATCTCTTCGCCCGCCAGCGCCTGGGTGATCACCGGCGAGTCGGTTGGTTCCACGGCAACGGTAATCAGGTCTTTTTTACCTTTTGTGCCTTTTATATAGCGCGACACGCCAGTCAGGGTTCCGCCGGTGCCTACACCGGAGATAAATACATCAACCTGACCGTCGGTATCTTCCCAAATTTCCGGGCCGGTGGTCTTTTCGTGAATTTCCGGGTTCGCCGGGTTGCTGAACTGCTGCAGCAGCAGATATTTCGCCGGATCGCTGGCAACAATCTCTTCTGCTTTCTGAATCGCACCCTTCATGCCTTTGGCACCTTCGGTCAGCACCAGATTCGCGCCCAGCGCTTTCAGCAGTTTGCGACGTTCGATGCTCATGGTTTCAGGCATGGTCAGCGTCAGTTTATAACCGCGCGCCGCCGCAACATAGGCCAGTGCGATACCGGTGTTACCGCTGGTCGGTTCAACCAGCTCAACGCCTGGCTTCAGCACGCCACGTTTTTCAGCATCCCAAATCATATTTGCACCGATACGGCACTTCACGCTGAAGCTCGGGTTACGTGATTCGACCTTCGCCAGAATGCGTCCATTACCGATACGGTTCAGTCGAACCAGGGGCGTATGACCGATAGTCAGCGAGTTGTCTTCATAAATCTTACTCATGGCCTGTCCTTAACTGTATGAAATTGGGATACCGTCCCAGCATACCTGTTGAACAGGTAGGGGGAAGTAAGGAATTCGCATATCTATATACTGCAAGGAAATAATGGGGATCAGTATGGAATAAGGGGCGGCATAAGCCACCCCCTTTTTACACATTTTTGCATTACTTCCATAACGCGTGCTTAGCACGGTAGCAGTCAACCCACATCGCCGTTGCGCCGCAAACGGCGACCGGCATGATGAACAGGTTGAGCACCGGGATCATGGTGAACAGGCTGGTCAGCGCCCCGAACTGCATATTCGCGACTTTTTGCGTGCGCAGGGCGTTGCGCATCGTTTTGAACGGCACCTTGTGGTTATCGAACGGATAATCGCAGTACTGGATTGCCAGCATCCAGGCGCTGAACAGGAACCACAGCACCGGGGCCACCGTCTGACCGACGCCAGGGACAAAATAAAGGATAAGCAGCACAATGGCGCGGGGAAGATACCAGGCAAACTTCTGCCATTCGCGCTTCATGATGCGTGGGATATCTTTCATGATCCCCAGCATGCCCGTATCCGGCGGCGTTGCACCGGTAAGACGTGCTTCCAGCTGTTCTGCCAGCAGGCCGTTAAACGGCGCAGCTATCCAGTTTGCAATCGTCGAGAAGAAGTAGCCGAACACCAGCAGCACGGAGATAACCGCTACCGGCCAGAGCAGGTAGTTCAGCCACTGCAGCCAGTCCGGCACATGGCTCATCAGCGAAGGGATCCAGCTCTCCAGTCTGGTGAACAGCCACCAGAACGCGCCGCCCATCAGGATAATGTTAATCAGCAACGGCAGAATGACGTAGCGACGAATCCCCGGCAGTGAGACCAGTTTCCAGCCCTGAGAAAAATACCAGACGCCGCTGCGCGGGGGAGAAGATGATGTTGAAACCATAACCAGGCTGTACTCCTTTTTTCACAACCAGTGGAATTGCCCGCCTATATTATCCACTTACGGACCAATGACCAGTTCGGAAATGTTCGAAAAAACAGCAAAAAGCACGATTTAGTTCATCTTTATGCTGTGAATGCTCTGCACACACTTGCACTTGACGTAAACGGCAAATACTCTTAGTGAGTAAATGTTTGCCGTGGTGGCAAGGTGTTAGAACAACAGAGAATATAATGATGCAGGATTTGCGTCTGATATTAATCATTGTTGGCGCGATCGCCATAATCGCTTTACTGGTACATGGTTTCTGGACCAGCCGTAAAGAGCGTTCCTCTATGTTTCGCGATCGCCCACTGAAGCGCATGAAGTCCAGTCGTGATGACGATGACAGTGAAAATGACATCGACGGAAGCGACGACGACGGCGTGGGTGAAGTTCGTGTTCATCGGGTCAATACTGCGCCCGGCGCGGCTCATGGGGAGCATGAAGCCCCTCGTCAGCCTCCGCAGCACCAGTATCAACCGCCGTATGCTTCTGCACAGCCGCGCCAGCAGGCGCCGCAGCCTGGAGAAGAGCCGGTGCGTCAGCCGCCGCAACAGCCTGTCCATCAGCAGCCTGCTGCGCCACAGCCGGTTCAGCAACAGCCTGTGCAGCAACCTGCGCCACAACAGCCTGCACAGCCGGTACACCAACCGCAGCAGCCTGTTCACGTGCAGCCTGCACCTCAGCCTGCGCCGGCCCCGCTCGTTGAACCAGAGCCCGTGGTTGAGCCAGAACCGGTTGTTGAAAAACCGCAGCGTAAAGAAGCGGTCATCATCATGAACGTGGCTGCGCATCATGGCACCCACCTGAATGGCGATGTCCTGCTTAACAGCATTCAACAGGCAGGCTTCAAGTTTGGCGACATGAATATTTTCCATCGTCACCTGAGTCCTGACGGTAGCGGTCCGGCGCTGTTTAGCCTGGCCAATATGGTCAACCCTGGCACCTTTGACCCGGAAATGACCGGTGATTTCGTGACGCCGGGTGTCACTATCTTCATGCAGGTGCCGTCCTACGGTGATGAACTGCAAAACTTTAAGCTGATGCTGCAGTCCGCACAGCACATTGCTGACGAAGTCGGTGGTGTGGTGCTCGACGATCAGCGTCGTATGATGACGCCGCAGAAACTGCGCGAGTATCAGGACCGCATCCGCGAAGTTAAGGAAGCCAACGCGTAATCATCGCGTTTACATCGACTCCTCCTCAACCCCCGCATGTCGGGGGTTTTTTCTCATTGATGGTGTGATATGGACTCAATCGAACAACAACTCACTGAACTGCGAACCACGCTTCGCCATCATGAATACCTCTATCATGTTATGGACGCGCCGGAAGTGCCGGATGCGGAGTATGACCGTCTGATGCGCGAGTTGCGCGAGCTAGAGGCGCAGCACCCGGAATTGATTACGCCCGACTCACCCACGCAGCGCGTGGGTGCGGAGCCGCTGGGTGCTTTCAGTCAGGTACGTCATGAAGTCCCAATGTTGTCTCTGGATAACGTCTTTGATGAAGAGAGCTTCCTCGCGTTTAACAAGCGCGTGCAGGATCGCCTCAAAAGCAGCGACTCCCTGACCTGGTGCTGCGAGTTGAAGCTGGATGGTCTGGCGGTCAGCCTTCTCTATGAAAACGGTGTGCTGGTGCGTGCCGCGACGCGGGGTGATGGTACGACGGGTGAAGACATTACCACCAACGTACGCACCATCCGTGCGATCCCGCTGAAGCTGCAAGGGGATAATATTCCAGCCCGACTGGAAGTGCGCGGTGAAGTATTCCTCCCGCAGGCGGGCTTCGAGAAAATCAACGAAGAGGCGCGCCGTACCGGCGGGAAAGTGTTTGCTAACCCGCGTAATGCGGCGGCAGGCTCCTTGCGCCAGCTTGATCCCCGTATCACCGCGAAGCGACCGCTTACTTTCTTCTGCTATGGCGTCGGGATTCTGGAAGGCGGTGAACTGCCGGATACCCATCTCGGACGTTTATTGCAGTTTAAAGCGTGGGGCCTGCCGGTGAGTAACCGTGTTCAGCTGTGCGACTCCCCGGAAGCCGTGCTGGCGTTCTACCACAAAGTGGAAGAAGACCGCCCGACGCTTGGTTTTGATATTGATGGCGTGGTTATCAAGGTTAACTCACTTGCGCTGCAGGAGCAGTTAGGCTTTGTGGCGCGCGCGCCACGCTGGGCAGTGGCGTTTAAATTCCCGGCGCAGGAGCAGATGACCTTTGTCCGTGACGTGGAGTTCCAGGTGGGCCGTACGGGCGCGATTACCCCGGTTGCCCGTCTGGAACCGGTGCAGGTTGCTGGCGTGCTGGTGAGTAACGCCACGCTGCATAACGCCGATGAAATTGAACGTCTCGGCCTGCGCATTGGTGACAAAGTGGTGATTCGTCGCGCGGGCGATGTTATCCCGCAGGTGGTGAACGTGGTTGAGTCAGAGCGTCCTGACGATACGCGCGCTATCGTGTTCCCGACGCATTGCCCGGTATGTGGATCTGACGTTGAGCGCGTTGAAGGTGAAGCGGTGGCTCGCTGTACGGGGGGCTTAATCTGCGGGGCACAACGTAAAGAGTCACTGAAGCACTTCGTTTCCCGTCGGGCGATGGACGTCGACGGAATGGGTGACAAAATTATCGATCAGCTGGTTGAGAAAGAATATGTTCATACGCCTGCAGATCTCTTCAAACTGACCGCGGGTAAACTCACGGGTCTTGATCGCATGGGACCGAAGTCGGCCCAGAATGTGGTTAATGCCCTGGATGCTGCCAAAGAGACGACTTTTGCCCGATTCCTTTATGCGCTCGGTATTCGCGAAGTGGGCGAAGCCACGGCGGCGGGGCTGGCGGCGTATTTCGGTACGCTGGAAGCTCTGGAAAAAGCGAGTATTGACGAGCTGCAGAGAGTCCCGGACGTGGGAATTGTCGTCGCGACGCATGTCTTTAACTTCTTTGCCGAAGAGAGCAACCGCGAGGTGATCGGCAAGCTGCTGGAAGAGGGCATCAGATGGCCGGCTCCGGTCGTGGTCAACGCTGACGAGATCGACAGCCCGTTTGCCGGCAAAACGGTCGTGCTGACCGGCAGCCTGAGCCAGCTTTCACGTGATGATGCTAAAGCGCGACTGGTTGCGCTGGGCGCAAAAGTGGCAGGCAGCGTGTCGAAGAAAACCGACCTGGTTATTGCCGGGGAAGCCGCCGGTTCGAAGCTTGCTAAAGCTCAGGAGCTGGGCATTGAGGTTATCGACGAAGCGGAAATGATGCGCCTGTTAGGAGAGTAACGTGGAGAAAGAGCAGCTCGTTGAGATCGCCAACACGGAGATGCCATTCGGTAAATATAAAGGCCGCAGGCTGATTGATTTACCGGAAGATTATTTGCTGTGGTTTGCCCGCAAAGATGGGTTCCCGGCTGGACGACTGGGTGAGCTGATGGCTATCACGTTACTGATTAAAACCGAGGGGCTGACGCAGTTGGTTCAGCCCCTGAAACGTCCTTAAGCTTTCGCGGCGCGGGTCTCTTCCTGCGCCTGTTTTTCCGTCTGGCGTTTGTAACGACGCGCCAGCACCGCGCAGACCATCAGCTGGATCTGATGGAAAATCATCAGTGGCAGTACCATCATCCCTATCATTGAGGTCGGGAAGAGAATGTTTGCCATAGGAATGCCGTTCGCCAGGCTCTTCTTCGAGCCACAGAAGACAATGGTAATTTCATCGGCTTTGTTGAAGCCGCACTTGCGGGCCACAAAGACGTTTACGCCAATCACAATCGCCAGCAGAACAAGGCTGACCACCACGATAAACAGCAGCGAGCCTGCGCCCACCTTATGCCAGATGCCATTCACAACCGCTTCACTGAAGGCCGAATAGACCACCAGCAGAATCGACGACTGGTCGGTTTTTGAGATCCATTTTTTGTGCTTTGCAACAAACGCGCCCGTCCACGGACGAGAGAGATGACCCAGCACAAACGGCAACAGCAGCTGCAGACAGATTTTACCTACCTGTTCCAGGTTACCTTCCGCGCCGTGCATGTTCATCAGCAGACCCACCAGCAGCGGCGAAACGAAAATCCCTAACAGGCTGGATGCCGACGCTGAACAGACTGCGGCTGCGACGTTACCGCCCGCCAGAGAGGTAAACGCGATAGCGGACTGCACGGTGGCCGGCAGAATGCACAGATACAGGAAGCCGGTATAAAGGGCCGGGTCGACATTCACCGGCGCCCACCATGCGAACAGCACGCCGAGTACAGGGAAGAGGATGAACGTGCTGCACATCACCCACAGGTGCAGTCGCCAGTGGCTCCCCCCCGCAATAATGGCTTCGCGCGAGAGCTTTGCGCCGTGCATAAAGAACAACAGCGCGATGGCCGCGGTCGTCAGTCCTTCAAAAAAAGGAACGAACCCGCCCCGCGCGGGGAAGAAGGAGGCCAGTAATACCGTGACAACCAGAGTAAGCGTAAACGGATCAAGAATACGAAATAGTTTCATAATGACTCCTGAAAACAGATATCGCTATTGTGCTTTTTTCCATTTGAGAAATAAAATTGATTTATTGCATCCATTCATGAATTAAACAGATGAATTATTCCTTACGCCAGCTTCGCATCTTCGTCACCGTAGCCCATGCCCGCAGCTTCAGTCGGGCAGGGGAGATCATCGGCCTGAGCCAGTCCGCGGTAAGCCACAGCGTGAAAGAGCTGGAGAGCCAGACGGGTGTCCGGTTGCTTGATCGCACCACGCGTGAAGTCGTGCTCACGGAAGCCGGACAGCAGCTGGCTCAGCGCCTTGAACGGCTGCTGGACGAACTCAACAGTACGCTCAGAGATGTAGGTCGACTGGGGCAGCAGCTGTCGGGTACCGTGCGGGTTGCGGCCAGCCAGACGATATCCGCGCACCTTATCCCGCAGTGTATTGCGGAGGGTAATCATCGCTATCCGGATATCGATTTTGTTTTGCATGACAGGCCGCAGCAGTGGGTGCTGGAGAGCATCCGTCAGGGCGATGTGGATTTTGGTATTGTTATCGATCCTGGTCAGGTGAGTGACCTGGAGTGTGAAATTGTGCTGTCTGAGCCGTTTCTGTTGCTTTGCCGGGACGACGATCCGCTAGCCGCGCAGCCGTCTGTTCACTGGCAGGCGTTGCAGGGAGCGAACCTGGTATTACAGGATTATGCCTCAGGCAGCCGTCCGCTGATTGATTCTGCGCTGGTGACGCAGGGCGTTAAGGCGACCATTGTGCAGGAGATTGGACACCCGGCAACGCTGTTTCCCATGGTGGAGGCAGGCATAGGGATCAGTGTATTACCCGCCCTGGCGCTCCCTTTGCCGCAGGGAAGCCGTCTGGTCGTGAAGCGACTGACGCCTGCTATTGAGCGAAAACTGATGCTGGTACGGCGAAAAAACCGTTCGCTCTCCGGGGCTGCGCAGGCTATCTGGGAAGTGGTGCGTATCCAGGCGCAACGATTAACCGAGGCCCGTATACGCGATCCACTGTTTAACTCAACAGAGCGTTAGACGTAGATGTCTATTTGATGATTGTCTGATGCGTTCTTCGGACCTTCCACGTTGACCAGACTTTGCTCTTGTTTCTTCTGGGCTTCTTCCGCCTGCTGGCGCTGCAGCTGTGCGAGCTGTGCCTGCAGCACTTTGATTTGCACCTGGATAAGCTCCTGCTGTTTCTTCTTCTCTTCCGCACTGCCGGAACCGTTCGCAACCTCTTTTAACTGTTGAGTCAGCTTGGTTATCTTGTCAGTGATACGGCTGATCTGGGCAGCGATATCGTTGCCGCCGGAAGAACGACTCCCGCCACCGCTGGTTTGAATGGGCTGGGTTGTAGCCTGAATGGTCGTCATACTTTTTCCTCTCGCTGTAAAACAGAGGTATCGGCGCCAACGCAATTAGCTTGAGCAAAACTGCCATATCTGGCAGGGAAAGGTATTGATACCAAATCAGTATTGATGGTGCAGAGAAAGTGTATTGGAGGTAACCCGCAGGCTCCAGATATAAGACTAAGGTCATGCGATCGGTGATATCGCGATCTTAATTCTCAAGGAGCTTTTATGACCCTCTCGAATAATCCCTGGTTCTCTGCCGACATCATTCGTGCCGCTAAACCTGATTTCACTCCGCGGGTTGCGTTTATTCTCGGCTCAGGTCTTGGCGCGCTCGCCGAGCAGATTGTTGATGCTGTGGTACTGAGCTATGAAAAACTGCCGGGCTTCCCGGTGAGCACCGTTCACGGTCACGCCGGTGAGCTGGTGTTGGGGCATCTTGCCGGTGTTCCGGTCGCCTGCATGAAAGGGCGCGGTCACTTCTATGAGGGCCGCGGCATCGCCGTCATGACCGATGCAATCCGCACCTTCAAACTGCTGGGCTGCGAACTGCTGTTCAGTACCAATGCCGCCGGTTCATTACGTCCGGAGGTTGAACCGGGAAGCCTGGTTGCCCTCAGCGACCACATTAACACCCTGCCGGGTACCCCGATGGTCGGGCTGAACGATGACCGTTTTGGCGACCGTTTTTTCTCGCTGGCCAATGCTTATGATGCAGATTGTCGTGCCCTGCTGCAGGCCGTGGCGAGCGAGAAGGGCTTTCCATTGCATGAGGGGGTGTTTGTCTCCTATCCAGGCCCTAACTTCGAAACCGCGGCTGAGATCCGCATGATGCAGATCATCGGCGGAGATGTGGTGGGAATGTCAGTGGTGCCGGAAGTGATCTCGGCGCGCCACTGTGGCCTGAAGGTGGTCGCCGTTTCGGCCATAACCAACCTTGCTGAAGGTCTGAGCGATGTAAAACTGTCGCATGAACAAACGCTTGCTGCCGCCGAACTCTCTCGCCAGAACTTCATCGATCTTATCTGCGGTTTTCTGCGCCAGCTTGCCTGAGCGAAACAACATCGTGGCCCGTGAGGGTCACTCTGCTATAAGGAATCGGGTATGAACATCACGACGCGCTTAAAGATGATGTCCTTTATGCAATATTTTATCTGGGGAAGCTGGCTCGTTACTCTCGGCGCTTACATGATTAACACCCTGGGTTTTTCCGGCTCTGACGTGGGTATGGTCTACAGCTCGAAGGGGCTTGCCGCGATCGTGATGCCCTCGCTGGTGGGCATTATTGCCGATAAGTGGCTGCGGGCAGATCGTGCATACGTGATTTGCCATCTCGTCTGTGCTGTTGCGCTTTGCTATGCCGCGCAGGTCAATGAACCGGGGCTGATGTTCTGGGTCATGCTGGTTAATGCCATGGCCTTTATGCCGACCATTGCGCTATCGAATACCCTTTCCTACTCCTGTCTTGAGCAGGCAGGGCTGGACACGGTGACCCATTTTCCAACGGTGCGGGTCTATGGCACGGTAGGCTTCATTGTGGCGATGTGGGCCATAAGCCTGATGGGGGCAGAGTTAACCAACATTCAACTCTACATTGCTGCTGCCGCGTCGCTGGTTCTGGCGCTCTATTCACTGACGTTACCGGCCATTCCGGTGGCGAAGAATAAAACCTCATCGACACTGGCAAGCAAACTTGGCCTGAATGCGTTCGTCCTGTTTAAACAGCCCCGAATGGCGGTGTTCTTTTTGTTTGCGATGCTGCTGGGCGCCGTGCTGCAAATCACCAATACTTTCGGTAGCCCCTTTCTGCATGATTTTGCGCGTAATCCGGCGTATGCGGAAAGCTTTATCGTTAAATATCCTTCTATTTTGCTCTCCGTCTCGCAGATGTCAGAGGTGCTGTTCATCCTGACCATTCCTTTCTTCCTCCGACGTTTTGGCATAAAAACCGTGATGCTGATGAGCATGGTGGCCTGGATGCTGCGGTTTGGACTCTTTGCGTATGGCGATCCTTCCGCGACAGGCGTCGGGCTGTTGATGCTGTCAATGCTGGTCTATGGTTGCGCGTTCGACTTCTTCAACATCTCCGGCTCGGTGTTTGTCGAACAGGAGGTAAGCGCTGATATCCGCGCCAGCGCGCAAGGGCTGTTTATGACGACCGTTAACGGTATCGGTGCTTATTTCGGATCGGTATTGAGCGGCGCGGCGGTAGATTATTTCTCCGTGGACG
Source organism: Enterobacter sp. J49 (assembly GCF_002148625.1). NCBI lineage: Bacteria > Pseudomonadati > Pseudomonadota > Gammaproteobacteria > Enterobacterales > Enterobacteriaceae > Enterobacter > Enterobacter sp. J49. The sequence continues at coordinate 174,919 of NZ_MWPY01000037.1, forward strand.
GGGTGAAAGACTGGCAGACCATCTGGCTGGTATTTGCGGCGTATGCGTTGGTGCTCGCCGTGGTGTTTTATTTCAGCTTTAACTATCGCCACACCAGTAAAAACAGCGAGTTGCGCACAGTTGCGCATTAAAGTTTTCCCTGCTGGCGGTGAAAGGCTTTAAGGTGGGAGCATAAGTGTTATCGCCAGGATATGTGTTGATGGAACGCGTCTACCGAACCGACCTTAAGCTGCTGCGCTATTTTCTGGCCGTCGCTGAGGAACTTCATTTTGGACGGGCTGCGGCCCGTCTCAATATGTCGCAGCCGCCGTTGAGCCTGCATATAAAAGAGCTGGAAAGTCAGCTCGGTACCTTACTGTTTATTCGCCACTCACGAAGCGTCGCCTTGACCCATGCGGGTAAAGTATTGATGGAAGAGTCCCGTCGACTGCTTGCCAGCACAAACCAGGCACTGGCGCGGGTCGAACAAATTGGACGGGGTGAGGCGGGGCGGATTGCACTGGGCATTGTCGGTACCGCCATGTGGAGCGAAGTGCGTACGGTCATGCGCACATTTTTGAAAGAGCATCCGAACGTTGATGTCATCTTTCGCGAAAAGTCACCGGTAATGCAAATGGCGCTGCTGGAGCGTCGGGAGCTGGATGTCGGGATCTGGCGAATGGCAACCGAGCCCACCGCAGGGTTTACCAGTATCCGCTTACGGGATGCGGCGTTTCTGGTTGCGCTGCCGGAGGATCACCGGCTGGTGGGGGAAAGCGCAATTGCGCTCACCGAACTGCAGAATGAGTACTTTGTAACTATGCCGTCTGCGCATTCTGACTGGTCGTTCTTACAGCGAGTGTGTCAGCAGGCCGGTTTTTCACCGATGATAGTGCGTGAAGCCGATGAACCGCAGACGGTGCTGGCAATGATCAGTATGGGAATGGGGATTACGTTAGCTGCTGACAGCTATGCGCAAATGCAGTGGCCCGGTGTTGTATTTCGTCCATTACAGGTACGTATACCGGCAGATTTGTATGTGGTGTATGACGAGAAGCAGGCGACACCGGCGATTAAGTCGTTGATAGCAACGTTGACGGAAGAGTGATGTTATACCGCAGATAGCAAAAAAGCGCCTTTAGGGCGCTTTTTTACATTGGTGGGTCGTGCAGGATTCGAACCTGCGACCAATTGATTAAAAGTCAACTGCTCTACCAACTGAGCTAACGACCCGAAATGGTGGGCGATGACGGGCTCGAACCGCCGACCCCCTCCGTGTAAAGGAGATGCTCTACCAACTGAGCTAATCGCCCATTTCGGAACTGCTGCGATAAGGTGAGAATGGTGGGCGATGACGGGCTCGAACCGCCGACCCCCTCCGTGTAAAGGAGATGCTCTACCAACTGAGCTAATCGCCCAATCTCAATACTTATCTACACTGCGAGTCTACTTAAGTAGATGGTGGGTGATGACGGGCTCGAACCGCCGACCCCCTCCGTGTAAAGGAGATGCTCTACCAACTGAGCTAATCACCCCCGCTGTGTGGAGTCGCATTATAGGGAGAGTTGAAAATGAGTCAACGCATTTTCTAAAGTTTTTATTCGTTCGTCGTAAAATTAAACAAAACGATCGCGAAACGGGCGATGACGCATGATTTCTAAACAAAAATCGCAAACTCCCTCACGATAAAGGGATCAACATTGAGGAATCCCCCCACAGTGATAGAATATTGCCCATTGTTTTTTTCCCAGGATTTGCCGATTGCCGGCATCTTTATAACGTAAGGCCATTTCATGAAAATCAAAACTCGCTTCGCGCCGAGCCCGACAGGCTATCTGCACGTCGGTGGTGCACGTACCGCTCTCTATTCCTGGCTTTTTGCACGCCACAACAAAGGTGAGTTCGTACTGCGTATTGAAGACACCGATCTCGAGCGCTCCACGCCGGAAGCAATTGAAGCCATTATGGATGGTATGAACTGGCTCAATCTGGAGTGGGACGAAGGCCCGTATTTCCAGACCAAACGTTTTGACCGCTACAACGCCGTGATTGATGAGATGCTGGTCGCGGGTACAGCGTATAAATGCTATTGCTCCAAAGAACGCCTTGATGCGCTGCGTGAAGATCAGATGGCTAAGGGTGAAAAACCGCGTTATGACGGCCGCTGCCGCCATGACCATAGCGAGCATGCTGCTGATGAACCGTGCGTGGTGCGTTTTGCTAACCCGCAGGACGGCTCGGTAATTTTTGACGACCAGATCCGTGGCCCGATCGAATTCAGCAACCAGGAGCTGGACGATCTGATCATCCGCCGCACCGACGGTTCCCCAACCTATAACTTCTGCGTTGTGGTTGACGACTGGGATATGGAAATCACGCATGTTATCCGCGGCGAAGACCATATCAACAACACCCCACGTCAAATCAACATCCTGAAAGCGCTGAACGCCCCTGTTCCGGTCTATGCGCACGTGTCCATGATCAATGGCGACGACGGCAAAAAACTGTCTAAACGCCACGGTGCGGTCAGCGTCATGCAGTACCGCGACGACGGCTATCTGCCGGAAGCGCTTCTGAACTATCTGGTGCGTCTGGGCTGGTCCAGCGGCGATCAGGAGATCTTTAGCCGTGAAGAGATGATCAATCTGTTCTCTCTGGGCGCGGTGAGCAAATCTGCGAGCGCGTTTAACACTGATAAGCTGCTCTGGCTGAACCACCACTACATCAATACCATGCAGCCGGAATATGTGGCGACATACCTGCAGTGGCACATCGAGCAGGCAAATATTGATACTCGTACTGGCCCTGAACTGGCGGAACTGGTGAAACTGCTCGGCGAGCGTTGCAAAACGCTTAAAGAGATCGCTGAAAGCTGCCGCTACTTCTATGAAGAGTTTGACGAGTTCGACGCGGACGCGGCGAAGAAGCACCTGCGTCCGGTTGCGCGTCAGCCACTCGAAGTGGTGCGTGACAAACTGGCGGCGATGACTGACTGGACTGCCGAGAATGTGCATCATGCCATTCAGGCGACGGCAGATGAGCTGGAAGTTGGTATGGGCAAAGTGGGTATGCCACTGCGTGTGGCAGTCACCGGTGCGGGTCAGTCTCCGGCACTTGATGTTACCGTTCATGCCATTGGTAAATCACGCAGCGTAGCGCGCATTAACAAGGCGCTGGATTTTATTACTGAGCGCGAAAATCAGCAGTAATAACGCCTGAACCATGAAAAACGGCAGGGAGACCTGCCGTTTTTTTATGCATTAAATTCAGCAATGCCGAGACGTGCAAGAAAGCCGCGTATCCCTTCACGCTTTAGTAAGGCATCCAGACGCTCCTGCTCAAGGTGCGTCATATTCTCCAGCGTCTCGATGATCCCAGGACGCAGAGTCGAGGAGGGGTCACTGTACAACGATGTCACCTCCGCCAGATGGTACACCGCCTGACGGTTACGGACAGCCGGGAGGCTCATGATGTGCTCCTTCACGCGGGCATCAATGTGAATCAGCCGTGCACGTCCGCCTTTCACCCCATTGACGCCCTCGGTTTTCCATCCCTGCTGGCGTATCCAGCGGTTCACCGTTTGCCGTGCAACACCCAAATTTTCTGCCAGCTCTTCGGTGGTCATTTTGCTACGGAATCTTTTCATATCAGTTCTGGTCGCGTATCCCTAAACGTTGCAACAATCCGGTAATCCCTTCCCGCAGTAACAGTGATGTCATCTGCCTTTGCTCTTCCGGCGTCATTTCATTTGCCAGCGTCAGGAGCAGGGAGTGAAGCGAGCCATCATGGCTGGCACTTTCTGGTATCTCAGACGTTTCACTTGCCCGGCGCGCGCTGCGGATAAACTCACGCACTTTTTCATTAACGTGCACCAGACGCGCTTTGCCGCCCTGGACTCCTGGTTTTGGCGATGTAATCCAACCCTCTTTGCGTACCCATTTATTGATGGTCTGGCGGCTATAGCCAGTGAGCAGGGCTAACTCTTCTGGCGTCATTCGTTCCTTGATCATGCAATTTCCTGAATATTCGTGGGGTTAATTAACGGCTCATTTTATAGCACCGTTTTAGAGGAAAATGTGACAGGCTTAACTCATGACTGCGAGCAGACTCGCAAAGTGATTCATTTGCATGATTTTTCGGCGATTGAACCGCCGTCATTGATTTTGCCGTTGACACTCCGCAGCGGAATTCATATTATGCCGCCCGTCAACATGACAGCTTTACGATGGGGCTATAGCTCAGCTGGGAGAGCGCTTGCATGGCATGCAAGAGGTCAGCGGTTCGATCCCGCTTAGCTCCACCACACTCTGAACCCAACAGAGTGCGGTCAGTAAAGTCAACATGTGGGGCTATAGCTCAGCTGGGAGAGCGCTTGCATGGCATGCAAGAGGTCAGCGGTTCGATCCCGCTTAGCTCCACCAAAATTTGAACCCTCGTCGAAAGACGGGGGTTTTTTTATGCTTTTGTAAAACTCTTCACCCTAATTTGTTGCTGAAATAGAGGTGTTTTTGTACCTCACCTCAATCAAAATCAATAAAGCGGTCTATAAATAGACTTCAACTTGATTCGCGCAATTAATAAACCTATTATCCATCCGGTCAATGATACGAATGGAAAATAGATTATCTAACTTAATGAATAGAAAAACTTACAATAATGTAAAGATATTTATAACTGCCCTGGCGCTTTGCCTGGTTGCGGTGCCATTCTCCCGTTATATCTCTCCGCGCGCTGTTGTTAATGGTCATGACGTATATTTAGCATGGCTGCCTTTAAGCGTAATGCTGGCGGTTATTCTGGTATTTTGGCGTCGGGCGGTTATTCCTGTTCTGTTAAGTTTTACTATCACTAATATATTCAGCATTGATTTAGCACCGCTACAATATTCAGTTTTATTGTTCTGTCAGACGTTCTCGGTGTTTGCGGGGTGCGGCATCCTCAGGATCATACTGGGCAAGCGCTGGCGCTACTGCGTGCCGAACAAGCATATTGGGTTACGGATATTTTGGCTCGGCTTTATGGTACCGATAGGCATAAAAGTGTCGATGTACCTGGCAGGTTATTTGTTCCATTTCCCGGTTACTATCTCAACCTTCTTCGGTGAAGGTACCGCAATTTATAACGTAGTCGATATACAAAGTCTGATCTGCGCGGCGTTGATATTTACCATGATGTTCTATTACCCGTTAAGAATGATAATTAATCCACGTTATGCCATCACCTTCTGGCGACGCAGTGTGAAGCCCGTGTTTTTTCAAAAGAAATCGCTATATATATTAGTCTGGCTGATGCTTTTAATCGTCATCCTCGCAATTTTATGTGCTCCTTTTGAGTCACCTATTATTGCGGGCTATTTAATGCCAGTGATTTTTATTCTCTTTACGTTAGGGATCAGTCGCCTGAGCTACGCGCTCATTTCTCTTTTCTGGGCGGCATCCGCACTTCTGCTGTTGACCTATAACTATAATTTCCTCAATGGCGTGGAGTCAGGCCATTCGCTCTCCTTTATTTTGTCTGTCCTTATCTCTTTCGCCATCTGTTTGCTCTATATGTCGCGGATTTATCAGCGCAGCGAGTGGCTGAAGCAGGACTGGCAGGACAGGGCGCTAACCGATCCGCTGACCGGTTTACCGAACATTCGTGCACTGGAAGATTTTCTGCAGGACCACCCTGATGCCAAAGTGTGCTGTCTGCGAATGGACAACCTCGAGTTCTTGAGTCGTCACTACGGCATTCTTATGCGGGTGCATTGCAAACGGATGGTGACCACCTCGCTGCAGCCATTTTTGCAAAAAGATGAGCGGCTTTTCCAGCTCCCGGGCAGCGAACTGGTGCTGGTATTGCTGGGGCCGGGAACCGCTGAGCGCCTGCAGCATATGGTCGATCAGCTGAACAGCCGTAAGATTGTCTGGAACAACACCGGGTTGGATATTGAATTTGGCGCTTCCTGGGGAATGGTTGAAAACGGTGAGAAGTTACACCATACGCTGGGGCAGCTCAGCTGGCTGGCTGAGCAATCTTGCGGAGCGCATAATGTACTGGCGCTCACCAATAGCCTCGAGGTGGCATCAGGACAAACAACCGAGCGGGTTTTGATGTTAGCACGCATTAAACATGCTTTGGATGCCGGACAGTTTCATTTATACGCCCAGCCAATCCAGAAGGCAGATGGTAGCGGGTATTACGAAATACTGACGCGCATGGAAAGCGAGGGCGAGATCATCACCCCAGACCGCTTTATACCGCTGATTGCCCAGTTTAACCTGAGCCACCGCTTTGACATGTGCGTGATGGAAAAATTACTGGTGTGGCTGCGCGATCATCCAGCGACGCATGCCGGTGTGCGTTTTTCTGTCAATCTGATGCCCCTGACGTTGATGCAAAAAGAGGTGGCCATCGAGATTTGCTCGCTCTTTGAACGCTATGGCGTAGCACCACAGGCGGTGGTGATTGAGATCACCGAAGAGCAGGCTTTCTCTAATTCGGGCAGCAGTATCAAAAACATTCAGCAGTTGCGGGACTGCGGTTTCCGGATCGCGATTGATGATTTCGGCACCGGATATGCCAACTACGAACGTCTCAGACGTTTGCAGGCGGACATCATCAAAATTGACGGGTGCTTTGTGAAAGATATCTGTACCGACGATATGGATGCGATGATCGTGCAGTCGATTTGCAACCTGGCGAAGACGAAATCACTGAGTGTGGTGGCCGAATATGTTGAAACGCCGGAACAGCGGGAGAAGCTGCTTCACTTCGGGGTCGACTATCTGCAGGGTTACCTGATTGGCAAACCCAAACCGCTTAATGAATTACGGACATAAAAAAACCGGGAGCTGAGCTCCCGGTTTTTATTTCGCTGCAGGTGTTACAGTACCAGTGCCGCAATAGAGGCAGACAGTACGCTCACCAGCGTAGAACCGTAAACCAGCTTCAGACCGAAGCGAGAAACCACGTTACCCTGTTCTTCATTCAGACCTTTAATCGCACCGGCGATAATACCGATGGAAGAGAAGTTAGCGAAGGAGACCAGGAACACGGACAGGATGCCCTCCGCGCGTGGAGAGAGCGTGCTGGCAATTTTCTGCAGATCCATCATCGCAACGAATTCGTTAGAGACCAGTTTAGTCGCCATGATACTGCCTACCTGCAGCGCTTCATGTGCAGGAACACCCATCACCCAGGCAACCGGGTAGAAGATGTAGCCCAGAATGCCCTGGAAGGAGATACCCAGAACCGCTGCGAACAGGGCGTTCAGAGCAGAAATCAGGGCAATAAAGCCGATCAGCATCGCCGCAACGATAATCGCCACTTTGAAACCAGCCAGAATGTACTCACCCAGCATTTCGAAGAAGCTCTGACCTTCATGCAGATTTGCCATCTGCAGGTTCTCTTCGCCTTCGTCAACACGGTACGGGTTGATCAGAGAGAGAACGATAAAGGTACTGAACATGTTCAAGACCAGCGCGGCAACCACGTATTTAGGTTCCAGCATCGTCATATACGCACCCACGATAGACATGGAGACGGTAGACATTGCGGTGGCTGCCATGGTGTACATGCGGTTGCGGGACATCTTACCGAGGATGTCTTTATAGGCGATGAAGTTCTCAGACTGACCCAGGATCAGGGAGCTGACGGCGTTGAACGATTCCAGTTTACCCATGCCGTTAACTTTGGAGAGTACGGTACCAATGGCGCGGATAACGACAGGCAGAACACGAATGTGTTGCAGAATACCGATCAGCGCAGAGATGAAGACGATAGGGCACAGTACCTTCAGGAAGAAGAACGCCAGACCTTCGTCGTTCATTTTACCGAAGACAAAGTTCGTCCCTTCGTTGGCGAATCCGAGCAGTTTTTCGAACATTTCGGAGAAGCCTTTTACGAAGCCAAGCCCCACGTTGGAGTTCAGGAAGAACCACGCGAGCAAAACTTCAATAACGAGAAGCTGAACAACAAAGCGGATGCGGATTTTTTTACGGTCATGGCTGACCAGTAACGCAAGCGCAGTAACGACAACGAGTGCCAGGACAAAATGAAGGACGCGGTCCATATTTGCTCCAAATATGAGGCAGGTTTAATTTTCGTGCACATTCTATGTAACAAGCGAAAAGAAAACGAGATCAAGGACACACTATAGTTACATCCTGTGACGAGTCTCAAAATTAGTGATCCACAATACATTTTTGTTATGTTAGGTAAATGAGTGAAAAGTTAAGTTTGTGTGCTAGTCTTCACAAAAGCGTGCGCGATTGCAGGTTTTGTTAGATCGCCCCACCTTACCCGCCCGTCTATTGTTCAAAGCTATCAGAGAAATCACTATAAACTCACTAAATGATCTTGATAATCATTCTCATTTTGATAGCATTAAATATAGCAAAGGCTATATTTCCAGAGGCAGAAATGACAAACAGTCGCGTAGAGGGTAGCAGTGGCAGAGCAGCGCGCAAGTTGCGGTTCGCGTTAATGGGACCTGCGTTCATTGCTGCCATCGGCTATATCGATCCAGGTAACTTTGCGACCAATATTCAGGCCGGGGCCAGCTTCGGCTATAAGCTGCTCTGGGTGGTCGTGTGGGCTAACCTGATGGCCATGTTGATCCAGATGCTGTCCGCGAAGCTGGGGATTGCCACGGGCAAAAACCTGGCTGAACAAATTCGCGATCACTATCCGCGTCCGGCGGTATGGCTTTACTGGGTTCAGGCGGAAATTATCGCCATGGCAACCGACCTCGCCGAATTCATCGGGGCCGCGATTGGTTTTAAATTGATCCTCGGCGTCTCGCTGCTTCAGGGCGCGGTGCTCACCGGGATTGCCACTTTCCTGATCCTGATGCTGCAGCGTCGCGGTCAAAAACCGCTGGAAAAAGTTATCGGTGGGCTGCTGCTGTTTGTGGCGGCGGCCTATATCGTCGAGCTGATTTTCTCTCAGCCGAATCTGGCACAGCTCAGCAAAGGGATGATTATCCCGAGCCTGCCAACCTCTGAAGCGGTATTCCTGGCCGCCGGTGTGCTGGGCGCAACCATCATGCCGCATGTCATTTACCTGCATTCCTCGCTGACACAGCACCTGCACGGTGGGACGCGCAAAGAGCGTTACTCTGCGACGAAATGGGATGTGGCGATCGCCATGACCATTGCCGGTTTTGTGAACCTGGCGATGATGGCGACCGCTGCCGCCGCTTTCCATTTTAACGGTCACACCGGTATTGCCGATCTCGACCAGGCATACCTTACGCTGGAGCCGTTACTGAGCCATGCTGCTGCCACGATATTCGGGCTGAGCCTGGTGGCGGCCGGTCTCTCGTCAACGGTTGTGGGGACGCTGGCAGGGCAGGTGGTGATGCAGGGCTTTGTCCGTTTCCACATTCCGCTTTGGGTTCGTCGCTCCGTGACCATGCTGCCCTCCTTTGTTGTGATTCTGATGGGGCTGGATCCCACGAGAATTCTGGTCATGAGCCAGGTACTGCTGAGTTTTGGTATCGCGCTTGCACTGGTGCCGCTGCTGATCTTTACCAGTGACAAAAGCCTGATGGGCGAACTGGTGAACAGCACGCTGGTGAAACGAACCGGTTGGGTCATTGTGGCGGTAGTGGTGTCGTTGAACCTATGGCTCCTGGTCGGCACTGCTCTGGGGTTATAGCATCGCGTTGAACCAAAGAAAAAGGAGCCGGGAGGCTCCTTTTTGCATTACTGATGATGCATTAGTGATGATGGCCGTGACCACCGTGTCCTCTGCCACCGTGACCCCAGCCACCGCGGCGGTCGTCACGATCGTTCCAGCCTTCACGGTAACCACGCTCATAGGCGTTGTTTTTGTACCAGCCGCGATGCAGGCCATTATCATGTCTGCGCCAGCGGTCGCCGCGCCACTCATAGTGACGGTTCCAGTAATCACGGTCGCGCCAGTAGCCACCGTCCCAGTATCTGCCGTAGTCGTCACGATCGCCAATTTGTAATTTAACTGATGGCAACAGGGTGATTTCGCCCGCAGTGGCGATCAGCGGGGCCGAAGCCAGTAATACCGCTGCAAGAATCAGTGACCTGAACATACTCTTTCTCCTTCACGATCGGGGCCTTTGTGGGGCCTGTTAACGCAATATTACGAGTTGGTAAAGGCTCGTTTCATCGCCTCAACTCCTAATTCATGAATGAGAGCACTTTTTGCTAAAAGTGATTTTATTTTGAGCTGTTCAGGATCCCATCAATGATTGCCAGTTCTTCCGCCGAGAAATGGCGGTTTTCCAGCATTGCCACAGCATCGTCAATCTGGGCAGTTTTACTGGCCCCAATCAGCACTGACGTTACCGACTCGTGGCGTAAAATCCACGCCAGCGCCATCTGTGACAGTTTCTGGCCGCGGTTTTCCGCCAGCGCGTTCAGTTGACGAACCTTCTCCAGCTTCTCTTCGGTGATCTGATCGGGATTAAGGAACTTACTGCCGCTTGCCGCACGCGAGTCTGCAGGAATACCGTTCAGGTAGCGGTTAGTCAGCTGTCCCCCCGCCAGCGGCGAGAAGGGAATGCAGCCGACGCCTTTTTCCTGCAGCACGTCCAGCAGGCCTTCCTCTGGCGCACGTTCAAACATCGAATATTTCGGCTGGTGGATCAGACACGGCGTCCCAAGGTCATTCAGGATATCGATAGCCTTGCGGGCCTGTTCTGCAGGGTAATTTGATAACCCGACGTAAAGGGCTTTTCCCTGGCGCACCACATGGTCAAGCGCTTTCATGGTTTCCAGCAGTGGCGTTTGTGGGTCAGGACGGTGATGATAGAAGATATCCACATATTCCAGCCCCATACGCTTCAGGCTTTGATCCAGGCTGGCAACCAGATATTTGCGTGACCCCCAGTCGCCGTAGGGGCCATCCCACATGGTATAACCCGCTTTGGTCGAGATGATCAGCTCGTCGCGCCATGGCAGGAAATCTTCCTGCAAAATGCGACCGAAATTACGTTCGGCTGAGCCGGGAGGAGGACCGTAATTATTGGCAAGGTCGAAATGCGTAATACCCAGATCGAACGCGCGTTGTAAAAGTTGACGGCTGTTTTCGACAAGCGTGGCGTCGCCAAAATTGTGCCACAACCCGAGTGAGATGGCAGGCAACCTGAGTCCGCTTTGCCCGCAGCGGCGATACTGCATTGTCTGATAACGATTTTTGTCCGGCTGGTAACTCATTCTGATGCCCTCTGGTGCTGAAAGGAAAAATCAGTGTATACGTTTACATTAACGTGAAAAAAAAGAGCATAGCGCAGCCTTTTTTGTAAAGCATTCTTTCCATGCCCTTCTTACGACCAATTCTGGACAGCCATCACGCTTCTTTAATACTCAAAGTGAGGTCAACGTCAGAAGGACACCTGTTATGCGAACCCCATACTGCGTCGCCGATTACCTGCTGGACCGTCTTACAGATTGTGGTGCCGATCATCTGTTTGGCGTGCCGGGCGACTATAACCTGCAGTTTCTCGACCACGTAATAGACAGCCCGGATATTTGTTGGGTGGGCTGTGCCAATGAGCTGAACGCATCCTATGCCGCTGACGGATACGCCCGATGTAAGGGCTTTGCCGCGCTGCTGACCACATTCGGCGTTGGGGAGTTAAGTGCCATGAACGGCATTGCCGGCAGCTATGCCGAGCATGTCCCGGTTTTACATATTGTGGGGGCGCCGGGTACGGCGGCACAGCAAAGGGGAGAGTTGCTGCATCATACGTTGGGGGATGGGGAGTTCCGTCACTTTTATCATATGAGCGAGCCGATCACCGTCGCACAGGCGGTCCTTACCGAACAAAATGCCTGTTATGAAATCGACCGTGTGCTGACAACCATGCTTCGGGAACGTCGCCCCGGTTATCTGATGTTCCCCGCCGATGTGGCAAAAAAAGCCGCCACGCCGCCTGTAAACGCTCTCACTCATAAGCAGGCTCATGCCGATAGCGCCTGCCTGAAAGCGTTCCGGGATGCTGCTGAGAACAAACTGGCGATGAGCAAACGTACCGCGCTGCTGGCCGACTTCCTTGTTCTGCGCCATGGCCTGAAGCATGCGCTACAGAAGTGGGTGAAAGAGGTACCGATGGCACATGCCACCATGCTGATGGGGAAAGGGATATTCGACGAGCGTCAGGCGGGTTTTTACGGTACATACAGTGGTTCAGCCAGCACCGGTGCGGTAAAAGAGGCGATTGAAGGGGCTGACACGGTATTGTGTGTTGGCACGCGTTTTACCGATACCCTGACGGCCGGGTTCACGCACCAGCTTACCCCGGCGCAAACCATTGAAGTTCAGCCGCATGCCGCACGCGTCGGGGATGTCTGGTTTACCGGCATCCCAATGAACCAGGCGATTGAGACGCTGGTCGAACTCAGCAAACAGCACGTGCACACTGGCCTTATGTCGTCATCATCCGGCGCAATACCGTTCCCGCAGCCGGACGGTTCGCTTACCCAGGAGAATTTCTGGAGAACGTTGCAAACCTTTATTCGCCCGGGGGACATTATCCTTGCCGACCAGGGAACATCGGCCTTCGGCGCGATTGATCTGCGTTTACCGGCTGATGTGAACTTTATCGTCCAGCCGCTGTGGGGCTCGATTGGTTACACGCTGGCGGCGGCGTTTGGTGCACAAACCGCATGCCCGAACCGGCGCGTGATTGTGCTGACGGGGGATGGCGCGGCCCAGCTCACTATTCAGGAACTAGGCTCGATGCTGCGTGATAAACAGCACCCCATTATTCTGGTGCTCAACAACGAAGGCTACACGGTTGAAAGGGCTATCCATGGGGCGGAGCAGCGGTATAACGACATTGCTTTGTGGAACTGGACGCACATTCCACAGGCGTTGAGCCTCGATCCTCAGTCTGAGTGCTGGCGGGTCAGTGAAGCGGAACAGCTGGCGGACGTACTTGAAAAAGTGGCGCACCACGAGCGGCTCTCGTTGATTGAGGTGATGCTCCCGAAAGCGGATATCCCGCCGCTGCTCGGGGCGCTTACCAAAGCTCTGGAAGCGCGTAATAACGCCTGACTACTTGTCGTTTCGCCAGGCCATCATCATCGGTTTGCCCGCCAGCAGGAGCCAGGCGGGCAACATCACGATACAGAGCAGGGGGAAGAGCGTTGAATCCGGCACCACTACCGCCGCCATAAACAGGCTCAGCCACGCATCGCGCGTCACCACCAGCACCAGCCCCAGAATTGAGCAAGAGACCGTTATCGCTGCCGGCACCGCATCCACATGCTCATGCAGCATCAGCCCCAGCGCCACACCGATAAACACCGCCGGGAAGATACGCCCACCGCGGAACCCACATGCTGCAGCTACCACCAGCGCCGCCAGTTTAACCAGCGCAAACAGCAGGTAATCAGACACGCTGAACACCTGGCTGAAAGCCAACTGCTGCATTTCATCAAGGCCTTTAAACAGCGTTACCGTTCCGCCGATAGCCCCTAATACGCCCAGCATCAGACCACCCGCCCCCAGAATCAGCACCGGGTGCTTCAGCCGGTGCATCAGACGGTGCAGGCGCGGAAGGCACCATACCGCAATCATCCCGAGTGCAATGGCGATCGCGACGACGATGGCACCGCTGAAAATATCGGCAATATGCATCTGGCCGTAGTGGGGCAGAGAGAGTGAGAAATGAGGATGGAAAAACAGACTGGTCGTGAGCGCACCAGCCGCAGCGGCCATCAGCGGCGCAAAGAGTTTATCCCAGAGCGGGACGTCGTTATTGCTGGTAAGCGTCTGAGAAAAAATAAGGGCGGCGGCAACGGGCGTGCCGAAAAGCGCCCCGATGGTGCCTGCAGAGGCGAGGATGGTCCAGTCCAGCGCACCGACACGGGGTAAAATGCGCGAACCGAAAAAGACCGCCATACCAATGTTTACCGCCATGATGGGGTGTTCAGGACCAAGGCTGACACCGCCCGCCAGACCCAGGATCAACGCGATAATCAGCCCCGGCAGCGCCGAGGGGGGAACGGGCGCACCGATCAGTGGCTCAAGCGCCGGATCCGGCCCGGCGTGCCCGGGGCTAAAGCGGATCACCAGACCCACCGCAACGCCGGTGAGCGTCAGCATCAACATGATCCATCCCGGCGAATCCACGCTGATGCCCAGTTGTGCAGGAAGCGCCGTCCATAACATCGCCTGCAACACCGACGCGACTTTCATCACGACAATAAGCACCAGACTTGAGGCAACGCCAATGATCAGCGCCGGTATTGCCAGTAAGAGCATGGTTCTGGCTCGCGGATGGAGCATGATGATTTCCTTGTACAAAACGCTATTACGTTACTTTGCACAATCAGCTTTATGGCAATAGTGCAAAAGGTGCTGAAACGGTAAAGTTATTCTGTGACGAAGATCGATAATCCACGGGCATTCACCTTCCGGTCGTTGTTGTTATCACGCCTTGAACTTACAGTGTCCCAAAGATTTATTCTGACTTTAGCGGAGCAGTAGAAGAATGACAAAGTATGCTTTGGTAGGCGATGTGGGCGGCACGAATGCTCGCCTTGCCCTATGCGATGTAAATAGCGGTGAAATTTCCCGGGCGAAAACCTATTCAGGGCTGGATTATCCAAGTCTTGAGGCCGTTGTTCGGGTCTATCTTGAAGAGCAACAGGTGAGCATCGAAGACGGATGTATCGCCATTGCCTGCCCGATTACCGGTGACTGGGTGGCGATGACCAACCATGTCTGGGCATTTTCCATCGCTGAGATGAAAAAAAACCTGGGTTTTGCGCATCTTGAAATCATCAATGACTTTACTGCCGTGTCCATGGCGATCCCGATGCTGAAGCCAGAGCATCTGATTCAATTTGGCGGTACAGCGCCAGTAGAAGGTAAGCCGATTGCGGTCTACGGTGCCGGTACCGGTCTTGGCGTTTCACATCTGGTTCACGTCGACCAGCGCTGGGTAAGCCTGCCGGGTGAGGGCGGTCACGTGGACTTTGCGCCCAACAGCGAAGAAGAGGGCATTATCCTCGAAGAGCTGCGCGCTGAAATCGGCCACGTCTCCGCCGAGCGCGTGCTTTCCGGTCCGGGTCTGGTGAATCTGTACCGTGCGATTGTAAAATCAGACGGCCGTCTGCCGGAGAATCTGCAGCCAAAAGATGTGACCGAACGCGCGCTTGCGGACAGCTGCATCGACTGTCGCCGTGCGCTGTCGCTGTTCTGTGTGATCATGGGACGGTTTGGCGGCAACCTGGCGCTGACGCTGGGTACCTTCGGGGGAGTCTATATCGCGGGCGGGATCGTACCGCGTTTCCTCGACTTCTTTACAGCCTCAGGCTTCCGCGGTGCGTTTGAAGACAAAGGTCGCTTCAGAAGCTATGTGCAGGACATCCCTGTGTACCTGATTGTGCACGATAACCCAGGCCTGCTTGGCTCGGGCGCGCACCTGCGTCAGGTACTGGGTCAAATCCTCTGACGACTATCCCTCTCCTGCGGGAGAGGGGATTTTTACAGATGCATCAGCTGGCGGAACTCTTTCACCTTGCTGCGACTCACCGGGACCTGAAAATCAAGATCCTTCAGACGCAAAATATAGGTGTTGTTAAACCACGGTTCGATCTCGCGGATCTTGTTTAGATTGACGCAAAATGAACGGTGGCAGCGGAAAAAGTGCGCCGCCGGCAGTTTGTTGCAAAACTCGGTGATGTTCATTGCCATCACGTACGATTCACGCCGTGTATAGACAAACGTCATCTTCTCGTGCGCTTCGGCATAGTAGATATCGTCGATAGGCGTCACGATGATGCGTTCATCCTTGACCAGGTTTATGGTGTCGTTTTCACGTATCGCCGGGCTTGCGTTAGCAGGCGCGGCCTGTTGTTGCCATGCGGCTTCCAGCTTTCGCAGCATGCTGACAATACGTGATTCCTGGTAAGGCTTCAGAATATAGTCAAACGCTTCCAGTTCGAAGGCTTCTACGGCGTGCTCTTTCCAGGCGGTGACGAAAACAATAAACGGCTTATGAGCAAACTGATTAATATTTTGCGCCAGTAATACACCGTCCAGCGATGGAATGTTGATATCCAGAAAAATGGCGTCGACCCGGTTATGCTGCAAGAACTTGAGCACGTCCAGACCATCCTCAAAGGTACCCACAATCTCCATCTGGCTGTGCGTTTTGATAAGCCAGCTCAGCTCCTGTTGAGCCAGAATTTCATCTTCCACGATGATGACTTTCATTGATTACTCCGGCCTATGGCAACAGTGATGTCGCCGCATGAACGGGGGAGCGTTCATTCGGGACGTAAAAAGCAATTTCGGTGCCGGGTTCGAGACGGTGAATGTGCAGTCCGTCGCCGAACAACAGCTTGACCCGATGGTGCACGTTCAGCAGTCCAATTTTATTGCCCGGCATTTCGTTAGACTCCACGCGCTCAATGACTTTTGGATCAATACCGTGGCCGGTATCGCGCACGGCAATGCGCACGCGGTTACCGCTTTCGGTTACGCTGATGGTGACCACGCCTTTACCTTTACACGGCTGAATGCCGTGAACAATCGCGTTTTCCACCAGCGGCTGGATCAGCAGGCTTGGGATCACACAGTTGACCTCTTCATCGATATCGTAAATCACCGTGAGCTTGTCACCAAAACGGGCCTGCTCAATCGCGATATAGTCCTTGATCTGATACAGCTCTTTTTTGATGTCGATCTGCTCATCATCGTTCAGTTCAATGTTGTAGCGCAGGTAGCGCGACAGATTGAATATAAGCTGACGCGCGGTGTCCGGATTCATCCGGATGGAGGACGAGATGGCGTTCAGCGCATTAAACAGAAAATGAGGATTGATTTTGCTCTGAAGCGCGCGCAGTTCTGCCTTATTTGCCATCTCGCGCAGCTGTTCTGCACGGGAAACTTCCAGCTGGGTAGAGATAATTTGCGACAGGCCGATGGCCATCTCCTGAAGCGTGGAGGTGATCTGGTGCGCGTGGCAGTAGTAGATTTTTAGTGTGCCCGTTACCACGCCTTTTTCCCACAGCGGAATCACCAGCATGGAGTGGATTTCCGGCGTTCGGTGAGCTTCATCATTGTTCTTAATGATGATTTTACCGTAGTTGATCGCCTGTCGGGTGGTGGGGCTAATGGTATCGTCATTATCGCGGTAATTGTGTTCCCCGACGCCGACGTAAGCCAGTACGTGGTCGTTATTGGTAATGGCGACCGCATCGGCATGAATATCGCGGCGGATTATATCGCAGACCTGACGTAACGACTCCGCGTTCACATGGCGGAAGAGTGGCAGCGTTTTGTTGGCGATATCCAGCGCCAGCTTGGCCTGACGCGCGGCACTGGCCTCTTTTTCTCCCTCAACGCTTTGTACCAGCAGCACGATAAAACCGATGCAGACGCTGCCGAGGATCATGGGAATACCGATTTTCGAAACGATATCCAGCCCCAGTGCGATAGTGGGGGCCCACACCACCACCAGGATCATGGTCAGCGTTTCGCACACCATGCCGGCGATGATCCCGGCGCGCCAGCGCTGCTTTTTCGGGATCTTGCGGTTAATCCATCCTGACAGTACCCCGGCAATAATACTGGTAATAAAACAGGGAATTGCCGTCACGCCACCGATATCAATCAGGTAACGGTGCGTACCGGCAATCAGTCCGGTGATGACGCCGACCCACGGGCCAAACAAAATCCCGCCGGACATGACGGCAATGATACGCACGTTAACCAGCGATCCCTCGACCGGCACGCCGGACCAGGTGCTGAACAACGCGAACAGCGAGAAGATAGCGGTGACGGCCAGCAGCTCTTTTGGCGAGTGCGCAGACTTGTGCAAAAGCTCGCGGAACAGGCGAATGCGGATAAGGAAAAACAGGCAAATCAGCATTAATGCCGCGCGGTCAAAAACCGCCAGCAGCATATTGAATATTTCGTGCACGAGTAGACCAGGGAAAACGGGAAAGAACCATGATAAAAAACCTGGCGCGTATTGACCAGCTATCCGTCAGGTTTATCAAATGGGGAAAAACCCTGTTTTGCAAAGGGGATTATCAGGAGAGGGCTGAAGTCTCCCGATTTTTTTGTGATAACGCCTGAGCAGGTAACGGTTTTGATATCATCGTGTTACACAACAGATATCAGAAAGAGGCTGTCACTTCGGACGCTTCCGCTTTTCAATACAGCAGGGTTCCGATTTTAGCGCGCACTCTTTTTTTTCATTTCCCTCTCGACAGCATGATTTTTTTCAGGTTATTTTCTAAACATGCCACATCGGTGGCAGCGTCGCTCGGACGGTCCGGGCGCTAACGTTAATCTGAGGAATCTATGGCTGAATTCAGTCCTGAACGCCGTTTTACGCGTATCGATCGTCTCCCCCCTTATGTATTCAACATCACTGCTGAACTGAAAATGGCTGCGCGTCGGCGCGGCGAAGACATTATTGATTTCAGCATGGGTAACCCTGACGGCCCAACACCGCCGCATATTGTTGAGAAATTATGTACGGTTGCTCAGCGTCCGGATACGCACGGCTACTCTACCTCTCGCGGTATTCCTCGATTACGTCGTGCAATTTCTCGCTGGTATCAGGATCGCTACCAGGTCGATATCGACCCTGAAAGCGAGGCGATTGTCACCATCGGCTCAAAAGAGGGTCTGGCGCACCTGATGCTGGCGACTCTGGATCATGGTGATACCGTACTGGTGCCCAATCCGAGCTACCCGATTCACATCTATGGCGCCGTGATTGCCGGAGCGCAGGTTCGCTCCGTGCCACTGGTGGAAGGGGTCGATTTCTTTAACGAACTGGAACGTGCGATTCGCGAAAGCTACCCGAAACCTAAGATGATGATCCTCGGTTTTCCGTCGAACCCGACGGCGCAGTGCGTAGAGCTCGATTTCTTTGAAAAAGTGGTCGCCCTGGCTAAACGTTACGACGTGCTGGTGGTGCATGATTTAGCCTATGCCGATATTGTCTATGACGGCTGGAAAGCCCCTTCGATTATGCAGGTTCCTGGCGCACGCGATGTGGCGGTTGAGTTCTTTACGCTGTCGAAAAGCTACAACATGGCTGGCTGGCGCATCGGCTTTATGGTGGGCAACAAGACGCTGGTGAATGCCCTGGCGCGCATCAAGAGTTATCACGACTACGGTACCTTTACCCCGCTTCAGGTCGCGGCTATTGCAGCACTTGAAGGCGATCAGCAGTGTGTGCATGAGATTGCTGCGCAGTATAAGCGTCGCCGTGATGTGCTGGTCAAAGGGTTGCATGAAGCGGGCTGGATGGTGGACATGCCGAAAGCGTCCATGTACGTCTGGGCTAAAATTCCGGAGCCGTATGCGGCAATGGGATCGCTGGAGTTTGCCAAAAAGCTGCTGCAGGACGCGAAGGTATGTGTCTCGCCGGGCATTGGCTTTGGTGATTATGGCGACACCCATGTGCGATTCGCTCTGATTGAAAACAGTGACCGCATCCGCCAGGCGGTGAGGGGCATCAAGAGTATGTTCCGCGCCGACGGACTTCTCTCATCGAAAAGCGTCACCGAACATCACGCGTCATCATGACATAAAAAAACAGGAGCCATCGGCTCCTGTTTTTTTGACTGCATGTTCTTCATTAGATCATCAGGGCAAACGTTCCGGCCCAGACTAAAACAATCACCGAAATGCCCATAAAGAAATATTTCACGTTTCATCGCTCCGCGTATCTTGTGGTACGCATTTAAAAACAGAGTCCACCTGATTATAGAGAGCTGAAGTTGGCTTATAGCGGAAATAAGATTTTTCCCGTAATACCGCCGACTCCCGCTCAGAATTCTGTGCTTTCCTGTTGCCAGACGGCGCTAATGTACGCCTAAAAATGGGGGGTGACAAGAGGGATTTTTTTAAATAATTTCCGTCACTTACGAGTGTCGTGGAACGGCGACAGTTTGATTTCAGAACGCAATAAATTCACTTTGAGCGACGCAAAGAAAGACAGTACACAGCGTGATTACAGGTCATTGAAAAGGTTAGTTTCTTAACGAAACTAACCTTCTGGAATTTAGATATACAGCGAGGCTTCGCCAAGAGGGCGTGTTTTGAAACGGCGATGCATCCAGAGATATTGCTCAGGCGCACGCATGATTTCCATTTCGATAACTTTATTGATGAACGTAGCGGCTTCGCCTTCGTTTTCCGGATAGTTAGCCATCTCAGGGGAGATATGCAGGCGATAGCCTGATTTATCCGCTTTTCTGACCATCGTGACGGTCAACATGGATGCACCGGAAAGACGTGAAATCACAAAGGTACCATTGGTCGTGGCGACATCTTTCACCGCAAAGAACGGAGCGAAGCTACTGCCTTTACGCCCATAATCCTGGTCCGGTGCGAACCAGACGGCCTCACCTTTTTTCAGTGCGCCAACCATGCCGCGCAGGTTGTTACGGCTGATCATTGCCTTATTCGAGCGCATACGACCACGTGTCTGCACCCATTCCATCACGGCGCTGTTGTGCGGACGGTAGGTTGCCATCATCGGCTGGCAAAGCCCCATGACGCGACCCCCCAGTTCCAGAGACATAAAGTGAACGCCGACCACCATCACGCCGCGGTTTTGCAACTGGGCACGTTTCAGGTTATCCAGGCCTTCCACATCAAACCATTTACGAACACGTTCATCAGACCAGAACCATGCCATACCGGTTTCAAGCAGAGCCATGCCGATAGATTTAAAGTTTTCAGCAATCAGTTTTTCGCGCTGTTCCGCATTGTACTGTGGAAAGCAAAGTTCGAGATTTTTACGCGCAATAGACTCACGACGCTTAAGGAAGTGGCGCGATGCGCTGCCAAGCCTGGAGCCCAGAATGCGGATTACGGGATAAGGAAGCTGAACCAGTAACCAGAGCACGCCAAGACCAAACCATGTGAACCAGTAACGCGGGTGCAGAAACGCGCGTTTGAATTTGGATTGTGACAAAATAATGGGAACCTATATAAAGTCGGTGAAAGTCACGCATTGCGTAACCACGTACCTGTTAGACCGTAGTACAAGGTCATGGTTGCAGGCTTTACCGATCTTTACGGCGTTGCCTGGCCATTGCTGACGTTGGGTGGGCGGTATAATGTAGCACCCTTTATACGGTATGTGCTATTACTCGTTCTTGATTAAAAAAGCGGCAATTCGAAAGGTCTTTGATTTTTCTGTTTTTATAAACCAGAACAGATGCGCGACGGCATCTGTTTGGATATTTTGAAAGCAGTCGCTATGCTTTCCAGGCCGCATCGCCAGGCTGTACGTGTTTATACCATGCCATCAGCGCGGCTGTACCGGGCTCTCCCTCGGCGGGGGCCCAGGTAACGAAATCCTCATCAGCCACCGGTTGATAGCCACCGTGTTTAACTTCAAAAATAACGCCGCCGTGATCCAGTGACAGCACGGCATGCCAGGTTCCCGCCTCCATCTCCAGCGCCATACACGCTTCACCTAATACGACGCGACGGGTAACGACGCCCTGGTCGTCAAAATTCAGCACGACAAAACGCCCGCGAAGGGGAAGTAATAGCTCAAAGGTATGCGGATGACGATGAGGGCGAACATAGGTGCCTGGTTCCATCGCGATGGCCAGCCGCTGAACCGGGTCGCTCAGTTCAGGATGAAAGTTACGATGTGCGCGTAAACGCGGGGCGTTAGCCGCCGCTTCACTTTGTTGCTTCAAATCGGAGAGCGTGATTTGTTTCATGGTGGTTGCCT
This sequence comes from Enterobacter sp. J49, assembly GCF_002148625.1. Taxonomy (NCBI): domain Bacteria; kingdom Pseudomonadati; phylum Pseudomonadota; class Gammaproteobacteria; order Enterobacterales; family Enterobacteriaceae; genus Enterobacter; species Enterobacter sp. J49. The sequence goes on from NZ_MWPY01000037.1 coordinate 196,598, forward strand.
AAAGAGAAGAGGGCCTGTGGAGTAAAGCAGTGGAATTGTAATACGGAATAACATAACCCGTATAAATGAGGGTTCAATCACTGCACATCACCTCTGGAGCATAATAACCTGTGCTGCTAAATTCTCTTTAGCGGCTAAAACGTGACTGACAGGGAAAAGCGGGTGACAGAGCAAATCGATTATCAGATTGAAAAATACAGATTTACCGAGGCGAATGAACCTCCGCGTCTTACCCGTCAGTGGGCCGACGTTTTAAGCGAGTGCAAGGCGATGCAGGCCGGGGCCGAGGCGCGTCTGCGTATTGCCCTGACCAATGTCGATTACGTTACCAGCTTTGAGCTGCCTTTCCGCCTGCTGCTCGTGCGGACACCTCAGTTAATTGCCGGGTTGCGTGATGAACTGCAGCTCAGCCAGAAGAATGTCATTTTTAACGGGAAACGGTTTGGCTGTGTCTGGAGCGTGAAGTCCGATTTGAGCGGTGTACCTGACGTTTTTCAATATCATCTGTCCACACGTATACGGCGAATGGAAGCGACACAATTGACTGCGGAACCTTTTCTGCAGATAGCCAAAGAAATTAAGCCCCCCACGGAACGTCTGAAGCGTGCTCTGTTAAGTGGTCTGGAGGTAACCGCGCTTGATGCGCTGTTCTGGTTTGGGATCCAGCGGATTGCTGCTGAGGTGTCGCGTCTGAGAAAGGCCGGAATGAGAATTACCACTGCGGAAAAACAGGTATTTGATAATCTTACCGGAACGACTCGCCTTGTGCCGGTGTATCGGCGCGCCGATGAGAGCATGGTGTCCCCTGCAGGAATCGAACCTGCAACTAGCCCTTAGGAGGGGCTCGTTATATCCATTTAACTAAGGGGACAAGGCGGCACGAGTATAGCCTCATTTACACTTTGCGTTAAGCTCATCGCCGCCTGACTGCTCAAAGAGTCACCATTCAGGTCGATTTTTTTGCAGATTTATCATCGTTTTCCCGCGCTTTCTGTTCGGCCTTGCGCTTATTAGACATGTCGTTACGGATTTGCGCATGGCTTAACAGTGCGAAGATAAACGTTCCGCCGCAGATATTGCCTGCCAGCGTCGGCAGGGCGAACGGCCAGAAAAAATCGCTCCAGTGAAGCGTACCATTAAAGACCAGATAGAGGATTTCAACGGTTCCGACCACGATGTGCGTGGTGTCAGCCAGCGCTATCAGCCAGGTCATTAATATGATCACGACAATTTTGGCACTGCCCGCGGAAGGAAACATCCACACCATGGTCGCGATTATCCAGCCGGAGATGATGGCATTCGAGAACATTTCGAACGGCGTGTTTTTCATTACGTCCATACCGATTTTCACGAAGGCATCCCGGGTGGGCTCATCGAATATCGGCATATATTCAAATGCCCATGCCGCCACGCCTGTACCGATGATATTCCCCAGCAGCACCACGCTCCATAAACGCATCAGTAAACCGAAATTACCGAGGGTAGGGTTTTGCATCACCGGGAGAACGGCGGTAACGGTGTTTTCAGTAAACAGCTGCTGGCGCGCCATAATGACAATCACAAAGCCAAAGGTGTAGCCGAGATTTTCAAGTAAAAACCCACCGGGTACCCCTTCCAGTTGCACATGGAATATGCCCTTGGCGAGGAGTGAGGCGCCCATCGACAAGCCTGCCGCGATGGCCGACCAAAACAGAGCCATGGCATCACGCTCCATCTCTTTTTCGCCATCCTGTCGGATATGTTCATGGATCGCCATCGCACGGGAAGGAAGGCGATCTTCATTGATTTCTATCTCCTCACCGCGCTCTTTTTCCTCGCTTTCAATTTCAATTTCCTCATTACTCTCGCCAATTTTTTCTTCGCCCACTTCTTTCATAGCCACTCCAACACGATGATCTTTCTATAAAGCGTAGCGGCTTTTAATGAAATGCCCGTGGGGATGCTCTTAAATTGGCGGTAATGGCAACAAAGGCGATACATCTCATTAAAAGACATTATAAAATTGCCAGCGAAACGAATTCTAAAAGCCAGGCTATGCTGAGATCAGAGTGACGGTGGTTACTGCCCGTAATTGTGCTCGTAGACATCGGTAAACGTGCTGTTACAATCACTTGCACGTTTACAGGCGGAGCAACCCATGCTCCGTTACGGATGGCAATCAACGATAGCCATACTGAACAGGGAGATATTTATGAAACTTCGGCTGTCGGCGCTTGCGCTGGGCGCGACGATGCTTGTGGGCTGCGCCAGCTCTGGAGAGCAAACGGGACGCTCCGATCCTCTCGAAGGATTTAACCGCTCAATGTACAGCTTCAACTACAACGTGCTGGACCCGTATGTGGTTCGCCCGGTGGCAGTTGCATGGCGTGATTATGTTCCACAACCTGCGCGTAACGGGTTGAGTAACTTCACCAGTAACCTGGAAGAACCTGCGGTGATGGTGAACTACTTCCTGCAGGGCGATCCGTATCAGGGTATGGTGCACTTTACCCGCTTCTTCCTGAACTCATTGCTGGGGATGGGGGGCTTCATCGATGTTGCCGGTATGGCGAACCCGAAACTTCAGCGTGAGCAACCGCACCGTTTCGGCAGTACGATGGGGCATTATGGCGTGGGTTATGGTCCGTATGTTCATCTGCCATTCTACGGCAGTTTCACCGTACGTGATGACGGCGGCGACATGGTGGATACACTGTATCCGGTTCTGTCGTGGCTGACCTGGCCGCTGTCGGTAGGGAAATGGACGGTGGAAGGGATCGAGACGCGTGCGCAACTGCTTGATTCGGACGGTCTGCTGCGTCAGTCTTCTGACCCGTATATTATGGTCCGCGAAGCTTACTTCCAGAATCACGACTTTATTGCCAATGGTGGCAAGCTGAAGCCGGAAGAGAATCCGAACGCGAAAGCAATCGAGAACGAATTAAAAGATATCGACTCGGAATAAAGATATCGACCCGGAATAAAGAAAAAAGGTGAGCCATGCTCACCTTTTTTAATCCCTGCGCGATTAGAACGCGTAGTTGAAGTTCATGCCATACAGCCAGGCTTTACCTTCAGAAGAGAACTCATACGGCCCCTCCTTAAAGTTAACTTTTTGACCGTGCATGTAAGAGATGCCCGCATCGATAGAAGCATCTTTATTGAAGGCATAGGTTGCACCTGCGCTCAGCCAGAAGCGGTCCTGGTCCGGAATGGAGATGGAACGCTTGTCAGCCGGTACAGGACTATCATCGAAGGCAATACCGGTACGGAATGTCCAGTTGTCATCCATATAGTAGGTGGTACCCAGCGCGATACGGTAGGCATCACGGAAGCTTTCATCTTTATAGAAGAGCGTGTCACCATTGCTGTTGGTCGCTTTCAGCTCCTGGAACTGGCTCCAGCTGGTGTAGGTCAGGCTATAGTGAACCGCCCACTGCGGCGCCACTTTGTTATAACCCGACAGTTCCCACATTTCTGGCAAGTGCAGGCTCAGAGAACCGCCAGTGGTACGGCCGTCGGTGCCCATTGGCAGGCCGAAGCTACCCAGAATCTGGTTATAGGCTGAAGGCAGGCTGCTCTTATAATCGCCATCGAAGTCAATTTTCACTTCGGAACGGTAGGTTAAACCGTAGCGGTTATTTTTATCGATTTCATAAAGGATACCGGCGTTCCAGCCGAAGCCCCATTCGTCACCCTTAAGGTAAGCAATTTGGGTATCTGCCGGAATACCTGCAACCTGCTGTGCCAGACCCGGAATCGGTGGCAGAGCGCCTGAGCCAGCAACGACTTTACCCAGGTCACCCGCGTAGCGCTCGATCTTCGCTTTAGCATAAACCGCATCAAAGCCGACGCCGAAGCTCCAGTGGTTGTCCAGACGGTAAGCACCGCTCAGGTTCAGGTTCAGGGTTTCAAGGTCGGTTTTACCGCCATACGCCCCTGCGGCGTAGTTATTATTAAACTCGGTAGCCAGACCGTAGTTAGACGTCACGGAAGCGCCCCAGCCGAACTGGTCATTAATTGGCGCAACGAAGTGGAGGTTTGGCACCCAGGCTGTTGGCGCGATGTTGTCTGCCTTCAGGCTGGCGCCTGTTGGCGAGCGGCCCGAGATATCAACACCCGGATCAACAAAGATTGCACCAGCAGAGAAGGTCGGGCGATCGAACATCATGATCAGTGCAGGGTTACGACTCGCGTTGCCCGCATCATCAGCAATTGCGCCTTCCCCGGAATACGCACGGCCAAGGCCAGAGGAAGAAAATTCGTTTAACTGAAAGCCCGCGGACCAGGCGGACGTAGAGACGATTGCCACTGCGACTGCCAGCGCAGTCTTTTTGAACAGGGTTTTCTGGCTCATGACCATAACCTCATTGAGTTATTTTTATTCAATAATTGTTACATACCGTAACAGGAGCGCGAAGTGTAGGGTCTGAGGTATGACATACAAATCAGACCAGTGGCGAGAGTATAGGTCTGACCAGCCAGAATGTTGCAAGTTTGTTTATTAATATTTTCAAACATGTTTCTTGAAACGAGATCTGGTTGGCAAAATTGTGACCATTGCGAATCGTCTGAAAGGGTGATTTTTGTTCTAGATCATTTTTTAGTGTGATATTGGTCACTTATCCGCTTTTGCGCCATTAACGGCTGGAGAGAGCCAGCCCCGGGGCGTAAAATAGCAGCATCGTGTTTATCTCGCGCCTTGCGCGAATACAGAGGAAATTGAGCTATGAGTAAATGCAGTGCTGATGAAACCCCGGTTTGCTGCTGTATGGATGTTGGTACCATCATGGACAACTCCGATTGCACCGCCTCTTACAGCCGTGTATTCAGCAACCGCGCCGAAGCGGAAGAAACCCTGGCCGCGCTGAGCAAACGTGCACGTGAGGTCGAATCCGATCCGTGCGAAATCAAATCCACCTTTACTGACGTGGACGGCGGCGTGAAGCTGGATATCGACTTTGTGTTCGCCTGCGAGGCGGAAACGCTGATTTTCCAGCTGGGTCTGCGCTAATCTCAACGGCGTAATGCCCTCATCCTGGCCCCTCTCTCACAGAAGAGGGTGCACACTAAAACGGTAACCTTCGGGTTACCGTTTTGCTTTTGTTTTCGCAGAGACATTTTCTTTTTTCTTCTCTGTGCCTTAGCTCGCACTTTTTCGTTTCCCTGATTGGCTGAATGTAAAAAAATGGTTAAGACTGTTATCAGGTCAGACCACTTTATGTTTGAGTAAAAAATTTTACAGGGGAAGGTTATGAGTCAGGCGTTACCGCTTATTACCCGTCAGGGCGATCGCATTGCCATTGTCAGTGGATTACGTACGCCATTTGCACGTCAGGCGACAGCGTTTCATGGCATACCGGCTGTCGATCTGGGGAAAATGGTGGTGGGGGAGATGCTGGCTCGCAGCGAAATTCCGCCTGAGGTCATCGAGCAGCTGGTTTTTGGCCAGGTTGTGCAGATGCCTGAAGCACCCAATATTGCGCGCGAAATCGTCCTCGGTACGGGGATGAACGTCCACACTGATGCCTACAGCGTCAGCCGGGCATGTGCTACCAGTTTCCAGGCGGTGGCTAACGTGGCTGAAAGCCTGATGGCAGGTACCATTCGCGCTGGGATCGCCGGCGGGGCGGACTCCTCTTCGGTTCTGCCGATTGGGGTCAGTAAAAAGCTGGCCCGGATCCTGGTTGACGCCAACAAAGCCCGTACCGTCGGTCAGAAACTCAAACTTTTCTCACGCTTACGCCTGCGTGACCTTATGCCTGTACCGCCCGCAGTGGCGGAGTATTCCACCGGTCTGAGAATGGGCGATACCGCCGAGCAGATGGCAAAAACTTACGGGATCACCCGTGAGCAGCAGGATGCGCTGGCTCATCGCTCACATCAGCTGGCGGCGAAAGCCTGGTCGGAAGGCAAACTGGCTGATGAAGTCATGACGGCGTACATCCCGCCATACCGTGAACCGCTGTCAGAAGATAACAATATTCGCGGCAGTTCGACGATGGCGGATTACGCCAGGCTCCGTCCGGCATTTGACCGCAAACACGGTACCGTCACGGCCGCCAACAGTACTCCGCTGACGGACGGTGCCGCCGCGGTGATCCTGATGACGGAATCCCGTGCCAAAGAGCTGGGCATAAAACCGCTGGGCTACCTGCGCAGCTACGCCTTCACGGCGATAGATGTGTGGCAGGACATGTTGTTAGGGCCGGCGTGGTCCACACCGCTGGCGCTGGAACGCGCGGGACTTACCCTCGCGGATTTAACCCTCATTGATATGCACGAAGCATTTGCCGCACAAACCCTGGCAAACATACAACTGCTGGCGAGTGAACGTTTCGCGCGCGATGTTCTTGGCCGGGCGCATGCCACTGGCGAAGTGGATCAGAGCAAATTTAACGTCCTGGGTGGCTCCATCGCCTACGGTCATCCATTTGCGGCGACGGGGGCGAGGATGATCACTCAGACATTACATGAGTTACGTCGCCGGGGCGGTGGTTTTGGTCTCGTAACCGCCTGCGCAGCGGGTGGTCTGGGCGCGGCAATGGTTCTGGAGGCTGAATAATGGATATGCCATCTGCATTTAATCTGACGGTACGCCTCGATAACGTCGCCGTTATTACTGTCGATGTTCCCAACGAGAAGATGAACACCCTGAAAGCCGAGTTCGGCGTTCAGGTGCGCGCGATGCTAAAGCAGATCCGCGAGAACAAAGCGATTCGCGGCCTGGTGTTTATCTCGGCGAAACCGGACAACTTTATTGCCGGAGCCGATATCAACATGATTGCCCGGGCGCAAAACGCTCAGGAAGCCGAAGAGCTGGCGCGTCAGGGGCAACAGGTCATGGCGGAGATCCATGCGCTGTCTATCCCGGTCATCGCGGCGATCCACGGTGCCTGTCTGGGCGGTGGGCTGGAGCTGGCGTTGGCCTGTCACAGCCGCATTTGTACCGAAGATGCGAAAACCGTTCTGGGCCTGCCTGAAGTGCAGTTAGGCCTCCTGCCAGGCTCCGGCGGGACGCAGCGTCTGCCGCGTCTGGTTGGGGTCAGCACTGCACTGGAAATGATATTAACCGGCAAACAACTGCGTGCCCGTCAGGCGCTGAAAGCCGGCCTGGTCGACGAGGTGGTTCCTCACGCCATTTTGCTTGAGGCGGCGGTTGAACTGGCGCTCAAAGGACGGCAGGCAAAACGTCCTCTGCCGGTGCGTGAGCGCGTGCTGGCCGGGCCACTGGGCCGCACACTCCTGTTCAGCATGGCGGGCAAGAAAACCGAACAAAAAACCAAAGGTAACTACCCGGCGGCGAAACGTATCCTTGAGGTTATTGAAGTGGGCTTATCTCAGGGCAGCAGCAGCGGCTATGCCGCAGAAGCAAAAGCCTTTGGCGAGCTGGCGATGACGCCGCAGTCTCAGGCGCTGCGTAACATCTTTTTTGCCAGTACAGAGGTAAAAAAAGACCCCGGCAGCGAGGCGCAGCCTGCCCCGCTGCATGCCATTGGCGTACTGGGTGGCGGGCTGATGGGGGGCGGAATATCTTTTGTTACCGCCAGCAAAGGCAAATTGCCTGTACGTATCAAAGACATCAATGCGAAAGGAATCAATCACGCGCTGCAGTACAGCTGGCAGAACCTTGATCAAAAGGTTAAACGCCGCCATATCAAGGCCAATGAGCGTGATAAAACCCTGGCACTGATCTCCGGCACGACAGACTACAGCGGTTTTGCCCATCGCGATCTGGTGATTGAAGCGGTGTTTGAAGACCTGGCGCTTAAGCAGCAGATGGTGGCTGACGTTGAGCAACATTGCGCACCCCATACCATTTTTGCGTCGAACACCTCGTCATTGCCTATTGGCGATATTGCGGCCAGAGCCCAGCGTCCGGAGCAGGTGATTGGCCTGCACTATTTCAGTCCGGTTGAAAAAATGCCGCTGGTGGAGGTTATCCCACACGCCAGTACCAGCCCGCAAACCGTTGCTACCGTGGTTAAACTGGCCAAAATGCAGGGGAAAACACCGATAGTGGTGGCGGACAAAGCCGGCTTTTACGTTAACCGCATTCTGGCGCCTTATATAAATGAAGCGATGCGGCTGCTGACGGAAGGGGAGAAGATCGAACACGTCGACGAGGCGCTGGTGAAGTTTGGGTTCCCCGTTGGCCCAATCCAACTTTTGGATGAGGTGGGAATCGACACCGGCACTAAAATTATACCTGTGCTGGAAGATGCTTATGGAGATCGTTTTAGCCCGCCTGCAAACATTGTTTCTGCAATTTTGAAGGACGATCGCAAAGGCAGAAAAAATGAACGCGGTTTCTATCTTTACGGCGCGAAAGGGCGTAAAAGCAAGAAACAGGTCGACCCTTCGGTTTATGGGCTTATTCCGACAACCGGTCAGGGGAAACTGTCACCCGTTCAGTGTGCTGAACGCTGTGTGATGATGATGCTTAATGAAGCGGCACGCTGCTTTGGTGAGCAGGTGATTAAAAGCGCGCGCGATGGTGACATCGGTGCAGTATTTGGCATTGGTTTCCCGCCGTTCCTCGGCGGCCCGTTCCGTTACATGGACACTCTCGGTGCGGGTGAAGTGGTTGCAATCCTGCAACGTCTGGCCTCGCAATACGGTCCGCGGTTTACACCGTGTGACGAATTATTGCAGATGGCGGAACGGGGCCAGACATTTTGGCCTTCAAGGGAAACTGTCCTCGTAAGTTGAGGTCAAAAAAGGGTAAATCCTGAAGTGTATGAACCTGTTTTGGCGATTTTGTAAACAGAGATTGACTATACTTACACCATTGAGGTAAAAAACAGCGTTTCATTCACCGAATGGATCAGGCACAATGCCCGACCATCGGGTTTTCTACCTCGGAGCGGTAATCGCGGGTAGTCAACGCCGGTGATTCTGGTTAACAAAAGCGGTGCAATATGCAAGTTTTTATCATGCGTCACGGCGACGCGGCACTCGATGCCGCCAGTGACTCAGTACGTCCTTTGACCGTCTGTGGCTGCGACGAATCTCGTCTGATGGCGACCTGGCTTAAAGGTCAAAAAGTGGACATCGAACGCGTTCTGGTGAGTCCGTTCCTGCGTGCAGAACAGACGCTGGAAGTGGTGGGGGAGTGTATGAACCTGCCAGCCAGTGTGGATGTTCTCCCGGAACTCACCCCGTGCGGTGATGTCGGCCTTGTCAGCGCTTATCTTCAGGCGCTGTGCAATGAAGGTGTCGCTTCCGCGCTGGTCATTTCCCACCTGCCACTCGTTGGCTATCTGGTATCTGAGCTGTGCCCGGGCGAGACGCCGCCGATGTTCACGACTTCCGCCATTGCCAACGTCGCTCTCGACGAAACGGGCAAAGGGGTCTTCAACTGGCAAATGAGTCCGTGCAATCTGAAGATGGCAAAAGCTATCTGATGTGACGTGCGATATGGCGGGGAGCAGAACATGCCTCCCGCCGTCCTGTCAGGGTAATTCTGGCGGCTGCCACTCTTCTACTTCAATCAACACCAGTAATGCGGCATCTCCGCCGTACTCTTTGGGTGCCTGATGAAACGCCATCACGTGGGGATGCTGAGCCAGCCACAGCGGTGTTTGTTGCTTCAGGATATGTTTGCCGTGGCCATGCATCACGCAGGCGCAGAAAACATGTTCGCGACGACAGGCGGCAATTAATGCGCCCAGCTCCTGCTTCGCCTGCATCTGCGTCAAACCGTGCAGATCAAGAAACAGTTCGGGCGAGTAATCCCCCCGGCGTAACTTTTTCAGCTCAAAGTGGCTGACATCTTCCCTTACGTACTTCACCGCGCCCTGCGTATTGAGCAGCGGCTGAAATTCATCTGAAAAATAGTGGCTATTATCCGCCTGCTCCTGGAGCAATCGCTTGACCGGGACTTCCGTGATTTTTTTGCGCATCGGACGGTGGACAATGATGTCCTGCTTGATTTGACGCGTCCCGGTCATCAGCTGACGGAAGAGCGCCTGATCCTCCTCGCTAAGGGATGTTTTCTTTTTCATGGGTCATTCTCATCTCGTATTTCCGACAGTGTACCCGACTAAACGCATTTTTTAACCTCAAGCGCGACGCGTCATTGCTGATTTATCGCCGTCTTCATGGCAAACTAGCCGCCGAAAATTATGCGAGCATGCCCTGGAGGAAAGAGTGGATAAAATTTTTGTCGATGAAGCAGTAAACGAGCTGCATACCATACAGGACATGTTGCGCTGGTCGGTTAGCCGCTTCAGCGCCGCAAATATCTGGTACGGGCACGGTACCGATAACCCGTGGGATGAGGCCGTTCAGCTGGTACTGCCGTCCCTCTACCTGCCGCTCGATATTCCGGAAGACATGCGTACCGCACGCCTGACCTCCAGCGAAAAGCACCGTATCGTGGAGCGTGTTATCCGCCGCGTTAACGAGCGCATTCCGGTTGCCTATCTGACCAACAAAGCCTGGTTCTGTGGTCACGAGTTCTATGTTGATGAACGCGTTCTGGTGCCGCGCTCGCCGATTGGCGAACTGATCAACAACCACTTTGAAGGCCTGATTAACCATCAGCCAGAGCATATCCTTGATATGTGTACCGGCAGCGGCTGTATCGCGATTGCCTGTGCGTACGCCTTCCCGGAAGCGGAAGTGGATGCCGTGGATATCTCCACCGATGCGCTGGCTGTGACCGAGCACAATATTGAAGAACACGGTCTGATCCATCACGTTACGCCAATCCGCTCCGATCTGTTCCGCGATCTGCCAACGCTGCAGTACGATCTGATCGTCACCAACCCGCCGTATGTTGATGCGGAAGACATGTCCGATCTGCCAAACGAATATCGCCACGAGCCGGAGCTGGGTCTGGCGTCAGGCTCTGATGGCCTGAAGCTTACCCGTCGCATTCTGGCCTGCGCGCCGGATTATCTGACCGACGACGGTGTTCTGATTTGTGAAGTGGGCAACAGCATGGTACATCTGATAGAGCAGTACCCGGATGTGCCGTTCACCTGGCTTGAGTTCGATAACGGCGGTGACGGCGTCTTTATGCTGACCAAAGCGCAGCTGCTTGACGCGCGCGAATACTTCAGCATTTACAAAGATTAATCCAGCGGGCTTCGGCCCGTTTCACAACGCTCAAACACAAATAACGACATCGGAGCCGTGATGGCAGGAAACAGTATTGGACAATTATTCCGGGTGACCACCTTTGGTGAATCGCACGGGCTGGCACTGGGCTGTATCGTTGACGGCGTACCGCCAGGCATCGAACTGACCGAAGCTGATTTACAGCACGACCTCGACCGTCGTCGTCCGGGGACTTCTCGCTACACCACGCAGCGTCGCGAGCCGGACCAGGTCAAAATTCTTTCCGGCGTTTTCGAAGGCCGCACCACCGGCACCAGCATCGGGCTGCTGATTGAAAATACCGATCAGCGCTCGCAGGATTACGGCGCCATCAAAGATGTGTTCCGTCCTGGACACGCCGATTACACCTACGAACAAAAGTATGGCTTCCGTGATTATCGCGGCGGCGGACGTTCGTCTGCCCGTGAAACCGCGATGCGCGTTGCGGCAGGGGCTATCGCCAAAAAATACCTGCAGCAGAAATTTGGCATTGTGATCCGCGGCTGTCTGACCCAGATGGGCGATATTCCACTGGCTATCAAAGACTGGGATCTGGTCGAGCAAAATCCGTTTTTCTGTGCCGATGCAGATAAGCTGGAAGCGCTGGACGAACTGATGCGTGGCCTGAAAAAAGAGGGCGACTCCATTGGTGCCAAAGTCACCGTCGTGGCTGATGGCGTACCGCCAGGCTGGGGTGAACCGGTATTTGACCGTCTGGATGCGGACATCGCTCACGCACTGATGAGCATCAACGCGGTGAAGGGCGTAGAAATTGGCGACGGTTTTGACGTCGTTGCGCTGCGGGGCAGCCAGAACCGCGACGAAATCACCAAAGACGGTTTCCAGAGCAACCACGCGGGCGGCATCCTCGGCGGTATCAGCAGCGGTCAGCAGATTATTGCCAATATTGCGCTGAAACCGACTTCCAGCATTACCGTGCCAGGCCACACGATTAACCGCTCTGGCGAAGAAGTTGAGATGATCACTAAAGGACGTCACGATCCCTGTGTGGGGATCCGTGCGGTGCCGATCGCAGAAGCGATGCTGGCGATCGTACTGATGGATCACTTCCTGCGCCAGCGCGCGCAGAATGCGGATGTGACGACCACCATTCCACGCTGGTAAACATGAAAAAAACCGTCATTGCTCTGCTGGCACTGCTTGCCAGTGGAGCCAGTCTGGCCGCGACGCCATGGCAGAAAATCACCCATCCTGTGGCGGGCAGCGCGCAGTCAATTGGCGCGTTCTCGAACGGCTGTATCGTTGGGGCACAGGAACTTCCGTTGCAGTCCGATACCTATCAGGTGATGCGTACCGACCAGCGTCGTTATTTTGGCCATCCGGACCTGGTGCTGTTTATCCAGCGTCTGGGAAACCAGGTGCATAACCTGGGGCTGGGCACGATGCTGATTGGCGATATGGGGATGCCTGCCGGCGGACGGTTCAACGGCGGACACGCCAGTCACCAGACCGGTCTCGATGTCGATATCTTCCTGCAACTGCCGAAAGCGCGCTGGAGTTCAGCCCAGTTGCTGAAACCGCAGGCGCTGGATCTGGTGGCGCGCGACGGTAAAAACGTCGTGCCATCGTTGTGGACGCAGGACGTCTTCAGCATGATTAAGCTGGCGGCGAAAGATAACGATGTCACGCGGATTTTCGTTAACCCGGCCATCAAGCAGCAGCTCTGCCTGGATGCCGGCACCGATCGCGACTGGCTGCGTAAAGTGCGCCCGTGGTTCCAGCATCGTGCACATATGCACGTTCGTCTGCGCTGCCCGGCAAACAGCCTGGAATGTGAAGATCAGCCGTTACCCCCGCCAGGCGATGGCTGTGGTGCGGAACTGCAGAGCTGGTTTGAGCCGGCAAAACCTGGAACCTCTAAGCCTGAGAAGAAGACACCGCCTCCGTTGCCGCCTTCCTGCCAGGCGCTACTGGATGAGCATGTACTTTAATGGATAATTTCGTCGAACTGTTTATGGTGTCACCGCTTCTGCTGGTGGTGCTTTTCTTTGTGGCGATGCTGGCCGGGTTTATTGATGCTCTGGCGGGCGGCGGTGGTTTGTTAACCGTACCGGCGCTGCTGGCCGCGGGCATGAGCCCGGCACAGGCGCTCGCCACTAACAAGCTTCAGGCGTGCGGCGGCTCGCTCTCCGCGTCGCTCTATTTTATTCGCCGTAAGGTCGTCAGTCTGGCTGACCAGAAGCTCAATATTCTGATGACCTTTATTGGCTCGACCTCGGGTGCACTGCTGGTTCAGCATGTACAGTCCGATATTCTGCGCCAGATCCTCCCCATTCTGGTTATCTGCATCGGTCTCTACTTTTTGTTGATGCCAAAGCTCGGGGAAGAAGACCGGCAGCGTCGTCTGCATGGCCTGCCGTTCGCTCTTATCGCGGGTGGCTGCGTCGGGTTTTACGATGGCTTCTTTGGCCCCGGAGCAGGCTCGTTCTATGCCCTTGCGTTCGTGACGCTGGCCGGCTTTAACCTCGCTAAATCCACCGCCCACGCCAAAGTGCTCAATGCGACGTCAAACGTCGGCGGCCTGCTGCTGTTTATCATTGGTGGCAAAGTTATCTGGGCAACCGGATTTGTGATGATGGCAGGGCAGTTTTTAGGCGCACGTGCGGGCTCGCGTCTGGTATTAAGCAAAGGACAGAAGCTCATTCGCCCGATGATTGTTGTCGTCTCAGCGGTCATGAGTGCCAAACTGCTTTATGACAGCCATGGACAAGAGATCCTCACCTGGCTGGGAATGAATTAATGAACACAACCCATAAATACGAACAGCTGATTGAGATTTTTGATGGCTGTTTTGCTGATGATTTTAATACCCGTCTGATTAAAGGCGACGAGGAACCGATCTATCTTCCTGCTGATGCGGACGTGCCGTATAACCGTATCGTGTTCGCGCACGGCTTTTACGCCAGCGGGTTACACGAGATTTCGCACTGGTGTATAGCGGGGAAAGCGCGTCGTGAGCAGGTGGACTTCGGCTACTGGTATTGTCCGGACGGCCGTGACGCCGCCACGCAGAGCCAGTTTGAAGATGTGGAGGTGAAACCGCAGGCGCTGGAATGGTTATTCTGTGTGGCGGCAGGTTTCCCGTTCAACGTCAGCTGTGACAACCTCGAAGGAGAGGTCGAGCCAGACCGTATTGTCTTCCAGCGCCGCGTTCATGCGCAGGTGATGGAGTACCTTGAGAAAGGCATCCCGGAACGTCCGGCACGCCTGATCGAGTCCTTACAGAATTATTACCACACGCCGGAGATCACGGCGGAATGCTTCCCTTGGCCGGAAGATCTTTAACAGAGGAAAGAAGATGATCGCAGAATTTGAATCACGCATTCTGGCGTTAATTGATGACATGGTGGAACACGCCAGTGATGATGAGCTGTTCGCCAGCGGTTATCTGCGTGGTCACCTGACGCTGGCTGTCGCTGAGCTGGAAGCAGGGGACGATCACTCTGCCGAGGCCATTCATGATGAAGTGAGCCGCAGCCTGGAGAAAGCGATCCAGGCAGGGGAACTCTCACCGCGTGACCAGTCATTAGTGCTGGGTATGTGGGACACCCTGTTCCAGCAGGCAAAAGCCAGGTAGTCATTTCTCCTCCCTTTCCCGGTGGGAGAGGGAGGACATCGGCCCGCACGTTACTTCACCCTTTTTCCTTTCAGTAACTTCCGTACCCACAAACGGTTGGGATTGAGCCCCGCAAGCGTAACGCTGTCCAGCGGAACGGGCTCATCACTCATCTGTGCCGCCAGCACTTCGGCCAGCAACGGCGCTGAGCATAATCCCCGTGAACCGAGTCCCCCGAGCATAAACAGCTGCGGATAAACTGGCGCACTCACCGCGGTATCACGGTTTTCAGCAAGATCCTGATAGGCCTCAAGCGTTGCTTCATAGTCAGGCACATTTCCCGCCATCGGCAGATGGTCCCGGGTGGCACAGCGTACGCCACAGCGCGCGTCACCGGCGCTGATATCCACCTCTTTTGCCCAGTCGGCCTGCGGGAAGCAGTTGATCAGGCGCTGGCGATTTTGCTGCTGATCGTCTTCGCTGTAGCGCATGTCGGTCTCACCGCGATGGTAGCTGGCACCAATGCAGTGGTGGCCGTTGGACGGATTTTGTGGCGTCAAATAGCCGTCGTAGCAGAGTACCTGCTTCAGTTTTTCCAGCGCTGGCGAGGTGGGGATATGGCTGACCTGGCCGCCGACAGGGTAAAGCGGCAGCTTTTCCGTCTGGTTGAACTGGCTGATAGGGTGACCGTTGGCCAGCACTACGCAGGTATGCTGCGCCTCTTCGCCGGTGGTGAAATGCAGGTTCCAGTGCTCCGTGTGGTGAAGTGAGGCGACCTGGCGGGAATAGTGCATTGTCAACCCGCGCGACTGCGCCAGCGCAATGGCTGCCGTGGTCAGATCTGCCGGACACAGCCAGCCACCGAGCGGATAGTGGATACCGTCGCAGCCCGTATCGACGCCCGCGGTTTCGGTTATCTGCTGCGCATTCACCGCCCGGGCAATTTCGAGCGGCAGACCCAGCGACAACATGTGCGCGATTTTTTGCTGGCTCTTCTCATCCCAGCCCAGTTGCGTAACGCCACACCAGTCGTGGTCAAACGCCACAGGCAGGGCATCATACAGGCGCCGGGCAAAGGTAAAGGCTGCCGGGAAAAACTGGCTCAGCGCCGGATCGTGAGCGCTTAACAGTGGGTAGAGCGCCCCCTGGCGGTTGCCGGAAGCGCCTTTTGCCGGCGCGTCGTCGGCGCAGTAGAGCGTTACCTGCCAGCCACGGTGTAAAAGCGCGAGCGAAAGCAGGGCGCTGGCAATCCCGCCGCCGACAATTGCTACCTCTCGTGAAGTGCTGGCGCTGCGTGAAAACCAGGGCGTCTGAGCGGGGATCTCCAGCGTCTGATCCATTCTTCCGACCAGCATGTCGCGCTTGCGACCAAAACCTTTGGTCTTTTGCATGGTAAAGCCGGCCTCCTGCAATCCGCGGCGGACAAAGCCTGCCGAGGTGAAGGTCGCGAGCGTTGCGCCGGGACGCGCCAGGCGTGCCATTGCGTTAAACAGATGCTGGCTCCACATGTCCGGATTCTTGGCGGGGGCAAAACCATCAAGGAACCATGCGTCCACTTTCTGATTCATTGAATCATCAAGCTTATCGGTCAGTTCATTGATGTCGCCGAGCCACAGATCCAGCGTGACGCGCCCGCCGTCCAGCAGCAGACGATGACAGCCGCCGAGGTGCGGCGGCCACTGCGCCTGAAGCTGCTCCGCCCATGGCGCAAGTTCCGGCCAGTGCTGATGGGCGAGACGAAGGTCATGCGCGGTGAGTGGAAATTTTTCAAAACTGATGAAATGTAATCTTTGCAGTGTAGCGTCAGGGTGAGCAGCGTGAAACTGATCGAACATCTGCCAGAGGGTGAGAAAATTCAGACCGGTACCAAACCCGCTCTCAGCGACCACGAACAGACTGCGCGGATGCGTGGGGAAACGGGCGTTTAACTGGTTTCCGTCGAGGAAAACATAGCGGGTTTCTTCCAGTCCGTTATCATTAGAAAAGTAGACGTCATCAAAATCTCGGGAAACAGGTGTACCCTCAGCGTTGAATTCGAGGTTGGCGGGTTGTATAGCGTTTTGTTTCACGTAAGTTACTCGTCTGACAGGCAGTGACACGATCTTAACGATGTGCGTCCATCGGTGCAAATTTCCGCAGAAAATGTCTGATCGGACTTGTTCGGCGTACAAGTGTACGCTATTGTGCGACTCGAAACTTAATATAGTGCGACTTACAGAGGTATTGAATGAAACGTGCAGTGATTACTGGCCTGGGCATCGTTTCCAGCATCGGTAATAACCAGCAGGAAGTCCTGGCATCTCTGCGTGAAGGACGCTCCGGGATCACTTTCTCTGAAGAGTTTAAAGATTCAGGTATGCGTAGCCACGTATGGGGTAACGTCAAACTGGACACCACCGGTTTGATTGACCGTAAAGTGGTTCGTTTCATGAACGATGCCTCTATTTATGCTTATCTCTCCATGCAGGAAGCGATTGCGGATGCGGGTCTGAGCGCGGAAGTTTACCAGAACAACCCACGCGTAGGTCTGATCGCCGGTTCCGGTGGCTCATCTAAAGCGCAGGTCTTTGGTGCCGACGCAATGCGTAGCCCACGTGGTCTGAAAGCGGTAGGTCCTTATGTTGTGACTAAAGCTATGGGTTCAGCGGTTTCCGCTTGCCTGGCGACCCCGTTCAAAATCCACGGCGTTAACTACTCCATCAGCTCTGCCTGTGCGACCTCCGCACACTGCATCGGTAATGCGGTTGAGCAGATCCAGCTGGGTAAACAGGACATCGTGTTTGCTGGCGGCGGCGAAGAACTGGGCTGGGAAATGGCCTGTGAATTCGACGCAATGGGGGCA
Organism: Enterobacter sp. J49; assembly: GCF_002148625.1. NCBI lineage: Bacteria > Pseudomonadati > Pseudomonadota > Gammaproteobacteria > Enterobacterales > Enterobacteriaceae > Enterobacter > Enterobacter sp. J49. The sequence continues at coordinate 214,102 of NZ_MWPY01000037.1, forward strand.
CTGTCCACCAAATATAACGAAACTCCGGATAAAGCATCCCGTACCTATGATGCGCACCGTGACGGTTTCGTTATCGCAGGCGGCGGCGGTATGGTTGTGGTTGAAGAGCTGGAGCACGCGCTGGCGCGTGGTGCGCACATCTACGCTGAGATCGTGGGCTACGGTGCAACGTCTGACGGCGCTGACATGGTGGCTCCATCCGGTGAAGGCGCAGTGCGCTGCATGAAGATGGCGATGCACGGCGTTGACACACCAATCGACTACCTGAACTCCCACGGTACCTCTACTCCGGTAGGCGACGTGAAAGAGTTGGGGGCGATCCGTGAAGTGTTCGGCGACAACAGCCCGGCTATCTCCGCGACCAAAGCCATGACCGGTCACTCTCTGGGGGCTGCTGGCGTTCAGGAAGCGATCTACTCTCTGCTGATGCTGGAAAATGGCTTTATCGCCCCAAGCATCAACATTGACGAAATGGACGAGCAGGCCGCAGGTCTGAACATCGTGACCCAGCCAAAAGAAGCGACACTGACTACCGTCATGTCCAACAGCTTCGGTTTCGGCGGTACTAACGCCACGCTGGTGATGCGTAAGTTCAACGCATAAGTTCTGACTGATTCAAAAGGGGAGCCTGACGGCTCCCTTTTTTTATGCATTGACAAGCGGCTGATCTCGCAGGCAAACTTCCTACCTCAACATTATCCTCACGATAATGCGTAAGCGTTCAACGTCAACCAACGCACCTAAATCCTGGTTATCAGGAAGAGGGGGCGTGGTTTTTCCCCGCCTTACTCTTCATTTCGGAGTAAAGCATGACTGCAGTCACTCAAACAGAAACAACCTCTTCAGCGAACGTCTCGCTGTTTCGCATCGCGTTTGCGGTGTTCCTGACCTATATGACCGTCGGCCTGCCGCTGCCGGTGATCCCGCTGTTTGTTCATCAGGAGCTGGGCTATGGCAACACCATGGTCGGCGTCGCTGTGGGTATTCAGTTCCTGGCTACGGTATTAACCCGCGGTTATGCCGGACGTCTGGCGGATCAGCACGGGGCAAAACGCTCGGCGTTACAGGGCATGTTTGCCTGTGGTCTGGCGGGAGGTGCATGGCTGCTGGCCGCTCTCCTGCCGGTTGACGCTGCGTATAAATTTGCGCTGCTGATCGTGGGGCGTTTAATCCTGGGCTTTGGTGAAAGCCAGCTCCTGACCGGTACGCTGACATGGGGTATGGGACTGGTGGGGCCTGCACGCTCCGGCAAAGTCATGTCCTGGAATGGCATGGCCATTTATGGCGCGCTTGCCGCAGGCGCCCCGCTCGGGTTGCTTATCCACAGCCACTTTGGCTTTGCCGCGCTGGCAGCGACCACCCTGATGCTGCCGCTGCTGGCATGGGCATTCAACGGTCCGGTGCGTAAAGTTCCTGCCCATAAAGGGGAGCGCCCGTCTTTGTGGAGCGTGGTGGGTCAAATCTGGCAGCCGGGCCTTGGCCTGGCCCTGCAGGGCGTCGGTTTTGCGGTAATTGGTACGTTCGTCTCGCTCTACTTTGTGAGCCGCGGCTGGGCGATGGCAGGTTTTACGCTGACCGCCTTTGGTGGCGCATTTGTCTTAATGCGCGTGCTGTTCGGCTGGATGCCGGATCGTTTTGGCGGCGTGAAGGTTGCAGTGGCATCACTGGTGATTGAAACTCTGGGTTTGCTGTTACTGTGGAATGCACCCGTTGCGTCCGTCGCGTTGTTAGGCGCGGCGTTGACCGGCTGCGGATGCTCGCTTATTTTCCCGGCGCTGGGTGTGGAGGTGGTAAAACGTGTCGCCCCGCAGGTGCGTGGCACGGCGCTTGGCGGCTATGCGGCGTTTCAGGATATCTCATACGGGGTAACCGGGCCGCTGGCAGGTCTGTTAGCGACGTCGTTCGGGTATCCGTCTGTTTTCCTGGCGGGCGCGGTTGCAGCGGTTGTGGGCATTGTGGTGACGCTGGTGGCGTTTCGTCAGTCTTAGCGGTTAAGTGCCGGGGCGGCAAGCCTTCCCCGGTGTACTGTCGGCCCGGCAGGCGTAGCGCCACCGGGCGAAACCGTTATGCGACCAGCCAGAAAATCGCCAGTGCAATCATTAACGCAATAAACATCAATCCTGGACGGGCAGAGAGGGTTCTGAACGTTTCCACCACTGGCGCAAACAGCGGATTGTAGATTGGCTGTATGTTTCGTGCTTCCGGCACGCCCCCTTCGCGTTCGGCGCGGCGAACGAAAATCTGGTTGAGCACATCCTGCACCTGCGCGGTGGTCAGTACCGTTTGCGGTGTGGCCTGCCAGGTCTGCTGGGCGTAATCACGAATGGCGTCAAATTCGTTCGGCTCCAGCGGCTGCTTAAGTGCCGCCTGAACCGTGTGCAGGGTTGGAGCGGTCTGGGTGCTGAGCGTCTGACGCGCCTGTAGCCAGGTCACCAGGTGCGTAAACTGTTTCGCCGGGATCAGCTCGCCCGCTTTTACGCCGGAGAGTTCCAGCATTGATTGCCAGATAAGCTTCGTCGGTTCGCCGGTGGCGGCGGCCAGCTTGGTCACCATCTGCTTGAGCGTGTTGTGCTCGGCAGGCAGCAGCGGACGCTCGGTCGCAGGGCGTTGCTGAGGCTGTGGAATTGACAGCTGATTGGTTTGCAGCAGCGTCAGTACGGTTTTGAGCTGTTCCGGGGTCAGCTGGCTCAGGGCGGTCTGACCAAACTGCTGGCGAATAAAATCACTCACCGCCTGGCGGTTATTTCCCTGGCCCAACAGCTCGGTCAGCTGCGAGACAATCTGGCGTGTGCTGTGATTCTGCTGTGCAGTATCAATCCGCTGGTTCAGGTTTTGCTCGGCAGCAGGGAAATGGCGCGACTGCAAAGGTGCGTCGTTCCTGACACCTAAATCGTGCTTTACCCCAGCCCAGACTTCCGCGTTTTGCTGCGACGTCAGCGCGATCAGACGCGTGATCAGTCGCTCCAGCACGGTGCGCTGTTGTGTGGATAGCGGTTGTTCGCCTGCAACGTTTGGCGTAACAGGGCCTTCACCCGGAGGGCGCGGCGGCGTACCTGAAATGGGCTGCATCGTCAAAAAATCCTTAAAGTCAAAACTCAGCGTAAACCTGGCAGACGTATATGCCTGGCGGCCAGATTATGGCACACTTGACGGGTTTTCTTCCTCTCAAACAGGTACTCAGACGTGAAAATCCTCGTTGATGAAAATATGCCTTATGCCCGCGAGCTCTTTAGCCGCCTCGGCAACGTTAAGGCTGTCCCGGGTCGGCCGATCCCGGTAAACGAGCTGGATGATGCAGACGCGCTGATGGTGCGCTCGGTAACCAAAGTAAATGAGGCGTTGCTCTCCGGCAAAGCGGTGAAATTTGTCGGGACCGCAACGGCAGGGACGGATCATGTGGATGATAAATGGCTTAAGCAGGCGGGGATCGGTTTTTCAGCCGCGCCGGGCTGCAACGCCATTGCGGTCGTGGAATATGTCTTCTCCTCCCTGCTGATGCTGGCAGAGCGCGACGGTTTTGCGTTGCAGGACCGTACCGTCGGGATTGTTGGTGTGGGCAACGTGGGCGGGCGCCTGCATAAACGTCTTGAGGCGTTAGGCATTCGCACCCTGCTGTGCGATCCGCCGCGTAAAGACAACGGTGATGAAGGCGACTTCCGTTCGCTGGATGAACTGGTTGCACAGTGCGATGTGATCACTTTCCATACGCCGCTGTTTAAAGAGGGGCCTTATAAGTCGCTGCACCTTGCTGACGAAGCCCTGATCCGTCGTCTGAAGCCAGGCACTATTCTGATAAATGCCTGCCGGGGTCCGGTGGTCGATAACCTTGCGCTGCTGAAATGTCTGGACGAGGGGCAAGCGCTTAGCGTGGTGCTGGACGTCTGGGAGCCGGAGCCTGAGCTTAACGTTGCGCTGCTTAACAAGGTGGACGTCGCAACGGCGCATATAGCCGGTTATACCCTTGAAGGAAAAGCCCGCGGCACGACGCAGGTCTTTGAGGCCTATAGCGCCTTTATCGGCCATCCACAGCAGGTGGCGCTGGATACCTTACTGCCTGCGCCTGAATTTGGCCGCATTACCCTGCACGGGCCACTCGATCAGGCAACGCTGAAACGACTGGTCCATTTGGTGTATGATGTGCGCCGCGATGACGCGCTGCTGCGTAAAGTGGCGGGTATTCCGGGTGAGTTTGATAAGCTGCGCAAGAACTATGTTGAGCGCCGCGAGTGGTCTTCCCTGTATGTGATTTGCGACGACGCAACGGCTGCGACGCAGCTGCATAAACTGGGTTTTAACGCCGTTCATCACCCGGCACATTAATGTCTTCTTAATGCTCCCTGTTGGATACTCCGACAGGGACGCTTTTTTATTTCTGGAGTAAACCACCATGTCTGAAGGCTGGAACATTGCCATTTTAGGTGCCACGGGTGCCGTGGGTGAAGCCCTGCTCGAAACCCTTGCTGAGCGTCAGTTCCCGGTGGGTGATATCTATGCGCTGGCGCGTACAGATAGCGCGGGTGAACATCTGCGTTTTGGCGGTAAATCTGTCATGGTTCAGGATGCGGCCGGGTTCGACTGGACTCAGGCGCAGCTGGCGTTTTTTGCAGCCGGTGCTGAGGCTACGGCGTCTTACATTGAAGAGGCCACCAACTCGGGTTGTCTGGTGATTGATTTAAGCGGTCTGTTCGCGCTTGAGCCGGATGTGCCGCTGGTGGTGCCGGATGTGAACCCGTTTGTGCTGGCAGACTACCGTAACCGCAACGTTATCGCCGTACCGAACAGCCTTACCAGTCAGCTGCTTACCGCGCTGAAACCGCTGATCGATGAAGGCGGCCTGTCGCGTATCTTCGTCACCAGCCTGCTGTCTGCGTCTGCCAACGGCAAGCAAGCGGTTAACGCGCTGGCCGGGCAGAGCGCGAAATTGCTGAGCGGCGTTCCGATTGATGAAGACGACTATTTTGGTCGCCAGCTGGCGTTTAACATGCTGCCACTGCTGCCGGATCGCGAAGGCAGCGTGCGCGAAGAGCGCCGTATTGTCGATGAAGTCCGCAAAATCCTGCAGGATGACGGCCTGATGATCTCTGCCAGCTGCGTGCAGTCTCCTGTCTTCTACGGCCACGCGCAGATGGTCGGTTTTGAAGCGCTGCGCCCGCTCGCCGCAGAAGAAGCGCGTGACGCGTTTGGTCGCGGTGAGGATATCGCCCTCTCCGAAGAGAGTGAGTTCCCGACGCAGGTTGGTGATGCGACCGGTAGTGCACATCTGTCTGTTGGCTGCGTGCGTAACGATTACGGAATGCCTGAGCAGATCCAGTTCTGGTCAGTTGCCGATAACGTTCGCTTTGGCGGCGCGCTGATGGCGGTGAAAATTGCGGAGAAACTCGTGCAGGAGTACCTGTACTGATGTCAGACGTGGATCACAAGCCTGTTCATAAAATTGCCCTCGGTATTGAGTACGATGGCAGTAAGTATTATGGCTGGCAGCGTCAAAATGAGGTGCGCAGCGTCCAGGAAAAACTGGAAAAAGCGCTCTCTCAGGTGGCGAACGAACCGATAAGCGTTTTCTGTGCCGGGCGTACGGATGCCGGCGTTCACGGCACGGGGCAGGTGGTTCATTTTGAAACCACCGCCGTGCGAAAGGACGCCGCATGGACGCTGGGGGTGAATGCGAATTTACCTGGAGACATTGCGGTTCGTTGGGTTAAAGATGTTCCCGATGATTTTCATGCGCGTTTCAGCGCCACCGCGCGCCGTTACCGCTATGTCATCTACAATCAGCGTCTACGTCCGGCGGTGTTAAGCCAGGGCGTGACGCATTTTTATGAACCGCTTGATGCTGAACGTATGCATCGTGCGGCGCAGTGTCTGATTGGTGAAAATGACTTTACCTCGTTCCGTGCGGTGCAGTGCCAGTCCCGTACGCCGTGGCGTAATGTCATGCACATAAACGTCAGCCGTTATGGCGCGTATGTGGTGGTGGATATCAAAGCCAATGCCTTTGTACATCATATGGTGCGGAATATTGTGGGCAGCCTGATGGAAGTGGGTGCCGGACACCAGCCGGAGAGCTGGATTGCAGAACTGCTGGCAGCGAAGGACAGAACGCTTGCGGCAGCCACGGCGAAAGCGGAAGGGCTGTATCTGGTCTCGGTAGACTATCCGGATCGGTTTGACCTGCCGAAACCGCCAATGGGCCCGCTGTTTTTAGCGGACTAATCAAAGGTGCAATTAAGGCTTAGACAAAATGGACGTAATACGTTTTTTGATTGATTTCATCCTGCATATTGATGTTCACCTGGCGGAGCTGGTCGCGCAGTACGGCGTCTGGGTTTACGCTATTCTGTTCCTCATTCTGTTCTGTGAAACCGGTCTGGTTGTCACCCCGTTCCTGCCGGGGGATTCACTGCTGTTCGTGGCCGGCGCATTATCCGCGTTACCGACTAACGATTTGAATGTGCATCTGATGGTTGTGTTGATGGTTATCGCCGCGATTATTGGTGATGCGGTGAACTACACGATTGGACGGGTGTTTGGTGAGCGGCTTTTCAGCAATCCGGACTCGAAAATTTTCCGTCGCAGCTATCTCGATAAAACCCATGCGTTCTATGAACGCCATGGCGGCAAAACCATTATCCTTGCCCGTTTTGTGCCTATTGTGCGTACATTTGCACCGTTTGTGGCGGGAATGGGGCATATGTCCTATCGTCACTTTGCGGCATATAACGTTGTTGGCGCGCTGCTGTGGGTGCTCCTGTTTACCTATGCCGGCTACCTGTTTGGCGATCTCCCGGTGGTCCAGGAAAACCTTAAGTTACTGATTGTAGCGATTATTGTGCTTTCGGTACTGCCTGGGGTTATTGAGATTATCCGTCACCGACGTGCGGCAGCAAAGCAAGCGAAGTAAATGCATACTGGCGGTTCGACCACTTTTTTATCCAAAGTTTCGGGCTGTTATGTTTTAATGTGCAACATTCATGGTCTGTTGGAGGCAAAAATGGCATTATTCGCCTCTTATAGCAAAACTGGCATACGACCAGGTTCAGGCAGAAAGGTTATCAATGAGCTGGATTGAACGAATTAAAAGCAACATAACCCCGACTCGTAAAGCGAGCATTCCTGAAGGGGTATGGACGAAGTGTGATAGCTGCGGCCAGGTTCTGTACCGCGCAGAGCTGGAACGCAATCTTGAGGTGTGTCCGAAGTGTGACCACCACATGCGTATGACGGCGCGTAATCGCCTGCATAGCCTGCTGGACGAAGGTTCTCTGGTAGAACTGGGTAGCGAGCTTGAGCCAAAAGACGTGCTGAAGTTCCGTGATTCCAAAAAATACAAAGACCGTCTGGCCTCTGCACAGAAAGAGACCGGCGAGAAAGACGCGCTGATCGTCATGAAAGGCACCCTGCACACGATGCCGGTGGTGGCTGCCGCGTTTGAGTTCTCCTTTATGGGGGGCTCAATGGGCTCTGTCGTGGGTGCGCGCTTTGTGCGTGCCGTTGAGCAGGCCCTGGAAGACAACTGCCCGCTGATCTGCTTCTCCGCTTCCGGTGGTGCACGTATGCAGGAAGCGCTGATGTCGCTGATGCAGATGGCGAAAACCTCTGCTGCGCTGGCGAAAATGCAGGAGCGCGGTTTGCCGTACATCTCCGTGCTGACCGACCCGACGATGGGTGGCGTTTCCGCAAGCTTTGCCATGCTGGGCGATCTGAACATCGCTGAGCCGAAAGCGCTGATCGGTTTTGCGGGTCCACGCGTCATCGAACAGACCGTACGTGAAAAACTGCCGCCGGGCTTCCAGCGCAGTGAGTTCCTCATCGAGAAAGGCGCTATCGACATGATCGTCCGCCGTCCGGAGATGCGCCTGAAACTGGCAAGCATCCTGGCGAAGCTGATGAATCTGCCAGCGCCGAACCCGGATGAGCCGCGCGAAGGCGTGGTGGTACCGGATCAGGAACCCGAGGCCTGATAACTGAAAAGGGCAGGGCCGGATGGCGCTGCCCTTTTGCTTTCTCAACTGTTAATGACCGGGCATCATGGAAAATAAAAGCATTCCCCAAGCCACGTCGCCCCTGGCCGCGTGGCTTTCTTATCTGGAAAACCTGCACAGTAAAACCATCGATATGGGGCTTGAGCGCGTAAGCCAGGTTGCCGCGCGTCTCGACGTACTGAAACCAGCGCCGTTTGTGTTCACCGTTGCCGGAACGAACGGTAAAGGCACGACGTGCCGCACGCTGGAATCTGTCCTGATGGCAGCAGGCTATAAGGTTGGCGTTTACAGCTCTCCACACCTCGTGCGGTATACCGAGCGGGTGCGTGTGCAAAATCGCGAGCTGCCGGAATCAGCGCATACCGCCTCTTTCGCGGAAATTGAAGCTGCGCGCGGTGAAATTTCATTAACCTATTTTGAATACGGCACCCTGTCGGCACTGTGGTTGTTTAAGCAGGCGCAGCTGGACGTGGTGATTCTGGAAGTCGGCCTCGGCGGGCGTCTTGATGCCACCAACATGGTGGATGCGGATGTGGCCGTCGTGACCAGCATTGCGCTGGATCATACCGACTGGCTGGGGCCGGATCGCGGAAGCATTGGTCGCGAGAAAGCCGGGATTTTCCGGGCGAATAAACCTGCCGTGGTCGGCGAGCCGGATATGCCGCACACCATTGCAGAGGTGGCGAATGAGACGGGGGCGCGTCTGCTGCGCCGTGGCGTAGACTGGCAGTATGAGGTTCAGGCAGACGGCTGGCGCTTTAGCGATGCGCAGGGCGCACTGGACAACCTGCCATTGCCGCAGGTGCCGCAGCCTAACGCGGCAACCGCGCTGGCGGCACTGCGCGCAAGCGGTCTGGCGGTGAGCGAGCAGGCGATTCGCGAGGGCATTGAGCGGGCGATCCTGCCCGGGCGTTTCCAGATTGTCAGCGAGTCACCGCGCCTGATCCTCGATGTGGCGCACAACCCGCATGCCGCGGCGTATCTCGCGGGACGTCTCAAATCGTTACCAAAAACCGGGCGCGTGCTGGCGGTTATCGGTATGCTTCATGATAAAGATATTGGCGGTACGCTGGCCTGCATGGAGAGTGTGGTCGATAGCTGGTATTGTGCTCCTCTGGAGGGGCCACGCGGGGCGACCGCTGAGCAGTTGATGGAACATCTCGGCAAAGGCGCAATCTATAATAGCGTGGCTCAGGCCTGGCATGCCGCGATGGCGGATGCTAAACCAGAAGATACCGTGCTGGTGTGTGGTTCGTTCCACACGGTGGCACATGTCATGGACGTGATGGACGCGGGGAGAACCGGTGGCGAGTAAGTTTCAGAACCGTTTAGCAGGAACAATAGTGCTGGTGGCGCTGGGAGTCATTATTCTCCCGGGCCTGCTCGACGGGCAGAAAAAGCACTATCAGGATGAGTTTGCAGCCATTCCTCTGGTACCGAAACCGGGCGATCGCGACGAGCCGGATATGCTGCCTGCGGCGACACAGGCCCTTCCTGCTCAGCCGCCGGAAGGCGCAGCGGAAGAGGTTCGCGCGGGCGATGCGGCTGCGCCGTCTCTTGATCCGTCTCGTCTGGCGGCGAGCAACACCAACGATATCGATCCTGTACCGGTTCCGGTCGTGCAGCCTAAACCGGCTGAGAAACCGAAGCCGGTCGAAAAAACGCAGCCGAAACCGCAGCGGGATAAAACGAGCGAACAGCTTGCCGCAGCGACAGAGACACCGCCTCCGGCGAAACCGGCTCAGCAGGAAGCCGCACCGACGGGCAAAGCCTACGTCGTGCAGCTGGGTGCGCTGAAAAATGCCGATAAGGTCAATGAGGTGGTGGGTAAACTGCGCAGTGCGGGATATCGTGTTTACACTTCACCTTCCACGCCGGTACAGGGTAAAATTACCCGTATTCTCGTGGGGCCAGAAGCGTCCAAAGATAAGCTTAAAGGATCGCTGGGTGAGCTGAAGCAGATCTCGGGCCTGAGCGGTGTGGTGATGAGCTACAGCGCGAACTAACCCCTCCCTCACCCTTATACTTTCTATGAGGAGAGGGTGGGGGGAAGAGTGACGGCAGACGTCCACAGAGACGTAAAAAGCCACGGCGTTGAACATTTTTTCAGCGCCTTTTTTATTTACGCGCGGGAAGGAAATCCCTACGCAAACGTTTTCTTTTTCTGTTAGAATTCGCCCCGAACTGGATGACAGGGCGTTAAATCGTGGGACACATATGGTCTGGATTGATTACGCCATCATTGCGGTGATTGGTTTTTCCTGTCTGGTTAGCCTGATCCGTGGCTTTGTTCGTGAAGCGTTATCGCTGGTAACCTGGGGTTGTGCTTTCTTTGTTGCCAGTCATTACTACACTTACCTGTCTGTCTGGTTCACGGGCTTTGAAGATGAACTGGTCCGAAATGGAATCGCTATCGCGGTGCTGTTTATCGCGACGCTGATTGTCGGCGCTATCGTAAATTACGTGATAGGTCAGCTGGTCGAGAAAACCGGTCTGTCAGGAACAGACAGGGTACTCGGGATCTGTTTCGGCGCACTACGAGGCGTGCTGATTGTGGCCGCGATCCTGTTCTTCCTGGATACCTTTACCGGGTTCTCCAAAAGTGAAGACTGGCAAAAATCGCAGCTTATTCCAGAGTTCAGTTTCATCATCAGATGGTTCTTTGACTATCTGCAAAGCTCGTCGAGTTTCTTGCCCAGAGCGTAATGCGCTCTGAGATGTGGCTTAACGAGGAAAAGACGAATGTGCGGTATTGTCGGTATCGCCGGTTTCATGCCGGTAAACCAGTCGATTTATGACGCGTTAACGGTGCTTCAGCACCGTGGGCAGGATGCTGCGGGTATCATCACCATTGATGCAAACAACTGCTTCCGTTTACGTAAGGCGAATGGTCTGGTAAATGATGTGTTTGAAGCCCGCCATATGCAGCGTCTGCAAGGTAATATGGGGATCGGTCACGTTCGTTATCCTACTGCTGGCAGTTCCAGCGCCTCTGAGGCTCAGCCTTTCTACGTCAACTCACCGTATGGCATCACGCTTGCCCACAATGGCAACCTGACCAACGCGCACGAGCTGCGTAAGAAGTTGTTCGAAGAGAAACGTCGCCACATTAACACCACCTCTGATTCTGAAATTCTGCTCAATATCTTTGCCAGCGAGCTGGATAACTTCCGTCACTACCCGCTGGAAGCAGACAACATTTTTGCCGCCGTTGCCGCGACTAACCGCCAGATCCGTGGTGCGTATGCCTGCGTGGCGATGATTATCGGCCACGGGATGGTTGCCTTCCGCGATCCAAACGGCATCCGCCCGCTGGTACTCGGTAAGCGCGATCTCGGTGATGGTCGTACCGAATACATGGTTGCCTCTGAAAGCGTGGCGCTGGATACCCTGGGCTTCGAGTTCCTGCGTGATGTTGCGCCTGGCGAAGCGGTCTATATCACTGAGAAGGGCCAGCTGTTCACCCGCCAGTGTGCTGACAACCCGGTGAGCAATCCGTGCCTGTTTGAATATGTTTACTTCGCCCGTCCGGACTCGTTTATCGACAAGATTTCCGTCTACAGCGCGCGCGTGAACATGGGGACAAAACTTGGCGAGAAGATTGCCCGCGAATGGGACGATCTGGATATCGACGTCGTTATTCCTATTCCGGAAACGTCCTGCGATATCGCTCTGGAAATCGCCCGCATTCTGGACAAGCCATACCGTCAGGGGTTTGTGAAAAACCGTTACGTTGGTCGTACCTTTATCATGCCGGGTCAGCAGCTGCGCCGTAAGTCCGTGCGTCGTAAACTGAACGCAAACCGCGCTGAGTTCCGCGACAAAAACGTCCTGCTGGTGGATGACTCCATCGTTCGTGGCACCACCTCAGAACAGATTATTGAGATGGCGCGCGAAGCGGGTGCGAAGAAAGTGTATCTGGCCTCAGCCGCACCGGAAATTCGTTTCCCGAACGTGTACGGCATCGATATGCCAACCGCCAATGAGCTGATCGCTCACGGTCGTGAAGTGGACGAAATTCGTCAGATCATCGGTGCCGACGGCCTGATTTTCCAGGATCTGAACGATCTTATCGACGCAGTACGCGCTGAGAACCCGGATATTCAGCAGTTCGAATGCTCCGTGTTTAATGGCGTCTACGTGACGAAAGACGTTGACCAGCAGTACCTCGACTACCTTGATTCGCTGCGCAACGACGATGCGAAAGCCGTCCAGCTGCAAAACGATCTCGAAAGTTTAGAGATGCACAACGAAGGTTGATGTCTGTGCAAGTGAGGGCATTTGCCCTCACTTGCAACTCCCCGCAAAATCCTGCACAGTCTGCCCTGAAATCAGTTAGGGCAAAAATCATGAAACGACTCATTGTTGGGCTCAGTGGTGCCAGTGGCGCGATTTACGGCGTACGTCTGTTACAGGTGCTGCGCGACGTGGCAGAAGTGGAAACGCATCTGGTCATGAGCCAGGCGGCACGTCAGACCCTCTCTCTAGAAACCGACCTCTCACTGCGTGATGTCCAGGCGCTGGCGGATGTGGTTCACGATGCCCGCGATATCGCCGCCAGCATCTCCTCTGGCTCGTTTAAAACGGCCGGCATGGTTATCCTGCCTTGTTCCATTAAAACGCTCTCCGGCATTGTAAACAGCTATACCGACACGCTGGTGACCCGCGCCGCGGACGTGGTGCTGAAGGAGCGCCGTCCTCTGGTTCTCTGCGTGCGGGAAACGCCGCTGCACCTGGGACATCTGCGTTTAATGACTCAGGCTGCTGAACTCGGCGCGGTGATCATGCCACCGGTCCCGGCGTTCTATCACCGACCCGTTTCACTGGATGATGTGATTAATCAGACGGTTAACCGCGTTCTCGATCAGTTTGATATCGACCTGCCTGAAGACCTTTTCACCCGCTGGCAGGGTGCCTGAATCTGTGCACCCACAGCGTGCATGAAAAGATAACGTGCCCTGTTTCAGGGCAATTATGCAACGGCGATCATATCCTCGACATTTAATTCGCTTTTTCCCTTTTTCTCTTTCCGGTTCGTTCGGCAGACCTGCTATCTTTCACCATTAAGGCAATATCGCAACGTTTTATTAACATATTTAACGTCGAACTTTTCACCAGACGGCAATGTGGCATAAGACCTGCAAGAGAAGCCTGCAACACAACACACAATACATAATAAAATCACGGTACTTGAGGGTAAATGTATGAAGAAGACGGTTCTGGCTCTGTCTTTGCTGGTGGGGTTAAGTGCGGCAGCAGGTAGCTACGCAGCGCTTCCACAGACAGTTCGTATCGGTACAGACGCAACCTACGCGCCATTCTCTTCCAAGGATGCGAAAGGCGATTTCGTTGGGTTTGATATCGATCTGGGAAATGAAATGTGCAAACGCATTGCGGTGAAATGCACATGGGTGGGCAGCGACTTTGATGCGTTAATCCCGTCGCTGAAAGCCAAGAAAATCGACGCCATTATCTCTTCTCTCTCTATCACCGAAAAACGTCAGCAGGAGATTGCCTTCTCTGACAAGCTTTACGCTGCAGATTCACGTCTGATTGCCGCTAAAGGCTCCCCGATTCAACCCACCATCGACTCGCTGAAAGGCAAGCATGTCGGCGTGCTTCAGGGCTCAACGCAGGAAGGGTTTGCCAATGCGAACTGGCGTGAGAAGGGCGTCGACGTAGTGGCGTACCAGAACCAGGATCTGATCTACTCTGACCTGGCGGCAGGCCGTCTGGATGCGGCATTCCAGGATGAAGTCGCCGCGAGTGAAGGCTTCCTGAAACAGCCAGCGGGCAAAGAGTACGCTTTTGCTGGCCCGTCCGTGAAAGACAAAAAGTACTTTGGTGACGGTACGGGTATCGGCCTGCGTAAGGACGATACCGAGCTGAAAGCCGCCTTCGACAAAGCGTTTGCTGAGCTGCGTAAAGACGGTACCTACGACAAACTGGCGAAGAAATACTTCGACTTCAACGTCTACGGTGACTAATACCTGACGACAATGCACTGCTGAGGTGCATTGTCGGGCGGGATGATCCAATATGGTGCAATTAATGCACTGTATTGGATCGCTGTGTGCATACTTACGCATTTATAATGCAAAAAATCCCGGCTCAAAGGCATTATTCTTTGCCTGACGGAGGGGATTGATGGCACATTAGCACCACCCCGTCGTCGTAAAAATCCCGTATGTAGACAGTTTGTTGAGGACAGATATGAAAAAACTAGTATTGTCACTTTCTCTGGTGCTGGCCTTTTCCAGCGCCACCGCGGCATTCGCAGCAATTCCGCAGAAAATTCGAATCGGTACCGATCCTACCTATGCACCGTTCGAATCGAAGAATTCTAAAGGTGAATTGGTTGGTTTTGACATCGATCTGGCCAACGAACTGTGCAAACGCATCAAAGCGCAGTGTACCTACGTTGAGAACCCACTGGATGCGCTGATCCCGTCGCTGAAAGCGAAAAAAATCGACGTGATTATGTCCTCGCTCTCCATCACTGAAAAACGCCAGCAGGAGATTGCTTTCACGGACAAACTCTACGCGGCAGATTCACGTCTGGTCGTCGCCAAATCTTCCGACATTCAGCCCACTCTCGAGTCGCTGAAAGGCAAACGCGTGGGTGTGCTGCAGGGGACTACTCAGGAAACCTACGGTAACGAACACTGGGCGCCGAAAGGGATTGAAATCGTCTCTTATCAGGGACAGGAAAATATCTACGCTGACCTGACGGCAGGCCGCATTGACGCGGCGTTCCAGGATGAAGTCGCGGCGAGCGAAGGCTTCCTGAAGCAGCCGGTCGGCAAAGACTATAAGTTTGGCGGTCCATCCATCAAGGATGTGAAGTTGTTTGGTGTAGGCACCGGTATGGGCCTGCGCAAGGAAGACAACGAACTGCGTGAAGCGCTGAACAAAGCCTTTGCCGAAATGCGCGCTGACGGCACGTACGAGAAAATTGCGAAAAAATACTTCGATTTTAATGTTTACGGCGGCTAATCGCCCCGTCAAATAACGTGCAGCCCCTCCCACTGTGGGAGGGGAAAAGACACGGTTCCACCACTCACGATACGACAGGGCTCGCGGTATGCTGTACGGATTTTCTGGCGTTATTTTACAGGGCGCGCTTGTCACCCTTGAGCTGGCTCTCAGCTCCGTGGTGCTGGCGGTGCTGATAGGTCTGGCGGGCGCAGGGGCGAAGCTGTCGGCTAACAAGCCGCTGGCGCTGATTTTTGAAGGCTATACAACGCTGATTCGCGGTGTTCCCGATCTGGTGCTGATGCTTCTGATCTTTTACGGTCTGCAGATTGCGCTTAACAGCGTGACGGACGCAATGGGTATGGGACAAATCGATATCGACCCGATGGTGGCCGGTATCATTACGCTCGGTTTTATCTACGGGGCCTACTTCACCGAAACCTTCCGCGGCGCGTATATGGCTGTGCCGAAAGGCCACATTGAAGCGGCAACCGCATTCGGTTTCACCTCCTCACAGACGTTTCGTCGAATCATGTTCCCGGCCATGATGCGCTATGCGCTTCCAGGTATCGGTAACAACTGGCAGGTTATTCTTAAGGCAACCGCGCTGGTCTCTCTGCTTGGCCTGGAAGATGTGGTGAAAGCGACCCAGCTTGCCGGCAAAAGCACCTGGGAGCCGTTCTACTTTGCGGTGGTATGTGGCGTAATCTATCTGGTCTTTACGACCGTCTCCAATGGTGTGCTGCTTCTGCTCGAACGTCGCTACTCCGTGGGTGTGAAGAGGGCTGATCTGTGATTGAGATTATTCAGGAATACTGGAAATCGCTGCTGTGGACAGATGGCTATCGCTTCACCGGCGTCGCCATTACGCTCTGGCTTCTGATCTCCTCCGTGGTGATGGGCGGCATTCTGGCGGTATTTCTTGCCATTGGTCGTGTGTCGAACAATAAATTTATCCAGTTCCCAATCTGGCTGTTTACCTATGTGTTTCGCGGTACGCCGCTGTACGTGCAGCTGCTGGTGTTCTATTCGGGGATGTACACGCTTGAGATCGTAAAAGGCACTGAAATGCTCAATGCGTTCTTCCGCAGCGGTCTGAATTGTACGGTGCTGGCATTGACGCTCAATACCTGCGCCTATACCACCGAGATTTTCGCAGGGGCGATTCGCTCTGTCCCGTACGGTGAAATTGAAGCGGCGCGTGCGTACGGCTTCTCCTCCGTGAAGCTTTACCGTTGCATCATTCTGCCGTCGGCGCTGCGTATTGCGTTACCGGCGTACAGTAACGAAGTGATTCTGATGCTGCACTCCACGGCGCTGGCCTTTACCGCCACGGTGCCGGACTTACTGAAGATTGCCCGGGATATTAACTCGGCAACCTATCAGCCGTTTACCGCATTCGGTATTGCGGCAGTGCTTTATTTGATAATTTCATACGTCCTGATTAGCCTGTTCCGTAAGGCAGAAAAACGCTGGTTGCAGCATATAAAACCTTCTTCGACGCACTGAGAATGATGATGGCTGAGAACAAATTAAACGTTATTGATCTGCACAAACGCTACGGCGAACATGAAGTGCTGAAAGGGGTGTCGCTGCAGGCAAACGCGGGCGATGTCATCAGTATTATCGGCTCATCCGGCTCCGGTAAAAGTACTTTCCTGCGCTGCATTAACTTCCTCGAAAAACCGAGCGAAGGCTCAATTGTGGTGAGCGGGCAGAACATCAATCTGGTGCGTGACAAAGACGGCCAGCTGAAGGTGGCGGATAAAAATCAGCTACGTCTGTTGCGTACGCGCCTGACGATGGTTTTCCAGCACTTTAATCTCTGGAGCCATATGACGGTACTGGAGAACGTAATGGAAGCGCCAATCCAGGTGCTGGGTCTCAGCAAACAGGACGCCCGCGACCGTGCGGTGAAATACCTGGCGAAAGTGGGTATTGATGAGCGCCAGCAGATGAAGTATCCGGTACATCTGTCCGGCGGGCAGCAGCAACGTGTATCCATTGCCCGCGCGCTGGCGATGGAGCCGGAAGTCTTACTGTTCGACGAACCGACCTCCGCGCTGGACCCGGAACTCGTTGGCGAAGTGCTGCGCATCATGCAGAAGCTGGCCGAAGAGGGCAAAACGATGGTGGTGGTGACGCACGAGATGGGCTTTGCCCGGAACGTCTCTAACCACGTCATCTTCCTGCATCAGGGTAAAATCGAAGAGCAGGGGCATCCTGATGAGGTGTTAGCGAACCCGCAAAGCCCGCGTTTGCAGCAGTTCCTGAAGGGGTCTTTGAAGTAGGTTTTGCCTTTCCCCTCTCCCTGTGGGAGAGGGCCGGAGTGTGGGCATCAGACCGCACCACACTCCAGTCGATACACCCAGTCGTTATACCGCACACCGTTAATCTCATACGCTTTTTCCAGCACCTGCGTGCGCACAAAACCCGCTTTCTCCAGTACCCGGACTGACCCGCCGTTGTCTGCCAGCACATATGCGTTAATCGCCTTTACACCCGTCTGGTTAAATGCGTAGTCACACACCGCGCGCAGTGCCTCACTGGCGATGCCCTGGCCCTGCGCGGCAGGCACGACCGTATAGCCGATATCCGCCTCTTCACGATTTTCAGCGCTGATTTGCAGGCCGATATCGCCCAGCGGGGTCTCTTCATCGCGTAAGCGGATAACGAACACATGCGCTGCCGTCAGACGTGCGGCAAACAGGCGTCGGGTCTCTTTTTCCGGGGCGATAGCGGCCATATACTGCATGATGGCGCGATCCTCGCGCAGGGCACGGAAAAAAGGCCAGTCAGTGGGTTCGAAGGGCGTGAGGTGGAGCCGGGGAGTGGTAATGGTTGCCATAGATATGCCATTTGGTCGGAACATGGCATATCACTGTAACATTATCTCACCACATCCCCCAGCGCCTCTTCTAAGTCATACCAGCGGAACGCAAACCCGGCCGCTTCCAGCCGTTTTGGCAGGGCCCGTTGCCCGCCTAACACCAGCACGGACGCTTCACCCATCATCAGGCGGATCACCGTAGCAGGCACGCGCAAAATCGCCGGGCGATGCAGGGCATGTCCGAGAGCATGGGCAAACTGTTCGTTTCGCACCGGGTAGGGCGCAACCATATTAAACGGCCCGCGCAGATCGTTATCCAGCAGCCAGAGAATACCGTTGACCATATCGTCGATATGGATCCACGCCAGATACTGACGGCCATTGCCGATTGGCCCGCCAAGACCGAGCCTGAAAGGGGGGAGCATCTTCGCCAGAATGCCGCCTTTCGAGGCAAGGACCACACCGGTGCGTAGCAGGCAGACGCGGGTATGATCGCTTTGCGCAGCACAGGCGATACGCTCCCACTGGGCGCAAAGTTTATGGGTGAACTCGTTGTGGGGCGGCTCTTCTTCCGTTACCACCACCTCGCCGAGATCGCCGTAATACCCTACGGCAGAACCCGAAATGAGAACCGACGGCGGGGTATGACTGTTGCGGATAAGCTCAACCAGCTTCTCGGTAAGGGTCCACCGGCTGCTGCACAGGAGCTGTTTTTGCTCTTCCGTCCAGCGCTTATCGGCGATCGGTTCGCCTGCCAGGTTGATGACGGCGTCAAATCCGTCCAGATTCTGCTGCTCGGCCAGATTTCTCCAGATGTCGATACCTGCGCCCAGCACCTGGCGCGCTTTCTCTGGACTGCGCGTCACCACGGTGATGTCGTGATGCAACGCCTGCAGACGCGCAATGAGATGGCGACCAATCAGGCCGGTACCGCCGGTCAGCAAAATCTTCATACAACCTCCAGGGTTACGCCTGGCGTTGCCAGCTTAACGTCATCGAGACGGAATCGGCGTAACGCAGGGCGTGAAGTTTATCGATCTCTACTTCAGCATAAGTGACCCAGTGATGATCGCGTGCGATGTCGAGCACATCCTGAGTTAATTTTTCCAGTAAAGAGAAGCGGTTGTTTTCCACGTACTGGATGATTTTTTTGGTTATCGTGCGGTAGTTCAGCGCATCATTAATATCTTCGCTGGCCCGCGCTTTCTCAGCCGGGTAGTGGATAACCACATTAATCACGATATCCTGACGGTTGGCGATCTCTTCCTCTTTGATACCGATGAAGGTGCGTAGGCGTAAATTTTTTATACGAATAATAGCGTCATGCTGTGACATTGCAGGTCTTCTCCGTGTCAGAATTTCCTTCACATAATACATGAGAGCCTCTCCGGCACACACCAGCCACCGGCTTAAATTTGCTGGATTTTTTGCATGGCGCGTTCGGTGGCCGGACGCGTGCGGATTCGTTCAAACCAGTTGTTCACCGCCGGGTAAGACGCCAGGTCAATGCGGTGCTTTTCATGGGTATTCACCCAGGGCCAGCAGGCAATGTCGGCGATGCTGTAATGATCCCCGCCGAGCCACGGTGCTTTCTCCAGCCGACGGTTCAGAACGCCGTATAACCGCTGGGTTTCCACCTGATAGCGTTCGATAGCATAAGGAATCGGCTGCGGTGCGTAGGCGGTAAAATGGTGGTTTTGTCCGAGCATCGGCCCCAGACCGCTCGTCTGCCAGAAAAGCCACTGCAGCGTGTGGTGACGCTCGCGCAGCTCTCCGCTCAGCAATTTGCCTGTCTTCTCTGCCAGATAGAGCAATATTTCTCCGGATTCAAACAGGCTCAACGGCTTGCCCCCATCGGCAGGATGGTTATCAATAATGGCCGGGATTTTATTGTTTGGCGAAATAGCCAGAAAGAGAGGACTGAACTGATCGCCTTTGCTGATATCCACGCGAATGATCCTGTAATCCAGTTCGGCTTCCTCAAGAAAGAGGGTGATCTTATGGCCGTTCGGGGTAGGGGCATAATAAAGGTCGATCATTCTCAACTCCTGTCAGTGAAAATAGTGACGCCATGAAAAATGAGTATAGGTGGTTGTTGTAAATCGTGAGTTTTCATCAAGTGACAGCGAGGCAAAGAGATTATATGTTGAATGAAAACCAATCAGCCGATGAGGATGTTATGAACCAGCCCGTAATCACGTTATGGTCCGATGCAGATTTCTTTTCTCCCTATGTTCTGAGCGCGTATGTGGCGCTGGCCGAAAAAGGACTGTCATTTACGCTAAAGACGGTGGATCTGGACGGCGGTGAACATCTGAAACCACAGTGGCAGGGCTACGCCCTGACCCGTCGCGTGCCGGTGCTGGACATTGATGGCTTCGCGCTGAGTGAATCGTCGGCGATCGATGAGTATCTGGAAGAGCGGTTCGCACCACCTGAGTGGGAGCGCATCTACCCTCACGATCTGCAAAAACGTGCCCGCGCACGTCAGATCCAGGCGTGGCTGCGCAGCGATCTGGTGCCGATTCGCGTGGAACGCTCCACGGATGTGGTGTTTGCCGGGGTGAAAAAACCGGCGCTGAGTAAAGACGGTGCGGCCAGTGCCCAAAAACTGATCGATACCGCGTCTTCTCTGCTGGCTCATGGTAATCCGAATTTATTCGGCGAGTGGTGTATTGCCGATACCGATCTGGCGCTGATGCTGAACCGTCTGATCCTCAATGGAGATGAGGTGCCTCAGCTGCTGGTGGATTATGCCGCGTTTCAGTGGCAACGCGCCTCAGTGCAGCGCTATGTGGCACTCTCCGCTAAGCGGGCGGGCTGATATAGCCTGACGCTTCAGGTATGATAGGGCAGTCTGATTTCCAGGGAGTGACTGATGAAACTGATGTTTGCGTCTGATATCCATGGTTCGCTGCCCGCGACCGAGCGTGTTCTTTCTCTGTTTGCTCAAAGCGGGGCGCAATGGCTGGTGATTCTGGGGGATGTGTTAAATCATGGTCCACGCAATGCGCTTCCGGAAGGCTATGCACCGGCGCAGGTAGCGGAAAAACTCAACCAGTATGCTTCGCGCATTATCGCCGTTCGCGGTAACTGCGACAGTGAAGTGGACCAGATGTTGCTGGATTTTCCCATCACTGCCCCCTGGCAACAGGTGCTGATGGAAAATAGCCGTCTGTTCCTGACCCATGGTCATCTTTTTAGCCCGGAAAATCTCCCGGCACTGGCGGCTGGCGATGTCCTGGTTTACGGTCATACTCATATTCCGGTGGCAGAAAAACGCGGCGAGATGTATCACTTTAACCCCGGTTCGGTCAGCATACCGAAAGGTGGAAATCCAGCAAGCTATGGCATGCTCGATGAGAATACGTTAAGCGTAATCGCACTTAATGATCAGCAAGTTATTGCGCAAATAGCGATTAATCCGTAAGTTACACCTCAACTGCAAACGCGCCGAAAGAGCGCTTAGACGAGAAGGTTTCCCGATGGTGGAGCAGAGTCATTTGGCAAGTACAGAGTGGGTTGACATTGTCAACGAAGAGAATGAAGTGATCGCGCAGGCCAGCCGCGAACAAATGCGCGCGGAGCGTCTGCGTCACCGTGCGACATACATCGTTGTGCATGACGGGATGGGCAAAATTCTGGTTCAGCGCCGCACGGACACCAAAGATTTTCTCCCTGGTATGCTGGATGCAACTGCAGGCGGCGTTGTTCAGGCGGATGAAGTTCTGCTGGACTCCGCTCGTCGTGAAGCGGAAGAAGAGTTAGGGATTGCCGGCGTGCCGTTTGCCGAGCATGGTCAGTTCTATTTCGAGGACGAGCATTGCCGCGTCTGGGGCGGGCTGTTTAGCTGCGTTTCCCATGGCCCGTTCGCCCTGCAGGAAGAAGAAGTGAGCGAAGTGAACTGGATGACGCCGGAAGAAATTACCGCGCGTTGCGACGAGTTCACCCCGGATTCGTTAAAAGCGCTGGCGCTGTGGATGACCCGCAACGCTAAAAACGAATCCACGAAAGCGGAAAAAGAGGAAGAGGCGGAGTAAGCCTCAACAGCTCTCCCGCAGACACAGGCTGGACGCGATAGGTTTATGATCGCGCCAGTCTCCATCATTCAGACGTTCCAGTAACGCGCGTCCCGCTTCAATCCCAATCTTACGATGTGGCACAGCCATGGTCGTCAGCGGTGGCTGACAGACCCGGCTGACGTCGCTATCGCCAAAACCCACCACGGCCAGATCGTCCGGTACTTTTATACGCCGACGCTGGCATTCATAAAGTGCCCCGCAGGCCAGTTCATCCGACACGCACACCAGTGCATCCAGCTCCGGCCACGCCAGCAGGAACTCCGGCAGTTGCGCCGCACCCGTGGAAAAACTCGGTGGCATGGCGGCGTTAATCACCCGGTTTGGTGACATATGGTGGCGAAGCATCGCTTTGTACCAGCCCTGTAAATGCTGCTGGAAAATCCACTGCTCCTGGTTAGCGCACAGCAGGCCAATATTCTGGTAGCCACGCTTAATAACCATCTCCGTCAGTTCGTACATCGCCGCGACGTTATCAATCCCGATATTCATATCGATAGGATCGGCGCGCATGGCCCCCATCTCCATAACCGGAATGGACGCGTTTTTCAGCCAGTGGCGGACAGTATCGGAGTGTTCAACGCTGAGCAAAATCGCAGCGGCAATGTTCGAGGCCAGCAGCGTCTCCAGCAATTTTTCTTCCTGCTCGAGTCGATGCTGTGATTCGGCCAGCATGATCTGGTATCCGGCAGGCTGCAGCACCTGCTGAAGCCCGGCGAACATCTCCGAGCAACCGGATTCGGAGAGATTAGGAACGACCATCGCAATCGTCCATGACGATGCCGAGGCCAGCGCGCTGGCAGCGAGATTAGGCATGTAACCCAATTCCTGTACAGCGGCATCTATTTTTTCTCGCAGTTTATCGGAAACCTGTTCAGGCGTGCGGAGTGCACGGGACACGGTCATCGTGCCCACCCCGGCAAGCTGTGCGACATCGGCGAGTGTCACTTTACCGGTACTGCGCCGTTTTCGGGTTAGAGACATACACCTTCCTGCTGACCAGACGCGTTTTTATTATCATCCTTCGTTTCACGTGAAACGCAGTATACGCCTTAAATCCCTTTTTTTGCTGTGAATTCACACCATGATTACAATTTGATAGCGCTATCACACTTCTGAATGTTAGCGATTGGTAGCGCTATCTTTGTGATCCCGATCGCAGTCAATAAGGGATGTGTTGAATAAAGTTTGCTCATCTTTTGCATTGTGGCGGGACGGAGAAATGCTGAAAAAGTGGATATATGATACAACCATCACGCTGCAGAAGAGCGTGGAAAGCTGGCCGCAGGCGCTGGAAATATGCGCGAAACCGTTGCTGGATCTGCAGGTGATTGGCCCGGAATACGTGACGGCCATCATTGAGCAGCATCATGCATTAGGACCTTATTATGTGCTGGCACCAGGGCTGGCCATGCCGCATGCGCGGCCGGAAGAGGGGGCCAAAGGATTAGGCCTCTCATTATTAAAACTGAAAAAGGGAGTCTCTTTTGGTGCCGGCGAGTTCGATCCCGTGGATGTTATTATTATGCTCGCGGCGCCGGATAAACACAGTCACATCGACATGATCTCTGCCCTCGCTGAATTATTTTCCAGCGACGACGATATGGCTGAATTGCATCAGGCGAATACCCTGGAGGATATTAAAACGATTATTGACCGCTTCTGATTTAATTCTCTCATCCGATTTATCACAACATTACGTTTAGCGTGATGGGGCGTGCTCTACTCAAAAAAAGGGGACAACAATGAAAATTATGGCTATTTGCGGTTCAGGCCTGGGCAGTAGTTTTATGGTCGAAATGAATATTAAAAAGGTGCTCAAGAAGCTGGCCATTGACGCCGACGTTGAACACTCGGATCTCTCCTCGGCAACGCCGGGTGCCGCCGATCTTTTCGTGATGGCGAAGGACATTGCCGCCAGTGCCAGCGTGCCGGAAAGCCAGCTGGTGGTGATCAACAACATCATTGATATCAACGAACTCGAAGCGCAGCTCCGCGCCTGGTTCGACAGACAATAATCCTGATAAGGCGAGGTGGATATGTTTATCCTTGAAACGCTGAATTTCGTTGTTGATATATTAAAAGTCCCGTCGGTGCTGGTGGGCTTAATAGCCTTAATTGGCCTGGTCGCTCAAAAGAAATCTTTTTCTGATGTGGTGAAAGGGACTATTAAAACCATACTCGGTTTTATTGTACTTGGCGGCGGGGCCACGGTGCTGGTTGGGTCATTAAATCCGTTAGGCGGAATGTTTGAACACGCCTTTAATATTCAGGGCATTATTCCCAATAACGAGGCAATTGTTTCCATTGCGCTGGAGAAATACGGTGCCTCTACCGCGCTGATTATGGCATTCGGTATGGTGGCAAATATCATTGTCGCCCGCTTTACGCGTCTGAAGTATATCTTCCTGACCGGGCATCACACCTTTTACATGGCATGCATGATTGGGGTCATCCTCACCGTGGCGGGCTTTGAGGGCGTTGGTCTGGTCTTTACCGGGTCGCTGATCCTCGGTCTGGTAATGGCCTTCTTCCCGGCGCTGGCGCAGCGTTACATGAAGCGCATTACCGGCAACGATGACATTGCTTTTGGTCACTTCGGTACCCTGGGCTATGTTCTCTCCGGCTGGATTGGCAGCAAGTTCGGCAAAGGCTCTCGCTCAACTGAAGAGATGAACCTGCCGAAGAACCTGAGCTTCCTGCGCGACAGCTCTATCTCCATCTCGCTGACCATGATGATCATCTACCTGATCATGGCGGTGAGCGCCGGGCGTGACTACGTTGAGGCGACCTTTAGCGGCGGTCAGAACTACCTGGTCTATGCCATCATCATGGCCATCACGTTCGCCGCGGGGGTGTTCATCATCCTGCAGGGTGTGCGCCTGATTCTGGCGGAAATCGTCCCGGCCTTTACCGGCTTTTCTGAAAAACTGGTGCCGAATGCACGTCCGGCTCTGGACTGCCCGGTTGTCTATCCGTATGCGCCAAATGCGGTGCTGATTGGCTTCCTGTTCAGCTTCCTTGGCGGGCTGGTGGGTCTGTTTATCTGTGGGCAGTTCAGCTGGGTGCTGATTCTGCCTGGTGTGGTGCCGCACTTCTTCACCGGCGCTACCGCGGGCGTGTTTGGTAACGCCACCGGGGGGCGTCGTGGAGCGATGATTGGTGCGTTTGCCAACGGCCTGCTGATCACCTTCCTGCCGGTTCTGCTGCTGCCGGTGCTGGGGGCAATTGGATTTGCCAATACCACGTTCTCGGACGCTGACTTTGGCGCTGTCGGGATTGTGCTGGGTAACCTGGCGCGCTTCCTGTCGCCGCTTGCCATCACCGGCCTTGTTGTGGCGTTGTTCGCACTGCTGGTGGCGTACAACGTGTTCGCTAAAAACAAATCTGCGGGCGATAACGCGCAGGAAAACACCGGAGCCAAATCATGAATGAGAATGAGATAACCCATCTGGCGCGTCAGATCCGCCTTGAAACGCTGAAAATGCTGACCCAGCTGGGCTTTGGTCACTACGGCGGCAGTATGTCGGTTGTTGAAACCCTGGCCGTGTTGTACGGCGCAGTGATGAAAATTGACCCGGCCGACCCGGACTGGCCAGAGCGTGACTACTTTGTCTTGTCAAAAGGACATGCTGGTCCCGCGCTGTACAGTACCCTGGCGATCAAAGGCTACTTCCCGATGGAAGAGCTGAGCACGCTGAACCAGAACGGTACGCGTCTGCCGAGCCATCCGGATCGGCTAAAAACGCGCGGGGTGGATGCCACCACCGGCTCGCTGGGGCAGGGGATTTCCATCGCCGGTGGAATGGCGCTGTCGCATAAGCTGGCGGGACGCCCCAACCGGGTTTTCTGTATCGTCGGCGACGGCGAGCTGAACGAAGGGCAGTGCTGGGAAGCGTTCCAGTTTATTGCACACCATCGCCTGAATAACCTGACGGTATTCGTTGACTGGAACAAACAGCAGCTTGATGGCGAACTCGACGACATTATCTGTGCGTTCGATCTGGAAGGAAAATTCCGTGCCTTCGGGTTTGACGTGGTGACGGTGAAAGGAGATGACATTCCGGCACTGCTGGAGGTGACATCGCTGGTTCCGGCGGCGGATGCTCGCCCGCTGGTGGTGATCCTCGACAGTATCAAAGGGCAGGGCGTGCCGTATCTGGAGCAACTGAGTAACTCGCACCATCTGCGATTAACCGCCGAGAGCAAGGCGGCCCTCAACGAGACGATTCGCCAACTGGAGGCTTCACATGATTAAGGTTGCACCTGCAGGTCAGAAAGACGCCGTTGAGATGCGTAAAGTCTACGCGGGGTTTGTGGCACAGCAGATTGAAGCCGGGAGCGACATTATCGCCCTCGAGGCGGATCTGATGAGCTCAATGGCGATGGATGGCGTGGCACGTGATTATCCGCAGCATGTGATTAACTGCGGCATCATGGAAGCTAACGTTATGGGGACGGCGGCGGGGCTGTCGCTGACCGGACGCAAGCCGTTCGTGCATACCTTTACCGCCTTCGCCAGCCGTCGCTGTTTCGACCAGCTGTTTATGTCCCTGGACTACCAGCGTAACAATGTGAAGGTCATTGCTTCAGATGCCGGCGTGACGGCCTGTCATAACGGCGGCACGCATATGTCGTTTGAAGATATGGGCATCGTGCGGGGGCTTGCCCATTCGGTGGTGCTGGAGGTAACGGATGCGGTGATGTTTGAAGATGTACTGCGCCAGCTTATTGACCTCGAAGGTTTCTACTGGGTGCGTACCATCCGTAAGCAGGCCCCGAGCGTGTATGCGCCGGGTTCGACATTTACGCTTGGCAAGGGCAACGTACTGCGCGAAGGCAGTGATATCACCCTGATTGCCAACGGCATTATGGTGGCGGAAGCGCTTGAAGCGGCGCGTCAGCTCGAACAGGAGGGCGTCAGCGCCGCGGTGATCGACATGTTTACCCTTAAGCCGATTGACCGGATGCTGGTGAAAAACTACGCCGAGAAAACCGGACGTGTCGTGACCTGCGAAAACCACAGCATTCATAACGGGCTGGGATCGGCAGTGGCGGAAGTGCTGGTGGAAACCTGTCCGGTGCCGATGCGTCGGGTGGGCGTGAAGGAGCGTTACGGCCAGGTGGGGACACAGGACTTCCTGCAGAAGGAGTATGGCCTGACGGCACACGACATTGTGTCGGCGGCGAGGGAGTTGTTGTAAATAAAAAAGGCGACCCTCGGGTCGCCTTTTTAGTCAGTAACGTATTACTGCTGTTGTGAAGACTGGATCGCGGTCAGAGCGATGGTGTAGACGATATCGTCAACCAGCGCGCCACGGGACAGGTCGTTCACAGGTTTGCGCATACCCTGCAGCATTGGCCCGATGGAGATCAGGTCTGCAGAACGCTGTACCGCTTTGTAGGTGGTGTTACCGGTGTTCAGATCCGGGAAGATGAACACGGTAGCGCGACCCGCAACCGGTGAGTTCGGTGCTTTGGATTTCGCAACGTCAGCCATAACCGCGGCATCATACTGCAGTGGACCGTCGATCATCAGGTCAGGACGTTTTTCCTGCGCCAGACGCGTCGCTTCACGGACTTTCTCTACATCGCTACCTGCACCAGAAGTACCGGTGGAGTAGGAGAGCATTGCCACGCGAGGTTCAATACCGAAGGCAATCGCGGAATCGGCAGACTGAATAGCAATCTCAGCCAGCTGCTCTGCAGTTGGATCCGGGTTGATCGCACAGTCACCGTAAACGTAAACCTGTTCAGGCAGCAGCATGAAGAACACGGAAGACACCAGAGAACTGCCTGGCGCCGTTTTGATCAGCTGCAGCGGTGGACGGATGGTGTTCGCCGTGGTGTGAACCGCACCGGAAACCAGACCGTCAACTTCGTCCTGCTCCAGCATCAGCGTGCCCAGCACAACGTTGTCTTCAAGCTGCTCACGCGCAACGGCTTCGGTCATGCCCTTGCTCTTACGCAGTTCAACCAGACGTGCAACGTAGCTTTCGCGAACCACTTCCGGGTCGACGATTTCAATACCTGCACCCAGCTCAACGCCCTGAGAGGCAGCAACGCGGTTAATTTCATCCGGGTTACCCAGCAGCACACAGGTCGCGATGCCGCGCTCTGCACAGATGGCAGCCGCTTTAACGGTACGTGGTTCGTCGCCTTCTGGCAGAACAACACGTTTGCCCGCTTTACGCGCCAGCTCGGTCAGCTGGTAACGGAAGGCCGGAGGAGACAGACGACGGCTGCGCTCGGAGGTCGCCGTCAGGGATTCAATCCAGTCTGCGTTGATGTAGCCCGCAACGTATTCCTGCACTTTCTCGATACGCTCATGGTCATCAACCGGCACTTCCAGGTTGAAGCTCTGCAGGCTCAGAGAGGTCTGCCAGGTGTTGGTGTTCACCATAAAGACTGGCAGGCCAGTGGCGAACGCACGCTCGCACAGCTTGCTTACGCGTGGATCCATCTCGTAAGCACCGGTCAGCAGAATGGCGCCGATTTCCACACCGTTCATCGCGGCCAGGCACGCAGCAACCAGCACGTCAGGACGGTCAGCGGAGGTCACGAGCAGAGAGCCTGCGCGGAAGTGTTCCAGCATGTGCGGAATGCTACGCGCACAGAAGGTCACAGACTTCACGCGGCGGGTATTGATGTCGCCTTCGTTAATCACGGTAGCGTTCAGGTGACGCGCCATGTCGATTGCACGGGTAGCAATCAGGTCGAAGCTCCATGGCACCACGCCCAGTACTGGCAGCGGGCTGGAATCCTGCAGAGTCGCCGGATCAACTTTAACCACTTTCGCTTTAGAAGAGTCATCGAAGATTTCGGACAGGTCAGGACGGGTACGACCTTGCTCATCAACCGGTGCATTCAGTTTGTTAACGATAACGCCGGTGATGTTGGTATTTTTCGCGCCGCCAAAGCTGCTGCGGGTCAGTTCGATACGCTCTTTCAGCTGTTCCTGGTTATCGGTACCCTGGGACATGACGAACACGATTTCCGCATTCAGCGTTTTCGCGATTTCGAAGTTCAGAGACTGAGCGAACTGGTGTTTGCGGGTCGGGACCAGGCCTTCAACCAGCACCACTTCCGCATCTTGCGTGTTAGCGTGGTAGTTGGCGATGATCTCTTCCATCAGCACGTCTTTCTGGTTGCTGGACAGCAGAGATTCAACGTGGCTCATCTTCAGCGGTTCAGCCGCTGGCAGATTGGAGTTCTTACGCACGATGGTGGTGGTCTGGTCTGGCGCATCGCCACCGGCACGAGGCTGGGCGATAGGCTTAAAGACGCTCAGACGAACGCCTTTGCGTTCCATAGCACGGATAACGCCAAGGCTGACGCTGGTCAGACCGACGCTGGTTCCGGTAGGGATCAGCATAATAGTACGGGACACGGTTTATCCTCTTTCGTTACCGCCGACAGGGGGCGGGCTACAAAACAGCACCGCCAGCATTGCTGGCGGTGTGGAATCAGGCAGTCAGGCGGTGCGCGTCTTGCGCGATGACCAGCTCTTCGTTAGTTGGGATAACGATAGCCGGACGGGTGCCTTCTTTGTTGATGAAGCCAGACTTGCCGAAGCGGGCAGCCAGGTTACGCTCGTGGTCAACTTCGAAGCCCAGAACACCCAGTTTACCCAGGGACAGTTCACGAACCATTGCCGCGTTCTCACCGATACCACCGGTGAAGATAACCGCGTCCAGACGACCGTCCATCAGCGCAGTGTAAGAGCCGATGTACTTCGCCAGACGGTGGCAGTAAACGTCCATTGCACGTTTAGCGTCTGCTTTTTCTGCGTAGTTGTCTTCAACATAACGGCAGTCGCTGGTGACTTCGGTCAGACCCAGCAGGCCAGACTCTTTGGTCAGCATTTTGTTGATCTGATCAATGCTCATGCCCAGGGTGTCGTGCAGGTGGAAGATGATCGCCGGGTCGATGTCACCGGAACGGGTACCCATCACCAGACCTTCCAGCGGGGTCAGACCCATGGATGTATCAACACATTTACCGTTGCGGATAGCAGAAACAGAACCACCGTTGCCCAGGTGGCAGGTGATGATGTTAACTTCTTCAACCGGCTTGTTCAGCACTTTAGCGGCTTCCTGAGTCACATAGAAGTGGCTGGTGCCGTGCGCGCCGTAGCGACGAACGCCGTGCTCTTTGTAGAGGCTGTACGGCAGGGCATAGAGGTAAGATTCTTCCGGCATGGTCTGGTGGAACGCAGTGTCGAACACAGCCACGTTTTTGTCTTTCAGCTGCGGGAAGGATTTCAGCGCTTCAGCGATACCGATCAGGTGAGCTGGGTTGTGCAGCGGTGCGAAAGAGGCAGAGTCTTTAATGCCCTGGATAACCGTTTCGTCGATAACGACGGAACGGGTGTATTTTTCGCCGCCGTGGACGATACGGTGACCAATCGCAGTCAGCTGAGCAGACAGTTCTGGTTTTTGTGCCAGAATAGTGTTAACGATAAAGTTCAGCGCTTCACTGTGAGCGGCGCCTGCACCTAAAGCCGCTTCCTGTTTGCTGCCGTCCATCTTCCACTTGATACGTGCTTCAGGCAGATGGAAACATTCGGCCAAACCAGAGAGGTATTCGTCACCGTTGAGCGCATCGATGATGGCGAATTTCAGTGAGGAGCTACCGCAGTTCAGAACCAGTACTAACTTACTCGACATGGAAGTACCTATTATTGATACGTGGCTAAAAAAACGTCAGGGAGTCTAAAAGCGTAACGCATAATGACTCAGACATTTATGATTAACATCATGCCAAACGAACATTGTGGCATGATGGAAGAAATACATATGATTTTATGCCATTTTGAACATTTTTCAGCCAATGGCATAATATGCGATAATTTGACGAGTTAATGGTTCTCGTCTAAGGGCCTATCAGGCTGGCACAGAATACCCGATACGGGGTGCTGATGACAAAATATTTTGAACGTTGTCATAGCCTGTTGTGGTTTTGCACGAAAATTTTAATTTTTATATGTGAAGTTGAGGTACAGCCATGTCGACACCAGTGAACCCGTCCGTGAATTTTTTCAGTCTGTTTCGTCGGGGACAGCATTACGCAAAGACGTGGCCAATGGAAAAGCGCCTTGCGCCCATGTTTATTGAGAACCGCACGATCCGCGCCACGCGCTATGCGATTCGCTTTATGCCACCTGTCGCCATCTTTACGCTCTGCTGGCAAATCGCGCTGGGTGGGCAGCTTGGCCCGGCCGTTGCGACGGCACTTTTCGCGTTAAGTCTGCCGATGCAGGGTCTGTGGTGGTTAGGTAAACGTTCTATCACGCCACTCCCGCCTTCTATTTTACACTGGTTTTATGAAGTTCGCGGGAAACTGGAGGAAGCCGGGCAGGCGCTTGCCCCGGTCGAAGGCAAGCCCGATTACCAGGCGCTGGCTGACACGCTCAAGCGCGCTTTTAAGCAACTCGACAAAACATTCCTCGATGACTTGTGATTGATCATCGAAACGACGAATAAAAGAAGGCACAGTAACTCACCGTTACCGTGTCTTTTTTTTACAGTGCAATGCGCTACAGGAGTCGAAAGATGGAAATGACCCATGCTCAACGTCTGATTTTGTCCAACCAGTACAAAATGATGACTATGCTTGATCCCGATAACGCTGAGCGCTACAGCCGCCTGCAGACAATCGTCGAACGTGGCTTTGGTTTGCAGATGCGTGAACTGGACCGCGAGTTTGGTGAGATGAAAGAAGAAACCTGCCGCACCGTGATCGACATTATGGAGATGTATCACGCCCTGCATGTTTCCTGGACCAATCTCAAAGATCAGCAGTCCATTGACGAACGTCGCGTCACCTTCCTGGGCTTTGATGCCGCAACGGAAGCGCGTTATCTGAGCTATGTGCGTTTTATGGTGAACACGGAAGGGCGCTATACCCATTTTGACGCGGGCACACACGGCTTCAATGCGCAGACCCCAATGTGGGAAAAATATCAGCGCATGCTGAGCGTCTGGCACGCCTGCCCGCGCCAGTACCATTTAAGTAACAATGAGATTCAACAAATTATTAATGCCTGACGGAGGTGCTTGTGCAGTGTAGAGGTTTTCTGTTTGATTTGGACGGTACGCTGGTGGATTCGCTGCCGGTTGTGGAGCGTTCATGGTGCCATTGGGCGGACAGACATGGCATTGACCATCAGGAAGTACTGAATTTTATCCATGGCAAACAGGCCATAACCTCATTGCGGCACTTCTTAGCAGGACGTTCTGAGGAAGAGATTCAGGCGGAGTTCAGCTATCTTGAGCACATTGAAGCCACCGACACGGATGGCATCACAGCGCTGCCGGGGGCGCGTGCACTGCTTGAACATCTGAACGAAGCACAAATCCCGTGGGCGATCGTCACCTCCGGCTCGGTGCCCGTTGCCCATGCCCGCCACAAGGCCGCAGGGTTACCGACGCCCGAAGTGTTTATCACGGCAGAGCGCGTGAAGCGCGGCAAGCCTGAACCGGATGCCTTTTTGCTCGGTGCCGAACTGCTTGGCCTGGCACCAGCCGATTGTGTGGTGGTGGAGGATGCGGCAGCAGGCGTCCTGGCGGGGTTGAACGCCGGAAGCCACGTCATCGCCGTTAACGTTCCGGCGGGTTCGCCCCGCCTGAACGAGGCGGATCTGGTGCTTAACACGCTGACGGCCATCAACGTTGCGAAGGCACCGGACGGAGTTGTAACCGTCTCGCTTAAAATGTAATCCCATGATATAGCCCCACATTGTTGGGGCTTTTTTATGGCAAAATTTTGTCTCCTCCACTGACAAGGATATGTTGTGAACGGTGAACTGATTTGGGTCCTGAGCCTGCTTTTAATCGCCATCCTTCTCTTTGCTTCAGGCAAGGTGCGCATGGATGCCATCGCCTTGTTTGTCATCGTTGCCTTTGTGCTGAGCGGTACGCTCACGCTGCCGGAGGCTTTCTCCGGATTTAGTGATCCCAACGTTATCCTGATTGCCGCCCTGTTTATTATTGGCGACGGACTGGTGCGCACCGGCGTGGCGACCATTATGGGGTCATGGCTGGTCAAGGTGGCCGGCAACAGCGAAACCAAAATGTTGATCTACCTGATGCTGACGGTTGCCGGGCTGGGGGCGTTTATGAGCTCCACGGGCGTCGTCGCCATCTTTATCCCGGTGGTGCTGAGCGTCTCCATGCGGATGCAAACCTCGCCGTCGCGCCTGATGATGCCTCTGAGCTTTGCCGGTCTTATCAGCGGGATGATGACGCTGGTGGCGACCCCACCGAACCTGGTCGTCAACAGTGAGCTAATCCGCGAAGGGTTTGAAGGCTTTAGCTTTTTCAGCGTGACCCCACTTGGACTGGTGATTCTGGTGCTGGGTGTGGTCTACATGCTGTTAACCCGTTTTGCCCTAAAGGGGGAAAAACAGGATAAAAGCAAAGACGGCTGGAAACGACGGACCTTCCGCGATCTGATCAAAGAGTATCGTCTGACCGGGCGAGCGCGCCGTCTGGCTATCCGCCCTGGCTCGCCCCTCATTGGCCAGCGTCTTGACGACCTGAAGCTGCGCGAGCGCTATGGCGCGAACGTGATCGGCGTAGAGCGCTGGCGTCGTTTTCGGCGGGTGATTGTTAACGTCAACGGGGTGTCGGAATTCCGTGCACGCGACGTTTTGCTGATTGATATGTCCACCGCCGATGTCGATTTGCGCGAGTTTTGCAGTGAACAGTTGCTGGAACCCATGGTGCTACGTGGGGAGTATTTCTCAGACCAGGCGCTGGATGTCGGCATGGCCGAAGTGTCGCTGATCCCGGAATCAGAATTACTGGGTAAAACCGTGCGCGAAATCGGCTTCAGGACCCGCTATGGGCTAAACGTGGTGGGCTTAAAGCGTGAAGGCGTGGCGATGGAAGGGGCGGTAGTGGATGAGCCTATCCTGCTCGGTGATATCTTCCTCGTCGTAGGCAACTGGAAACTGATCGGTCAGCTCGGGCAGAAAGGCCGCGACTTTGTGGTACTTAATATGCCGGTTGAAGAGAGCGATGCTTCTCCGGCGCACAGCCAGGCACCGCATGCGATTTTTTGCCTGGTGTTGATGGTCGCACTGATGCTGACTGACGAAATTCCAAACCCTATTGCGGCTATTATCGCCTGTCTTCTGATGGGGAAATTCCGCTGTATTGATGCCGAAAGTGCCTACAAAGCCATTCACTGGCCGAGCATCATTCTGATTGTCGGGATGATGCCCTTTGCCCTGGCGTTACAAAAAACCGGTGGGGTGGATTTGATCGTCAAGGGACTCATGGACGCAGGCGGTGGATACGGGCCTTACATGATGCTGGTCTGCCTGTTTATCATGTGCGCCACGATAGGCCTGTTTATCTCCAATACGGCCACGGCCGTCCTGATGGCACCCATTGCACTGGCGATGGCGAAATCAATGGGGGTTTCGCCGTACCCGTTTGCCATGATCGTCGCTATGGCGGCATCTGCAGCGTTTATGACTCCGGTCTCGTCACCGGTCAATACGCTGGTGCTTGGCCCGGGAAATTACAAATTCAGTGATTTTGTGAAGATAGGCGTGCCCTTCACCGTGCTGGTGATGGTGGTGTGCGTGATACTGATTCCCGTGCTGTTCCCGTTTTAAACCCTGAAGCCGGGTGGCGACGTCGCGACCCGGCATACCGTCAGAGAGGGGAGTCCTGACTGATCTCGTCCAGCGACAAATGGAAGCTCGGCACAAACACCTGCATGAAATAATCCATCTCTTCGCTGCGGCGTGATTCCAGCGTTTTTTCCAGACGCGTTTTCGCCAGCAGAAATTCGTTATTCCCCGCGGACAGCTCTTCCAGACATTTCAGGTAAGCGCATAGCGCATCCGCCTGCTTAACCAGCAATTTTTCCTCTTCCGTGTACTGATGCTCATCAATCAGCGGCTCAAAAATATCGCGCAGCTCGTCCGGCACCATGTCGATCAGTTTCTGCTGAGCAATCTTCTCAATGGCCTTATATTCCTGGGCTATCTGCGAGTTGAAATATTTCACGGGTGTCGGTAAATCCCCGGTCAGCACTTCCGAGGCATCGTGATACATCGCCAGCAGGGCAATACGCTCAGCGTTAACCTGCCCGTTGAATTTCCGGTTTTTAATGGCAGCCAGAGCGTGAGCGACCATCGCAACCTGCAGACTGTGTTCCGACACATTCTCAGTGCGGACATTGCGCATCAGCGGCCAGCGGTTGATCAGTTTAAGGCGGGAGAGGTGGGCAAAGAAATGACTCTGACTCATAGGTTACCTTTTGTCTTCACTGCGACAGACTTCATTGTGCGGGGAGGGGAGGCAAGATGCAAATCAGGCTACCGAAGTAGCCTGATTTTAAGATTACTGGTGGTAACCTGAGAGGAAACGTCCAAAGCGGCTGATGGCCATCTCGAGGTCATCTTCACGCGGCAGGGTAACGATACGCACGTGATCCGGCCACGGCCAGTTAAAGGCGGTACCCTGAACCAGCAGCACTTTTTCCTGCAGCAGGAAATCGAGCACCATCTTCTGGTCGTCATGAATATTAAAGCGTTTCGCGTCGATTTTCGGGAACATGTAGAGCGCGCCGTTCGGCTTCACGCAGGAGACGCCTGGAATATCGTTGATAAGCTCCCACGCGCGGTTACGCTGCTCATATAAACGCCCGCCCGGCACGATAAACTCGCTGATGCTCTGATAGCCGCCGAGTGCGGTCTGGATAGCATGCTGCGCCGGCACGTTGGCACATAAACGCATAGAGGCGAGCATTTCCAGCCCTTCAATATAGCCTTTCGCATGTTTTTTCGGGCCGTTTAAGACCATCCAGCCCTGACGGAAACCGGCCACACGGTAGGTTTTAGACAGGCCGTTAAAAGTCACGGTCAGCAGGTCCGGAGCCAGTGCGGCGATAGAGTGGTGCTGCGCCGCGTCATACAGGATCTTGTCGTAAATTTCGTCGGCAAAGATGATCAGGTTGTGCTGGCGGGCGATCTCCACGATCTCCATCAGCAGCTCTCTTGAGTAGACCGCGCCCGTTGGGTTGTTCGGGTTAATAATGACGATGCCGCGCGTGCGTGGGGTAATTTTCGCACGAATATCATCGAGATCCGGGAACCAGTCAGAGGACTCATCGCAAAGATAGTGCACGGCTTTACCGCTGGACAGGGATACGGCCGCCGTCCACAGCGGATAATCCGGCGCGGGAACCAGCATTTCGTCGCCGCTGTTCAGCAGCGCCTGCATGGCCTGCACGATCAGCTCAGAGACGCCGTTGCCGATATAGATATCTTCAACGGTAACATCACGCATATCGCGCGCCTGGTAGTGCTGCATGATGGCTTTTCGTGCGGAGTAAAGTCCTTTTGAATCGCAATAGCCTTGCGCAGTGGGCAGGTTGCGGATCACATCAACCAGAATCTCATCCGGCGCTTCAAAACCAAATGGCGCAGGGTTACCAATGTTGAGTTTCAGAACCTTATTGCCTTCTTCTTCAAGGCGTTTAGCCTCTTTCAGAACCGGGCCACGGATGTCGTAACAGACGTTATCTAGCTTGCTGGATTTTTCGATAGGGGACATGAACCTTTAACCTTTTCGCGATTGTTGCCACTCCCTGCCGTGGAAGTCAGCACGGAATAATGTACTCCCCCCTCGCTTCGTTTTGAAGGGCGGGCAGGAGAAGATTTTGTGGAGTGAATGAAAATAGAGTGAATCTTTTTCGCTATCAGCGAACAATTTAACTGACGTAAAGTAAGGTTAATGGTGTGAAAGTAGGTTTATTGTGCTGTTAAATAATATAAATGTTGTATATTGTGCTGATAAAAATAAATAATATCCGCAACCTGCGTGGCAGTTACGCTGAGTGACCTTTCGTAAAACCTGAATGCTTCGTTACGTGGCGTTGTAATAGTGTGCATTGGCTAAAAGTTACTCATGTGAAATTAATGTTAAGTGTTATTAATGAATGGCCTTAATCTAAATTAAAATTTATTTATTATTAACCGACAAAATGCAACTTTAGTTAATTTTAATAAAATTAGTTGAGAAGCTTAACAACCCTCATAAATCCGCAATATTGCAATAAGACTTATAAATAAAGTGGATTTGGGTTAAGATGTCTTTCAGGAAAGCTGGGCACAGATACATATGTTTTGTATTTGTGGAACAGGTTTTCTGAATTAATTGATTGTTATTGTTAGAGTTATCTCTGGCCGGAATGGGTTAAACATCTCCTGCTACGTTGACAGCACTGCGAGAAAGATGGCAGAAAGGGTGTATCACCCTTAATGGAATTTACATAAACCTGCAAACATCTAAATATCCTGAACGTTTAAGAGAATAAAAATAACGTCATGAAACGTGCTTTCTGACTGTTGATATTAAAACAGCACAATAACTATCTGTCAGGCAGTCTGCCGGGCCGGGATGCGAGGGAAAACCTTCAGAGGGAATTGCTTAACTGTTACACACACAGCTTCAACCCGGGCAGCTCCGCACGAGCAACCTGAAAGTGAAAAGATATGATAAATGCAAATCGTCCGATAATGAATCTCGACCTCGATCTGCTGAGAACGTTTGTTGCGGTCGCCGATCTCAACACTTTTGCAGCTGCTGCTGCCGCCGTTTGCCGAACCCAGTCCGCCGTTAGCCAGCAAATGCAACGGCTGGAACAACTGGTTGGTAAAGAGCTCTTTGCCCGTCACGGGCGTAATAAGCTCTTAACGGAACACGGTATTCAGCTTCTGGGTTATGCCAGGAAAATACTTCGCTTTAATGACGAAGCATGTATGTCATTAATGTATAGCAACCTGCAAGGGGTGCTAACGTTAGGTGCGTCTGATGAGTCAGCAGACACAATATTGCCATTTCTTCTCAATCGAATTAGTTCGGTTTATCCGAAGCTTGCGCTGGACGTTAGCGTAAAACGAAATGCTTTTATGATTGAGATGTTAAATGAGAATAAGGTCGATCTGGTGGTGACCACGCACCGTCCAGGGCAATTTAATTGCCTGACGTTGCGCACGTCTCCGACCCATTGGTATTGCGCTGCTGAATATGTGCTGCAAAAAGGTGAGCCAATTCCATTGGTATTACTGGATGATCCGAGTCCGTTCCGCGATATGGTGCTGGCGGCGCTCAATGAGGCCAATATTCCATGGCGTCTGGCTTATGTGGCTTCCACATTGCCAGCGGTACGTGCTGCCGTGAAAGCGGGGCTTGGGGTAACGGCCCGTCCGGTAGAAATGATGAGCCCGGATCTGCGCGTACTGGGTAAATCAGATGGTCTTCCTGCTTTGCCTGATACGGAGTATCTGCTCTGCCACAATACGTCCAGCAATAACGAACTGGCGAAAGTCGTGTTCGAGGCGATGGAAAACTACCATAATCCATGGCAGTTCGAACATGTTACCTCCGAAGGGGGGGATGATTCCCTGATCGTTGAAGGGGACTTTGAGTGATCGACAGCTCAAAATTCTGGTAACAATTTGTAAATGTAAAAAAAAGCCACTCACGCGATTTTCGCCTGCAGTGGCTTTTTTTTGGCAGTAATAACCGCGATCACCGCGTGGATTTTCAGGATAGTCTCTATTTATCAGTAAGATAAATGCTTTTGTTTAAATGTTGTGCGTTTCCCGTTCAGTCTCCCTCCAGCTCGCCTCGATGTTAATAAAACAGGAAATATGTTGCTGGTTTTTTGGGTGAATTAACAAAAGCGTGTCTCAGATCAAGAAAATACTCCTCTTTGGGGGGAGGAATCGTTGGCAAATCCTGTCAAAATAGGAGGGTTATTTTTTTTACTTCCAAAACGGACACGATTCAACAACATGCATTTGACGTAAACTCAGGTACCCACCAGGGTTAAAGGGCACCAAATGTTAATGAGAATCGCTCGATGTAATTTAATGTGAAGAAACCTTTGTTAAAGTTGACAAAAGGTTATAGAAAGGAGTAAAAAACCCCATCATTTTGCTGTCTACGTCTCATTTCTGACAGTTAGTGTAAGGTTTTTCGTTCCTCCCCATGAATCGATGTGATGCCCATCTGCCAGCAAGAGCAGTGTCGTAGGTATCACTTTTGATGAGTAAGCAATGAGTATGTCAACATCCACAGAAGTCATCGCTCATCACTGGGCATTCGCAATCTTTCTTATTGTAGCCATTGGCCTGTGCTGCCTGATGTTAGTCGGCGGCTGGTTCCTGGGCGGTCGCGCCCGTGCAAGGCACAAGAACACACCTTTCGAATCAGGTATTGATTCAGTAGGTTCCGCTCGCTTACGCCTGTCTGCCAAGTTCTATCTGGTAGCCATGTTCTTCGTCATCTTTGACGTGGAAGCGCTTTACCTTTTCGCATGGTCAACTTCCATCCGCGAAAGTGGTTGGGTGGGCTTTGTCGAGGCCGCAATTTTCATTTTAGTGTTACTGGCCGGTCTGGTTTATCTGGTGCGTATTGGCGCGCTTGACTGGACGCCTGCGCGTTCACGTCGTGAACACATCAACCCGGAAAACAGTATCTCTAATCGTCAGCAGTAACAGCGAGGCAATAAGATGGATTATACGCTCACCCGCATAGATCCTAACGGTGAGAATGACCGTTACCCCCTGCAAAAACAGGAGATCGTAACCGACCCCCTGGAGCAAGAAGTCAATAAAAGCGTGTACATGGGCAAACTCGAGCATGCCATGCACGATATGGTCAACTGGGGTCGTAAGAACTCCATCTGGCCTTACAACTTTGGCCTTTCTTGCTGCTACGTTGAAATGGTGACGTCATTCACTGCGGTGCATGACGTTGCGCGTTTTGGGGCAGAGGTACTGCGTGCTTCCCCACGTCAGGCTGACCTGATGGTGGTGGCAGGTACATGCTTTACCAAGATGGCACCTGTTATTCAGCGTCTGTATGACCAGATGCTGGAGCCAAAATGGGTTATTTCCATGGGCGCATG
Organism: Enterobacter sp. J49; assembly: GCF_002148625.1. NCBI lineage: Bacteria > Pseudomonadati > Pseudomonadota > Gammaproteobacteria > Enterobacterales > Enterobacteriaceae > Enterobacter > Enterobacter sp. J49. The sequence continues at coordinate 253,908 of NZ_MWPY01000037.1, forward strand.
TGCAAACTCTGGCGGTATGTACGACATTTATTCCGTCGTACAGGGCGTAGATAAGTTTATTCCAGTGGATGTTTACATCCCGGGTTGTCCGCCGCGTCCGGAAGCTTACATGCAGGCGCTGATGCTGCTGCAGGAGTCTATCGGTAAAGAACGTCGTCCGCTCTCCTGGGTGGTTGGCGATCAGGGTGTTTACCGCGCCAACATGCAGTCTGAGCGCGAGCGTAAACGCGGCGAACGTATTGCAGTAACCAATCTGCGTACGCCTGACGAAATTTAATTTGCGCCTGTGGGCATGGAGTAAACCTTCGCATATCACTACTCAAATAGCGCGAAGCCACGCCCTACAGTCACCACGGACCATTTGCAATGGTGAACAATATGACCGACTTAACCGCGCAAGAAGCCGCCTGGCAAACACGGGATCATCTGGATGACCCTGTCATTGGCGAACTGCGCAACCGTTTTGGGCCGGATGCCTTTACTGTTCAGGCGACCCGCACCGGGGTACCCGTTGTTTGGGTGAAGCGTGAGCAATTACTGGAAGTGGTCGATTTCCTCAAGAAATTGCCAAAACCTTACGTCATGCTGTTTGACTTACACGGCATGGATGAACGTCTGCGTACGCACCGCCAGGGTCTCCCTGCTGCGGATTTTTCCGTTTTCTACCACCTGATCTCAATAGACCGTAATACGGATATCATGCTCAAGGTGGCATTGTCTGAAAACGACATGCATCTGCCGACGATCACTAAACTTTTCCCGAACGCTAACTGGTATGAGCGTGAAACCTGGGAAATGTTCGGGATGACCTTCGACGGCCACCCGCATCTGACGCGCATCATGATGCCGCAGACGTGGACCGGCCACCCGCTGCGTAAAGACTACCCGGCACGTGCAACTGAATTCGACCCGTTTGAGCTGACGAAAGCCAAGCAGGATCTGGAGATGGAAGCGCTGACCTTCAAGCCGGAAGACTGGGGCATGAAACGCGGGACGGAAAACGAGGACTTCATGTTCCTCAACCTCGGTCCAAACCACCCCTCTGCGCACGGTGCTTTCCGTATTATTCTTCAGCTTGATGGCGAAGAGATTGTCGACTGCGTACCGGACATCGGTTACCACCACCGTGGTGCTGAGAAGATGGGCGAGCGTCAGTCCTGGCACAGCTACATTCCGTATACTGACCGTATCGAGTACCTCGGCGGTTGCGTAAACGAAATGCCTTACGTGCTGGCCGTTGAGAAACTGGCAGGTATCACCGTACCGGATCGCGTTAACGTCATCCGCGTGATGCTCTCCGAACTGTTCCGTATCAACAGCCACCTGCTGTATATCTCCACGTTCATTCAGGACGTTGGCGCGATGACCCCGGTCTTCTTTGCCTTTACCGATCGTCAGAAAATCTACGATCTGGTAGAAGCCATCACCGGTTTCCGTATGCACCCGGCCTGGTTCCGTATCGGCGGTGTGGCACACGATCTGCCGCGCGGCTGGGAGCGCCTGCTGCGTGAATTCCTCGACTGGATGCCAAAACGTCTGGCTTCTTACGAGAAAGCCGCACTGCGTAACACCATCCTGAAAGGCCGTTCCCAGGGCGTTGCAGCCTACGGTGCGAAAGAAGCGCTGGAGTGGGGTACGACAGGTGCGGGTCTGCGCGCAACCGGTATTGATTTCGACGTGCGTAAAGCCCGTCCTTACTCTGGCTATGAGAACTTCGACTTCGAAGTCCCGGTTGGCGGCGGTGTTTCCGACTGCTACACCCGCGTGATGCTGAAAGTTGAAGAGTTGCGCCAGAGTCTGCGCATCCTTGAGCAGTGCCTCAACAACATGCCGGAAGGCCCGTTCAAGGCGGATCACCCGCTGACGACGCCGCCGCCGAAAGAGCGCACGCTGCAACATATCGAAACCCTGATCACCCACTTCCTGCAGGTTTCCTGGGGTCCGGTCATGCCGGCGCAAGAATCCTTCCAGATGATTGAAGCGACCAAGGGTATTAACAGTTACTACCTGACCAGTGACGGCAGCACCATGAGCTACCGTACCCGCGTGCGTACACCAAGCTTTGCGCACCTGCAGCAGATCCCGTCCGCCATCCGCGGCAGTCTGGTCTCCGACCTGATTGTGTATCTGGGTAGTATCGATTTTGTTATGTCAGATGTGGACCGCTAATTATGCACGAGAATCAACAACCACAAACCGAGGCTTTTGAGCTGAGTGAAGCAGAACGTGCCGCTATTGAGCACGAGATGCACCACTACGAAGACCCGCGTGCGGCGTCCATTGAAGCGCTGAAAATCGTACAGAAACAGCGTGGTTGGGTGCCGGATGGGGCGATCTATGAGATCGCAAAAGTGCTGGGCATTCCGGCAAGTGACGTAGAAGGCGTAGCCACGTTCTACAGCCAGATCTTCCGTCAGCCGGTGGGTCGCCATGTGATCCGCTACTGTGACAGCGTGGTTTGTCACATTACCGGTTATCAGGGCATTCAGGCAGCGATTGAGAAAAAGCTCAATATCAAGCCAGGCCAGACCACGTTCGATGGCCGCTTTACGCTGCTGCCAACCTGCTGCCTGGGGAACTGCGACAAGGGGCCGACCATGATGATTGATGAGGATACTCACAGTTATCTGACGCCGGAAGCCATTCCTGACCTGCTGGAGCAGTACAAATGAAAACTGTAATTCGTACTGCTGAAACTCATCCACTGACCTGGCGTCTGCGTGATGACAAACAGCCGGTATGGCTCGACGAATACCAGAGCAAAAACGGCTATGCCGGTGCGCGTAAAGCCTTGGGCGGCATGGCGCCGGACGACATCGTCAGTGCGGTCAAAGACGCTGGCCTGAAAGGGCGCGGCGGCGCAGGCTTTTCCACCGGTCTGAAGTGGAGCCTGATGCCAAAAGACGAATCCATGAACATCCGTTACCTGCTGTGTAACGCTGATGAAATGGAACCGGGCACCTATAAAGACCGCCTGCTGATGGAACAGCTGCCGCACCTGCTGGTGGAAGGCATGCTGATCTCCGCATTCGCGCTGAAAGCGTACCGGGGTTACATCTTCCTGCGCGGTGAATACATCGAAGCGGCTGAAAACCTGCGTCGCGCGATTGCCGAAGCCACTGAAGCGGGCCTGCTGGGTAAAAACATCCTTGGCACCGGTTTTGACTTCGAGCTGTTCGTGCACACCGGGGCAGGGCGTTATATCTGTGGTGAAGAGACCGCACTGATTAACTCCCTGGAAGGCCGCCGTGCTAACCCACGTTCCAAGCCACCGTTCCCGGCAAGTTCTGGCGTCTGGGGTAAACCGACCTGTGTAAACAACGTCGAAACCCTGTGTAACGTCCCGGCAATCCTCGCCAATGGCGTGGAGTGGTATCAGGGCATCTCGAACAGTAAAGATGCCGGTACCAAGCTGATGGGCTTCTCCGGTCGCGTGAAGAACCCTGGCGTCTGGGAACTGCCGTTTGGCACCACTGCACGTGAAATTCTTGAAGACTACGCTGGCGGCATGCGTGATGGCCTGAAATTCAAAGCCTGGCAGCCAGGCGGTGCAGGGACCGACTTCCTGACCGAGGCCCATCTTGATCTGCCGATGGAATTCGAAAGCATTGGTAAAGCAGGCAGCCGTCTGGGTACGGCGCTGGCGATGGCCGTCGACCATGAGATCGGCATGGTATCGCTGGTGCGTAACCTCGAAGAGTTCTTTGCCCGCGAGTCCTGCGGCTGGTGTACACCGTGCCGTGATGGTCTGCCGTGGAGCGTGAAGATCCTGCGTGCTATCGAACGTGGCGAAGGCCAGCCTGGCGATATCGAGACACTTGAGCAACTGTGTCGATTCCTGGGTCCAGGGAAAACCTTCTGTGCCCACGCACCAGGCGCCGTTGAGCCACTGCAGAGCGCGATTAAATATTTCCGCGACGAATTCGAAGCAGGCATCAAGCAGCCGTTCAGCAATACCCATGCCATCAATGGGATTCAGCCGAACCTGCTGAAAGCGCGCTGGTAAAACAGAATTTTGATTAACGCTCAGTTACGACTGAGCCAACTGGAAGCATGCTAATGGCTACGATTCATGTAGACGGCAAAGAGTATGAGGTCAACGGGGCGGACAACCTGCTGGAAGCTTGTCTGTCGCTCGGCCTTGATATTCCGTATTTTTGCTGGCATCCGGCGCTGGGCAGCGTCGGTGCTTGCCGCCAGTGTGCGGTGAAGCAATATCAAAACGCGGAAGACACGCGTGGTCGCCTGGTGATGTCCTGTATGACGCCAGCCACCGAAGGCACTTTTATTTCGATTGATGACGAAGAAGCCAAACAGTTCCGTGAAAGCGTTGTGGAATGGTTGATGACCAACCACCCGCACGATTGCCCGGTCTGTGAAGAGGGCGGTAACTGCCACCTTCAGGATATGACCGTAATGACCGGTCACAGCTTCCGTCGCTATCGCTTTACCAAACGTACCCACCGCAACCAGGATCTGGGGCCGTTCATCTCTCACGAAATGAACCGCTGCATCGCCTGCTACCGCTGCGTGCGTTACTACAAAGATTACGCAGACGGACAAGATCTGGGCGTGTATGGCGCGCATGACAACGTCTACTTCGGTCGTCCGGAAGACGGTACGCTGGAAAGCGAATTCTCCGGTAACCTGGTCGAGATTTGTCCAACCGGCGTCTTCACCGATAAAACCCACTCCGAGCGTTACAACCGTAAGTGGGACATGCAGTTTGCACCAAGCATCTGCCAGCAGTGTTCGCTGGGCTGTAACACCAGCCCGGGTGAACGCTATGGCGAACTGCGTCGTATTGAAAACCGTTATAACGGTACCGTTAACCATTACTTCCTGTGCGACCGCGGTCGTTTCGGCTACGGCTACGTGAACCTGAAAGACCGTCCACGTCAGCCCGTTCAACGCCGTGGTGATGACTTCATCACCCTGAACGCTGAACAGGCGATGCAGGGCGCGGCAGATATTCTGCGTCAGTCGAAGAAAGTGATCGGTATCGGCTCCCCGCGCGCCAGCATCGAAAGTAACTTCGCGCTGCGTGAGCTGGTTGGGGCGGAAAACTTCTACACCGGTATCGCTCAGGGCGAGCAGGAACGTCTGCAGCTGGTACTGAAAGTGCTGCGTGAAGGCGGTATTCATACCCCAGCGCTGCGTGAAATTGAATCTTATGATGCGGTTCTGGTGCTGGGTGAAGATTTGACGCAGACCGGCGCTCGCGCTGCCCTGGCGGTTCGTCAGGCGGTCAAAGGTAAAGCTCGTGAAATGGCGGCGGCTCAGAAAGTGGCTGACTGGCAGATTGCGGCAATCCTCAACATCGGTCAGCGTGCGAAGCATCCTCTGTTTGTGACCAACGTCGACAGCACGCGTCTGGACGATATCGCGGCGTGGACCTACTGCGCGCCGGTTGAAGACCAGGCCCGTCTTGGCTTTGCGATTGCTCATGCGCTGGACAGCAATTCTCCGGCCGTTGAAGGTCTCGATCGCGACCTGCAGAACAAGGTTGATGTGATTGTTCAGGCCCTGGCGGGTGCGAAGAAACCCCTGATTGTTTCCGGGACTAACGCCGGTAGCGCGGAGATCATTCAGGCTGCCGCGAACGTGGCTAAAGCGCTGAAAGGCCGTGGTGCAGACGTTGGCGTGACCATGATTGCCCGTGCGGTGAACAGCATCGGTCTGGGAATGATTGGCGGTGGCTCTCTGGAAGCTGCGTTAAGCGAACTGGAATCCGGTGCTGCTGACGCCGTTGTGGTGCTGGAAAACGACCTGCATCGCCATGCTTCTGCCGCACGCGTTGACGCAGCGCTCTCCAAAGCGCCGCTTGTGATGGTTATTGACCATCAGCGCACCGCGATCATGGACAAAGCGCACCTGGTGCTCTCTGCGGCAAGCTTCGCGGAAAGCGACGGTACGGTTATCAACAACGAAGGCCGCGCACAGCGTTTCTTCCAGGTGTATGACCCGGCGTACTACGACAGCAACACCATAATGCTGGAAAGCTGGCGCTGGCTGCACTCTCTGCACAGCACCGTTCAGAGCCGTGAAGTGGACTGGACGCAGCTCGACCATGTTATCGACGCGGTCGTGGAAAAACTGCCTCAGCTGGCTGGCATCAAAGATGCGGCTCCTGACGCAAGCTTCCGTATTCGTGGCCAGAAACTGGCGCGTGAACCGCACCGTTACAGCGGTCGTACCGCGATGCGTGCCAACATCAGCGTTCACGAACCTCGTCAGCCGCAGGATAAAGACACGATGTTTGCCTTCTCAATGGAAGGGAACAACCAGCCGTCTGCACCGCGCTCTCAGGTTCCGTTCGCATGGGCACCAGGCTGGAACTCCCCGCAGGCATGGAACAAATTCCAGGCTGAAGTGGGCGGCTCTCTGCGCCACGGTGACCCGGGCGTGCGTCTGATTGAAGCTTCCGACACCGGTCTGGACTTCTTCACCACCGTGCCGGCGAGCTTCCAGGCGCAGGAAGGGAACTGGCGTATTGCGCCGTACTACCATCTGTTCGGTAGTGACGAATTGTCCCAGCGTTCTCCGGTATTCCAGAGCCGCATGCCGCAGCCGTACATCAAGCTTAACCCGGCAGATGCCGCGAAGCTTGGCGTTAACGCGGGTGCGAACATCGCCTTTAGTTACGATGGCCAGACAATCAGCTTGCCGCTGATTATCTCTGAAAGTCTGACAGCAGGGCAGGTGGGTCTGCCGATGGGTATGCCAGGCATCGCGCCGGTACTGGCGGGTGCGCGTCTTGATAATCTGCAGGAGGCAAAAGCATGAGTTGGTTAACGCCGGATCTTATCGACATCCTGCTGAGCATTCTGAAAGCGATAGTTATCCTGCTGGTGGTCGTCACCTGTGGCGCGTTCATGAGCTTTGGTGAGCGTCGTCTGCTCGGTCTGTTCCAGAACCGTTACGGGCCGAACCGCGTGGGCTGGGGTGGTTCACTCCAGCTGGTAGCGGACATGATCAAGATGTTCTTTAAAGAGGACTGGATCCCGCGCTTCTCTGACCGCGTGATCTTTACTCTGGCACCGATGATCGCCTTTACCTCGCTGCTGCTGGCGTTCGCGATTGTTCCTGTCAGCCCGACCTGGGTGGTGGCTGACCTGAACATCGGCATTCTGTTCTTCCTGATGATGGCAGGCCTCGCCGTGTATGCGGTGCTGTTCGCGGGCTGGTCCAGTAACAACAAATACTCCCTGCTGGGTGCGATGCGTGCTTCTGCGCAGACGCTGAGCTACGAAGTATTCCTGGGGCTTTCCCTGATGGGTGTGGTGGCGCAAGCCGGTTCATTCAACATGACCGACATCGTCAACAACCAGGCTGACATCTGGAACGTTATCCCGCAGTTCTTTGGTTTTATTACCTTTGCTATCGCGGGCGTGGCGGTGTGTCACCGTCACCCGTTTGACCAGCCAGAAGCCGAACAGGAACTGGCCGACGGTTACCACATCGAATATTCCGGTATGAAATTCGGTCTGTTCTTCGTGGGCGAGTACATCGGTATTGTCACCATTTCCGCGTTGATGGTAACGCTGTTCTTTGGTGGCTGGCATGGCCCGTTCTTACCGCCGTTCATCTGGTTCGCGCTGAAAACCGCGTTCTTCATGATGATGTTCATTTTGATTCGCGCAGCGTTACCGCGTCCGCGTTATGACCAGGTAATGTCCTTCGGCTGGAAAGTGTGCCTGCCGCTGACGCTCATCAACTTGCTGGTAACGGCGGCTGTCATTCTCTGGCAGCAGCCATAAGGGGCTATAGACCATGACCTTAAAAGAATTATTGGTAGGTTTCGGCACTCAGGTACGCAGTATCTGGATGATCGGCCTGCACGCGTTTGCCAAACGCGAAACCCGGATGTACCCGGAAGAGCCGGTATATCTGCCGCCGCGCTACCGTGGCCGTATCGTGCTGACGCGCGATCCGGACGGTTCAGAGCGCTGCGTTGCCTGTAACCTGTGTGCGGTAGCGTGTCCGGTGGGCTGTATCTCTCTGCAGAAAGCAGAGACGGTAGATGGCCGCTGGTATCCTGAGTTCTTCCGCATCAACTTCTCACGCTGCATTTTCTGCGGTCTGTGTGAAGAAGCGTGCCCAACCACGGCGATTCAGCTGACCCCGGACTTCGAACTGGGTGAGTATAAGCGTCAGGACCTGGTGTACGAGAAAGAGGATCTGCTGATTTCCGGTCCGGGCAAATACCCGGAATATAACTTCTACCGGATGGCGGGTATGGCAATCGACGGCAAAGATAAGGGCGAAGCAGAGAACGAAGCTAAGCCTATCGACGTCAAGAGCCTGTTACCGTAAGGAGAGGGCAATGGAATTCGCTTTTTATATCTGTGGCCTTATCGCCATCCTGGCTACGCTGCGAGTGATTACGCACACCAATCCGGTGCATGCGCTGCTGTACTTAATTATCTCGCTGCTGGCTATTTCCGGGGTGTTCTTTGCGCTGGGCGCGCACTTTGCTGGTGCGCTGGAGATCATCGTCTACGCCGGGGCCATCATGGTGCTGTTCGTCTTCGTGGTGATGATGCTGAACCTGGGCGGCTCTGAAATTGAGCAGGAACGTCAGTGGTTAAAACCGCAGGTCTGGATTGGCCCGGCGATCCTGTCGGCCATCATGCTGGTGGTCATTGTTTACGCCATTCTGGGCGTGAATGATCAGGGCATCGACGGCACGCCAATCGGCGCTAAAGAGGTGGGTATTACGCTGTTTGGCCCATACGTCCTGGCGGTTGAACTGGCCTCTATGCTGCTGCTGGCGGGCCTGGTTGTCGCCTTCCACGTTGGCCGCGAAGAGCGTGCTGGTGAGTTGCTGAGCAACCGCACTGACGACCGCGCGAAAAGAAAAACGGAGGAACGCGCATGATCCCCTTAACACATGGACTGATCCTCGCTGCGATTTTATTCGTTCTGGGCTTAACCGGTCTGGTTATCCGCCGCAATCTGCTGTTTATGCTGATCGGTCTGGAAATCATGATTAACGCCTCCGCGCTGGCCTTCGTGGTCGCCGGAAGCTACTGGGGCCAGACCGATGGTCAGGTGATGTACATTCTCGCCATCAGCCTCGCGGCTGCCGAAGCGAGTATTGGCCTGGCGCTGTTACTGCAGCTCCATCGTCGCCGCCAGAACCTGAACATCGATTCAGTAAGTGAGTTGCGTGGATGAACATGCTTGCCTTAACCATTATTTTTCCGCTGATTGGCTTCGTGCTGCTGGCGTTTTCTCGTGGCCGCTGGTCTGAGAATCTGTCCGCCACCGTCGGCATGGGCTCTGTGGGTCTGGCTGCGCTGGTGACAGCGTATGCGGGTATCGACTTCTTTAATAACGGGCGTCAGGCCTTCAGCGTACCGCTGTGGACCTGGATGTCGGTCGGTGATTTCAACATCGGTTTCAACCTGGTGCTGGATGGTCTCTCTCTGACCATGCTCTCCGTGGTAACCGGCGTGGGCTTCCTGATCCACATGTTTGCCTCCTGGTATATGCGCGGTGAAGAGGGTTACTCCCGCTTCTTCGCCTACACCAACCTGTTTATCGCGAGCATGGTTGTTCTGGTGCTGGCCGATAACCTGCTGTTGATGTATCTCGGCTGGGAAGGCGTGGGTCTCTGTTCTTATCTGCTGATCGGCTTCTACTATACCGATCCGAAGAATGGCGCAGCGGCCATGAAAGCGTTTGTCGTGACCCGTGTGGGTGACGTCTTCCTCGCCTTCGCGCTGTTCATTCTCTACAACGAACTGGGCACGCTGAATTTCCGCGAAATGGTGGAACTGGCGCCAGCGCACTTCGCTGCCGGCAATGACATGCTGTGGTGGGCAACGCTGATGCTGCTGGGTGGTGCCGTGGGTAAATCCGCGCAGCTGCCGTTGCAGACATGGCTGGCCGACGCGATGGCAGGTCCAACGCCTGTCTCCGCGCTGATCCACGCCGCAACCATGGTTACCGCTGGGGTCTACCTCATTGCGCGTACGCATGGTCTGTTCCTGATGACGCCGGAAATTCTGCATCTGGTGGGTATCGTTGGTGCGGTAACGCTGGTGCTGGCAGGCTTTGCCGCGCTGGTGCAAACCGACATCAAACGCGTTCTCGCGTACTCCACCATGAGCCAGATTGGTTATATGTTCCTGGCACTGGGTGTTCAGGCATGGGACGCAGCCATTTTCCACCTGATGACGCACGCGTTCTTTAAAGCGCTGCTGTTCCTCTCATCCGGTTCCGTGATTCTGGCCTGCCACCACGAGCAGAACATCTTCAAGATGGGCGGACTGCGTAAGTCCATTCCGCTGGTTTATGTCTGCTTCCTGGTGGGCGGCGCGGCGCTGGCGGCACTGCCGCTGATTACCGCGGGCTTCTTCAGTAAGGACGAAATCCTTGCCGGTGCCATGGCGAATGGTCATATCAATCTGATGGTTGCGGGTCTGGTCGGTGCGTTCATGACCTCCCTGTATACCTTCCGTATGATTTTCATCGTATTCCACGGTAAAGAACAAATTCACGCTCACGCAGGGAAGGGGATTACTCATCACCTGCCGCTGATTGTGCTGCTGGTACTCTCCACCTTCGTTGGCGCACTGATTGTGCCACCGCTGCAGGGCGTACTGCCGGACACCACCGAGCTTGAGCACGGTCGCGTTCTGACGCTTGAAATCACCTCGGGTGTGGTCGCTATCGCGGGCATCCTGATCGCAGCATGGCTGTGGCTGGGCAAACGTACGCTGGTGACTGCCGTTGCCAACAGTGCGCCAGGCCGCCTGCTGGGGACCTGGTGGTACAACGCGTGGGGCTTCGACTGGCTGTACGACATGATCTTCGTCAAGCCGTTCCTGGGCATTGCGTGGCTGCTGAAACGCGATCCGCTGAACTCCCTGATGAATATCCCGGCGATCCTTTCCCGCTTTGCAGGTAAAGGCCTGCTGTTCAGCGAGAACGGTTACCTGCGCTGGTATGTGGCGTCCATGAGCATCGGTGCGGTTGTCGTGCTGGCGCTGCTGATGGTGTTGCGTTGATCGTTAAGTGAATTTTATTCGAATTCGTTGAAAATCAGGCCCCTGCTGGGGGCCTTAAAAAGGAATGTAAATCGCCATGTTACTACCCTGGCTAATATTAATTCCCTTCATCGGCGGCTTCCTGTGCTGGCAGACTGAACGCTTTGGCGTGAAGATGCCGCGCTGGATCGCGCTGATCACCATGGGATTGACGCTCGCGCTTGGTCTGCAACTGTGGTTGCAGGGTGGCTACTCTCTGACGCAGTCTGCGGGGATTCCGCAGTGGCAGTCTGAATTTATTCTGCCGTGGATCCCGCGTTTTGGGATAACCATTCACCTGGCTATCGACGGTCTGTCGCTGCTGATGGTGGTGCTGACGGGTCTGCTCGGCGTTCTGGCGGTACTGTGCTCCTGGCGAGAAATTGAAAAATACCAGGGCTTCTTCCACCTGAACCTGATGTGGATCCTGGGCGGCGTGATCGGCGTGTTCCTTGCCATCGACATGTTCCTGTTCTTCTTCTTCTGGGAGATGATGCTGGTGCCGATGTACTTCCTGATCGCGCTGTGGGGCCATAAGGCGTCCGACGGTAAAACGCGTATCACGGCGGCAACCAAGTTCTTCATCTATACCCAGGCGAGCGGTCTGGTGATGTTGATTGCGATTCTGGCGCTGGTGTTTGTTCACCACACGGCGACCGGTATCTGGACCTTCAACTATGAAGACCTGCTGAAGACCCCGATGTCTCACGGTGTGGAATACCTGCTGATGCTGGGCTTCTTCATTGCCTTCGCGGTGAAAATGCCGGTGGTTCCCCTGCACGGCTGGCTGCCAGACGCGCACTCACAGGCGCCAACGGCGGGTTCCGTTGACCTGGCGGGGATCTTGCTGAAAACCGCGGCCTACGGTCTGCTGCGTTTCGCTCTGCCGCTGTTCCCGAATGCGTCCGCTGAGTTCGCGCCAATTGCGATGTGGCTTGGTGTGATCGGTATCTTCTACGGTGCCTGGATGGCCTTCACGCAGTACGACATTAAACGTCTGATTGCGTACACCTCCGTTTCCCACATGGGCTTTGTACTGATTGCCATCTACACCGGCAGCCAGCTGGCTTACCAGGGTGCGGTTATCCAGATGATTGCGCACGGTCTGTCCGCAGCCGGTCTCTTCATCCTGTGTGGTCAGCTGTACGAACGTCTTCACACCCGTGACATGCGTATGATGGGCGGTCTGTGGAGCAAAATTAAATGGCTGCCAGCGCTCTCTATGTTCTTCGCGGTGGCCACGCTGGGTATGCCAGGCACCGGTAACTTCGTCGGCGAATTTATGATTCTGTTCGGCAGCTTCAAAGTGGTGCCGGTCATTACCGTGATCTCCACCTTTGGTCTGGTGTTCGCTTCCGTTTACTCGCTGGCGATGCTGCATCGCGCTTACTTCGGTAAAGCGAAGAGCGAAATTGCTGCAAAAGAACTGCCGGGGATGTCGCTGCGTGAGCTGTTCATCATCCTGCTGCTGGTCGTACTGCTGGTGCTGTTGGGCTTCTTCCCGCAGCCAATTCTGGATACCTCGCACTCCGCGATGGGGAATATCCAGCAGTGGTTTGTTAATTCTGCTTCTACTACAAGGCCGTAATTCGCCATGACAATAACTCCACAACAACTGATCGCGCTGCTACCGCTGCTGATCGTCGGATTGACGGTGGTGGTTGTGATGCTCTCCATTGCGTGGCGACGCAATCACTTCCTGAATGCCACGCTGTCGGTCATCGGTCTGAACGCCGCATTAGTCTCTCTCTGGTTTGTTGGCCAGGGCGGGGCGATGGACGTCACTCCACTGATGCGCGTTGACGGCTATGCCATGCTGTACTCGGGTCTGGTTCTGCTGGCGAGCCTGGCAACCTGTACGTTTGCGTATCCATGGCTGGAAGGCTACAACGACAACAAAGAAGAGTTTTACCTGCTGGTACTGATTGCCGCGCTGGGCGGTATTCTGCTGGCGAATGCGAACCATCTGGCTGCGCTGTTCCTCGGTATTGAGCTTATCTCTCTGCCGCTGTTCGGTCTGATTGGTTACGCCTTCCGTCAGAAACGTTCTCTGGAAGCGAGCATCAAGTACACCATTCTGTCTGCTGCCGCGTCGTCTTTCCTGCTGTTTGGTATTGCGCTGCTGTACGCACAGTCCGGAAACCTCTCTTTCATGGCGCTCGGCAAGAGCCTCGGCGACGGTATGCTGCACGAACCGCTGCTGCTGGCGGGTCTGGGCATGATGATTGTTGGCCTTGGCTTTAAGCTCTCTCTGGTTCCGTTCCACCTGTGGACGCCAGACGTCTACCAGGGCGCGCCTGCTCCAGTCTCAACCTTCCTGGCGACGGCGAGCAAAATCGCTATCTTCGGGGTGGTGATGCGTCTGTTCCTGTATGCGCCGGTGGGTGACAGCGAAGCGGTTCGCGTGGTGCTGGGCATCATCGCGTTTGCTTCCATCATCTTCGGTAACCTGATGGCGCTGAGCCAGACCAACATTAAACGTCTGCTGGGCTACTCATCTATCTCCCATCTGGGCTACCTGATGGTGGCACTGATTGCGCTGCAGAGCGGTGAGATGTCGATGGAGACCGTCGGTGTTTACCTGGCCGGTTACCTGTTCAGCAGCCTCGGCGCGTTCGGCGTGGTGAGCCTGATGTCCAGCCCGTACCGTGGTCCGGATGCAGATTCCCTGTTCTCCTACCGTGGTCTGTTCTGGCACCGTCCGATTCTGTCCGCCGTTATGACCGTAATGATGCTCTCTCTGGCGGGTATTCCAATGACGCTGGGCTTTATCGGTAAGTTCTACGTGCTGGCAGTGGGTGTGCAGGCACACCTGTGGTGGCTGACGGCGGGCGTGGTTATCGGCTCTGCAATCGGTCTCTACTACTACCTGCGTGTGGCCGTGAGTCTGTATCTGAGTGCACCTCAGCAGCTGAACCGCGATGCGCCGCGTAACTGGCAGTACAGCGCCGGTGGTATCGTGGTACTGATCTCCGCGCTGCTGGTACTGATCTTCGGTATCTATCCACAGCCGCTGATCACCATCGTGCAGCACGCGATGCCGCTGATGTAATCACGTTGCTGTTTGACCGCAGTGAATAAAAAAACCCGCCTCGGCGGGTTTTTTGTTGGCTTGCGCCCTTGCTCTGTCGGGAAGGCGTGAGCCTGCTGAAAGTTAAGCCAGCTGTTTACGGCTAATCAGCGGACCGTCAATCTTCTTCATTGACCGATCCAGAACTTCTTCAATGACTGACGAGAGTTCATTGAGTTCAAACTTTGCCACGTAACCGTCGGCTTTCACCTTACGAATATGATCTTCGTTAGCATTGCCGGAGAGGGAAGAGTGGATCACCACCGGAATATCTTTCAACAGCGGGTCGGTTTTGATTTTACGCGTCAGGGTAAAGCCGTCCATCTCCGGCATTTCCAGGTCGGTCAGCACCAGTGCGATCTTATCGGTAATCGGCACACCTTCAGCCTGAGCCTGTGCCGCCAGCACGCTAATTTTCTCCCACGCGTCTTTGCCGGTGATATGCAGCTGCGCCGGGATCTCCATCGCCTGCAGACCTTTTTCCAGCATCGAGCGTGCCACTTTAGAGTCTTCGGCGACAATCGCGACGGCACCGGGCTTGATGTGGAATTTCGTGGTCTTCAGATCCGTGGCATGCAGGTCGTGGTTGGCCGGGGTGATGTCATACAGGATCTGCTCAACGTCGAGCACCATCGCCAGCTCATTGGTATCGGTCTTCTCATCCAGACAAGCGATACTGGTGATGTACCGCCCGCTGACGGCAGTTTCCGCCGCGTGCACCTGCTTCCAGTCAAGACGCATGATGTTCTCAACGGATTCCACCGCAAAAGCCTGCACGCTGCGGGCATATTCCGTGATCAGCAGGATGTTCAGCCCGGTGGTTGGCTTACAGCCCGCCACGGCAGCCAGGTCGATTACCGGGATAACCTGATCGCGAATATTCACCATGCCCATCAGCGGTGATTTCATCCCGGCGGGTTTCGTGAACTCTGGCATCGGCACAATTTCACGCAGCTTAAAGACGTTAATGCCAAACAGCTCGGATTTATTTGCGTTCAGAGAGGTGCCAAGACGGAACAGCAACAGTTCAAAACGGTTCGACAGGGTGAGATTCGCCCTGTCATCAATATCTTTCTGGAAATTATCCATTCTACCCTCGAGAGAAATGCTGACCTTTTAATCGTTATCGGCACTCTGAGAGAAAAATGAAGGACTAAACGCTGACCTTAGCGAAATCTTCGGCCAGCTCACATTCCTGGAACCGTTCACGGCACTCTGCCAGCAGGCGTTCACAGCCCCGGGCATCGTAGCGCGAGCTGACATGGGTGACGATCAGTTTCCCGGCGCCCGCGTCACGCGCAAGCTGCGCCGCCTGGTGCGTAGAGCTATGGCCCCGGCTGTTGGCTTTCTCTTCCATCGCCGCCTCGAGGGTGGCTTCATGCACCATGAGATCCACACCCTGCGCCAGCAGCAACGCCGCCGGGCACGGGGCCGTGTCGCCAAAAATCGCCAGTTTTTTCCCGGGCTGCGGGGCGGCGAGGTAATCCTGCCCGTTGATGACGCGCCCGTCTTCCAGCGTCACGGTTTCGCCCTGCTTCAGGCGCTGGAACAGCGGCCCGGGTTTTATTCCGTCGGCCAGTAACGCCGACGCATTGAGCGCGCCGGGTTTATCCCGCTCCTCAATGCGATAACCATAGCACTCCACCGGATGGCTCAGGGGTTGGGCTGTCACCCGATAAACCCCGTCATCCAGGACCAGACCGGCGGTTATCTCCACCACCTCCAGGGGGTAATCTGTCCATGAGCCGCTCAGACGCAGCGTGGTGTCGACAAATTCCCGAATACCCGCAGGCCCGTAAATCGTCAGCGGGTTGGCATTGCCCGCCATTGAGCGGCTGCACAACAGACCAGGCAGGCCAAACAGATGGTCGCCATGCAGATGGGTAATGAAAATTCTATCCAGTTTGCCGGGATGATACGGGGTATGTAGCAGCTGATGCTGCGTCCCTTCACCGCAGTCAAAAAGCCATAATCCACCCCGCGTCGGGTGCTGCAAATCCAGCAGAATCGCGGTCACATTTCGTGATCGGGTTGGCACTCCAGCGGACGTACCGAGAAAAATCAGTTCCATAACGTAATCAGCCCTTTGCCGAACGGGGAGGGGTTTAGTATAACGTGATGAACCCAGGAAGGAGACTGACATGATCCAGTGGCAAGATTTACACCATAGTGAGCTCAAGGTAACGTCACTTTACGCGCTGCTCAAACTGCGCTGCGAAGTGTTTGTTGTTGAACAAACCTGCCCGTATCAGGATATCGATGGCGATGATCTTATTGGCGAGAATCGCCATATTCTTGGCTGGCGGGACAACGCGCTGGTGGCGTATGCGAGGATTCTGAAAAGCGAAGACGATTTGGAGCCTGTCGTGATTGGTCGCGTGATTATCAGCGGCAACGCGCGTGGTGAAAAACTGGGCTATCAGCTGATGGAAAAAACGCTGGAAGCGTGCCAAAAACAGTGGCCGGACAAGGCGTTATATCTGGGCGCGCAGGCGCACCTGCAACCGTTTTACGGGCATTTTGGGTTTACCCCCGTGACGGACGTGTACGATGAGGACGGTATTCCACACATCGGCATGGCGCGGGAAGCGAAACAGGCGTAATGGCGAGTCGTTGGCTATAGTTAGCGGACTGGTGTACTAACATGGAGAAAAATATGTCATTTCAATCCTGGGATACCCGTATCGATGACGACCTGGCCTTGCTGAGCGAAACGCTGGAAGAGGTGTTACGTTCGTCGGGCGACCCTGCCGATCAGAAATATATTGAGCTGAAAGCCCGTGCCGAAAAAGCGCTGGATGATGTTAAAAATCGCGTCAGCCATGCTTCGGACAATTACTACTACCGCGCGAAAAAGGCGGTATACCGTGCCGATGATTACGTCCATGAAAAACCATGGCAAGGCATCGGGGTAGGGGCAGCTGTCGGACTGGTGCTGGGGCTGCTTTTAGCCCGCCGTTAACGTTCCATATACGGTTAACCACTCCCTATACGTGGGTACTGCTATTTATGGTCAGTACCCCGTATAATATGCGGTTTTAACAGGGAGAGGTTCGCGTGAATTCGATTTCCACCGCGCTGGAGCATCTGCGTAGCCAGCTTACGCAAGCGTTACCCACTGCACCCGGTTTACATCACTTCGACGTCTCTTTCCCGTTAAACGACGCCTTCGATCCCCTGGCCTGGCTGGGCGTTCAGCATTGCTATCCTCAGTTTTACTGGCAACTGCGTAACGGTGATGAAGAACTTGCTGCGCTTGGTGCCGTCGCGCATTTCTCCTCTCTGGCATTTGCCTCACAGTTTTTGCAGGCGCATGATGCGGCCCGTGACACGCGTATCTGCGGCCTGAATGCGTTTAATCCCGAGCAGGGCAGTCTGTTTTTACCGCGTCTGCTGTGGCGACGTACCGCCGGACAGGCCACGTTACGCCTGCAGCTGTGGAGCGACAGTTCACTTCACGATGATGCCCGCGCCGCGCTGGATTTTCTCCAGCAGCTCGGTGAGGCAAGACCCATTCGTCCGCTGTCCGTTGAGGTTGTGCAGGAAAAGCATCATCCGGAACAACCCGAATGGCTGCGCCTTATCCGCAAGGCAACCCAGACCATCGCTCGCGGTGATTTTGAAAAGGTGGTGCTCGCCCGGGCAACTGACCTGCAGTTTAAGCACTCTGTTAACCCTGTCGCACTGATGGCTGCCAGCCGCGCCCTGAACCTGAACTGCTACCATTTCTGCATGGTATTCGATGCCAGCAACGCGTTTCTCGGCTCGACCCCCGAGCGCCTGTGGCGCAGACGCGGCAAGCTGCTGCGCACGGAAGCGCTGGCAGGCACCGTCGCCAGCCATACCGATGATAAACAGGCCGAACGGCTGGGCGACTGGCTGATGAACGACGACAAAAATCAGCGTGAAAATATGCTGGTAGTGGAAGATATTTGCCAGCGGCTCCAGCACCATACCCAGACGCTGGAGGTGCTGCCCGCCCAGGTTGTACGGCTGCGTAAAGTACAGCATCTGCGTCGCTGTATCTGGACCGAGCTCAAACACGCTGACGATGCACAATGCTTGCATGTTCTGCAGCCCACGGCGGCCGTCGCCGGTCTGCCGCGTCAGGCGGCGCGCGACTTTATCCACCACAACGAGCCGTTCGACCGCGAGTGGTACGCCGGTTCTGCCGGGTATTTATCCCCTGAACAAAGCGAGTTCTGCGTGGCGTTGCGTTCTGCCCGTGTTTACGAAGACGCCCTGCGGCTGTACGCCGGGGCGGGAATTGTCAGCGGCTCTGACCCGGAGCAGGAGTGGCAGGAGATAGAAAACAAAGCGGCCGGACTGCGCTCTCTGCTCCTAAGGGATTAAGACTGATTCGCGCAATCCCGATTCATATCAAAATTCCAATTTTTTCTATTATTTATACTGTGTCGCATTCTTGATACCGGACAATCTCATGTCAGTAAGTTCTTTTAACCGACGCTGGGCGGCGGTGATCCTTGAAGCCCTGACTCGCCATGGCGTCAGGCACGTGTGTATTGCACCGGGTTCTCGTTCAACCCCGCTGACGCTGGCGGCCGCTGAAAACCGGGCATTTATTCACCACACTCATTTTGATGAACGCGGGCTTGGCCATCTGGCGCTGGGGCTGGCGAAAGTCAGCAACGAGCCTGTGGCGGTGGTTGTGACCTCCGGTACCGCGGGGGCAAACCTCTATCCGGCGCTGATCGAAGCCGGATTAACCGGGGAGAAACTGATCCTGCTGACCGCGGATCGTCCCCCCGAGCTTATCGACTGTGGCGCCAACCAGGCCATTCGTCAGCCGGGCATCTTTGCCTCGCATCCTTCACAGGCAATCGCGTTACCGCGTCCTACTCAGGATATTCCGGCAAGCTGGCTGGTCTCGACAATCGATCATGCCATCGGGACACTGCGCGGCGGGGCGCTGCATATTAACTGTCCGTTTGCCGAACCGCTGTATGGCGAAATGGATGACACCGGTCTTGAATGGCAGCGCACCCTGGGTGAGTGGTGGCAAAGTGAAAAGCCGTGGCTGCGTGCACAACCGCATCCTGAAAGCGCCAGACAACGTGACTGGTTCTTCTGGCGGCAGAAACGTGGCGTGGTGGTTGCCGGGCGCATGAGCGCCGCGCAAGGCAAGCTGGTTGCGGAATGGGCGCAAACCCTTGGCTGGCCGCTGATTGGCGACGTACTTTCCCAGACCGGTCAGCCGCTGCCGTGTGCCGATCTCTGGCTGGGGAATGCGAAGGCGGTCACCGAGCTTGCGCAGGCGCAGATTATTGTCCAGCTCGGCTCAAGCCTGACCGGTAAACGGTTACTGCAGTGGCAGGCTACCTGTGATCCAGAAGAGTACTGGCTGGTGGACTCGCTGGACGGGCGGCTCGACCCGGCACACCATCGTGGTCGTCGTCTGGTCAGTGAGATTGACGCCTGGCTTGCGCTCCATCCGGCTGAAAAACGCAAGCCCTGGGCCGTTGCGATCCCGGCGCTTTCGGAACAGGCCTGGGCGTTAACCCAGGCGAGCTGCGAAACGTTCAGTGAGGCCGGGCTGGCACACCGTATTCGTCAGTATCTGCCCGAGCAGGGGCAGCTGTTTGTCGGCAACAGTCTGGTGGTTCGCCTGATAGATGCCTTTTCAAAGCTGCCAGCCGGTTACCCGGTCTACAGTAACCGGGGGGCCAGCGGCATTGACGGGTTGATCTCCACGGCGGCGGGCGTACAGCGTGCCAGCGCGAAGTCTACGCTGGCGATCGTTGGCGATCTCTCCGCGCTGTACGACCTCAATGCCCTGGCGCTGCTGCGTCAGGTTTCGGCACCGTTTGTGCTGATTGTGGTTAACAACAACGGTGGACAGATTTTCTCCCTGCTGCCCACCCCGCAGAGCGAACGTGAGCGTTTCTATCTGATGCCGCAGAACGTGCAGTTTGAACACGCCGCGGCAATGTTCAGCCTGAAATACCATCGCCCGGAAAGCTGGGAAGCGCTTGATGCGGCCCTGAGCAGCGCCTGGCGACAGCCCGGTGCGACGCTGATCGAACTGGTGGTGAACGATGCTGACGGCGCGCAGAAACTGCAAAGCCTGCTGGCCCAGGTAAGCCACCTGTGATCCTCGCGGGTGTGCAGCAGGCTGGAAAGCCAGGTTATCCCTGGCTGGTCTTTTTGCACGGTTTTTCCGGGGATTGCCGCGAGTGGCAGACGGTCGGGGCGGCGCTGGGCGATTACCCGCGGCTGTATCTCGACCTGCCGGGGCACGGTGGTTCCGGCAATACTGGCGTGACCGGGTTCGAGGAGATGAGCGATTTGCTGACCCGAACCCTGCTTAGTTACAACATACTGAATTTCTGGCTGGTGGGGTACTCCCTCGGCGGCCGCATTGCGATGTTCCATGCCTGCCAGCAGCCAGAGGGGCTGAAGGGCATTATTGTGGAAGGCAGCCATCCCGGGCTACAGGATGCCGGTGAGCGGAGTGCGCGGCTGGCATCCGATCGCCGCTGGGCGCGGCGCTTTCGTACCGAGGCGCTCGACGTGGTTTTCACCGACTGGTACCGACAACCCGTATTTGCTTCCCTGACGGACGTTCAGCGGCAGGCGCTTATTCGCCTGCGTAGCCAGAACAATGGCGCGACTCTGGCGATGATGCTCGAGGCCACCTCGCTGGCCGTGCAGCCTGATTTGCGTCCGGGACTGAGCGCCTGCAACGTCGCTTTTGATTATTTATATGGTGAACGTGATGAGAAGTTCAAAGCCCTTGCGGCTGAACTGCACGCCGTACGCCATGCGATCCCCCATGCCGGACACAACGCCCACCGGGAAAACCCCGCTGCGGTTGCTGCGAGTCTGGCTCAGATACTGCGTCTTCGAATAAAGGACTCTCTATGATCTATCCTGATGAACACATGCTCTATGCGCCGGTTGAATGGCAAGACTGCTCCGAAGGTTACTCCGACATTCGTTACCACAAATCCGCAGACGGCATTGCCAAAATCACCATCAACCGCCCGCAGGTGCGTAACGCGTTCCGTCCGCTGACCGTCAAAGAGATGATTCAGGCGCTGGCAGACGCGCGCTATGACGACAACATCGGTGTTATCGTCCTGACCGGCGAAGGTGAAAAAGCGTTCTGTGCCGGTGGCGATCAGAAAGTGCGCGGCGATTACGGCGGATACCAGGATGACTCTGGCGTTCACCACCTGAACGTGCTCGATTTCCAGCGCCAGATCCGCACCTGTCCAAAACCGGTGGTGGCGATGGTGGCAGGCTACTCCATCGGCGGCGGCCATGTGCTTCACATGATGTGTGACCTGACCATTGCCGCAGAGAACGCCATCTTTGGCCAGACGGGCCCGAAAGTGGGGTCGTTCGATGGTGGCTGGGGGGCTTCCTACATGGCTCGCATTGTCGGTCAGAAAAAAGCCCGCGAAATCTGGTTCCTGTGCCGTCAGTACACTGCTCAGGAAGCGCTGGATATGGGCCTGGTGAACACCGTGGTGCCAATTGCCGATCTCGAGAAAGAGACCGTGCGCTGGTGTCGTGAAATGCTGCAAAACAGCCCAATGGCGCTGCGCTGCCTGAAAGCGGCCCTGAATGCCGACTGTGACGGTCAGGCAGGTCTGCAGGAGCTGGCAGGTAACGCCACCATGCTGTTCTACATGACCGAAGAAGGGCAGGAAGGTCGCAACGCCTTTAACGAAAAACGCCAGCCTGACTTCAGCAAATATAAACGGAATCCGTAATGCGTCGCGCGCAGGTTTACCGCTGGCAGATACCGATGGACGCGGGCGTGGTGCTGCGTGAACGGCGGTTAAAAACCCGTGATGGCATGCTGGTGCATCTGCAGCAGGGCGAGCAGGAAGGCTGGGGCGAGATTTCGCCGCTGCCGGGCTTTAGCCTTGAATCGCTGGAGGACGCGCAGGCGGTATTGCTGGCGTGGGCCAGTGAGTGGCGTGAGGGCGCGAACCCGGCGTTGCCGGAGGTGCCTTCCGCGGCTTTTGGTATTAGCTGCGCGCTGGCGGAGCTGGACGGTAGCTTGCCTGCAGAGGCTAATTACCGCGCGGCACCGCTCTGTACGGGCGATCCGGATGAACTGTTTGCGCTGCTCGCCGCCATGCCGGGCGAGAAAGTGGCGAAAATCAAAGTCGGTCTCTATGAAGCGGTACGCGATGGGATGGTCGCTAACCTCTTACTGGAAGCATTGCCCGACCTGCATCTGCGTCTGGATGCTAACCGCGCCTGGACGCCGCTGAAGGCGCAGCAGTTCGCGAAGTACGTAAACCCGGCGTACCGCAGTCGTATCGCGTTTCTGGAAGAGCCGTGTAAAACCCGCGACGATTCCCGGGCGTTTGCCCGTGAAACCGGCATTGCCATCGCGTGGGATGAAAGCCTGCGTGAAGACGGCTTTGCGTTTGTCGCCGAACCGGGTGTCCGCGCGGTGGTCATTAAACCGACGTTGACCGGCAGCCTTGCTAAGGTACGTGAGCAGGTCGCGGCGGCCCATGCCGCCGGGCTGACGGCGGTCATCAGCTCTTCGATTGAGTCCAGCCTGGGGCTAACCCAACTGGCGCGCGTTGCCGCCTGGTTAACGCCAGACACTGTCCCCGGTCTCGATACGCTGAACCTGATGCAAAATCAGCTTATCCGTCCGTGGCCAGACAGCACGCTGCCGCTCCTTGACGTTGAGGGGCTGGAGCCGTTGCTATGAGTTTTACCGACTGGCCGTGGCGACACTGGTGCGCGCAGTATGCTGATAAACCGGCCCTGAGGCTGAACGATGAGACGCTCAGCTGGCAACAGCTGTGTGCGCGCATCGACAGACTGGCCGCGGGCTTTCAGTTGCAGGGTGTGCAGGAGGGCGACGGCGTACTGCTGCTGGCGCATAATCACCCGCAAACCCTGGTGGCGTGGCTGGCATTGCTTCAGTGCGGGGCACGTATTCTTCCCGTTAACCCGCAGCTGCCGCACCCGCTGCTGGACGTGTTGCTCCCGCAGATGACGCTGCGCTTTGCCCTGGTGCTGGACGGCGTCTACGACGGGCTGGTCGCGCTCAGTATGCGCGAGGCGCCGGGCGGGTGTCGCGTGGCGTGGCAACCGTCGCGGCTGGCTTCCATGACGCTGACATCCGGTTCAACCGGTTTACCCAAGGCGGCGGTCCATACCTGTGCCGCCCATCTTGCCAGTGCGCGCGGCGTGCTTTCGCTGATGCCCTACGACGATGAAGACGACTGGCTGCTCTCCCTGCCGCTGTTTCATGTCTCCGGGCAGGGGATTTTGTGGCGCTGGCTGCAGGCTGGCGCGCGCTTAACCGTCCGCGAGAAGCAGCCGCTGGCGCAGGCCCTGCAGGGCTGTACGCATGCCTCACTGGTACCGACGCAGCTCTGGCGTCTGCTTAATGCACACCAGCCTGTCGCGCTAAAAGCCGTACTGCTTGGCGGGGCCGCGATCCCTGTTGACCTGACTCAGCAGGCGGGCCAGCGGGGGATCCGCACTTTCTGTGGCTACGGTCTGACGGAGTTTGCCTCAACGGTTTGTGCCAAAGAGGCGGACGGTGAACCGGACGTCGGCGCTGCGTTGCCGGGCAGAGAGGTGCGGGTGGTTGACGGTGAAGTGTGGATCAAAGCGCAAAGTATGGCCGCAGGTTACTGGCGGGACGGTGCATTGATTCCGCTGACCAATGCTCAGGGCTGGTTTGCCACCCGCGATCGCGGGGAATGGCATAACGGGCGCCTGACGATCCTTGGCCGAATGGACAACCTCTTTTTCAGCGGGGGCGAAGGGATCCAGCCGGAAAGCCTTGAGCGGGTTATTGCCCGCCATCCGCAGATAAACCAGGCGTTTATCGTCCCACTCGATGACGCCGAGTTCGGTCAGCGTCCGGTGGCGGTGGTGGAGTGTGAACCGGGAACCGATATCACCGGCTTCCCGGCGTGGGTACAGGGTAAACTGGCGCGCTTTGAGCAGCCGGTGCACTGGCTGATGCTGCCGGCAGAGCTCAAAAATGGCGGGATTAAGATCTCCCGCCAGGCATTAAAACAGTGGGTCACCCGTCTGTTGAAAGGATAATCAACCGATATCCGGTGCCGGTTTGCGCTGGCGGCGACGCAGCAGACGCAATACCGGCGGAACCACAATCACCAGAATGGCCATCGCTAACAGCACCTTCGTCACGCTGCTGTCCCACAGAATAGACATATTGCCGTTGCTGATGGACAAGGCACGGCGCAGGTTCTGCTCCAGCATCTCTCCCAGCACAAAGCCTAAAATCAGCGGCGACATCGGGAAGTGCATCTTACGCAGGATGTAGCCCAGTACGCCAAGCAGTACCATCAGCACCAGATCGAAAGTGGTGCTGTGTACCGCATACACCCCCACCGCAGAGACGGCCGCGATAGCCGGCACCAGGAACCACAGGGGAATTGTCAGCATCCGGGTGAACAGACCAATCAGCGGAATGTTCATGACCAGCAGCATCACGTTGGCGATCAGCAGCGCTGCAATCAGCCCCCAGACAATATCCGGCTGCTCGGTAAACATGGCCGGTCCAGGCGTAATGTTATAGAGCGTCAGCGCGCCCATCATCACCGCCGTGGTGCCCGAGCCCGGCACGCCAAGGGTCAGCATCGGGATAAACGAACCGCAGGCCGAGGCGTTATTCGCAGCCTCTGGGGCCGCTACCCCGCGAATGTCGCCTTTGCCGAAGCTGTCACTGTTGCCGCTGAGCTTTTTCTCGGTCATGTAAGTGATGGCGCTGGCGATGGTA
Source organism: Enterobacter sp. J49 (assembly GCF_002148625.1). Taxonomy (NCBI): domain Bacteria; kingdom Pseudomonadati; phylum Pseudomonadota; class Gammaproteobacteria; order Enterobacterales; family Enterobacteriaceae; genus Enterobacter; species Enterobacter sp. J49. Next base: position 278,773 of record NZ_MWPY01000037.1, read on the forward strand.
GCCCCGGCCCCCGGCAGAATGCCGACGAAGAAGCCAATCACCGACGAACGCAGCGTCGCGCCGATACACTGTACGCCCTCTTTGGCACTGAAAAGCATGCGGCCCGTTTTACGCACCAGCGTCTGTCCGCTGCTGGTATGTTCCAGCATCAATAAAATTTCAGAGACCGAGAACAGGCCAATCACGACCACGATAAACTGCACGCCGTCGGAAAGGTGCACGCTGTCAAAGGTAAAGCGATAAACCCCGGTGTTGGCATCCACGCCGACGGTGGCTAACCCTAAGCCAATCAGCGCGGACAAAAACGATTTCAGCGGATTCTGCGCCATCATGCTGCCGAGACAGGCGATGGCAAAGACCATCAGCGCAAAATACTCTGCCGGACCAAACGCCAGCGACCACTGGGCCAGCGCTGGGGCAAACAGAATGATACCGCCGATGGCAATCAGCGAACCACAAAACGAACTGACCGCGGAGATGGACAGCGCCACGCCACCGCGACCCTGCCGTGCCATCGGGTAGCCATCCAGCGCGGTCATAATGGCCGCCGCATCGCCGGGCACGTTCAGCAGAATGGAGGAAATACGCCCGCCATATTCACAGCCGATATACACCGTCGCCAGCAGGATCAGCGCCGATTCCGCAGGCAGATGCAGGGCAAACGCCAGCGGGAGTAAAATGGCAACGCCGTTAATCGGCCCAAGGCCGGGCAGCAGACCCACAATGGTCCCGACAAAGCAGCCGATCAGGGCTATCACCAGGTTTTCCGGGGTCATCGCCACGGCGAACCCCTGCGAGAGATAAATCCAGGTATCCATAGCGTGCTCCGTTAATTAAACCATGCGCCGAGCGGTAAGGTCACATCCAGCAGGCGGTCAAAGGCAAACCACAGCAAGATCCCCATTACCGCGCCGGAAATCCCCGCCGCCGGGAGGGTGGCGTTAAACAGCATGCCGATCACCATCGTCAGGATGGCGGTTGCCACCGGAAAGCCGAGCCACTCAAAACCCCAGGCGTACATCAGCAGAACGATGACCATCACCAGCAGACGCTGCAGAATACGGCGCGGTGGCCACTCTACGGTATCCGGATGACGGAGCAGCAGGGCCACCGAGCAGAGCAGCATCAGTCCAACAATGCCCATCGGGAAGGGGCGCGGCCCCACCGGTTCATAGCTGTATTCGCTGTGGATCTGCCAGGCGACGAACATCCCACCGACGCAGAGCAGCAGCCAAATCCCGGCAAAAATACGATCGCTCATACCGCCTCCGGTTATTTGGCAAGGCCAAAGGCTTTCGCCTGTTCGCGATAGTCATTGACCTGTTTTTTGACGTACTCATCCAGCGGCTTGCCGCTCAGGTTGAACTCAAACAGCCCGCGCAGATCGCGCTGCTTTTTAAACGCTTCGGTCTGCTGGAGTTTATTGAAGGTTTCGACCCACCACTGATATTCGGCATCGGTCACTTTTGGCCCGACGAAGAAACCGCGGATAATCGGCCAGACCAGGTCATAACCCTGTTCTTTTGCGGTAGGGACGTTCGCCAGCTGGCCCGGCAGGCGGTTCTCAGAGAAGACCGCCAGCACGCGGATTTTATCGCCGTTCAGATAGGGCACCATTTCACTGAGATCGCCGGATACCGCCTGAACGTGATTTCCCATCAGCGCCGTCACCGGTTCGCCGCCCCCTTCAAACGCCACGTAGCGCATCTTGTGAGGATCAACCTTCGCCTGCTGTGCCAGCAGGGCGGCTTTCATCCAGTCCTGGCTGCCGATGGAGGCACCGGCGCCAATCACCACGCTGTTCGGATCTTTTTCCATGGCGGTCAGCAGGTCTTTCAGGGATTTCCACGGTGAATCCGCGCGCACGGCAATCATGCCGTAGTCGGTACCGACGGTTGCCAGCCAGCGCACGTCATCCACGCCGTAGCGGCCAAACTTCCCCTGAGACAAGTTCAATAGCGAGCCACCGGAGAAAGCCACCACCGTGCCGGCTTCCGCAGGGCGTTGCGCGACAATCGCATTGTACGCAACGGCACCCACACCGCCGGGCATATAGGTCACGCGCATGGGTTTTGCGATAGCGCCGGTCTCCAGCATGCTGACCTGAATGAGTTTGCAGGTGAGATCGAAACCGCCGCCGGGTTTCGCCGGCGCGATGCACTCGGTGCGGGACGGGGCATCCTGCGCCTGAACGACAGAGGCACTTATCATCAATACGCTTGCAGCAAGAGTCGAAAGTAGTTGTTTTTTCATCGTTTATCCTCACGCCGGAGTTCCGGGAGTACGGGTACGGGTCTTTTTTCTGATTATGTGAACCACCTTGTAGCGGTTCCGTTGCGTGATTGTTAAAACAATAACCTTTCATTTCCCTTTCAATGCGACACCAACTTTACAGGATGTGATATGCGTCTCTTACTCGCGGAAGATAATCGTGAGCTGGCTCACTGGCTGGAGAAAGCGCTGGTGCAGGAGGGCTTTGCCGTGGACTGCGTTTCTGACGGGCGCGCTGCCGACCATCTGCTGCAGGGAGAAAGCTATGCGGTTGCCATTCTGGACATCGGAATGCCCGGCTTTGACGGTCTGGAGGTTGTGCATCGTCTGCGTAAACGCGGTCAGACGCTGCCCGTCCTGTTTCTCACCGCGCGCAGCAACGTGGCGGACCGGGTGAAAGGGCTCAACGCCGGGGCGGATGATTATCTGCCGAAACCGTTTGAGCTGGAGGAGCTTGACGCGCGGCTGCGCGCCCTGTTGCGCAGGAGCGAAGGGCGAACGCTGGAGCGTCAGCGCCTTGGGGAGCTGGAATATGACGACGAAGGCTTTTTCCTGCTGCGCGACGAGCCTCTGTCGCTCACGCCACGTGAACTGTCGCTGCTGAAGGTGTTGATGCATCGCCGGACCCGCCCCGTTTCCCGGCAGCAGCTGTTCGATCAGGTGTTTAGCCTGAATGACGACGTCAGCCCGGAGAGTATCGATCTCTATATTCATCGTCTGCGCAAAAAGCTCAGCGGTAGCGGCGTGAGGGTCACCACCCTTCGCGGACTGGGTTATGTGCTGGAGTGCGGCGATGAGGTGGGTTAAGCCGCAGTCGCTTTACCTGCAACTGCTGCTGTTTCTTGGGCTTCCGTTGTTGTTGCTGTGGGGGTTGTCGGCATTTAACAGCTATGTCAGCGCATTGCAGGCGGCCACGCAGGCTTACGACCGCACGCTGTTATCCTCTGCCCGAACAATATCGGAACGGCTGGAGGTTCACGACGGCAGGCTGGGCGTGAATGTACCCTGGGTGGTGCTCGACAGCTTTGAACTCAATATGAACGACCGGCTCTATTATAAAGTGGTCGATCCCGACGGGCGGGTGATCTCCGGTTATGACGATCTGCCCCGGATGCCCCCGGCAACATCCCGCACCACGCTCTATCCGGCGCTGGCCTGGTTTTATCACACCGAATACCGCGGGCAGGCGATCCGTGTCGCGCGTCTGCTGCAGCCCGTCAATGAAGGGAATATCGCCGGCATGGCGGAGATTTATGTTGCGGAGACGCTCCAGTCCCGCCGCTATCTCGCCAGTCAGTTGCTCTTTTCATCATGGGTCTCTCAGGGATTGCTGGTGCTGCTGACCCTGGTGTTGACCGCGTGGTTGTTGCGTCGCGTACTGCGCCCAATGCGCCAGCTCTCTTCGTTGATGGTGCGTCGTGATCCAGGCCTGCTCGCGCCGCTGCCGGAGTTGTTGCCCTGGTCTGAGACCCGGCTGCTGATTGTGGCGTTCAACCGCTATATCGACAGGCTGCGCGGCGTGCTGTCGCGTCAGGAACGTTTCAACGCGGATGCCTCGCATCAGCTCAAAACCCCGCTGGCGGTGCTGAAAACCCAGGTCTCCGTTGCCCTGATGCGTCAGGATCCCGCCCTGTGGCAGGAGAGCCTGCGGGCAATGAATGCGACCCTGGATGACACCATTGTACTGACCGAACGGCTGCTGCAGCTTTCCGCTGTGAAGCGTAAGGAGCAGGGGGAGGGCCAGTTTGCGCGGGTGGATTTGGTTCAGGTGGTGCAAAACTGCTGCTTCTCCCGGCTGGCGCAGGCGCGCAGTAAAGCGATTGACCTGGGCTATGACGGTCTTCAGCAGCCGGTCATGATCGAAGGCGATGACGTGCTGCTGGGGGAGTTGTGCGCCAACCTGCTGGAGAATGCGATCAAATATACCCCTGCAGAAGGGACAGTGACCGTGTTCCTGCGAACAGATCAGGGCGCCGTTGAGCTGAGCGTGGAGGACAGTGGTCCGGGCATCGAAGAGGACCAGATCCAGCAGGCGATGCTGCCTTTCCACCGGCTGGATAACGTCGGAGATGCCGCCGGGTCAGGGATCGGGCTTGCGCTGGCCGCTGATATTGCCCGTCTGCACCGAAGTCCTTTGCAGCTGACGCGCAGCGAAACGCTGGGTGGCCTTAGCGTTAAAATGCGTTTTCTGCTGCTCACGTAAAAAAACACCGGGTATCAAATCGTTACAAACTACTCGCCTGCCGCACGCAGAGTGCTTGATCCCCGGGCGACTCAGGTTAAAATCTCGCGGTTTTGGGACTTCTCTATAAAATTGTGCGGGATCACGACAATGAAAAAAGTGGCATTAGTGGGCTTAGGCCTGATGGTTGTTTCTTCGGCGGCGAACGCCATCAGCTTCAACGGCTCGGCGGGTCAGGATTATACTCACCTCGGCTTTGGCCTTGGGACCGAGACCTCCGGTCTGGCGATGACCGGCGGCTGGACACATAACGATGACGATGGCGATGCGGCAAGCCTCGGCCTGGGTCTGAACATTCCGCTTGGCCCGTTCCTGGCCACCGTGGGCGGTAAGGGAATTTACACTAACCCGAACGACGGCGATGAAGGTTACGCGGCGGCGGTAGGCGGCGGCCTGCAGTGGAAAATTGGCGATAGCTTCGGCCTGTTCGGCGAGTATTACTACTCTCCGGATTCGCTCTCCAGCGGTATCGACAGCTATGAAGAAGCCAACGCGGGCGCGCGCTGGACCATCATGCGTCCGATTACGATTGAAGCAGGCTATCGCTATCTGAACCTGGCGGGTAAAGACGGTAACCGCGACAACGCACTGGCTGACGGCCCGTACGTGGGGGTCAGCGCAGGGTTCTAATCACGCCGGCGCGGCATTCTGTCGCGCCAGTTTCTCTCTTCTCCCGACATCCATTTGCGCTATAGTGTTTTGACCATATAAGCGGGAGAACACAATGATTAACGTGGAGATGTTATCCACCGGCGACGAAGTGCTGCATGGACAAATTATTGATACCAATGCTGCCTGGCTTGCCGATCTTTTCTTTGAGCAAGGATTACCGTTAACGCGTCGCAATACGGTGGGCGACAATCTTGAGTCACTGGTGAATGTGCTGCGCGAGCGTAGCGAACACGCCGACGTGTTGATTGTGAACGGCGGGCTCGGTCCCACCAGCGACGATCTCAGCGCCCTGGCCGCCGCGACCGCAAAAGGTGAAGGGCTGGTGTTGCATGAAGAGTGGCTGGCGCAGATGGAGCGTTTCTTCTCCGAACGTGGCCGTGTTATGGCACCCAGCAACCGCAAGCAGGCGGAAATTCCCGCCAGCGCCGAACTGGTCGATAACCCCGTGGGTACCGCGTGTGGGTTTGCCATTACGCTGAACCGCTGCCTGATGTTCTTCACGCCGGGCGTACCGTCAGAATTTAAAGTGATGGTCCAGCAGCAGATCCTGCCGCGCCTTCACGAACGTTTTACCCTGCCTGAGCCTCCGCTCTGCCTGCGTCTGACCACGTTTGGCCGTTCCGAAAGCGATCTGGCCCAGAGTCTTGATCATCTCTCCCTGCCACCCGGTGTCTCAATGGGCTACCGCTCCTCCATGCCCATCATTGAACTCAAGCTGACAGGACCGGCCTCAGAGAAGGCGGCGATGCTGGCGCTCTGGCCGGAGGTGCAGCGCGTGGCAGGTGAAAGCCTGATCTTTGAAGGCACCGAGGGGCTGCCGGCGCAGATTGCGTCGCATCTGCAGTCTCGCCAGCTGAGCGTGACCTTAAGCGAACAGTTCACCGGCGGCCTGCTGGCGCTACAGCTGTCGCGCGCCAGTGCGCCGCTGTTGGCCAGTGAAGTGGTGCCGTTCCAGCAGGAAACACTGGCGCAGACCGCGCGCTGGGCTTCGGAAAGAAGAGTGAAACATTTTGCTGGCCTGGCGCTGTTTGTGGGGGGGCTGGATGAGGAACATCTCAACTTTGCGCTGGCGACGCCGGAAGGCACGTATGCTTTGCGGGTTAAAATGAGCATTACCCGCCACAGTCTGGCGGTACGTCAGGAGGTCTGCGCCATGATGGCGCTGAACATGCTGCGCCGCTGGCTGATGGGTAAAGAGGTGGCCAGCGAGCACGGCTGGATTAATGTTGTCGAATCGCTGTTTGTTGAGTGATGTCTTTGCCGGGGCGTTTTGCCCCGGCACGGTTTAGCCCAGCGCCTTCGCCAGCAGAGTGATCGGATGCTCGCAGCGCTTGCTGGTAGACATCTCTATCTGCCACTTGCAGGTTTCGCAGTCGGTGACCACGATATCTGCGCCGCTCTCTTCAATCTGGCGAAACAGCGGGGCGCCGATCGCCTGTGACGTTTCGTAGTTTTCTCGCTTAAAACCGTAAGTGCCCGCAATGCCGCAGCAGCGCGAGTCCAGCACCGTCAGCTCCAGCCCCGGAATGAGCCGCAACAGCTCAAGCGTATAGAGCGACCAGCCCATTTTCTCCATATGACACGGTGTGTGATACACCACTTTCAGCGGTAGTTCCCGCAGCGGCAGCGTCTGCCCGCTGTCCAGTTTGCGCCACAGGAAACGCGTCGCCAGCTCAATGTGCTCGCGCAGACCGGTGTTATCCACGTCCAGCAGGTGCGGATACTCATCACGCAGGGTGAAGGTACAGGTGGACGAGGTGGCCAGTACCGGAATTCCTTTATCAACGATGGCCTCGCGCAGGGACGTGACGTTGCTTTTGGCTTGTTTGCGCGCCTTATCGGTAAAACCGTTGGCAATCAACGGCACACCGCAGCACTTCTCTTTATTCAGGAGCTGCACGCCGGTCCCCATCGCGTTGAGTACCTTCAGCAGATCTTTTCCCAGTTGCGGGTGGTTGTAGTTGACATAGCAGCCGTGGAAGAACGCGACCTGATCGGTGTACTGCGCCTGTTCCGCTGCCACGGATGTATACCAGCGCCGGAAGGTACCGTGAGAGTATTTTGGCAGGCTGCGGTGGTGGTCTATCTTCAGCGTCGCATCCAGCAGTTTTCGCACCGGCTTGAGAGATGTTGCAGCATTCACCAGCGGGGCAAAAGGCGTGGAGACACTGCCCATCAGGTCGGTATGACTCAGGATCGCATCGCGCAGGGACGGCTTTTGCGTGCTGTAACGCGCGCGGGCTCGCTGGATGATATCGCCGATCTTCACGTCCGACGGACAGGCCACTTCGCAACGTTTACAGTTGATGCAGTATTTCAGCGCCTCATCGTACAGCGCACCGTCTTTCAGACGCAGGCGCTCGCCGTCAGGCCCGGCCTGTTTCGGGCCCGGGTAGCGCGGATTCACACCGCTGACCGGGCAGACGGTGGTACAAACTGTGCATTTGATGCAGCTTTCAAACCGGGTATCGTTCATTGCTCAGCCTCCATGCGCTGGCCAATTTGCTCTGCCACATACAGCGCCGTGATGGCGCAGACCCCGCCGCCGCAACCCTGAGCGATGGGATCATATCCCCCCAGAAGAGAGCCAATGGCATAGAGATTACTGACCGGCTGACCAGAAAGTTGCGGGTGTAGCTGCTTATCGACAATTACGCCGAACTGCTGCCAGGGTTGCGGGGTGAAGAAATCACTCTGATACCAGTCTGCGCGGGAGGGCGTTTGCCGGACATCCAGCCCCATAATGGCCTCCTGGATGCCGTCCCGACGGCTCAGCAGCCCGTTGCTGAAGAAACTGCCGCTTGCCAGCACCGTATAACGCGCGCGAAGCGGAATATCAGCGTGATTACGCGTCCAGACTTCGCTCACCGAGCCATCCGTCAGGGTGATTTTTTTCACCTCGTCACCCGCCATCCACACGCCACCCTGAGCGATAAACCGACGCTGAAGCTGGGTATGCAGGCGAATGCCGGGGACAGAAGGGGGAAGCGTCGGCAGCAGGCCAAGCGAGCAGGGCAGGCGATCCGAGAGCCAGCGCCAGAGCCGGTTGTCGCTTAAGCCAAAGCAGGCGGGCATAAACAGCGTGTCGCAACCTTCGGCCAGTGGCCGAAGCGCGGCATACAGCAGCGGCCATTTATCGTCGTTGTCGAGAAAACGGGCAATATTCACCGCGCGAAACTCGCTCGGGTTGTCGCGCAGGACGTCAAGCTCAGGAAGCTCTATCTCAGCCGTGTGTGCATTCACGCCCTGGCGACAGAGTGATGCCGCAGCGAGGTGGGGCTGAAAATCAAGAAAACCGCTAATACCCACGACCAGGACCCGCCCTGCGTTAAAGGGGGCAACAGGCACCTCTTCCGGGCTGAGCCAGGCAGAGCGCAGGGTGCCGAGCGGGGTAACCCGATGATGATTTTTCCGGGCGTTACCCTGCAGCCGTGCACCGCACTCGGCCAGAAGGGTTTCGGCTTCATGGGCGAAGCGGTCGACGGTGTCTCTGCCCGTCAGGTTATAGGGATGCTCTGGCGGCAGGGCATCGCGATACGCCTCATCCAGCAGATCCAGCGAACCCGACGAGAAGTGCAGTGCGCTCTGGCCCCGGGTGATGATGGCGCAGCGCAGCCCCTGCTTCGTTAGCCTGATACCACAAAGCAGACCCGCCAGCCCACCACCGACAATCACGGTATCAAATTTCATCCTGTTGCTCCTTCTCAAGACCGCACAGCCCCTGGTAGACCCAGCGGGTAAACTCGCTTTCACGCAGGGCATCACCCCAGGCGACAGGCTGAATGCCTTTCCAGCGTTCGTTCAGGAAATCACTGAGTTGTGCCAGCGACTGGGTGGCAGTGGTGGTATGAAAACGTTGTAACAACCCGGCGGCACGGCAGGCGCACAGCTCACCCTGGCAGGTGCCCATGCCCACGCGGGTGCGCCGACGTAAATCAAGCAGGCTGTTGACGGTCAGATTCTCCACGGCGTATTGCACTTCCCCCGCCGTGACGGCTTCACATTCACACACCAGGCTACGGCTCAGCCGTCCTTCCCCCAGCCAGACCGGCGTGCGGTCTCCGTGGCGATAAATGGCTGAACCGCGCAGGGGGGCGGAAAGGGAGATGATTTTTTGCAGCGTTTTCTCGGTGGACTGACGCGAGCCGGGCAGAGGTTGCTCTGCGGTCACACACCGTTCGCTATTACCCAGCTTGCGGCAGACGGCATCGGTTGCCCATTCGGCCATCAGGCGGTAGGTCATCAGCTTGCCGCCGGTGATGGTGATAAACCCGTCCAGGCCATCGCGCGCGGCGTGGTCGAGCAGCACGATGCCACGGCTGACGTTGCGCCCGCTCGGGTCGTTATCGCTCGCCACCAGAGGGCGCACGCCGGCATAGGCGCGAAGAATTCGGGTCTGCGCCATCACAGGGGCCAGCTTTTCCCCTTCGCGCAGCAGGATATCCACCTCGTCGGCGGTCACGCGGTTGTAATCAATCTCGCTATAGTCCACGTGGGTTGAGGTGGTGCCGATAAGCGAAATGGTATCGCCCGGCACCAGGATGTCGGCATCAGAAGGTTTGCGGCAGCGGTTGATCACGTGGTTGTTAATGCGGTGGTCGAGGATCAGCAGCGAGCCTTTTGCCGGGAACATGCGCACAGACAGCTCGGCGTACTCCGCGATGCGTTGCCCCCAGATCCCCGCCGCGTTGACCACCACGGCGGCGTACAGTTCGCCATGCTCCTTATACTGCGTATCAAAAACACGTACGCCGCAGACGCGGTTCCCTTCCCGGATAAGCCCGGTCACTTCCTGCCCGGTCAGAACCTGTGCGCCGTGTTCACGGGCGTCCAGCATGTTCGCGGCGGTCAGGCGGAAAGGGTCAACCGTACCGTCCGGGACCTTCACCGCGCCGATAAGGGCCGGGTTGACAGACGGTTCCAGGCGACGCGCGAGTTCGGGGTCGATGACGTCAGCCTCAATCCCTGCAGCGCGGCAGGCGGTCACAAAGGTTGGCTGAAATGAGAGATCGTCTTCGGGAAGCGTAATGAACAGACCGTTGGTCGGTTCAATGCAGTGGCGGGCAATGCGTCTGAGGATCTGGTTTTCAGCAATGCATTCCCGCGCGGATTCGGGGTCGGTCACCGCGTAACGGGCACCACTGTGTAGCAGACCATGATTGCGCCCGGTTGCGCCCGTCGCAATGTCATGGCGCTCCAGAAGCGTGACGCTCAGCCCACGCAGGGCGCAGTCGCGTGCGATGCCGGCGCCGGTCGCGCCACCGCCAATGATAATCACATCGCTGTAGCGAGGATCGTGAATTGTCATTGTTATCCCTCTGTGTTCGTTTTTTACCATTTAGCCACATCAAAACTGTGGTTTGTTTGATTTCGAACATAAACGAACGAAATTCGAAAGTGAAACGTGATTCCATGCGCTTTTCTGCGCACATTGTCATATTTCTGTAACAATTTGTGCGTTGATTCACAGTAACAATCACCGTGATTTCTTAACATCGCCGCCTCTCTGGAGTGTGGGGCAGTTAAACCCCTGTAAATTCAATACCTGGCCACGGAGGCTGTCATGCTCAGTATCTTCAAACCTGCGCCGCATCGGGCGCGTCTGCCAGAGGCAGAAATTGATCCGCTATACCGTCGTCTGCGTTGGCAAATCTTCCTGGGGATCTTCTTCGGGTACGCGGCGTACTACCTGGTACGTAAAAACTTTGCGCTCGCCATGCCGTATCTGGTGGAGCAGGGCTTTTCTCGTGGCGATCTGGGGTTCGCGTTGTCGGGGATCTCTATCGCCTACGGTTTTTCCAAATTCATCATGGGTTCAGTGTCCGATCGCTCGAATCCACGCGTGTTCCTGCCTGCGGGTCTGATCCTGGCGGCAGCGGTGATGCTGTTCATGGGCTTTGTGCCATGGGCAACCTCCAGCATCGCCGTGATGTTCGTGCTGCTGTTCCTCTGTGGCTGGTTCCAGGGAATGGGGTGGCCGCCGTGCGGGCGCACCATGGTGCACTGGTGGTCGCAGAAAGAGCGTGGCGGCATCGTGTCGGTGTGGAACTGCGCGCATAACGTCGGTGGCGGTATTCCACCTCTGCTGTTCCTGCTGGGGATGGCGTGGTTTAACGACTGGAAAGCCGCGCTTTATATGCCTGCCTTTGGTGCCATTCTGGTGGCGGTTATCGCTTTCGCCCTGATGCGTGACACGCCTCAGTCCTGTGGCCTGCCGCCGATTGAAGAGTACAAAAACGACTATCCGGATGATTACAGCGAGCAGCATGAAGAAGAGCTGACGGCCAAACAGATCTTCATGAAGTACGTCCTGCCCAACAAACTGCTGTGGTATATCGCGGTGGCCAACGTCTTCGTGTACCTGCTGCGTTACGGCATCCTCGACTGGTCACCTACCTATCTGAAAGAGGTGAAGCATTTCGCGCTGGATAAATCCTCCTGGGCTTACTTCCTCTATGAGTACGCCGGGATCCCGGGGACGCTGATTTGCGGCTGGATGTCGGACAAAGTGTTCCGGGGTAACCGTGGTGCGACGGGCGTCTTCTTTATGACGCTGGTGACCATTGCCACCGTGGTTTACTGGCTCAACCCGCCGGGTAACCCGTCAGTCGATATGGCCTGTATGATCGTTATCGGCTTCCTGATTTACGGCCCGGTGATGCTGATTGGTCTGCATGCCCTGGAGCTGGCGCCGAAGAAAGCGGCAGGTACGGCGGCCGGCTTTACCGGTCTGTTCGGTTACCTTGGCGGTTCGGTCGCGGCGAGCGCCATTGTGGGCTACACCGTTGACTTCTTCGGCTGGGACGGCGGCTTTATGGTGATGATTGGCGGTAGCGTGCTGGCGGTGCTGCTGTTGATTGTGGTGATGATTGGTGAAAAACGTCATCACGCCGAAATGCAGGCGCGTCGTCAATAAGGAGAAGGCTGATGAAATTAACTTACGTAGCAACGGGCCTGCTGCTGGCGGGCCTGATGACAGGCTCAGCGCTGGCTAACGAGAAAATGGTTATCGCCCATCGCGGCGCAAGCGGCTATCTGCCAGAGCACACGCTCCCGGCAAAAGCGATGGCCTATGCGCAGGGGGCAGATTATCTCGAGCAGGATCTGGTGATGACCCGTGACGATCAGCTGGTCGTCCTTCATGACCACTATCTTGACCGCGTGACGGACGTGGCTGAGCGTTTCCCGGCCCGCGCCCGCAAAGATGGTCGCTACTACGCCATTGACTTTACGCTGGATGAGATTCGTTCGCTGAAGTTTACCGAGGGTTTCGAGGTTGAAAACGGCAAGAAGGTGCAGGTCTATCCGGGACGTTTCCCGATGGGTAAATCTGATTTTCGCATTCATACCTTCGAAGAAGAGATTGAGTTTGTGCAGGGACTGAACCACTCAACCGGGAAAAACATCGGCATCTACCCGGAGATAAAAGCGCCGTGGTTCCACCATCAGGAAGGGAAGGACATTGCCGCGAAGACGCTGGACGTGCTGAAAAAGTACGGCTACACCAGCAAGCGCGACAAAGTCTATCTGCAATGTTTTGACGCCGCTGAGCTGAAGCGCATCAAAACCGAGCTGGCGCCAAAGAGAGGGATGGATCTCAATCTGTTACAGCTGATTGCCTACACCGACTGGAATGAAACTCAGGAGAAACAGCCCGACGGCACGTGGATGAATTACAACTACGACTGGATGTTTAAGCCGGGCGCAATGAAACAGATCGCGCAGTACGCCGACGGTATCGGACCAGATTACCATATGCTGGTGGCGGAAGGCTCAACGCCAGGCCACGTCAAGCTGACGGCAATGGTGAAAGAGGCGCACGCCAGTCATATGCAGGTTCATCCGTATACGGTGCGTGCGGACCAGCTACCGGCTTATGCGACGGACGTAAACCAGCTGTACGACGTGCTGTATAACCAGGCCGGGGTGGACGGGCTGTTCACCGATTTCCCCGATAAAGCCGTGCAGTTTTTGAAGTAAAAGAAAAAGGGCCGTAAGGCCCTTTTTTATTTCGCCCGGAGGGGCGGTTTACATCTCAATCTCTATATCGCCTTTTGCCCGGCAGCAGCAGGGCAAAATTTCACCTTCGTTGATGAAGGCCAGCGGTTCGGTCAGCCAGTCCACTTGTCCGGCGACTAAACGGCAGCGACATGATCCGCAATAGCCTGAGCGGCATTGATACTCCACTTCAACCTGATGCGCCTCAAGCGCAATCAACAGGGAAGGGTGTTCTTCCCGGCACAGCACTTCGGTACCGGAAAGGCTAAGCGTTACGCGGCTCATCAGAGCTGGAAGTCGCTCAGGTCGTCGGTGTTAACTTCAGAGTCAATCTGCCCGACCAGATAAGAACTGACTTCCACTTCCTGTGGCGCAACCTGCACGTTATCGGATACCAGCCAGGTGTTGATCCACGGAATTGGGTTAGAGCGGGTTTTGAACGGCAGCTCAAGCCCGACCGCCTGCATACGGATGTTGGTGATGTACTCAACATACTGGCACAGGATGTCTTTGTTCAGGCCAATCATGGAGCCGTCGCGGAACAGGTAGTCTGCCCACTCTTTCTCCTGCTGAGCGGCCAGCACGAACAGGTCATAGCACTCCTGTTTGCACTCTTCGGCAATCTCAGCCATCTCCGGATCGTCTGTACCGCTGCGCAGCAGGTTCAGCATATGCTGGGTGCCGGTCAGGTGCAGGGCCTCGTCACGGGCGATCAGACGGATGATTTTGGCATTACCTTCCATCAGCTTGCGTTCTGCAAACGCGAAGGAGCAGGCGAAGCTCACGTAGAAGCGGATGGCTTCCAGTGCGTTAACGCTCATCAGGCACAGGTAAAGCTGTTTCTTCAGCGCACGCAGGCTCACGGTGACGGTTTTGCCGTTCACGGTGTGGGTGCCTTCGCCCAGCAGATGCCAGTAGCTGGTCATCTCGATCAGTTCGTCGTAGTAGTGCGCAATACCTTCAGCACGTTTCTGGATCTGCTCGTTAGTGACGATATCGTCAAACACCACCGCCGGATCGTTAACGATGTTGCGGATAATGTGGGTGTAAGAGCGGGAGTGGATGGTCTCAGAAAACGCCCAGGTTTCCACCCAGGTTTCCAGCTCCGGAATGGAGATCAGCGGCAGCAGCGCCACGTTCGGGCTACGGCCCTGAATGGAGTCCAGCAGCGTCTGGTACTTCAGGTTGCTGATGAAGATATGCTTTTCGTGCTCCGGCAACGCCTGGAAATCGATACGATCGCGAGAGACGTCAACTTCTTCCGGGCGCCAGAAGAAGGAGAGTTGCTTTTCAATCAGCTTTTCGAAGATGTCATATTTTTGCTGATCGTAGCGTGCCACGTTGACCGGTTGCCCGAAGAACATCGGCTCTTTGAGCTGGTCGTTTTTCGTCTGTGAAAAGGTGGTGTATGCCATGAATTGGAGTCCTGTCTTACGAAATAAAGGCGGGGATATCCCCGCCCTTCATTAGATCTTACATGCGCCGCTTTCGCAGCCATCGTCCTGAATTGACGGTGCCATGTCATCCTGAGCGTCTTCCGCACCATCACGGGTGTTGTGATAGTACAGGGTTTTCACACCAAATTTGTAGGCGGTGAGCAGGTCTTTCAACAGTTGCTGCATCGGTACCTTGCCAGACGGGAAGCGCGTCGGGTCGTAGTTGGTGTTAGCAGAAATCGACTGGTCGATAAACTTCTGCATGATCCCCACTAGCTGCAGGTAACCGTCGTTGTTTGGCATTTCCCACAGCAGCTCGTAGTTGTCTTTCAGCAGCTCGTAGTCAGGCACAACCTGACGCAGGATACCGTCTTTCGACGCTTTAATGCTGACGTGGCCGCGCGGTGGTTCAATACCGTTGGTGGCGTTAGAGATCTGCGAAGAGGTCTCAGACGGCATCAGGGCAGACAGCGTGGAGTTACGCAGGCCGTGAGTCTTGATGGATTCACGCAGCGCTTCCCAGTCCAGATGCAGCGGTTCGTTAGAGATCGCATCCAGGTCTTTCTTGTAGGTATCGATCGGCAGAATGCCTTTCGCATAGGTGGTTTCGTTGAACCACGGGCACGCGCCTTGCTCTTTCGCCAGCTCGTTGGAGGCTTTCAGCAGGTAGTACTGAATCGCTTCGAACGTTTCGTGGGTCAGGTTGTTCGCGCTGCCGTCGGAGTAACGCTTACCGTGTTTCGCCAGCCAGTAGGCAAAGTTGATAACGCCGATACCGAGGGTACGACGGCCCATTGCTCCACGTTTTGCCGCCGGGATTGGGTAGTCCTGGTAATCCAGCAGGGCATCCAGCGCACGCACGGCCAGCACCGCCAGCTCTTCCAGCTCTTCCAGGCTCTTGATAGCGCCCAGGTTGAAAGCAGAGAGGGTGCAGAGCGCGATTTCGCCGTTTTCGTCGTTAACATCTTCCAGCGGTTTGGTCGGCAGGGCGATTTCCAGGCACAGGTTAGACTGGCGCACTGGCGCAACCACCGGGTCAAACGGGCTATGGGTGTTGCAGTGGTCAACGTTCTGAATGTAGATACGGCCGGTAGAGGCACGTTCCTGCATCATCAGGGAGAACAGGTCAACCGCCTTAACGCGCTGCTTACGGATGCTGTCGTCTTTTTCGTATTTGGTGTACAGACGCTCGAACTCATCCTGATCGGCGAAGAACGCGTCATACAGGCCCGGGACGTCGGACGGGCTGAACAGGGTGATGTCTTCACCTTTCAGCAGACGGGTGTACATCAGCTTGTTGATCTGTACGCCGTAGTCCATGTGACGAACGCGGTTGCCTTCAACGCCACGGTTGTTTTTCAGTACCAGCAGGCTTTCCACTTCCAGGTGCCACATTGGGTAGAACAGGGTAGCTGCACCACCGCGTACGCCGCCCTGAGAGCAGGATTTTACCGCGGTCTGGAAGTGTTTGTAGAACGGGATACAGCCGGTGTGGAACGCTTCACCGCCGCGAATCGGGCTACCCAGTGCACGGATGCGACCGGCGTTGATGCCGATACCGGCACGCTGGGAGACATATTTCACGATGGCGCTGGAAGTCGCGTTGATGGAATCCAGGCTGTCACCACACTCGATCAGGACGCATGAGCTGAACTGACGGGTTGGGGTACGCACGCCAGACATGATTGGCGTAGGCAGAGAAATCTTGAACGTGGAAACCGCATCGTAGAAACGCTTCACGTATTCCAGACGGGTGTCACGCGGGTAGTTAGAGAACAGGCAGGCGGCCACCAGAATATAGAGGAACTGGGCGCTTTCGTAGATCTCACCGGTCACACGGTTCTGAACCAGGTATTTGCCTTCGAGCTGCTTCACCGCCGCGTAAGAGAAGTTCATGTCGCGCCAGTGATCGATAAACCCGTTCATCTGCTCGAACTCTTCTTCCGTATAGTCTTCCAGCAGATGCGTGTCGTATTTGCCCAGCTCAACCATTTTCACCACGTGATCGTAAAGCTTTGGCGGCTCAAACTGGCCGTACGCTTTTTTACGCAGGTGGAAAATCGCCAGACGTGCAGCGAGGTACTGATAATCCGGGGCTTCACGGGAGATGAGATCCGCCGCAGCCTTGATGATGGTTTCGTGGATATCAGATGTCTTGATGCCATCGTAGAACTGAATGTGAGAGCGCAGTTCAACCTGGGAGATAGATACGTTATTCAGTCCTTCTGCTGCCCAGTCGAGAACACGATGGATTTTGTCCAGATTGATACGCTCGGTGGTACCGTCGCGCTTAGTCACCAGCAGACTCTGATTCATGTGGGTTTTACCTGTCCGTGAAATAAAAAATATCCCCCGCTTATCCACAGATCCGTCTTGTGACTAACTCTGTGGATAAATACTACATATAGGGGGTTTGCGATAAGAAAAACGCTATATGGTGAGTATTCTAGTATCGAATCTTTTCAGCACAAGGGTTGATTTTGACGTTAAATTGAGGTTGTCAAAGGGTAAAAAAGGCTAAGTCCTCGTACCGTAAGGCCTGGAAGAGATGTCAATAATTAAGAAAAAAAATTCAAAATTTGATCGAGTGCTGATTTCTTCAACGGGAGGTCAGAATTGCGCAACATGATGTCGCGCAATCTTTATAAGAATAATGGATGACGTCAGTCGTTTTTGGCGGTTGTATGCAACATATAGTTAACATCTACACCCGGTGCGAGTTTGAATTTATCGGTCAATGGATTGTAATGCAGACCGGTGATGTGCTGCTCCTTGAGCCACGTCTGATCAACCCAGCTCAGTAATTCAGCAGGCTTGATGAATTTCTTCACGTCGTGCGTGCCTTTTGGCACCATACGCAGCACATACTCCGCCCCGACGACCGCCATCAGCCAGGCTTTTCCGTTTCGGTTGATCGTCGAGAAGAAGACCTGGCCGCCCGGTTTCACCAGTTTTGCACAGGCGTGAACCACGGACTGGGGGTCGGGAACGTGCTCCAGCATCTCCATACAGGTCACCACGTCGTACTGATGGGCATGCTTTGCCGCATGTTCTTCGACGGTTTCCTGCACATATTCCACCTGCACTCCAGATTCCAGCGCATGAAGACGGGCAACCTGCAGCGGTTCAAAGCCCATATCCAGACCGGTGACGGTGGCCCCTTCGCGCGCCATGCTTTCTGCCAGAATGCCGCCGCCGCAGCCGACGTCGAGCACTTTCTTACCGAACAGGCCGCCGGAACGCTCCGCGATATAGCCCAGACGCAGCGGGTTAATGCGGTGCAGAGGTTTAAACTCACCTTCGAGATCCCACCAGCGGGATGCCACCGCTTCGAATTTGGCAATCTCTTCATGGTCAACGTTGTGAGCCACCGGGGATTTTTCGGCATTCATGGGCGCTTTTACTCCTTATTTTGCAAGACTTCGGAGTATATCAGCCCGCGCGGTTGAATAAAGCTTATTGGTTTACCTCAATCACCGCGGCTGTGTTATAATTTGCGACCTTTGAATCCGGGATACAGTAGAGGGATAGCGGTTAGATGAGCGACCTTGCGAGAGAAATTACACCGGTTAACATCGAGGAAGAGCTGAAGAGCTCCTATCTGGACTATGCGATGTCGGTCATTGTTGGCCGTGCGCTGCCGGACGTCCGCGATGGCCTGAAGCCGGTACACCGTCGCGTACTATACGCCATGAACGTATTGGGCAATGACTGGAATAAAGCCTACAAAAAATCTGCCCGTGTCGTTGGTGACGTAATCGGTAAATACCATCCCCATGGTGATTCCGCGGTGTACGACACTATCGTCCGAATGGCGCAGCCATTCTCGCTGCGTTACATGCTGGTAGATGGTCAGGGTAACTTTGGTTCTATCGACGGCGACTCCGCCGCGGCAATGCGTTATACGGAAATCCGTCTGGCGAAAATTGCCCATGAGCTGATGGCTGACCTGGAAAAAGAGACGGTTGATTTCGTTGATAACTATGACGGCACGGAACGCATTCCGGACGTTATGCCAACGAAAATCCCTAACCTGCTGGTGAACGGTTCGTCCGGTATCGCCGTCGGTATGGCAACCAACATTCCACCGCATAACATCACGGAAGTGATCAACGGTTGCCTGGCCTATATTGAGGATGAAGACATCAGCATTGAAGGGCTGATGGAACACATCCCGGGTCCAGACTTCCCGACGGCGGCGATCATCAACGGTCGTCGTGGTATTGAAGAAGCGTACCGCACCGGACGTGGCAAGATTTATATCCGTGCCCGCGCCGAAGTGGAAGCGGACGCCAAAACCGGCCGTGAAACCATCATTGTTCACGAGATCCCGTATCAGGTGAACAAAGCGCGTCTGATTGAAAAAATCGCCGAGCTGGTAAAAGAAAAACGTGTTGAAGGCATCAGCGCGCTGCGTGACGAATCTGATAAAGACGGCATGCGCATCGTGATTGAAATCAAACGCGACGCGGTGGGCGAGGTTGTACTGAACAACCTGTATTCCCAGACTCAGCTCCAGGTCTCCTTCGGTATCAACATGGTTGCATTGCACCATGGTCAGCCGAAGATCATGAACCTGAAAGATATTCTGAGCGCGTTTGTGCGTCACCGCCGTGAAGTGGTGACTCGCCGTACTATTTTCGAACTGCGTAAAGCCCGCGACCGTGCGCATATCCTTGAAGCGCTGGCCGTTGCACTGGCAAACATCGACCCAATCATTGAGTTGATTCGCCGTGCACCAACCCCTGCGGAAGCGAAAGCGTCTCTGATTGCCCGTCCGTGGGATCTGGGCAACGTGGCCGCCATGCTGGAACGCGCTGGCGACGATGCTGCGCGTCCTGAGTGGCTGGAGCCTGAGTTCGGCGTGCGTGACGGTCAGTACTACCTGACTGAACAGCAGGCCCAGGCGATTCTGGATCTGCGTCTGCAGAAACTGACTGGCCTTGAGCACGAAAAACTGCTCGACGAATACAAAGAACTGCTGGAACAGATTGCCGAGCTGCTGCATATCCTGGGTAGCGCAGAGCGCCTGATGGAAGTGATCCGTGAAGAGCTGGAACTGGTCCGCGATCAGTTCGGCGATGAGCGTCGCACCGAAATCACGGCGAACAGCTCTGATATCAACATTGAAGATCTGATCAACCGCGAAGATGTGGTGGTCACCCTGTCTCACCAGGGCTATGTGAAGTATCAGCCGCTGACCGACTACGAAGCACAGCGTCGTGGCGGTAAAGGCAAATCGGCAGCACGTATTAAAGAAGAAGACTTTATTGACCGTCTGCTGGTGGCAAACACCCATGACACGATCCTCTGCTTCTCAAGCCGTGGTCGTCTCTACTGGATGAAGGTCTATCAGCTGCCAGAAGCGAGCCGTGGTGCACGTGGTCGTCCAATCGTGAACCTGCTGCCGCTGGAAGCGAACGAACGTATCACCGCGATTCTGCCGGTACGTGAGTACGAAGAAGGCGTGAACGTCTTTATGGCGACCGCCAGCGGTACCGTGAAGAAAACCGCGCTGACCGAATTCAGCCGTCCACGTTCTGCCGGTATCATCGCGGTGAACCTGAACGACGGTGACGAACTGATTGGCGTTGACCTTACCTCCGGTTCCGATGAAGTGATGCTGTTCTCCGCCGCCGGTAAAGTGGTGCGCTTCAAAGAGAACGCGGTTCGTGCGATGGGCCGTACTGCAACAGGTGTTCGTGGTATCAAACTGGCCGGTGAAGATACCGTCGTTTCCCTGATCGTTCCGCGCGGTGAAGGTGCTATCCTGACCGTCACGCAGAACGGCTACGGTAAACGTACTGCCGAAAGCGAATACCCGACCAAGTCTCGTGGCACGCAGGGCGTTATCTCTATCAAGGTTACCGAGCGCAATGGATCCGTTGTGGGTGCGGTACAGGTAGACGATGCCGACCAGATCATGATGATCACGGATGCCGGTACGCTGGTGCGTACACGCGTATCTGAGATCAGCGTGGTTGGCCGTAATACTCAGGGTGTGATCCTCATCCGTACCGCGGAAGATGAAAACGTCGTGGGTCTGCAGCGTGTAGCTGAGCCTGTGGATGACGAAGAGCTCGACTCCATCGACGGTAGCGTCGCAGAAGGTGATGATGAAATCGCACCAGAAGCCGATACCGAAGATGATGCAGCGGATGACGCTGACGAGTAATGTCTCCTGATGCAAAAGGGCCGGTTTCCGGCCCTTTTCTTTTGCACAAGCAGATAAGTGAACGTTGCGACAAGGCGCGTTTACCGCTACCTTAACCACATTCTTTTTGACCCCGACGGCGGAGCCTCGCCCCTTTGAAATACCTCGTCTCCTTTCGTACCACGCTGAAAGTCTCTCGCTATCTGTTTCGGGCGCTGGCGCTCTTGCTTTGGTTGCTGGTGGCATTATTGTCGGTGTTCTACATCGTTAACGCCCTTCATCAGAAAGAAGCGGAGATCCGCCAGGAGTTTAACTTAAGCTCCGATCAGGCCCAGCGCTATATTCAGCGAACGTCCGACGTGATGAAGGAGCTGAAGTACATTGCCGAGAATCGCCTGACCGCTGAAAACGGCATTCTTGCCATCCGTGGGCGTAATGACAAAACCGAAGTACCGAATTTCGAGCCGCTGTTTCCGGATTCCGATTGCTCTGCGATGGGCAGCACCTGGCGTGGTTCACTGGAGTCGCTCTCCTGGTTTATGCGCTACTGGCGTGACAACTTTTCCGCCGCCTATGATCTGAACCGCGTCTTCCTGATTGGCAGTGAAAATCTCTGCATGGCCGACTTTGGCCTGCGCGATGTGCCCGTTGAGCGCGATGATGCGCTGAAAAGCCTGCACGAACGGATTGTGAAATATCGCAATGCGCCGCAGGACGAGCGCGGGAATAACATCTTCTGGATAAGCCAGGGGCCACGTATGGGCGTGGGCTATTTCTACGCCCTCACGCCGGTCTATCTGGGCAATCGTCTGCAGGCGCTGCTGGGGATTGAACAGACCATTCGCATGGAAAACTTCTTCACGCCGGGCAGTCTGCCGATGGGCGTGACCATTCTGGATGAAAATGGACATACCCTGATCTCACTCGCCGGTCCGGATAATCGACTGAACGTTGACCCGCACTGGATGCAGGAGCGGTCGTGGTTTGGCTATACCTCAGGCTTCCGTGAGCTGGTGCTTAAAAAGAGTTTGCCGCCTTCGTCGCTGAGTATTGTCTATTCGCTGCCCGTGGATATGGTGCTTGAGCGGATCCGCATTCTTATCATGAACGCGATTTTGCTGAACCTGCTGGCCGGGGGGGCGCTGTTTACCCTGGCGCGAATGTATGAGCGCAAAATCTTTATTCCCGCCGAAAGCGACGCCCAGCGGCTGGAAGAGCACGAGCAGTTTAACCGCAAGATTGTCGCCTCGGCGCCGGTGGGGATCTGCATCCTGCGCACGCAGGACGGGACCAATATCCTCAGTAACGAGCTGGCGCATAACTACCTGAACATGCTGACGCATGAGGACCGACAGAGGCTGACGCAGATTATCTGTGGCCAGCAGGTGAACTTCGTTGACGTGCTGACCAGCACGCACACGAACCTGCAAATCAGCTTTGTGCACTCCCGCTATCGTAATGAGAACGTGGCAATTTGCGTCCTGGTAGACGTCTCGGCGCGTGTGAAGATGGAAGAGTCGTTGCAGGAGATGGCGCAGGCCGCCGAGCAGGCCAGCCAGTCAAAATCCATGTTCCTCGCCACCGTCAGCCACGAGTTGCGTACCCCGCTGTACGGGATTATCGGTAACCTTGATCTTCTGCAGACCAAAGAGCTGCCGAAAGGGGTCGATCGCCTGGTGACGGCGATGAATAACTCCTCCAGCCTGCTGCTGAAAATCATCAGCGATATTCTCGATTTCTCCAAAATTGAGTCGGAGCAGCTGAAAATTGAGCCGCGGGAGTTCTCTCCGCGCGAGGTGATGAACCACATCAGCGCCAACTATCTGCCGCTGGTGGTGCGTAAACAGCTGGGCCTCTACTGCTTTATTGAGCCGGACGTGCCGCTGACGCTGCATGGCGATCCGATGCGTCTGCAGCAGGTCATTTCTAACCTGCTCAGTAACGCCATTAAATTTACCGATATCGGCTGCATTGTGTTGCATGTGTGCCGGGCAGGGGACTACCTGAGTATTCGCGTGCGTGATACCGGCGTGGGTATCCCGGCGAAGGAAGTGGTGCGTCTGTTTGACCCGTTCTTCCAGGTCGGTACCGGCGTACAGCGTAACTTCCAGGGGACCGGGTTGGGTCTGGCGATCTGTGAGAAGCTCGTGAGCATGATGGACGGCGATATCTCCGTTGATACCGAGCCAGGCATGGGCAGCCAGTTTACTATCCGCATTCCGCTCTATTCTGCCCAGTACCCGGCAAAAGCGGTGGTGGACGGGCTGAGCGATAAGCGCTGCTGGCTGGCAGTACACAATGCCTCACTGAATGATTACCTGACGGCGCTTCTTACCCACAGCGGCGTGCGCGTGTCCCGCTATGAAGGGCAAACGCCGGATGTCGACGACGTGCTGATCACCGACGAGGTGCTGGAGCAACCCTGGCAGGGCAGAGGGGTGGTTCACTTCTGCCGTCGCCATATCGGTATTCCGGTCGAACGAGCTCCGGGTGAATGGGTGCACAGCGTGGCGACGCCGCATGAGCTCATGAGCCTGCTGGCACGTATTTACAGCGTGCAGCTGGAAGATAGCGATGGGGCGACGGAGTTGCCGTCACCGGATGCGCTGGCATCGCTGAATGACGATATGATGATTCTGGTGGTGGATGACCATCCGATTAACCGTCGCCTGCTGGCAGACCAGCTGGGTTCGCTTGGCTATCAGTGCAAAACCGCCAATGACGGCGTGGATGCGCTGAACGTGCTGAGTAAAAACCACATTGATATCGTTCTTAGCGACGTCAACATGCCGAATATGGATGGCTACCGTCTGACGCAGCGTATACGCCAGCTTGGCCTGACGTTGCCGGTCGTGGGCGTGACGGCGAATGCGCTGGCGGAAGAGAAACAGCGCTGTCTGGAGTCAGGGATGGACAGTTGTCTGTCGAAACCGGTGACGCTGGACGTCCTGAAACAGACGATTTCCGTGTATGCGGAACGGGTCAGAAAAGCGAGAGTATAAAAAAAGGCCCGTCAGGGCCTTTTTTGTTGTTTCCCTCACACGCCGGGAGGGGGAGGTGAGGCCATCAGGCCGCACACCCGGTAAACATCAATCCTTATCCGACGCGCTCAGCGTAACGGAGGAGAGATAGTTCAGCAGCGCAATATCGTTATCCACACCCAGTTTCATCATTGCTGATTTCTTCTGGCTACTGATGGTTTTAATACTGCGGTTCAGCTTCTTGGCAATCTCGGTGACCAGGAAACCTTCGGCGAACAGGCGCAGAACTTCGCTCTCTTTCGGAGACAGGCGTTTGTCGCCATAGCCACCGGCGCTGATTTTTTCCAGCAAACGAGAGACGCTTTCAGGCGTGAACTTCTTGCCTTTCTGCAGAGCAGCGAGCGCTTTTGGCAGATCGGTCGGCGCACCCTGTTTCAGCACAATCCCTTCGATATCCAGATCCAGCACGGCGCTGAGAATGGCCGGGTTGTTGT
Source organism: Enterobacter sp. J49 (assembly GCF_002148625.1). Classification (NCBI taxonomy): domain Bacteria; kingdom Pseudomonadati; phylum Pseudomonadota; class Gammaproteobacteria; order Enterobacterales; family Enterobacteriaceae; genus Enterobacter; species Enterobacter sp. J49. The sequence continues at coordinate 303,021 of NZ_MWPY01000037.1, forward strand.
TCATGGTCAGAACAATGATCGAAATGTCCGGGAAGTGACGTTTGATATATTTGATGAGTGTGATCCCATCACCGTATTTGTCCCCAGGCATGGAGAGATCGGTGATGAGCACATGCGCATCAAGCTTTGGGAGGTTATTGATCAGTGCTGTAGAGTCTTCAAATTCACCGACTACATTCACCCACTCGATCTGTTCAAGTGATTTGCGAATACCGAACAGTACAATCGGATGGTCATCGGCAATAATTACGTTCATATTGTTCATGTATAAGGCTACCTTGCTACAGCAAGCTTTTGACGTAGGCGTCAATGTCGCTGATGTATTTTTCAATGCCAGAGGCATCTTTCTCACGAATTAGATGTTCCAGCGTTTCACATAACTGCTTGCCGGGAACCAGATTAAGCATGGCAAACACCCCTTTAAGCCGGTGTGCTGTCTGTGCCAGCGCTGCAAAATCATTCGCAGCGGACTCAGTATACAACCGCTTAACATCATCTGGTACTGTATCAACAAAGAGTGAATAGTATCCGCTGGCGTGAAGCTCGGCATTTTCATTGCCGCCTAACGGTGATTCCGCTATCTCTTCCTGCGCCAGTTGCTCTTCTATTAGTTGTAGTACAGCTTCCTGCATCGCATTGCTTATATTAAAGTTGACGCGCAGCTGGCCTGGGCCGATTTTTCGCACGCCTGGCTCATCATCGCTTAAAAGCAAGCCGGAGGCAGTAAGATTAGACGGATTATCAGTTAAAAACAGATCAAATTCTTGACTTGAGAGTCTTTCATCCGGCGTTATGCAGGCCGCGCCCCAGTTTTCTAACTGACGAACCACAATATTGCGGATCTCGTTCGAGGTCACATCCACCATCACGACAACATCATCCAGCAGGCGTTCTTCGTCTTCTTCCTGTGGATTCGCCGCCATTTTAACGTGCAGTGAGTAACGCGTGCCAAGTGATTCGCGGGCCTTGATATTCAGATGGCCACCGAGCTTACGTGCCAGCTGATCGCACAGCCAGAAGGTCAGGGCATTGGCCTTGCCGTAATGATCGCTCTGGGTGTCATTCAGGAACGGGAAATGCAGATTATCGATTTCGCTTGTCGTTACGCCTTCCCCGGTATCCAGGATACGGAACGTCAGGCGATCTTCAGCCGACTCGTCGGTACTGACTTCCAGGGTGATCTTCCCGATCTGGGTGGTGGTGACGGCGTACTGAATAATCATCAGCAGAATGCGACGCAGCGCTTCGCGATCGCCGTGACGTTCATCATTCGCCGGTAAATGGTTATTGATCAGCAGCTGCAGCCCTTTGCGCTTAATCACGGGCAGGACCTCAGGCACCACTTCATCGATCAGATTCTGGATAGAGAAGAGGGTCGGCGTTCCTTTCCAGAAATCATTTTCGAGCATATTCGCCAGTTGGATCTCATCTACCATGCGTACCAGCGAGTCGGCCTGGCAGGCAAGCTGATGGCTTTCAGATGTATTCAGCGCCGCCGCCTGGGTAGCCAGCATTTTTAACGGCTTCTTGAAGGCATCACCAATATTCTGCATAAAGGCAGCGCGCCCCTGCTGGTTTTTCTCATACAGACGTTGTGCCTGCTTGAGCTTTTTATTCACCAGCACTTCACGATCCTGATCGCGGATGATGAAGATCTGCGTGCGGGAGGCGATCTGGCTGCGGAACTGTCGGATCTCATACAGCTCGTTATTAATGGTGGCCTGAATCACGCCCTGATGTTGATCCGCCATGGCGGTGATGTTCTGCAGATTGAGATGTGGCAGCAGGTGGTCAGCAATTTTATTGCTCATCACCGTACGGTTGGCTTCCTGATCGTGAACCAGCACCCCAAGCGGCAGCACGGAAATAATCTCTTCATTCAGCGCGCGCAACACGCGCAGTTCGTTACTGGTTCCTGCCGGGACGGGGGCGGCATCGCTTTGACGCCCTGACTGGAAGCGGAACGTGCTGTAGCCAAACAGCGCCAGCGCCAGCAGGCCGATATTCAGCAGCAGGGGCAGGAGGATATTTTGCAGCGTATCAAGCAGCAGGGTGCCGAACGGCACTTGCCACACCAGACGCATACCGGTTGAGTTCAGCGAAGAGGCAATTTCAATTTTCGAGCCGTTAAAGGAGATCGATACGCTCTCTGCGGCCTCTTTGTCCGATGCGGCACGCATATTCTGAGTGCTGCTGTCCGGCTCCAGACGGAAGCTGTCGAGCGGCATATCCGGTGGAATCAAGTCATTGATGGGCAAATCAAAGGCCACCACCGTCGCCAGATGGCCTGGCTGGTTAAAAGTGGTACGCAGCGTAAAGTAATGGCCATTCTGCCAGGCGAGGCGGCGCAGAGATGAGAAGCTCTCACGTTCATCAAGGGCGTTCGCCTGCTGCAGCATTTCTGCCCGGCGGGAATCGACAATGCTGCCCACGGTCGTCTCTTTGAAACCGGAAGAGAGATCTTTTAGCGGCAGGGTTGAGATCAGGATCATGCTGTTGTCCTGACCGTTGAGATAGTACATCGACCACGGCACTGTCTCGGCACCCCAAAGGGTATCAAGATAGGTTGAGATGCGTTGGGTCATCTCAAGCGTTGCGCTGTCATGAGAGCCGAAGATCAGCGCTTCGGTTTTGCGCTGTGGTTTTTCCAGATAATAGACGTCTTGCTTCAGGCGAGTCTCCTGAAGCCCGTCTCCGGAAGAGGTTGCCGGCGCGGCCGCGATGTTGTCGTAAATCTGCCAGGTTGCATAGCGCCAGGTATCAATGCGCTTGTGGACGGCGTGGGTGATATCAACAACCTGATAGCTTTTGTCCTTCAGCCAGGCGTTAACCGCGCTCTGAACCATAACCCCCATTGTGACTAGCAGCACAACGATCAAAAGAAGAAAGAAACGGGTGATGCTCCCGGGTAAGAGGGAGAATTTGCTCGGAGCGGTAGTTTCAGTCTGACTCATTGATATCTTTAACCCGTAATGGTCGTGCTCTATGGCGATAGGGCAGTATAAAGGGTAATACCTGAATTTCCAGCGTCACGCTCTTTGAACCCGCCACTTTTTCGGCTGACAATATCGGAGAACGCCATTGCATGAAACATGTACAAAGCGAGTGAGAGTGTACAAATAAAAATCGATACATACCGGTAAATAGCACGAATTAACAAGAAATTGAGATTTGCAGTAATGACGCGGTTCTCGAGGAGAGAGGAAACGAATTTAGTTAATAGTCGTTACAATTTCAGTGCGGTAGCACAAAAAAACGCATGCTACGTAAAGAAAGGTAAAAAAAAACCGAATGCCAGGCATTCGGTAGAATTAGGGATAAACAGACATTCAAATCTGAATGACGGTAATAAATAAAGTTAATGATGATAGCGAGAGTTATTTTAGAGATAACGGCCGATCTTGTTTTGTCATTCAGTGCTGTAAATATTTTTAATGTAGTTTACTGAATTTAAATGTTTTTTCTTCTCACTTGATGATAAGTGCTAAATTCTTAAGCTCTCTGTGCTTTGTAAAAGTTCCTTGATATTTACATTTTGAAACATGTTTATCGTGAAATGAAACATTTTCAAAGTTTTCGTATCATATTCCCGTTGGATTATTCTGTAATTTTGCGGAGAATGAAATTGCCGACTGGTTAATGAGGGTTAATCAGTAAGCAGTGGCAATTATAAGGCATATAACAGAGGGTTAATAAAATGAAAGTTAAAGTACTGTCCCTCCTGGTACCAGCTCTGCTGGTGGCAGGCGCAGCAAATGCGGCTGAAATTTATAACAAAGATGGCAACAAATTAGATCTGTACGGCAAAGTTGATGGTCTGCACTATTTCTCTGACGACAAGAGCAATGATGGCGACCAGACTTACATGCGTCTTGGCTTCAAAGGCGAAACCCAGGTTAACGATCAGCTGACCGGTTACGGCCAGTGGGAATACCAGATTCAGGGCAACACCTCTGAAAGCGACAACCAGTCCTGGACGCGTGTAGCGTTCGCGGGTCTGAAATTCGCTGACGCGGGTTCTTTCGATTATGGTCGTAACTACGGTGTGATCTACGACGTAACATCCTGGACTGACGTTCTGCCAGAATTTGGCGGCGACACCTACGGTGCAGACAACTTCCTGCAATCCCGTGCTAACGGCGTAGCAACCTACCGTAACCAGGACTTCTTTGGTCTGGTTGATGGTCTGAACTTTGCTCTGCAGTATCAGGGTAAAAACGGCAGCGTAAGCGGTGAAAACGATTCCGGTCGTAGCACCCTGAAACAGAACGGTGACGGTTACGGCGCGTCTGTGACCTACAACCTGGGCGAAGGCTTCAGCATCGGTGGTGCGATGTCTTCTTCTAAACGTACTGCTGACCAGAACGACACCGCTAACCTGGCGCTGAAAGGCGAAGGCGATCGTGCTGAAGTTTACTCTGGTGGCCTGAAATACGACGCCAACAACATCTACCTGGCGGCGCAGTACTCTCAGACCTATAACGCAACCCGTTTCGGTAACTCTCAGAGCAGCAGCGACATTTACGGCTTTGCTAACAAAGCACAGAACTTCGAAGTGGTTGCTCAGTACCAGTTCGACTTCGGTCTGCGTCCATCCGTGGCTTACCTGCAGTCCAAAGGTAAAGACATCGAAGGTTACGGCGATCAGGATCTGCTGAAATATGTTGATGTTGGCGCGACTTACTACTTCAACAAAAACATGTCCACCTACGTTGATTACAAAATCAACCTGGTTGATGAAAATGAATTCACCCGTCAGGCGGGTATCGGTACTGATGATATCGTAGCGCTGGGTCTGGTTTACCAGTTCTAATCGCTTCATCGTGTGACAAAGGGGGCCTTATGGCCCCTTTTTCGTGCCTTTTCGGTTCTTACAATTCACCCTTTTGGTGTACTCTTGCCGCCCTGGCATGAGGATAATAATGAATGGACATGACTTTTTTACGCGCCAGCTTCCTGGCTATACTTTTTTTCCTGACAGCATGTGACTCTTCCACGCCTGTGGCCAAAACGGATGCTCCCGCGGCGACGGTGCTGGAAGGCAAAACGATGGGCACATTCTGGCGTGTCAGCGTGATGAATCTCGATAAGACACGCGCTGACGAACTTCGCAGCAAAATTCAGTCGCAGCTGGACGCCGACGATCAGCTTCTTTCGACCTACAAAAATGACTCTGCGCTGATGCGCTTTAACCTCTCTACCAGCACTTCCCTGTGGCCGGTGAGCGAAGCAATGGCCGATATCGTGACCGAATCAATGCGCGTGGGCTACAAGACCAACGGCGCGATGGACGTGACCGTGGGGCCGCTGGTTAACCTGTGGGGGTTTGGCCCGAACAAGCAGCCTGTCACCACGCCTGACCAGGCGGCGATAGATGACGCCCGCGCCCGGACAGGGTTGCAGCACCTGACGGTGATCAACCAGTACGGGCAACAGTACCTGCAAAAAGATATTCCCGATCTGTTTGTTGATCTGTCGACGGTAGGGGAAGGGTATGCGGCAGATCATCTGGCCGCGCTGATGGCCCAGGAAGGTATTTCGCGTTACCTGGTGTCCGTGGGCGGTGCGTTAGTCAGCCGCGGCATGAATGCCAGCGGTAATCCGTGGCGAGTGGCGATTCAAAAACCGACCGACCAGCAAAACGCCGTACAGGCGATTGTAGATATTAACGGTCACGGTATCAGCACCTCCGGGAGTTACCGTAACTATTATGAGCTCGACGGGAAGCGGATTTCGCATGTCATCGATCCGCAGACCGGCCGCCCAATCGCGCATAATCTGGTCTCGGTGACGGTCATTGCCCCCACCGCGCTGGAAGCCGATGCCTGGGATACCGGGTTAATGGTCCTCGGTCCGGAGAAAGCCAAAGAGGTGGTCCGCCAGGAAGGACTGGCTGTCTATATGATCACCAAAGAGGCTGATGGCTTCAAAACCTGGAGTTCGCCGCAGTTCGACAGCTTCCTGGTGAGTGATAAGAATTAAAAAGCAAGGTTGCGGGTTTTTAATCAGTGGCACTCGGGCACGCTGTATGTATGCTTGTAAGAGGAGCTGATGATGAAAAACCCGACCTTTACTACCGATGACGATCGCTGGCTGGCCGTGCTGGCTCGCGATCCGCGTGCTGACGATCAGTTTGTCTTTGCCGTGCAAACGACGGGGATCGTCTGTCGTCCGTCCTGTCGTGCCCGCCACGCGTTACGTAAAAATGTCCGCTTCTACCCCGATGTAGATCATGCCCTTCAGGCAGGGTTTCGCCCGTGTAAACGCTGTCAGCCGGACAAACGCGATCCGCAGGAACAGACGCTGGCAAAAGTTGAACATGCCTGCCGCCTGCTGGAGCGCGATCCCGCGTTAACGCTGGAAATGCTGGCGCAGCAGGTCGCCATGAGTCCTTTCCACTTCCACCGCTTGTTTAAGTCCGTTACCGGTATGACGCCTAAAGCCTGGCAACAGGCGGCGCGGGTACAACGCCTGCGTACCGCGCTTGCGCAGGGGGACAAAATTACCGATGCCGTGCTGGCCGCCGGGTTTCCTGACAGCAGCAGCTATTATCGTCAAGCCAACGCTGCGCTGGGCATGACGGCGAAGCAGTACCGGAAAGGGGATGTGGCGGTGCGTTATGCGATTGGTGAGTGTTCGTTAGGCCGTTGCCTGGTGGGTGAAAGCGAGCGCGGGATCTGCGCAATTCTGCTGGGTGACGACGATGAGACATTAACCGAGGAGCTTTTGACGCTGTTTCCAAAAGCAGAGCGAGAAACGCTGGAAGGAGAATTCGCCCGGCGTATTGAGCGGGTGATTAGCGCTATCGATGACCATACCGTGCCGCTGGCACTTCCGCTGGATATTCGGGGCACCGCTTTCCAGCAGCGTGTGTGGCAGGCGCTTCGTGACATTCCCCGCGGTGAAACGGCAAGTTATCGCCAGGTGGCGCAGACGATCGGTAGCCCAGGCGCTGTGCGTGCGGTGGCGGGAGCCTGTGCCGCAAATAAACTGGCCGTTATCATCCCCTGCCACCGTGTTGTTCGTCACGACGGTGCGCTTTCGGGCTACCGCTGGGGGATAGAACGAAAGGCGTTGTTACTGAAACGTGAGGCAAAGAACCCGGAGGGATAATGCTCGATCTTTTTGCGGATGCGGAACCCTGGCAGGAGCCCCTTGCGCCCGGCGCGGTGATCCTGCGCCGCTTTGCGCTTTCCCGCGCGGCGGCGCTGCTTGCCGGCATCGATGAGGTGGCGGCGGTCTCGCCGTTTCGACATATGGTGACGCCCGGGGGGTACACCATGTCGGTGGCGATGACGAACTGCGGAGAACTGGGCTGGGCGACAAACGCGCAGGGCTATGTATATGCCCCGGGCGATCCTGTAACCGGCCAGCCATGGCCGCCGATGCCTGACGTTTTTCGGGCGCTCTGCCATGACGCCGCCGTTGAAGCGGGCTATGCCGACTTTCGCCCGGATGCCTGTCTGATTAACCGCTACGCCGTGGGGGCAAAGCTCTCGCTGCATCAGGACAAGGATGAACCCGATCTGCGCGCGCCGATCGTCTCGGTATCCTTAGGCCTGCCCGCGGTCTTCCAGTTTGGCGGATTACGCCGTAACGATCCGCTGAAACGGCTCATGCTGGAGCACGGTGATGTGGTGGTTTGGGGCAGGGAATCGCGGCTTTTTTATCACGGCATTCAGCCCCTCAAACCGGGAGTACATCCTCAGACCGGCGAGTTCCGTCTTAACTTGACGTTCCGGCAGGCATCCCGTGGCCAATAAAAATAAGAATTATTCTTGATGTAACCGTCCGGCAGTTTAAACTGCTGGCTGATTTTTATTGCCCGGATTGCCTGCATGCAACTACTTCTCCTCGTCTGGCGTCAGTATCGCTGGCCCTTCATTGCCGTCATGGCGTTAAGCCTCGCCAGCGCCGCGTTAGGTATCGGCCTGATCGCGTTTATTAACGTGCGCTTGATTGAAATGGTCGATACCTCACTCGCCGTCCTGCCGGAGTTTCTTGGCCTGCTACTGCTGTTGATGGCGGTGACGCTCGGCTCGCAGCTGGCGCTGACGGCGCTGGGACACCATTTCGTTTTCCGTCTGCGCAGTGAATTTATCAAGCGTATTCTGGACACGCAGGTAGAACGCGTTGAGCAGCTTGGAAGTGCCTCCCTGCTGGCAGGGCTGACCAGCGACGTGCGCGCCATTACCATTGCCTTCGTTCGTCTGCCGGAGCTGGTGCAGGGCATTATTTTGACCTTTGGTTCGGCAGCGTATCTCGCCTGGCTCTCCACAAAAATGCTGGCGGTCACTGCGCTGTGGATTGTTATCACCATCTGGGGCGGTTTTCTGCTGGTGTCGCGCGTCTATAAACACATGGCGGTGCTGCGTGAAACCGAGGATAAGCTCTATAACGATTACCAGACCGTGCTGGAAGGGCGTAAAGAGCTGACCCTGAATCGCGAGCGTGCCGAGCATATCTTTAACCATCTCTATATTCCCGATGCCCGCGAATACCGGCATCACATCATTCGCGCCGATACCTTCCACCTGAGCGCGGTGAACTGGTCGAACATTATGATGTTGGGCGCCATTGGCCTGGTCTTCTGGATGGCGAACAGTCTGGGATGGGCGGATACCAACGTCGCGGCGACCTATTCACTGACGCTGCTGTTTTTGCGTACACCGCTCCTCTCCGCCGTGGGCGCATTGCCAACGTTGCTGAGCGCTCAGGTGGCGTTTAACAAGCTCAATAAATTCGATCTCGCACCGTTTAAAGCCGAATTCCCACGCCCGCAGGCCTTCCCGAACTGGCAAACCCTGGAGCTGCGTAACGTCATGTTCCGCTATCAGGACAACGCTTTTTCCGTCGGACCGGTAAACCTGACGATTCATCGCGGCGAGCTGCTGTTCCTGATTGGCGGTAACGGTAGCGGGAAATCCACGCTGGCGATGCTGCTCACCGGCTTATATCAGCCGCAATCGGGCGAGATTTTGCTGGATGGTAAAGCGCTGAGCGCGGAGAAACCAGAGGATTATCGCAAGCTCTTCTCGGCGGTCTTCACCGATGTCTGGCTCTTTGATCAGCTGCTGGGGCCGGAAGGGCAGCAGGCTAACCCTGCGCTGGTGGAGAAATGGCTTGGGCAACTGCAGATGTCCCATAAGCTTGAGCTTCAGGACGGTAAAATCCTGAACCTGAAACTCTCGAAGGGGCAGAAAAAGCGCGTGGCATTGCTGCTGGCACTGGCTGAAGAGCGCGACATCATCCTGCTTGATGAGTGGGCGGCAGACCAGGACCCGCATTTCCGCCGCGAGTTTTATCAGGTGTTACTGCCGCTGATGAAGGCGATGGGCAAAACTATTTTCGCCATCAGCCATGACGATCACTACTTCATTCATGCCGACCGTCTGCTGGAGATGCGCGACGGTAAGCTCAGCGAGTTGACCGGCGAGGAGCGCGATGCGGCGTCTCGTGATGCGGTAGCGCGCACGGCCTGATGTCTCGTCTTCCCTTCTCCGACCGGGAGAGGGGATAAAATCGCGGCCGATGTGCCGCTTTTTTATGCATCCCGTCCCGTTGTTTATTCTTATTTACATATCCCCGCGCTATGCTTAATGCCATCTCATTTCATGGATTTATGATTGATGTCGGTATTAAAGAAAAACAGCGCCCGGCAGCGTGACCAGGAACGTGCGCGTCTCATCTGGCTTCTCACGACCGATAAAGCGGTCACGTCTGCGTTACTGGGCAAACTGACCCTGGCTGAGCAATATGATGTCGGCACTTTAGCCGACGATATTGCTGAGGTAGGTGCACTGGTTGCCCATTTGCCTCCGCCCGACCTGGCGGATACCCTCGAAGCGCTTCCCTCGGAAGAGCGTCACGCCCTGTGGCGTCTGGTGCAGGATCACGAACGCGGGCAGGTGCTGCTGGAGGCGTCGGAAAACGTCTGGGATGACCTTATCGATGAGATGAGCGACCGGGATATTCTTGATGCCCTGCAAACGCTGGATATCGACGAACAGATTTACCTTGTTCAACACCTGCCGCGTAACCTGACCGGCCGACTGCTGGCCTCGTTGCCTGCCGATGAGCGGGCGCGCGTGCGCCAGGTGATGCACTACGATAAACACAGCGTTGGCGCAATTATGGAGTTTGGCGTCATCACGGTGCGCCCGGACGTCACGCTCGGCACGGTGCAGCGTTATTTACGCCGCCTGGGGAGTATGCCCGACAACACCGATAAACTGTTCGTGACCTCGCGGGATAAAACCTTGCTTGGTGAGCTGGAGCTGAAAACGATCCTGCTCAACAGCACTCAGCGGCGGGTGAGCGAGGTCATGGAAAACGAGCCGATGGTCTTCTCGCCGGAGGATGACGCGGAAAAAGCCGCGCGTACCTTCGAACGTGACGACCTCGTGAGTGCGGCGGTCGTGGACTCGGTCGGCAAGCTGATGGGACGTCTGACAATCGATGAGATCGTTGACGTGGTCTACGAAGAGACCGATAACGATCTGCGTGCGCTTGGTGGGATCAGCGCCGAAGATGACGTCCATGCCTCCGTGGGCAAGGCGGTCAAAACCCGCTGGGCCTGGCTTGCCATTAACCTCTGTACCGCGTTTATCGCCTCCCGCGTGATTGATGGCTTCGAACACACCATTTCGCAGCTGGTCGCGTTAGCCTCGCTGATGCCGATTGTGGCCGGGATAGGTGGCAATACCGGCAACCAGACCATCACCATGATTGTTCGCGCGCTGGCGCTGGAGAACATTCAGCCGGGTAACTTTGCCTTCCTGATCTTCAGAGAGATGGGCGTGGCGCTGATTAATGGCCTGGTGTGGGGCGGAATTATGGGCGGCATTACCTGGTGGCTGTACGACGATATGGCATTAGGCGGCGTGATGATGCTGGCGATGGTGCTGAACCTGCTGGTTGCGTCGATGATGGGCGTCATCATCCCGTTGACGATGACAAAACTCGGGCGCGACCCCGCAGTGGGGTCGAGCGTCATGATCACTGCCATCACCGATACGGGCGGCTTCTTTATTTTTCTTGGGCTGGCAACGCTTTTTCTTCTTTAACCCGACGCTTAATTCGGGCGGGAAGGAGTGCCATCACGATAATCCCGCCCAGCACGCCAATGGCCAGGTTACCGGTTGATACCGTGGCTGCAACGGTCACCAGCATCACGACCGTTTCCGCAAGGGGGGCATTTTTCACCGTCGCGGGCTGCAGGCTATGCCAGCTGAAGGTTTTGACGGCGACAATCGCCATAATCCCGGCCAGCACGGCCATCGGGATGCGGGCCATCACTTCACTCAGCGCCGTCACCAGCACCAGAAGCACCAGACCGGCCGCAACAGTGGAAATGCGGCTGCGGCCTTTGCCCATCTCCACGTTGACGATGGTTTGACCAATCATGGCGCAGCCTGCGATACCGCCATACCAGCCGGCCAGAATGTTACCGATGCCCAGACCAATGCTTTCGCGGCGCTTGCCGGACGGGCTCGCCGTCAGCTCATCCACCAATTTTGCCGTCAGCAGCGACTCCAGCAGACCCACAAACGCAATGCTTAATGCGCATGGCCAGATAATGCTCAGCGTATCGGTGTTCAGCGGGACAAGCAGCTGCGTCAGCCCGGGCAGGCCACCGCTCATGGTGCCTTCGTCACCCACGGTCGGCAGGATTTGCCCGGTGGTCACGGTAAACAGGGTTAACACCACAATGGCAATAAGCGGCGCGGGGATACTTTTGATATAGCGGGGCACCCAGAGGACGATCAGCAGCGTCAGCACGAACAGGCCCACAATCAGCGGGCTTCGGCTCCAGAAATGGGGAACCTGGGCGAAGAAGATCAAAATACCGAGCGCGTTAACAAACCCGGTCATCACCGACTGCGGAATAAAGCGCATCAGTCGCGCCATGCCGAGCACGCCGAAGAGGATCTGGATCGCCCCGGCCAGCAGAACGGCCGGCAAAATGTACTGCACGCCATGCTGATGCACCATCGGGCCAATCACCAGCGCCACGGAACCCGCTGCCGCCGTGACCATTGCCGGGCGGCCGCCGAGCACGGACAGGGCAAGACACAGCACCACGGAAGCAATCAGGCTGACTTTAGGATCAACCCCTGCGACGACAGAAAACGAAATCACTTCAGGAATAAGCGCCAGGGCAGTAATCACGCCTGCCAGCGTTTCACGCATCAGCAGCCGGGGAGAGCGTAACACCGAGGCGACATGGCCTTCATGGGGTAAAGAAGAATCGGGTAATGACATAACACTTCGCAGGTTAGGGCAGGCTTCCGTGCGCGCGATCACAAAACGCAACATACTAGCCAGAAAAGCCGCCTTTTGCCAGCCGCATAGGTAATCCCTCACAAACAATCCATCATTAAATTTCACAATTACAATAATTTCTTAACCTTTAAACACCATTTAAAAGTTGTTACCGTTCCCGCGCAGCTTTTTTCACCTGCAATTTCCACGCATCACGCACTTTTACACTAAGGCATAAATTATGAAAAAAATGACTGCCATGCTCTTGTCTCTGGCCGTGGGGCTGAATACCGTCTCAATGGCGGCAAAAGCTGACACGCCAAAAGAGCAGGAAACGGACGTCCTTTTAATTGGTGGCGGTATTATGAGCGCCACGCTGGGAACCTATCTGCAAGAACTGCAGCCGGACTGGTCTATGACCATGGTCGAGCGCCTCGATGGCGTGGCGCAGGAGAGCTCGAACGGCTGGAACAACGCCGGTACGGGCCATTCGGCACTCATGGAACTGAACTACACACCGCAGAAAAAGGACGGTTCCATTAGTATCGAGAAGGCGGTTGAGATCAACGAAGCATTCCAGATTTCTCGCCAGTTCTGGTCTCACCAGGTGAACAGCGGCGTAATGCACGATCCGCACTCCTTCATCAACACCGTGCCGCACATGAGCTTTGTGTGGGGCGAGCAAAACGTTAACTTCCTGCGTGCGCGCTATGCGGCTCTGCAGCAGAGCACGCTGTTCCGCGGCATGAAATACTCCGAAGATCACGCGCAGATTAAAGAGTGGGCTCCGCTGGTCATGGAAGGTCGTGACCCGAACCAGAAAGTTGCCGCAACCCGTACTGAAATTGGTACTGACGTGAACTACGGCGAAATTACCCGCCAGCTGGTAGGTTCCCTGCAGAAAAAAGAGAACTTTAATCTGCAGCTCAGCACCGAAGTGCGTGGCTTTAAGCGCAATGCGGATAACAGCTGGAGCGTGACCGTTGCCGATCTGAAACACAATGAAGAAGAGCACGTCATCAAGGCGAAGTTTGTCTTTATTGGTGCGGGCGGCGCGGCGCTGAAACTGCTGCAGGAAACCGGTATTCCGGAAGCTGACGATTACGCAGGCTTCCCGGTGGGCGGTCAGTTCCTGGTGTCTGAAAACCCGGAAGTGGTGAATCGTCACCTGGCAAAAGTCTACGGTCAGGCTTCCGTTGGTGCGCCACCCATGTCCGTTCCGCACATCGACACCCGCGTGCTTGACGGTAAACGTGTGGTGCTATTCGGGCCATTCGCGACCTTCTCCACGAAGTTCCTGAAAAACGGTTCCCTCTGGGACCTGCTGAGTGCGACCACCACCTCTAACGTTAAGCCCATGATGGACGTCGGTCTGGATAACTTCGATCTGGTGAAATACCTGATTAGCCAGGTGATGCTCTCTGACGATGAACGCTTTGACGCGCTGAAAGAGTACTATCCGCAGGCGAAGAAAGAAGACTGGCGTTTGTGGCAGGCGGGTCAGCGTGTACAGATCATCAAACGCGATCCGAAAGAGGGCGGTGTACTGCGTCTGGGTACCGAAGTGGTCAGTGACAAAGAAGGCACTGTTGCTGCGCTGCTGGGTGCGTCACCGGGGGCTTCTACCGCTGCGCCAATCATGCTGCATCTGATGGAAAAAGTGTTTAAAGACAAAGTTGCCAGCCCGGAATGGCAGGCAAAACTGAAAACCATTATTCCTTCTTACGGCACTAAGCTGAACGGTAACGTTGACGCGACGGAACAGGAACTGGAATACACCAGCCGCGTTCTGCAGCTGCAATATGTGAAGCCGCAAGCTGCTGCTGACGCAGCACCAAAGGCAGAGCTGAAGCCTCAGGCGGAAAACAAACCGGTCGCGGATATCGCACTCTGATGTGAAAAAGCCGGGTAGCGTTAGCGCTTACCCGGCTTATTTAACCGCACAGTATCATGGCCGGGTCAGGCGAAATCGCCACCCGACTTATCCTTAACGGACTTCTGCGGTGCCCGTCTCTTCTTCCGCCTTCCACACGCGATATTTCACTTCCACGTTTGCAGGCGTATAAACAACGATTGGCAGCTTGCTGTTATAGCGCAGCAGACTGTTGTCACCCAGATACGCGGTAACAAATTTCTTCTCTTTCTTGCCATCCGGGCAGGCCATCATGGTCGAAACCGGAGAGGTCACTTTATCAAAGACGTAATAGTCGTAGCCCCAACCTTCCAGGGTTTTGCTTTCCAGCTGACCGCCCAGACGGTGCTGGTTGCAGTCTACTTCCAGCGTCTGGCCAATTAACAGTTCCACTTTGAAATTCGCTTCATCCTGCTGAGCGGGTAACTGAATGACCTGACGCTTCATCCCTTTTTCCGCTTGCGGATAAGGCGCTACTTTTTCCAGAGGCTGCGCTTTAGGGGTGTCGCTGGCGAAAGCGCTGGTGCTAACGCATGCGGCGGCAATCAGGGCAATGGCAAATTGAGGTGCTTTTTTCACAGTCATTCCTTTATGTCAAACTATCAGGCACAGGTTAACATAATGTTCGTGAATGGTTGGTGTAATTTACTTACATTTTCAATATTAGCAGCGTATAAAACTCTATTAATGCGCAATGAGTGGTTGTTTGTACTGCATTGGAGTCTGGCGGCAGATCGTGTTATTTTAAGCGCCACATAATGTTATTCATCTGTGAAGGGAAGAGAGAGATGGTACGTGCAAAACTGAAAACACCTGAAGGCCGCAAGTTCCTGTTGGCGTTACTGGTTGTGTTTATGATTGCTGCCGCGTGCGTTGGGCGGGCAACCATTGTTGGCGTTATTGAACAGTACAACATTCCTCTCTCTGCCTGGACGACCAGCATGTATGTCCTGCAATCAGCGATGATCTTTGTTTATAGTCTGGTGTTCACCGTGCTGCTTGCCATTCCGCTGGGCATTTTCTTCCTGGGTGGGCGTGATAAACACTAAACGTCTTTCCTGCGATAAAAAAGCCAGCCTGAGCGCTGGCTTTTTTATTGGCTCGTTGTTCTTCCTCAGGTTTTTAATCCGTCGTATCCTATTCTGTAAGCAGTCAGGCCACTATTTTCAGAGCAGGAGTTACAGATGCTTTCCAGATTTACGGTACTCAGCCGGATCCCTCAAGGGGTCTGGGTAGTGGGTGGCGTCAGTATGTTGATGGACATCTCGTCAGAGAGTATTCACAGCCTGCTTCCGTTGTTTATGGTGACTACGCTTGGAACGAGCGTGTTGGTTATCGGCCTGATTGAAGGGCTCGCGGAGGCTACCGCTCTCTTTATCAAAGTCTTTTCGGGGGCGATTAGCGACTATCTTGGCAAGCGTAAAGGGCTGGCGCTACTCGGGTATGGCCTCGGTGCGCTGAGCAAACCCTTTTTCGCCCTCGCATCCTCTTCGGGGATGGTTTTAGGCGCGCGCCTGATGGATCGTGCGGGGAAGGGGATCCGCGGTGCTCCACGGGATGCGCTGGTTGCAGATATCACCCCGCCGGAACTGCGTGGGGCGGCATATGGCCTGCGTCAGTCTATGGATACCACCGGCGCATTTCTGGGGCCACTACTGGCCGTGGGGTTAATGCTGCTGCTACACAATGATTTTCGCGCGGTTTTCTGGATAGCCCTGATCCCCGGCTTTCTTTCGGTTGCGCTGCTGTATTTCGGCCTGAAGGAGCCGAAAACCCCTGTCGAACATAAACGCACTAATCCCATCAAAAGAGAGAATTTAACGCGGCTGGGAAAATCGTGCTGGTGGGTCATTGGCCTGGGGGCGGTATTCACACTGGCACGTTTTAGCGAGGCTTTTCTTGTCCTCCGTGCGCAACAGTCTGGCGTTCCCCTGGCCTTAATCCCGCTGGTGATGGTGGTGATGAACGTGATCTATTCTTTCTCGGCCTATCCGTTTGGCAAACTCTCTGATGGTATGAGCCATACCCGGCTTCTGCAGTGGGGGCTAGTCGTTTTGATTGCCGCTGATGTCGTTCTGGCCCTGAGTACCCACTGGACCGGTATTATTGTCGGCGTTGCGCTCTGGGGCATGCATATGGGGATGACTCAGGGGCTGCTGGCCGCTATGGTGGCCAAAACAGCACCTGCGGATTTGCGCGGTACGGCGTTTGGTCTTTTCAGTCTGGTCAGCGGGGTCGGGTTACTGATGGCCAGCGTGGGTGCCGGCGCTATCTGGGAACTGTGGGGCGCAGAATATACCTTTTATGCCGGCGCGGTGATTTGTTTGCTGACGCTGCTTTATCTGCGTAAAACGCCTGCCGAAGTGCGGTAAGAATACGGTTATTAAAATGCTTTTCTTTTTTTAGTCGTAAGAATCTGGGCTGGACAGCATTCATGCTGATTCAACCAGCCCTGTCATCAATTGCAATAAATTCCTGCCTCTGTAATTAGCCCCCCCGCTATACCGCCACGTTGTTCAATTATCACACCGCTTATCGCGTGAAATCCGGGTATGTATCCCTCTCTGTATTGCTGACGGTGTCTGGCTTGGGGCCACACGAGCTATGCAGGGACAGGGCGCTTTATCCAGGGGGAGGGATGCTTTTGTTACGTCAATGCACGTGCACTGAAACATTATTTCACTTTTTTTATGCAGGATAATGAACCGGAAAAATTCACCGTCTAAGTGTTATTCACTAAAAAAATGATTGGTTGCGATAACAATAGAGATGTTTTGAAGCGAATTAACAGGGAAATGTAGTGGCTGAGTTGATTGTTATTTCTACGATTTGAATTAGGGATATTGATAAATATCAAATGTGTAATCGTTTACAGTCGTTATTATGCGCGGTTTGAAGTGCTTGTTTCGTTTGTTGAAAAAAGTCCCCGACATGTGCCGGGGTAGTTAATTGTTGTTTCTGTTTTCCCTTAACATAAATTAAAGGTAATTATTGTAATGAACCGCCATTCTATCATTTCTTTATCCGTAATAATTGCGCTTTCATGCGGAAGTGTGAACGCCTTCGCTTCTAATTTCATGACCATGGATGAAAAAGCCACTGCTATTCAGTCGATTCGCAATGAAGCCAATCAGGCCATGGAGGATAAGCAGGCTGCATTAAAGGCTTACAATGCCGACCGTTCACCTGAAAATATGGCCCGTTTAGGGGACATCGAAAACAGCTTACGCACTGCAGGCGATCGTATTAATGCAGTACAGGCAACTGAAACGGCTCCCGATGCGCCGCGACCTGTAACACAAAGAACGCCGCAACCCCTGCAGCAGAAAACGCCACACATTACGGGCACGACTTACCGGAACGCTGTGATTTCAATGCAGCAAGTCACAACAGGGCCAGCCTTACCTGCAGGAACTGCCGTTAACACCCCTGACGCCACCAAAACGTCTGCAGTGGCTGCGCCACAAATCACAGGCACAACTTACCGCGCCGCAGTGGTGTCTATGCAGCAAGCGACAACAGGTCCAGCCTTACCCGCTGGCACGGCGGTTACTGCGCCCTCGCTTACTCATACTCCAGCCACCACGAAAGCCCCTGATAACGTTACAAGTGTTGCCATAACAAAAGACACGGGCTCGATTAACGTTGCTGTGTCCAGTATGAAGCCGGGGACGCCTGTGAATATCACGGTTAATGGTGTCACCACTACCACCACCGCAGGGGAGATCGCCAAAGTCGATCCGAATGTGCAAATCGCAGTTCCGCATGTAGACGCGTTGATCGTCTCTCAGCGTCAGGGAAGCGATCATAGCCGTAATAACTCACGACATGAGCATGGAACGGGGAACGGCAGCAACAATGCAGCCAACAGCAACAGCGCCCACGGCTTAGGCGGTGGCAATCATATTGGTGGTGGTAGCGCTCAGTCTGGCTCCAGAAACGTGGGTCACTGGTGATAGTAAATCTCTTGATGGGGTGGTTTTTGGGGGTTGTCAGTGGCTGGTGTATGGCTGGAATAGTGGCAAACCTGAAAGAAATCAGGCGACAACATGTCGAATTTGGGAAGTATTTTAAGTGAAACCCTTAAAAAAAGCGTTACTGATGAAAAAGGCTCAGTGGACATTCATCATTCTGGCAGCGGTGACTACAACAGCATGTAGCATTGCTTCTCAACCCGAAACGGATGCATTAAGCACCCGGCCTTTCATGGGGGGAAATGGTAAACGTGTTGCGGCAATGTCAGATTTTCAAATCTGCGAGGCGTTGGGCTATGCACAGGCCCACCACGAAACGAAAGTTTACAACACGCTTTCCGCATTGTTGGAGCAACGCCAACAGGCGGGCACGCTCAGGATCGCTCAGGGTGATTGCACCGCAGCAGCGCTAAACGTCATCAATGAGGAAAAGGCCAAAGTGAAACAGTAACGCATCAGGGGGCCTAAACGGGCCCCTTTTTTTCCAGTGAGTTACATGACACGAAATTCCCTTTGCAGAAATACAAAAACAACCCGGAAGGGTTGGTTTTCAAGATTATGTTGGTCGGAAAAACGCTTCTTGGGGATGTCCTCATGTGGCTTATGAAGACATTACAAACATCGCGGTGTGTTAATCAATGGGGAGCAGGGTAGGGTTAGATATGTATCAGCTCAGACTCGTTTTGGCTGTCTCAATACACCGAACCAAACCTAATATGGCAGTAAACGCTCAATCGCGACGTAACAGATTTGGACTTACACTCGTAGCCCATCCACACTTACTCGTGGCAGATCAATTACTGTCTTAATGCTTGTTTCGATGCAGTCAATGATGGACTCACGAGGCCCGCAGCGCCAGTCTGCACTCGCGTAGAAAGAATTAAGCACCGTATTCATATTTTCAATACTTTCAAAGGCTCGAATGAGATAGTAGCAATCAAGATCGTGCAGAGAGTGACCAAACGACACCACATCGATGCCGTGGCGTTGATGTAGGGGAACGCTAATTTCTGCCATGACGTTATGAAAAAATGCTCCGGTGCCTTTGTGTAAATTGTATTGCAGTATCTCGACTGTTTTCATCATCACTGCTCCAGACGTTGGTGTATCGCACTAAGTCGATTGTCCAATGTTATTGTGTTACACAAAGGAAAATTATCAGCTAAAGTCCGCGCCAGTACATTCGATATGAGGGCTTCAACGAAATTTATTCATTTGTAAGCCACATATCAGACTCTTCAAACATATCCTCCAGCATGCGGTTCAACTTTTCACGATCGCTTTTGCTGGCATCGCTATTGAGTCCGTTAGCCTGCATAGGCTTAACCTTCACTTCAGCATCAGGGAAGATGTTATGCACTCGCTTCGTAAGCTCGGCCAATATAATTTCTCTGGCTCCATCCAGGCCCTGAACATTTCGCTTATCGTAAACCAATTCAACAAACATAAAACCTCCGTAATAACTTCAAGTGGGGGGAGGTATTTTTACTGTAAAAATATACAGCGTCAAGCGTGGCGGAGTGTTTTAAGGGGGGGTGTTGACCGTTGGTGCTGAAACTACAGGTAATGATTCCCATCAGAAATTAAGCAATAAAAAAACCAGCCATAGCTGGCTGGTTTTAAAGAGTATTTTTGGTCGGCACGAGAGGATTTGAACCTCCGACCCCCGACACCCCATGACGGTGCGCTACCAGGCTGCGCTACGTGCCGACGCATAAAAAGAATACTACTCGATTCCGTTTTGAATGCAAGGGAATCTGTTGCTAACTGGTTTATAATTAATCAGTTAGCGATAAAGCGCTTCTCATCCGTCAGAACCTGCAGCAGCAGGCTCAGCTGCGGTTTTTGGTCTTTCAACCGCTCACCCTGCAGATTATACGTCTGATACTTCCCATTGTTGTTCAGCACCAGCGTCAGCGCTGGCGTAGTCACCACCAGCGTGCTCTCTCCGGCAGCCGTCACCCAGTTATGGCGGCGGGTGGCACTGAAGAGATCCTGCCCCTGTGAATATTCGTTTGCTGGCGTGCTGACGTGCAGCAGACGTTGCATCAGGGTCGTCATCACATCTTTATGTTCAGTCAGCATATTGATGCGCTGCGCCGGCGTTCCCGGCCAGTGGATCACCAGCGGAACATGCAGATTTGGACGCGACCACTCCATGCTCTTCGTTTCGTCACCCAACGGGATACCATGACCGGCCGTGACGATCACGACGGTGTTATCCAGCTTGCCAGACTCGCGCAACGCGTCGAGCACGCGGCCAATCTGTGCATCAACATTACCGGCAGCGCGGCTGTAGCGGCGCGCAAAGCTTTTCTGATTCGTGTCCTCAAGGTTGGTGCCGTTTAAGGCAACCCACGAGAACCAGCGGTTATCTTCCTGGGCGTAGCGTTGCAGCCAGCTTATCCACTGACTGGCGGTCTGTTCATCTGTCTGGCTCTGTGCCGCCGGCAGTGAGAAGTCTGACAGCAGCGCCTGGCGATAGAGCGCGCTGTTAAAGCCATCCGATGAGAATAGCCCTAACTGATAACCCTGCTGATTAAGCCCGGTGATCAGTGCCGCAGGAATACGGGCGGACAGCACGCCATCCATGTATCCGGCTGAAATGCCGTAGAACAGACCAAAGATACCCGCGTCGGTCGAGTTACCGGAACTCATATGCTGTGTAAACGTCACGTTCTTACTGGCGAAATCAGCCAGAGCAGGCATCTGCTTCTCGTAACGTGAATAATTCAGGCCATCGACGGTGATTAACAGGACGTTTTGCCCGCGGCCCATATCGCGATAGCGTAGTTCGCTCAGCGGATACTGAACGCTGACCGCTTCCGGATTACCCTGTTCGACCAGACGGCGCTGATACTCCTGCGCATCCAGCAGGCCGTGTTTTTCGAGGAAACGGCGGGCCGTCATCGGATAAGAGAGCGGCAGGTTAGCGCGCTGCATGGTAATAGGGCGATAGAAGTTCGCATCCGCCCAGATATACATGATGTGCGAGCTAATAAAGGAGACGAAAAAGAGCGTCGCAACGGGCTTCGCGTAATGGCGGCGCCGGGTCAGGCTGCGCAGTTTTTGCCAGCTCCAGGTGGCAAACAGCATCTCAATAAGCAGGATCACCGGAACGCTGATAAACATCAGCTGCCAGTCACGGGCCGTTTCGTTTTGATCCGGGTTGATCACCAGTTCCCAGACGATGGGGTTGAGATGCAGGTGAAAACGGGTAAAGACTTCGCTGTCGATAAGCAGCAGCGTTATCCCCGCCGTCGCGAGGATAGCGGACAAGAAACGCATGA
Organism: Enterobacter sp. J49; assembly: GCF_002148625.1. NCBI lineage: Bacteria > Pseudomonadati > Pseudomonadota > Gammaproteobacteria > Enterobacterales > Enterobacteriaceae > Enterobacter > Enterobacter sp. J49. Next base: position 324,461 of record NZ_MWPY01000037.1, read on the forward strand.
GCCGCTGCGACATGACGATAAACGTCAGGGGGAACAGGATCAGCAGATAGGTGGCGAAAACCAAAAAGCTAAAGTGACCCACAACGCTCATCCAGGAGTAAATACGCCCGGTTAGCGTTGTCGGCCAGTCTGCGACAAACAGATAACGACAGCCAATGACCGTCGCTAACAGAATGTTGAACAGGGCAAACCAGTGTCCCCAGCTGACCATCTGGGAGACTTTTTCACGGTAGCGCTGACGATTCGTCACCATAAACTGTTGTTCGTTTCCCTTAATGGGCCTGGTCGTCGCTGACGGAGGACTGTAACGCCTGGGCGAAAGATTTGGCGATCGCCTGACGCTGAGCCGGAGCAACGCTGGTATTGATAAGGTTGGTGACCATATTTCCCAAAACCATCAGGGAGAGATCGGTCGGCGTTTTATGTTTTTCCAGTACGTTGACCAGCTCACTGAGCAGTTGTTCAACGTGTTCATCACTGTAGCGGGAATGTTGTGGCATAAATCAAAATCAGTTTGTTGATGAAAGGGCAACATATTACCGTAGCGACAGCTTTTTTTCCCCTTTTTTATCTGTTGTTGCACACATGACCTGGTGGTGGTTGAATACCGCCCGGTCTAAAAGGAGAGTTTATCATGAGTCTGGAAATCAACCAGATTGCCTTGCACCAGCTTATCAAGCGTGATGAGCAAACCCTTGAAGTGGTGCTTCGCGATTCGTTACTGGAACCCACGGCGACCGTTGTGGAAATGATGGCGGAGTTGCACCGCGTCTACAGTGCTAAAAATAAAGCCTATGGTCTGTTCAGCGAAGAGAGCGAACTGGCTGATAGTCTTCGTCTGCAGCGTCAGGGCGAAGAGGATTTCCTGGCGTTTAGCCGCGCCGCCACCGGACGTCTGCGTGACGAACTGGCAAAATACCCGTTCGCAGACGGCGGTATCGTCCTGTTCTGTCACTATCGTTACCTGGCAGTAGAGTATCTGCTGGTCACCGTGCTGAACAATTTAAGCAGCATGCGCGTGAATGAGCAGCTGGATATCAGCTCTACCCATTATCTTGATATCAACCATGCGGATATCGTGGCGCGTATCGATTTAACCGAGTGGGAAACGAACCCGGAATCGACCCGCTACCTGACCTTCCTGAAAGGCCGCGTCGGCCGTAAAGTGGCTGATTTCTTTATGGACTTCCTCGGCGCCAGCGAAGGTCTTAACGCCAAAGCGCAGAACAAAGGGCTGCTGCAGGCGGTTGACGACTTTACCGCCGAAGCGCAGCTCGATAAATCTGAGCGTCAGACCGTGCGCCAGCAGGTGTACAGTTACTGCAACGAACAGCTGCAGGCGGGAGAAGAGATTGAGCTGGAGTCGCTGTCAAAAGAGCTGGCGGGCGTGAGTGAAGTCAGCTTCCAGGAATTTACCGCTGATAAAGGCTATGAGCTCGAAGAGAGCTTCCCGGCGGATCGCAGTACGCTGCGACAGCTCACTAAATTTGCCGGTAGCGGCGGTGGGTTGACCATCAACTTTGATGCCATGCTGTTGGGTGAACGCATCTTCTGGGATCCGGCCACCGATACGCTGACCATTAAAGGCACGCCGCCGAACCTGCGCGATCAGCTTCAGCGCCGCACCTCTGGCGGGAAATAACAGGCATAAAAAAAGCCCCGCAGAAGCGGGGCTTTTTTTCGACGTGTTTGCGATTACGCGCGAACGAAGTCGATGTGAGTGACTTTTGGCTTGAACGCGTGACGCTGAACAGCCTGAACTTTCACTTTTTCTTCTTTACCGCCAACAACGATGGTCAGAACTTCGCTGTAGAATTCAGGTTTGTTCTGCAGGTTCCACACTTTGTCGTGATCCAGTTCGATTGCAACTGGAGCAGCTTCGCCACCGTAAACGATAGCCGGGAACTTGTTAGCGTTACGCAGGCGGCGGCTCGCACCCTTACCCTGCACGTTACGTACTTCTGCTTCGATAGTAAACATTGATTTCTCTCTGTATTTTAAACCCTACTACAGGCGACCCAGCAGCAGGTGAGTGTTCTGCTTCACGGATATGAAGCGGGCGGCATTTTATACTCAAACGCCCCTCACATCAATGAAAAGTCCCCTTAACCGCGCAATTCGTTGGCGCGACGAAAACGGCCTTCGTAATCAAATACCTTTTCCCGAACCTGCCAGAACTGTCCTTTCATACGAGCCACAACAAAATCCGGGTGGCGCAGTAACACCTGCTGGCGCACGATATCGGCCACGGTAATCCAGCGCAGCGGTACACCGGGCGTACGGGTGTGCGGGCGAATAAAGAGTTGTTCGAAGGCCATACGCTGGGCAGGCGTATGTACCCTGAAGCGCTCGCTGACGTCTGCGCCGTCTTCATCGTAATAGGTGATTTTCAGCCACTCGCCTTTGTCATCCGCGCCGGGTTGCAGTGCCATACCGGAACAGCGCAGCACCAGCGCATCTTTTAACTTCAGCGCTGCTTTTAGCATGTCATCAGGATCGACCAGAACCGTATCGCATTCGCGACAGCGACGGGCGGCAATATCGTTTTCCGCATTGCACTGCGGGCAGTTTTTAAAGCGGAAACGGAAATCGCACTGTTCGCGATGTCCTTCGTCATCTTCAAACCAGCCCTGACAGCGGCGGCCAAAATGTTCAATCAGCGTGCCGTCTGCGGTGGTTTTACCCCAGAAGGTGTTGGCAAAACCACAGGCAGGGCAAAAGACCTGAACGGGGACGTTGTCGCTTTTGCCTTTTGGCGTGCCGACTTCCGGAGAGTAGAGATCGTGCGGGTTTCCGGCGTAATCCAGAATAAGACAGTCGGTTTTCCCGGGCGCCAGGCGCAGGCCGCGCCCCACAATCTGCTGATAAAGACTGACCGATTCGGTCGGACGTAAAATGGCAATCAGATCGACATGCGGGGCATCAAACCCGGTGGTTAACACCGACACGTTCACCAGATAGCGGAATTGTTGCGCTTTGAAGGCGTCGATCAGGCGGTCGCGCTCCGGCCCGGGCGTCTCGCCGGTGATTAAGGCCGCGTCCTCGGCGGGCAGCAGCCCGGTAATTTCTCGCGCATGCTCCACGGTGGCGGCAAAGATCATGACCCCTTTGCGCGTCGCGGCGAACTCTTCTATCTGGCTAATGATATGCGGGGTAATGCGCTTTTGCTTTTTCAGCTCCTGGTTCAACTCCGCTTCGCTGAATAACCCGTTGCTCTGCGCCTGTAACCGGCTGAAATCGTACTGCACCACCGGCATGTCCAGCCGCTCGGGCGGCGTCAGGTAGCCATGCTTGATCATGTAGCGCAAAGGAAGTTCATAGATACAGTCGCTGAACAGCGCTTTCTCATCGCCGCGCACCATACCGTGGTAATGGTAGTGATAGATCCAGCCTTTACCCAGGCGAAACGGGGTCGCCGTCAGGCCAAGCAGGCGAAGGTGCGGGTTCACCTCTTTCAGGTGAGTGAGGATTTGCTGATACTGGCTGTCGTCGTCATCGCTGATGCGGTGACACTCGTCGACAATCAGCAGCGAAAATTCACTGCGAAACAGATCAAGGTTGCGGGCTACCGACTGTACGCTGCCAAAGACCACTTTGCCGTGGCTCTCTTTACGCTTTAGCCCGGCAGCGAAAATGTCAGCTTCCAGCCCGAGCGCGCAATACTTGGCATGGTTTTGCGCCACCAGCTCTTTGACGTGGGCCAGCACCAGCACGCGTCCGCGTGCCAGACGCGCCAGTTCGGCGATCACCAGGCTTTTGCCAGCACCGGTCGGAAGCACAATGGCCGCCGGTGCCTGGTGTTTACGAAACCAGGCGAGAGTGGCGTCAACGGCTTCCTGCTGATAAGGACGAAGTGTAAAAGTCATGGGGTCTCGGTTTAGTTATTTCGCATATAGTATGCCACGAAACTTTTTCCCTTGAGTGGCGCAACCAGACCATTATACTGAGCCATTCCAGACTGCTTCTTTTTCGGACCTGTTGTCCGACTTCCAGCACCATTAAGGCTAAAAAGATTTCATGCGACTTGATAAGTTTATCGCTCAGCAACTCGGCGTAAGCCGCGCTATTGCCGGGCGTGAAATTCGCGCCAGCCGCGTTACCGTGGATGGCGACATTGTGAAAGACACTGCGTTCAAACTCCAGCCTGACCATCAGGTTGAATATGACGGCAACCCGCTGACCCAACAGCACGGGCCGCGCTATTTCATGCTCAATAAGCCGGAAGGCTATGTCTGTTCTACGGACGATCCGGATCATCCAACGGTGCTTTATTTCCTCGACGAACCGGTCGCGCACAAGCTGCATGCCGCTGGCCGTCTCGATATCGACACCACCGGGCTGGTGCTGATGACCGACGACGGGCAGTGGTCACACCGTATCACGTCTCCGCGCCATCACTGTGAGAAGACGTATCGGGTGACGCTGGAGTCTCCGGTCGCGGATGACACGGCAGAACAATTTGCCAACGGCGTTCAGTTGCATAATGAAAAAGATCTGACCCGGCCTGCCGTGCTTGAAGTGATCGCGCCTACCGAGGTTCGTCTGACCATCAGTGAAGGGCGCTACCATCAGGTGAAGCGTATGTTTGCCGCGGTGGGTAACCACGTTGTCGGTCTGCATCGTGAACGTATTGGAGCAATTGAACTCGATCCTGAGCTGGCGCCCGGCGAATATCGCCCGTTAACGGAAGAAGAGATCGCCAGCGTTGGTCTGCCTTCGCATTAATTTCAGGAGAACTCTGTGACCACCAGGCCACACTCGTCGTTCAAAATCGTCTTCATTCTTGGCCTGCTGGCCATGCTGATGCCGCTGTCTATTGATATGTATCTGCCTGCGCTGCCGGTTATTTCCGCGCAGTTTGGCGTACCGGCAGGCAGCGCGCAGATGACGCTCAGCACCTATATTCTCGGTTTTGCCCTCGGTCAGCTGTTTTATGGCCCGATGGCGGACAGCTTTGGCCGCAAGCCCGTTATTCTTGGTGGGACCCTGATTTTTGCAGGGGCAGCGGTGGCCTGTGCGCAGGCGCAAACCATCGATCAACTGATTGTCATGCGCTTTTTCCACGGTCTGGCAGCGGCGGCAGCAAGCGTGGTGATCAATGCCCTGATGCGCGATATCTACCCGAAAGAAGAGTTCTCCCGGATGATGTCGTTTGTGATGCTGGTGACGACGATTGCACCACTGGTGGCCCCAATGGCCGGCGGTGCGGTGCTGGTATGGTTCAGCTGGCATGTGATTTTCTGGATCCTGGCGCTTGCCGCGCTGCTGGCCTCGGCAATGATCTTCTTCTTTATTGATGAAACGCTACCCGCGGAGCGCCGACAGAAGTTCCACATCCGAACCACAATGGGGAATTTCGCCTCACTGTTTCGCCATAAGCGCGTGCTGAGCTATATGCTGGCGAGCGGTTTCAGCTTCGCCGGGATGTTCTCATTCCTGAGCGCCGGGCCGTTTGTCTATATCGAACTGAACCATGTTTCTCCGCAGCACTTCGGTTATTACTTTGCGCTCAACATCGTCTTCCTGTTCATTATGACCATCATTAACAGCCGCTTTGTCCGCCGAGTCGGGGCGTTGAACATGTTCCGCGCCGGGCTTTGGATCCAGTTTGTGATGGCTATCTGGCTGGTGCTGAGTGCTTTTACAGGCGTGGGCTTCTGGGCGCTGGTGGTGGGGGTTGCGGCCTTCGTCGGCTGCGTGTCGATGGTTTCCTCCAATGCGATGGCGGTGATCCTCGACGAATTCCCGCATATGGCAGGCACCGCCTCGTCGCTGGCCGGAACATTCCGCTTTGGCATCGGCGCCATCGTCGGGGCGTTACTGTCGATGGCCACGTTTAATACGGCCTGGCCGATGCTGTGGGCGATGGCGTTTTGTGCAACCAGCTCCATTCTTTTCTATCTCTACGCCAGTCGGCCGCGAAAGGTGGCCAGCTAACGCGCAAATAAGGCCCAGTCAGGGCCTTTTTTGTTGACACACATCAACCAAAGCTGCGTTCGTTTACCCTGTGTTTGTTTCTTTTATGTAAAATCTATTTGTGTAAAAAGTCACATCATTGTATTTAAAAAGGTTGAGTTAGATCGCAGAAACGGGTACATATAGCGCCGACGCGAGCCTGAACACCTATAAAAAAGCGCCGAATAGTGCAGGCTGGCGATGATGTGTTACTATAAATGTAAATAAATTGTGAAGTAAATTTTGCTTCCGGGGAACGAACGTGAATACATTACAACTCTCCATAGTCCATCGCTTGCCCCAGAGCTATCGCTGGTCGGCGGGTTTTGCAGGTTCGAAAGTTGAACCGATTCCGCAAAGCGTCGCGGGTTGCGAGAATTGTCTGGTTGCACTTAAGTTGCTGAGCCCGAGCGACGAAAATGCATGGCGAGTCATGGAGCGTCTCAGCGAGGCCCTGACGGATATTGAAGTGGACAGCTCCGTACTAGAGTGTGAAGGTGAACCCTGCCTGTTCGTGAAAAGCCAGGATGAATTTGCCGCGACCTGCCGTCTGAAAAACTTTGGTGTTGCTATCGCTGAGCCTTTCTCGGGCCAGTATCCTTTCTGAGCGCTAGTCTGCGGACAACAGCTGGCGCGTGTAGCTCTGCGTTGGCGCAGCAAATACGCGCTGGCACTCTCCCTGCTCGACCACTTCTCCCTGTCGCAACACAATCACCTGATGGCATAACGCCCGCACAACCTGTAAATCATGGCTGATAAAGATATAGGCCAGCCTGTGCTTTTCCTGCAATCCTTTCAGTAATGCCAGGATTTGAGCCTGAACGGTTCTGTCCAGCGACGACGTCGGTTCATCCAGAATGATCAGCTCCGGTTTGAGGATCAGCGCGCGGGCAATGGCGATACGCTGGCGCTGACCGCCGGAAAATTCAGCCGGGTAGCGGTGCCGGGTATCCGGATCTAAGCCAACTTCTGCCATAACGCGTATCACTTCTTCTTCCCGCTGCCGGGCGGTCAATGCTGGCTGATGAACGCGCAGACCCTCTTCGACAATCTGTAATACGTTCAGCCGTGGGTTAAGCGAGGAGTTTGGATCCTGAAACACAACCTGCATGCGGGGACGAACGGGCAACATCTGGCGACGGTTCCAGTTGTGCAGCGGCATACCGTCAAAGAGGATCTCACCCTGCGAGGCGATTAAGCGCAGCAGTGCCAGGCCGGTGGTGCTTTTTCCCGAACCGGACTCGCCCACCAGCCCCAGCGATTCGCCCGGACGCAGGGAAAAATGGATATTTTTCAATACCGGATTCTGGTCGACGATGCGCCGCAGAATCCCTTTGCGAACAGGAAACGACACGCCCAGCCCCTCAACGCGCAGCAACGGCGCGCTGTCAGCCGGCAGGGGAACCGGGTCACCCGTGGGCTCGCTATCAAGCAGACGCTGCGTATAGGGGTGCTGAGGCGCTTTCAGCAGGGTGACTGCGGTGTTCTGCTCGACACAGCGTCCGTTTTGCATCACGGCGACGCTGTCGGCGAGCTTTCTCACAATGCTGAGGTTATGGGTGATAAACAGCAGGCTCATGTTCAGTTCGTCACGCAGCTCCCGCAGCAGCCGCAGAATTTGCGCCTGCACCGTCACGTCCAGCGCGGTGGTGGGCTCATCGGCAATCAACAGTTCGGGTCGCGTGAGCAGGGCCATCGCAATCATCACCCGCTGACGTTCGCCGCCGGAAAGCTGATGGGGAAAATCGTTCAGCCGTTTTACGGCATTGCGAATGCCGGTTCGTTCAAGACAATCCAGAATCTCCCCCCGCGCCGCCTCTTTGCGCATGCCCCGGTGCAGGGACAGCACTTCATAGAGCTGTTTTTCCAGCGTGTGCAGTGGGTTAAGAGAGACCATCGGCTCCTGGAAAATCATGGCAATGTTATTGCCGCGAATTCCGCGCAGGGTTTTTTCATCGGCATGCAGCAGCGAGCGACCGTGAAACAGAATGTCGCCTTGCGGATAGCTGACGGGCGGAGACGGAAGCAGGCGCAGGATCGACAGTGCCGATACACTCTTGCCGGATCCTGACTCGCCTACCAGCGCCAGCGTTTCGCCGCGCTGGATCTGCAGCGACAACTCCGTGACCACGGTACGCGCCTCACCCTGTTTCGAAAAGGCAATCGACAGGTTATCAATACTGAGAAGGGGCTGCGTCATCTTATACCGCCTTGTTGGGATCAAAAGCATCGCGCACGGCTTCGCCAATAAAAATCAGCAGTGAAAGCAGCACGGCCACGGCAAGAAAGGCGGTGATGCCTAACCACGGTGCCTGCAGGTTGTTCTTGCCCTGCAGCAGTAGCTCGCCGAGCGACGGGGAACCGAGAGGGAGCCCGAAGCCAAGGAAATCAAGCGAGGTGAGGGTAGTGATGGAACTGCACAGAATAAACGGCAGGAAAGTGAGGGTCGCTACCACGGCGTTAGGAAGCATATGGCGGAAAATGATCCCGCGGTCGCTCACCCCCAGCACCTGGGCAGCGCGAATGTAATCGTAATTACGGGTGCGCAGGAATTCCGCCCGCACCACGCCTACCAGCGCCATCCAGCCGAAGATGACGGTAATGCCTAACAGCCACCAGAAGTTTGGCTGTACCACGCTTGAAAGCAGAATGATCAGAAACAGCGTCGGCATGCCTGACCAGACTTCAATAAAACGTTGACCCCACAGGTCGATCTTCCCGCCGTAGTAGCCCTGAACGGCACCTGCTACCACACCCATCACGCTGGAAAAGACGGTCAGCATCAGCCCAAAGAGGATCGAGATCCGCGTGCCGTAGAGGATGCGTGCCAGCACATCGCCACCGTTGGCATCCGTTCCCAGCCAGTTTTGCGCGGAAGGCGGGGAAGGGAAGGGGGTGGTGGTCGCAAAGTTAATGCTGTTTGCGCCAAAACGCACCGGCGCCCAGAGTGCCCAGCCGTGCTGTTCAATTTGCTGGCGAAGCCACGGATCCTGATATTCAGCGGGCGTCGCAAACGGGCCACCAAAATCGCTTTCGCTGTATTGGGTGAGAACGGGCACATACCAGCGGTCGTTAAAGTGCACCAGCAGCGGTTTATCGTTGGCAATCAGTTCCGAACACATGCTTAAGACAAACAGGACGGCAAAGATCCACAGCGACCAGTAGCCGCGGCGGTTGTGGCGAAAACGGGCCCATCGGGCCTGGTTGACGGGGCTTAAACGCGGCATCAGCGGCCCTCAAAATCAATTCGGGGATCAACCAGCGTATAGCTGATATCGCTGATGATATTCAGCAGCAGGCCAATCAGGGTGAAGATATAAAGTGTGCCAAACATGACCGGATAATCGCGCGACACGGTGGCTTCATATCCCAGCAAGCCCAGTCCGTTGAGAGAGAACATCACCTCTATCAGCAGCGAGCCGGTAAAAAACATACTGATGAACGTGGCAGGAAATCCGGCAATCACCAGCAGCATGGCGTTGCGAAAGACATGTTTCCACATGATCTGCTTTTCGCCGACGCCCTTCGCACGGGCAGTCACAACGTACTGTTTACGGATTTCATCGAGAAAGGCGTTTTTGGTCAACATGGTCAGGGCCGCAAAGCCGCCAATGACGGTCGCAAGCACCGGCAGCGTGATGTGCCAGAAATAATCGGTGATCTTCTTGTACCAGGGCAGGGTGCTGAAATCCGCTGACACCAGCCCCCGCAGCGGAAAGATATCGAAATAGCTGCCACCGGCAAAAAAGACAATCAACAGAACGGCAAACAGAAACGCCGGAATGGCATAGCCGATGATGATAAACGTGCTGCTCCAGACATCGAAGCGGCTGCCGTTGTGAACCGCTTTACGGATCCCCAGGGGAATAGAGACGAGATAAATAATCAACGTTCCCCACAGCCCCAGGGTAATCGACACCGGCAGACTTTGCTTAATCAATGTTAAAACCGACGCGCTTCGAAACAGGCTGTCGCCAAAATCAAAGCGGAGGTAGTCCCAGAGCATGTTGAAATACCGCTCGTGAAGCGGTTTGTCGAAGCCATAACGATGGGTGATCTCGGCGATGACTTCCGGATCCAGGCCACGTCCGCCGCGATAATGGCTTTCACTGATATTTCCCAGGCCGGTGCGGGCATGGCTCGCGCCCATTCCTTCGCCACCGCCACCAGGCATGCCGCCGCTGTTGCCAAATTCAATGGCTGCAATAGCCTGGTCGACCGGGCCGCCGGGCGCGATTTGCACAATAAAAAAGTTAATCGTGATGATTGCCCAGAGGGTCGGGATAATCAGCAGGAGACGGCGGATCAGATACGCACCCATGATGATTCCTTATCGCCGCTCAGCGGGAAGTCTGGCGGCTTTGTTAACGTCATACCACCAGGTGTCGAAGCCCAGTGAATAGACAGGGCGTACGGCAGGCTCGGAGAACTTGTCCCAGTGCGCAAGCCGGTCTTCGCCCATATACCACATTGGCAGCATGTAGTAATTCCAGGTTAAGACCCTGTCGAGGGCGCGTCCCAGCGGCAGGAGTTTTTCTTTATCACCCTGCGCCGCCACAATTTTCGCAATCAAGGCATCAATCGCCGGGCTTTTCACCCCCGGCGCATTGTAGGAGGAGTCGATATAGCTGGATGCCCAGGAGATTTGCAGATCTGAGCTGGGCCACGGCTGCGCGGGCCACAGGGTTTGCATCATGTCGTAATCACGGCTGCGTTTGCGGTTGGTGAGCTGCGCGTTGTCGACCTGGCGAATGTTCATGGTAATCCCCAGCCGTTCAAGATTGTGCTTAAACGGCAGCACCCACTGATCGTTGCTTCCGGACGCAAGCAGCAGCTCAAAGATTAACGGTTTGCCCGTTCTGGAATCGACGCGTTTTTTATTCTTCAGTGGCCAGCCTGCGTCATCCAGCAGTTTACTGGCTTTAAGCAGGTTGTCGCGATCGTAGCCGTCACCCTTTGACGCCGGAGGCTGAAATACCGTCGTGAACACCTCCGGTGGCAGTTCTGCTTTCAGCGGTGCCAGCAGGACAAGTTCGTCCGCTTTTGGGTAATCGCGAGCGGCATATTCAGTGTTCTGGAAATAGCTATTTGCCCGGCTGTAAGCGCCGTAAAATAGCGCTTTGTTCATCCATTCAAAATCAAAGGCCAGGGTAATGGCTTCCCGCACCCGGCGGTCAGTAAATACCGGACGCTGAATATTAAACGCCAGCCAGCGCGTATCCTGAGCGGACGCGTTTTTATGCTCGTCTTTAACGATATACCCGTTAGCGAAGTTTTTGCCGATATACCGTGTCGCCCAGTTTTTAGCGCTGCTCTCCACGCGCATATCGAACGCACCGGCTTTGAAGGCTTCAAATGCCACGTTATCGTCAAGGTAATAATCGTAGCGAAGGGTATCGAAATTCCAGCGGCCCCGGTTTACCGGCAGGTTTGCCGCCCAGTAGTCTTTGACCCGGGAATAGACAACATACTGCCCCATGCGCCAGTCAGTTATACGGTATGGGCCACCCGCCAGCGAGGGCGTGGAGAGCGGGTCACTAAGTTTGTGATCTTTCCAGAACGATTCAGGCATCACGGGCAGGGAGAACAGGCTGAGCATGTTCTCTTTATTCGGCTCACTCAGCTCAATACGCACCGTGAGCGGGGCAATGGCTTTGACCGTAACGCCTTTGTAGACAATGCGGAACTGGGGAACGCCCTCAGTCATAAATTTGTGAAATGTGAAGGCAATGTCGCTGGCTTTGACCGGCGTCCCATCGTGAAAACGCGCCCGTGGGTTAATCGAAATTTCCGCCCACGCAAAGTTATCCGCGTAACGCACGTTGTCCGCAATCAGCGGGTAGTAACTGCCGGGTTCATCATCAGACGTAACAAACAGCGTATCGTAGAGCGATTCTGTTCGCGCTGCCGCCACGCCGCGCAGGGCGAAGCGGTTGAAGTTGTCGAACGTCCCCGTGGCGGAGAGAGTCACGTTTCCGCCTTTTGGCGCGGCAGGGTTGACGTAATCAAAGTGCGTAAAATTGACCGCGTACTTTGGCTCACCAATCACGGAGAACGCGATGTTCTCTTTGATGGTTTGCGCCTGGCTGGACAGGCTCGTTAATGCCAACAGCAGCAACATAAAGCGCATAAGCATTTCGCGGCGGCTCCCTTTCGACTGACCGGCTCAGTTAAGCTGAATAATAAGTGACGTCACGGGCAATGTGAAATCATTCAACGTTCAGGCTGCCATTGGCGGAACTGCTCCAGCGGCATCGGGCGGCTAATCCAGTAACCCTGAAGGAAAACAACGCCATGTTCGCGCAGCCAGGCTGCCTGCTCCGGCGTCTCCACCCCTTCGGCGACGGTCGACATATTCAGTCGTCTTGCCAGGGTGAGTACGGCATCAAGCACCGGGGAGGTCACGGTTTCCGTCCCGATCGCGTTGACAAAACCCCGGTCAATTTTGATGTAATCCATGGTGAAACGCTCAAGGTAAATCAGCGCACTGTGGCCGGTACCAAAATCATCAATCGCAATTTCAAAGCCTTCATTGTGCAGCCATTCGAAAAGATTGTTGGCTTCCCGATGGTTAACCATGTCGCGCTCGGTGATTTCCAGCACGATCTGGAAATGATCCGGCGGCATTAAGTCCAGGAAAGTGCGCATATCCTCTTTGAAGCTTTCTGCATGCAGATGCCCCGGCGCAATGTTAATGCCCAGTTTTGCGCCCGGCGGCAGAAGGGTCTGTAATACCGGCGCGTCGCGGATGATGAGGTCAAAGAGATGCAGCGTCAGCGGCACAATCAGCTTCTGCGCTTCGGCGAAGTTGATAAAGGCATCAGGCGGAATTTCCCCCATCGTCGGGTGTTTCCAGCGCATCAGGACTTCGACACCACGCATTTGCAGCGTCTCGGCATCCACAACAGGTTGATACACCACATAAAACTGGCCGCGTTTAATGGCGCTCAGGATCTCTTTGCCTGGGTTAAGACGCGTGGTGAGGATATAGAAATTAAGCGAGCCGGCCGCGATCCCGCAGACCAGTCCAAAGAACACCGCGAACAGGATTTCATCGCTCGTCCACTCTTCGGCGTACAGTTTGATCGTCAGCGGAACCTCTTTTAGGGTCGCGGTACGCGCCGGCGTTTCATGTAAATCCTGTGCCTTAACCAGTGTGGCGGACCTTGTCGACAACGCATTGTCGCCAATGATGATGGCAATGCCCGCGAACTCGTTCTGGCGTGCGGTGTAAAGCATGTACGGAGTCAGGTTGATGTTTACCGAAGTAAACACGCCGCCGTCCTTCACCAGCGGATTTCGATACCAGATGGCAATCGCTGGTCTGTGCGGCATCATCGGTGTACCCGGCAGTAACGCCATATCAATCTGTTTATCGATGTGCAGCTCGGGTATCAGCTCTTCCATCGGGACGTTCATCGGACCGGTGGCTGAAGAGCAGTACGCCAGTTTATCCCTGACCAGCAAAAAGGCGCGCACGTTAAGGCTAAACGCCGCGCGAGAAGTCAGCTCAGCGTTGACGTCGTGGCAGCTGTTCAGCGTGAGCGGCTGAAGGAGATCGATAGAGCTTTTTAACTCATCGAAGTAGCTTTCCATGTAGATGCTCACGTCGTCAATCAGGGTGTCGAATCTGACTTCCCGCTTGTGGTAGCTCCAGAAAAATTGCAATGAACCCAGGAGCAGGGCTGTGATCAGGCCGGTGATAAGGCTGAGGAAAAGTATCTTGCGATTACTGGAGAAGTAGCGGGTGAACATAGACGTCGTGGTTCCTGGATTGCCGCTGAATGTATTCAGTGTAACGGGCAAAAAAAAACACCGCCGAAGCAGTGCTTTTTTTTATCATATCGCCGGCCAAGGGATAACCAACGATACAATGATTATTTTAACTGCGGGTCAGTACGCGGCGCGCTTCGTTATAGCGCTTCTTCCAGTAAGGTTCGTTCATGCTGGAAATGGTCACACCGCTGCTGGTGGAGGCATGTACAAACTGGTCATTGCCAATGTAGATGCCAACATGTCGACCTGTCGAACCCGCACGGAACAGGACTAAATCCCCGGTGCGCAGTTTAGTGCGTGAAATCGACTTGCCCATCTCCTGCTGTTCGTAAGTTGAACGCGGAAGATCTAACCCAAACTGCTCACGGAAAGTACGCTGTACGAAACCGGAACAATCAATGCCTTTTTTGGTGCTGCCGCCAAGACGATAACGCACGCCTTTCCAGTCAGCATACTGGTCCATAATACGGGACTTCACGTCCAGATTACGTACCATATTTTCAAATTCATCCTGAGAGGCTTGCAGTGACGAGGAATCTTCCATTCCCACAACACGCGTCTCAGGATGCATATTCTTTGCGGTGTTCGATGTACTACATGCAGATAACAGTACCGCCACTGCTATCGCCGGGATCCCCCGTAAGATATATCTCAAAATCGGTTGAGATTTGACCATTTTGTTTATTATCCCTTGAAGTCCTTAACGACAAATATCGTTATAAAAAATGCCAAACGTGACGAGACTAATTATCTGTTCACAATGAGACAATTCTTTCTGATCACATTTGTGGCGTAGCGCACAAATTTATTCACCAGCGAAATAATTATCTCTATGGGGCAAAACGAGTTCGAGATTAACCGATTGCCTGGGGTATTGCGAGCAAAAAAAGCCTTTTTTTTATAAGAAATTGTGATACAGAAAGTAAAAATTGATAATTGTTCAAAAAGCGCACGATCAAGGTTAAAAACCGTGCAACACATTCATTTTTATCACGAATATTGTGACGAAATGATGACGGGAGGGGGGGGAAGGGGAGAAAAGTGCATCAAGGATCAAAACGATCCCTGATGCATAGTGTTAATTAAGGTTAATTATTGGTTTCTGATTTGTTGCGTTTTGCCGGGGAGGTAGCGATCGAACACGGCTATTATCGTGTCGCTCAGCGGTGTCATCAGACACCACGGCAGCGCAACCAGCACAGAAGAGAGCGAACCGACTGCAATATCAGTGAACCAGTGAGCGCCAATCATTACCCGTGGGAAGGCAAAAACCACAAAAATAATCAGGGCTATCGCAAAGGCTTTTCGGCCGAAATAGCGGAGCATCACGCCGGAAAAAATAAGCAGCATCATTCCGTGATCGCCCGGGAAACTGGCCTTCGACGCATCTTTCGTTGGAATATGCAGCAGCTCGCTGACGCGATAAATATCGGGGAAGAACAGCGTTGGGCTGGAACGCTTAACCGGAATAATGGCCGTTGCCAGCTGGTTAATTACCACCGCAAGCAGCAACATCATCAAACCAATAATCAGAATACGGCGGCGTCCTGTTTTGTCCTCTTTCAGCCAGAAAGAGAGCATCAGGCCGCCCATCGCCAGCAGCGAGCAGCCGTCAAAGGCGCGGTTATTCGTGATAGCAACCAGCCACAGGAAGGCTTCGCTCTTCACCAGCTCCTGGTTGAAGAAGTGAAAAATGGCAGAATCCAGCGGAAACCAGACACCATGATTCGCCGGGATATACCAGGAGAAAAAGAGCGCCAGACCGGCGACATTAAGCAGTAATATCAGGGGAAGTCGAGTCGTCATAACATTCAGCATAGAGTGAAATCTGGGGCAACGTTAGCCGCCCAAACTTAAACGAAGCTTCAACAGGCTGGACTGCAGGGCATTCCAGTCGGCGTTAACCGCACTAATTAACTCTATTCGGCTATCAGGTGGCGCCACATTTTGCGTTTCGATAAAGAAATCTTCGTCCTGACGGTTGATCCGCACCAGCCCGTCCGGGGTGCGCATGATCCCTTTAACACGATCGACCGGAGCCAGTCTGGCCCATTCGAGTATGCCGATGGTGTCGAATACGGTATCCGCATCGAAAATCCATCCGCAGGCCTGATAGCCCTGGCCGCTGTTAAGGTTACGACGCCAGCGCTGGTGTTCCGGCAGACTCAGGGCAGCCAGACCCTGTTTTTGCGGATGGCTGTGGGCATGTTCCGCGCTTGCCGGGAGCGCCGCCAGGTTCAGGCGAGGCAGGTCAAGCAGGGCGTTATCAATTTTCCCCTGGGTGGTCTGCACCCGCTGACGGTTGCCACCAAAATGCTGCCACCATGTCTCCAGCGCGGACTGGCTTTCCGCCGTTGCGCGATCCTCTTTATTGGCGACGATAATATCTGCCGAGGCGAGCTGGTCGCGAAAGTTCTCGTTGGTCACGGCTTTTTCATCCAGCAGCTGACGGGGGTCCAGCAGGCACAGCGTGGCACGCAGATCGATCCACGGCTCGTAGACCGGCGCGGTCAGTAAATCGAGAATTTGCTTCGGATGACCCAGCCCGGTCGGTTCAATCAGCAGACGGTCTGGTTTGCCCTGACGCAGCAGCGTATTCAGCCCGACCTGCATCGGCAGACCATTTACGCAGCACATGCAGCCACCGGGGATCTCTTTGATCATCGCACCGCTGTCTGCCAGTAATGCGCCATCAATACCCACTTCGCCAAATTCATTGACCAGGACGGCCCATTTTTCTGCCGGATCCTTATTGGCCAGCAGGTGGAGAATTGAGGTGGTTTTACCGCTGCCGAGAAAACCGGTAATGAGGTTGGTTTTGGTCACGTGCGCTCCAGTCGATAATTGTGATGCTATAACAATTATCCATCATCCTGGCGAAAAACGGGCTCAATGAGAAGGGGGAGGGCGAACGGAGGCAATCGCCGTTCGCCTTAAGCGCAATAATCGCTAAATATTTAACGTTTCGATAACAGCCTGACGCGCGCCATGGCGGGCGATGCGCTGATAGGCCTGGCTGATGGCCTCCACGAATAGGCTATTTTGTGCGAGATCGTGACCAAAGATTTCACTCAGCCCCAGCAGGGCATTGACGCGCTCAGCGTCGCTGCTGGCTGCAACAAGGGTGCGGATTTTATCACTCAGCGGATCGCGCACATCAATCGCGTCGCCACGCTCGTCGGTACCGCTGACGTAGCGGATCCAGCCTGCAACGCCCAGGGCCAGCAGCGGCCACGCGGTTTTACGTTCAAGATGGATGCGGATCCCATCCAGCATGCGCTGCGGCAATTTCTGGCTTCCGTCCATCGCAATTTGCCAGGTCCGGTGCTGCAGTGCCGGATTGGCAAAGCGTTCAAGCAGGCTATCGGCATAAGCCGTGAGGTCGACATCCTTAATACGCAGCGTAGGAGCCTGCTCATTCAGCATTAACCGACGTGCGGCTTCGCGAAAAGCGGTGTCTTCCATACATTCGTTGATGTGTGCATACCCGGCGAGGTAGCCCAGATACGCGAGGAAAGAGTGGCTGCCGTTGAGCATGCGCAATTTCATCTGTTCCCACGGCAGAACGTCCTGCACCATTTGTACGCCAGCCACTTCCCATGCCGGGCGTCCGGCAACAAAGTTATCTTCCACTACCCACTGAATAAACGGTTCGCAGCTGATAGCACAAGGATCTTCTACTCCAAGCTCCTGCGTGATTTCTGCCAGCGACGCCTCGGTCGCGGCGGGGACAATTCGGTCGACCATGGTCCCTGGAAAGCTCACATGTGAATCAATCCACTCTGCCAGCGCCGGGTCGCGTTTCTGGGCCATCCCTAATACCGCGTTTTTCACCACATGGCCGTTATCAGGGATGTTGTCGCAGGAGAGGACGGTAAAAGCGGACAAACCGCGTTCACGGCGGCGGTGGAGCGCCTCGACCAGGATCCCTGGCGCGGAGTGCGGTTCAGACGGGTTCTCCAGATCGTGAACGATCCGGGAGTTGTGCAAATCCAGATTACCGGTGGCGGGATCGATGCAATAACCTTTCTCTGTGATGGTGAGCGACACAATGGCGACCTGAGGTTCACAAAATTTCTCAATGATGGCAGGCAGAGAATCCAGTTTTGCGTTCAGACATTCATGGACGGCACCGACGATAATCGGCTGGTTTCCCTCCGCCCCTTTTTCCAGCACGGTGAAGAGATGATCCTGTGCGCGCAACTGGCTCATCAGCACGTCGCCGCTGAAGAGGCTAATCTCACAAATACCCCAGTCGCCGCCTTTCTCATTCAGCACCCGGTTTGTTAACAAGGCCTGATGCGCGCGGTGAAATGCGCCGAAGCCAAAATGGACGATGCGAGAGCGTAACTGCTTACGATCGTAGCGAGGGAGCTGGACATGGGCAGGAAGCGAGGTGGAGGCAATTGTCTTCATGAAATACACACCTGATTAACCATTAATTAACAACGCCAGTGTAAAGTTATATGACAGCAAATAAAATTGGTGAGCCGTAAATATCCCCGAAGTGTGAGTTTGATCAATCAATGTGTGGCGGTGTGTTGACCCTTTACGGCAAACATGTATGGTAGTCGTCATCGTAGTCATCCATATTGGTATAACAACTTTAGAGGTGAGGCAATGGAACAGACCTGGCGTTGGTACGGGCCGAACGATCCGGTTTCTCTTGATGATGTGCGTCAGGCTGGCGCAACGGGTGTCGTGACGGCGCTGCATCACATTCCTAATGGTCAGGTATGGCCGATTGAAGAAATCAAAAAGCGTCAGGCGCTGCTGGCGGAAAAAGGTCTGACCTGGTCTGTGGTGGAAAGCATCCCGGTTCACGAAGATATCAAAACCCATTCAGGTGATTATCAGACCTGGATTGCCAACTACCAGCAGAGCATTCGTCACCTGGCGGCCTGCGGTATTGATACTGTTTGCTATAACTTCATGCCCATTCTTGACTGGACGCGCACCGATCTTGAGTACACGTTGCCGGACGGCTCAAAAGCGCTGCGTTTCGATCAGATTGCCTTTGCCGCATTTGAGCTGCACATCCTGAAACGTCCTGGTGCAGAAGCCGATTACACGGCTGAAGAGCAGCAGCAGGCGCTCGCGTGGTTTAACGCAGCCAGTGACGCCGAGATTGAAAAGCTGACCCGCAATATTATTGCTGGCCTGCCGGGCGCTGAAGAGGGCTATACGCTGGATCAGTTCCGCGCGCGTCTGGCGGAATACGGGAATATCGATAAAAACCAGCTGCGTGAAAACATGGCGTTTTTCCTGCGCGCTATCGTACCGGTAGCGGAAGAAGCGGGCGTACGTCTGGCTGTGCACCCGGACGATCCACCGCGTCCTATTCTCGGTTTACCGCGAATCGTGTCCACGATTGAAGATATGCAGTGGCTGAAAGAGACCGTGGACAGTATCTACAACGGATTCACCATGTGTACCGGCTCTTACGGCGTGCGTGCGGATAACGATCTGGTGCAGATGATTGAAACCTTCGGCGATCGTATTCACTTCACGCATCTGCGTGCGACCTGTCGTGAGGATAATCCAAAAACCTTCCATGAAGCAGCGCACCTGGGCGGCGATGTGAATATGGTGGCGGTAGTGGATGCGATTCTGGCGGAAGAGGTACGTCGTAAGCACGCGGGTGACGTTCGTCCTATCCCGTTCCGTCCCGATCATGGTCACCAGATGCTGGACGATCTGCGTAAGAAAACGAACCCAGGTTATTCGGCGATTGGTCGTCTGAAAGGCATGGCGGAGGTGCGGGGCGTTGAGCTGGCGCTGAAGATGACGAAATACCCGGAACTGCTGTAACGTCTGTTGCCCGGTGGCGTAGTGCCACCGGGCGAATAGCGCATTAGTCTGCGCGACCCATATAGCGTTTTTCTTCGATATGGATGCGGATTTTCTCGCCCGCGGAGAGGTATTCTGGCACCTGCACCACCAGACCGGTCGTCAGGGTTGCTGGTTTGTTGCGGGCACTTGCGGATGCACCTTTGATGCCCGGAGCCGTTTCCACGATTTCCAGATCCACGGTCTGCGGCAGCTCCAGCGCCAGCAGCACGCCATCCCAGGTCAGAACCTGCATGTCAGGCATCCCGCCTTCAGGAATGAAGAGGAGTTCTTCTTCAATCTGATCTTTGGTGAAGATATACGGGGTGTAATCTTCTTTATCCATGAACACGTATTCGTTGCCATCAATGTAGGAAAAATCAACATAGCGGCGGGTCAGGGTCACGGTATCAACGATATCGTCACCTTTAAAACGTTCTTCCACTTTCAGACCGGTACGCACATCGGCGAAACGCATTTTGTACAGCGTTGCTGCACCACGGGCGCTCGGGGCCTGAATATCGATATCTTTCACAATCAGCAGCTTGCCGTTGTAATTCAGTACCATACCTTTCTTAATTTCGTTCGCTCTTGGCATTGCAGTAATCCTGTTTACGGGTGGTAAAAAATATCGCGCCAAATTACTCGTGCTCGGCCTTTCAGGCAAGCGGAATTCGTGGCTTTTGCTATCAATACACAAAAGGTGTTACTGTGCGCGCAATGCCCGACTGCGCGGGCGTTCTTCAGCGAAAGAGAGCCTGTATGGATTGTCGTCCCGATTGTGGCGCGTGTTGTACCGCACCGTCCATTTCAAGCCCCATTCCTGGCATGCCGGACGGCAAACCTGCTAATACCCGCTGTGTGCAGCTTGCTGAAAATAACCTGTGCATGATCTTTGGTTCCCCGCTGCGCCCGAAAGTCTGTTCCGGCCTTCAGCCGTCCGCGGAGATGTGCGGCAGCACGCGCGCGCAGGCGATCACCTACCTTCTTGAGCTGGAAGCGCTCACCGCCCCTTAAACGTCCTTAATTCGCACCAGACACGCTATCGTCAGCGTACACATCACCAGCGCAATCCAGAATACCGTGTGATAGCTCCAGATCTCGGCCACGATGCCGGCCATTGAGCCTGCAATAATCCAGCCCACGCGAGTGGTATTGGTATAAAGGGTGGTGGCGGAGCCTGCCTGGCCTGGCATCAGGTCCTGGAAATAGAGCATGCCAATCCCGGCGAGTATGCCGATATAAATGGCGTTGAGAAGCTGCAATGCCAGCAAGAGTCCTGGCGTGTGCACCGTCAGCATACCGATATAGAACAGCAGTCCTGCGACAGCCGCGATGCGCATTAAAAAACGCTTTCCGAAACGCTTCGCGTAATAGCCCGCGATCAGCATGGTCGGGATCTCAAGCCCGGCCGCGGTTCCCATCATAATGCCCGCCAGCTTCTCTGGCAGATGCAGCTCATCAATAATAAACAGTGGCATGTTGATAATATAAAGGCTGTTTGTTCCCCACATCAACGTACAGATAACAAACAGGAGCAGCGCATCACGACGGTTACGGCGCGGGGCTTCCAGTACGCCTGAAGCCACTTTAGGCTCTTTGCGCATCGACGGCAGGAAGAACCACACCATGGTGCCGCACACCACAAACGCGACAGCCGCACTCAGGTACATCACCGTAAAGCCAAACCCCATCGCCAGGGCATACGCCAGCGGCGGGCCAATGACCCATGCCAGCGACACCTGGGCACGCAGAATAGAGCTGAACATCACCGCTTCACGACCGGTATGGTCGGCGTGCTCGCGGGCGAGGGCGAACATCTGCGGGTTCGCCGTGGAACCGAAGCTGCTCAGGAACACCCCCACGAACAGCAGGATGAAATAGTTGCGGTTAAAAGCAAACAACACGCAGGCAAACACCCCGAGAAGGCAGCAAAAGACGATCAGACTTTTACGATCGCCTTTTCTGTCGGAACGCCCCGCCAGAAACTGACTCACCAGAATGCCGATGATGGCACTGCCGGTAAAAAAGAAGCCAACCATTGCCGGACGGGCGTGGACTTCATTGGTCAGAAACAGGCTCAGCGTGGGCGTCTGTAACGCCCCGGCAATGCCGGTAAGGAAGGCAACAATCAAAAACGCCGTGGACGTCAAATCAAAGGGTTTTGGCGAGGCGGCGGCAGGGGTGTTATGCATACTTTCAGTATCAGCAAGTCATAAAGAGACGCGGAGTGTACGACGCTTGTCAGAAAATAAACAGGTACTGCGGTCAATTTCGCCACGAAAAATCAAAATGCCATTTCAATTAACTGGCTCGGGCTGAACTTAGCTGAAACTGACTTGCTGAACGTCAGCAAGATTCAGCTGAGCGAAGAAGAAATGTGCTGTATCTCTAAATTCTGCATCGCTATTTGTAACTTTTCTTGCAAGGTTAAGCAGAAAGCGCAAGACTTTTTGAAACGTTTCAGCGCTATCTTGTTTTAACAAACGGAGCAGGCTAGCGCATTTTTTCTCATTTAAGCTGAAACGATTCAAGTTCAGCAGGAGAGGAGAACCATGTTCCAGTTATCTGTTCAGGATATCCACCCGGGCGCTCAGGCCGGGAACAAAGAAGAGGCCATTCGCCAGGTTGCCGCTGCCCTTGTGCAGGCGGGTAATGTCGCGGACGGCTACGTTAACGGCATGCTGGCGCGCGAGCAGCAGACCTCCACTTTCCTCGGCAATGGCATCGCCATTCCGCACGGTACAACGGACACCCGCGATCAGGTGCTGAAAACCGGCGTTCAGGTTTATCAGTTCCCTCAGGGTGTGGTGTGGGGCGACGGTCAGGTTGCTTACGTGGCAATCGGTATCGCTGCCAGCAGCGACGAGCACCTGGGCCTGCTGCGTCAGCTGACGCATGTGCTGAGCGATGATTCGGTGGCTGTACAGCTGAAGTCCGCGACGACGGCGGAAGAGCTGCGCGCGTTGCTGATGGGCGAAAAACAGAGTGAAGCGCTGAAACTGGATAATGAAACATTGACCCTGGATGTTGTGGCGAGCGATCTGGTCACGCTGCAGGCGCTGAACGCAGGCCGCCTGAAAGAAGCCGGTGCGGTAGACGCGTCCTTTATCACGCGCGTTATCAATGAGAAGCCGCTGAACCTGGGACAAGGTATCTGGCTGAACGACAGTGCTGAAGGCAACCTGCGCAGCGCTATCGCGGTGAGCCGCGCGGCCAACGCGTTTGACGTTGAGGGCGAGCACGCTGCGATGCTGGTCACCGTCGCGATGACCGATGAACAGCCGGTTTCCGCGCTAAAACGTCTTGGCGATCTGCTGCTGAATGACAAGGCTGAAAAACTGCTGAACGCTGACGCAAGCACGCTGCTGGCGCTGCTGACCAGCGATGATGTGCTGACTGATGACGTGCTGACCGCTGAGTTTGTAGTGCGTAACGAGCACGGCCTGCATGCCCGTCCTGGCACCATGCTGGTGAATACCATTAAACAATTCGAAAGTGAGATTACCGTGACTAACCTTGATGGCACGGGCAAACCGGCCAACGGCCGTAGCCTGATGAAAGTTGTCGCGCTGGGCGTGAAGAAAGGTCACCGTCTGCGCTTTACCGCACAGGGTGCTGATGCTGAACAGGCGCTGAAAGCGATTGGCGACGCCATCGCGGCAGGTCTGGGGGAGGGCGCATAATGAGCAGACGTGTTGCGACTATTACGCTGAACCCGGCATATGACCTGGTGGGGTTTTGCCCGGAGATTGAGCGCGGCGAAGTAAACCTCGTGCGTACCACTGGCCTGCATGCTGCAGGTAAAGGGATTAACGTCGCGAAAGTGCTCAAGGATCTCGGTATCGATGTCACCGTGGGCGGATTCCTCGGTAAAGATAACCAGGATGGTTTCCAGCAGCTGTTCAGCGAGCTGGGGATTGCTAACCGTTTTCAGGTTGTTCAGGGCCGTACCCGTATCAACGTCAAGCTGACGGAGAAAGACGGCGAAGTGACCGATCTGAACTTCTCAGGCTTCGAGGTGACTCCGTCAGACTGGGAGCGCTTCGTGAACGACTCTCTGACCTGGCTTGGTCAGTTCGACATGGTCTGCGTCAGCGGCAGCCTGCCGTCCGGCGTGAGCCCGGAAGCGTTCACCGACTGGATGACGCGTCTGCGAAGCCAGTGCCCATGCATTATTTTTGACAGCAGCCGTGACGCGCTGGTCGCCGGCCTGAAAGCCTCGCCGTGGCTGGTGAAGCCGAATCGCCGCGAACTGGAGATCTGGGCTGGCCGTAAGCTGCCAGAATTAAAAGATGTGATTGACGCTGCCCATGCGCTGCGCGAGCAGGGTATCGCTCACGTGGTTATCTCTCTTGGTGCAGAAGGGGCGCTGTGGGTTAACGCTTCTGGCGAATGGATCGCCAAACCGCCATCGGTTGACGTTGTCAGCACCGTTGGCGCAGGGGATTCAATGGTTGGCGGTCTGATTTATGGCCTGCTGATGCGTGAATCCAGTGAACATACTTTACGTCTTGCCACCGCCGTTGCTGCCCTGGCCGTTAGCCAGAGCAATGTCGGTATTACCGATCGTACCCAGTTAGCCGCGATGATGGCGCGCGTTGACTTAAAACCTTTTAACTAACAGCAGGAGAGGAATAATGAAAACGCTGCTGATCATTGACTCCGGTCTCGGACAGGCTCGCGCCTATATGGCGAAGACCTTGCTGGGAGCGGCGGCGAACAAAGCACATCTCGAGATGACGGATAACCCGGGCGACGCCGAAATGGTGATTGTTCTGGGTGATAAAATTCCCGCTGACAGTGCGCTGAATGGCAAAAAAGTGTGGCTGGGCGACATCAATCGCGCGGTGGCACACCCGGAACTGTTCCTGAGCGAAGCGAAAGGTCATGCGTCTGTTTACAGCGCACCGGTCGCGGCGCCAGTTGCCGCGTCCGGACCAAAACGTATCGTGGCGATCACGGCCTGCCCGACGGGCGTGGCTCATACCTTTATGGCGGCTGAAGCCATTGAAACCGAAGCGAAAAAACGCGGCTGGTGGGTAAAAGTTGAAACACGTGGATCCGTTGGTGCGGGCAACGCAATCACCCCTGAAGAGGTGGCTGAAGCCGATCTGGTGATGGTTGCGGCTGACATCGAAGTGGACCTGGCGAAATTTGCCGGTAAGCCGATGTACCGCACGTCAACGGGCCTGGCGCTGAAAAAGACTGCTCAGGAGTTTGATAAAGCGCTGGTGGAAGCGAAGCCGTATCAGGCAACGGGGTCCACGCAAACTGCGACGGAAGGTAAGAAAGAGTCAGCTGGCGCCTATCGCCATCTGCTGACCGGCGTGTCTTATATGCTGCCGATGGTGGTGGCGGGCGGTCTGTGTATTGCCCTCTCGTTCGCGTTTGGTATTACCGCGTTTAAAGAAGAAGGCACGCTGGCTGCTGCCCTGATGCAGATTGGTGGTGGTTCCGCGTTTGCCCTGATGGTGCCGGTGCTGGCAGGTTTTATCGCCTTCTCCATCGCTGACCGTCCGGGCCTGACGCCGGGTCTTATCGGCGGTATGCTGGCGGTGAGCACCGGTTCTGGCTTTATCGGCGGTATCATTGCCGGTTTCCTGGCGGGTTACGTTGCGAAGCTTATCAGCTCGAAGCTGAAACTGCCGCAGAGTATGGAAGCGCTGAAACCGATCCTGATCATCC
The DNA here is from genome assembly GCF_002148625.1 of Enterobacter sp. J49. Classification (NCBI taxonomy): domain Bacteria; kingdom Pseudomonadati; phylum Pseudomonadota; class Gammaproteobacteria; order Enterobacterales; family Enterobacteriaceae; genus Enterobacter; species Enterobacter sp. J49. The sequence goes on from NZ_MWPY01000037.1 coordinate 349,709, forward strand.
CGTTGATTTCCAGCCTGGTGGTGGGCCTGGCGATGATTTACCTCATCGGTAAACCTGTAGCGGGTATCCTGGCGGGTCTGACCCACTGGCTGCAAACCATGGGTACCGCGAATGCGGTACTGCTGGGAGCTATTCTCGGTGGCATGATGTGTACCGACATGGGTGGCCCGGTGAACAAAGCAGCATACGCATTCGGTGTTGGCCTGCTGAGTACCCAGACCTACGCGCCAATGGCAGCGATTATGGCGGCCGGTATGGTGCCACCATTGGCTCTTGGCCTGGCAACCATCATTGCACGTCGTAAGTTCGACAAAGCGCAGCAGGAAGGGGGGAAAGCCGCCCTGGTACTTGGCCTGTGCTTTATCACCGAAGGGGCAATTCCGTTCGCGGCGCGTGACCCAATGCGCGTGCTGCCATGCTGTATCGTGGGGGGCGCGGTAACCGGTGCTATCTCCATGGCGGTTGGCGCGAAACTGATGGCACCACACGGCGGTCTGTTCGTGCTGCTGATCCCAGGTGCAATCACGCCAGTGCTGGGTTATCTGCTGGCGATTGTGGCCGGTACGCTGGTGGCAGGTCTCTCTTACGCGGTGCTGAAACGTCCGGAAGCGGAAGGGGTCGCGAAAGCGGCGTAAGCGGTAAAACAATAAAAAAGCCGGGTGCTTATGCGACCCGGCTTTTTTTATGCCGCCTGTTCAGCGGTTTGCTGCGCCTTCAGCCAGGCAATCTCTTCTGCCCAGATGTCCGGATTAATGGTTTCCAGCACCATCGGGATACCGTCGAAACGGGCATCCTGCATAATAAAGCGGAACGCATCGTGGCCGATATTGCCTTCACCGAGGCTGTGATGGCGGTCCACGCGGCTGCCAAACGCGCTTTTCGCGTCGTTCAAGTGCATTCCGCGCAGATACTTGAAGCCCACAATGCGTTCAAACTCATCGAAGGTCTTTTTCGTCTCATCAAGCGTACGCAGATCGTAACCCGCGGCAAAGGCATGGCAGGTATCAATACATACGCCCACGCGGGATTTATCCTCCACGCCGTCAATAATGGCCGCCAGATGTTCGAACTTAAAGCCGAGGTTACTGCCCTGACCGGCGGTGTTCTCGATGACCGCCGTCACGCCCTGGGTTTTATCCAGCGTGATGTTGATGGATTCGGCAATGCGCGCCAGACAGGCATCTTCGTCAATCTGCATCAGATGACTTCCCGGATGGAAGTTCAACAGCGTCAGTCCAAGCTGCTCGCAGCGCTGCACTTCATCAAGAAAAGCCTCGCGGGATTTCTCCAGCGCCTCCTGCACGGGATGGCCGAGGTTAATGAGATAGCTGTCGTGGGGAAGGATTTGACCCGGCCCGTAGTGGTATTTCTCACAGGCGGCTTTGAAATCATCAATCACTTCAGAGGTGAGCGGGGCGGCGCGCCACTGGCGCTGGTTCTTGGTGAACAGGGCGAAAGCGGTCGCCTCAATTTCGGCGGCGCGAATGGCGGCATTCGCAAGGCCACCTGCAGCGCTGACGTGCGCTCCAACATATTTCATAAAGGGACTCCTGTTAACCCGAAATACGTATGATAGCGGGTTAACAGGAGAAGGATGAAGTGGTTTATGCCATCAGGCTATGTATCGCGAGGTTAATCGCACCGCCGCCAACGATCAGCCAGATGAAGAGTACCAGCGCCATCAGCAGCGGTTTTGCACCTGCTTTTTTCAGCGCGCTAACGTGTGTTGTGACCCCGAGCGCCGCCATCGCCATCGCCAGCAGGACGGTATCCAGCGTGACCAGCATATCCACCACGGCTTTCGGCAGCAGGTGGAAGGAGTTAAATACCGCCACCACGATGAAAAGAATCGCAAACCACGGAATGGTGATTTTACTCTTCTGGCTACTGCCTGCCGGCGCGAGTTGTTTTACGCGAGCGGCCAGGATAATCAGGAACGGAGCCAGCATCATCACGCGCAGCATTTTGGCAATGACCGCGGCATTTTCCGCATCCGGATTAATGGCGTGACCCGCCGCCACCACCTGAGCCACTTCATGCATGGTTGAACCAATATAAATGCCGTAGGTCTCCGGGCTAAACCAGTGCGCAACCAGCGGGTACATGGCCGGGTAGAGGAAAATCGCCAGCGTACCGAAAATAACCACGGTCGCGACGGCAACCGTCACTTTGCTGGATTCTGCCTTAACGACAGGTTCGGTTGCCAGTACCGCGGCGGCCCCGCAGATGCTGCTGCCGGCACCAATCAGCCAGCTGGTTTGTTTATCCAGCCCAAACACTTTCTGGCCAATAAAGCAGGCCAGTAAAAAGGTGCTGGTCAGGGTCAGGACGTCAATAGCGATCCCGCTGACGCCGACATCCGCAATCTGTGAAAAGGTCAGGCGGAAGCCGTAAAGGATAATCCCGAGGCGCAGCAGATGCTGTTTGGCGAAAATAACCCCGCCATCACAGGACTTCCAGATAGGGGGGTAAACGGTATTTCCCACCACCATGCCGAGCAATATTGCCAGCGTTAAGGCACTAAAACCTGCCCCGGCGACGGCCGGAATACTGCCGCCCCATAACGCTACGCCAGTTACCACCGCGCTGAGCGCAAGACCCGGCACGAAGTGCCACAATGTACGTTGATGCTGTAAGGTGTGTTCTGACATAACCTTCTCCTTTATCTGGCTAAAAGGTTACGGCGTTGTGGCTTAAAAATAAAATTGATTATATACTTATAATCAATCTATATAAGTGGTAAGTAACCATGCACATTACGTTGCGTCAGCTGGAAGTTTTTGCCGAAGTGCTGAAAAGCGGGTCGACGACGCAGGCCTCGCAAATGCTGGCGCTGTCCCAGTCCGCGGTAAGCGCAGCCCTGACCGATCTGGAAGGGCAACTGGGGGTTCAGCTTTTCGACAGAGTGGGGAAACGGCTGGTCGTCAATGAACATGGCCGCCTGCTGTACCCGCGCGCGCTGGCATTGCTGGAGCAGGCGACTGAAATCGAACAATTGTTCCGCGAAGAGAACGGGGCCATCCGCGTTTACGCCAGCAGTACGATCGGCAATTACATTCTGCCGGAAGTGATTGCCCGCTACCGCCGGGATTTCCCGACCCTGCCGCTGGAGATGAGCGTTGGCAATAGCCAGGATGTCATCAATGCGGTGATCGATTTCCGCGTGGACATCGGTTTGATTGAAGGGCCGTGTCACAACGTCGATATCATTGCTGAACCCTGGCTGGAAGATGAGCTGGTGGTGTTCGCCTCGCCAGCCTCTTCTTTATTACAGGGTGAAGTGACGCTGGAACGGCTGGCTCAGGCGCAGTGGATCCTCCGGGAACAGGGCTCCGGTACCCGTGAAATTGTCGATTACCTGCTGCTCTCCCACCTGCCGCATTTCCGGCTGAGTATGGAGCTGGGCAACTCGGAAGCCATCAAACACGCGGTCCGTCATGGGCTGGGCATCAGCTGTCTCTCCCGGCGGGTGATTGCTGAACAGCTTGAGGCCGGCACGCTGGTCGAAATACCGCTCCCGTTGCCTAAACTGGTGCGCACGCTGTGGTGCATTCATCATCGTCAGAAACACCTTTCCAGCTCGCTGCAGCGTTTTCTGCGCTATTGCGACATGTAAACCCGCAATGCGGATCCTCTCTCCGTTGGGAGAGGGGAGATGCAGATGCGTGCTTTACTTATAATCCTGGCCGAGTCATGAAGCTCTCTTATAACTGAGCATTTCTGCCGGAAGGAACGCGTATCGTCTGCTACAATCGCGCCTCATTTGTTGAAGGGACAGCATTTTCACATGGTTTCAGAAATTAAAACCACAGAAGCGCCCGCGCTACGTCGCGAACTTAAGGCGCGTCACCTGACGATGATCGCTATCGGCGGTTCAATCGGTACAGGTCTTTTTGTTGCCTCTGGCGCAACAATTTCGGCAGCCGGCCCGGGTGGGGCACTTTTCTCTTATATCCTGATTGGCCTGATGGTGTACTTCCTGATGACCAGTCTGGGCGAACTGGCGGCGTACATGCCGGTATCCGGTTCGTTTTCGACCTACGGTCAAAAATACGTTGAAGAAGGCTTCGGCTTCGCGCTGGGCTGGAACTACTGGTACAACTGGGCCGTTACTATCGCCGTTGACCTGGTCGCCGCACAATTGGTGATGAACTGGTGGTTCCCGGACACGCCAGGCTGGATCTGGAGTGCGTTGTTCCTGGCGGTGATCTTCCTGCTCAACTACATCTCCGTGCGTGGTTTTGGCGAAGCGGAATACTGGTTCTCTTTGATCAAAGTGGCAACCGTCATCATCTTTATCGTCGTCGGTGTGGCGATGATCGTTGGTATTTTCAAAGGCGCTCAACCTGCAGGATGGAGTAACTGGAGCATTGGCGATGCGCCATTTGCGGGTGGATTCTCGGCCATGATTGGCGTGGCGATGATTGTCGGTTTCTCCTTCCAGGGAACCGAGCTGATCGGGATTGCTGCCGGTGAATCCGAGAACCCGGAGAAGAACATTCCACGCGCGGTGCGTCAGGTATTCTGGCGTATCCTGCTGTTCTATGTGTTTGCGATTTTGATTATCAGCCTGATCATTCCTTACACCGATCCAAGCCTGCTGCGCAATGATGTGAAAGACATCAGCGTTAGCCCGTTCACGCTGGTCTTCCAGCATGCCGGTCTGCTCTCCGCCGCGGCGGTGATGAACGCCGTTATCCTGACCGCCGTGCTCTCAGCGGGTAACTCCGGCATGTATGCGTCTACCCGTATGCTCTATACCCTGGCATGCGACGGCAAAGCGCCACGCATCTTTTCTAAGCTGTCCCGTGGCGGCGTACCGCGTAACGCCCTGTATGCCACAACGGTGATTGCCGGTCTGTGCTTCCTGACCTCCATGTTTGGCAACCAGACGGTGTACCTGTGGCTGCTCAATACGTCCGGTATGACGGGCTTTATCGCCTGGCTCGGGATTGCTATCAGCCACTATCGCTTCCGTCGCGGTTACGTTATGCAAGGTCATGACATCAATGACCTGCCGTATCGCTCAGGGTTCTTCCCGCTGGGGCCTATTTTCGCCTTCATTCTGTGCCTGATTATTACGCTGGGACAGAACTATGAAGCGTTCCTTGCGGACCGTATCGACTGGGGTGGTGTAACGGCGACCTACATCGGTATTCCGCTGTTCCTGATAATCTGGTTTGGTTACAAACTGACGAAGGGGACGCGCTTTGTTCGCTACAGTGAAATGGAATTCCCGGGACGCGTAAAACAATAATCGCACTTCCTCTCTTTTAGCCCGCTCGGTTGAGCGGGCTTTTTTATTGGCGATCAGAAGCTGTAGGTCATGCCGACAGTGTAACGGCGGCCATCAAGTACGGTATCGTAAGTCTCGTAATCAATCTGTTTATCCAGCACGTTATACACGCCTGCGGTTACCAGCAGGTTCTTGTTGGCGTTATAACGCAGACCCACATCAACCTGCGTGTAAGACGGGGTGCCCTGTGACATTGAGGTTCGGCTGAGATACTCAGAAGATTTGCCGCGGAAGTTCAGGCGGCTCCAGAAGCCCACATCCTGCGTGGCCTGCCAGTCCAGCGTGGTGTTGAACATATGCTTAGGCATTTTATTCAGCGGCTTACCAGAGAACTGACCGCTCTTCTGCTCGGATTCGGTATAGGTGTAGTTAGCCGTCCAGTTAACATCACGGGTGATTTTCCAGCCGAAGGTGGATTCCACACCGCGCATGTTGGCTTTATCGACGTTGACCCGGTCGCTGACAAAATCGTAGGCATGGCCGCCAATCGTACAGGCAGGGTCGGCACTGCTGTTACAGCGGCGTACTTCAGTGATTTTGTTTTTGAAGTCGGTATTGAACAGCGTAACGCCGGCGTTAAGACTGTCATTGTTATCCCAGAGCAGGGCGATCTCTTCGCTCAGGCTCTTCTCCGGCTTGAGGTCCGGGTTACCCACGATCATGCCATCCAGCCGACCGCCGCCCGTTGCCTGACCCCAGTTGGCGGAGGACTGACGCAGATCCGGTGCACGGTAGCCGGCAGAAACGCCCCCTTTTAACGTCCACTGTTCTGCAAGGTGCCACACCCCATAACCGCGAGGCGTCCAGTTGGTGCCATAGTTCTGGTCTTTATCCATACGCAGACCACCGGTCACCGTGAAGCTATCGGTCATCGCCCACTCATCTTCAGCAAACAGCGCCCAGCTCCAGCGCGTCAGTTTGTTGAGCCCGTCCGCCGCCTCAAGCTGGTTACCGTTGTCACGCAGCTTCTCATAGCGATACTGACCGCCGAGGGTCAGGGTATGGTCGCCGAGGAAGATCTGGTTCTGGTTGTTGAAAGTGGTGTTATACGAACGCATTTTGCGAACCGGGTTATTGGTCTCTTCCTGCTGGATGTAGCTGGTGGTGTTGAAGTCGCTGTAGTAACCGCTGTGGGTAAGGGAATAGGTCGTATGTTCGTAGCGGGTTTCGCTTTTGCTGTTTGGCGTGCAGGTTGTCCCGCGGCAGGTTTCAGTCGCTTTCGACTTGCCCGGCGTGCTGTTTCGGTCCTGAAGTTCGCGGGTAAAATCGAGGTCAAAATCGTTCTGCTCGTCTGGGGTAAAGTTCAGCGTGACCCCGCCGTTACGCATTTTCTGCTCATTGAAACCGTTCAGGATCTGATCTTCCGCGCGACGTGAGAGCAGGCCTGTCACTTTTGCACCGAGCAGTCCGTCAATTAACGGGCCGGAAGCGTAGGCGTTGGTCTGGAAGATATCCCCGGAATCATGGTTCTCCTGGAACGTGGCATCGCCGTGTAACGATCCGGTCCAGGCTTTGGTATTCGAGACTTTTTTGGTAATGATGTTGATTACGCCGCCCATTGCATCTGAGCCATAGAGCGATGACATGGGCCCGCGGATAACTTCGATGCGCTCGATAGACTCCAGCGGCGGTAGCCAGCCTTGCTCAATGCCCGAGTTATCGCTGTTCGGGCGCGTGCTGCGCGTGCTGACGCGCTTGCCATTGACCAGGAACAAGGTGTACTGGGACGCCATGCCGCGAATGCTGATATCGCTGCTGCTTCCGCCGCCCGTGACGACGACGCCCGGGACATCTTTTAGCGCATCGGTCACATCGCGGTAAGCCTTGTCTTCAATCTGCTGCTTTGAAATGACAGAGATAGAGGCCGGGGCATTCTGGATTTTTTGCTCAAAACCCGTGGCGGTCACCACCACGGTATCCGGGTCGGCTGCGTGAGCAAGAGGGGAGAGCATGGCGGCGCTGATGGCAACAGCCAGTAACGTAACGCGTGGTATTGTCATTTGAACATTCCATATCAAAAAGAAAAACACTCCATCGGGTAACCCTGAGAACTGTATGTATTTGTCTTGTAAGAACTCTTTGTGATGGAGAAGAGCCTGGAATTGTACAAAAGAATGTGAAATTGTAAACACAAATGATAATCGAAATCATTTGTGTTTTGATGTTGGTTAGTGAAACTGGCTTTTATTCAAAGGGATAGGGTTTTGAGGCCCGGCAGACGGAGCGCCACCGGGCAAGAAGGGAGGAACTTACTTAAACAGATGCGCCGCATGGAAGCGGAGATGATCTTCAATAAATGACGCCATAAAGTAATAGCTGTGGTCATACCCTGGCTGGATACGCAGCGTCAGCGGCCAGTCCTTCTGGCGTGCCGCTTCGGCCAGCACCGCAGGTTGTAGCTGACCGGCGAGGAACTGATCCGCATCGCCCTGATCGATCAGCGTCGGGATGGCGTCCCCCGTGTTGCTGGCCAGCATCAGCGCACAGCTGTCCCACGCCTGCCATTTATCCGCGTCACTGCCCAGATAATGGGTGAAGGCTTTCTGACCCCATGGCACCTGGGTGGGGTTCACAATCGGGGCAAATGCCGACACGCTGGTGTATTTTCCCGGATTTTTCAGCGCCATTATCAACGCGCCGTGTCCACCCATGGAGTGTCCGCTAATGGCGCAGCGGTCGCTTACCTCAAATTCGGCCTGAACCAGCGCAGGCAGTTCGTCACGAATGTAATCATACATGCGGTAATGACGTGCCCAGGGCTGCTCTGTCGCATTCAGGTAGAATCCGGCGCCTTTGCCCAGATCGTACCCGGCATCATCGGCGACATCATCGCCACGCGGGCTGGTATCAGGCATGACCAGCGCAATCCCCAGTTCAGCCGCAATACGCTGCGCGCCCGCTTTGGTGGTGAAGTTTTCGTCGGTACAGGTTAAACCGGACAGCCAGAACAGCACGGGTGGCTTTACGCCCGTTTCAGTTGGCGGCAAAAAAATGCTGAACGTCATGGCACAGTTCAGTACGCTGGAGTCGTGCCGCCAGCGCTGCTGTCGACCTTCAAAACAACGATGCTCTTCGAGCAGTTCCATGCAGGGCTCCTTAATACGAATGGCTATTCACTCGGCCCATAATACAGAGTTTTCATTTACCTGTGAGCAACTTTCACTTTCGCAGGACGGTAAGATGCGGCATCATAAATTAACTTTTCTTTAACAATTGGAGCGGTCATGGCGCTGCGTATCGCGCTCAGTGGGTTTGTGGTTCTGGTGGTAGCGATGGGGATAGGGCGCTTTGCTTTTACCCCTCAGGTGCCGCTAATGATTGCCGCCGGGCAACTCACGCTCACCAGCGCGGGCCTGGTGGCGGCGATGAACTATCTGGGCTATCTGGTGGGAGCATGGGATGCAATGCGTGCGCACCGCTTCGTTGAAACACGCCTCTGGCTGGGTATTTTTGGTGCAGTTGCGCTGACGCTGCTTTCCGCTGCGGCCGATAACGCCGTGGTACATGGCCTGCTGCGCTTTGTGATTGGCTGCATGAGCGGCTGGTCGATGGTGCTGATTGCCGCCTGGACCAACGAGCGGCTGGGACAACTGGGGAAACCGGGTCTCAGCGCCGCGGTTTTTGCCGGACCAGGTGCAGGTATTGCGCTCAGCGGGCTGCTTGCCGTCTATATCCAGGCTAAGGCGCTTTCCGCCGGTGCAGCATGGCAAATCTACGGCGTACTGGCGCTGGTGCTTATCGCGCTGGTGGCCCGGTATCTGCCGCGTGCGGGTCAACTTCACCGGCCGGGCAGCGCACCGGAACCGCTCGTCCTGACGAAGAATTTAAAGCGCCTGGTCTGGAGCTACAGCCTGGCCGGGTTTGGCTATATCCTTCCGGCGACCTTTTTATCGCAAATGGCGGCCGTGCGTTTTCCCGGCAGTCTGTTTGCCCAGTTTGTCTGGCCGATATTTGGTATTGCCGCCGTGGCGGGCATTGCGCTCAGCATCGTTTTACGCCACACCTCAACCTCAAACCGCAGGCTGGCTATCGTATTGTGGTTGCAGGGGGCAGGCGTACTGGCAGCCTGGCTGTTGCCGGGGATTGGCGGGTTACTGACCGGAGGCTTGCTCGTTGGGGGCGGGTTCTTGTGTGCCGTTCAGCTCTCTTTACTTTATGGGCGCGAACTGGCACCAGATCACACGCGCTACATGGCGGGACTGCTTACTACCGGTTATGCCATCGGTCAGCTGATTGGCCCGGTAACGTCGGCATTGTCGACGTGGCTCACGCACCGACTGGAGCCTGCGCTGGGGCTGGCGGGCGTCGCGTTGTTCATCGGCGGCGCACTGGTCTGGGATCGTCAGGCCGAAAGGCAACAGCAATTGCAATAATTATCGTCGTGAATACTGGATTATGTGCGCCGCCTCACGCACAATGAGCGCACACTTTTGCCACAACGAGGGCAAAAGACGCCACACCTGCAGGAGAAAAGAATGCCATCACTCAGTAAAGAAGCAGCCCTGGTTCACGAAGCTCTGGTTGCGCGTGGTCTTGAAACGCCACTGCGTCCACCCGTTCAGGAACTGGACAATGAAACCCGTAAGCATCTGATTGCTGGGCATATGACCGAGATCATGCAACTGCTGAATCTCGATCTGAGCGACGACAGTCTGATGGAGACGCCGCACCGTATCGCAAAAATGTACGTTGACGAAATTTTCTCCGGCCTGGATTACGCCAATTTCCCGAAAATCACCGTCATTGAAAACAAGATGAAGGTGGATGAGATGGTAACGGTACGTGATATCACGTTAACCAGTACCTGCGAACACCACTTCGTGACCATCGACGGTAAAGCGACCGTGGCTTATATTCCTAAAGATACGGTGATTGGTCTGTCGAAGATCAACCGCATCGTGCAGTTCTTTGCTCAGCGTCCACAGGTGCAGGAGCGTCTGACGCAGCAGATCCTGACCGCGCTGCAAACGCTGCTGGGCACCAATAACGTGGCAGTATCTATCGACGCCGTTCACTACTGTGTGAAAGCGCGCGGCGTGCGTGATGCCACCAGTGCGACTACCACGACGTCGCTGGGCGGTCTGTTTAAATCCAGCCAGAACACCCGCCAGGAGTTTCTGCGCGCCGTGCGTCACCACAACTAATCTGACAGGGCAGGCTACATGGAGCGAAACGTCACGCTCGATTTTGTTCGAGGCGTCGCCATTCTCGGTATCCTGCTGCTTAACATCAGCGCCTTCGGCTTGCCGAAGGCGGCGTATCTCAATCCTGCGTGGTATGGCGACATCACCCGCAGCGATGCCTGGACGTGGGCCATCCTCGATCTCTTTGCCCAGGTCAAATTCCTCACCCTGTTTGCCCTGCTGTTTGGCGCGGGCCTGCAGCTACTGCTCAGGCGCGGTACGCGCTGGATCCAGTCGCGTCTGACATTGCTGGTGATCCTCGGCTTTATTCACGGGCTGTTCTTCTGGGATGGCGACATTCTTCTCGCCTATGGCTTAGTCGGGCTGATTTGCTGGCGGCTCATTCGCGATGCGCACAGCGTAAAAAGCCTGTTTAACACGGGCGTGATGCTTTACGTCATGGGCCTTGGCGTGCTGTTACTGCTGGGGATAATCTCCGGTGATGCGACAAACCGTTCATGGATCCCCGATGCTGCCAACCTTCAGTACGAGCAGTACTGGAAGCTGAAAGGAGGCACGGAAGCGATAAGCAACCGTGCGGATATGCTTGGCGATAACCTCCTGGCGCTGGGGGCACAATATGGCTGGCAGCTGGCAGGGATGATGCTGATGGGGGCATCACTGATGCGTACCGGCTGGCTGAAAGGGGAGTTTTCCCTTCGCCACTATCGCCTGACGGGAGCCGGGTTAATTCTTCTCGGCGTGCTGATTAATCTGCCGGCCGTGATCATGCAGTGGCATCTGCACTGGAACTACCGCTGGTGTGCGTTTCTGCTTCAGGTCCCGCGCGAGCTGAGCGCGCCCTTCCAGACGATTGGCTATGCGGCACTCATTTACGGCTTCTGGCCACAAATGTGTCGTGCATGGATTGTCAGTGCCATTGCCTGCGTAGGCCGTATGGCCCTCAGCAATTACATTCTGCAGACGCTGATATGCACCACGCTTTTCTATCGGTTTGGCCTGTTTATGAAATTCGACCGGCTTTCGCTGCTGGCGTTTGTTATCCCGGTCTGGTTGGTTAACCTGGCGTTTTCTGTTCTCTGGCTGCGTTATTTCCGCCAGGGGCCGCTGGAGTGGGTGTGGCGTCAGTTAACCGCACATGCTTCAGGGGTATCATTGAGAAATACATCCAGATAACGATCTGGATCACAATCATTAACAAAACGGATGTAAACGTTTTCATCTGTGTGAGCTTCTTCACGTAGTCCCCTTTCTCTCGCTGCCAAAATAGCCACCTTGCTAAACACAGGGGGTGTCTGTGAGTTGCTGCAATCCTTTGAAGGATGGTGAATATGATCACCATTCGTGACGTCGCCCGTCAGGCGGGTGTTTCCGTGGCTACCGTCTCACGCGTGCTGAACAACAGCGCGCTGGTCAGCCCTGACACCCGCGAAACCGTAATGAAAGCCGTGACCCAGCTGGGTTATCGCCCTAATGCCAATGCGCAGGCGCTTGCCACGCAGGTCAGCGATACCATTGGCGTGGTGGTGATGGATGTCTCTGATGCCTTTTTCGGTGCGCTGGTTAAAGCGGTAGACGTTGTCGCTCAGCAGCATCAGAAATACGTGCTGATTGGCAACAGCTATCACGAGGCTGAAAAAGAGCGTCATGCGATTGAAGTGCTGATCCGCCAGCGTTGTAACGCACTGATTGTGCACTCAAAAGCCTTAAGCGATGACGAGATTTCCGGGTTTATGGAGCAAATCCCGGGCATGGTGCTGATCAACCGTATTGTGCCAGGGTATGCCCACCGCTGCGTCGGGCTGGATAACGTCAGCGGGGCGATGATGGCCACCAAAATGCTCATCAACAACGGGCATCAGCGGATCGGTTTTTTGGCCTCCAGCCATCATATTGAAGATGATGAGCTGCGGCGCGAAGGCTGGCAAAACGCCCTTAAAGAACAGGGTATTACGCCGTCTGAAAGCTGGGTCGGAACCGGAACGCCGGATATGCAGGGCGGGGAGGCGGCGATGGTGGAGTTGCTGGGCCGTAATCTGCAGCTGTCTGCCGTGTTTGCCTATAACGATAACATGGCGGCCGGGGCGCTGACTGCGCTGAAGGATAACGGCATTGCAGTGCCACAGCATTTATCGTTGATTGGTTTTGATGATATTCCCATTGCCCGTTACACCGACCCGCAGCTGACCACCGTGCGTTACCCCATTGCCTCTATGGCCAAACTGGCCACTGAGCTGGCGTTACAGGGGGCGGCAGGGCTGCTGGATCCGGGCGCAACACACTGTTTCATGCCGACTTTAGTGCGTCGACATTCTGTCGCTGCCCGGCAAATTGTGGTTCCGATCACTAACTGATTACATCAGCTGATGTAACCGTTTTCAATCTGTGAGTAAATTCACAGTATCTTAACAAGGCGCTGACTATGATGTCAGCGTTTTAGGGGCTGAAACGCTATGTAACAGTGATTAATCACTTTCACCATAGCCAATGTGCCGCAAACAACGAATAAAACGCATTTCTGGAGCGTTACCGAACACGGAAGATAGAAATTTTATAAGTGAACTTCGGCTGTCAGTAACGTTTCATTAACACCTGCCTGCCGATCGTTATTCACAAGAACTACCCTGCATAAAAAAAACCGGAGATACCATGAATAAGAAGGTGTTGACCCTGTCTGCTGTAATGGCAAGCATGCTTTTTGGTGCAGCAGCGCACGCTGCGGATACCCGTATTGGTGTGACCATCTATAAATACGACGACAACTTCATGTCTGTTGTCCGTAAAGCTATCGAGAAAGATGCTAAAGCAGCGCCAGATGTTCAGCTGCTGATGAATGACTCCCAGAACGACCAGTCCAAACAGAACGACCAGATCGACGTTCTGCTGGCAAAAGGCGTGAAGGCACTGGCCATCAACCTGGTTGACCCCGCTGCGGCAGGCACGGTCATTGAAAAAGCGCGCGGCCAGAATGTGCCGATTGTCTTCTTCAACAAAGAACCTTCCCGTAAAGCGCTGGACAGCTATGACAAAGCGTTTTACGTCGGTACTGACTCCAAAGAGTCCGGCATTATTCAGGGCGATCTGATCGCTAAACACTGGGCGGCGAACCCGAACTGGGACCTGAACAAAGACGGCCAGATCCAGTTCGTGCTGCTGAAAGGCGAACCAGGCCATCCGGATGCTGAAGCCCGTACCACTTACGTTATCAAAGAGCTGAATGATAAGGGCCTGAAAACCCAGCAGCTGGCATTAGATACCGCGATGTGGGATACCGCTCAGGCGAAAGATAAGATGGACGCGTGGCTGTCCGGCCCGAACGCTAACAAAATCGAAGTGGTAATTGCCAACAACGATGCGATGGCTATGGGTGCGGTAGAAGCGCTGAAAGCGCACAACAAATCAGCCATTCCTGTGTTCGGTGTGGATGCACTGCCAGAAGCTCTGGCCCTGGTGAAATCCGGTGCAATGGCCGGGACCGTGCTGAACGATGCCAACAACCAGGCGAAAGCAACCTTCGATCTGGCGAAAAACCTGGCCGATGGCAAAGGTGCGGCAGACGGTACGACCTGGAAAATTGAAAACAAAATCGTTCGCGTACCTTACGTTGGCGTAGACCAGTCCAACCTGGCTGAGTTTATCGGTAAATAAGTTATTTGAATTGTCTTCACTGGGCGCAACTTGTTGCGCCCTTTTATAACGCGATATGCGAGGCCAACAAGGTATAATTATGGTCAGCACAAATACTCAGTCATCTGGTGAATACTTGTTGGAAATGAGCGCTATCAACAAGTCATTTCCCGGGGTTAAGGCACTCGATAATGTTAATTTAAAAGTTCGTCCTCACTCTATTCACGCATTAATGGGTGAGAACGGCGCAGGTAAATCAACATTATTAAAATGTCTTTTTGGGATCTATCAAAAAGATTCTGGCAGCATTCTTTTTCAGGGGAAAGAGATCGATTTCCATTCAGCAAAAGAAGCACTGGAAAACGGTATCTCAATGGTTCACCAGGAATTAAACCTGGTGCTGCAGCGTTCTGTTATGGATAACATGTGGCTGGGCCGTTATCCGACCAAAGGTGTCTTTGTCGATCAGGATAAAATGTATCGCGACACCAAAGCGATTTTCGATGAACTGGATATTGATATCGATCCGCGCGCCCGCGTGGGAACGTTATCCGTGTCTCAAATGCAGATGATCGAAATTGCCAAAGCGTTCTCCTATGATGCGAAAATCGTCATCATGGACGAACCGACATCGTCATTAACGGAAAAAGAGGTTAACCACCTTTTTACCATTATTCGTAAGCTCAAAGACCGCGGCTGCGGCATTGTTTATATCTCTCACAAAATGGAAGAGATCTTCCAGCTGTGTGATGAGATTACCATCCTGCGCGACGGCCAGTGGATTGCCACCCAGCCTCTCGAAGGGCTGGATATGGACAAGATCATCGCCATGATGGTGGGGCGCTCTCTGAACCAGCGCTTCCCGGACAAAGAGAACAAGCCGGGTGAAGTGATCCTTGAGGTTCGCAATCTCACCTCGCTGCGTCAGCCGTCTATTCGCGACGTCTCTTTTGACCTGCATAAGGGCGAAATTCTCGGTATCGCAGGTCTGGTCGGGGCAAAACGTACTGATATTGTCGAAACCCTGTTCGGTATTCGTGAGAAAGCCGCGGGCACCATCACGCTGCACGGTAAGAAAATCAATAACCACAGCGCTAACGAAGCCATTAATAATGGTTTTGCGCTGGTCACGGAAGAGCGTCGTTCGACCGGTATTTATGCGTATCTGGATATTAACTTTAACTCGTTAATTTCCAATATTCGCAACTATAAAAACAAAGTCGGGCTGCTGGATAACTCCCGCATGAAGAGCGATACCCAGTGGGTGATTGACTCCATGCGCGTCAAAACGCCAGGTCACCGCACGCAAATTGGTTCGCTGTCAGGCGGTAACCAGCAGAAGGTCATTATTGGCCGTTGGTTATTAACCCAGCCAGAAATCCTGATGCTGGATGAACCGACCCGCGGTATTGACGTCGGCGCGAAGTTTGAGATTTATCAGCTGATTGCCGAGCTGGCGAAAAAGAATAAAGGGATCATTATTATTTCTTCCGAAATGCCGGAATTGTTAGGGATCACAGATCGTATTCTGGTTATGAGCAATGGTCTCGTTGCCGGTATTGTTGACACCAAAACGACAACGCAAAACGAAATTTTGCGTCTTGCGTCTTTGCACCTTTAAGATCAGGGGCTCCTCATGAGTGCGTTAAATAAAAAAAGTTTTCTCACTTACCTGAAAGAAGGCGGTATTTACGTTGTTCTTTTAGTACTGCTGGCTATCATCATTTTCCAGGACCCTACGTTCTTAAGCCTGTTGAACCTCAGTAACATCCTGACCCAGTCCTCCGTGCGTATTATTATCGCGCTGGGCGTGGCGGGACTTATCGTGACGCAGGGGACTGACCTGTCAGCGGGACGTCAGGTTGGCCTCGCGGCGGTTATCGCGGCAACGCTGCTACAGTCGATGGAAAACGCCAACAAGGTGTTCCCGGAAATGGCGACCATGCCCATTTTCGTGGTGATCCTGATTGTCTGTGCGATCGGCGCAGTGATTGGTCTGATTAACGGCATCATTATCGCTTACCTTAACGTGACGCCATTTATCACTACCTTAGGTACGATGATCATCGTTTACGGTATCAACTCCCTGTACTACGACTTCGTGGGGGCGTCGCCAATCTCTGGCTTCGACAGCGGGTTCTCGACCTTTACGCAAGGGTTTATCGCGCTGGGCAGTTTCCGCCTGTCGTACATTACCTTCTACGCCCTGATTGCCGTCGCTTTTGTCTGGATCCTGTGGAACAAAACCCGCTTCGGTAAAAACATCTTCGCTATCGGCGGTAACCCGGAAGCGGCGAAAGTGTCCGGCGTCAACGTTGCCCTGAACCTGCTGATGATCTACGCCCTGTCAGGTGTGTTCTACGCCTTTGGTGGGATGCTGGAAGCGGGCCGTATCGGCTCTGCAACGAACAACCTGGGCTTCATGTACGAACTGGATGCGATCGCAGCCTGTGTGGTCGGCGGCGTCTCCTTTAGCGGCGGCGTGGGTACCGTGTTCGGCGTGGTAACCGGTGTCATCATCTTTACCGTAATCAACTACGGTCTGACCTACATCGGCGTGAACCCGTACTGGCAGTACATCATCAAAGGCGGCATCATCATCTTTGCGGTCGCCCTGGATTCACTCAAATACGCGCGTAAAAAATAATCGCCTCTGGCATTACCTGGCCCGCTCATCGAGCGGGCTTTTTTGTGCTTCATGCCAGACTCGACTCCTCCCGGGTGACGATGCTCTCGAACCAGTCGAGCTCAGAGAGTTTGCAGGCAACCCACTGTTGAGAAAAAGCCTCTCCCAGGCTGTCGGTGAGATACTGACAGCGTGCAAATGTCTCAATCGCCTCCTGCTGAAACAGCGGCAGATCCGGCCCGTCCTGCTGAGGTTCAGGTAAATCCTGCTCGTCAAAATTTTCCAGCCCGTACAGCATTCCGCTCAGAAGCGTTGCCGCCACCAGATACGGGTTGGCATCAGCCCCGGCCAGCCGGTACTCAATACGCCGGTTATGGTCATCAGAGCAGGGAATACGCAGCGCGGCGGAGCGGGTGTTATAACCCCAGGAGTTAAATAGCGGTTCCGTGAGGTTTTTACGCAGGCGGCGAAATGCGTTAACGCCAGGGGCGAGAATGGCGATGGAGGCGGGCATCAGCGCCATCTGGCCAGCGATGCAGAGGCGCATCATGCTGTTCAGCGCTTCCACCGGTGACGCGAATACGTTTTCGCCATGAATATCGTTCAGGCTGAAATGGAAGTGCAAACCGCTGCCGGACTGCTGGCTGAACGGTTTGGCCATAAAGTTGGCCTGCAGACCCTGTTTCTCCGCAACGTAGCGGGTCAGGCGTCGCAGGGCCAGCACGTTATCGCAGACTTCAACGACGCGATGGCTATGCTTCAGGTTTAACTCGAACTGGCCAGATTCGGCTTCGGCCACGATCCCGGTCAGGGGGATACGCTGCAGGTGCGCCAGCTGCTCCAGCTCGTCAAACAGTGCCGCGTGTGCCGTTGAGGTATCCATATGAAAGCAGCCCTGATTTTGTGGATCCTGCGTGCCGCGTCCGGTCAGGTAAAACTCAATTTCCGGGGCAATCACCGGGAAGAGCCCGTGCTGATGGAAACGAGCCAGAACGTTTTGCAATATCACCCTTGGCTCAAGCGGGCACGGTTTGCCGTCACTCTCTTTCATGGTCAGCAGGATCTGCGCGTTATGCTGAGGGTCTTGCGAACAGGGGCGCAGGGAACCGCCGACGGGAACGCAGAGCCGGTCGGGCTCATCATCAAGCGGGGCGGCTATTTTGCCTTTATGGTCCATGGAGTAGACGGAGAGGGGGAAGTAACAGCCTTTTTCCAGATTTAGCATGCTTTCCACCGAGAGCCGCTTGCCGCGCATAATGCCATTGATATCGTTCAGGTAAACGTCAATATGTTTTGTCTGCGGGTAACGTTCCAGGTAATCCGCCACTTCCAGCGAGACGTTGTGTTGCATGGCATCAATTTTGTCATCAAGCCAGAGGCCAGCGTTGAGCGCCGTCGGAAGTGATAAACCCGGGAAGTTAAAATAGGGGCGGATATTTTTCAGGAAAAACGCATTCATTATTGAGTTCATAGTCATTCTTCAATGAAGCCGTAGCGGCAGTGAACTCAGCTTAAAAGGGGCGGCGTAAAGGCGGGATAAAAAGCGTTACGCCCGGTATAAAGAAAGTATAAAGGCGAGGCTATTTTTTCTCTTTTTTCTGCATATCAAGCAGTTGTTCTGGCGTGACGGCCGGGTAGCCCTGCGCATCTTCCGGCACTTCATGCATCGCCGGAATGGGTACCAGCGGGCCTAAAAAGCGCGGTTCACGTTTGAAGATGTACAGATCGGCCAGAGCGCCAAAACGCGCGCCAAACTCACGTACGCGGACGCTCAGCATATCTTTTGGCGACGGCACGGCGTAGCACTGCGCCTGGATACCCATATGCAGCGCGATAAACAGCGCCCGTTCGCAGTGGAAACGTTGGGTAATGATGATGAAATCGTTGGTATCGAACACCTTGCGCGTACGCACGATGGAATCCAGAGTACGGAAACCCGCGTAGTCGAGCACGATATCGGCCGGATCGACGCCAGCGGCAATCAGGTCTTTGCGCATGGTGACCGGTTCGTTATAGCTTTGCAGCGCATTATCGCCGCTCAGCAGCAGGTAATTCACTTTGCCGCTGTTATACGCGTTCAGCGCGCCCTGAATGCGGTAACGGTAATACTGATTAATTACCCCGGTGCGGTAATACTTGGCGGTACCCAGCACAACGCCGACCTGACGATAGGGCAGGTCCTGCAGGTCGTCAAAGATATACGGAGCCGTTTTCCAGCTCATCCAGCGATCAAGACCCAGCACGATCAACAGCAGTATGCCGACCAGGACAGACAGGCTGTAAAAAGCGCGCTTTAACATGCAGATGGCTCGTACCGAAGGTGAAATTTAACTCAGGCTACTTTACCCGCCTGGTTAGCGCAAGAAACAGCGAATCAACTGAGGGGTTTTTCAGCAAAGCGGCGGGCATTTCTGCCCGCCGGAGGCATTACGCAAGCAAAACACGGTCAATAGTTGAGCAACCGAGCGCTTTCAGCGTTGCGGCGGTGGCATCCCACTGGATCAACGGCGCGTCGGCTTTCTCTGCCAGAATAGCGCGCTGAATGTCCGGGTAGTCATAGCCATTGAGGCTCAGCAAATTCAGGGCGCCCTGAAGCGGTGGCAGCGTCGGGTTAAAGGCGGCGTTTTCGGCATAGCTTCCGGTGAAGATGCGACCATCACGACACTGCAGCGCCACACCGCTTGGGGAGTGACTGTATGGCGTGTGGCTCTTGTTCGCCGCGCGAATCGCGGCTTCGCTCAGCGCATCGCCGGAAAGGGCAAAACCGTGATCCTGTTCATCCATCAGCAGCGTTTTGATGTCGAGATCTTTCGGACCAAACGCGTCAGGCAGGTAATCCCCGAGGGTATGCGGCGCACGGCCTGGCAGATTGATGCGTAACTCCAGCCCGCTGTTCAGCTCGTTCATGAACTGGCGGCAGTGGCCGCAAGGGGTGTAGTTAACGGTAATGGCGCTCAGCGCTTGTTCACCGCGCAGCCAGGCGTGGCTGATGGCGCTTTGTTCCGCGTGAACGGTCTGCTGCATGGTCGCGCCGAGGAACTCCATGTTGCCACCGAAGTACCAGGTTCCACTTACGCCGCGTGCAATCGCACCGACGTTGAAATGAGAGAGATCGGCGCGGGCGCAGGCTGCCGCCAGCGGCAGCAGCGCGAAGGCCAGCGCGTCGTCGTCCAGCCCTGTGGCTTCTTTCAGTGCCGTGACGTGTTCAGCCGTCAGCAGGGCCGGGAAATGCTCATCCGCCAGAATCGGGGCCAGAGCTGATTGCACATTCTCTGCAAGCTGGGCGAAAGCAGCTTGAAAACGTGGATGCATGGCGTTTGCCTCATAAAGGTTAATGGATCGGTAGTTTACGGAGCCGCTGGGGCTTTATATGTGATCCACTTCTCATTATGTATGCAACTTATGAAAACAAAATGAAATTTGCGCGACGCATCGCAAATTTTAACCCATGACCGCCACAATCAGCGGGAAAATAAACGGTGCGAGCAGGGAGGTGATAATCCCGCAGATCACCAGTGCGAG
This sequence comes from Enterobacter sp. J49, assembly GCF_002148625.1. Taxonomy (NCBI): domain Bacteria; kingdom Pseudomonadati; phylum Pseudomonadota; class Gammaproteobacteria; order Enterobacterales; family Enterobacteriaceae; genus Enterobacter; species Enterobacter sp. J49. The sequence goes on from NZ_MWPY01000037.1 coordinate 369,924, forward strand.
TGAGCTAAACGCCCCTTCCTGATAATCCAGTTCAGCGCAGCGCGCGGTGCCCAGGGCGTGCGACGCGGTACCCATCGCCAGACCTCGTGCCGCTTTGGTGTGGATACGCATCGCATTCAGCAGGGTATGTCCAAAGACCGCGCCGAGGATCCCCACGAATATCACACACATGGCGCTGATGGCCGGAATCCCCCCCAGGCTGCCGCCCACGGCCATCGCGATAGGCGTGGTGACCGACTTAGGCAGAATAGAGGCCGCAATTTGTGGAGACGCGCCCATCAACAGCGCCACCGAGGTGCCGGTGATCATCGCCACCAGGCTCCCGACAAAACAGATGGTAATGATGGATTTCCAGCGGGCGCGGATCTGGTGCAATTGCTCATATAAAGGAAAGGCGAGCGCCACCACGGCCGGCTGCAGAAGGTCGTTCAAAATTTTGCTGCCGGCAAAGTAGCGTTCATAAGGAATGCCGGTGAGAAGCAGGAACGGGATAATCACCACCATCGCCACCAGCAGCGGATTAAGTAACGGCATTTTGAAACGTGCGGCGAGTTTGCGTGCGGCGAAGAACACTGCCAGCGTTAACGGCAGCGACCACCAGATATTGGCCATCATTGTTTTGTTCCTTTCTGCCCAACCACTTTACGTTCGCCATGCACCAGATGCGAACTCCAGCTTACTACCAGGAAAACCACCAGCGTACTGACCGCGCAGGAGACCACAATGGGTCCGAACTGCGCCTGGAGCAAATCAAAATACTGCATAACCCCGACGCCGATAGGCACGAACAGCAGCGCCATATAGCGAATAAGGACAAAGCAGCCAGGGTTAACCCATCTGGCAGGCAGAATTTGCAATGCCAGCAAAACAAAGAGGATCAACATTCCGATGATGCTGCCGGGAATGGTGATGGGAAGCAGGGATGCGATAAAGATTCCGGCATACAGGCAGGCGTAAATCAGGACGAATGCGCGAAGATATTGCCAGATAATGTTCAATGATTTTCTCATGGTGAAAGTCCTTGATGAAACGCATTCATCATACAATTAAACCTAAAAATGTGCCACGGATCACATCATGAATTTTGAGCATACCAGACATTCCGAAATGGAACGTCTGGTATAACCTCACCGGGTTAACCGCCGGGCTTTCCTCACGCCGGGAGAGCGGCTACTATAGCGCGTCTTTTTTCACAGGTACTGCTATGCGTGTTTTACTGGCCCCAATGGAAGGCGTGCTCGACTCTCTCGTGCGCGAGCTTCTGACCGAGGTGAACGACTACGATCTCTGCGTGACGGAGTTTTTGCGCGTGGTCGATATGTTGTTGCCAGTAAAATCATTCTATCGCCTTTGCCCGGAACTGCATCATCAGAGCCGCACCTCTTCCGGCACGCTGGTGCGCATTCAGCTATTGGGTCAGTATCCCGAATGGCTGGCGGAGAACGCGGCCCGTGCCGTAGAGCTTGGTTCCTTTGGGGTTGACCTCAACTGCGGTTGCCCATCAAAACTGGTGAATGGCAGCGGCGGCGGCGCCACCTTGCTGAAAGATCCGGAGCTGATTTACCGTGGCGCAAAAGCCATGCGTGAGGCTGTACCGTCGCATCTGCCGGTGACGGTAAAGGTGCGTCTGGGATGGGACAGCGACGCGCGGCAATTTGAGATTGCCGATGCCGTGCAGCAGGCCGGGGCCACTGAGCTGGTGGTGCATGGCCGCACCAAAGAAGATGGCTATAAAGCCGAACGTATTAACTGGCAGGCGATTGGCGAGATCCGCAAAAGACTCACCATTCCCGTTATTGCCAACGGGGAAATCTGGGATTACGAAAGCGCGCAGGCGTGCCTGAAAGAGACTGGCTGCGATGCGGTGATGATTGGCCGCGGCGCGCTTAACGTACCAAACCTCAGCCGGGTGATTAAATATAACGAACCACGTATGCCGTGGGCTGATGTGGTCACGCTGCTGCAAAAATACAGCCGCCTCGAAAAACAGGGTGATACCGGGTTATATCACGTCGCGCGAATTAAGCAGTGGCTCAGTTATTTACGCAAAGAGTACAGTGAAGCGCTGGGGTTATTTCAGGAGATCCGCACGCTGCAGACTTCCGCTGATATTGCACGGGTGATTCAGTCCAGGTAACGGAATTTGCCCGGCGCTGAGCCGGGCAATGAAATCAGAAAATCATCTTGAATACACCGGTTACCACCAGCAGCCCTATCAGAAATATAATTAAAATAACCCACAGTAATATTTTCATTCGTTTCTCCTGCGTCTGTTTGTCGAAAGTAAGTGTAGCAGTGAATTTATAATGAAGATGAATTCACTCATTTAATTCATTCTTATGATGAATAATTTTCTGAGTATGAAAATGTATGACAAATTGCGGGTTGCCACGCGTTACTAAAAAAAAGAGCGACGTCTGGCGTAAGTTGCGCCTTTATTTTTCGCGTGAATGGCGTAATGAAACCTTTATCTCTGAGTATTCCCCTGGTTTTTATTCTGGTGGCCTGCGCGCCGGAACATGCCTCGGTTTCCCCTGTAAATATGCAATCAACAACGGCTGCGGTGAATACTACGCTGAGCCATACCGCGTGGCCGAAAGATGCATGGTGGAAAACGTATAACGATCCTGAACTCAATTCGCTGATTGCGAAGGCGCTGAACGATGCGCCGGATATGCAAATTGCCCGTCAGCGCATCACGCTGGCGGAAGCGCAGGCAAAAGCCACCCTGGCCGCCGGGGGGCCGGAAATTGATTTCTCAGCGGATGCTGAACGGCAAAAAATGTCAGCCGAGGGGCTGATGGGGCCCTTTGCGATAACCGATCCGGCGGCGGGAACCACCGGACCGTGGTACACCAACGGTACTTTTGGTCTGAGCGCGGGCTGGGATCTCGATTTGTGGGGGAAAAATCGTGCACGGGTTGAAGCCCGAATTGGCCGGGTAAACGCGCAAAAAGCGGAGCTTGAGCAAACCCGGCAACTGCTTGCCAGCAGCGTCGCACGTCTTTACTGGGCGTGGCAAACCCAGGCCGCGGTGGGGGATGTCCTCACGGAGATTCAACACCAGCAGGACACGATTATTGCAGCCGACCGCGAACTGTATCAGCATGGGATCACCTCTTCCGTTGAGGGCGTCGAGACCGACATCAACGCCAGCAAAACTGACGAGCAGCTGGCAGAAGTGAACGGAAAAATGAAAGCCGTTGAGGCGCGTCTGAGCGCCCTGACGAACACCTCCTCAGTGACGCTTACACGCCACGCCTTACCCACAGTAGAAGCCTCGCTCCCGGCCACGCTGGGGTATGAACTGCTGGCACGTCGACCGGATTTGCAGGAGGCTCGCTGGTATATCGAGGCCTCCATGAGTGACGTTGAGGCCGCCAGAGCAGCCTTCTATCCCGATGTGAATCTGATGGCTTTCTTACAGCAGGATGCCCTGCACCTGAGCGATTTGTTCCGCTCTTCTGCGCAGCAGATGGGCGTCACCGCCGGTCTGACGCTGCCCATTTTCGACAGCGGCAGGCTAAACGCCGAGCTGGATATTGCCCAGGCGCAGAACAATCTCTCCGTCGCGCGTTATAACAAAGCGGTGGTGGATGCGGTGAATCAGGTGGCGCGCACGGCCAGCGAAGTCGAAACACTGACCGCCAAAAACCAGCACCAGCAGCGTGTCGAAAAAGAGGCTGCCCGCGTTGTTGCACTGGCTCAGGCCCGCTTTCGCGCCGGCATTATCGCCGGCTCCCGCGTAAGTGAAGCCAGAATACCGGCCCTCAGGGAGCAGCTCACCGGGGTGATGCTCAAAGGCCAGTACGTTGACGCCACGCTGCAGCTGACCTCGGCGCTGGGTGGCGGTTATCATCAGGGCTAAAAAGCGCGATTATCTATACTTACCTCTTTGCAGCTTTTCTGGAGGTGAGTATGACCAAAGTCGCGATTGTTACCGCATCGGATTCCGGGATTGGGAAAACCACGGCCCTGATGCTGGCTGAACGAGGGTTTGATATCGGCGTCACCTGGCATTCTGACGAAAAAGGTGCGCTGGAAACCTGCCGCGAAGTCGAGGCGAAGGGGCGGCGTGCAGAGGCGGTTCAACTTGATTTAAGCACTCTCCCGCAGGGGGCGCAGGCCATTGAAACGTTAATTACGCGCTTTGGTCGGCTGGACGTGCTGGTCAACAATGCCGGGGCGATGACCAAAGCGCCGTTTCTCGACATGCCGTTTGAGGAGTGGCGGGGGATTTTTACCGTTGACGTGGATGGCGCGTTTCTCTGTTCACAGATCGCTGCGCGTCAGATGGTGAAGCAGGGAGAAGGGGGGCGAATTGTGAACATTACCTCGGTGCATGAACACACGCCTTTACCGGATGCCAGTGCGTATACGGCGGCCAAGCATGCCCTGGGCGGATTAACCAAATCCATGGCGCTGGAGCTGGTCGAGCATAACATCCTGGTGAATGCCGTTGCGCCAGGTGCCATTGCCACGCCAATGAATGATATGGACGACAGTGAAGTGAAGGCCGGTTCGATGCCCGCGATCCCGCTCGCGCGGCCGGGGCATACCAAAGAGATTGCCAGCCTGGTGGCGTGGCTGTGTGACGGTGACGCCAGCTATGCTACCGGGCAATCATTTATTGTCGACGGCGGTTTTATGCTGGCGAATCCACAATTTAAGCCCGCCGGGTAGAAACTTTTCGCCCTCTCTTTGTGCGAGAGGGCGCCATTGCACTTACTCTTCATCCCGCGTCTTTTCCCGATGCTTCAGCCACAGCCGGACCGCAATTACCACCACGACAATCAGGATAACCCATGCCCAGTGCTTCAGATGCTGGTCAACATTATGCAGCCACGGACCAATCACTTCTCCACCCACATAACCGAGCGTGGTAAAGATCAGGGCCCAGGCAATCGCGCCAAGAATGTTCAGCGGCAAGAAAATTTTCGGCGGTAAATGGCTGGCGCCAATCAGTATTGGGCCGATAATCCGAAAGCCGTACATAAAACGGGTGCCAATCACGAACAGGTAAGGGTGACGCTGGATAAGCCGTTGGGCACGGTGAATTTTCTTGCGGTGCTTTGAAAAGCGCTTCAAAAGCGTGGGGCCAAAGCGCAGTCCCAGAAAGTAGAGCAGCTGATCGCCAATCATCCCACCGAGTGCGACTGCGGCAACAACAAGTGGGAATTTGAGTAACCCCTGATGCGCGGCCACCCCGCCGAGCAGCGTGATGGTTTCTCCTTCCGCCACGCTGCCAACGACCAGTGCAGCGTATCCATATTGTTCAATAAGACTGTTGATATCCATTACGTCAATGTCATCTCCCTTATTATGCCTCGGTTAATCATATACCCCATGAATCAATAACGGGGCAATCAACGGAAATTTCCCACAGTACATAAAATAATCTCTGGCCTGCATTATACTTAAGATATTGCTGACGGGCCGACAACAAGGGGGCGTTATGAACCATGTCTGGGGACTTTTCTCCCATCCCGATCGTGAAATGCATGTCATCAAAACGGAGAACGAAACGGTCTCGCATCATTACACGCATCATGTGCTGCTGATGGCAGCGGTGCCTGTAATCTGCGCGTTTATTGGCACAACACAAATCGGCTGGAACTTTGGTGATGGCACCGTGGTTCAGCTTTCCTGGTTTACCGGTCTTTCACTGGCCATTCTCTTTTATGGCCTGATGCTGGCGGGTGTGGCTGTCATGGGGCGTGTCATTCACTGGATGGCGCGTAACTATCCGCAACGTCCATCGCTGGCACACTGTATGGTTTTCGCCGGGTATGTCGCGACGCCGCTGTTCTTAAGCGGTATTGTGGCGCTGTATCCACTGGTCTGGTTGTGCGCGCTGATCGGTACTATTGCCCTCTTTTACACCGGTTATCTGCTGTATCTGGGGGTACCAACCTTCCTCAATATCAATAAAGAAGAGGGCCTGAGCTTCTCCAGTTCAACGCTCGCCATCGGCGTGCTGGTGCTGGAAGCGCTACTGGCTCTGACGGTTATTCTGTGGGGTTATGGATACCGTCTCTTCTAGGCTCTCTGCATTGCTGGCGTAAATGCCAGCAATGCAGCATCTGTTCACGATTATCCTCTGGCGACAAAGCCCGGTGACCGCTATGATGCCGAAGCCAGCCTGCGTTTCTCCATTGACACAGGCGGTGTACGTCATAACGTGCGTGAATAATTATCAGAAGTCTCACCATGCTGAAATTCCGAGTCTCTTTACTTAGCCTGGCCCTGTTGCTGGGAGCGTCCGCTGCCGCGCCAGCGATCGCCAAAACGCCCGCCGTGACCACCGCTGCTGCCCAGCCGCAAATCGCTTCCGGCAGTGCGATGATTGTTGATCTCAACACCAATAAGGTGATTTACGCGAGCCATCCGGATCTGGTACGCCCGATCGCTTCGATTACCAAATTAATGACCGCGATGGTAGTGCTTGATGCACATCTGCCGCTGGACGAAAAACTGAAAGTGGATATCAGCCATACGCCGGAGATGAAAGGGATCTACTCCCGCGTGCGACTGAACAGCGAAATCAGCCGTAAAAATATGCTGCTGCTGGCGCTGATGTCTTCTGAAAACCGCGCGGCGGCGAGCCTGGCCCACCACTATCCGGGTGGCTACGACGCATTTATTCGTGCGATGAACGCAAAAGCCAAATCGCTGGGGATGACCAATACCCGTTACGTCGAGCCGACTGGCCTGTCGATTCACAACGTCTCCACGGCCCGCGACCTGACTAAACTGCTGATTGCCAGCAAACAGTACCCGCTGATTGGTCAGCTCAGTACGACCCGTGAAGAGATGGCGACCTTTGCGAACCCGGCCTATTCGCTGCCGTTCCGTAATACTAACCATCTGGTGTACCGGGATAACTGGAATATTCAGTTAACGAAAACCGGGTTTACTAACGCGGCGGGACACTGCCTGGTGATGCGTACCGTATTCAACGGTAAACCGGTGGCGCTGGTGGTGATGGATGCCTTTGGTAAATACACCCACTTCGCGGATGCAAGCCGACTGCGTACCTGGATTGAGACGGGGAAAGTGCAGCCGGTACCGGCCGCGGCGTTGACCTACAAAAAGCAGAAAGCGGAGCAGATGGCAACCGCCCAGAACGACTGAGCCGGACTGCAGATGACTGTGTTTTCGCCCTCTCCCGCGGGAGAGGGCAACAGATCTCGCTGCGCCTTACTCCGGCAGCGTCCAGTCTCCGTCATTGAGTGAGCGCTGCATGATCACCGTATCCCGCCAGTCACCTTTCTTATACCCGACGCTGCGTAACTGACCGACGATTTCGAAGCCGTATTTCTTATGCAACCGTAACGAGCCGGCATTGTTGTTGCCATCCCCCACAACGGCAATCATCTGCCGCCACGGTCCTTGCTCGCAGCGGGCGATCAGCGCATCCATCAGGACGGAGCCAAAACCACGACCGGTAGTACTCGCATCCACGTAAATCGACTCTTCCAGAGTGTAGCGATAGGCATGGCGCGGACGGTAAGGCGTCGCGTAGCAGTAGCCTACGACGATGCCGCGATACAGCGCGACAAGCCACGGTAAGCCATTCTCGGCCACGCTTTTCATTCGCTGACGCATTTCATCAATGGTGGGGGGAACTTCTTCAAAGGATGCGCGCCCGTGAAGCACATGCCAGGCGTAGATAGCGGCGATAGCATGCACATCGTCGGGAAGGGCATCGCGCACTTCCACTTCGGTTTCGGATAAAATATCAACAGCCGACATGATGTGCCTGCTCCTCGTAACAGATGCCGGAGAAACGTTTCTCCGGCGACAGAACGCTACTCTAGTACGATTAAGGCGCGCTTAACAATCTCTCAAATTTGGCTGTGGGAATTAATCAGACGCTTGCGTCACGGGCTGCTCCGCGTCAGGACTCTCTTTCCAGTATTTATTCCGCGTTGTTTTACCAATGCCGGGGTTCATGCTGTTTGTGGGGTCATTCTCGCGATAAAACTGCTTAAGTGCGTCAGGAGCCTTATAAAGATGCCCCACGTTATGTTCCGCAGGATATTGTGCGCCTCGCGCGTGCAGCAGCGCGAGCATCTGCTCTTTCAGCGCGTGCGCATCCACCCCTTTCTTAACGATGTAATCCTGGTGGAAGACGTAGCACATAAAGTGGCCGTAATAGAGCTTGTGGACCAGCTTGCTGTCAATTTCCGGCGGCAGGTGTTCAAACCACTCGGTATCGTTGCGGCGAAGGGCGATATCCAGCGCCAGAATGTCTTCCACCTCGTCTGAATGCACCGCCTGATAACGAATGGCGGCACCCGCAGCGGCGAAACGGTGCAGGAAGGCTTTGCTGCCCTCTTCAGGGGTACAGGCAAAGAAATCGCCTTCGGCAGTTTTGAAGAATTCATTGAGCCAGGTTTGCGCTTCGGCAATTCCGTCCCCGGCCATTTTCAGCAGCAGGTGATGCTCGTACTTATCGCGCCAGGTTTTCATCCGCTCCGGCAGATGTGACGGGAAGACGTTGCCCAGTTTCTGCATAAAGCGGTCGGTAAAGTGGGGTTTAAACAGCGGCACTTTTTCCAGCATCGCGTCGGTACGGCCCTTCATGGTGAAGAAGAACGGCATTTTATCGGTGCCGAGCTTGTCGATCATCAGGAACGTATCTTTGCCGTAGCGTTCCGCGATGTCGTAAATATCACGGTGCATGTACTCGCCCGCCACCGGCAGGTGAGCGAACTCGCCCAGAATATGACGACGGATCTCGGTCAGCACGTCCGGCTGATTGGTGCCGATGTAGAACACCTGCTGTTTTTTCTCGGCCGGGAAGGTGTCGAGGCGCACGGCAAAAACAGCCAGCTTGCCCGCACAGCCTGAAGATTCAAACAAGCGGTCAGGGTCGGCGTTGTAACGTGCCGGGGTATCCGCTTCGATATCCCGCACGCGGGTGATGTAATCGTGGTCGTGAGCATGACGACCGTCGTGCTGGACGTCTTCATCTTTCACCCGATCGTCGTCGAGCTTACTCAGGATCTGCTCCGGCGTAACGCCAAGATCAATGCCCAGATGGTTGACCAGGGTCAGCTTGCCGTTTTCGTCAATACGGGCAAAAAGTGACATCTCGGTGTAAGCCGGGCCGCGCTGCACCAGCGAACCGCCGGAGTTATTGCAGATCCCGCCGATCACGGAGGCGCCAATACAGGATGAGCCAATGACCGAATGCGGTTCGCGTCCCAGCGGCTTAAGCGCTTTTTCAAGGGAGTAGAGCGTCGTGCCAGGGAACGCGAGCACCTGCTCGCCTTTATCCAGCAGATGCAGTTTGTCGAGACGCAGGGTGCTGATGATCACTATGTCACGATCGTAATCGTTGCCGTTCGGCGTTGAGCCTTCCGTCAGACCGGTGTTAGCCGCCTGCATGAGAATAATTTTGTCGGCGGCCACGCAGGCGCTCAGGACGCGCCAGAGTTCAAGCAGCGTGCCGGGAAATACCACCGCCAGCGCCTCGCCCTGACCGGAACGAAAGCCCTTACGGTAGCGGGCGGTTTTTGCCGGGTCGGTAAGCAGGTGAGAGGAGCCAACCAGGCGCGACAGTTCGTTAATAAACGTCGTGTTATCGTGAGTTCGAACAGAAGACATCTTCCACTCCTTGTGGTGGGGCAAATTTCTCGCTGTAAAGCATAGCGCGATTAACTGTTAAGCGGTCGAGTATTCACGAGAAAAATCAGAGAATAACCCTGCAACGTTCTGAGGGTTTGTGGCACACTGCGCTTTTCGCACGGTCTGGCCGAGTTCTTCCGGCGGTTATTGATGAGAGAGTAAAACGACATGAAATGGCTATGTTCTGTAGGTGTCGCCGTCAGCCTGGCGCTGCAACCTGCGCTGGCAGAGGATTTGTTTGGCAATCACCCGCTCACGCCTGAAGCCCGGGACGCGTTTGTCACGGAATTGCTCAAGAAAATGACGGTCGATGAGAAAATTGGCCAGTTGCGTCTTATCAGCGTCGGCCCGGATAACCCGAAAGAGGCCATCCGCGAGATGATCAAAGACGGGCAGGTCGGGGCTATTTTTAACACCGTCACCCGCCCGGATATCCGCAAAATGCAGGATCAGGTAATGGAACTCAGCCGCCTGAAAATTCCGCTGTTCTTCGCCTATGACGTGGTGCACGGTCAGCGTACCGTCTTCCCGATTAGCCTTGGTCTGGCATCGTCCTTTAACCTTGATGCGGTGAAAACCGTGGGGCGCGTTTCTGCCTATGAAGCGGCGGATGATGGTCTGAATATGACCTGGGCACCGATGGTGGACGTCTCCCGCGATCCGCGCTGGGGCCGCGGCTCAGAAGGGTTCGGTGAAGATACCTATTTAACAGCCACGATGGGGAAAACCATGGTGGAAGCGATGCAGGGTAAGAGCCCGGCAGATCGCTACGCGGTGATGACCAGCGTCAAACACTTCGCGGCCTATGGCGCCGTGGAAGGGGGTAAAGAGTACAACACCGTGGATATGAGCCCGCAGCGGCTGTTCAACGACTACATGCCACCGTACAAAGCGGGGCTGGATGCCGGCAGCGGCGCGGTGATGGTGGCGCTGAACTCCCTCAACGGCACGCCGGCGACCTCCGATTCGTGGCTGCTGAAAGACGTTCTGCGTGACCAGTGGGGCTTTAAGGGCATCACCGTCTCTGACCACGGCGCCATTAAAGAGCTCATTAAGCACGGTACCGCCTCCGATCCGGAAGATGCGGTACGCGTGGCGCTCAAGTCCGGCATCAACATGAGCATGAGCGACGAGTACTACAGCAAATACCTGCCGGGGCTGGTGAAGAGCGGTAAGGTGACCATGGCGGAGCTGGACGACGCCACGCGCCACGTGCTGAACGTGAAATATGATATGGGGCTGTTTAACGACCCGTACAGCCACCTGGGGCCGAAAGATTCTGACCCGGTAGACACCAACGCGGAAAGCCGTCTGCACCGCAAAGAGGCCCGCGATGTGGCACGCGAAAGCCTGGTGCTGCTGAAAAACCGCCTCGACACGCTGCCGCTGAAGAAATCCGGCATCATTGCCGTGGTGGGCCCGCTGGCTGACAGCAAGCGCGACGTGATGGGGAGCTGGTCTGCAGCGGGGGTGGCCGAACAGTCCGTCACGGTGCTGACCGGTATCAAGAACGCCGTGGGTGAGAATGCGAAAGTGGTTTACGCCAAAGGGGCGAACGTCACCAACGATAAAGACATTGTCACCTTCCTCAATCAGTACGAAGAGGCGGTGAAGGTCGATCCGCGTTCGCCGAAAGAGATGATTGATGAAGCGGTGAACACCGCTAAGCAATCTGACGTGGTTGTCGCGGTAGTGGGTGAAGCGCAGGGAATGGCGCATGAGGCCTCCAGCCGTACCGACATCACCATTCCGCAAAGCCAGCGCGATCTGATTGCCGCCCTGAAGGCGACCGGCAAGCCGCTGGTGCTGGTGCTGATGAACGGTCGTCCGCTGGCGCTGGTCAAAGAAGACCAGCAGGCCGACGCGATCCTGGAAACCTGGTTCGCCGGTACTGAAGGCGGTAACGCGATTGCCGACGTGCTGTTTGGCGATTACAACCCGTCAGGCAAGCTGCCAATGTCCTTCCCGCGCTCGGTCGGGCAGATCCCGGTTTACTACAGCCACCTGAATACCGGCCGTCCGTACAACGCCGACAAACCGAATAAGTACACCTCCCGTTACTTCGATGAAGCGAACGGCCCGCTGTATCCGTTTGGTTACGGTCTGAGCTACACCACCTTCAAGGTTTCTGACGTCAAAATGTCTGCGCCGACCCTGAAGCGTGACGGCAAAGTTACCGCAAGCGTCGAGGTGAGCAACACCGGTAAACGCGAAGGGGCAACGGTCATTCAGATGTACGTCCAGGATGTGACCGCCTCCATGAGCCGTCCGGTGAAACAGCTGCGTGGCTTCGAAAAGGTCAACCTGAAGCCGGGCGAAACCAAAACCATCAGCTTCCCCATCGACGTGGATGCGCTGAAGTTCTGGAACCAGCAGATGAAATATGATGCGGAGCCAGGCAAGTTTAACGTCTTTATCGGGGTCGATTCCGCCCGCGTTAATAAAGGCGAGTTCGAGCTGCTCTGACGTTTCCCTCCCTTGCATCCCCCGCTTTGCGGGGGATGCGTCTTACCTTATGTTAAAAAGGCATTTTGACGGTTAATTCCGCCGTTTTAAGCTACGCTTTTCTCTCAAGCCTCTGAAAAAGGCAGCAAAAAAATGAGGACAGTGGAATGACGATTGCAAAGGGGATGTTGGGTTCAGCGGTGTTACTGGCGGCGCTGAGTCTGCCATTACAGGCGGCAGAACCGGTAAAAGTGGGTTCCAAGATAGATACCGAAGGTGCGCTGCTCGGTAACATTATTCTGCAGGTACTGGAAAGCCACGGTGTTAAAACCGTCAATAAAGTCCAGCTGGGAACCACGCCTGTAGTACGCGGCGCGATTACCTCCGGCGAGCTGGATATCTACCCGGAATACACCGGCAACGGCGCGTTCTTCTTCAAAGATGAAAACGATCCGGCGTGGAAAAATGCCAAAGCCGGGTATGAAAAAGTCAAAAAACTCGACGCTGAGCAAAATAAGCTGGTCTGGCTGACACCGGCGCCGGCCAACAATACCTGGACCATCGCGGTGCGCAAGGACGTGGCGGAGAAAGGAAAGCTGACCTCGCTTGCGGATTTGAGTCGCTACCTGAAAGAGAAGGGTGACTTTAAGCTTGCGGCTTCCGCTGAGTTTATTGAGCGTCCGGATGCGCTGCCGGCGTTTGAAAAAGCCTATGATTTCAAACTGGATCAGGCCCAGCTGCTCTCTCTGGCGGGCGGTGATACCGCGGTGACCATCAAAGCCGCTGCGCAGCAAACGTCGGGCGTTAATGCGGCGATGGCTTACGGCACCGACGGCCCGGTCGCGGCGCTTGGCCTGCAAACCTTAACCGATCCAAAAGGCGTCCAGCCGATTTACGCCCCGGCACCTGTCGTGCGGGAAGCGGTACTTAAAGCGTACCCGGATATTGCTGAATGGCTCAAACCGGTCTTCGAAAAGCTGGATGCAAAAACGCTGCAACAGCTGAATGCCAGCATTGCCGTTGAGGGACTGGATGCCAAAAAAGTGGCCGCCGATTTTCTGAAACAACAAGGGCTTGTGAAGTAACAGGACAGGGCTGTGCCAATAAAATGTCATAACCGCGTACTGCTGCTGTTGGCCTGTGTGGCCATCGCGGCGGTCGCGTTACCGTTTGTGAATGTGGCCCCGAATCGCCTGATGTCGGGGGAGAGTCGCTCGCTCTGGCAGGTCTGGTCATTTACGCCGTGGTTACTGGTGCCGGCGCTGGGCGCGTGGGTTGCGTTGTCGCTCTGGCAAGGACGCACGGCTCAGTGGCTGACGCTGCTCCTTTGTGAAGGGCTGTTTATCGCCTTATTCTGGGGAGGCGGGCTTGCAGCAACGCACATGACCTCGGCGGAAAGTCCGCTGGCAAGAACCTCTGTGGGTAGCGGTTTGTGGCTCTGGCTGGCGCTGTGTCTGCTGGCCTGCAGCGATGCTATTCGCCGTCTTATCTCAACATCCGTCTGGCGCTGGATACTTAATGCCCAGATATGGTGTATTCCATTGCTGCTGCTGTTTAGCGGTGAGCTGAATAATCTCTCGCTGTTAAAAGAGTACGCCAACCGTCAGGAGGTGTTTAATGACGCCCTGGCGCAACACCTCACGATCCTGTTTGGCACCCTGATCCCGGCCTTACTGCTCGGCATACCGCTGGGTATGTGGTGCTATCGCCACCCTTCACGTCAGGGCGGGGTGTTTGCCGTACTGAATGTGATTCAGACTATCCCGTCCGTCGCTCTGTTTGGCCTGTTGATTGCTCCGCTGGCCGGGCTGGTGACGTCGTTCCCGGTGCTGGGAACGATGGGGATCGCCGGAACCGGTTTAACGCCAGCCCTTATCGCGCTGGTGCTCTATGCGCTGCTGCCGCTGGTGCGCGGTGTGGTGGCCGGGCTGAGCCAGGTCGCGCCGGACGTGCTGGAAAGTGCCCATGCAATGGGGATGAGCGCGAGACAATGTTTCTGGAAGATCCAACTGCCGCTGGCTTTGCCCCTGCTGCTGCGCAGCCTGCGGGTGGTGGCGGTGCAAACCGTTGGCATGGCGGTGATTGCGGCGCTGATCGGCGCGGGCGGCTTTGGCGCGCTGGTTTTCCAGGGGCTGTTGAGTAGCGCCCTGGACCTGGTGTTATTGGGCGTGGTGCCCACGATTGCGCTGGCGGTTGTCATCGACGCGCTGTTTGCCTTATGGCTCGCGCTGCTCAGGAGAAGAGCCAATGATTGAATTTCACGATGTCAGTAAAACCTTTGCGGGTCGTCCGGCGGTAAGCCATCTCAACCTGAATTTTGCCGAGGGCGCATTTTCCGTGCTGATTGGCACATCGGGGTCGGGAAAATCCACCACCCTGAAGATGATTAACCGCCTGGTTGAACATGACAGCGGTCTGATCCGCTTTGCCGGAGAGGAGATCCGCAGCCTGCCTGTGCTGGAACTGCGTCGTCGTATGGGGTATGCCATCCAGTCTATCGGCCTGTTCCCGCACTGGACGGTCGCGCAGAACATCGCCACCGTGCTGCAGCTGGAGAAATGGTCGCGGGCAAAAACTGCCGACCGGGTTGATGAACTGATGTCTCTGCTCGGGTTAGAACCTGCGCTACGTGACCGCTACCCGCACCAGCTTTCCGGAGGCCAGCAGCAGCGGGTGGGCGTGGCGCGTGCGCTGGCGGCCAATCCGCAGGTGTTACTGATGGATGAACCCTTCGGCGCGCTGGATCCGGTCACGCGTGCCGCACTGCAGGCGGAAATGACCCGCATTCATCGCATTCTGGGGCGAACAATCATTCTTGTGACGCACGATATTGATGAGGCGCTGCGTCTGGCCGACCATCTGGTGCTGATGGACCATGGTGAGGTGGTGCAGCAGGGGACGCCGCTTGAGCTGCTGACCTGGCCGAAAAACGATTTTGTGCGTGAGTTTTTTGGCCGCAGCGAGCTGGGCGTCAGGCTGCTCTCGCTGCGTACGGTCAGCGACTATATGCGTCGACAGGACGCGACGGTGCGTGGCGAGCCTCTGCAGGAACAGATGAGCTTGCGGGATGCGCTTTCGGCGTTTGTTGCCCGTCAGTGTGAAGTGTTGCCCGTTGCGGATGCCCGGGGCGCGCCAAGTGGCACCCTGCATTTTCGCGATCTGCTGGCAGGGGAGGTGACACGTGAAGGCTCTTCGTGATCCGCTGCTCTGGCTGGTCGTGCTCTTTGTCGCTTTGCTGTTTCTGATGCCGCACAGCGCGGCGCTGTTTAGCACGCTCTTCCCCGACTTGCCGCGCCCGGTGTATCAGCAGGAGAGTTTTATTAATCTTGCCCTGGCCCATCTCTGGCTGGTGGTGCTCTCAAGTGCCATCGCTATTGTACTGGGCGTGGGGGCGGGCATCGCGGTCACGCGGCCCGCGGGACGGGAGTTTCGCCCGCTGGTGGAGACCATTGCGGCGATTGGCCAGACGTTTCCGCCGGTGGCGGTGCTGGCGATTGCAGTGCCGGTAATGGGTTTTGGTCAGCAACCGGCCATCATTGCACTGATTTTATACGGTGTGTTGCCCATTCTGCAGGGTACGCAGGCCGGTATTGCGGCGGTACCTGCGTCGGTACTGAGCGTCGCTGAAGGGATGGGGATGAGTCGCGCAGAGCGGTTGCGCAAAGTTGAACTCCCCCTGGCGGCACCGGTCATCCTTGCGGGGATCCGTACGTCGGTGATCATCAATATCGGGACGGCGACCATTGCGTCGACGGTGGGGGCAAACACCCTGGGAACGCCGATTATCATCGGCTTAAGCGGGTTCAATACGGCCTATATTGTGCAGGGGGCGTTGCTGGTCGCGCTGGCGGCAATCGTCGTCGATCGCGTTTTTGAGCGTCTGGCGCAGTATCTCAGCCGACACCGCCACGAACAATAAACGAATACCCGGCCAGCATCACGCCGCCGATACCGCTTACGGCCATCAGAACAAAAAGGGTAATTACGGCCAGTTTGGTTGCCTTCATCATGTGCTCCTGTTGTTAACGGAACAATTATACGGTGAAGCGCAGCTGTTAATGAACCATTAAATGCCGTTACGGCTCTTCCGGGCCAAGCGAATAAACCGGGTAACCATGTTCACGCCATTCCGTCATCAGCTGTTGCTGCGAGGCGGAAGGCACTTCTCCGCACCAGACCAGCAGGGTCTGGCCGTCGAACAATTCAGGGCGAAATTGCGCCAGCGAGTGCACAAGGACATCAACGCGCCAGCCATTCTGGGTGGCAATCCAGGCCTCCAGCCACAGACGAGTAGTATCGTGCACGTTCCAGCCGACCACCAGCGCGTCTTTTCCGTGCTTGTTCTTCGCCGAGGCAAGGCAGACGGCAATGTAGTTGATCAGGACGCCGTCGAGCATACTCAGCAGCGCCTGCAGGGTGGTCTGCTGGCACTGCAGGCGTCGACGGAGCGGGATGAAAAGATGCGTGATCAGCGTTTGCGCGGGATAATCGCGCCCTTGCTCTTTTATCCATGCACGCAGGCGCTGCAGATTGCCCGCCTGCAGAAGGCGCAGCAACGTTTCCTGTTGTTCGCGCCAGAGAAGCTGCGTGTCTGGATCGTCATGGCTGAGCAGGGATTTCACTTTGCCAACCTGCACACCGTTATCGATCCAGCTTTTGATCTCGCGGATCCGGTCGATATCGGCATCGTTGAAGAGACGATGGCCTCCGTCCGTTCTCTGCGGTTTGAGTAATCCATACCGTCGCTGCCATGCCCGTAGCGTGACGGGATTGATATCACAAAGGAGTGCCACTTCACCGATTGTGTAAAGCGCCATATTCGCCCCCTGGCTTACGCGTCCCCAGCTTAACTGTAGTCCCTGTTTACTGAACCAGGAAGAAATGGTTGTTTTTTGCACGAATAATGCGAAGCAGGCGTTAGGTTCGGCAAAAGGTGTGATGCCGGGCACGAATTGCAGCTTTTTTGCCGCGCTTCAAAGAAAGTTTACCGCCAGCAGTGTATGTTACGCGTTTTGAGGGTGTGCGGTTTTGAGTATGTACGAGTTTAATCTGGTGCTGCTGTTGCTTCAGCAGATGTGCGTGTTTCTTGTCATCGCCTGGTTGATGAGTAAAACGCGTCTGTTCATTCCGCTGATGCAAGTTACCGTACGCCTGCCGCACAAGCTGCTCTGCTACGTGACCTTCTCTATTTTCTGCATTATGGGAACCTATTTTGGTCTCCATATCGAAGACTCCATTGCCAATACGCGAGCCATCGGTGCCGTGATGGGCGGGCTGCTTGGCGGCCCTGTGGTCGGTGGGCTGGTCGGGTTAACCGGTGGCCTGCATCGGTATTCGATGGGCGGCATGACGGCGCTGAGCTGTATGATCTCAACGATCGTCGAAGGGCTGCTCGGCGGCCTGGTTCACAGCTACATGATTAAGCGCGGTCGTCCGGATAAAGTCTTTAGCCCGCTCACCGCCGGGGCGATCACCTTTGTCGCTGAAATGGCGCAAATGGCCATCATCTTGCTGATTGCCCGGCCGTTTGACGATGCGCTCCATCTGGTGAGTAATATCGCCGCCCCGATGATGGTGACGAATACCGTGGGTGCTGCGCTGTTTATGCGTATTCTGCTCGACAAGCGCGCCATGTTTGAGAAGTACACCTCGGCGTTTTCCGCAACGGCCCTGAAGGTCGCCGCCTCGACGGAGGGGATCCTGCGTCAGGGCTTTAACGAAGAGAACAGCATGAAGGTGGCGCAGGTGCTTTATAAGGAGCTGGATATCGGCGCGGTGGCGATAACTGACCGTGAACGGTTGCTGGCTTTTACCGGCACGGGCGACGACCACCATCTGCCCGGGAAACCGATCTCCTCCTCCTATACGCTGCGCGCCATTGAAACCGGCGAAGTGGTGTATGCCGACGGCAACGAAGTTCCTTACCGCTGTTCGCTGCACCCGCAGTGCAAACTGGGCTCCACGCTGGTCATTCCGCTGCGCGGGGAAAACCAGCGGGTAATGGGCACCATCAAGCTTTATGAAGCGAAAAACCGTCTGTTCAGCTCTATCAACCGTACGCTGGGAGAGGGCATCGCTCAGCTGCTCTCCGCGCAGATCCTCGCCGGGCAGTATGAGCGTCAGAAAGCGTTGCTGACGCAATCCGAAATTAAACTCCTGCACGCTCAGGTGAATCCGCATTTCCTGTTCAATGCGCTTAATACGCTCAAAGCGGTGATCCGCCGTGACAGCGATCAGGCCGCGCAGCTGGTTCAGTTCCTGTCGACGTTTTTCCGCAAAAACCTTAAACGTCCGTCCGAGATTGTGACCCTGGCCGATGAAATAGAACACGTTAATGCCTACCTGCAGATTGAGCAGGCCCGCTTCCAGACTCGTCTGCAGGTGTCGTTATCCGTCCCGGATGAGCTGGCGTATCAGCATCTTCCAGCCTTTACCCTGCAGCCTATTGTGGAAAACGCCATTAAACACGGTACGTCACAGCTGTTGGGGATTGGGGAGATCACCATTTCCGCCAGCCGCTTTAACCATCATCTGGTGCTGGATATTGAAGATAACGCCGGGCTTTACGTGCCTTCCACCTCAGGCGGATTAGGGATGAGCCTGGTGGATAAACGCCTGCGCGCGCACTTTGGTGATGACTGTGGCATTACCGTTGCCTGTGAGCCCGACCGATTCACCCGTATTACGTTACGACTGCCGCTGGAGGAAAACGCATGCTAAGAGTGCTGATTGTGGATGATGAGCCGTTAGCACGGGAAAACCTGCGCGTTCTGTTGCAGGAGCAGCCTGACATTGAGATTGTGGGGGAGTGCGCAAACGCCATTGAGGCTATTGGCGCCGTGCACAAACTGCGCCCGGACGTGCTGTTCCTCGACATTCAGATGCCCCGAATTAGCGGACTGGAGATGGTCGGAATGCTCGACCCGGAGCATCGCCCCTACATTGTGTTTTTGACCGCCTTCGATGAGTACGCCGTCAAAGCCTTTGAGGAGCACGCATTCGATTATTTACTGAAACCGATTGAAGAGAAGCGTCTTGAAAAGACCCTCAGCCGTTTGCGCCAGGAGCGCACCGTGCAGGATGTCACGCTGTTGCCGGAAAACCAGCAGCCGCTGAAATTTATCCCCTGCACCGGCCACAGTCGGATTTACCTTCTGCAGATGGACGATGTGGCGTTTGTCAGCAGCCGTTTGAGCGGCGTATTTGTTACCAGCGCGGAGGGGAACGAAGGCTTTACCGAGCTGACGCTGCGGACGCTGGAGAGCCGAACGCCGCTCGTTCGTTGCCATCGCCAGTATCTGGTGAACATGGCGCACCTGAAAGAGATCCGGCTGGAAGACAACGGACAGGCAGAGCTGGTGCTGCGTGCCGGGCAAACCGTCCCCGTCAGTCGCCGCTACCTTAAGAGTTTGAAAGAGGCGATCGGCCTGTAAAACTGGTACACTGCGCCCCATTGCATCATCGACAGTTAAGTTAAAGGCACCCATGCTCAGTAATGATATTCTCCGTAGCCTGCGCTACACCCTGAAAGCAAACAATAATGATATGGTGCGCATTCTTGCGCTTGCTGGCATGGAGTCCACCTCTGCCGGTTTCGACACCTGGATGACAAAAGAGGATGAAGAGGGGTTTGTTCGCTGCCCTGACATTATTCTGTCTGGCTTCCTGAACGGCCTCATCTACGACAAGCGCGGGAAAGATGACTCAGCACCAGAACTGGCGCTTGAGCGTCGGGTGAATAACAACACGGTGCTGAAAAAGCTGCGTATCGCGTTTTCACTGAAAACAGACGATATTCTGGCGATTATGACAGAGCAGAAGCACCGCGTGTCGATGCCGGAGATCACCGCCATGATGCGTGCGCCGGACCATAAGAACTACCGCGAGTGCGGCGACCAGTTTTTGCGTTATTTTTTACGCGGACTGACTCACCGGGTGCATCACGCTAAGCCGTGAGTGGTACCGGGGCGTGAAGGATGAAGAGGCAAAAAAAAGCCGGAGATTATCTCCGGCTTTTTTATTATTTCACCTGCTGACCTGGTTTGGCGCCTTCATCAGGGCTTAACAGGAAGATATCTTTCCCGCCAGGACCTGCCGCCATCACCATGCCTTCCGAGATGCCGAAGCGCATTTTGCGCGGTGCCAGGTTGGCGACCATCACGGTCTGACGGCCAATCAGCACCTGCGGATCAGGATAGGCAGAACGGATTCCGGAGAAGACGTTACGCTTCTCACCGCCCAGATCCAGCGTCAGGCGCAGCAGTTTGTCCGAGCCTTCGACAAATTCCGCGCTTTCAATCAGTGCGACACGCAGATCGACCTTGGCGAAATCATCAAAGGTAATGGTCTCCTGAATCGGATCGTCTGCCAGCGGGCCAGTCACCGGCGCAGCGGCAGCCTTCACCTCTTCTTTAGACGCTTCCACCAGGGATTCTACCTGCTTCATCTCGATGCGGTTGTACAGCGCCTTGAAGGTATTCACCTTGTGGCCGAGCAGCGGCTGCTGGATAGCATCCCAGGTCAGATCGGTGTTGAGGAACGCTTCAGCGCGGGAGGCCAGCTGTGGCAGTACCGGCTTCAGCCAGGTCATCAGCACGCGGAACATGTTCAGGCCCATGGTGCAGATCGCCTGCAGGTCGGCGTCGCGGCCTTCCTGTTTCGCGACAACCCACGGTGCCTGCTCGTCAACGTAGCGGTTAGCCACGTCAGCCAGCGCCATGATTTCACGAATCGCTTTACCGAACTCACGGCTTTCCCAGGCTTCGCCAACCGCCGCGGCGGCGTCGGTGAAGGTTTTGTACAGCTCAGGATCGGCCAGTTCGGCAGACAGCACGCCGTCGAAACGCTTGGCGATAAAGCCTGCGTTACGGGAAGCCAGGTTCACGACTTTGTTGACGATGTCGGCGTTCACGCGCTGCACGAAATCTTCCAGGTTCAGGTCGATATCGTCGATGCGGGAAGAGAGCTTCGCCGTGTAGTAGTAACGCAGGCTGTCCGCGTCGAAGTGGTTCAGCCAGGTGCTGGCTTTGATGAACGTACCGCGAGATTTGGACATCTTCGCGCCGTTGACCGTCACATAGCCGTGCACAAACAGGTTGGTTGGTTTACGGAAGTTACTGCCTTCCAGCATCGCCGGCCAGAACAGGCTGTGGAAGTAAACAATGTCTTTGCCGATAAAGTGATACAGCTCGGCGTCTGAATCTTTCTTCCAGTATTCGTCAAAGCTGACGGTGTCGCCGCGCTTGTCGCACAGGTTCTTGAAGGAGCCCATGTACCCGATTGGCGCATCCAGCCAGACGTAGAAGTATTTACCCGGTGCGTTCGGAATTTCGAAACCGAAGTACGGTGCATCGCGGGAGATATCCCACTGCTGCAGACCGGATTCGAACCACTCCTGCATTTTATTCGCGACCTGCTCCTGCAGCGCACCGCTGCGGGTCCACGCCTGCAGCATTTCGCTGAAGGACGGCAGGTCGAAGAAGAAGTGCTCGGAATCACGCATTACCGGTGTGGCACCCGAAACAACAGATTTCGGATCGATAAGCTCGGTCGGGCTGTAGGTTGCGCCGCACACTTCGCAGTTATCGCCATACTGATCCGGTGATTTACATTTCGGGCAGGTACCTTTGACAAAGCGGTCTGGCAGGAACATGCCTTTTTCCGGATCGTACAGCTGAGAGATGGTGCGGTTTTTAATAAAACCGTTCTCTTTCAGGCGAGAGTAGATCAGCTCCGACAGCTCACGGTTTTCGTCGCTGTGCGTGGAGTGATAGTTGTCATAGCTGATGTCAAAGCCCGCAAAATCGGTCTGATGCTCCTGACTCATTTCGGCAATCATCTGCTCTGGGGAGATCCCCAACTGCTGCGCTTTCAGCATGATCGGCGTGCCGTGGGCATCGTCCGCACAGATGAAGTTAACCTCGTGGCCGCGCATTCGCTGGTAACGGACCCAGACATCAGCCTGGATATGCTCCAGCATGTGGCCGAGGTGGATTGAGCCGTTGGCGTACGGCAGTGCGCACGTTACCAGAATTTTCTTCGCGACTTGAGTCATAGTAGGCATTACTTCTTTTAACTGTGAAAAGGGTTTTTGATATTACCAAAAGGGGCATTATTAAGTAAGCACAAACCACGGCCTTTCAGGTAAACTTGTTCATCTAAGGTCTTATTCACAAGAACAAAGGAGTCGGGATGAGTTCTCAATCCCAGGCCAAATCACCGGAAGCCTTAAGAGCAATGGTCGCCGGGACGCTGGCTAACTTTCAGCATCCAACCCTGAAGCACAATCTCACCACGCTGAAAGCGTTACACCATGTCGCATGGCTGGACGATACGCTGCACATCGAGTTGCAGATGCCCTTCGTCTGGACCAGCGCGTTCGACGCGCTGAAAGAGCAAACCAGCTCTGAGCTGCTGCGCATTACCGGCGCGAAAGCCATTGACTGGAAGCTGACCCACAGCATCGCCACCCTCAAGCGTGTGAAAAACCACCCGGGCGTTAACGGCGTGAAAAACATCATTGCCGTCAGTTCAGGCAAGGGTGGTGTGGGTAAATCCTCCACGGCGGTAAACCTGGCGCTCGCGCTGGCAGCCGAAGGGGCGAAAGTCGGTATTCTGGACGCCGATATTTACGGACCGTCTGTGCCTAACATGCTGGGCGCGGAAAACCAGCGCCCAACCTCGCCGGATGGCACGCACATGGCACCGATCATGGCCCACGGTCTGGCAACCAACTCCATTGGTTATCTGGTAACTGACGATAACGCCATGGTATGGCGTGGCCCGATGGCCAGCAAAGCGCTGATGCAGATGCTGCAGGAGACAATGTGGCCCGATCTGGATTATCTGGTGCTGGATATGCCGCCGGGCACCGGTGACATTCAGCTGACGCTGGCGCAAAACATTCCGGTCACGGGAGCGGTCGTGGTGACCACCCCGCAGGACATTGCGCTGATCGACGCCAAAAAAGGCATCGTGATGTTCGAGAAAGTGGACGTGCCGGTGCTGGGTATTGTCGAGAACATGAGCATGCATATCTGCAGCAACTGCGGACACCATGAGCCTATCTTTGGCACCGGTGGGGCAGAAAAACTGGCTGCGCAGTATCACACCCAACTGCTTGGGCAGATGCCGCTGCACATCTCGCTGCGTGAAGATCTGGACAGCGGGAAGCCGACGGTCGTCAGCCGTCCGGACAGTGAATTTGCAGAGATGTATCGACAGCTGGCGGGGCGCGTTGCGGCGCAGCTTTACTGGCAGGGCGAAGTCATCCCGAGTGAAATTGCGTTTCGCGCGGTGTGAGTGCTTTAGTCTGAATTGCCGGGCGGCGTTTGCGCCTGACCCGGCCTAAGGAAATAACGTGTTGTAGGCCGGCTCAGCGAAGCGTCACCCGCGTTTAACGCTGTACGTAATGCATTAAAAAGTACTCGCCTTCCGGCGAGTCACCCTTCGCTTCAATATGCCAGCCATGGCGCTGGTAAAAGGCAACAGCCCTGTCATTCTTTACCAGACACTTCAGCGAACCCGTACTGGTGAACGCGTTTTGCACCTGTTCAAGGAGCAAATGACCGACGCCCAGACCTTGATACTGCGGATCGACAAACAGATTGTGCAGGAAATTGTCGTTCGTCCACACCGAAGCAAAACCCAGTCGATGCCCGTCCTGAACGGCCACCCAAATCACTTCATCGCGGGTTGCCGCGTCAAAGTCTTCAAGCTGCCACTCGGAACCGTCCAGCCATGGCCAGGCCTCGCGCCGCGCGTGGAGATAGAGTGTTCGCAAAAAGGGGCGATCGCTCTCCTGCCAGGGCCGGATTAAAATGTCATTAGCGGTGATAGAAGATATCTCCATTGTAGGCTTTGTAGATTTTGCCATCTGCATCGCCAATCAGGACGTAGTTCTCGCCCATATAGGTCCAGTGGGTACCCGCATCCGGGGCCGGCAGGTTACGCAGCTGGTACTGTTTAATGGTGTACTCAGGCGTTTGATACTGCGCCGGTGCGGTGTCGCCAATCTTGAATTTGGTGAAATCAGCGATGAACTCTTGTTCCTCATAGGCTTTAATGCCTGATGGCGCAGCGGCGGTTTGCGGGGCAGAAAACGCGGAACCCGCCAGAGACAGTAATACACCCAGAAGCAGCAATTTACGCTTAGCCATTTTTTCTCCAGTGATATCGTTACAGATACTTTTCGTCTGCGGGTTCATGGAACGCGAGGCAGACGGTCCATTTTAAGTACCAAAGCATGGTGTGTTTGAAAAAAAATGTAACAAAAGTGGACGGTTTTGTGTAGTCGTAATGACGCGTGCAGTATCACTACAGCCAATATCTCCCGAGTTTGATATTTCCAATATTTATTATTTCATTAATCAATTCTGAAAATACCTTCTCACTTCGCAAATGGACTGTTCAACGCATGCTTTCCCACGTAAGAACATTTAATATCGCCTCCGTATGACATCAATCTCTTTCCATTTTTCCCAAAAGAATGGGAACGATTTTGCTTTTTTATCGCCAGGAAGGGAAACGTTGTCTGTTTTTTGTAATACGTCCGCTAAAACAATAACCCGTTGAAAATTTTAATGTAAATGAATTTATTTTTTATCTGTTTAACAACAAACACAACAATAAAAGAACTTTTTATATAAATGAAAAATACAACGCTATTTTCACTTTTATTTCTTTCAGTCGGCCAGTTAACTGGTTGCGTATTTTCGCCAGGTCAGGATCTCAGCATTACCGGGAAAAAAGTCATGACTGACGGAGAAACAAATTATCAGCTCGATCAACACGTGGAAATTTATCCCCTGACCCCGGCGCTCATTGAAAGATTGCGACCGCCTGTCCTCAAATCTCAGGCAAATCCTACTCTGGATGAGCAGGTTAAAAACTGGGAATACCGCATAGGCACCGGCGACATCCTGACGGTCACCGTCTGGGATCATCCGGAATTAACCACGCCCGCAGGGCAGTATCGTACCGCGAGTGACGCGGGTAACTGGGTGAATGCGGATGGAACGCTCTTCTACCCCTACGTCGGAAAACTGCATGTTGCAGGCAAAACGGTCGCGCAGGTGCGTGAAGCAATCACCGCGCAACTGGAGAAGGTCATTGAGAGCCCGCAGGTGGATGTCAGCGTGGCGTCTTTCCGCTCACAAAAAGCCTATGTGACGGGAGAGGTGGCAAAATCAGGCCAGCAACCGATAACCAATATCCCGTTGACGGTAATGGACGCGGTCAACGCCGCAGGTGGGCTTTCAGCGGATGCCGACTGGCGTAACGTGGTCCTCACGCATAATGGCCAGGACGCGCGCCTTTCGCTCTATGCGCTGATGCAGCACGGTGATTTAAGCCAGAATAAGCTGCTGTATCCGGGCGATATCCTCTTTGTTCCGCGTAACGATGCCTTAAAAGTGTTCGTGATGGGCGAGGTGGTGAAGCAGAGCACATTGAAGATGGATCGTAGCGGAATGACCCTGGCGGAAGCCCTGGGGAATGCAGGCGGGCTGGATCAGAATATGGCCGATGCAACCGGGATTTTTGTTATTCGCTCGGTAGCCAAAAAAGGGGCGACGGACAAAATTGCCAATATCTATCAGCTCAATGCGAAGGATGCCTCCGCGATGGTGCTGGGGACGGAATTCCAGCTTGAACCGTATGACATTGTCTACGTCACCACCGCGCCGTTGTCACGCTGGAATCGCGTTATCACCCAGCTGGTACCCACCATCAGCGGTGTCCATGACCTGACCGAAACCGTCCGCTTCATCCGTTCATGGCCGCAATAATGTTCAACTCAATCTTAGTGGTTTGCACCGGCAATATTTGCCGTTCGCCGATGGGGGAGCGGCTGTTGCGACAACAGCTGCCCGGCAGACTCGTGACATCGGCTGGGATTTACGGATTTGAAGGACGCCCGGCGGATGCAACTGCACGGGAGGTGGCCCGGTGTTACGGCGTTTCGCTGGAGGGGCACGTGGCACGCAAGATGACGCGCAGCATGTTGCAAACCTCCGATTTGATTCTGGTGATGGAGCCGGAGCACCTGCGTTTTATTGCCGCCGTGTCACCCGAATGTCGTGGAAAATCGCTGCTGTTTGGCCAATGGCTGGAAAACAAGGACATTCCCGATCCTTACCGCAAAAGTCGTGAAGCGTTTGAATATGTTTTCGGGCAGCTGGTAAAAGCCAGTCAGGAATGGGCTCGTCGTGTGGGTCAAAAAGGAATGAAGCGTTAATGTCTTCTCATACATCAGACAAATACGGTGCTGCCGCACCGCACAGTAATGAAATCGATCTTATGCAGCTACTTGCTGAGATGATTGATCACCGCATGTTAATCGGGCTGGTCACGCTCCTGTTTACGGTGTGCGCGGGGCTCTACGCGTTTAGCGCCACGCCGGTCTACCAGGCGGATGCCCTGGTACAGATAGAAGCAAAGCAGGACAACTCGTTGCTTAAAAGCTTAAGCCAGTTTGGGTCTGACCTTTCACCCGACGCTGAACCTGAACTGTTGCTGCTTAAATCGCGCATGATCCTGGGGGGAACCGTTGATAATCTGGGGCTGACATATCAGGTAAAACAGCGCGTTCTCCCGGTTTTGGGGCGTCTCTGGGAACGTCTACGCGGCAGCAAACCGGGCAACATGACGATAGGTGAGCTTAACCTGCCCCAGCAGGAGGGGAAACCGCAAGCGGTTGTCCTGACCGTGCTGGGGCAGGGCCGGTATCGTCTGGAAGGGGAGACGCTTAAGGCTGACGGTAGGGTTGGCAAACGGCTGGTGAAAGACGGGATCACGCTTCTGGTGAACTCGCTCAGCGCGGAGCCAGGGACCCAATTTACCCTTCAAGCCTTTACCAGGCTTGAGGCAATTAACGCGCTGCAGAAGAGACTCTTTGTCGCGGAATCCGGTAAACAGAGCGGTATGATCACCCTGACGCTGACGGGTGAAGACCCGGACAGGATAGCGGTGGTGCTCAATACGATTGCAGAAAATTATCTCAGCCAGAATATTGCGCGCCAGGAGGCACAGGATGCCCGAAGTCTGGCGTTTTTACAGGAGCAGTTGCCTAAGGTCCGTCACGAACTGGATGAGGCCGAAGCACGACTGAATGCCTATCGGGCGCAGCGCGATTCCGTCGACTTATCCCTTGAGGCGAAGTCCGTACTGGATCAGGTCGTTAACGTGGAAAATCAACTCAACGAACTGACCTTTCGTGAGGCAGAGGTTTCTCAGCTTTTCAAAAAGGATCACCCGACCTATCGCGCATTACGGGAGAAGCGACAAACGCTCGAAGAGGGACGCGCGCGCCTGAACAGCCGGGTTTCATCTATGCCTTCTACCCAGCAGGAAGTGTTGCGCCTGAGCCGTGATGTCGAGTCCGGGCGTACCATTTACCTGCAGCTGCTGACACGCCAACAGGAACTGAACATTTCACGCTCCAGCGCCATCGGCAACGTGCGGATCATTGATACCGCGGTTACGCAACCTGAGCCAATAAAACCCCGTAAAGCGCTCATTATTCTGCCTGGCGTGCTGTTAGGGCTGATGGTCTCCATGGGCTGGGTGTTGGTTCGTACTGCCTGTCGGCGAGGGATCACCTCGTCAGAGCAAATAGAAGAGCAGGGGATGCCGGTTCTGGCGACGCTGCCGCGCTCGGTCTGGCTGTGGAAAAAAACGCATTTGCGCCGAAAGCACTTTTTGGCGCCCCACGGGAAACACAAAACCTCGGATATCCCCTTCCTGCCCACAGACCGGCCAGCGGATATGTTTGTTGAAGCGATGCGCGGACTGCGTACCAGCCTGCATTTCACGATGATGGATGCCTCAAACCAGATCGTGGTGATTACGGGCCCCACGCAGAATTGCGGCAAAACGCTGGTCAGCACGTCACTGGCATCAATAGCGGCTCAGGCCGGAAAGCGGGTGCTCTTTATCGATGCGGATATGCGTAAAGGCTATGTGCATAATCTCTTTAAGCTGAACAACCATCACGGATTATCCGCTGTCCTTGAGGGAAATGTGGCATGGCAGGAGGCGATCCAGCGCGTTGATAAGGCGGGCTTTGATGTTCTGACCTGCGGTCCTCAGCCGTTACGTCCCGCGGAGCTGCTCATGGGAGAACGCTTCCAGGAGGTGATGTCGGGGATGAATGCACACTATGACGTTGTTATCGTTGATACACCGCCGGTGCTGGCCGTGACCGATGCGGTGCTGATTGCCAGAGTGGCCGCCACCACGTTACTGGTTGCCCGCTTTGGTAAAACCAACGTGAAAGAGACGGAAAACTGTGTAAAGCGTCTGCAGCAGATGGGTGTGCAGGTGAACGGTGCCATTCTCAATGATATCGTGAAATCTGCGGCGCTGTATTACAGCGCGGGGTATAGCCATTTCGATTACGGCTATACCCCGAAGGAAAAGCGGCGTGAGGGTTAGTGCTTTACCAGCGTGGCGAAGTAATACACCAGGGGAATGGCGAGGATCCACAGACCGACGGGGATATCGCGCCATTTCCCGGCAATCGCTTTGATAACGATATAAAACAGCAGCCCGCCCGCAATACCGGTCCCGAAACTGTTGGCAATCAGCGTAATCATCACCATCATCAACACCGGCAAGCCGTCGGTGAAGTTCGCCAGATCAACCTTACGTAAACCGCTAAACATATTCAGCCCGATGAGGATCAGGGCGGGCGCCGTGGCTTCTTTCGGGATCATCAGCGCCACAGGGGTAAACAGCAGCATCAGCAGGAACATTACCGCCGCGGCCAGCGCGGTCATGCCGGTTTTGCCGCCGGCTTCTGCGGCTGCGGACGATTCAATCAGCGCCGTGGCGGCAGGAATGCCTACCCACGGGCCAATCGCGGCGGCAATGGAGTCCACCATAAACGGGCGGTTAATGTTCGGCATATTGCCTTCTTCATCCAGCAGCCCTGCTTCCCCGCCCACCGCCAGCGTTGTTCCCATGGTGGAGAAAAACTCGGAGGCGAAGAAGACAAACAGGAACGGCAGAAAGGCAATATTCAGCGCGCCCAGCATATCGACATGCCCAAGGACGGGAGCGATGGAGTGGGGCACATCGATAAAACTGGCGGGTAATTTCGTGACGCCCATCGGAATACCCACGAGGGTCGCGAGCAGGATAGCCCACAGGATCGCACCCGGAATACGACGAGCCTGCAGGCCGATAGCCAGGAACAGGCCGAGTAACGCCACCAGTGCACCGGGTGACAAAAAATCTCCCAACATCAGTGCGTTCGTTTTGGCATTCGCCAGCACCAGCCCGGCGTTGCGGAAACCGAGTACGGCGACAAACAGCCCGATGGAGGCCGTCAGCCCCAGCTTGATGGACTGTGGCACCGAGCGGGTCACCACTTCACGCAGGCCAAACCGGGTCAGCAGAAAGAATAAAATCCCCGACCAGCAGGCGATACCCAGACCAATTTGCCAGCCAATGCCTTCACTGCCCGCAAGCGTCACCCCGACCAGCACCGAGCCACCAATTCCTGGCCCGACGATAAACGGCAGGTTGGCGTAAAACGCCATCAGCAGCGTCCCGGCAACGAAGACCAGAATGGTGCCCGTGGTCGCGGCGCCTTTGTCCATTCCTCCCACGGCCAGCAGCCCCGGGATCACCACCAGCAAATAGGCGGCGGCGAGAAAACCGGTGATACCCGCCAGGCACTCGGTGCGCACGGTGCTCCCGCGTGCACGGAGTGCAAAACGACGTTCAAGCCAGCGCCCTGGTGCTGGCGAATTAACGGTATTGTCGGCCATTATCCGGCTCTCCTTCGGTATTATTGTGTGTTGTCCGGGGTTTCCCGGTAAGAAATCAGCGGATCGACAATCTGGCGCGTGCTGCCATCGGTCAGTCCAAGATCGGTCAAATGTGGCCCGGCATTACAGGCAAGGCAGGTTCCTTCGATGGCCTTAAAGACCCGATACGGCGGTTCCCAG
Source organism: Enterobacter sp. J49 (assembly GCF_002148625.1). Classification (NCBI taxonomy): domain Bacteria; kingdom Pseudomonadati; phylum Pseudomonadota; class Gammaproteobacteria; order Enterobacterales; family Enterobacteriaceae; genus Enterobacter; species Enterobacter sp. J49. The sequence continues at coordinate 399,959 of NZ_MWPY01000037.1, forward strand.
TCGGCAATCAGACTGCTGCGATCGCGCAGCGTCCTGAACTGCAGCGCCAGCTCGGCAGGTGGCAGTTCCGACAGCATGCCCGCAACCGGCATGGCAACGTGGGCAATCACGTCACCCTGTTGCGCCAGCGCCATGCCACCACCGCTGTTGATAAGCGTATTGGCAGCCAGCGCCATATCGTTCGGATCGCGGCCCAAAACCACCAAGTTGTGAGAGTCGTGCGAGTAGCTGGTGGCAATCGCCCCGCGCAGTTCCCCCCAGCCTTCAAGCAGGGCAATTTGCGGTTTTGCTGCATGACGGGCATGGCGATGCTGAACCCAGATCAGGCTAAAACCGTCCGGGATCTGCACGCACCCGTTGCGCACCTGCACATCTGTTTCACCCCAGCGGGTAAAGCGCGCGCCGCAGATGTGGCGCAAGCGAGCCACGCCATGGTTCGCGTTGCCAATACGCATGCAAAAATCATCAGTGGTCAGGGCAGACAACCGTACGGTATCACGCGGCAACGTAAGAGGCGTATCAGCAACAGGTTCGAGCGTTGCCCCGTCCCGGGCAATCAGCTTTCCGGCGACGTAGACCTGGCGCGCCGTCAGTTTATCCAGCGAGTCAAACACCACCAGATCCGCGCGACGCCCGGCGGCAATCAGCCCCAGGTCGTTACGCTGCAGGCGAATGGCTGCATTGAGCGTTGCAAAACGCAGTGCGTCGGTGGCCGCTAATCCATGTTCAATCAGCAGGTTCAGCAGCGCGATGATCCCGCCTTTTTCCATGAGGATGTCTGGCGGAACATCATCGGTACAAACCGTGATGTGAGACGAAAGATGGGGGAGCGTTTTCAGGGCGCTGACAATATCGGGCAGCAGATAAGGGTGCGAACCGCGGATCTCCAGCGTCAGCCCGGCACGCAGTTTTTCCAGCGCATCGTCAGCCGATGTTAACTCATGGTCAGAAGTCACGCCTGCTGCCAGATAAGCTTGTAAATCTGCACCGCTGAGACCGCGGGCATGGCCTTCAATCAGCTTTCCGCTGTCGAGCCCGGCCTGCATAATTTCAAGCATACGCTGGCTGCCATTAAGCACCCCGTGCATGTCCATCACTTCAGCCACACCGCGCACTTCCGGCCAGCCGAGCAGGGTGTTCATCTCGTCTCCGGCAAAATCCGCCCCGGACATTTCCAGGCCGGGCGTTGAGGGCACGCTTGAAGGCGCGGCGACCATCACCTGCAGCGGCAGATTGCGGCTGGCCTCAATGGCAAAACGGACGCCGTCAATGCCCAGCACGTTGGCCAGTTCATGCGGATCCCAGAAGACCGCCGTGGTGCCCTGTGCAAGCACAATCTCCGCGTAGCGGGAGGGCATAAGATGGGAGCTTTCAAGGTGGACGTGGGTATCCATCAGCCCTGGCGACAGAAACTGGTTGTTCAGCGCGTGGGTCTCATGTGCGTCGTTGCGGCTGCCGCGCGGATGGACGCTGGCAATCAGTGATCCCACGATACCAACATCCGCTTCGCGGATCTCACCGGTGACCATATCCACAATACGGGTATCGGTGAGCAGCAGGTCAAAGGGCATTTCGCCTCGTGCAGCCTGAACGGCGCGGCGTCGGGTTTCAGCAGTCATGCAATTAACAGTTCCAGCATCAAAATAATGACGCTACTCTATGCACACGGCAAACGTTTGCCCAGCTGATAAAATTTATCGCCCGATAACCCCGGGTTATTCTGTGACGCGTGTAATGGATAATCATGACGGAACCCTGGCAGCGCTTGCCCGCGCTCTCTCTTCGACAGCTACAGTATTTTGTCACTCTGGCGCAGCTGCGTCATTTTACTGATACCGCCAGCAAACTGGCTATCAGCCAGCCGGCGCTCAGCAGTGCGTTGCGGCAAATCGAGACGGTGCTTGGGGGCAAACTGGTTAACCGGACCGCCTCGGCCGTGACGTTGACGGAGCTTGGCAATGCCATCCTGCCGCACGCGCAGCGGGTGCTCAGCGTGGCGCAGCTTGCGTTTGACGACATGCAGCACATTGTTCAGGCGGGCGGAGAAGGTTCGGTGCGTATTGGGCTGATCCCTTCCGTGAGTTCGCTGCTGTTCCCCTTGTTGCCCCGGACGCTCGCGCAGGCTTTTCCCCGCCTCAGGGTTGAATTTCACGATCAAACCAACGATGCGCTGGTGGCCCAGCTGCTGAAAGGGCAGATTGATTTCGGCATTGGTGCGCTCGATAACTCTGTTCCCGACCAGCTGAACGTGTTTCCCTTACAGGACGACCCGTTTGTCGCGGTCATTCACAGCGACGATCCGCTGGCCGCGTCGGCGCACCTGCCCTGGAAGCAACTGGCAGGGCGGGATATCGCCGTGTTCTCAAAAGGTAATATTCAGCGTCTGGTTGCGGCGCTCGCGGAAAGCCACCGTTTGTCGTTGCCGACACGCTATCAGGTGGACTACATCGAAACTTTGTATGGTCTGGTGCGCTCGAAACTCGCCGTGGCGATTTTACCGCAGCTCTATACCACGCACCTCCAGGACCCGCAGCTCAGGGTGGTACATCTTCAACAACCGGCTCTGGCCCGCACGGTGGCGTTAATGCGTGCCCCCCAGCCGCTTCCTCCGCTTATCGAATCCTGCTTTACGCTGATGGCCGACACGTTGCGAACGAAATGACCCGACACTTCTTTACAGCGTGATGGCGCATTGCTCGCTAAGATGACCGTCGATTCATCAAGAGGTCACAATGGAAAACCGCAAATTCAGTCGACTGCGCCGCTGGGCGCGGGAAGGGATCATCTTCTTTCTGCTCGCGCTGGCCGTAATGTGGGGCGTGGATCAATACCGCAAGCCCACACTCCCCGCCAGCTTTAGCGCTGCACCGATGCACAGCATCGACGGAAAGATCCACGATATAACGGCACTCAGCCAGGAACGCCCGCTGCTGATATACGTATGGGCAACCTGGTGCAGCATCTGCCGGTTTACGACGCCCTCGGTCAATACGCTGGCAGAACAGGGTGGCAACGTCGTGAGTATCGCCATGCGTTCCGGCGACGATGCAAAGCTGGCGCGCTGGGTCGACAAGAAACAGCTGGTCATGCCGGTGGTCAACGATGCCAACGGTGCGCTGTCACAGGCGTGGCAGGTGAGCGTAACACCGACGCTGGTGATCGTGTCGAAGGGGAAAGTGGTCAGTACTACTACGGGGTGGACAAGTTACTGGGGAATGAAGCTCAGACTGTGGTGGGCAGGGCTGTAAAGAGAGCCCCTCTTCCGGCGGAAGAGGGGCTGGATATTACTTCGCCAGAACTTCCTGTGCGGTACGCTCAACCAGCGACAGCAGGACTTTAATGTCCTCCAGGGTCACGGTTGGGTTCAGCAGAGTCAGCTTCAGGCAGGTGACGCCGTTATGCTCGGTCACGCCGACGTTAGCACGGCCGGATTCCAGCAGCGCATCACCAATTTTCTGGTTCAGCAGGGCGATACCCGCGTCGTCCATCTGTACCTGTCCACGGAAGCGGAACAGTACGCTTGCCAGCTGCGGCTGCATAACCAGTTCCAGAGCAGGCTGCTCTTTCACGTAAGCCGCAACCTGCTGTGCCAGCGTAACACCGTGATCGATGATCGCCGCGTATTGTTCCTGACCCAGCGCTTCCAGGCTCATCCACAGCTTCAGCGCGTCGAAACGACGGGTCGTCTGCAGAGATTTGGACACCAGATTAGGCACGCCAGCTTCTTCATCGAACTCAGAGTTCAGATAGGCCGCCTGATAGCGCATCAGCTCATAGTGGCGCGCTTCTTTCAGCAGGAACGCACCGCAGCTGATGGTCTGGAAGAACTGCTTGTGGAAGTCCAGAGTAACGGAATCCACCAGCTCGATACCGTCCAGGTAGTGACGATACTGCTCAGACATCAGCAGCGCGCCGCCCCAGGCCGCATCAACGTGTACCCAGATATTCTGTTTCGCCGCCAGTTCAGCAATGGCACGCAGCGGATCGATTGCACCTGCATCGGTAGTACCGGCAGTGGCAACAATCGCCAGGATCTGCTCGCCGTTAGCATTGCACTGCTCAATTTTCGCTGCCAGATCGTTGAGATCCATGCGCGAGAATTCATCCGTTTTCACTTGCACGACGGACTGGTAGCCCAGACCCATCAGCGCCATGTTCTTCTGCACGGAGAAGTGTGCGTTTTCAGAGCACAGCACGCGGATTTTACGCAGATCGCCAACCAGGCCGTCCTGCTGAACGGAATGACCCTGACGCGCGAAGAACGCATCACGGGCCAGCATCAGACCCATCAGGTTGCTCTGCGTGCCGCCGCTGGTGAACACACCGGCGTCGCCAGCCTGATAACCCACGCGGGTACGCAGCCATTCGATCAGCTTGATCTCAATGATGGTTGCGGACGGGCTTTGATCCCAGGAGTCCATGCTCTGGTTAGTGGCGTTAATCAGTACTTCCGCCGCCTGGCTAACCACCAGGCTTGGGCAGTGCAGGTGCGCCACACACTGCGGGTGATGAACGGACAGGCTGTCTTTCAGGAAGAACTCCACGGCGCGTTCAATCGCCGCTTCGTTGCCCAGCCCTTTCGGGTTGAAATCCAGCTTAATACGGTCGCGCAGTTCCGCGACCGTTTTGCCCTGATACATCTCAGGCTGTTTCAGCCACTGCATCACAGCCTGAGTGCTTTGTTCAATCGCCTGCTGGTAAGCTTCAATGCTCTGTGCAGAGGAGAACAAAATTGGGTTTGAATCTGACATCGTGTTCAACAACTCCGGTTACGCCGGGCGAACGCCCGCAGCAAGCAGTGCCTGCTCGAATTTATCCAGGAAGACTTTCAGCTCATCATCGCTGATCAGCAGGGAAGGCAGCAGACGCAGAACAATACCGTTGCGACCACCGCGCTCCAGAATCAGGCCGGCTTCGAAGCACTTCTTCTGAATCAGTGCAGACAGCTCGCCATCACCCGGGTAGCAACCCATGTGGTCTGCCGCTTCGTGTGGCTTAACGATCTCAATCCCGATCATCATGCCCAGGCCGCGAACGTGACCGATAACCGGATAGCGTTTCGCCATCTCGTTCAGCTGGCCTTTCAGCCATTCGCCCTGTGCGGCCACTTTGCCCGCGATGTTCTGGTCTTTCAGGATTTTCAGCGTTGTCAGACCGGTTGCCATTGCCAGCTGGTTGCCGCGGAAGGTACCGGTGTGGTGGCCTGGTGCCCACGCGTCAAACTGTTTTTTGATGCCGAGTACCGCCAGTGGCAGACCGCCGCCAACCGCTTTAGACATCACGATGATGTCTGGCTCAATGCCCGCGTGTTCGAAGGCGAAGAATTTACCGGTACGGGCAAAGCCAGCCTGAACTTCGTCGAGGATCAGCAGAATGCCGTGTTCCTGAGTCACTTTACGGATGCGCTGCAGCCACTCAACCGGAGCCGGGTTCACGCCGCCTTCACCCTGAACGGCTTCAAGGATCACTGCCGCAGGTTTACGCACGCCGCTTTCAACGTCGTTGATCAGGTTTTCGAAATAGTAGGTCAGCGCTTTCACCCCCGCCTCACCGCCGATACCCAGTGGGCAACGGTACTGGTGTGGGTAAGGCATGAACTGCACTTCTGGCATCATACCGTTAACCGCTTCTTTCGGAGACAGGTTGCCGGTAACGGCCAGTGCGCCGTGAGTCATACCGTGGTAACCACCAGAGAAGCTGATGATACCGCTACGACCGGTCACTTTTTTCGCCAGTTTCAGCGCTGCTTCAACGGCATCAGCACCGGATGGACCGGTGAACTGCAGGCAGTACTCTTTGCCCTGACCAGGCAACAGAGAGAGCAGATATTCTGAGAACGCGTCTTTCAGAGGCGTAGTCAGATCCAGAGTATGTAACGGCAAGCCGCTGGTAATGACATTTTGGATGCTTTTCAGCACATCAGGATGGTTATGTCCAAGCGCAAGGGTCCCTGCGCCTGCTAAACAGTCAAGGTATTCTTTATTGTCTGCATCGGTGATCCACACGCCTTCTGCTTTAGTGATTGCTAAAGGCAGTTTGCGCGGATAACTCCTGACGTTAGATTCAAACTCGGCCTGACGGGCCAGATAGGTTTCGTTGCTTTTGTGGGCATCTACGGTGTCAATACGGACTTTATCCGTCATCATATCACTCCTACAACCGCCGCTTCGTTATGAGCAACGATTGAATAAAAAGTTAAAAAACAGATGGGGGCCTGAAAAAAACGCCGCCAATATAGAGCCTTTTGTCACGAGGCTCAATGGTTAATTTGTTTACTGTTTTATGACATGCGGTACGGGGGAGGGAATATCCTCATTTTAAGAATAAAAATTGCGCTTTATGCCAAACAAAAACAGCCGGTTACGCGTATTTTGTCAGGACTGTAAAAAGAGAGAAAAGTGTGTGACAAATCGTGCCATTGAGGGACGTTAAGGGGGGCAGATAGCCCCTTTAAGCGCATTATCTCGACATTACCTGCAAAATACCGGGGTCACGACAGGTTGTTTTTATTCCCGGACATAGCGGTTACAGGCTTCTCATTACATCTGATTGGTATAACAAAATCATGAAAGCGAGAAATCAACAGGTCTTGCATCACTGGTACTCTTCCCCTAATCTGCCAAATGTAAGTGAATTCTTACCAATGACTCGGGGTGCCCTTCTTAAATGAAGGCTGAGAAATACCCGTATTACCTGATCTGGATAATGCCAGCGTAGGGAAGTCAGATGCCTTCCCGGTCATCGCTTCTTCACGCACGGCAGGAGCGATACCATGCAGCCTGACCTGCTTGATTTACACGTTTTACATCAGTTTCGAACCCGTTCCCCGCTTACCCACTGTATGACCAACGATGTGGTACAGACCTTTACGGCCAATGTGTTACTGTCGCTTGGCGCTTCTCCGGCTATGGTGATTGAAGCCGAAGAGGCCGAGCAGTTTGCCGCGCTCGCAGATGCCCTGCTGATTAACGTCGGGACGCTGACGGCGCCGCGCGCCCAGTCGATGCGCCGGGCGATTGAGCGTGCAGTGGCAGCAGGGAAACCCTGGACGCTTGACCCGGTTGCCGTAGGGGCGCTGACGTTCCGCACCCGTTTTTGCCACCAAATCCTCGCCCTGAAACCGGCGGCCATTCGCGGCAATGCCTCGGAAATTCTCGCCCTGGCCGGGATGAGTGCGGGCGGGCGCGGCGTCGATACCACCGACACGGCGGCGGCTGCGCTGCCTGCCGCGCAGGCGCTGGCTCGCCAGACGAATGCCATTGTGGTGGTCACCGGTGAACGGGATTACGTCACCGACGGGCAGCGCACCCGCACGGTCGTGGGCGGTGACCCGATAATGACCCGCGTGGTGGGAACGGGATGCGCGCTCTCGGCAGTCGTGGCGGCGAGCTGCTCGCTTCCCGGTGACCGGCTGGATAACATCGCCGCCGCCTGCGGATGGATGAAACGTGCCGGATCGGCGGCCGTCGCCCGGTCTGGTGGTCCCGGCAGTTTTGCCAGTGCGTTCCTTGACGCGCTCTACACTCTGGAGGAACGGGCATGAATCGGATTAACGCCCTTACCATTGCCGGTACCGACCCAAGCGGCGGCGCGGGCATTCAGGCTGATTTGAAAACGTTCTCCGCACTCGGCGCATACGGCTGCTCGGTGATTACCGCGCTGGTGGCGCAAAATACGCGTGGCGTGCAGTCGGTTTACCGCATTGAGCCGGACTTTGTCGCCGCACAGCTGGATTCGGTTTTCAGCGATGTGCGAATCGACACCACCAAGATTGGGATGCTGGCCGAGACCGACATTGTTGAAGCGGTGGCAGAACGGCTTAAACGTTACCAGGTGCAAAACGTGGTGCTGGATACCGTGATGCTGGCAAAAAGTGGTGACCCGCTGCTGTCCGCCTCCGCCGTTGAGACGCTGCGAAATAAGCTGCTGCCGCAGGTGGCGCTTATTACGCCTAATCTGCCTGAAGCCGCTGCGCTGCTGGATGCGCCGCACGCGCAGAATGAGCGCGAAATGAAAGAGCAGGGGAATGCGCTCCTGGCGATGGGCTGCGGCGCCGTGCTGATGAAAGGCGGTCATCTTGATGATGAAGAAAGCCCTGACTGGTTGTTTACCCACGACGGTGCGCTGCGTTTCACGGCCCCGCGGGTACAGACCAAAAACACCCACGGGACCGGCTGCACGCTCTCTGCTGCGCTGGCGGCTTTGCGCCCCCGTCGTGACAACTGGGGGGATACGGTCCGCGACGCTAAAATCTGGCTCTCCGAAGCGCTGGCAAAAGCCGATACTCTCGAGGTTGGTCACGGTATTGGTCCGGTACACCATTTTCATGCCTGGTGGTAAGCCGTATACTGGCAACACACACCAGGCCTGAGAAAAACAGAGATGGAACAAGCGCATACCCGGTTAATCGACCAACTGAATGAACGCATTGCCGCCCCGGACAACACGCCGCTGTATCTGAAATTTGCCGAAACGGTAAAAAATGCGGTACGCAACGGGGTGCTGGAGCATGGGAATATACTGCCCGGCGAGCGCGATCTCAGTCAGTTAACCGGCGTGTCGCGCATTACCGTGCGCAAAGCGATGCAGGCTCTGGAAGCCGAGGGCGTAGTGACGCGCGCCCGGGGCTATGGGACGCAAATCAATAACATCTTTGAATACTCGCTCAAGGAAGCGCGCGGTTTTTCTCAGCAAGTGGTGCTGCGCGGCAAAAAGCCCAACACGCTGTGGGTGAATAAACGGGTAGTGAAATGCCCGGAAGAGGTGGCCAGCCAGCTGTCAGTGCCGCCGGAGAGCGAGGTCTTTTTGCTTAAGCGCATCCGCTATGTGGATGATGACGCCGTATCGATTGAGGAGTCCTGGGTGCCGGTAGGGTTGATTCACGATCCGGATGCAATTGGGATTTCCCTGTATGACTACTTCCGTAGCCAGAATATCTTCCCGCAGCGCACCCGTTCACGCGTCAGTGCCCGCATGCCGGACAGCGAGTTTCAGACGCATATCCGCATGGATGACAAAATCCCGGTGCTGGTGATCAAGCAAGTTGCACTTGATCAGCAGAACCGGCCCATTGAGTTCAGCATCAGCTACTGCCGTAGCGATTTATACGTCTTTGTGTGCGAGGAGTAACGCCTCGCGCCCTGGCGCACAGTCGCCGCCGCGGTGGCTAACGACCCAGGCCGCCACTGCATTGCCAAGCGTAACGGCATCAGCCAGCGACCATCCTGCCGCCAGCCCGGCAAGCGTGCCACCGGCGTGGCTGTCGCCCGCACCGATCGTGTCGACGACGGTTGCGGGAAACGCCGGAACGTAGCCCGATTTATCACCCTCAAACCAGGCGGCACCGTCTTTATCGTGGCGAATAATCAGCGCAGAACTAAACCGCTGTAGCCACTGCGGGCCGAGTGTTTCAGCTTCCATGCCAAATCGTCCCGCTGCCATCTCCGCTTCCTGGCGATTAAGCGATACCATCGGCCTACAGGCCATGATCCGCGCCATCAGCGCATCAGGAATATCGGCAATGCGCGGCCCAAAGTCGATAAACGCGGTAACGTTTTCCAGGCCCTCCAGCCAGGCCGTCAGACGCTCTCCGCACGGTGACGCCAGCTGATAGCCTGAGAGGTAGACCAGGCTTTCAGGCGGCACGTGCAGCGCATCCAGCCAGCGCTGTTGCCACTGGTTCTCCACGCCGCTAAACGACATAAAGGTCCGCTCACCGTCCGGTTCGACCAGCGCCAGACACCAGCCGTTGTCGCCCGTTTCTACTTCAACGACGCTGTGCAGATCCTGTTTTGCCATGGCGTTACGGATGATGTCTGCCCACACCCCGTGACCGACGGGGAGCGCGTTTTGCGCGGCGATCCCGAGCCGTTTCAGCGCAATAGCAATATTCAGCGCACAGCCGCCGATATTGACACCCTGTTGTTTAAGTTCGATATCACACCCGCGCCAGGGCAGGGCATAGGCGTCGGCGATCACGTCGATGACCGCGGCACCCAACACCGTGACCGGGCGAGTGGCGTGCAGTGTTTCAAGGCGTGCAGCAAAAGCACTCATACGCCCTCCCTTTGCTCCCGGAAGTGCAGCAGTTTTTCACAGTAGTGGTTAAAGTCGAGGCGGTTTACGGCGTCGAGTTCCTCCTTGTACGCCGGGTCAATCGCCTGTACGCCATGAAGCGCACCGCAGATTGCCGTCGCCATCGCGCCGATGGTGTCCGTATCACCGCCGAGGTTGGCGCACAAAATGGCGCAGCGGTTCGGGTCGGTGCCTGCCAGTTCGACCATCGCAATCGCCGCTGGAACCGACTCAAGCGTGCTGGTGCCCGCGCCAATAAGCTGGTAAACCTGCTCGCTGGCGGAATCGATGCCGTTGGCTTCACGCACGGTCTTAAGGGCGAGCTCAATCCGTGCCGCCAGCGATGCGCTGAAGGTGGTTGTTTTCGCTTCCTGTGCGTAGCGTGCAATACCTGGCAGGGCATCGACGATGTTCTGCCAGCGTTCACCGTCAATGGCACGCGACACTGCCCAGGCTATCACCACCGCGCCGGCAATCGCGAGGTCGGATTTATGGGTCGGGCTGGAGGCCAGCGCCACCTTTGCGACAAAGTGCTCCAGACGCGTGGCCGGCAGCAGGCAGCCCAGCGGAGAGGCGCGCATCGCCGCACCGTTGGTGACGCCGTTGTTTTCCAGTTCACTGACCGGCTTGCCGTCACGAATGGCGTTAAGCGCAATCTTCGATGTCGGGCCTAATACATTCTTGTTAAACGCATCGAACGATTCCGCCCAGTGCAGAATATGTTTGCCGATAACATCTGCGTTGATCTGCCCGTCGCATTCGATAATCGCATCCGCCAGGCATAACGCCATTGACGTATCGTCGGTGAATTCTGCCTGCTTAAAATAGCAGGCGGCGTTATTTTCAGCCGGTCCGGGTAAAAAACGGTCGATCCAGCCGAAGTGCGCTTTGACGCGCTTTCTCGGCCAAAGCTCCGACGGCATGCCCATCGCATCCCCTAACGCTTGCCCGTAAAGGGCTCCGAGAACACGTTCTTGTTTCATTTAACTTCCCCTCGTGTCAGCGCGGTATCGCCTTCAACCACCTCAATTGCGGTGATCTCTTTGTCCGATTCGCGGAAAAACAGCATAAACAGCACGGCGATCACGGCAATCATGATCCCTCCGAATGCCCACATTCCGGCCCAGTTGAAGGTCAACCCATTCACCGGCTCTTTGTATGCGAACATTTTTTCCATCATCACGCCGCCCAGGCGGTAACCTAACAGGCTACCAAACCCCTGACAGCACAGCGTAATCAGGCCTTGTGCGGCGGTGCGCATATGCACCGGCGCTTTTTTATCCACGTAGATATACGCGGTCACATAGTAGAAGTCGTAGCTCACGCCATGCAGCAGAATGCCGAGGAACAGCAGGGCATAGGTGAAGTACTGGTCGGCACCACCGTAAACAAAGAAGCCATAGCGGATGGCGGCGGTGAGCAGGCCCAGCAGCAAGACCTTCTTAATACCAAAGCGTTTGGTGAAGAACGGCAGCGCCAGCATAAAGAAGATTTCGGAGAACTGGCCGAGCGTCATCCAGCCGGTGGCGTTTTTCATCCCCACTTCGGTGAGATAGCCGTTAGCAAAGATGTAATAGAAGGCCAGCGGCATCGCGAACAGGAATGAGCAGAAGAAGAACACCAGGAAGTTTTTATCGCGCAGCAGGATCAGCGCATCCAGCCCCAGCATGACTTTGAAATCCATCTTGCCGGTACTCTTCGGCGGGGTGTTCGGCAGGAACAGCGCAAAGACACCGAGCAGGGCGGAGCTGCCCGCCGTCATCAGCAGCGGAATATTGGTATCGGAAATGTCGTTATAGCCCATCATCTGCGGGAGGAAACCGCACGCCAGTCCCGAGGCGATCCAGCCGAGGGTGCCCATCACGCGGATACGCGGGAAATCAGCCTCCACATCATCCACATTGGCGAAGGCAATACTGTTGGTCAGCGCAATGGTCGGCATATAGGTCAGGGAGTAAATCAGCAGCAGCGGGAAAAAGGTGCTGAACTGGGTTTGCTGTGCGGCGAAGTACATCACGATGGCACCGGCGAACATCAGTACGGCCAGTACTTTCTGCGCAGCGAAAAAGCGGTCGGTCAATGAACCCACCAGAATGGGGGAGAGGATCGCGGCAATCGCGGTACAGGCATAAGACCAGCCAATTTCCCCGGCGGTAAAACCGCTTTTGCTCAGCCACAACCACAGCGGTACAAACCACGCGCCCCAGATAAACCATTCAACAAACATCATGAATGACAGTTGGACTTTCGTTTTCATTGTTTAATCCTGCATGTCAGAGAGGGTACGCCTTTAACATACCACTTAATAATACCTTTTAAATACCTTTGCGGTGATTGTTTGATCAATGTAACAGTTTTGTTGTACACGAATCGAGCCAGCAGATTGTGCTGAAAAAAAATGCAAATGGTGGAAAATCTGTTAAGTCGGTACCAGGCTTAGTCTGCCCATAATGCTATGGGTCTGGATAAACACTCACCGACATCACGTCGGGCTTACGGGAGCATCACATGACTGATATTGCGCAGTTGCTTGGCAAAGACGCCGACAGCCTTTTACAGCATCGTTGTATGACCATTCCAGCCGACCAGCTTTATCTGCCTGGCCACGATTACGTCGACCGCGTGATGGTTGATAACAACCGTCCGCCTGCGGTACTGCGAAATATGCAGACCCTCTATAATACCGGGCGACTGGGGGGAACCGGGTATCTTTCTATTCTGCCGGTTGACCAGGGCGTTGAGCACTCCGCGGGCGCCTCCTTTGCGGCGAACCCGTTGTATTTCGATCCGAAGAACATCGTCGAACTGGCGATAGAAGCAGGCTGTAACTGCGTGGCGTCCACCTATGGCGTACTGGCCTCCGTATCGCGTCGCTATGCCCACCGCATTCCATTCCTCGTCAAACTGAATCACAACGAAACCCTGAGTTACCCGACCGAATACGATCAGACGCTTTACGCCAGCGTAGAGCAGGCGTTCAATATGGGCGCGGTCGCGGTTGGGGCGACGATCTACTTTGGTTCTGAGCAGTCGCGTCGCCAGATTGAAGAAATTTCTGCTGCCTTCGAACGCGCGCATGAACTGGGTATGGTCACCGTTCTGTGGGCGTATCTGCGTAACTCCGCATTCAAGAAAGACGGAGTGGACTACCACGTTTCTGCCGACCTGACCGGCCAGGCGAACCATCTGGCGGCAACCATTGGCGCGGATATTGTGAAGCAGAAGATGGCGGAAAATAACGGCGGTTATAAAGCGGTAAACTTCGGTTACACCGATGACCGGGTCTACAGCAAACTGACCAGTGAAAACCCTATCGACCTGGTGCGTTATCAGCTGGCGAACTGCTATATGGGACGTGCCGGGTTAATTAACTCCGGTGGTGCGGCGGGTGGCGACACCGATCTCTCCGACGCGGTGCGCACGGCGGTTATCAATAAGCGCGCGGGCGGTATGGGGCTGATCCTGGGCCGTAAGGCGTTTAAAAAATCGATGGCTGACGGCGTGAAGCTGATCAATGCCGTGCAGGATGTGTACCTGGACAGCAAAGTGACTATCGCTTAAGACTTTTTGTAAAACGCTGGCCGGGTCAGGCGTTACCGCCGCCCGGCCACACTGTCAACGCAGAAGCTGGCAGTCCGGTGGCAGCCGGCACTGTAGCGCGCCCGGTAACACCTCAATGCGGAACTGCTTCCCGCTCAGCGGCTCCCCGTCAAGATTAAACGTCATGCCGTGTGGGGCATTCACTTCAAACCACGCGGATTTACCGGCAATAATATTCGGGCTCTCTTCTGGCTGGGTCAGGGTGGTAAACAGCGCAGGCAGCAAGCCATCACCCGTGAAAATACGCAGCTGTAACTGACCATCATTGATCAGCGCCTCCGGGCATAACTGCTGTCCGCCACCGGCCTGACGGCCATTGCCGATACCAATCACCAGCGCATCACCCTGCCACTGAAAGTTCTCGCCGTGAATCTCACAGCGGTCCGGCTTCAGGGTATCCATGCGCATCAGACCATGGATCAGATACGAGACGCCACCCAGCGCTGCCTTCAGCTTTTCAGGAGTTTCGCTGGTAATGCGCGTCCCGAATCCACCGGTCGCCATATTGATAAAACAGGTTTTTTCATTCACCTGAGCAATATCCACGGCGGTGGCTTTGCCGAGGATAGCCAGCTGCAGGGCTTTTCCCAGCTCTTCGGGGATTCCGGCGCTGGTGGCGAAATCGTTGGCCGTACCGAGCGGCAAAATGCCCATCACCGGGCGGTCGGTTGCGGGAAGATCTATCAGAGCGCCAGCAATTTCATTAATGGTGCCATCGCCCCCGCCAGAAATAATGGTTTCGACCCCGAGCTTCAGGCCTTCGTCGATATAGCGTGCCGCATCACCTTTTTCCCACGTCACTCGCACGTGTATACGCGCACCGTCTTCACGCAAATCCGTCACTGCCTGGCGCAACAAATCGTTGCCCGCACTTTTGCCATTGAGAATCAATAAACTGTCTGGATAGATTGCCATCCGCGCTGCTCCCTTTTTTAGCGTTAGTAAGAGTGTATAGCAGGGAGGAAAAAAGCGGGTAAGAACAGGATGAAAGGCAAAAAATAAGCCTGTGTAAAGGAGATTTTCCCCCGTATAACGTAATCTGTGCCCGGTGTCGTTTACACTTTTTACGTCTGCCAATCACTGGGCTATTGCACTCAACGTTTGAGTCGCGACATTTGCCTTGTCTCTATTTTCAGCTGTTTACGCCAAATCCGATTATGTAGCGTTAGGGCGATTGAACGGTAAAAGAGTGATGTATTCATCCACACGACATTCATGCAGAAAAATCCCAACCCTAAAAAAGAGGTTATTTGCGGGGTGTAATTCTCAACAGAGCCGAATAAAAGTGAACTCCACGTCCAGATAAAATAAACGATGCTCATCAGTCCAGTCAGCGTGATAACGGAAATATGCGCTTTAAATCCAGCCAAGGACCCCCGAGCAGTCAGAAACATAGTACTCATCGCAATCATGCAATACGCCACTACTGCAAGAAATACACCCATCATGACTTTAAATTCGGGTAAGCCGAGCAGGCGAAATAGTAATATCCAGACAGAAACTTGTAGCATAGCGTAGCAAAAAATGGCGAGTAACATACTGATAGCCAAGGGAATGCCTGTCATATGTACACCTACAGGAACGCCAAACTGATCTTTTAAGCCATCTTTTAAAGACTCAAGCCGTTGGAGATCGTCAGTCGCCATTTGACTTGTGATCACAGTACTTAATGCCAGGCTCTTCTTGATGTATTTTATCATGCTCAGGTCAATAACTTCCTGTAAATGAAAAAGACTGGATCAAACCAAAAACGTATTTTCCAGATTGTGTAATATTCTGAGGATTCCTGATTGTACCCGAGACCGCACTTCCAACAAAAGCTGAGGAGTTGGAAATGGCATTCAACAGCTCACGCTGTAAGAGCAACTGCAGCGCTTCAGATGGGTAACGTTTAGGGTAAACCCCAGCTTTCATCGCTGCTTTAACACCTGAATTCGAGATGCCGGGATTTCGGATGCGAATAATTTCCTCCGTTAACCTCGTGCGGTCCGCTCGGCTCATTTTTTGTAATAAAGAGAGTAAACTTTCAGACGTCGAGCGATTAAGAAGGCGGTAGGTCAATACCGCGCTTTTTAGACCCGCAGCGGCCCCAGCAAGTGAAATCGCATCCAGAGCGGTATTGGTTGCAGTATACCATTCCTGGGAATCCATCCACGCTACATAGTCATTATGATTCATGGCAATAAGTGACAAGCGGCCAAGCCCGTTCGCACACTGAATTCCTGTTGCCACACCACCGGCGACAATCACGGCAGCAACAGCACCGGAAGAGCCTGCGGTGAGAGGAATGGCCATACCTGCGCCAGCAGCAAGTACGACAGTGAGAATGGCGGCTCCGCAAGAAATTGCCGTAGAACCGATTTCAGTCGCTAATGAAGGTGACTGAATCGTAGTCGTCGTTGCCTGGATGGCACTACTTGAGGAAGCATTTACTTTCGTGATGACTACATGACTTACCGAGCTTTCGTTTGGTGTCGCAATCCGCCTTGAGGGCCTTACTAACCACTGACGCGCACCGTCTGAGTAGATGATCCCAACCTGGCTAAAGTTTCGGCTACAGTCCAGGTGACTGGCAAAATCGTTGAAATTAATATCGCCGCCGGAGGCAAGGCCCAGACTGCGTGCGAGTTCGTAATTCGGAATGTCCTTTGAAAACTGACCGGGGAATGTCATGTCGTCTCTCCGTCCATGTGAAAACGTATTGTGCTAAGAAATCAAGAGTAAAGGGCATGCTATGGTCGGGAATTAGGAATGCTCTGAATAACACTCCCGCCTACCAGATCCAATAATAGTTGTGATGAATATCATAGGTCCGTCCGATTTTCATGAACGGTATTCCGGCATACGTTATTGCGAATACACACCCTTCATATGGTGGGTCTATGCCATTGCATTCTTAATAAGTGGACTGAATTGTACAAAAAAATAAGCCCGCGTAAGGGAGATTACGCAGGCTAAGGAGGTGGTTCCTGGTACAGCTAGCATTTATGGGTTATGTTTTTCAGCGGGGAGATAATACCCGTATTGAACGAAGCGGTATGTGATCCGATTCTAAGAATTATCCCAGCGCGAAAAAATTTCCCTGCTTGACTATTTACTGTGCGGGTTACGGGTACTTTCACCGTTGAAATTACGCATCAGCAGCGCAAACTCCAGCTCCACTTCTTCGGGTACCGGCAGCCAGACGGTATGGCCGTTGCCTGGCGCCACGTCAATTGCTTCGCCTTTACCGTTTTCCAGATGTTCCAGGGTGAAGTTCATGTTGCCCTGCGGGGTCATCAACTCCAGGCTGTCGCCTTTGGTGAATTTGTTCTTCACCGCCACGGCGGCCAGCGCACCTTTGCGCTCACCGGTAAAATCACCGACAAACTGCTGACGCTCGGAAACGGAATAGCCGTGTTCGTAGTTCTGGTAATCGTCATGGGTGTGACGACGCAGGAAACCTTCGGTATAACCGCGATGCGCCAGGCCTTCCAGGGTTTCCAGCAGGCTGGTATCGAACGGTTTACCGGCAGCGGCATCGTCGATGGCTTTACGGTACACCTGAGCAGTACGCGCGCAGTAGTAGTAGGACTTGGTACGGCCTTCAATTTTCAGGGAATGCACGCCCATCTGCGTCAGACGCTCAACGTGCGCAATCGCACGCAGGTCTTTGGAGTTCATGATGTAAGTGCCATGCTCGTCTTCAAAGGCGGTCATGTACTCACCCGGACGTTTGGCCTCTTCAATCATGAACACGCTGTCAGTTGGCGCGCCGATGCCTAAGGTTGGCTCCACGTTGGTCACCGGGATAGGCTCATGTTTGTGGACGATATTGCCGATGTCGTCTTCTTTGCCTTCCTGAACGTTATATTCCCAGCGGCAGGCGTTGGTGCAGGTACCCTGGTTCGGGTCACGCTTGTTGATGTATCCCGAGAGCAGGCAACGACCGGAGTAGGCCATGCACAGCGCGCCGTGAACGAAGATTTCGATTTCCATATCCGGCACCTGCGTGCGGATCTCTTCAATCTCTTCCAGCGAAAGTTCACGAGACAGAATGACGCGGGTCAGCCCCATCTGTTTCCAGAATTTCACCGTTGCCCAGTTAACGGCGTTGGCCTGAACGGAGAGGTGAATATCCATCTCCGGGAAGTTCTCCCGAACCAGCATAATTAAACCCGGGTCCGACATGATCAGCGCGTCCGGTCCCATATCAACCACCGGCTTCAGATCGCGGATGAACGTTTTCAACTTGGCGTTATGCGGCGCAATGTTGACCACCACGTAGAATTTTTTGCCCAGGGCATGTGCTTCGTTAATGCCGAGCTGCAGGTTCTCGTGGTTGAATTCATTGTTACGCACGCGCAGCGAGTAGCGTGGCTGGCCAGCATAGACGGCGTCAGCGCCATAGGCGAAAGCGTAACGCATATTTTGCAGCGTTCCCGCCGGGGAAAGGAGTTCCGGTTTAAACATGTTTGTTCTCGTTCTGATGACAGGTCAGATCCGCATGCACCAGGTGCAGCGGTAAGGGGAGATCCCCCACTTTAAGGGCGGGCATTGTAGCGCTGAGGGACAGGGAGGTAAAGCGCCGGGTCGTACCATCGCTAACCCGGCCGGAGGCGTGTCGTCAGGTATTGTCTTTTACCGTCTGGCTTGAACCGTTAGTTTTGACCGACGCGATGCCTTTATCTCGCGACTGTTCCGAGGCATACATCTGGCTGCTGCCAATAACCTGATGATTCTCGGCCTTCAGATTGAAGTGGAATTTACCGTTGGTGGCCACTTTCTTCTCATAACGTTCATCAGAAGGGCTATTGGTGCGAACGGAGGCGATACCGTTTTCGGCGGAATTTTTGGTGGTGTAAAGCTCACTGGTCAGGATCGTTTCTCCGTTTCCTGCTTTGAGAACAAACCTGAACTGACCATCACTGCTTTTGTTTAACTCGAACCAACCAGACATAGGAACTCCTTGAACGAAGTGGAATTATCTGCACCAGTTATCAATAAGCGAACCGGTAATGTGAGTATGGTTGATTCTTCGTTGCTTTCCAGAAATGAAAAACCCGCCAGCAGGCGGGTTCGGTAAACTAAATGCTCAGGCTATCCTGCAGGCATCCGCTTCCCATCGGTAGCCCACGCCATACACCGCGCGGATAAATGACTGCTCCGCATCGAGCGCTTCCAGCTTGCGGCGCAGGTTTTTAATATGGCTGTCGATGGTACGGTCAGTCACGACGCGGTAATCATCATACAGACGGTTCAGCAGCTGCTCGCGGGAGAAGACCTTCCCCGGCTCGTGGGAGAGGGTTTTCAACAGGCGGAATTCGGCGGGGGTGAGATCCAGCAGCTTGCCGCGCCAGCTCGCCTGGAAGCGGCTTTCATCGACGATAAGTGGGCTTTCCGCGTCCAGTACCTGGAGTTCACGATGGGGCTTGCAGCGGCGCAGAATGGTTTTTACGCGCGCGACCACTTCACGCGGGCTGTATGGCTTGCAGATGTAATCGTCCGCGCCAATTTCGAGGCCCAGCAGGCGGTCGATCTCTTCGATTTTCGCCGTCACCATTACCACCGGCACGTCTGAGAAGCGACGAATTTCCCGGCACAGGGTCAGGCCATCGGTTCCGGGGAGCATCAGATCCAGCAGGATCAGGTCCGGCGGCGTCTGGCGCACATAAGGCAGCACCTGATCGCCATGGCTGATAAGCGTGGGGGCATAGCTTGCCGCGCGTAAATAGTCGATCAGTAACTGCCCGAGCTTCGGCTCGTCTTCGACAATCAAAATGCGTGGCGTGTTTTCGTCAATCGGTAACTCGGTCATGCTTCTCTCGATAAATCCCGTTCCAGAGGTAACTCTACTGTAATGCTTACCCCGCCAAAAGGCGAATGGGCGGCGCGGATCGTGCCATTATGGGCCTCGACGATGTTTACGCAAATCGCCAGTCCCAGACCGGACCCGCCGCTGGCGCGATTGCGGGAGCCTTCGGTGCGATAAAATCGCTCAAACAGTTTTTCCAGCTGTGCATCCTGCACGCCGGGAGCGGAATCCGCAAAGGTCAGGGCAAAATGCCCATTTTCTTGTTTGCCGGAAATATGCAGGCCACCGCCGCTGTCGGTGTAGCGCAGGCTATTTTCCAGCAGATTGTTGAACAGCTGCATCAGGCGGTCTTTGTCGCCAAACACCACGGCGCTGTCAGGCAGTGAGAGATCGATTTTCAGGTTGCGGCTGGCGAAACGTTCGCGGAAGGCACCGCTTACCACCTCCAGCACGTTTATCACATCGACGGGCGCTTTCTGGTAGGCCAGCGCGCCTTCGTCTGACATGGAGAGCTGGTGGAGGTCATCGACCAGTTTGGTCAGCGTGCCCACTTCCGCCTGCAGCGAGGCCACCGATTCGGGAGTGAACTGACGCACGCCGTCCTGAATAGCTTCCAGCTCGCCGCGCAGCACCGCCAGCGGCGTGCGGAGTTCATGGGAAATATCGGCCATAAAATCGCGTCGCATCTGCTGGTTTTTTTCCAGGGTGCTGGCGAGCTGGTTAAAGTCCTGCGCCAGCTTGCCGAGTTCGTCCTGGCTACGGGTATCGACGCGGGTGGAGAAATCCCCGGCGGCCAGCTTATGCGTCCCTTCCACCAGCCGTTTAACCGGCGCGAGCAGGCCACGGGCCAGCGGGAAGGTCGCGAGCGCGGCCAGCAGGGTGGAGAGCGCGACAATCAACCAGCTGGTGCGGCGCTGCTGACGATCAAAGTTGATATCGGTGTTGCGCGTCAGGCGTTCAACCGGCGAGGCGATCACCCAGCCGACGGTGGCGTTATTCACTGTGATCGCCCGCTTTGTGCCATCTGGCGGAATGGGCGCGCGCGGGCCAACCAGTACGCGCATATCCTGGTCTATCACCCAGAACTGGGTGCGCCAGCCGTGCGGCGGCATCCCGGGGCCCGGACGATCGTCACCGGTATCATGCTCAAGCGAGCGCAGGATCTGGAATACGAAGCGGTCGTTATTGCGCAGAAAACGCCAGTTACCGTGCAGGGCATACTGATCGCTCAGCGCATCGCTCAGCCCCTGTAAACGCTGTTCATTACCATGCTTGATGTAATCAATAAAACCCCGTTCGAAACTGACCCGCACGGCCCAGTGCATGGTGACCAGCAGCACGATACAGGTGGCAAATATCGCCACAAAGAGTTTACCGGTAATGCCCGGACGCCAGAATTTCATGGTGCACTCCTTTTGCCGTGTCGGATAACGACGTTCTTACGGGTATCATCCGGCACTCTGGCGAAGATGAACGCAGGCAGGGCGATAATCACCGCCATGCTGAGATAGGTATACAAAAAGACCTGATGGGCGACCGGTGTGTCGACGCTGAGATGATGCTGTCCGTACATGCCGAGCAGTAAACCGGCAAGGGTCACCCCTACGCTCATGGAGAGCTGCATGATCATCGACAGCAGGCTGTTTCCGCTGCTCGCCAGGTCATCCGGGAGTGCTTTTAACGTCAGGGTATTCATTGACGAAAAGCGCACAGAGTTAATTATGCCCTGGCAGAACAGCACCAGCGGCAGCGCGTAGTACCAGCCCAGCAGCGCCACGGCCATAAACAGCAGGCTCACCAGGGCCAACCCAAGCGTCGCGGCAACCAGAACGTGGCGATAACCAAAACGGTTAACCACCTGCACCACGATGCGTTTCATTCCCATGCTGCCAAGTACCATCGGGATCATCATCAAGCCGGCGTGAAACGGTGAAAATCCCATTCCAATCTGCAAAAAGACCGGCGTCATAAAGGGCAACATGCCGCTGCCGACGCGCCCGGCAAAGCTCCCGAACAGGCCCAGACGATAGGTGGGGTTTTTAAACAGATCGAGCGTGAACAACGCGCTCTCGTTACCTCTGGCATGCCAGAGGTACCACAGGATAGCGGTAATGCCGAGCGCCACCAGAAGGCCAAGCGTCAGGGCGGAAATCCCGAGGCCTTTTTGACCATCAAGCGCGAGGGTGAGCATCGCCATCCCCGCCGCCAGCAGGATAAAACCCAGGAAATCAAAGCGCCGGGTCTGCATGGTGTAGTTAGGCATCAGCATCAGGGTGGCAATCGCGCCGATGATGCCCACCGGCAGGTTGATTAAGAAGATCCAGTGCCAGGAGGCATACTCCACCAGCACTCCGCCCAGCGCCGGGCCAAGCAGCGGGCCGACCTGGCCGGGCAGGGTGACGAAGGTCATTGCGGCCATGTATTGCTCGCGGGGCACAATCTTCATCACCGTCAGCCGCCCGACAGGCACCATCATCGCCCCGCCAATGCCCTGTAACGCGCGGGCCATCACCAGTTGATCCAGCGTATTCGCCTGGGCGCAAAACAGCGAGCCTGTGGTAAACAGCACGATGGCGGTGAAAAAGATATTCCGCACGCCCACTTTGTCCGCCAGCCAGCCGCTGGCCGGAAGCATAACGGCCACCGTTAATACATAGGAGACAATCACCATATGCATATGCAGCGGACTCTCCCCCAGGCTTTTTGCCATCGAGGGGAGGGCGGTATTGACGATGGTTGTATCCAGCGACTGCATAAAGAAGCCGAAGGCGACAATCCACAGCTGCCAGCGCACGTGACGTGGGAGGTCGGTCATTTATTCGGTTACCGTCGTTCTGTTTTTACGCGAAAAACGCACCCGCAGACGGTCAAAGAACAGATAGACCACCGGCGTGGTGTAGAGCGTCAGCAGCTGGCTCATCACCAGCCCCCCGACAATAGTGATCCCCAGCGGCTGGCGCAATTCTGAACCGTCACCGCCGGAAATCACCAGCGGCAGCGCGCCAAACAGCGCCGCCAGCGTGGTCATCATGATCGGGCGAAAACGCAGCAGACAGGCCTGGAATATGGCCTCTTCTGGCGTCAGATTGCCATTTCGCTGGGCGTCCAGCGCGAAGTCCACCATCATGATGGCGTTTTTCTTCACGATGCCAATTAACAGCATGATACCAATCAGCGCAATCAGGCTGAAGGGCGCGCCGAACAGCTCCAGCGCCAGCAGCGCCCCGACGCCCGCCGACGGCAGCGTGGAGAGAATGGTCAGCGGATGGACGTAGCTTTCATAAAGCACGCCCAGCACGATATAGACTGTCGCAATGGCCGCCAGAATCAAAATCACCTGCGAATTCATCGTCTCCTGGAACACCTGCGCGGTACCGGCAAAACTGCCGCGTACCGTGGACGGCACGCCAAGCTGGGTCATCGCACGGTTGATCGCATCGCTGGCCTCAGAGAGGGACGAACCGGCTGGCAGGTTAAAGGAGATGGTCGACGCCGCCGAAAGGCCCTGGTGGTTCACCGACAGCGGCGCGTTCGCCGGCTGCCAGCTGGCAAAGTAAGAGAGCGGGATCGCCTTACCGTCGTTATTAATCACAAACATTTTGTCCAGCGCGCTGATGTCCTGGGTGTAACGCGGGTCCACCTCCATCACCACCTTGTATTGGTTCATGGGCTGGTAGATGGTGGAAATCTCACGCTGGCCGAAGGCATTGTTCAGCAGGCTGTTGGCGGCATCGACGTTAATCCCCAGACGTGACATGGTTTCGCGATTGTAGGTCAGCGCCATTTCTGCGCCGTTGTCCTGCTGATCGGAGTTAACGTCCGCCAGCTGTGGCAGGGCGGCCAGCGCCTTGCGGATCTTAGGCTCCCACTCGCGCAGGGCGGCTAAATCATCAGAGAGTAACGTGTACTGATAGCTGGCGTTTGCCTGACGCCCGCCGACGCGGATATCCTGAACGGCCATCAAAAACAGATTAGCGCCCGGCTCTTTGGCGAGCTTCACGCGCAGGCGATCGATAACCTGCTGGGCGGTTTCATTGCGCTGGTCACGCGGCTTCAGGGTGATAAACATCATCCCACTGTTCACCCGCGAACCGCCGGTAAAGCCGGTTACGTTATCTACCGCTTTATCTTCGCGGATGATCTTCATAAAGTCCTGCAGCTTGCCGCGCATGGCCTGAAACGAAATACTCTGGTCTGCCTGGATCCCGCCCATCAGCACCCCGGTGTCCTGCTCCGGGAAGAAGGTTTTCGGGATAGTAATGTACATCCAGACGTTGAGCACGATGGTGCCAATCAGCACCAGGCCGACAATGCGCGTATGCCTCAGCACCCACTTCAGGGACTTGCCATAGCTCTCCTGCATCGCCAGCAGGAAGCGACCAAACCCCTTACGGCGCGGCTGAGAGTGGGGCTTGCTGCGTTTTAACATCCAGCCGCACATCATCGGCGTGAGCGTGAGGGACACAATCAATGAAATACCGATGGCGACCGAGAGCGTGACGGCAAATTCCCGTAACAGCCGGCCAGGCAGGCCGCCCATCAGCAGTAACGGCAGGAACACCGCCACCAGCGACAGGCTCATCGACAGTACCGTAAAGCCCACTTCACGCGTTCCCTGCAGCGCGGCCTGCAACGGTTTCATCCCCGCCTCCAGATGGCGCGAGATGTTCTCCAGCACCACAATGGCGTCATCCACCACGAAGCCGGTGGCAATCGTCAGCGCCATCAGCGACAGGTTGTTAAGGCTAAATCCGCACAGGTACATCGCCGCGAAGGTCCCTATCAGCGAGACAGGCACTGCCACCGCGGGGATCAGCGTGGCCCGGCCTGAACGCAGAAACAGGAAGACCACCAGAATCACCAGCGCAACGGAGATCACAAGCGTCTGCTCCACCTCTTCAAGCGAGGCGCGAATGGTGGGGGAACGATCCTGGGCAATCTGCAGATCGATTGCCGCCGGGATGGTCTGCTGGAGTTCCGGCAATCTCGCGCGGATAACGTTCACCGTCTCAATAATGTTGGCTTCCGGCAGCTTGCGGATCATCAGCAAAATGGCCGGTTTAGCGTTGGTCATCCCGGCGTTACGCACGTCCTGCACCGAGTCGGTGACGCTCGCGACATCGCTCAGGCGCACCGCCGCACCGTTGTTGTAGTGAATGATCAGCGGCTGGTATTCCGCAGCGGTTTTCAGCTCATCGTTAGTCTGGATCTGCCAGCGGTGGCTACTGTTCTCAATGGCCCCCTGCGGTTTGCGCACGTTTGCATTGCTGATGGCAGAGCGCACATCGTCCAGTGAAACACCCTGGTTAAACAGCGCCTGCGGGTTTAAGCCCACGCGCACGGCGGGCAGAGAGCTTCCGCCAACGCTGACATCACCCACGCCGTTAATCTGGGCGAGAGTCTGCGCCAGTTGGGTGGAGGCGAAATCGTACAGTTGCCCCTGCGAATAGGTTTCCGAGGTAAGCGTCAGGATCATGATCGGCGCATCGGACGGGTTCGCTTTACGGTATGTCGGACGGCCCGGCATCCCGCTCGGTAGCAGATTCTGCGCGGCGTTGATCGCCGCCTGCACATCGCGCGCGGCGCCGTTAATATCCCGGTCGAAGCTGAATTCCAGAATGATGCGCGTGCTGCCAAGCGAGCTGCTGGAGGTCATCTCGTTGACCCCGGCAATTCGCCCGAGTGAACGTTCCAGCGGTGTGGCAACCGACGAGGCCATGGTTTCCGGTGATGCACCGGGCAGCGAGGCGCTGACCATGATCACCGGGAAATCCACCTGCGGCAGCGGGGCCACCGGCAGCAGCCGGAAGCCCAGGACGCCGCACAGGGTGATGGCGAGTGAGAGTAAAATCGTCGCCACCGGGCGATAAATGAAGAGGGCGAAAAACTTCATTTACGCCTCCTCTTCACGTTTCGGGAAGCGGCTTTTCGTCCACAGCGCCAGACGGTCAAACAGCAGATAAATGACCGGCGTGGTGAACAGGGTCAGGACCTGGCTTACCAGCAGGCCACCGACCATACCAATCCCCAGCGGACGACGCAGCTCGGCCCCGACGCCGGTACTGAGCATCAGCGGCAGGGCACCTAGCAGGGCGGCGAGCGTGGTCATCAGGATCGGGCGAAAACGCAGCAGGCAGGCCTGGAAAATTGCCTCGCGCGGCGACATCCCCTGCTCGCGCTCGGCGGCAAGGGCAAAGTCGATCATCATGATGGCGTTTTTCTTCACGATCCCGATAAGCAGGATGATCCCAATGATGGCAATCACGTCCAGCTCGCTCCCCGCCAGCATCAATGCCAGCAGTGCCCCCACGCCCGCCGTTGGCAGGGTGGAGAGGATGGTAATAGGGTGAATAAAGCTTTCATACAGCACACCGAGCACGATATACATCGCCACCACGGCCGCGACAATCAGCCAGATGGTGTTGCCCAGCGCGGCCTGGAACGCCAGCGTGCTGCCCTGGAACTGGGTCTGAATATCGGACGGGAAGTTCAGCGTCTTCTCTGCGGCCAGAATGGACTCCACCGCTTCGCCCAGCGAATAACCGTCCGGTACGTTAAACGAGATGGTGGTGGACGGGAACTGATCCAGATGGTTAATCGACAGCGGTGTGTAGCGCTCTTCCACCGTCGCGATGGCGCTGAGGGGCACGATGCCTCCGTCTTTACTGGTCAGGCGCACCGAATCGAGCGCGGCCAGGCCGGGCGTGTTTTCCGTGTTGTGTTCCAGCACCACGCGATACTGATTCGCCTGGGTATAGATGGTGGAGATCAGACGCTGACCGAATGCGTTATACAGCGCGTTATCCACGTCGGCCATGGTGATCCCAAGCCGGCTGGCGGTATCACGGTTGACGTTCACATATGCCGCCAGCCCTTTGTCCTGCCAGTCGCTGCTGACGTCCGAGAGCTGCGGCAGGGCGTTGAGTTTATCCACCAGTTGCGGTACCCAGGTGCTGAGTGCATCAAGGGTGGTGGCCTGCAGCGTGAACTGGTACTGGGTACGGCTCACCTGGGTATCGATGGTTAAATCCTGAATTGGCTGGAGGTACAGCTCAATACCCGGCACGCGCGCTACGGCAGTTTGCAGGCGGTCGATCACCGTCTGCACGCGGTCGTCGCGATCGTCAAGCGGTTTAAGGTTGATCTGCAGGCGGGCACTGTTCAGCGACGGGTTGGTGCCATCGACACCGACATACGAGGTCAGGCTCTCTACTGCCGGATCTTTCATGATGATCTCTGACACCTGCTGCTGACGCTGCGCCATGTTAGCGAAGGAGACCGTCTGCGGTGCCTGAAGCGTGCCCTGGATAATGCCGTTGTCCTGAATCGGGAAGAAGCCTTTCGGGATGAAAATCCACAGCATAACGCTGAGCGCCAGCGTACCAAGCGCCACGCCAAGGGTTGCCCATGGATGGTTAAGCACTTTCGCTAGCACCCGTCCGTAAGCGGCAATAATGCGTTCGAACATCCGCTCAGAGGCGCGCGAGAAGCGGTTTTGCTTGCGCAGGGAGGCGTGGCTCAGCATACGGGCGCACATCATCGGCGTGAGGGTCAGTGACACCACGGCGGAAATCAGAATGGCGACGGCCAGCGTCACGGCAAATTCGCGGAACAAACGCCCGACGATATCGCCCATAAACAGCAGTGGGATCAGTACCGCAATCAGTGAGAAGGTGAGGGAGATAATGGTAAAGCCGATCTCGCCCGCTCCTTTCAGCGCCGCGGCTAACGGTTTTTCGCCTTTTTCGATATAGCGCGAGATGTTCTCGATAACAACGATAGCGTCATCGACCACAAAGCCGGTGGCAATGGTAAGGGCCATCAGCGTCAGGTTGTTTATCGAAAAATCGAGTAACACCATGACGGCAAATGTTCCCACCAGTGAGAGCGGCACGGCGACGGCAGGAATGAGGGTCGCCGGGACGTTACGCAGGAACAGGTAGATGATCATCACCACCAGCGCAATCGCCAGCATCAGTTCAAACTGGGTGTCAGTCACGGACGCGCGAATATTGGTGGTCCGGTCAGACAGCACTTTCACGCTAACTGACCTGGGCAGGCTTTCAATCAGCTGCGGCAGCATAGTGCGAATGCTGTCTGCGGTTTCAATGATATTGGCACCCGGCTGGCGCTGGACGTTCATCACGATTGCCTGCTGTTTGTTGGCCCAGGCGCCGAGCCAGCTGTTTTCCGCACCTTGTTCAACGGTTGCCACATCGCCCAGACGCACCGGCGCACCGTTCTGGTAAGCGACGATCAGCTGTCGATATTCATCCGCGGACTGCATTTGATCGTTCGCCGAAAGGGTCACGGCCCGGGTAGGGCCATCAAGCGAGCCTTTCGCCGAGTTGACGTTGGCGTTACTGATGGCGCTGCGGATGGTTTCGCTGGTGAGGCCCAGCGCGGCAATGGCCTGGGCATTGAGCTTCACGCGCACCGCCGGACGTTGACCGCCGGCAAGCGTAACCAGCCCCACGCCAGAGACCTGTGAAATTTTCTGCGCCACGCGCGTTTCGACCATGTCTTCGACCTGAGTCATCGGCATGGCGGAGGAGGTGACGGCGAGCGTCATGATCGGCGGATCCGCCGGGTTTACTTTGCTGTAGACCGGTGGGTTGGGCAGGTCGGATGGCAGCAAGTTGGTGGCTGCGTTAATCGCGGCCTGTACTTCCTGTTCGGCAACGTCGAGTGAGAGCGTAAGCTGGAACTGCAGCGTCACCACGGATGCTCCGCCGGAGCTTTGCGAGGACATTTGCTTCAGGCCAGACATCTGACCAAACTGGCGCTCCAGCGGCGCGGTGATGGCCGACGTCACCACATCCGGGCTCGCACCCGGATAAAGGGTGACCACCTGGATGGTGGGATAATCCACTTCCGGCAGCGCCGAGACGGGCAGGAAGCGATAGCCAATAATCCCGGCCAGCAGGATCGCCACCATTAACAGCGTGGTGGCAACAGGGCGCAGAATAAACAGGCGTGAAGGCCCACCTGTAGAGCTCGGGGGCATAACCTGCATCAGGAAGTCGCTCCCTGCTTAGCAGGCTGTTGCTGGCCTTCAACCACTTCGACTTTCGCCCCCTCGGTGAGACGATCAATACCGTCGGTAACCACGCGGTCACCTGCGGAAAGGCCGGCGCTGATCACCACCGTCTGGCTGTCCTGAATGCCGGTTTTCACCAGATGCTTGCTGACGTTATTCTCACTGTTAAGCACCCAGACAAAGTTCCCTTCGTTGCCCATCTGCAGCGCCGCCGTCGGGATAACGACCGCATTTTCCTGCGTTGCGACCAGCATCCGCGCATTCACGAACTGATTCGGGAAAAGCGCATCATCCTGATTGTTAAAGCGGGCTTTTAACTTGATGGTGCCGGTGGTGGTGTCAATCTGGTTATCCAGACTGAGCAGGGTGCCTTCGCTCAATTTTTGCTTGTTGGTGCGATCCCAGGCTTCCACAACCAGCCCTTTGCCGGCTTTTTGTGCCTGAACCACGGTTGCGATGTCGCTCTCCGGCAGGGTAAAGACTAAATCGACAGGATGCGTCTGGGTGATGACCACGATACCGGTGGTATCGCCGCTGGAAATCTGGTTGCCAATATCAACCTGCTTCAGACCGACGCGGCCGTCAATCGGGGCGGTGATGCGGCTCCAGTCGAGCTGCAACTGTGCGCTGGCCACGGCGGCTTCGTCGGCTTTAAGGGTGCCCAGCGCTTCGCTGACCAGTGACTGCTGCGTATCCAGTTCCTGACGCGATACCAGGTTGGTTTTCACCAGTTGCTGATAGCGTGCCAAATCGCGTCGGGCGTTCGCGAGCGTGGCCTTGTCTTTCGCGAGCTGGCCCTGCGCCTGCGCGAGGGTGACTTTAAACTGGCTTGGGTCAATTTCCGCCAGTAAGTCCCCGGCTTTAACCTGCTGGCCTTCCTGGAAGTGAAGCGCCATCAGCTGCCCGTCCACACGGCTGCGAACCGTAACGGTGTTGGCGGCGGTAATGGTTCCCAGCCCGGAGAGATAACGGGGCACCGCTTTATTTACCGCAGTAGCCGCCTGAACGGGAGCCAGCGCACCGCCGCGCATGCCGTGACGCCCGCCACTCGCGGGACGCTGTGATGGACTGCTGGCACCTGCGGAAGTGTCAGAAGAGTGATTGTGCCAGAACCAGGCGGCGGCAAGAGCCACCACAATGATGCCAGCGGCGATTGCCCAGCGGGATTTGTTACTGCCTTTCATCGTTATACGTTCTCATCCTGAATACTTCGGGGAATGATACTAGTTTAGTCAGGCAACACGGCAGAAAAATGGAGGAAATATGGAAGACTGTCTGGATTTGTCTGATTGGCAGGGGGAGGGGCGCGGCGTGAGACGGCCTTCAAATCGGATCAATTGCCAGTGCATAATTTACCAGGAATATTCCCTGCCACCTGAAATATTCTTATTATTTATCTGCCGGGTGAGAAACGGAGAAAGATAACAATTGGTTTTATTATTTAATTTGTCTTTAGGAAAATTTCATTATTCATCATGTAAGGATCGGAATATTCTCTGTTATACCAATATTTTTCATCTTGTTATCAAATCATTAACAAACTAATGATTTTTTGCAATGTGACGTATTTATTTGATTTGAAATATGTTTTTGTTATTCCTTTCATTGCACCACTTTTGATTTGTATCAAAAAGCTAAAACAGTTTAAATTACCTAAAATTGCGATAATTATAGGTTTTTATTTTAAAAATGTTATTTAAATGGTTTTATGTTTTTATTTAAGCGATCTCGTCATGAATGATTATGAGAAAAATCCTAACGGCGGAGGGTTTTTTCGTCATTCGATTGGTTGTCCTGAAACATAATTCAAATAATACTTTTTCGGCGCGGTAAATCCCGTTCGCATTTAAATGGAGCTTCCAGGTTATTTATTAAATGGCACCTGGCAGTACGTTTGTTCTCAGGAGATGAAAATGAAAAAATTATTACTGGTGGCCTCTCTGGTTTCTGTATTTGCTGCTGCAAATGCTATGGCTGATGTTACGGCATCTGCCACCGCATCATGGGATGCAACGGCAACGAAAGATACAACCAGCCTGCTGGTCGTGACCCCATTGAACTCGCTGACGTTCCAGTATGCAGAGGGCCTGAATGGGTTTAACACTCAGGATGGCGCTTTTGATGTGACGATTCAGGGACAGGAAAGTGCAACCGATTTTGAACTGACTGCTCAGGTCATCAGCAATACGCTGACCAATGCAAGCGGTGATGCATCTACCCTGAATGTGGGCGTGGCATGGAATGGTCAGGCGCTGTCTAACTCTGCCGAAACCGTTCTGGTGAATGCGGCTTCCACTTCAGGTCTGGAAAGCCTGCTGGCCGATGGCGCCTATAACGGCGCTGAGCGTGTAAGCGATCAGTCCAGCTTCAAATTCTCCATCGCTTCAGCGACTTCTGACGGTTCGACTGCTGTAACTGACTATTCTGCGCTGCCGGATGGTTACTGGACGGGTGACGTAAAGGTTCAGTTCAATGCAACCTGGACCACTCCAGCGTAATGAATATTAATTCGGGAGAGGCTCTCTCCCGAATTTCTCAGGAATGCACTGATGAAGAAATATTTGCCACTCGCAGCGCTGGCAGGGATGGCTATATCCTTTTCCAGTCTGGCGATTAATGTGGGTGATATCACGTCGATAATGACGGCCGATCAAAACGCGTTATCAAAAGAAATTATCAACACCACTGATTCCGCCCGCTATGTGAGCGTTACCGTAAAAAGGCTCTCTTCACCGCTGCCTGACGGAACAGAAATGCAATTTGAAACGTCGGGAGAATTACTTTCTACACCGGCGAGCCTTATTTTACCCGGTGATGCGAAAGATGTTTTTCGCTTTTTCTATAAGGGCCCTGAAGATGACAAAGAACGTTATTACCGGCTGCAGTGGGTTGACGAACCCGTAAGCGAAAGCGCATCGACTAAGGCTGGCAAAGCCGCGATTGCGACAGCGTCGGCAGAAATCGGGACAATACTGGTCGTGGCGCCACGCAAGGAACGATTCGAATACGGTCGTGACGGGGATGTCATCACCAACAAAGGCAACGTCTCGTTTCGGGTCATTGCTTACGGAGCCTGCAAAGAGGCTTCACAGGATCGGGGACGCGGGTGTCGCGAGCGTTATTACGTCATGCCAGGTACAAAAATAAGATTGCAGAAAAGCGATGTGTCAAACAGTCGCACCCGCATTGGGATTTGGCATGGCAAGCAATTTATTACAGTGAAGTAATACACGGCGTCATTTCCGGTACCAGTAATAAAAATACCGAAAAGTAAGGATGCGTATGTCTTTTAAATATCTTATAGGAGGGAGTTTATTACTCTCTTATGCGCTAACATCAGGGGTTGCGCATTCTGCACCGGTTAAGATTGGTAATTATGTTATTCCAGGGGCATTCGCGCGTTCTCTTGAACAGGGGATGACGGTCCCCGTTTATATCCGCTACCAGGAGACGGATACAAAAAGCCAACAAAAAATTGCTGATGCGGTCATCTCGCTGGTTGAGGGAAATATCGTTGTAAAATCCATTATGGTTGCCGATCTGCCCAATAACGCGGTGCTTTCAGAGAAAACGCGCGAGATGGTGGAAAAAATAGGCGATGCGAAATTTATCGACAATACCTCTCTTGCCCTTTCGCGAGACGCACGGCTGAAATTAAACGTCTCCTCTTTTCATCTGGAGATGATTGTCAGCCGGGATGCTCTGACTGAAGCGGTGGTCGCCCGCAGTTCATTGCTGGGACCGTCCAGCGTTGATCGACTGTCTACTGTGCTGAATTACAACTTTGGCACCTATTACAATGACTACCGCAATGGCAGCAGCTCTCGCAGTTATTTAACCCTGGATAACACCACCTCGTTGAGAGAGCACCACCTCAATATCAATGGCTCGGTCTATGGTATTGGCGAGAGTAACCGCTCCAGCAAACTGTATCGTGCCATGTATGAGCGCGATTATGAGGGTTATCGTCTGGCGTTGGGCATGCTCGACACCTGGAACGTTCAGTCGATCGCCAGCCTCAATGCGCTGAATGGCGGCAAGATCTACGGCCTCAGCTACGGCAATAAAGGCAGTACGGTGGTTGAAAACACCTCCCTGTCCTTGATCCCAATAACCATATTTTTACCGTCTGCCGGTGAAGTGCATGTGTTTCGTGATGGGCGCTTGTTAAGCGTTCAGAACTTCAACATGGGCAGCTACGAAATTGACACCAGCCGGTTCCCTTACGGTGTGTATGACGTCACGGTGGATGTCGTGGTAAATGGCCGGACGGTGAACACCCGCGTCAGTCGGGTGAATAAAATTTTTGCCCGCCAGCAGGCCGCAGGCCTGCATGAAGTCGCATGGCAAATTTTTGGCGGTTCACTTGATTACGACCGCGTGAGTTATAAGCGCAATCATTACCGTGATGCCGGCAGTGAACAGACCTGGATTGCGGGTGGTGCGGCCTCGTTAACCCTGGCAATGCTCTCCGGGCTCACCCTGAAAACGACAGGCTATGGGTTTGATGACAATGCCGTCAATGAAACGGACATTACTCTTAACGTCAACGAATATGCCAGCGTCGGGACACAAACGCTGGTGGCGAACGACGGAACATGGCGCAACGTCAGCAGCGCCAGTCTTAATGCTCCAGGCGGGTTTGGATCGCTGTGGGCGTCGCGGGAAGACAGCAAAATCGGTAACCGTCTGCCGGTGCAGGAGCGGGATAACTATTCGGTTGGCGCAACATTGAACCTGAGCCGGTTTATTCCGCACGGTGGCACGTTAACGGTCAGCCAGACCGAAAACCGCTATTCCGGTAATACCTACCGAAACCTGGATTACAGTACCACCCTCTATGCGGGACGGTACGCCACAGTGGGGTTACGGGCCGGGGTACAGCGCTATTACTACAACAATACGAATGATGACGGACGTCAGGAACGCTATGTCAGCCTGGATTTATCGCTGCCGCTGGCCTCGTGGATGAGTGTCGGGGTTTCACGCGATCGTTACGGCGCAACACAGGGCAATATCAGCGCGCGTAAACAATTTGAGGATAGCGTCATTACGTCTGCAGGCATTTCCGCCTCGACTCGCCTGAGTGGAGAGCAGAACTACGACAACAATTACGCTGTAAATGGCAACCTGAGTTATGACACCCGCTATAACGGCGGTACGGTTTCGGTGACCCGTTCAGCGGACAACTCGACCAATATGAACTTCTCCTCTCAGGGTTCCGTTGCCTGGGCGGGGGGGGATTTTGGTCTGAGCAAAGAGCGACAGCGCTCGGGCATTATTGTGAAAACCGATCTTATGGGTGATGGAAAGCTGGCCGCAAAAATAAATAACCGAAATTATATTCTTAGCGGCAAATCGAGCTTTATTGCACTCCCGCCTTACGCGCAATACAAGCTGGAAATTATGAATGATAAAAACTCTGAAGACAGTTTTGACATTGTCTCCGGCCGTAAACAGGCGCTTAACCTTTACCCCGGTAACGTCGGCGTGGTGTCACCTGAGGTGAAAAGTATGGTGACCGTGTTTGGCCGGGTGCGATATCCCAATGGTGAACTGGCGTCAAATACGGACATCCATAACCACATTGGCAAAACGCGCACCGACGCGAAAGGTGAGTTCGCCATTGATATTGATAAGAAGTATCCCGTTATTACCCTGGTGTCCGCCAACGGTAATATCTGCGAAGCGGATTTAGATCTGGAAAAAGCCAGGGGCGCTGCGTGGGTAGGGGATGTTAAATGTGCACCACAAACCACGATGGCGCAGAGATAATGCTATGAAAAAAAGTGCTTCCGTTTTTATTTCGCTCCTGTTTTTGGCGGGGTTAATTCCCTTCTCCGCAAGGGCACTGACCGCCTCATCGTCAGGGGCGATCAACAACACGTTTTTATTTATCGAGAACGACATTGACGGTGAGTATTTCATTACGCCGTCCGCGTTAGATCCCCGTTTCAGCGGGTCAAATACCTGGGTTAAATACGGTACCTCCCAGGTCAGCCTCGGTTACCTGGGTTATGTCATTTGGACTGCGCCGGCTAATAATTATCAGGATATGTGGATTGATAATTCGCCCATTGATGCTCCTTTCACCGGAATACGCTGCTACCGAGGTTCGCAGTGTCCGACGACGGGCTACATTGCCGGGCAGGGGGTGGATAACAATGGTTTTTACCACGCGCAGGTTGGATCCGTGGCGGGGGTTATTGGCGGAGCGTATGGCTTTGCTTCGCTGAGCAACTCAGCCTATGAGTATTTCCGTAATATGCCGACGGGTGGCAGCGAAACCTATGTTTTTAACCGCTGCTATACCTCGGTTAACTATGATTACGCCTCAGGACAACGCTGTAAGGATCAGACAACAGGTCGCTGGAATTACATCAATTACACGTTAAACAAGCGGGGACATCTGGCGCTGGAATCAACAAGTGCCTTTCAGGAGCTGTGGATCGCCAGTGATGGAACCCCAAGCATCACAAATGATTCCGGATCCTGTGAGCTGGGTGTCGTCAGTAACGTTGATGGCGTAATTTGTAAAATGGTCAAATACAACCTTGAGCAGACGCAAAATTTGACGGCATCGTTGACGTTCAGAGCGTATATCGATTCTGCTGCACTGGGTTTTACCCCTTCCGCAACCACCGTGAAATATTCGGGAAATGGCTCGACATGGTATAACTTCAGCGCCTCGACGGCGTATTACAATGTCTTTTCGACATCTGGCCAGTATATCTATGTCTTTTTGTCGAAAACATTCCTTAAGAATCTGGTGGATGCAGGCGTCAGTATTACCAACAGCCAGCCCTTTACGTTTGCGTTTACGAATGCATTAACCCCGGAGTCAGGCTATTACCAGTTTACCCCCTCTTTGCAGCTCAATATTGTGCCGAAGGAGTATGGGATTAGCATTGTCTCATCGAATAATACGGCCTCTGCCAGTGGAAGCGGCACCATCGGAGATGACGCGCCGATCGAGATGGATTATGTCGTCACCGTATCGGGACCCCGTCAGGCTGACAGTATTACGGCCCAGGTTATCGGGGACAGCACGACAATCAACGATACCCCTTACTGCCTGTTTACGTCGGCCCAGGGGGGAATAAACGTGCCTGTCCCTGCCTATCTGCAATACAACACCGCGTCGGGAAGCCCTACTCAGGTGAGGAACAGCTGCAGTGAAAATGCCATTAGTCTGAACGATGCGTTATGGCAACAGGTGCCATGGGATGCCAACAACACGGATGATGGCAGCTTTTTCAGCACCAACTTAACGCTGCTGTTCCCGATGAATGATTCCCGCTCAGCACTGACGGTGGCTGGCGCTGACTGGGAAGGCGTGGTCAGCGCCAGTGGTGAAATCAAAGTCACCGCGAACTGGCTGGGAGTAACAAAATGATGCGCTGGCGGAAGGTCGCGGAGGGTGTGGTGGGACTCTGCATTGCGCTTTACACGCTTTCTGCCCACGCGCTGTATCTGGACTCCACGATCTATGATATCCCCGCAGAGCGGTCGTTCATTAGCAAACGTATTTACAACGACAGCCACAAACAGAATGTGTACAGCATTTCGGCGATTAAAATCGACCGTCCAGGACCGGGTGGGGAAAAGCGTCTGCCAATAGAGGACGGGGAGTTGCTGTTTACACCGCTCACGTTTTCGCTCGCCCCGGACGCCGGGGAGTATTTTAAGATCTTCTATCGCGGGCCCGAGGATGACAAAGAGCGTTACTACCGGATTCAGTTTCGCGAGATGCCGGTAACGCTGTTTGCTGAACGTCATTCAGGCAAAGCAAGTGAAGCTGTACCCGCTATTGCATTGGATACGATCCTGGTGGTGAGACCCAGAAAGCTGACGCTAGGTTATACTCTGGATGAGCAAAAAGGGGCGCTGACAAATACCGGCAATACGTTTTTCCGGATCATCGTACACAAGGGATGCCAGTCAACCGATGACGAGGCGACGATGCGCTACCTGCTGCCTGGAGAGACCTACCGAAGCAGCGCGTTAAACACTAAAAATAAAAAATTCATCGTTGCGTTGAAAAAATATATACCGATAGGCGATGGTTGTTTTAAAAATAACAGTTAAAGTTTAAAGAAACAGTTCTTATATTGCTAACTGAACTCTGGGAATATATTCTGTGCTGCGTGCTGGCACTGCCGCCGATAATAAAAGAGTTCCCGGATGAAAAAGATAATCAATGATCATATTGTATACGATTCAGAGACCAGAGCGCTAAGTGTACAGGGAGAAAGAGTGGTTCTGTCCGCTGCAACGGCTAGATTACTGGAGCTCTTTATTGCGAACAACCGCAAACAATTACATCGGGATCTGATTATAGAAGAAGTGTGGGGAAGGTATGGGTTGATCCCATCAGGTCACAGTCTGAATAAAAATGTCAGTATTTTGCGCAAAACGTTAGCAGAACTGGGAATGGATAATCTGATCGCAACTATCCCCCGAGAAGGATTTGTTTTTCAGGCGCAGATCGAAAACGTAATAGAAGATGCGTTTCCGCATAGCATCACTGCATTAACCTCCGCCACCAAACCCGGGTTAAGGCGATACGGTAAAACGATCGTTGGCGGAATGTTAGGCATCAGCCTGGTGATATCTGGCTTTGTCCTTCTGCCAAAATTATTACGAGATACCGATGGTGTCGTGCATGTACAAAAATCCGGTTCCTGTGAAATATTTACGACAGATGATAATTCAGTTGAGAAAATATCCACTTTTTTGAATTCATCCCGATGGCAGCAATTCAAATCTATCTGTAAGGGAAGAAATAAGGTCATTGTGTTTTATGATGACAATGGATTGTCTGCAGGTAATAAACTAAAGGAATCATTTTTCAGTATTTGTACGTTAGGCTCCCGGGGAGTTGCACATGCGTGCGAAAATTATGTATTTTAGTCTTGCCGTAGCGCTTGTTATCATTTTTTTGTTTTTATTTAAACGTCATGAGGTTCCGGCAGCGCTGGTATGCTCAGCGAAGAACCATCTTGTGCTCAATACGCAAAAAACAGGTATGCACATCGAAGGGGAGGTATTGCTGGTTTTCAGGATATCATCTGCTGAAGAGGGGGTATTGTCACAAGTGGGCGTGATTAATGTTAATGGGAAAAGTTACGCCATTAACCGTTCCACGATGCTTAAATTTTTAGGTAATGATAGTGACGGCTACATACGTACCCAACGGGTTTCTGTGATCAAAAATGATAATGATGATTTGCCTGATGAGATCACGGGATTAATTATGTCTAAGCAACACAACTTCTATTATAAAATAATGCATATTGCGCACAATGTGTACGGTATACGCGATTTGCGACGCACCCTGTTGGTGTGTCGGGCAGCGTAATCCTCAGAATGGGGTATCGCCTTATTATGAAATAATAACCTATGTGTCACATTGTTTATGGTTTTTTATTCTGTTAAAATCGATTTTACTATCACTAAAGTTTGTCTGAATGTGAATATAAGCGCATAAGTTTGTACTCATTTCGGACCTCAGAATTCGCTACCGATACAGCAAGAATATTCTTATCATTTCCCCTGCGCTCAGTTTTATTGCAAGGGGGATGAGCTACTACACATTATGCAATCTAAAGGCATTTTATTTGTTTTACCTTAAGTTTATGTGAATACCAGGTCAATTGTGAATACACTTTCCTGTTCGGGAAGGCTGCGTTTTACAATGAAAACGTGATGGTGATTATTATGAATAAGAAAAAGGTCTTCCTGCTAAGTTATGACATTTATCTTTTCGCCGGGCTTAGGGCTTTTTTGCCTAATCTGGTACTGGTCGACAGTCAGACATTTATATCAGAGTCAGACCTTTCTTTTCAGCAATACAACTCCTGTCTGTTAATTGTTGATAACCGGATGCCCTTTTTCCTGGTGAAGAAATGGCTACATCGTAACAGTAGCCAGTTTATCATGGTAAACAGCGTTGTTCTCAGGTTGAGCGAAAATGAGTGTATTAATCGAGGCTATGAATACAGTACCTCAATTGATGTAACACTGCATTATACGACCGTCATCGATATACTCACGCGTATACTGATGACCACCCCGCAACCGGAATCACGCGTAAAATCAGATGAGCTGGACGTTTTCGCGTTAACCGAATTTGAGGCAGACATGCTTAATGCCATGATGACGAAAGAGGGGCAGGCCGAATTCTGCCGGGCCAATTCATTGACCACAAAATCCCTGTATCGCTACCGGGATAAAATAACGCACAGGCTTGGTTTTAAAAATTTTATTGAATCTATTATTTTTCTTATCCGCAATGGTTTCCTGACTGAAAGGGATGTGGGGCAGAACAGTACGTTAATGCGCAAATCCACCGGGCGTAGTTATGATAATAATGATGCGGGGCGTCTGAGTCTGGCACTCAAAAATGATGAAATTTTACCTTATTATCAACCCGTTGTCGGTGCAGGTGGTGAACTGTGCGGTATAGAGATTTTGGCCCGCTGGCCATTAGGGCATAATTACACGATTTCGCAGCGAGAATTTATTCCGCTGGCAGAAAGTTGTGGTCTGATTAACGAACTCACCAGCTATTTAATGCATAAAGTTGCCAGTGACTTAAAGCAAAAGAGCAACGGGTTAAATACACCGCTGTTTGTGGCGTTTAATGTCAGTCCAACCACGTTAAGTAACCCGGTGTTTTATTGGGAGTGCCTCAATTTTTTAGAGCTGACAGAATCGTTACCGGTGAAGCTCATGATTGAGATTACCGAAAATCAAACGCTGGCCGTGACGCCTGCAATAAAAGAACTGATCCGTTCACTGCGTAATCGCGGGGTGATGTTTGCGCTGGATGACTTTGGTACAGGATACGCGAATTTATGCTATCTGAATGAACTCGAACTGGATGTCATAAAAATCGATAAGACCTTTATCAACGCTATACAGGCTGATAACCAACCGCTGCCGATGCTGGAATCGATTATTAATCTGGCGATGATTCTGGGGCTGCGTACCGTGGCGGAAGGGGTGGAGTACGCTTATCAGCGAGAGTGGCTTATCAGCAAACAGG
Source organism: Enterobacter sp. J49 (assembly GCF_002148625.1). Classification (NCBI taxonomy): domain Bacteria; kingdom Pseudomonadati; phylum Pseudomonadota; class Gammaproteobacteria; order Enterobacterales; family Enterobacteriaceae; genus Enterobacter; species Enterobacter sp. J49. The sequence continues at coordinate 439,517 of NZ_MWPY01000037.1, forward strand.
TGGATTACCTGCAGGGGTATCATTTCCTGCCCCCGGTGCCGTTCGCTGATTTCCGGCGATTTGTCGAGCAAAGCCAGCCGACGACAAGAGAAGCGGCATGCAAAAAGGGCAGCGTGCTGCCAGGTAAAAAGGAAAATGTGCGTTTTAACGCGCTGTAAACGACGGAAGCCCTGCGCATTTCGAGGGCTTCCGTCGGGGCTTAACGGAACATCACCTGTGCCCAGCGGGCCAGACCTGCCGTTACGGAGCCAAAGTCATCGCCACCGGCAATCGGAATACCCGGAAGCTGTTCCGCCAGCGCTTTCTTGATAAGCGGTGAACGGGCGCTACCGCCGGTCAGGTAAATCACATCCGGCTTCTCTTTACCATTCTCCAGCGCCAGTTGCACCTGCTCGAGGATCCGCTGCAGCGGCTGGGCGAGTGCCGTTTCCAGCCCTTCCTGCGATATCGCGGTCGCCAGCTCATCACTGATAAAAGGTAATGAGACAGCGTGTTCAGCACGGTCAGAGAGGGCGATTTTGCTCTCTTCAGCGGTACGCACTACGCGATAGCTGAGACGCTGACGCCACACTTTATAGAGCAGGGCGACTTTATCCGCGTCCTGCGCGTCGCGTACCAGATCGTTCAGGAAGCGCCCGTTCGCGGTGCTGTAAAAATCACTCTGCGCCGGAACGTCGTTGATGGCGATGGCGTTCCACCAGGGCAGAATTGGCAGGGCAATGCCTTTTTCGGTTTGTCCGCCCATGCCGAGCAGCGGCATCAGGCTTTTAAATGCCAGAGCAATGTCCAGGTCGTTACCGCCTACGCGGCAGCCGCTGTGGCCCAACAGGCTGGTTTCGCGGTCACGACGCTGATGCCATTGTGGCCCCATCAGCAGTAAAGAGCAGTCGGTGGTGCCCCCGCCGATATCCACAACGAGCACGCGTTGCTCTTGCGTTAATGTGGCTTCAAAATCCAGTCCTGCCGCTACCGGCTCATACTGGAAGACCACGTCACGGAAACCGGCTCGGTGTGCGGCGCGCTCGAGGATCCCCTGCGCTTGCTGGTTAGCCTCTTCACCGCCCAGACCCTGGAAGTTGATCGGGCGACCAATAACGGCCTGCGTGATGGGATCGGGTACCTGGGTCTGCGCCTGGTTACGGATGTGCAGCATCATGGCGCACACCAGGTCTTCGAACATCGCCACCTGCTGTGGTTTTAACCCGCTGGCGCCCAGAAACGACTTCGGGGATTTAACGAAGTAAACCTCTTCCGGATCGTCAATGTAATGGCCCAGCGATGAGAGGCCAAACTGCACGCTGGAAGGGGTCACGTCGATATCTTCGTCGCGGTTAAAACTGACCGCACGGCGCAGCAGCGCCTGGGTTTCCGCCGCGGTAGCGGGAACCTGATGATGACGGAACAGCCATTCGCTGACCGCTTCGCGAGTGGGTGCGCAGAGCATTGATGGCAACAGCGTGCTCTCTTTTTCCATCTTCAGGAGCTGTGGTTGCCCGTTTTGCATAATGGCAACCGAACAGTTTGCCGTACCGTAGTCAAATCCAATAAACACGATTAGTCCCCATGCCAGTGAGAAGGGGCGAGACTTTAGCGAAATGTCTGCCTGGCGACAACAGGAATATGAAAGCAAGGCGAAACAAGACCTTTCGGTTTATGCTGAGGGGAACAAAAAAGGAGCGATGATGTATACCCTGACCTGGCAACCCCCTTACGACTGGCAATGGATGTTTGGTTTCCTTGGCGCACGTGCGGTAGCGGGCGTAGAGACCGTCACGGACCACTATTACGAGCGCAGTTTCGCCTGTGAGGGGCATCAGGGGATATTTCGCGTTACGCCGGACAGCCAAACCCCTACGCTTACCGTGACGCTCAGCCCGGGCTTGATTCCGGTTGCGCAGAGCTGTCTTGAGCGTATCGGGCGACTTTTCGATCTTGACTGCGATCCTCAGGCGATCCGCTCGACACTGGGGGATCTGGGGGCCGCTCGGCCAGGCTTACGGTTGCCGGGGGCGATGGATGCCTGGGAGCAGGGTGTGCGGGCGATACTCGGGCAACTGGTTAGCGTGGCGATGGCGGCAAAATTGGCTTCCCGCGTTGTCGCCCTGTGCGGGGAGCCGGTTGAAGACGCCCCGGGTTATCTCTGCTTCCCGACCCCGCACGCGCTGGCCGCAGCGGACCCGCTGGCGTTGAAAGCGCTTGGAATGCCGGTAAAGCGGGCGGAGTCGATCGTTCATCTGGCTCAGTCTGTGGTGGACGGGACGTTTCCGCTTTCCCCTCCTGCGGATATTGAGGCGGGAATGAAGGCCTTACAGCAGCGGCCCGGGATAGGACGCTGGACGGCAAACTACCTGGCCCTGCGCGGCTGGCAGGCGAAGGACGTTTTTCTGCCGGATGATTATCTGATCAAGCAACGTTTTGCCGGGATGACGCCTGCGCAAATTCGGCGCTACGCCCAGCGCTGGCAGCCCTGGCGCTCGTATGCGTTGCTGCACATCTGGTATACCGATGGCTGGGCGCCATCAGTTGATGGCGAAATAGCTGGTATTAAGCAGTAGATCCAACGGCTGCGGCTCGGCGATGGTGTCGCCGTAAATAAAATCAATGCCGATGCCGGAGAGCGTGTCCATCATGATGGGCTGGTTACACGGACCGGCGATGGTTTTCATGCCCAGGCGCTGGGCGTGCCCCTGAACGATCGTCACCATCATCTCATCCATCAGGTTGCCATAAACATTCGTCACCATTTCCGTATCAAGCATCAGATAATCGGCCATATTGGCGCTGAGGTGGCTAAAGACGTTCATATCGCGTCCCACCTGGCTGAGCACGACGCGGCAGCCAGCATGGCGAAGCTTTTGCAGGCCCTGCTGCAGGTTCTCATCCGGGTTACATACCACGTCGGCAGCGATAACCAGATGCAGCAGACGGCCCGGCATGGGACTCTTCTCCAGCAGGTCGACAAGTTCATCAACCAGCGTGACGCTTGCTAAACCTGCTTCAGACAGCGGAAGCGCGACCCCCATGCCTTTGTGGGCGACCTGTGCGGCGGAGGTGCGGAAAAACTCGTTGAAGATACGTCTGTCGAGGGCGTGCAACAGTTCAGGCTCCGCAAGTCCGGAGCGGAACGCATGCTCTTCCTGCACTTCGCCCTGGCTGGTCCACAGGCGTAATGAAATCAGCCAGAAGTTGCAGCTTTCCGGTATCCGTGGAGACGCGACGCTGCGGGCAATCATCATCAGGTGATTGTCTTTAATCATGTGCCACTGCTCATCAAGCGACATCATACTGCGCATGCCGTGGTCCCGTTCCTGCTGGGGTTCATAAACCGTGACGACGCCGCGTCCGCTGTTTTTCGAGGCGTAACAGGCGATATCCGCCTGTGACATGATTTCCGAAGCCTGATGGTTATTTTCATCAATCAGAGTGATACCCGCGCTGGCGCCGATCCGGTGCAGCCGTCCTTCCCACATAAAGTGATAGTCATTGATGGTGTTAATCAGGCGGCCGGTAATATAACGCGCGCTTTCGATATTGCAGTCCGGGAGCAACAACCCGAATTCGTCCCCGCCGAGACGAGCCAGCACGTCGCTGGAGCGGAGCATGGTCAACATTAATGACGAAAGCTCCCGCAGCAGAGCATCACCCGCCGCATGGCCTGCGGTGTCGTTGACGGCTTTAAAACGATCGAGATCGATAAACACCAGCGCATGACGCTGGCGTGTCTCCTGTACGGTCTGTAAGAGCCGTTTGAGGTGATTTTCGAAACTGACCCGGTTTGCGAGGTGGGTGAGGGCATCGTGCGAGGCACTGTAACTGAGCTGACGCAGCATTTTGCGCGATTCCGTCACGTCCTGAATCACGATCACGGAGCCAATGTTCTGCCCGTCCAGCGTACTGAGCGGGGTGATGCTGTAGTGGATATCGTAGTTGCCGCCGGTACGGCAGTTCAGCACCACGTCTTGGTCTATATCGGAACGGGACATATCGCCGCTGTGAATATTCTCCATCAGCGGTCCCTTTTCACCAAAGGTGATGTGCAACACTTTCAGGACAGGCTGCCCGATAGCCTCGGTCTGCAGCCAGCCGCTCATTTTCTCGGCAACCGGGTTCATAAAGGTGACATTCATGTCGATATCGGTACACAACACCGCTTCGCCGATGGAATCGAGGGTAATGTGCAAACGCTCTTTTTCCTGGAACAGCGCTTCGTTGAGTTGCTTCACCTCGGTCATGTCCATGTTGATGCCGAGCAGGCGTTCGACTTCACCCTGTTTGTTCAGTACCCGGTTCGCCAGAGAGCGTATATGGCGCACGCCTTCTTTAACACGAATGCGGAACTCAAGCTTAAACGGCAAACGTGAAATGAGGGAATCCCGGAGCACCTTTTCAGCGTGAGCGCGGTCTTCCGGGAGCATCGTTTCGTGCCAGAGCTGCCAGGTGGGCTTGATGTGCGGCGGGATCTCATACAGCTCAAACATCCGCTTATCCCAGCTGATAATGTCCGGCTCCAGATCCCACTCCCAGATGCCGATACCGCCCGCTTCGTTGGCGAGGGTGATGCGCTCCATCAGGCGTTTATTGACCCACTCGGTCTGCTTCAGGTCGTTAATATCTTCAATCTGGGCGATAAAATAGAGCGGTGAACCGTCGGTGTGGCGTACCACGGAGACGGCAAGCAGTGCCCAGACCACTTCACCATTGCGGGTGTAGTAACGCTTCTCAAGGGTGTAGGTGTTGATGTCGCCGTTGACCAGCTGCTCCAGCTGTTCGAGATCGGTATTCAAATCTTCCGGCCAGGTTAACTGCTGGAAGGTGAGGGCCTGAAGCTCCGTCTGGCTGTATCCCAGGAAGTTACACAGGGCTTTATTGGCCTGAAGCCATTGCCCCTCAATGCTGACCAGCGCCATGCCGATGGCGGAATACTCCATCGCATTACGAAAACGCGCTTCACTTTCGGTGATATGTTTGCGTTCGGCGCGAAAGGCATACATCACCATGGTCATAATATTGGCCGGCAACAGCATCATCAAAAAGGGCAGCCAGGGCGCGTTCAGCGTCACCAGCAGGTTTTGCGGCGTCATGGATGCAGGGTTACGCGTCATGATCAGCGAGACCATCATCACGGTGACCAGAAATACCAGAAACGCCTCCATTCGCGGCAGGCGCACGGCGCTCCACATAAGCAGAACGATAACGCAGGTGAAGGGCCACGGCAGCCAGGTAATCGCCATCCAACTGAGAGCCAGCGTCACGGCCATGGTGGCCAGCGTTTCCAGCAGCAATTTTGGGTTGCGGTGACGCAGCAGATAATGTGGTTTAAACAGTAACCCTAACGGCACCAGCGCCAGCGCACCAATGGCTTCTGATAACACCCAGACGAGGAAATTACGCAGCGGCTCCGGACCCGGCACCAGAAGATACACCAGCACTCCGCCAACCAGCGGTGGCACCAGCGCACTGCCGATGGACAGACGGATCCAGTCATTCAGATTCTGCAGGGGGTTATACCACGGGAGCAGTTTACGCAGTAACACCGCGCCAATCACGGCTTCAACAACGTTGATAGCGGTATAGGTCGGGTTGATCGACGACCAGGAGAAAAGCATCCACGCGGCCAGGATATTGCCAAACGAGCAGGCCAGAGCGATACCCGGCCACATCTTTCCTGCATGACGGTAAAAAGCCACCATCATGATGGCGGTAGGGAACCAGAGCGGGGCGAGCAGGGTGCCGAAGCGGGTCAGCTCCAGCGAAAATAAGGTAAAGATAAAGGTGACCAGGCCCAGACAGACAAGTCGCAATAAAGGATGTGGGGTGGTAACCAAAACCCGCTGGTATTGTTTATTCATTACCGCTTTATCCAGAGACGCCATGCCGTCAGGAGAGAAGTCCGGACGAGTGAATTTGATAATTTGGTTTATGCTAGTACAAACAATTTACAATTCATATGGCGACTGCTCATAATTTGACATCATAGACTTATTAAATAGTTACTCGGTAAAAAATCCCCGGCAAACGCTGAAAAAACGTGCGTTTAAATTTCACAAAGGGATCATTTCGTCGCTTTTCACCCTGTCTCGCAGAACCTGCGCTTTCGACTGGTATCATGCCCGCGAAATCCCTATAATTGCCGCGTTTGACGCTCCGGCGTCGTCCTTCCTTAACATCCAGGTTAATCAGGTCGCTAAATTTATGACTGATAAGTCTCATCAGTGCGTCATTATAGGCATCGCCGGCGCATCGGCTTCAGGTAAAAGTCTTATTGCCAGTACGCTTTACCGCGAACTGCGTGAACAAGTTGGTGATGAGCATATCGGCGTCATTCCCGAAGACAGCTATTACAAAGATCAATCCCATCTGTCGATGGAAGAACGCGTAAAAACTAACTATGACCATCCTAATGCGATGGATCACAGCTTACTGTTCCAGCATTTAGAAGCACTTAAAAGCGGCCAGGCAATTGAACTTCCCGTCTATAGTTATGTAGAACATACCCGTACGCAGGAAACGATCCGTATCGAACCGAAGAAGGTCATTATCCTTGAAGGTATTTTGCTTCTGACCGACTCCCGTCTGCGTGAATCAATGAACTTCTCGATTTTCGTCGATACGCCGCTGGATATCTGCCTGATGCGCCGCATTAAGCGTGACGTGAATGAGCGTGGACGTTCGATGGACTCCGTGATGGCGCAATACCAGAAAACTGTCCGCCCGATGTTCCTGCAATTCATTGAACCATCCAAGCAATACGCCGATATCATCGTGCCTCGCGGTGGTAAAAACCGCATAGCCATTGATATCTTAAAAGCGAAAATCAGCCAGTTTTTTGAATAAGCCGCGCGAATTGTGTACCGTTCAGGGATAACCTGGTTTTGCCCTGAGTCTTTATGGCTTCAGGGTACGATGCATGAAAGGAGAAAGTGCGATGCGTCTTTGTGATCGCGATATTGAAGCCTGGCTGGATGAAGGCCGTCTGTCTATTACACCACGTCCACCCGTGGAGCGTATCAATGGTGTGACTGTTGATGTGCGCCTGGGAAATAAATTCCGCACCTTTAGCGGCCATACCGCACCGTTCATCGACCTTAGCGGGCCGAAGGATGAAGTCAGCGCCGCGCTTGATCGCGTGATGAGTGATGAAATCGTTATTGACGAGGGCGAAGCCTTTTATCTGCATCCGGGTGAACTGGCGCTGGCGGTGACCTATGAATCCGTGACGTTGCCTGCGGACCTGGTCGGCTGGCTCGATGGCCGTTCTTCTCTGGCGCGACTGGGGCTGATGGTTCACGTGACCGCGCACCGTATCGATCCAGGCTGGTCGGGCCGTATCGTGCTCGAGTTCTTTAATGCCGGTAAACTGCCTCTGGCACTGCGTCCGGGGATGATGATCGGTGCGCTGAGCTTTGAACCGCTAACCGGTCCGGCAGATCGTCCTTATAACCGCCGTCAGGACGCTAAATATCGCGACCAGCAGGGTGCGGTCGCGAGCCGTATTGATAAAGACTGATCGTTAGTCCACTGAGGATGCTATGAGAAGAGTTCTGACAACGCTGATGATTTTGCTGGTGGTTCTGGTTGCTGGCCTTTCGGCGTTAGTCCTGCTTGTTAACCCTAATGATTTCCGTGCTTACATGGTGCGGCAGGTCGAAGCGCGTAGTGGTTATCAACTGAAGCTTGATGGGCCGCTGCGCTGGCACGTCTGGCCGCAACTCAGCATTCTCTCAGGCCGCATGTCGTTAACCGCGCCGGGTGCCTCCCAGCCGCTGGTCTCTGCCGATAACATGCGTCTTGATGTGGCGTTGATCCCGCTCTTTTCACACCAGTTGCAGGTCGACCAGGTGATGCTGAAAGGGGCGGTGATTCAGCTGACGCCGCAAACTGAAGCCGTGCGTGACTCGGATGCGCCGGTCGCCCCGCGGGAAAATACGCTGCCCGACGAGCCGACGGATACGGGCTGGTCATTTGATATAGCCAAACTGAAAGTCGCCGACAGCGTGCTGGTTTTCCAGCATGAGTCCGACGAGCAGGTAACCGTCCGTAACATCAACCTGAAGATGGAGCAGGACGCCCATCATGTTGCCTCGCTGGAGTTTAGCGGAAGGCTGAACCGCGATCAGCGCGATCTGAATCTGTCGCTGAACGCCAACGTGAATGCCTCAGATTATCCCCATCAGCTCACGGCGGATATTCAGCAACTGAACTGGCAACTGACGGGAGCCGATCTTCCTGCCCAGGGGATCACCGGTCAGGGAACGCTGCAGGCCGTGTGGCGCGAAGAGCAAAAACAGCTTGAGCTGGATAACCTCAATCTGCAGGCGAACGACAGCAGTCTGACAGGGCAGGCGAGCGTCACGCTTGAGGAGAAGCCGAAGTGGGTAATGAATCTGCAGTTTGACAAGCTCAATCTGGAGAACTTACTTCCGCCTCAGCCAGCAGGTGCAACCGACGGTAACGCTGCTCAGAATGGGCAAAGCCAGCCGTCCAAGCCGCGTCCGGTCATCTCCTCGAGTCTTGATCAGCCAGACTATAATGGTCTGCGCGGATTCACGGCTGATATCTTACTGAAAGCTAACAGCCTGCGCTGGCGCGGTATCGATTTTACCGACGTGAGCAGCCAGATGTTTAACCATAACGGTTTGCTGGTGATCTCCGAACTGAGCGGCAAAATGGGCGCCGGACATCTTTCTCTGCCGGGCACGCTGGACGTGCGTAAAGAGACGGCCAGCGCCGAATTCCAGCCGCGTCTCGACAACGTTGAGATTGGTACCATCCTTAAAGCCTTTAATTACCCGATCTCCTTAACGGGCCAACTGACGCTGGCGGGTGACTTCTCGGGGACGAAGATTGATGCTGAGGCTTTCCGCCGCGAATGGCAGGGGCAGGCCCATCTTGATCTGAAAGACTCCCGTATGGAAGGGCTTAACTTCCAGCAGCTGGTACAGCAGGCGGTGGAGCGCAGCAGTGATGTCAAAGCCCAGGAAAATTACGACAGCGCAACGCGCCTCGACAGCTTTACCACTGACCTGACGCTGGATAACGGGCAGCTCACCCTCGACGGAATGCAGGGAACCTCTTCACTCCTGTCGTTAACCGGTGAAGGTAAGCTGGATCTGGTGAAAGAGACGGCGGATACCCGATTTAACGTGCGGGTACTTTCCGGCTGGCAGGGTGAAAGTAAACTGATCGACTTCCTTAAAGAGACGCCGGTTCCGCTCACTGTTTATGGCAAATGGCAGGCGCTGAATTACAGCCTTCAGGTGGATCAGATCCTGCGCAAACATCTGCAGGACGAAGCGAAACGTCGTCTGAACGACTGGGCGGATCGGAATAAAGATTCACAGTCAGGGAAGGATGTGAAGAAGCTGTTAGATAAGCTTTGATGCCCGAGCGCCCGGTAGCGCACATGCTACCGGGCAAAACAACTCACTAAACCTCATAGTCCAGTTCTTCTTCATCCCGCAGTGGAATGAGCTGTACCTTCTGTACACGGTGGCTCTCAACCTGCAACGTTTTAAGCAGATAGTCGCCCACCTGAACCTCTTCTCCCGGTTGCGGGATACGCTGCAAATATTCCATCAGCAGACCGGCAATAGTGTGATACTCGCGTTTTTCATCCAGCGGTAGCGGCACATATTGCACCAGGTCCTCCAGCGGCATATGGCCGTTCGCCGTCCACGACCCGTCGGCATTTTTCTGGATGTCGTGGCGCGCATCAATCTCATCCACCTCGTTGGGCAAATTACCGGCGATGGTTTCCATGACGTCGCTGAGCGTGACAAGTCCTTCAACGGAACCGAATTCATCCACCACAAAGGCAAAGTGAGTACGCGCGTTACGGAACTGCTCAAGAGCAGAAAGCAGCTGCAGTCCCTCAGGGAAGACCAGCGGCTGGCGTACCAGGGCACGCAGATTGAGTGCTTCACCGTGCAGCTGCTGTTGCAGCAGGTCGATGACGTGCACCACGCCCAGCAACTCCTCTTCCTCTTCGCCGCCGGTGACAACCACGCGGGTGTGCTGGTTTTTATCCAGCAGGGCGCGAATGTGCTCCTCCGGTGCCGTCAGGTCGATATGTTCGATGTCATGCCGTGATGTCATGATGCTGCTGACCGTCCGCTGATTAAGATTGAGCACCCGCTCAATCATCAGTCGCTCCTGCGGATTAAAGATCAGCCCGTCACTGTGATCGGCAAGCATCGCGGCGGATTCCGCATCCAGTTCTGCATCCTCTTTTTTCCCGCTCAGCAGGCGCATGACCGTGTCGGCCGTGCGTTGACGTAACGTCTGATTCGCTGAGAGGAAGCGGCGACGGTTGAATATCGCCAGCTGGTTCAGCGCTTCAATCATTACTGAGAAACCAATGGCGGCATACAGATAGCCTTTCGGAATGTGGAATCCAAACCCGTCTGCCACCAGGCTAAAGCCAATCATCAACAGGAAACTCAGGCAGAGAATAACAATGGTCGGGTGGCTGTTAACGAACCGGGTCAGGGCTTTACTTGCCATCACCATCAGCGTAATGGCAATGATCACTGCGGCCATCATCACGGCCAGGTGGTCAACCATCCCGACGGCGGTGATCACCGAGTCCAGTGAGAAGACGGCGTCCAGCACCACGATTTGCGCCACCACAGGCCAGAATTTTGCCCCGCGTCGCTGGGTCGGGTTTTCACTGTCTTTGCCTTCGAGCCGCTCATTGAGTTCAACCGTCGCTTTAAACAGCAGGAACAAGCCACCGAAGAGCATGATCAGGTCACGGGCGCTGAAGCTCAGGCCGTGAACGGAGAACAGAGGCTGTGTCAGCGTGACCAGCCAGGAGATAGAGGTCAGCAGCAGCAACCGCATCACCATCGCCAAAAGCAGACCCGTTACGCGAGCGCGGTCACGCTGAGAAGGGGGCAGTTTTTCGGCGAGGATGGCGATAAAGACCAGATTATCAATACCGAGCACCAATTCGATGACGACCAGCGTCACCAGTCCGGCCCATATTGATGGATCGGCAATCCATTCCATAGTAATAGCAATACCTTCTGTTATATGACGAATGTCACACTTCGATCATGGATAAAGCGGCGGGAAATTGCAATGCCGGGCTGAGATTTCTCTTAATAAGGCCGAACAAAAAGAGAGCAATACGCTGGCGCTGTAAATAAGGTAATTACGTATATTTTATTACGCACAGTACATTTTAGGATATATCGCAATTAATGGTTTTTATTGTTGCTTTGTCAATATAAAGAAAATCCTAAAAGGTCAAAAGTTTGCTCTTAATATTAATCTTAAAAACAGTTATTAGGACAGTTGTCTCCTTGCCTGCTATTAGGTTAGCTGCAACAATTCCTCCAGCATCAAATGTTAAATCTCCTTGTTGCTATTATTGTTTCGGTCTTCAGGAATGGTTATTGATTATCCGTCGGGCGTTTTTGCGGCTGATATATTTCCAGAAGACCTTGTTCAAGAGGGCGTCTATCCATAACACATTGTTTAGTCAGTGGATTGGTAACTGAAAGCCAAGGGCGGTAGCGTGCCTGAAAGCGTGTGAATCAGCCTCGATTATTCTGTCAATAGCCAATGGATGAATAAGCTTTTTTTAGGACTGATGCCAGTTATATTTCTATTTGATTAACTGCATGCTGAAACCCAATACGACCCGGCTTATTTTAAATTGCACAGGATAATTACTCTGCCAAAGTGATAAATAATCAATGATGAAATCCAAAATGAAATTGATGCCATTATTGGTGTCTGTGACCTTGATGAGTGGTTGTACGGTCTTTCCCGGCAGCAATATGTCAACAATGGGTAAGGATGTGATCAAGCAGCAGGATGCCGATTTTGATCTCGACAAAATGGTGAATGTTTATCCACTCACGCCACGTCTGGTCGAACAATTACGCCCACGTCCGAATGTTGCTCAGCCGAATATGTCTCTGGATCAGGAGATTGCCTCCTACCAGTACCGCGTGGGGCCGGGTGATGTCATCAACGTCACCGTCTGGGACCACCCTGAACTGACCACACCAGCGGGCCAGTACCGTAGCTCAAGCGACACCGGTAACTGGGTACAGTCAGACGGCACCATGTTCTATCCCTATATTGGCAAGGTACACGTTGCCGGGAAAACGCTCGCCGAAATCCGCAGTGATATTACCGGCCGCTTAGCGCAGTACATCGCCGACCCGCAGGTGGACGTTAATATCGCCGCATTCCGCTCGCAAAAAGCCTATATCTCCGGACAGGTGAATAAATCCGGTCAACAGGCCATCACCAACGTACCGCTGACCGTTCTGGATGCCATTAACGCCGCTGGCGGTTTAACCGACGGTGCCGACTGGCGCAACGTGGTTCTGACGCACAACGGCAAAGAGCAGCGCATTTCGCTGCAGGCGCTGATGCAAAACGGTGACCTGACTCAGAACCGTCTGCTCTATCCGGGCGACATTCTCTACGTACCGCGCAATGACGATCTGAAAGTGTTCGTGATGGGCGAAGTTAAGAAACAGAGCACCCTCAAAATGGACTTCAGCGGCATGACCCTGACCGAAGCGCTGGGTAATGCAGAGGGTATTGATCTGACCACCTCCAACGCCACCGGTATCTTCGTGATCCGTCCGCTGAAAGGTGAGGGCAGTGCGAAAGGCAAGATTGCCAACATCTACCAGCTGGATATGTCCGATGCGACGTCTCTGGTGATGGCAACGGAGTTCCGTCTCCAGCCATACGATGTGGTGTATGTCACCACCGCACCGGTTGCCCGCTGGAACCGTCTGATCAACCAGTTGCTGCCAACCATCAGTGGCGTTCGCTACATGACGGATACGGCGCGCGACATTCATACCTGGTAATCCGCGATGTTTAACAAAATTCTGGTGGTATGCGTGGGGAACATTTGCCGTTCCCCCACGGCTGAACGGCTGCTGAAACTCTACCAGCCCGAACTGACCGTTGACTCCGCAGGGCTGGGTGCGCTGGTCGGTAAAGGTGCCGATGAGCGCGCAACGAGCGTGGCCCGCGATCATAACCTTTCGCTCGACGGGCACATCGCCCGTCAGGTCACCGGCCGTATGTGCCGGGAGTATGACCTGATCCTGACGATGGAAAAACGCCATATCCATGCGCTGTGTGATATCGCACCGGAGATGCGCGGCAAGGTGATGCTGTTTGGTCACTGGGACAATGAACGCGAAATCCCCGATCCATATCGTAAAAGCCATGAGGCCTTCGAGGCGGTATACACCTTACTTGACCAGTCTGCCCGTCAGTGGGCGCAGGCACTGAAAGTTCAGCAGGGATAACAATGACAGAAAAAACAAAACCTTCTGCCGCCCCGACTTCGGGCAGTGATGAAATCGATATTGGTCGCCTGGTCGGCACCGTCGTAGAGGCAAAGTGGTGGGTGCTTGGGATCACCGCCGTGTTTGCCGCGGCGGCCGTCGTCTATACGCTGTTTGCGACGCCAATCTACAGTGCCGATGCGCTGGTGCAGATTGAGCAGAATACCGGTAACTCGCTGGTGCAGGACATTGGCTCCGCACTGGCGAACAAACCGCCGGCCTCCGATGCGGAAATTCAGCTGATCCAGTCGCGCCTGGTTCTGGGTAAAACCGTTCACGACCTCGGCCTTGATATCTCCGTCACCAAAAATACCTTCCCGATCTTTGGTGCCGGCTGGGACCGTCTGATGGGACGCAGCAACGACACGGTCAAAGTGACTGACTTTGTGCTGCCAAAAGGAAGCGCGGATCAGACCTTTACCCTGACGGTGTTAGGCCCGAAACAGTACCAGTTGACCAGCGATGCGGGCTTTAGCGCGCGCGGTGAAGTGGGGCAGATGCTGACGAAACAGGGTGTCAGCATGATGGTCAGCGCGATCCACGCCCAGGAGGGCGGTGAATTTACCGTGACCAAATTCTCCACGCTGGGAATGATTAACAATCTGCAGAACAACCTGACCGTCACCGAAAACGGCAAGGACACCGGTGTCCTGAGCATGACCTTTACCGGTGAAGATAAGGATCAGATCCGCGACATCCTCAACAGCATCACCCGTAACTATCTTGAGCAGAACGTTGAGCGTAAATCAGCTGAAGCAGCGAAAAGCCTGGCATTCCTCGCTAAACAGCTTCCGGAAGTCCGCGCCCGTCTGGATGATGCCGAGAACAAGCTGAACGCCTATCGTCAGGATAAAGACTCTGTCGACCTGCCGCTGGAAGCGAAATCCGTTCTCGACTCGATGGTTAACATTGATGCGCAGCTTAACGAGCTGACCTTCAAAGAGGCGGAAATTTCCAAGCTTTATACCAAGCGTCACCCGGCCTACCGTACGCTGCTCGAGAAACGCCGCACGCTGGAAGAAGAGAAGGCGAAACTCAACGACCGCGTCACTGCGATGCCTAAAACGCAGCAGGAAATCGTACGTCTGACCCGCGATGTGGAATCCGGACAGCAGGTGTACATGCAGCTGCTGAATAAACAGCAGGAGCTGAAAATCACCGAAGCCAGTACCGTTGGTGATGTGCGCATCGTTGACCCGGCCATCACCCAGCCTGGGGTGCTGAAGCCGAAGAAAGCCCTCATCATTCTCGGCAGCATTATTCTGGGTCTTATCCTCTCCATCGTTGGCGTGCTGCTTCGCTCGCTGTTCAACCGTGGAATCGAAAGCCCGCAGGCACTGGAAGAGAGCGGTATCAACGTCTACGCCAGCATCCCGCTGTCGGAGTGGCAAAAATCGCGTGACAGCGTCAAAACCACCAAAGGCGTTAAGCGTTACAAACAAAGTCAGCTGCTGGCAGTGGGTAACCCAACCGATCTGGCCATCGAAGCGATTCGTAGTCTGCGTACCAGTCTGCACTTCGCCATGATGCAGGCCAAAAACAATGTTCTGATGCTGACCGGTGTCAGCCCGTCAATTGGTAAGACCTTTGTTTGTGCCAACCTGGCGGCGGTGGTGAGCCAGACCAATAAACGGGTGCTGCTGATCGACTGTGATATGCGTAAGGGCTATACCCACGAACTGCTGGGTACCAATAACGTCAACGGGCTGTCGGAAATCCTGCTGGGCAAAGGTGAGATTAGCCAGAGTGCAAAACCGACGACGGTGCCGAAGTTTGACCTTATTCCGCGTGGTCAGGTGCCGCCAAACCCATCAGAGCTGCTGATGAGTGAACGTTTTAGCGAGCTGGTGGAGTGGGCGAGCAAAAACTATGACCTGGTGTTGATTGATACCCCACCAATTCTGGCGGTGACCGATGCCGCCATTGTGGGCCGCCATGCCGGCACCACGCTGATGGTGGCGCGTTACGCGGTGAACACGCTGAAGGAAGTGGAAACCAGCCTGAGCCGCTTCGAGCAAAACGGAATTGAAGTGAAAGGGGTGATCCTGAACTCCATCTTCCGTCGTGCGACCGGTTACCAGGACTACGGTTACTACGAGTACGAATACAAGTCTGACAGTCACTAATCGTTAGCTTTCGGGGAAGACCATGACTACACAACGCCCTTTAGTTTCTATTTATATGCCGACATGGAATCGTCAGCAGCTGGCGATCCGCGCAATAAAATCTGTGCTGCGACAGGATTACGATAACTGGGAACTGATCATCGTTGATGACTGTTCTTCCTCGTACGAACAGCTGCAAAAGTTTGTGACTGACCTTAACGACCCGCGCGTGGTTTACACGCACAACGAGATTAACTCCGGTGCGTGCGCGGTGCGTAACCAGGCGATTATGCAGGCTAAAGGACAGTATCTGACCGGCATCGACGACGATGACGAATGGACGCCGAACCGTCTGTCGATCTTCCTGTCGCACAAAGCACAGCTGGTGACGCATGCGTTTTTGTATGCCAACGACTATGTCTGTCAGGGTGAAGTTTACTCGCAGCCTGCCAGCCTGCCGTTGTACCCGAAATCGCCTTACTCACGCCGCCTGTTCTTTAAACGCAACATCATTGGTAATCAGGTCTTTACCTGGGCGTGGCGCTTTAAGGAGTGCCTGTTCGATACCGAGCTGAAGGCTGCGCAGGATTACGACATCTTCCTGCGCATGGTGATGGAGTATGGCGAGCCGTGGAAGGTGGAAGAGGCGACGCAGATCCTGCATATCAATCACGGGGAGATGCAAATCACCTCGTCGCCGAAGAAATTCTCTGGTTACTTCCACTTTTACCGCAAGCACAAGGACAAGTTCGACCGTGCCAGCCGGAAGTATCAGCTGTTTACCCTCTATCAGATCCGCAATAAGCGCATGAACTGGCGCACGCTGCTCACGTTGTTGTCCGTGCGTAACGGCAAGCGTCTGGCTGATGGACTTCGGGGGAAATAATGTTTCTGGAAGATTGCCGCGCTAACAGCTGGAGCCTGCGCCCGTGCTGCATGGTTCTGGCGTACCGCATTGCGCATTTTTGCTCGGTGTGGCGCAAGAAAAATGTTTTAAACAATCTCTGGGCAGCACCGGTGCTGGTGCTGTACCGCATCATTACTGAATGTTTTTTTGGTTATGAAATTCAGGCCGCTGCCACCATTGGTCGCCGTTTTACCATTCATCACGGTTATGCCGTGGTGATCAACAAATTCGTTGTAGCCGGTGATGATTTCACTATTCGCCACGCCGTCACCATCGGTAACCGTGGGCCCGACAGCCTGGCCTGCCCGGTGATTGGCAATAACGTCGAGCTGGGCGCGAACGTGGTCATCATTGGCGACATCACGATTGGTAATAACGTCACGATAGGCGCAGGGAGCGTGGTGCTGGACAGTATTCCGGATAACGCGCTGGTGGTGGGTGAGAAAGCCCGCGTGAAGGTGATCAAATGAACATTCTGCAATTTAACGTCCGTCTCGCAGAGGGCGGGGCGGCCGGTGTGGCGCTGGATCTTCACCAGCGCGCGCTGCAAAAAGGACTTCAGTCTCGTTTTATTTACGGTTATGGCAAAGGCGGTAAGAAAAGCGTCAGTCACGATAACTACCCGCAGGTGCATAAGCACACGCCGCGCCTGACTTCCGTGGCCAACATTGCCTTGTTCCGCCTGTTTAACCGCGATCTGTTTGGCAATCTTAATACCCTTTATCGCACCGTGACGCGCTCCCAGGGGCCGGTTGTGCTGCATTTCCACGTACTTCACAGCTACTGGCTGAATCTGGAAGAGGTGGTGGCGTTTTGCCAGAAAGTGCAGGCCCACAAACCGGATACCCGCTTCGTCTGGACGCTGCACGATCACTGGAGCGTGACCGGTCGCTGCGCCTTTACCGACGGGTGTGAAGGCTGGAAAAGCAACTGCCAGAAGTGCCCGACGCTGAGCAACTACCCGCCGGTGAAAGTGGATCGTGCCCATCAGCTGGTGGCCGGAAAGCGCCAGCTGTTCCGTGACATGCTCTCGCTCGGCTGTACGTTTATCTCCCCAAGCCAGCACGTGGCCGATGCCTTTAACAGTCTGTATGGGGCAGGGCGCTGTCAGATCATCAATAACGGTATCGACGTGGCGACGGAAGCGATTCTGGCCGAACTTACCCCGGTTGCAGAAAACCCGGGTAAACCAAAAATCGCTATCGTTGCGCATGACCTGCGTTACGACGGCAAAACCAATCAGCAGCTGGTGCGCGACATGATGGCGCTGGGTGACAAGATTGAACTGCACACCTTCGGCAAGTTCTCGCCGTTCGAAGGGGCTAACGTGGTGAATCACGGGTTTGAAACCGACAAGCGCAAACTGATGAGCGCCCTCAATGGGATGGATGCGCTGGTATTCAGTTCGCGCGTGGATAACTACCCGCTGATCCTGTGCGAAGCGCTCTCCATCGGTGTGCCGGTGATTGCCACCCACAGCGATGCGGCACGTGAAGTGCTGGAAAAATCGGGCGGGACCACGTTTGCGGAGCATGAGGTGCTGCCTTTGGTGCAACTGCCGAAGGCGCAGATCGCGCAGGCCGTTTTTGGCACCGACCTGGAATCGTTCCGCAACCGCAGCCGCAAGGCCTACAGTGGACAACAGATGCTGGAGGAATATGTCTCGTTCTATCAGAGTCTGTAGTTATCTGCTGCTGCCGCTGATTTACCTGCTGGTCAACGTCAAAATTGCCCAGCTTGGCGAAAGCTTCCCGATAACCATAGTGACCTTCTTGCCCGTTCTGCTTCTGCTGTATGTCGACAAAATCAACCTCAAGAAGCTGATGATGGCCTTAGGGCTGGGCGTGGGTCTGACGCTATTTAACTACATCTTTGGTCAGTCTCTGGATGCCAGTAAATACGTCACCTCCACCATGCTGTTTGTTTATATTGTCATTATTATTGGCATGGTCTGGAGTATTCGTTTCAAGGTTATTTCGCCACACAATTATCGGAAAATCCTTAGGTTCTTTTATATTGCCGTTGCGTTAATTGTTATGCTTGCTGCACTGGAAATGGCGCAAATTATTTTGACCGGTGGCAGTAGCCTGATGGAGATAATTTCGAAATATCTCATTTACAGTAACAGCTATGTATTGAACTTCATCAAGTTTGGCGGAAAACGTACGACAGCCCTCTATTTTGAACCGGCGTTTTTTGCTCTGGCACTAATCTCAATTTGGCTCAGCATCAAACAGTTTGGTATCAAAACCCCTAAGACCGATGCTATGATTCTTGCAGGAATTGTTCTGTCAGGATCGTTCTCAGGGGTAATGACATTTATCCTGTTTTACCTGCTGGAGTGGGCGTTCCAGTACCTGAACAAAGATGCGATTAAGAAAAAACTGCCGCTGGCGATTATCTCTCTGACAGTATTTATGGTTGGCGTGATATTTGCCTTCCCATACATCTCAGAGCGCCTGGGAGATTTGGGAACCGAAGGCTCGTCATCCTATTATCGTATCATTGGTCCGCTGGTGATGGTGGGTTATTCCTTAACCCATATCGATGGTGTAGTAAGATTCGGCTCACTTTACGAATATGTTGCATCATTCGGAATCTTTAACGGTGCGGATGTCGGTAAAACCATAGACAATGGCCTGTATCTGTTAATTATCTATTTTTCGTGGTTCGCCGTACTGTTGACACTGTGGTATCTGTTTAAAGTTTTCAAAATGATGATTAACGCGTTTGGTGATAACCAGAACTTTCGCGTGCAGCTTTATCTGTTTACACCGGTGTCGTTGTTTTTTACCGGGTCAATATTTAGCCCGGAATATGCTTTCTTGATTGTCTGTCCGTTTATTCTGCGCAAAGCGCTTAATATTACGAACGTATGACGAAATGAGGTGATTTATGTTTCTTAGCGTCATTACTGTCGCTTTTCGTAATTACGAAGGGGTGGTAAAAACCTGGCGCTCGCTGCGCAACCTGGCGCGCGATCCAAGCCTCACCTTTGAGTGGATTGTGGTCGATGGCGGCTCGAACGATGGTACGGCGGAGTTTCTGGAAAAACTCAACGGTGAGTTCAACTTACGTTTCATCAGCGAGAAAGATAAAGGCATCTACGATGCGATGAATAAAGGCATCGACATGGCGCAGGGCCGTTATGCCATCTTCCTGAATTCCGGTGACGTATTCCATGAGGATGTGGCGTTATTTGCCCGTCAGCTGGCGCGCCAGAAAGAGGATGCGATGTACATTGGCGACGCGCTGCTCGATTTTGGCGATGGCCATAAAGTTTGCCGCAGTGCGAAACCCGGCTGGTATATCTACCACAGTTTGCCTGCCAGCCATCAGGCCATTTTCTTCCCGGTAAAAGGTCTGAAAAAACAGCCTTACGATCTGCAGTATAAAGTTTCTTCAGATTATGCGCTGACCGCCAGCCTGTATAAATCAGGTTACCCGTTCCGTCGAATTAAAGGGCTGGTATCTGAATTTTCAATGGGCGGTGTGTCAACGTCTAATAATCTGGAACTGTGCCAGGATGCCAGAAATGTGCAGCGTAAAATATTAGGCGTGCCGGGGTTCTGGGCGGAATTATCTTATTTATTACGTCTGCGTACCACCGGTAAAACGAAAACCTTATATAACAAAGCCTGAATATAAGGAAACGTAATGCAGGATCTTAAAGGTTTCTCCGTGCCGAAAGGCTTTCGGGGCGGGAGCGGTATTAAAGTGCAGTTGTGGTGGGCCGTACAGGCCACCTTATTTGCCTGGTCACCGCAAATACTGTACCGCTGGCGAGCTTTTTTATTGCGTCTGTTTGGCGCAAAAATAGGAAAAAACGTAGTCATTCGCCCGTCGGTAAAAATTACCTACCCGTGGAAATTAACGCTTGGGGATTATGCGTGGGTAGGGGATGACGCGGTGTTATATACCCTTGGCGATATTACGATTGGTGCAAATTCAGTGGTTTCACAGAAGTGTTATTTGTGCACCGGCAGTCACGATTTTATGAGTCAGCATTTTGATATTACCGCCACTCCGATTGTGATTGGCGAAAAATGCTGGCTGGCGACAGATGTTTTTGTTGCACCTGGTGTTTCTGTTGGCGATGGCACGGTAGTCGGTGCCCGCAGCAGCGTTTTTAAATCGCTACCGGCAAATAAAATTTGCCGTGGCAACCCCGCAGTGGTGATACGCGAACGCGTTGAAACTGATTAAATTCATAAGTAGAGGAATATAAACATGTCTAAAGTCGCTCTCATCACCGGCGTTACCGGACAGGATGGTTCTTACCTGGCAGAACTGCTGCTGGAAAAAGGTTATGAAGTACACGGTATTAAGCGTCGTGCTTCTTCATTCAACACCGAACGTGTGGATCACATTTATCAGGATCCTCATGCGGCGAACCCGAAATTCCATCTGCACTACGGCGACCTGACCGATACTTCCAACCTGACCCGTATTCTGCAGGAAGTGCAGCCGGATGAAGTGTACAACCTGGGCGCGATGAGCCACGTTGCGGTCTCCTTCGAATCTCCGGAATACACCGCTGACGTTGACGCAATGGGTACGCTGCGTCTGCTGGAAGCGATTCGCTTCCTCGGCCTTGAGAAGAAAACCCGTTTCTACCAGGCATCCACCTCTGAGCTGTACGGTCTGGTGCAGGAAATTCCTCAGAAAGAGACTACCCCGTTCTATCCACGTTCTCCGTACGCCGTGGCGAAATTGTACGCGTACTGGATCACCGTGAACTACCGTGAATCCTACGGCATGTATGCCTGTAACGGCATTCTGTTCAACCACGAATCCCCACGTCGTGGTGAAACTTTCGTTACCCGTAAAATCACCCGCGCTATCGCTAACATCGCACAGGGTCTGGAATCTTGCCTGCACCTCGGCAACATGGATTCCCTGCGTGACTGGGGCCATGCCAAAGACTACGTAAAAATGCAGTGGATGATGCTGCAGCAGGAAAAACCAGAAGACTTCGTCATCGCAACCGGCGTGCAGTACTCCGTACGTCAGTTTGTTGAGATGGCTGCCGCTCAGCTGGGTATCAAACTGCGCTTCGAAGGTACCGGCGTGGAAGAGAAAGGCATCGTGGTTTCCGTAACCGGCCATGACGCACCGGGCGTGAAACCGGGCGACGTGATTGTACAGGTTGACCCACGTTACTTCCGTCCTGCTGAAGTGGAAACCCTGCTGGGCGACCCAACCAAAGCACACGAAACACTGGGCTGGAAACCAGAAACGACTCTGCAGGAGATGGTTTCCGAGATGGTTGCCAAAGATCTTGAAGCAGCGAAAAAACACTCCCTGCTCAAGTCTCATGGCTACGAGGTTGCCATCGCGCTGGAGTCCTGAGAATGACAAAACAACGTATTTTTGTCGCGGGTCATCGCGGAATGGTGGGTTCCGCGATTGTTCGCCAGCTTGAACAGCGCGGTGATGTCGATGTGATTGTCCGTACCCGTGACGAGTTGAACCTGCTCGACAGCAAAGCGGTACAGGACTTCTTCGCCAGTGAACGTATTGACCAGGTGTATCTGGCGGCGGCGAAAGTGGGCGGCATTGTTGCCAACAACACGTATCCGGCGGATTTCATCTACGAGAACATGATGATTGAGAGCAACATCATTCACGCAGCGCATCTGCACAACGTGAATAAGCTGTTGTTCCTCGGCTCATCCTGTATCTACCCGAAAATGGCGAAGCAGCCGATCGCTGAGAGCGAACTGCTGCAGGGCACGCTGGAAGCAACCAACGAGCCGTATGCGATTGCCAAGATTGCCGGGATCAAGCTGTGCGAATCCTACAACCGTCAGTATAACCGCGACTATCGTTCGGTGATGCCGACCAACCTGTACGGACCGCATGACAACTTCCACCCGAGCAATTCGCACGTGATCCCGGCGCTGCTGCGTCGTTTCCACGAGGCAACGGCCGAAAATGCACCGGATGTGGTGGTGTGGGGCAGCGGTACGCCAATGCGTGAATTCCTGCATGTGGATGACATGGCGGCTGCCAGCATCCACGTAATGGAGCTGGATCGTGAGGTGTGGCAGGAAAACACCGAACCGATGCTGTCGCACATTAACGTCGGTACTGGCGTGGATTGCACCATTCGTGAGCTGGCGCAAACCATCGCGCAGGTGGTGGGTTACAAAGGCCGCGTGGTCTTTGACGCCACCAAACCGGACGGCACGCCGCGCAAACTGCTGGACGTGACCCGTCTGCATCAGCTGGGCTGGTATCACGAGGTATCTCTGGAGCAGGGGCTGGCAAGCACCTACCAGTGGTTCCTTGAAAACCAGCACCGCTTCCGGGGGTAATGATGTTTTTAAGTCAGGAAGATTTTGCCACGGTAGTGCGTTCCACTCCGCTCATCTCAATTGATTTGGTGGTGGAGAACGAACGCGGCGAGTTCTTGCTGGGAAAACGAACCAACCGTCCTGCACAGGGCTTTTGGTTCGTGCCCGGCGGGCGCGTGCAGAAGGATGAGACGCTGGAAAATGCTTTTGAGCGTCTCACTCTGGCGGAACTGGGCCTGCAACTGCCGATGGCGGCAGGCCAGTTTTACGGGGTCTGGCAGCACTTCTATGACGATAACTTTTCGGGCACCGGTTTCACCACGCACTATGTGGTGCTCGGTTTTCGCCTGAAGGTGAGTGAGGCAGACCTGCGTCTGCCTGATTCTCAGCATGACGACTACCGCTGGCAGACGCCAGAGGCGTTGCTGGCCAGTGACAATGTGCATGACAACAGTCGTGCCTATTTCCTGGCCGATCGTCAGTCCGGAGTGCCGGGCTTATGAAAATTCTGGTGTACGGAATCAACTATTCGCCGGAGTTAACCGGAATCGGTAAATACACCGGCGAAATGGTCGAGTGGATGGCGAGCCAGGGACATGACGTGCGGGTCATTACCGCGCCGCCATACTACCCGGAATGGAAAGTAGGTGAGCGCTATTCAGGCTGGCGCTACCGTCGCGAAGAGGGTGCCGCGACCGTCTGGCGTTGCCCGCTGTACGTGCCGAAACAGCCCTCAACGCTGAAGCGGTTACTTCATCTGGGCAGCTTTGCCCTGAGCAGTTTCTTCCCGCTGATGGCGCAACGTCGCTGGAAGCCGGATCGCATTATCGGTGTGGTGCCAACGCTGTTCTGCACCCCAGGCATGCGCCTGCTGGGCAAACTCTCCGGCGCGCGCACGCTGCTTCACATTCAGGATTATGAAGTGGACGCCATGCTCGGCCTGGGAATGGCCGGCAAAGGTAAGAGCGGGAAGGTGGCGAAACTCGCCAGCGCCTTCGAGCGCAGCGGCCTGCATAACGTGGATTATGTCTCGACCATCTCGCGCTCAATGATGAACAAAGCGCAGGAGAAGGGCGTACCGGCGGAAAAAGTGATCTTTTTCCCTAACTGGTCTGAAGTGGCGCGTTTTCGCGACGTAACAGACAGTGACGCTCAGGCGCTACGCGCTCAGCTCGGTTTGCCTGACGACCAAAAAATCATTCTTTACTCAGGCAACATCGGCGAGAAGCAGGGGCTGGAGAGCGTCATCGACGCCGCACAGCAACTGAGCCATCAACCCTGGATGTTTGTCATCGTCGGGCAGGGCGGCGGAAAAGCGCGACTGGAAAAGATGGCCAGCGAACGCGGCCTGACGAACGTGAAATTTTTCCCGCTTCAGTCTTACGAGGCACTGCCTGCGTTGCTGAAGATGGGCGACTGCCATCTGGTGGTACAAAAGCGCGGCGCGGCAGACGCGGTGCTGCCGTCCAAGCTGACCAACATTCTGGCAGTGGGCGGTAACGCGGTGATCACGGCGGAAGCCGAAACAGAATTAGGCCAGCTGTGCGACAGCTATCCGGGGATCGCCGTTTGCGTGGAACCGGAATCGGTCCCGGCGCTGGTCACTGGCATTGAACGGGCACTTGCCATGCCAAAAACGAACACGGTGGCACGTGAATATGCCGAACGCACGCTCGAGAAAGAGAACGTGCTGAGCCAATTTATTGCAGATATACGGGGATAAATCATGAGTCAAACCACTTTGTATCCGGTTGTGATGGCAGGTGGCTCTGGTAGCCGGTTGTGGCCGCTGTCCCGCGTGCTCTATCCAAAACAGTTCCTCTGCCTGAAAGGGGAGCTCACCATGCTGCAGACGACGGTTAACCGCCTGCAGGGTGTTGAGTGTGAAAGCCCGGTGGTGATTTGTAACGAACAACACCGCTTTATTGTCGCCGAGCAGCTGCGCCAGCTGAACAAACTCACAGAAAATATCATTCTGGAGCCTGCCGGACGTAACACCGCCCCCGCGATTGCGCTGGCTGCGCTGGCGGCCAAACGCAGCAGCCCGGATTGCGATCCGCTGATGCTGGTTCTGGCGGCAGACCATGTTATTCAACAGGAAGAGTCGTTCCGCGAGGCGGTACGCGCGGCTATTCCTTACGCCGAAAACGGCAAACTGGTGACTTTCGGCATCGTGCCGGACCTTCCGGAAACCGGCTACGGGTATATTCGTCGTGGCAATGTGACCCCGGGCGAAGGCGACAGCGTAGCGTTTGACGTGGCGCAGTTTGTCGAAAAACCGAATCTGGAAACCGCGCAGGCGTATGTGGCCAGCGGTGAATATTACTGGAACAGCGGGATGTTCCTGTTCCGCGCTGGCCGCTACCTGGAAGAGCTGCGCAAATATCGCCCGGATATTCTGGACGCCTGCGAGAAAGCGATGGCGGTAGTGGATCCGGATCTCGATTTTATCCGTGTTGACGAAGCGTCTTTCCTCGCCTGCCCGGAAGAGTCAATTGACTATGCGGTAATGGAACGCACGGCCGATGCCGTTGTGGTACCGATGGATGCGGGCTGGAGCGATGTTGGTTCCTGGTCCTCCCTGTGGGAGATCAGCGCCCATACCCCGGAGGGTAACGTCCATCACGGTGATGTTATCAGCCACAAAACGGAAAACAGCTATGTCTACGCCGAGTCCGGTCTGGTGACCACAGTTGGCGTGAAGGATCTGGTGGTCGTACAGACGAAAGACGCCGTGCTGATTGCTGACCGTAATGCCGTGCAGGACGTTAAAAAAGTGGTGGAGAAGATCAAGGCCGATGGTCGCCATGAACACCATATCCACCGCGAAGTGTATCGTCCGTGGGGCAAATATGACTCCATCGATGCCGGTGAACGTTACCAGGTGAAACGCATCACCGTGAAACCGGGGGAGGGGCTGTCGGTACAGATGCACCACCACCGTGCCGAGCACTGGGTCGTGGTGGCGGGTACCGCCAAAGTCACGATTGATGGCGAAGTGAAACTGCTGGGCGAAAACGAGTCAATCTATATTCCGCTGGGAGCCACGCACTGTCTGGAAAACCCGGGGAAAATTCCTCTCGACTTAATTGAAGTGCGCTCCGGTTCGTACCTGGAAGAAGACGATATTGTCCGTTTCCAGGACCGTTACGGGCGGGTATAGCGCCGTCTCTAAAGCCGGATAGCATTTCGCGCATCCGGCCTGCGAATGAATAAAAACAAATTTGCCTGTTAATCGGGCGGGCCAACTGTTGCCTGAAAAAGGGGTCATCATGGAAAAATTAACCTGTTTTAAAGCCTACGATATTCGCGGCAAGCTGGGCGAAGAGCTGAATGAAGACATTGCGTGGCGCATTGGCCGCGCATACGGCGAATATCTTAAGCCACAAACGATTGTCCTGGGCGGCGATGTGCGCCTGACCAGTGAGTCCCTGAAGCTGGCGCTGGCAAAAGGGCTGCAGGATGCGGGAGTGGACGTGCTGGATATCGGCTTGTCCGGTACCGAAGAGATTTACTTTGCCACCTTCCACCTCGGCGTGGACGGCGGTATCGAAGTGACGGCCAGCCATAACCCGATGGACTACAACGGTATGAAGCTGGTGCGCAAGGGCGCGCGTCCTATCAGCGGCGATACCGGTCTGCGTGACGTGCAGCGTCTCGCCGAAGCTAACGATTTCCCGCCGGTGAATGAAGCGAAACGCGGCAGCTATAAGCAGATCGACCTGCGTAAAGCGTACATCGACCACCTGCTGGGCTACATCAACGTTGCAAACCTGAAACCGCTGAAGCTGGTGATCAACTCCGGTAACGGCGCGGCCGGCCCGGTGGTGGATGCGCTCGAAGCCCGCTTTAAGGCCCTGAACGTGCCGGTAACCTTCGTTAAGGTCCATAACACCCCGGACGGCAACTTCCCGAACGGTATTCCTAACCCGCTGCTGCCGGAGTGCCGCGACGACACCCGTAACGCGGTCATCGAACACGGTGCCGATATGGGTATCGCCTTTGACGGCGATTTCGACCGCTGCTTCCTGTTCGACGAAAAAGGCCAGTTCATCGAAGGCTACTACATTGTCGGTCTGCTGGCGGAAGCGTTCCTCGAGAAGAACCCGGGCGCGAAGATCATTCACGATCCGCGTCTGTCCTGGAACACCGTGGATGTGGTGAACGCCGCGGGCGGCCAGCCGGTGATGTCCAAAACCGGTCATGCCTTCATCAAAGAGCGTATGCGCGAAGAAGACGCCATTTATGGCGGCGAGATGAGCGCCCACCACTATTTCCGTGATTTTGCCTACTGCGACAGCGGGATGATCCCGTGGCTGCTGGTGACCGAGCTGCTGTGTCTGAAAGGGCAGACCCTTGGCGAGCTGGTACGCGACCGCATGGCGGCCTTCCCGGCAAGTGGCGAAATCAACAGCAAACTGGCGCAGCCGGCCGAGGCCATTGCCCGCGTGGAGCAGCATTTTGCCCTCCATGCGCTGGAAATTGACCGTACCGACGGCATCAGCATGGCGTTCCCGCAGTGGCGTTTTAACCTGCGCTCTTCAAATACCGAGCCGGTGGTGCGCCTGAACGTGGAATCCCGCGCGGATACCGCGCTGATGGAAGCGCGAACGAAGGACATTCTGGCGCTGTTGAATCAGTAAATAGCTTTCCCCCTCACCCTGATGTGGGGTGAGGGGGCAGGTGTTGAACTAAAGGAACAACGATGACGAATCTAAAAAAACGCGAACGAGCGAGAACGAATGCATCGTTAATCTCCATGGTGCAGCGTTTTTCTGATATCACCATCATGGTCGGCGGATTATGGGTGGTGAGTTGGGTAAGCGGGCAATCCTTCTTCTACATGCATCTGCTCATGGCGCTGATTGCGCTGGTTGTGTTCCAGATGATCGGGGGGATGACCGACTTCTACCGTTCGTGGCGTGGTGTGAAAATGACCACCGAACTGATGCTGTTGCTGCAGAACTGGACATTAAGCCTGATCTTCAGCGCAGGGCTGGTGGCATTCAGCCATGATTTTGATAATCGCCTGGTGACGTATCTGTGCTGGTACCTGATTACCAGCGTCGGCATGGTGGTATGCCGCACCCTGATCCGTTTTGGCGCCGGCTGGCTGCGTAACCGCGGTTATAACCGTCGCTTTGTCGCCGTGGCGGGGGATTTGCCGGTAGGGAAGGTGCTTCTCGATAGCTTCCGCAAAGAGCCATGGTTAGGTTTTGAAGTGGTCGGGATTTATCACGACGCGAAGCCTGGCGGCGTGCCTTCAGACTGGGCCGGTAATTACGAACAGCTTATTGAGGACGCGAAAGCCGGCAAAATTCATAACGTCTACATCGCGATGCAGATGAAAGATGAATCCCGCATCAAGAAACTGATGCGTGAACTGGCCGATACCACCTGTTCGGTGATCCTGATCCCGGACGTCTTTACCTTTAACATCCTCCATTCCCGTATTGAAGAAGTGAACGGCGTGCCGGTCGTGCCGCTGTATGACACCCCGCTGTCGGGTATCAATCGCGTGCTCAAGCGCCTGGAAGATATCGTGCTCTCTTCACTGATCTTACTGCTGATCTCCCCGGTGCTGTGCTGCATTGCTCTGGCGGTGAAGCTGAGCTCCCCGGGCCCGGTTATCTTCCGTCAGACCCGCTACGGCATGGACGGTAAGCCCATCATGGTGTGGAAATTCCGCTCAATGAAGGTGATGGAGAACGACAAGGTCGTGACCCAGGCGACGCAGAACGATCCTCGTGTGACGCGGGTGGGGAACTTCCTGCGCCGTACCTCGCTGGATGAGCTGCCGCAGTTTATCAACGTCTTTACCGGTGGCATGTCGATTGTCGGACCCCGTCCCCATGCCGTGGCTCACAACGAACAGTACCGCTCGCTGATTGAAGGCTACATGTTGCGCCATAAAGTGAAGCCAGGCATTACCGGCTGGGCGCAGATCAACGGCTGGCGCGGCGAGACCGACACGCTGGAAAAAATGGAAAAACGCATCGAATTCGACCTGGAGTACATCCGTGAATGGAGCCTCTGGTTCGATATCAAGATCGTCTTTCTGACCATCTTTAAAGGTTTCGTGAACAAAGCGGCGTACTAAGATGAGCTTACGTGAAAAAACCATCAGCGGCGCCAAATGGTCAGCGATGGCGACCATTGTCATCATTGGCCTCGGCCTGGTGCAGATGACGGTGCTGGCGCGCATTATCGATAACCACCAGTTCGGTCTGCTGACCGTCTCGCTGGTGATTATCGCGCTGGCCGATACGCTGTCTGACTTCGGCATTGCTAACTCGATTATCCAGCGCAAAGAGATCAGCCATCTGGAACTGACCACGCTCTACTGGCTGAACGTTGGGCTGGGGGTGTTCGTTTTCGTGCTGGTGTTCCTGTTGAGCGATACCATCGCCAGCGTGCTGCACAACCCCGATCTGGCACCGCTGATGCGTACGCTCTCGTTTGCTTTTGTGGTGATCCCGCACGGGCAACAGTTCCGCGCGTTGATGCAGAAAGAGCTGGAATTCAACAAAATTGGGATGATCGAGACCAGCGCCGTTCTCGCAGGGTTTACCTTTACCGTGGTCAGCGCCCATTTCTGGCCGCTGGCCATGACCGCTATCCTCGGGTATCTGGTTAACTCTGCCGTGCGTACGCTGCTGTTCGGCTACTTTGGCCGCAAGATTTACCGTCCTGGGCTGCATTTCTCTCTCGCTTCGGTGTCATCCAACCTGCGTTTTGGCGCGTGGCTCACCGCCGACAGCATCATCAACTATGTCAACACCAACCTCTCCACGCTGGTGCTGGCACGCATCCTCGGCGCGAGCGTCGCGGGCGGGTACAACCTGGCGTACAACGTCGCGGTAGTACCACCGATGAAGCTCAACCCGATTATCACCCGCGTACTGTTCCCGGCGTTCGCCAAAATTCAGGACGACACCGAGAAGCTGCGCGTCAATTTTTACAAGCTGCTCTCTGTGGTGGGCATTATCAATTTCCCGGTTTTGCTGGGGCTGATGGTGGTCTCGAGCAACTTCGTGCCGCTGGTGTTTGGCGAGAAGTGGAACAGCATTATCCCGATCCTGCAGCTGCTGTGCGTGGTGGGGCTGCTGCGATCCGTTGGCAACCCGATTGGCTCACTGCTGATGGCTAAAGCGCGGGTTGATATCAGCTTCAAATTCAACGTGTTTAAAACGTTCCTGTTTATTCCGGCGATTATCGTCGGTGGACATATGGCCGGCGCCATTGGGGTCACGCTGGGTTTTCTGCTGGTGCAGATCATCAACACCGTTTTGAGCTACTTCGTGATGATCAAGCCGGTGCTGGGCTCCAGCTACCGGCAGTACATTCTGAGCCTGTGGCTGCCGTTTTATCTGTCACTGCCTACCCTTGTGGTGAGCTATGGACTGGGCATCGTGCTCACTGGCCATCTGCCGCTCGCGGCCATGCTGGCAATACAGGTCGCAGCAGGTGCACTGGCGTTTGGCGTGATGATTGTGCTGTCACGTAATGCGCTGGTGGTAGAGATGAAGCGCCAGTTTTGCCGTAACGAAAAAATGAAAACGCTGCTTCGCGCAGGCTAGTTATTTAAGAGGCCATTATGAAATTACTTATTCTTGGCAACCATACCTGCGGCAACCGTGGCGACAGCGCCATTCTGCGCGGTTTATTGGATGCGATTAACACCCTTAAGCCTGAGACTGAAGTGGACGTGATGAGTCGTTATCCGGTCAGCTCTTCCTGGTTATTGAACCGCCCGGTAATGGGCGACCCGCTCTACAGCCAGATGACGCAGCACAACAACGCTGCCGGCGTGATGGGACGCGTGAAGAAAGTTCTGCGCCGTCGCTATCAGCACCAGGTGTTGCTGTCCCGTGTAACTGATACCGGCAAGCTGCGTAACATCGCCATTGCTCAGGGCTTCACGGATTTCGTTCGACTGCTGTCGGGCTACGACGCCATTATTCAGGTCGGCGGATCGTTCTTCGTCGATCTTTACGGTGTGCCGCAGTTTGAGCACGCACTTTGCACATTCATGGCGAAAAAACCGCTGTTTATGATTGGTCACAGCGTCGGGCCGTTCCAGGATCCGCAGTTTAACCAGCTGGCAAACTATGTCTTCGGCCACTGCGATGCCCTGATCCTGCGTGAGTCGGTAAGCCTCGATATGATGAAACGCAGCGAGATTGACACCTCTAAAGTTGAACACGGGGTGGACACCGCCTGGCTGGTGGATCATCAGGACGACAGTTTCCAGGCGAGCTACGCAGTGCAGCACTGGCTGGACGTAGCGGCGAAACAAAAAACGGTCGCCATCACCCTGCGCGAACTCGCACCGTTTGATAAACGTTTAGGCACCACCCAGGCGGCGTATGAGAAAGCATTTGCTGACGTAGTGAACCGTGTGCTGGACAGCGGATACCAGGTGCTGGCGCTTTCAACCTGTACCGGCATCGACAGCTATAACAAAGATGACCGCATGGTGGCGCTGAACCTGCGCAACCTGGTAAACGATCCGTCCCGTTATCACGTGGTGATGGACGAACTGAACGACCTCGAGATGGGCAAATTGCTCTCAGCCTGTGACCTCACCGTGGGCACGCGTCTGCACTCGGCGATCATTTCGATGAACTTTGGCACGCCGGCCATTGCGATTAACTACGAGCACAAGTCAGCCGGCATTATGCAGCAGCTTGGCATGCCTGAAATGGCCGTTGATATTCGTCATCTGCTGGATGGTTCGCTTGGCGCGATGGTGGGCGATATCCTGGGGCAACTGCCTGCCATCAATGAACGCCTGGCCGTCGCGGTGAAAGCCGAGCGCGAGAAGGGAATTGGGATGGTGAAATCGGTGCTCGACCGCGTCCGGGAGGGGAAATGAAGGTTGGTTTCTTCTTACTGAAATTTCCGCTGTCGTCTGAAACCTTTGTGCTGAACCAAATCACCGCGTTTATCGATATGGGATACGACGTGGAGATCATTGCCCTGCAAAAGGGCGATACACAAAATACCCATGCGGCGTATACGCAGTATGGGCTGGAGGCGAAAACCCGCTGGCTGCAGGACGAGCCCTCAGGAAGAGTAAATAAGCTGCGCCACCGGGCCAGCCAGACCTTACGCGGGATCCATCGTGCATCGACCTGGCGCGCGCTGAATGTTTCCCGCTATGGCGCGGAATCTCGCAACCTGATCCTGTCCGCCATTTGTGGTCAAACGGCGCAGCCGTACCGCGCCGATGTGTTTATTGCTCACTTTGGCCCGGCGGGCGTGACCGCCGCCAAACTGCGTGAGCTGGGGGTGATTGACGGTAAGATTGCGACCATATTCCACGGTATCGACATCTCCAGCCGCGAGGTATTGAACCACTACACGCCGGAGTATCAGCAGCTTTTCCGCCGTGGCGACATGATGCTGCCCATCAGCGACCTGTGGGCCGGGCGTCTGAAAAACATGGGCTGTCCGCAGGAAAAAATCACCGTTTCGCGTATGGGCGTGGATTTAGAGCGCTTTACCCGCCGCCCGGTCAAGGTGCCGGGAAAACCGCTGCAGATTATCTCTGTGGCGCGTCTGACGGAGAAAAAAGGTCTGCACGTGGCCATCGAAGCCTGCCGCCAGCTGCGAGCGCGCGGCGTGGATTTCCGCTATCGCATTCTCGGTATTGGCCCGTGGGAGCGTCGTCTTCGCACGCTTATCGAACAGTATCAGCTGGAAGATTACGTGGAGATGCCTGGTTTTAAGCCAAGCCACGAGGTGAAGGCCATGCTGGATGAGGCGGACGTATTCCTGCTGCCTTCCGTGACCGGCGCCGATGGCGATATGGAGGGGATCCCGGTTGCGTTAATGGAGGCGATGGCCGTCGGTATTCCGGTGGTGTCGACTCTGCACAGCGGGATCCCGGAGTTAATCAAGTCTGATTACTCCGGCTGGCTGGTACCGGAGAATAATGCGATGGCCCTTGCGGATCGTTTAGCCGAATTTAGCAGCATCGACCAACAGGCGCTGGAGCCCGTTATCCACAACGCCCGACAAAAAGTTGAAGCAGATTTTAACCAGCAGGTGATTAATCGCCAGTTAGCGAGCCTGCTGCAAACGTTGTAACGCCGAGGTTGTATGCTGAAAAAGATTACCCGACGCACCTTTGTCTCTTCTTTATCCGTCCTGGCGGCTACGCCGCTGCTGTCGTCCCGCATTGCGCGGGCGGCAACCGGAAAGACGGTCTCTGTTAACCAGTACAATAACAACGACTGGATCGCCGCCTTTAAGCAGGCATTTAACGAAGGCGACACCGTTGTTGTCCCTGCCGGGCTCACCTGTAAAAACATCAATACGGGCATTTTCATTCCTGACGGTAAAACGCTGTTGATCCGCGGTGCGTTAAAGGGAAATGGTCGCGGACGCTTCGTGCTGCAGGAAGGCAGTAAAGTGATTGGTGAAGGTGACGGTCGCACGGAGAACATTACGCTGGACATTCGCGGTTCAGACTGTGTGATCAAAGGGCTGGCAATGAGCGGCTTTGGACCGGTGACGCAGATCTACATTGGCGGCAAAAAGCCGCGCGTCATGCGCAACCTGCTGATTGATAACATCAGCGTAAGCCAGGCGAACTACGCCATCCTGCGCCAGGGATTCCATAATCAGATAGATGGCGCGCGCATCACCAACAGTAAATTCAGCCATTTGCAGGGCGACGCGATTGAGTGGAACGTCGCCATTAATGACCGTAACATCCTGATCTCCGATCATGTGATTGACAACATTAACTGTACAAACGGCAAGATCAACTGGGGCATCGGCATTGGTCTCGCCGGCAGCACCTACGACAACGATTATCCGGAAAAGCAAACCGTGAAGAACTTCGTGGTGGCAAATATCACCGGCAGCAACTGTCGTCAGTTAGTCCACGTCGAAAACGGTAAGCACTTTATTATTCGCAATATTAAGGCCAAGAATATCACTCCTGACTTCAGCAAGAAGGCGGGAATAGACAACGCCACGGTAGCCATTTATGGCTGTGATAATTTCATAATTGATAATGTCGATATGGTCAATAGTGCCGGCATGCTGATCGGCTACGGTGTAATAAAGGGCGACTATCTCTCGATACCTCAGAACTTTAAGCTGAACGACATTCGCCTGGATAATCGCCAGCTTGCGTACAAACTGCGCGGAATACAAATTTCCTCCGGCAACGCCACCTCCTTTGTGGCCATCACCAACGTTGAGATGCAGCGGGCTACGCTTGAGTTGCACAACAAACCGCAGCACCTCTTCTTGCGTAATATCAACGTGATGCAGGAAGCTGCCGTCGGCCCGGCGCTGAAGATGAATTTCGACCTGCGTAAGGATGTCCGAGGCAAGTTTATGGCTAAAGATGAGACCTTACTGTCGCTGGCGAACATCAAGGCTGTGAATGAGAAAGGGCAGAGCTCCGTGGATATTGACCGCGTGGACCAACAGGTGGTGAATACGGAGCGGCTGAATTTTGCGCTCCCGCACAGATAATCGACAATTGTCTTTTTTTGCGACTATTCCTGGCACAGAAACGCGATCTATTCAGATTACAACTACTGTTTTTTGTGATGTGGTCCCCTAACATCATATAAGAATCACGGCAAATCATGCTGGCGAAAACAGGTTAAAGAGCTATAATTCGTCAACCATTTTAAGGTGGAAGAAATAATGATTAATTTGAAAGCAGTCATTCCGGTAGCAGGCCTGGGCATGCATATGTTGCCAGCCACAAAAGCCATTCCTAAAGAGATGCTGCCGATTGTCGACAAACCGATGATTCAATACATTGTCGATGAAATTGTTGCTGCAGGGATCAAAGAAATCGTCCTGGTTACGCACTCCTCCAAGAATGCGGTAGAAAACCACTTCGACACCTCTTACGAACTCGAAGCGTTGCTTGAGCAGCGCGTAAAACGCCAGCTGCTGGCTGAAGTGCAGTCTATCTGTCCTCCTGGCGTAACCATCATGAACGTGCGTCAGGCGCAGCCGCTGGGTCTGGGCCACTCCATTCTTTGCGCACGCCCGGTCGTGGGTGACAACCCGTTCATCGTTGTACTGCCGGATATCATTATCGACAGCGCATCTGCCGATCCGCTGCGTTACAACCTGGCGGCAATGGTGGCGCGCTTCAACGAAACGGGCCGTAGCCAGGTACTTGCTAAGCGCATGAAAGGCGATCTCTCCGAGTACTCTGTTATCCAGACTAAAGAAGCGCTGGAGACGGAAGGGCAGGTGAGCCGTATCGTTGAGTTTATCGAGAAACCGGATCAGCCGCAGACGCTGGATTCTGACCTGATGGCCGTTGGCCGTTATGTTCTCAACGCGGATATCTGGGCCGAGCTGGAAAAAACCGAGCCGGGTGCCTGGGACCGTATCCAGTTGACCGATGCGATTGCTGAACTGGCTAAGAAGCAGTCTGTTGATGCGATGCTGATGACCGGTGACAGCTACGACTGCGGTAAGAAACTGGGCTATATGCAGGCATTTGTGAAGTATGGCCTGCGTAACCTGAAGGAAGGTCAGAAGTTCAGAAGCCGGATTGAGAAGTTGCTGGCTAACGACTGATCCCTCTCTGTCTTTTGAATAAGCGGCAGTTATCATTTGGCTATGTAAAACATAACCAAAATGGTGACTGCCGTTTTTTGTTATTAATTATAATGATAACATGGGGTTATCTGATTCAAATGTGGACTGATTTGTAACGATTTGTGCTTGTTTCTAAGACCATTTAGGATGACAATTAACGCCAGTTTTTGTCTGTAATCAGACCCAAAATCCTTTATCTAACTTTCGCTCAGTGCACTGGTAGCTGTTAAGCCAGGGGCGGTAGCGTGCAAAATTTCTGAAAACGATATTTTTAATCGGTTTCCTGAGCATCAATATCTCGATATACCCAATAGATGGAAGAGCTAACGTGAAAATTCTTGTTACGGGCGGTGCCGGTTTTATCGGCTCAGCGGTGGTGCGGCATATTATTAAAAATACCCAGGATGCAGTCGTCAATGTGGATAAACTGACGTATGCAGGTAACCTGGAGTCACTGACCGACGTTAATGGTAGCGATCGTTATGTCTTTGAACATGCGGATATTTGCGATAAGGCGGCTATGGATCGTATTTTCGCCGAGCACAAACCGGATGCGGTGATGCACCTTGCGGCAGAGAGTCACGTTGACCGATCTATTACCGGCCCCGCTGCGTTTATTGAGACCAACATTGTGGGTACCTATGTCCTTCTGGAAGCCGCGCGAGCTTACTGGTTGACGCTGGATGACGCGGCTAAAGCGACGTTTCGTTTCCACCACATCTCTACGGATGAAGTGTATGGCGATTTGCCGCATCCTGATGAACATCCTGCGTCTACTGAGCTACCGCTGTTTACCGAAACCACAGCCTATGCACCAAGCAGCCCGTATTCCGCCTCTAAAGCGTCCAGCGATCACCTCGTACGCGCATGGCTGCGTACCTACGGTTTCCCAACAATCGTGACCAACTGCTCAAATAACTATGGCCCGTATCACTTCCCTGAAAAGCTGATCCCGCTGGTGATTTTGAATGCGCTGGACGGTAAAGCGCTGCCTATTTACGGTAAAGGCGACCAGATCCGTGACTGGCTGTATGTTGAAGATCATGCGCGTGCGCTGTACACCGTCGTAACCCAGGGTAAACCGGGTGAAACTTATAACATCGGTGGGCATAACGAAAAGCAGAATCTGGATGTGGTACACACCATTTGCGATCTGCTGGATGAAATCGTGCCGAAAGAAGGTTCCTATCGCGATCAAATTACTTACGTCGCTGACCGCCCCGGGCATGACCGCCGCTACGCGATTGATGCGCATAAAATTGGTGTTGAGCTGGGATGGAAGCCTGAAGAGACGTTCGAAAGCGGTATCCGTAAGACCGTGGAATGGTATCTGAGCAACCAGGACTGGGTTAACAACGTTAAAAGCGGTGCTTACAAGACCTGGATCGAACAGAATTACGGAGAACGTCAATAATGAACATTCTTCTGTTCGGCAAGACAGGGCAGGTGGGTTGGGAACTCCAGCGCGCACTCGCACCGTTAGGAAACGTGATTGCACTGGATGTGAAGTCGGAAGAGTACTGTGGTGATTTTAGTAACCCTGAAGGCATCGCTGAAACCGTCCGTGTAATTAAGCCTGACGTCATCGTCAATGCAGCGGCGCATACCGCAGTCGATAAAGCTGAATCAGAGCAGGAATTCGCACAGCTGCTCAACGCAACCAGCGTCGAGGCAATTGCGAAAGAAGCGGCTAAAATCGGTGCCTGGGTTGTACACTATTCTACTGATTACGTCTTTCCAGGCGATGGCGAAACGCCATGGCGCGAAACGGATGCGACCGCACCTCTTAATGTTTATGGACAGACCAAGCTCGACGGTGAAAAAGCGCTCCAGGCACATTGCGCTAAACACCTGATTTTCCGCACAAGTTGGGTTTACGCCGGCAAAGGCAATAACTTTGCAAAAACAATGCTTCGCCTGGCTAAAGCGCGTAAAGAACTCTCCGTAATCAATGATCAGGTTGGTGCGCCAACAGGCGCTGAGTTACTGGCTGACTGTACCGCGCATGCTATCCGTGTGGCCATGGTAAAACCTGAAGTGGCTGGCCTCTATCATCTCGTTGCATCAGACACGACCACCTGGTATGACTATGCCGCGTTAGTCTTCGATGAAGCCAGAAAGGCGGGAATTGAACTGGAAATTGAAAAGCTCAATGCCGTTCCTACCACCGCGTATCCTACGCCTGCGCGTCGTCCTCAGAATTCGCGTTTAAATACAGAGAAATTCCAGCGCAACTTTGGCCTGGTTTTACCGGCATGGGATGTTGGCGTTAAGCGAATGCTCACCGAGCTTTTTTCCGCTGAATCAATCTAACATTAAATAATTGCCCGGCTTCGGGCAATTTGCATTTATAGAGAAATTACAATGGCTACGCGTAAAGGTATTATTCTTGCTGGTGGATCTGGCACTCGTCTCTACCCAGTTACTATGGCTGTGAGCAAGCAATTGCTGCCAATTTATGACAAACCAATGATTTACTATCCGCTGTCAACGCTGATGCTGGCGGGGATCAAAGATATTCTCATCATCAGTACGCCGCAGGATACTCCGCGCTTTGAACAACTTCTGGGCGACGGCAGCCAGTGGGGATTAAACCTTCAGTATAAAGTTCAGCCAAGCCCTGATGGACTTGCACAGGCCTTTATTATTGGCGAAGAATTCATTGGTGACGATAGCTGCGCGCTGGTGCTGGGCGATAACATTTTCTATGGCCATGATCTGCCGAAGCAGCTTGAAGCTGCGTTGAATAAAGATGATGGTGCTACTGTATTTGCCTATCACGTTAACGACCCTGAACGCTATGGCGTTGTGGAGTTTGATAAAAACGGTACGGCAATCAGCCTGGAAGAAAAGCCGCTGGAGCCTAAGAGTAACTATGCCGTTACGGGCCTTTATTTCTACGATAACGACGTTGTAGAAATGGCTAAAAACCTGAAACCTTCTGCGCGCGGTGAGCTTGAAATTACGGATATCAACCGTATTTATCTTGAGCAGGGACGTCTGTCAGTTGCCATGATGGGACGTGGTTATGCCTGGCTGGATACCGGTACGCACCAGAGCCTGATTGAAGCAAGTAACTTCATAGCAACAATTGAAGAGCGTCAGGGGCTGAAGGTCTCCTGTCCGGAAGAGATTGCGTATCGCAAAGGGTTTATTGATGCGGAGCAGGTAAAGAAGCTGGCTGAGTCGTTGAAGAAAAATGCATATGGCCAATACCTGCTGAAGATGATTAAAGGTTACTAAGACATGAACGTAATTAAAACTGATATACCAGATGTATTAATTTTTGAACCAAAAGTATTTGGTGACGATCGTGGTTTTTTCTTTGAAAGTTTCAGTCAGAAAGTTTTTGAAGAGGCGGTAGGACGTAAAGTTGAGTTTGTGCAGGATAATCATTCAAAATCCTGCAAAGGAGTTCTGCGTGGTTTGCATTATCAACTGGAACCCTATGCACAGGGCAAACTGGTGCGCTGTGTTGCAGGGGAAGTATTTGATGTCGCGGTTGATATTCGCAAATCTTCGCCTACATTTGGGAAATGGGTTGGGGTGAATCTTTCAGCTGAGAATAAACGTCAGTTGTGGATCCCGGAAGGGTTTGCTCATGGGTTTCTGGTGTTGAGCGAGATGGCTGAGTTTGTTTATAAAACTACTAATTATTATAAGCCAAGTTCTGAAGGTAGCATCAATTTTCGTGATCCAGAATTAGCAATTTCCTGGCCAGAAATAGGAGTTGAATATTTATTGTCAGGGAAGGATTTGTGTGCCCCTTTATTATCTGATAGAGAAAAAGAATGAAAACACTAATGAGAAAAATAAAAGGTAAAATTGCTTCTTTAATAGGTCTTGAGATAAATATAATTTATGATTATCTCAAATTTAAAAAATATTATACTAAGGCATCACAGGCCTCACAAGACAAACAAAAACTGCAATCTTGGATACTACAAGATAAGCATAGAATAGAAAAAGCTTTTACTCTCCCAGAACCTAGGCCTGGTTTTGGAAAAGAGGTTATACCAAGATTAATTGATAATTTGGCCAGTTATAATAGTTCATTTAACACAGATTCAGTTTATTATATTGGTGTTGGGGCATTGAAGGCTTATATTAAATTTCATGAGGAAATTGGACACGAATTGCCTTCTTTCTTTTTAAAAAATATTGGTAAGATCCCTGCAGATGATTTTGATTGTGAGGAGTGTGAACTAGCAGGTTATAGCCAGGGTGTTGTTTATGACAAATCATCGAAACGGTCGTTGGCGGATTTTATTCGCGAACGAAAAAGTTGCCGTAATTTTGATATTAATAAGTCGCTTGAAATAAATAAAGAATTACTCGAAAAAGTAGTCGACTTATCAATAACTGCACCTTCTGTATGTAATCGTCAACACTGGAGAGTCCATTTTTTTAATGGTGACTTAAAAAATAATGTATTAAATTTCCAAAACGGCAATGCTGGGTTTCAAGAAAACATTCCTTATATAGCAGTGGTTACTAGTGATTTACGTGCGTTTTATTCTCATGATGAACGTAATCAACCATATACAGACGGTGGAATATTTTCGATGAATCTAATGTATTCTATGCAGCATTTTGGGCTGGCAACATGCCCGCTAAATTGGTGTAATTCAGCCCGTGTTGAGCAAAGATTTAAAAAACTGAATCTAATTCCCGAAAATGAATCCATCATACTGGTTATTGCTTTTGGTTATCCAAGTACTAATGCAATATATGCAAAATCACCTAGACTACCAGTAGATACCTTCTACCAGGTACATTAATAAAAAGCCATCTTTAATGATGGCTTATACTTATTAACAATGAAAAAACAAATAGCGAAAAATATATCTACAAACTTTCTTAACCTTTTGGTAAGTATTGTTATTGGATTGATATTAACACCGGTTCTGGTAAAAAAGCTTGGGGTTTCGGTTTATGGACTAATACCTATTGCTCTATTCCTGACTTTCTATATGGGGGTTATTGCTCAGTCGTTAACTGCTTCGGTGAATCGATTCCTGATTGAAAAATTCATTTCGCAAGAATTTAAACAAGCCAACGAAATATTTAGCACTTCTTTTATTTTGATTTTATTATATGTTTTAGTCTTGTCAGTTGTCTTATTTATTCCAATTGTTCACATAGGTTATTTTCTAAATATACCAAATGGTTATCAAGACGATACCGTAAATCTATTTTTAGCGGTCTTAATATCATTTGTTTTAGCGATGATTAGCTCATCGATATCTGTCGCAATGTATGCAAAAAATAGAATAGATTTGATGCAGATTGGGAACATTATACGTAATATTAGTAAAATCTCTGCTATTTTTATTTTTATTAACTCCGGTTTTATAAGTCTAACATTTATTGGAATCTCAATCGTTCTTTCAGAGCTGTGCTATCTTATATACGCCATTATCACGTGGAAAATATTAACTCCCGAACTTGTAATTAAAATAAGATTTTTCAAAAAAGAGAGAGCAAAGGAAATTACAGCATTCAGTGGTTGGGTTTTGTTTGATCAAATAGGGACGATTCTTTTTTTAAAGACAGACCTAATTTTAGTTAATATGTTAATGGGTAGCAAGGCTAATGGAGAGTATTCGGTAGCAACTCAATTTAGTGATTTATTAAGATCGATGGCAGGACTCGTCGCTAGTAGTCTAGGACCTGTAATGATAATTATGTATGAGAAAAAACAGCTAAAGCAACTGGCTGATATTACTATTGCGTTTGTTAAGTTTTTGAGTCTAACGTTAGCCGTTCCTATCATAATACTTTGTATATATTCAAAAGAAATACTTGATTTATGGTTAGGTGCTGATTTCGTAAAATTATCGCCTTTAATAATATTGATGGTACTCCCATTAATTATCAATCTTGGTACTTTGCCAATACTGTCCATAAACATTGCAGTTAAAAAAATCAAAATACCTGCTGTAGTAAATATTGCATTAGCCCTCAGTGGAATATGTCTTTCGCTAATTATTTTCAATAGAACAACATTCGGCTATTACAGTATTGCTATTGCTTACACGTTAACACTTACAGTAAAAAATGCTTTTTTCATACCGTGGTACGCTGCTGCAATTATGAATAAACCGAAGTACACATTTTTTACAACCCATTTAAAGACCGTTATTTTTTCTGTTTTATTTTTAATAACAGCAAATTATCTAAAGTTATTAATGCATTGGTTTGAACTTAATATACTTTTGCAATGGACAGGACTGGCAATCATAGGTTTCTGCTCAACCCTTCTTTTTTATACGAAATCAGAAAGACAAATTTTTGTAAGTTTTTTAAAACGGAATAAAAGAAAGTGAAAAAAATAAAACAAGTCGGTATTATAAATTTCCAGTATTCTGATCATAACTATGGTGCTGTGTTACAAGCAGCAGCCTTAGAAAATGTTTTAAAGAATAAAGGATTCATCGTAAAACATATTGACTATATTTCTTCTCCCGAAATAAAAATAAATCCATTCTCTGTAGCAAAAAAACTCTCCAAGAAGATTGGTTTAACAAAATTAATTAAAACTATTCTTGGTAAGAAGATAATTATTAAGCATGATGTTAGTAATAATCAAGTATTTGAAGATTTCAGAAAAGCATGGATAAATCGTACAAAACGGTTCGACTCCTTAGAATCTCTACAAAATGAGAAATTAGAGTTTGATGCTGTTATAGTTGGAAGTGACCAAGTGTGGCGCCCTACAATGTATAATAGAAGAAATGACTATAAAGTCTATTTCTTAAGCTTTTTGCCAAGTACTTGTAAGAAAATTTCTTATGCAGCAAGTTTTGGTGTCGATTATTGGGAAATTACAGATAAATTTGTAACGTCTGATATTGCCAATTTGGTTCATGATTTCGATGCAGTCTCTGTTAGAGAAGAGTCAGGGATTTCAATTTGTAAAACTATTTTTCAGAAAGAGAGTTCACATGTATTGGATCCTACATTACTAGCGGGCAAAGATTTCTTTGATGGAATCATTGCATCGGAGGTAAAAATTGATTCAACACCCAAGCAAATCGTTTATTATAAACTGGATGTTGATCATACATTTACATCTAATATTGAGCAGTTTGGTTTGTTTAATAATAAAACCGTTACTAACATTTATTATAATCGAATTGAAAATAGGTTTGCATATTACACTGTTGGTCAGTGGTTAAGTAATATTAAAGAAAGCGAAATTATTATCACTGATTCATTTCACTGTGTATGTTTCTGTATACTATATCACAAAGATTTTATTTGTTGCGTTAA
The DNA here is from genome assembly GCF_002148625.1 of Enterobacter sp. J49. Classification (NCBI taxonomy): domain Bacteria; kingdom Pseudomonadati; phylum Pseudomonadota; class Gammaproteobacteria; order Enterobacterales; family Enterobacteriaceae; genus Enterobacter; species Enterobacter sp. J49. The sequence goes on from NZ_MWPY01000037.1 coordinate 482,028, forward strand.
TGAATCAAGGGGGCTATCCAGACTAAAAAGTTTGTTAACGATGCTTGGTATTGAAGATAGAATATGTTCCTCTGATGATAATTTCATTGACACGTACAAAAAAATGCGCCCTATAAATTACACAGAAGTCGATGCTATTCTTTCAAATGAACGAGTATTATCAGAAGAATTCTTAATGGATAGCTTACGGGATAAAATAGATTAGGATTCTTTGCATGAAATGTAGCTCTTTTCCAGTTATTGTAATGACCCGAAATGAAGGTTTATTTTTATTTCGATGTGTCGAGTCGATGCTAAAAAATGTAAGCATAGACATTCATGTATATATTATAGATAACAATTCATTAGATGATGAACATTTAGCTGTCCTCGATGTAATAGAAAAAAAATACACAAACGAAGTATCGGTTATTAGGAACACTAGTAATCTATGGGTTTTAGGTATAAATAAGACATTAAAACAAATCAGAGCTAAACATAGCAGTCCATATTTTTTTGTTACTGATGGAGATATCGATTTTTCTATATGTAAAGCTCAGCCTTGTTGGTTGACGTATCTAATACAACAAATGGAACAAAATATCGTAGTTGGTAAAATTGGCTATTCTTTAGATTGGGCTTATTTATCAAAGCAAGAAAACTTAAAAGATATTCTCTTGCAGGAAGAATCGTTATATGACGAAAGCAGGAGAATCAATGACTTATATATTGCACAAGTGGATACAACTGCGACCTTATTCCGATGGGATTGGTCGATTGAAAGTAGTGGGAAGATTTTCCCTGATCATATGAGATATCTCCGCCCTGAATTATACTCTTGCAGAACAAGTAAGAAACTAGTCGTGGAACATCTTGGTTGGATGAATTATAAAACTAATGCTTTAAGTCAGGGTAATATAGATAGTAAAGTTATATGTTTCACGATAGTTGGTGCAACTATTAAAAAAGAAATTTTGTGCCAAGCCAGTTTGAAAGCAAGAGTTTTCTTTTTTATATTAAATAGGCCATTTCAAATCCTCTGGGTGTTAAGGCGGTATTTATTTTTATTTAAATATATCTTCAAAAAAGGTCGCAGACTGTTTGATGGACAAAAGTGACATTTTAAATCCGGAGCTATGTATTTTACCACTGATGTTATGTGACGTCCTCCTGAGGAATATATGTATCTTTTTTCAAATAGTTTAATATTCTTATTTTTTTTATTGCATATCGCAGTTATATTTATCGGTATGGCAATCGCTTATACTAATTCAAAGCATTGTGATAATTTAGGTGTTCTTCTTGTAGCGGTTGTATATTTTGCACTTAATTTGACCCGAACTGGACTAGGGGTTGATGAACCAGTTTACCTTGAAGCGTATAAAGATTATATTCAGCAGGGTATACTTCATTTTGAGTATTCCTTTAATGCTGTTTATTATTTACTATCCATAGCGAATGTTGGGCCCGAATATTTCAATATAACTATATCAACTTTGTTTATCATTTTTTCAATTACGATGATTGTAAAATGTGTTGAAAGGCCTTATAGAACAATTGGATTAGTATTTTTCTTATTCTTTTCAATTACTTTGGATTTTATATTTAATGCTTACAGGCAAGGGTTGGCTTTTTTGTTTGTGGCATTGTCCCTACACTATTATTCAGTTAATAGAAAAAGAATGTCATTGCTCATGTTTATCATTGGGCTCGGTTTCCATTGGTCATCTATAGTTGTTGCAATAGCTATATTTTTATGCCGATTTATATCGATTCGTTTAGCGATGAGGCTGAATATTGCCATCATATTTTTAACATTAGTCGCTGCTTTAGTTCCTTTAAAAATAATCCCGTTGATTAGCAAAATTCTCTTTATTGGAAGTTTTGGATCACCTTATATCCTTAAGATTACGCGTTATTTAGATTCACCAATAGCATATTTCTATGATTTAAATATGTTAGGCCGAATGCCTTTAATAATTTCCGTAATTGCGACATTATTATATGTATATATATATAGAAATTTTATTCCTGAGTTTCTTTACAAACTGATTATCGTATTAATGGTGTATTGCCTTTTGTTCCTTGAAATGTCTTATAGTTTTAGAAACTACTATTGGGTACTTCCACTAATGCCTTTAATAATGGCTAATACACCATGTTTCGTTCAAAGTAATCGTGCAAAAAAATCCGTATTATTTGTGGCGTTTTTATTTCATGTGATATTATCAATAACTGGCTATTATACGTCTGGAATCATGCCAATGATTTTTGCATGAAAAATTAATTTAAAGGGTTAATGATGTTGGAGTCAGGAAAAAAATTAAAAATAGCTATATTGCTTTCCACCTATAATGGAAAGCAATATGTTGTCGAACAACTATCGTCTTTAACTAAACTTTTAGTCAATGACTATGCTATTGATATACATATTCGTGATGATGGTTCTTCAGATGAAACAATTATCTTAATTAAAGAATTTATGAAGAATAATTCAAATATTTTTCTTTATGAAGAGAAAAATGTTGGCGTAATTAATAGCTTCATTACTCTTGTTAAGAACGTTGAAGGTTATGATTTCTATGCTTTCTGTGATCAAGATGATAGTTGGGAACCACTAAAAGTAATGGCGGGAATAGTAAAGTTGCAAGAATTTGATTCTGCTATCCCAATGATATATTGCTCTGCATATGATTATGTAGATCAAGATTTAAATCATATTGGACGCTTCGTTTCTGAAAGTGACTTTACGGTTAATAATTTATTGATTGAAAATTGTGCTCCTGGCTGCACAATGATTTTTAATTCCTCGCTGCGTGATAGGTTTATAGGGATCATGTATCCTGATATTGCAAATCATGTTGTTATGCATGATTGGCTATTTTTATTATTAGCTGCTTATCATGGTCGAATAATATATGATCGTAATTCTTACTTGTTGTATAGGCAACATGCGAATAATGTTATTGGGAAAAAAAGTGGTTTCATTTCCGTTATAAAATCTAAAATTAAGCAATTTAAACGAGAGATTAAAAGACCTCAGCATCTTCTTTATTTACAAACAAAACTACTTTCTGAAATTACATCAAGCGAACCATTGAGTGAAATTCATTGTTTAAGCCGCTCTTTTGTAAGCTCACAAACAAATTTTATATCAAGGTTAAAATTTGCTATTAATAGTAATATTAAACGAGTAAAAAAAATCGATGATATCATTTTTAAGATTTTGTACGTTTTCGGATATTACAAATAACCTTTGGTGTAGTATGGATAATCAAAAGCAGCTTCACATAGCCTTAGTCGCAAATACTTTATGGTCTGTATATAATTTTCGAAAAGGGCTTATCAACAGCTTCATTAAGCGTGGATACAAAGTTACTATTGTTGGTCCAGTCGATGATTATGCTAAAAAATTAAAAAAATTAGGTTGTAGCGTTGTTGATGTGCATATCGCATCGCAGGGAATGAATCCGTTTGTCGATCTTAACCTTATAATGAAATTAAAAAAAATATATTCTCAAATTGATCCAGACTTTATTTTTCATTATACGATTAAACCTAACATTTACGGCTCAATTGCTGCCTGGTTGTGCAATAAAAAATCAATTGCAGTTACTACCGGGTTAGGTTTTGTTTTTAATAAAAGCTCGTTTTTTACTAAGGTCATCTCTCAGTTGTATTCCTTTTCATTTAATTTCCCCAAAGAAGTTTGGTTTTTAAATGAAGATGATAAAGCTGTTTTTATTTCTAAAAAAATTATCAAGGAATACAAGTCATATGTTTTAGATGGCGAAGGGGTAGATACACAATATTTTTCTCCTGGAAAGTTGATTAAACAACCTGATGATGGCGTCACATTTCTACTAGTAGCGCGAATGTTATGGGATAAGGGGGTAGGGATTTATGTTGAGGCTGCACGGAAGTTAAAGGTTCAATATCCTAATGCCAAATTTCAACTTCTAGGGGCATGTGATGTTGAGAACCCGAGTGCGATCTCAAAAGATGTGATTGATTCCTGGGATAAAGAAGGTGTTATAGAATATTTGGGCGTTACAAGTGACGTTCGGCAAATCGTTAGTCAAGCCGACTGCATTGTCCTGCCTTCATATTATCGCGAGGGTATACCCCGGACGTTAATGGAAGCAGCTTCGATGGCTAAACCCCTTGTAACAACGGATAATGTTGGTTGCAGGAATGTCGTTATTGATGGCGTAACTGGTTACCTGTGTCAGGTAAAAAATGTGGACAGTTTAGCTGATGCTATGCGCAATATTATTCAACTAACCCCAGAAGCCAGAAACGAAATGGGGGCTAAGGGAAGAGAATTTATGCTTCGTCGCTTCGATGAAAAAATAATCATCTCTGACTATTACAGAGCTATCCAAAAATACATTTAACTTTTTCCATAAAACATACTTTAGCTCAGCAATAGCATCTTCTTCTACCCATTCCCCCTTATCCTGAGTTAACATCACAGACACATTTCAAGCCGCACACAGTCGCGGCGACCACACCTGACAGGAGTATGTAATGTCCAAGCAACAAATCGGCGTTGTCGGTATGGCAGTGATGGGGCGCAACCTGGCGCTCAACATCGAAAGCCGTGGTTATACCGTCTCCGTTTTCAACCGCTCCCGTGATAAGACCGAAGAAGTGATTGCTGAGAACCCGGGCAAGAAACTTGTTCCTTTCTATACGGTGAAAGAGTTTGTTGAGTCCCTGGAAACGCCTCGTCGTATCCTGTTAATGGTGAAAGCGGGCGCAGGTACCGATGCTGCTATCGACTCTCTGAAACCTTTCCTCGAAAAAGGCGACATTATTATTGATGGCGGTAACACCTTCTTCCAGGACACCATTCGTCGCAACCGTGAACTGTCTGCTGAAGGTTTTAACTTCATCGGTACCGGTGTTTCCGGTGGTGAAGAGGGCGCACTGAAAGGCCCATCTATCATGCCTGGTGGTCAGAAAGAGGCGTACGAACTGGTTGCGCCAATCCTGACAAAAATCGCTGCGGTTGCGGAAGATGGCGAGCCGTGTGTGACCTATATTGGTCCAGACGGTGCAGGCCATTACGTGAAGATGGTTCACAACGGCATCGAATACGGCGACATGCAGCTCATCGCAGAAGCTTACTCCCTGCTGAAAGGCGGCCTGAACCTCTCTAACGAAGAGCTGGCTGAAACCTTTACCGAGTGGAACAAAGGTGAGCTGAACAGCTACCTGATTGACATCACCAAAGATATCTTCACCAAGAAAGATGAAGAGGGTAAATACCTGGTTGATGTGATTCTGGACGAAGCTGCGAACAAAGGTACCGGTAAATGGACCAGCCAGAGCTCTCTGGATCTGGGTGAACCGCTGTCTCTGATCACCGAATCCGTATTTGCGCGTTATATCTCTTCCCTGAAAGAGCAGCGTGTTGCGGCATCCAAAGTGCTGTCTGGCCCACAGGCTAAACCCGCGGGTGACAAAGCTGAATTCGTCGAGAAAGTTCGCCGCGCTCTGTACCTGGGTAAAATCGTCTCCTACGCGCAAGGCTTCTCTCAGCTGCGTGCCGCGTCAGACGAGAACAACTGGGATCTGAACTACGGTGAGATCGCGAAGATCTTCCGCGCAGGTTGCATCATTCGTGCACAATTCCTGCAGAAAATCACCGATGCTTATGCGGAAAACGCGGGTATTGCTAACCTTCTGCTGGCGCCATACTTCAAGAAGATTGCCGACGAATACCAGCAGGCGCTGCGTGACGTTGTGGCTTACGCTGTGCAGAACGGTATTCCGGTTCCGACCTTCTCCGCAGCAGTGGCGTACTACGACAGCTACCGCGCTGCCGTTCTGCCTGCGAACCTGATTCAGGCACAGCGCGACTATTTTGGCGCGCATACCTATAAGCGTACTGATAAAGAAGGTGTATTCCATACCGAATGGATGGAATAAGTTAAATAACGCGTTGTAATTAAGGCCCGGAGCTCGTCTCCGGGTTTTTTTTACGCAAAATCTGGCTCGCGATACTCGAAGTAGTCTGAATGTCATCCTGCGAGCAGGGATTACTCCTGGTTTGCCTTGACAGTTCTGTTGGCCAGGAGGTACAAAGCCCAACAGTCAGGTTTATCGCGATGGTCAGGCGGCCATCAGTACAGTTAACTCACAGAAGTCATTAGCGAATGAAAATAACAATCTCCGGAACAGGCTATGTCGGTCTCTCAAACGGCATTCTGATTGCCCAGAACCATGAAGTGGTTGCGCTGGACATCGTACAGTCCAAAGTGGATATGCTAAATCAGAAGAAATCGCCGATTGTAGACAAAGAAATCCAGGATTACCTTTCGAACAAACCGCTGAATTTCCGTGCTACCACTGATAAAGAAGATGCTTATCGTGATGCGGACTTTGTCATCATTGCGACCCCAACAGACTACGATCCAAAAACCAACTATTTCAACACTTCGACGGTTGAAGCGGTGATCAAAGACGTTATCGCGATTAATCCGAATGCAGTGATGATCATTAAGTCGACCATTCCGGTCGGTTTCACTAAATCAATCAAAGAAGAGTTGGGTATTGATAATGTCTTCTTCTCGCCAGAGTTTCTGCGCGAGGGCAGGGCGTTATACGATAACCTGCACCCATCCCGTATCGTGATCGGTGAGCGCTCTGAGCGTGCGGAGCGTTTTGCTGCTCTCCTTCAGGAAGGCGCAATCAAGAAAGATATCCCGGTGCTGTTTACCGATTCCACTGAAGCCGAAGCGATCAAGCTGTTCGCGAATACCTACCTGGCAATGCGCGTGGCTTACTTCAACGAGCTGGACAGCTATGCCGAGAGTCTGGGCCTGAACACCCGTCAGATCATCGAAGGCGTGTGCCTCGACCCGCGTATCGGCAATCATTACAACAACCCGTCGTTTGGTTACGGCGGCTATTGCCTGCCTAAAGATACGAAACAGTTGCTGGCGAACTATCAGGCTGTGCCAAACAATTTGATTTCAGCGATTGTTGATGCAAACCGTACGCGTAAAGACTTCATTTCTGATTCCATTCTCGCGCGTCAGCCGAAAGTGGTGGGTGTATATCGCCTGATCATGAAGAGCGGTTCTGATAACTTCCGCGCCTCTTCCATTCAGGGGATCATGAAGCGTATTAAGGCCAAAGGCGTTCAGGTAATTATTTATGAGCCAGCGATGCAGGAAGATGAATTCTTCCATTCTCGTGTGATTCGTGACCTGGATGCGTTCAAGCAGGAAGCGGATGTGATTATCTCTAACCGTATGGCGGAAGAACTGGCCGACGTGGCGGATAAAGTGTATACCCGCGATCTGTTTGGTAGCGACTGAGTCTCTGCTTAAGGCGCATAAAAAAACCGGCACTTGCCGGTTTTTTTTGTTTTTATACTTTGTAGAAGTCGCGATACCAGTCAACGAAATTCTTCACGCCTTCTTTAACGGAGGTCTGCGGTTTGAAGCCAATAACGTCATACAGCGCTTTAGTATCTGCGCTGGTTTCCAGTACGTCACCCGGCTGGATTGGCATCATATTCTTTTCTGCCTCTATCCCGAGCGCCTCTTCAAGAGCCGTAATGTAATCCATCAGTTCAACCGGAGAGCTGTTTCCGATGTTATAGACGCGATAAGGCGCAGAGCTGGTTGCCGGTGAACCGGTTTCAACGGTCCAGTTTGCATCGGCCTGAGGGATAACATCCTGCAGACGGATAATGGCTTCGGCGATATCATCAATGTAAGTGAAGTCGCGCTTCATCTTACCGTAGTTGTAGACATCAATGCTTTTGCCTTCAATCATCGCTTTGGTGAATTTAAACAGCGCCATATCCGGACGACCCCACGGACCGTACACGGTAAAGAAACGCAGGCCCGTCGTGGGCAGGTTGTACAGGTGGGAATAGGTATGCGACATCAGTTCATTGGCTTTTTTGGTCGCGGCATAAAGTGAGACAGGGTGATCGACCGAATCGTCAGTCGAAAAAGGCATCTTGCGATTCAGACCGTAAACGGAGCTGGAAGATGCATACAGAAGATGTTGTACCTTGTGATGGCGACAGCCTTCCAGCACGTTGAGGTGCCCTACCAGGTTGGCATCTGCATAGGCGTGAGGGTTTTCAAGCGAGTAGCGTACACCTGCCTGTGCGGCCAGGTGGATGACGCGATCAAATTTCTCACGGGCGAACAGTGTGGCCATGCCTTCACGGTCGGCCAGGTCCAGCTTGTGGAAGGTGAAATTGCCAGATGTCAGCAGATCCAGACGTGCCAGCTTAAGATTGACATCATAGTAGTCATTCAGGTTATCAATACCGACGACCTGATGACCGGCATCCAGGAGTCGTTTGCTGACATTTGCACCGATAAAGCCTGCTGCACCCGTTACCAGAAATTTCATATCTTCCCTCATAAACATGTGTTCTTACTGATGCCATCACGCATCACATTGCGTCTATCATAGCGCGGCGGATGTCAGTTACATAACCCATCTTTCCGATTTAACTCATCGGATTCTTATAGAAAAATCCGTAGCAACAGATACACTATGTGAACATGTTTATTTTTGCCCTTTTTTATCTGTTAGGGATTGTATGACGCAGAACAACAATAGTCAGGTCAGCAGAAGTAATGACCCGGAGCAAATTGATTTACTTGATTTAGTGATGCAATTGTGGCGTGGGAAATGGGTTATTGGAGCTTTTGTCGCCTTTTTTATCATACTAGCGGGCGTTTATATCACCATAGCTAAAGAAAAATGGACATCGTCCGCGATCATTGCTCAACCTGATGCCGCCCAGATTGCGACGTATACAAACGCGTTGAATATCCTTTATGGGGGCGCCTCGCCCTCGATTTTGGATATTCAGAATCGTGTAATCGGTCGTTTCAATTCATCCTTTTCAGCATTAGCGCAGGCTCTTGAAAATCAAGAAGATCCAGAAAAGCTGACTATTGAGCCTACAGTGAAGGGGCAAGGGCTGCCATTAACCGTAACCTATCAGGGTGAAACTGCCGAAGCTGCGCAAAAGCAGCTTGCACAGTATATTCAGCAGATTGATGAACAGACGGCGAAAGAACTGACGCTCGACCTAAAAGATAACATTAAGCAGCAGATCACAACCCTGAATGACTCCCTGGGGAACCAGGAGAAAGTCTCTCAGGAGCAAAAAGATTTGCGTATCAAACAGATTACGGAAGCGCTGAAGAACGCAGAAGCAGCGAAAATCACCTCTCCGCAAATTCAGCAAACTCAGGACGTGACGCAGGAAACCATGTTCCTGCTGGGCAGCGAAGCGTTAAAATCGATGATTGAAAACGAAGCGTCTCGTCCGCTGGTGTTCTCAGGAGCGTACTACCAGACTAAGCAGAACTTGCTGGATATCGAAAAGCTGAACGTTAACCCTGACACTATCCACGTCTACCGTTATGTGATGAAGCCAGATTTACCGATCAAACGTGACAGTCCGAAAAAGGCCATCACTCTAATCCTTGCCGTACTCCTTGGCGGGATTATCGGTTCAGGTGTGGTGTTGGGTCGCAACGCATTGCGGAACTACAAACCAAAAGCGTGATTCTCATCAGATAAAAAAACCGGGGACATTCCCCGGTTTTTTTATTTATGTCTCTTACGTAGATTCTCAATCACCACCGTCAAATCCAGCTCCTGATCCTGCAGCAGTACCAGCAGGTGATACATCAAATCCGACGCCTCGTTCGTCAGCTCCTCGCGGTCATGCACGGTCGCGGCCAGTGCTGTCTCAACGCCTTCTTCCCCTACCTTTTGCGCAATACGTTTAGTCCCGCTGGCGTACAGCTTAGCTGTATACGAACTTTCAGGATCCGCCGTTTTACGCTCAGCGAGTAACTGTTCCAGTTGATACAGGAACAGCCACTGGTGGCTTGCGTCGCCGAAGCAGCTGCTGGTGCCCTTGTGGCAGGTTGGGCCGATCGGATTCGCCAGTACCAGAAGCGTATCGTTATCGCAGTCCGGCGTAATGCTGACCACATTCAGGAAATGGCCAGAGGTTTCCCCTTTGGTCCACAGGCGCTGTTTGGTACGCGAGAAAAAGGTGACCTTGCCGCTGTCGATGGTTTTGGTTAGTGCATCCTGGTTCATATATCCCAACATCAGCACTTCACCTGAGACGGCATGCTGTACAACCACCGGCAGTAATCCGTCAGTTTTTTCCCAGTCCAGTTGTGCCTGTTGTTGCTCTGTTAACATACCCTGATCTCCACGCCCTGGTCGGCCAGGTACGTTTTTAACTCACCAATATTGATAATCTGTTTGTGGAACACGGAGGCCGCCAGCGCGCCGTCAACGTTTGCTTCGCGGAAGGCTTCGAGGAAGTGTTCCATGGTGCCTGCACCGCCGGAAGCAATCAGCGGTACGTGGCAGACCGCGCGGACTTTATTCAGCTGCTCCAGGTCGTAACCGTTACGCACGCCGTCCTGGTTCATCATGTTCAGCACAATTTCGCCTGCGCCACGTTTCTGGACTTCCTGCACCCAGTCCAGCGTCTCCCATTGGGTTACGCGGGTCCGGCTTTCGTCGCCGGTGTACTGGTTGACATGGTATTTACCCGTTGCGGCGTCATACCAGGTGTCGATCCCCACGACAATACACTGTACGCCAAAGCGATCGGCCAGACGGGTAATCAGCTCCGGGTCTGCCAAAGCAGGGGAGTTAATGGAAATCTTATCGGCACCAAAGGAGAGGATTTTTGCCGCGTCTTCCGCGGATTTAATCCCACCTGCCACGCAGAAGGGAATATCAATCACTTCTGCCACGCGCGCCACCCAGCTTTTATCCACGACGCGGCCATCGCTGGAGGCGGTGATATCGTAAAACACCAGCTCATCTGCGCCTTCTTCAGCGTAGCGTTTTGCCAGCGGGACGATATCGCCAATGATTTCGTGGTTGCGGAACTGCACGCCTTTCACTACCTGGCCGTCACGTACGTCCAGGCAAGGGATTATCCGTTTTGCCAGCATTGAATCGCCTCCGTCACAGTAAATTTACCTTCCAGCAGGGCCCGGCCCACAATCACGCCCTGTACACCCGTTCCGCGCAACGCGGCAATATCAGTGATATCACCAATACCGCCCGACGACTGGAAGGCCACCTGCGGATAACGCGCGCAGATTTCTTGATATAAAGAAACGTTAGAGCCTGCCAGCGTGCCGTCGCGGGAGATATCGGTGCACAGCACGTGCTTCAGGCCAACGGGCAGATACCTCTCAACCAGCTCTTCCAGCGTCACCCCAGAGTTTTCCTGCCAGCCGCTGACTGCAACCTGCTTGTTACCCTGTTCGTCGATACGAACATCCAGCGCCAGCACCAGCGCGTCAGCGCCAAAGCGGTGGAACCAGGCTTTAACCTTTTCAGGATCGTTAACGGCAGTCGAGCCGACGACCACACGCGCCACGCCAGCGTCCAGCAGCGCCGCAACGTCATCTTCCGTACGCACGCCACCGCCTACCTGGACCGGCACATCTACGCCGGCCACCAGTTTTTTAAGAAGTGGGATTTGACGTTTTGTCGGATCTTTTGCGCCAGTCAAATCCACCAGGTGCAACACCTGCGCGCCCTGGGCTGCATAATCCTGCAGACGTGGCAAGGGGTCGTTACCGTAGTCGCGTTGCTGCCCGTAATCGCCCTGATGGAGACGGACAACCGTGCCGTCGATTAAATCTAAAGCGGGAATAATCATTACATCTCCAGGAAGTTTTTCAGCAACTGTGCGCCTGCGGCACCCGAACGTTCCGGGTGAAACTGCACGCCGAAGAAGTTATCTTTCTGCACCGCCGCGGTAAATGCTTCGCCGTAATTGCACTGGGCAATGGTGTACGTATTTACCGGCATGGCGTAGCTGTGCACGAAGTAAAAATAGGCCCCGTCTTCAATGCCGCGAAACAGTCTGTCACCGGCTTTGGCATAAACACGGTTCCAGCCCATGTGCGGCAGAGGCAGACCGTGATCGGTCATTTTCGGCACGTCTTCGTCGATAATCCCGAGCAGATCAACACCGTTGCTCTCTTCACTGCGTCGGCCCAAGAGTTGCATGCCCAGACAAATTCCCAGCACCGGTTGAGTACAGGCTTTGATGAGACTCACCAGCTCACGCTCGTGGATCTGATCCATCGCCGCCTGCGCTGTCCCTACGCCGGGCAGAAAAAGCTTATCGGCGCGCAGTACGACGTCCGGGTCGCGACTTACGTCCGGTGCATAGCCGTGACGGGCAATTGCCGATTTTACGGAGTTCAGGTTGGCGCATCCGGTATCCAGAATCACCACATTCATTACAGCACTCCTTTCGATGAGGGCAGGGCGTCACCTTCCACACGAATCGCCTGGCGAAGGGTACGGCCAAAGGCTTTGAACAGGCTTTCCACGCGGTGGTGGTCGTTCTTGCCCTTGGTCTTGAGGTGCAACGTCAGGCCCATGGTGTAGGACAATGAACGGAAGAAGTGTTCAACCATTTCGGTGCTGAGGTCGCCCACGCGCTGGTAGGTGAAATCCGCTTTGTATTCCAGGTGTGGGCGCCCGGAGATATCCATTGCGCAGCGCGCCAGGCACTCGTCCATCGGCAGCACAAAACCAAAACGGTTGATGCCGCGTTTGTCGCCGAGCGCCAGCTTCAGCGCTTCACCCAGCGCCAGGCCGGTATCTTCCACAGTGTGGTGATCGTCGATATACAAATCGCCTTTCACGGCGATCTCCATGCGGAAACCACCGTGGGTCGCGATCTGGTCCAGCATATGGTCAAAGAAACCCACACCGGTGTGGATCTTGCTGCCGCCTTCACGATCCAACCAGACCTTAACGTCGATTTGCGTCTCTTTGGTGTTGCGCTCAACGTGCGAGTAGCGGTCACGCTGGGTCAGTTGATCACCAATTTTTGCCCAGTTAAGGGTGGAACGGTCATAGCGCAGCCCGGAGATACCCATGTTCTCCGCCAGCGTAATATCGGTCATGCGATCGCCAATGACATAGCTATTGGCTTTATCCAGCACGTCATCCGCCAGGTAGCGTTCGACCAGCTTTACCTTCGGCTTGCGGCAGTCACATTCATCGGCAGGCAGGTGTGGGCAGATCAGCACCTCATCAAATTTAACGCCCTGAGAGGTCAGCACCTGCATCATCAGGTTATGCGGGCCGTCAAAATCCGCTTGCGGGAAACTGTCGGTACCCAGTCCGTCCTGGTTAGTGATCATCACCAGCTTATAGCCGGCTTTCTGCAGCTTGAGCAGCACCGGGATTACATCGGGTTCAAAAGCCAGTTTGTCGAAACGATCGACCTGAAAATCGGTTGGCGGCTCCGAAATAAGGGTACCGTCACGATCGATAAAGAGGGTCTTCTGGCTCATACTTTCTCCGCTTTCAGGGCGTCAATCACGCGCTGACTCTCTGCACGGGTGCCTACGGTAATACGCAAACAGCCGCTTAAGGATGGTTGTTTATTTTGGTCTCGTAAGATAATGCCCTGATCCCATAAAGATTTAAATACGGCACTGGAGGCGGTAAAGCGTACCAGGATGTAGTTGGTTTCAGAGTCGAATACCTGCTCCACGCAGGGAATATCTTTCAGGGCAGTGACCAGATACTGCCGTTCTTCAAGGATTTGTGCCACGCGTTCGCGCATCGCCTTGATCCCCTGAGGGGCCAAAGCCTGCGCCGCAATGTCGGCAACCGGCGTAGAGAGTGGATATGGCGCAATCACTTTCATCAGCAGGTCGATGACTTCTTTATTGGCCAGCGTAAAGCCGCAGCGCAGGCCAGCGAGGGCGAAAGCTTTTGACAGCGTACGCAGTACAACCAGGTGCGGGTACTCCTCGAGCCAGCCAGCCAGCGTCGCCTGCGGGCAGAACTCAATATAGGCTTCGTCAGCCACCACCAGCGCTTTACCGCGCGTCATCTCCAGCAGGGTTCGAATGTCCTGCGGGTTGATAATCTGCCCGGTCGGGTTATTTGGACTGCAGACGAACACCACTTTCACGCCGTCAAGATTGTCGGCAATCCCCTGCAGATCGAGCTGCCAGTCTTCCAGCGAAAGCACGTTACGGCACGCCACGCCAAAGGTTTCTGCGCTGACGCTGTACATTCCGTAGGTTGGCTGGCAGTACATCACCGCGTCTTTACCCGGTTCGCAGAAGGCTCGGATCAGCAGTTCAATGCCTTCATCTGCACCCCGGCTGACCAGCACCTGCTCAGGCTTTACGCCTGCGTACCGGGCGTAATTTTCGATAACCGCTTTCGGCTGGCATTCCGGATAGCGGTTCAGTGTTTGCTGCGACAGCTCGAACTGTACGGCCGTCGGGTATTCGTTGGCGTTCAGCCAGACATCACCGTTGCCACCCAGACGACGAGCAGACTGATAAGGCGTCAGGCGACGGACATTTTCGCGGGCTAATTCTTCAATGCTCATGCTTGCTCCTTCAGGGCTGCAACGCGCAGCGTAACGGCGTTTTTGTGGGCGGTCAGACGTTCGGCGGCGGCCAGGGTCTCAATGGTGGAGGCCAGAGAGGCAAACCCCTCGCGGGACAGCTCCTGTACGGTCATGCGTTTCTGGAAATCCGCCAGCCCGAGGCTCGAACAGGTTGATGTATAGCCGTAGGTTGGCAGAACGTGGTTGGTGCCGGAAGCGTAATCGCCGGCGGATTCCGGTGACCAGTCGCCAAGGAAGACCGAACCTGCGCTGGTAATGCTGTCAACCAGATCGCGCGCATTGCGGGTCTGGATAATCAGGTGTTCCGGGCCGTACTGGTTGGAGATGGCAATGCACTGCGCCAGATCGCGCGCCACAATCAGGCGGCTTGCTGAGAGTGCCAGGCGTGCCGTGTCGGCGCGCGGCAGGTCGGCAAGCTGACGTTCAACGGCTTCACCCACGCGTCTTGCCATATCCGCATCCGGCGTCAGCAAAATAACCTGTGAGTCCGGGCCATGTTCTGCCTGGGATAACAGATCGGAGGCGACGAAGTCCGGCGTTGCACCGCTGTCGGCAATCACCAGCACCTCAGAAGGACCGGCAGGCATATCAATTGCGGCACCGTCCAGACGCTGGCTGACCTGACGCTTTGCTTCGGTCACATACGCGTTGCCCGGGCCAAAAATTTTATCCACTTTAGGAATGGATTCGGTACCAAACGCCAGCGCGGAAATTGCCTGTGCCCCCCCCACTTTATACACCGCCTGTACGCCACACAGTTTTGCCGCATAGAGAATTTCATCGGCAATCGGAGGCGGCGAGCACAGTACTACTTTCTGACAACCGGCGATGCGTGCCGGGGTTGCCAGCATTAATACGGTAGAGAACAGCGGGGCGGAACCACCGGGGATGTAAAGCCCCACCGACGCAACCGGACGCGTGACCTGCTGGCAGCGTACGCCGGGCACGGTTTCCACATCGACCGCCTGCAATATCTGCGCGGTGTGGAAGGTATCAATGTTTTTCGCCGCGACGGCCATCGCCTGTTTGATCTCGTCACCGAGGCGGCTTTCCGCGTCCGTGATTTCCTGTTCTGTTACCTTTAAAGCGCTAACCTCGGTTTTATCAAACTTTGCGCTGTATTCCCGCAGTGCATCGTCGCCACGGGCTTTGACGTTCTCAAGGATCTCGGCCACGGTGCGGGTAATGCTTTCTGAAGCGGAAATCGCCGGACGCATCAGCAGCGCGCGCTGTTGTTCTTGCGAACAATCGTTCCAGTTGATGATTGTGTTAAAGCTCATGGCCATTACTCCATCATCTTCTCAATTGGCAGCACCAGAATTGAGCTTGCGCCCAGCGCCTTCAGTTTTTCCATGGTTTCCCAGAACAGGGTTTCGCTACTGACCATGTGCATGGCGACGCGCTGCTGGTCACCGGCCAGAGGCAGGATGGTCGGGCGCTCTGCGCCTGGCAGCAGGGCAATGACCTCATCAAGACGTTCGGTTGGCGCGTGCATCATGATGTATTTCGATTCACGGGCCTGAATCACGCCCTGAATACGGGTCAGCAGTTTGTCGATCAGCTGCTGTTTCGCATCGGCCATTTCGCCGTCGCGCTGGATAAGGCACGCTTTGGAGCGGTAAATCACTTCCACTTCGCGCAGACCGTTCGCTTCCAGCGTGGCGCCCGTAGAGACGAGGTCACAGATGGCGTCAGCCAGACCCGCGCGCGGTGCCACCTCAACAGAGCCGTTCAGCAGGCAGGATTTAAACTGTACGCCTTTCTGATCCAGGTAACGTTTTAACAGGTGAGGGTAGGAGGTGGCGATACGTTTGCCGTTCAGCGCGGCCGGGCCGTCCCAGGCTTCATCGACAGGCGTGGCCAGCGACAGGCGGCAGCCGCCGAAGTCCAGACGACGCAGGGTAAAATAGCGTGGATCTTCACCCTGGGCACGGCGGGTCAGGAGCTCTTCTTCCAGCACGTTTTCACCGATGATGCCGAGGTCAACAACGCCATCCATCACAAGGCCGGGAATATCGTCATCACGCACGCGCAGAATGTCGATGGGCATATTTTCAGCCAGGGCAATCAGGCGCTGGGTGTGCAGGTTGATTTTAATCCCGCAGCGGGCGAGCAGTTCGCGTGAATCATCACTCAAACGGCCTGATTTTTGAATAGCTATGCGTAAACGTGAGTTATCTAACATTCTGTTTTCCTCGTTAACCTGTTTTAACCTGTCTGAATTTGGTCCAAAAAAAAGCCCCCGGAAGAAGATCTTCCGGGGGCTTTTTCATGCGTTCATGCACCACTGGAAGATCCAAACGTCTTCCAGCACACATCGCCTGAAAGACTAGTCAGGATGATGGTGATGATGGTGGTGTTTAAATTGAACGCGTGTCATAAAATTCTCGATGAATGCTTATTCATTTGATGTCTTTTAACCTAAACCAGTTGTATGACTGATTGCAAGGGCTTTTTTTGATCATTAATTCATTTCATATTGACGCTATGAATTGTGTGTTCTGTCGGGCTGGCGTAGCCTTAAGAAAGACGAGTAAAAGTCAGGAGAATTCGCATGAAAAAGGTCGCGATTGTCGGTTTAGGTTGGCTGGGAATGCCGCTGGCGATGTCATTGGCCGCAAAAGGCTGGCAGGTGACCGGAAGCAAAACCACGGCGGATGGGGTAGAAGCGGCGCGCATGTGCGGTATTGACGGCGTCGAGCTGCGTCTGGAACCTGAACTGGTGTGTGATGCTGACGATCTGGACACGCTGATGAACGTTGATGCGCTGGTGATTACGTTACCGGCACGGCGCAGTGGCCCGGGCGAATCATTTTATCTGCAGGCGATGCAGGAGATTGTCGACAGCGCGCTGGCGCATCACGTCCCACGCATTATTTTTACCAGCTCAACCTCGGTCTACGGCGATGTTGACGGCGTGGTGAAAGAGACCTCTGAGCGTCATCCCGTTACCGCGAGCGGTAAAGTGCTGAAAGAGCTGGAAGACTGGCTGCATCATCTTCCCGGCACCCAGGTCGATATCGTACGGCTGGCAGGTCTGGTTGGCCCCGGGCGACATCCAGGGCGCTTCTTCGCGGGAAAATCCGCGCCAGACGGACAACATGGCGTCAATCTTGTGCATCTTGATGACGTAATTGCCGCAATAGAACTACTCTTACAGGCTCCAAAAGGTGGGCACATCTATAATATATGTGCGCCTTCTCATCCAGCGCGTAGCACGTTTTACCCGCTGATGGCACGCCAGCTGGGTCTGGTTCCGCCTGTTTTTGGTGAAGCAAAGGACGAAAGTAAAGGCAAAATTGTTGATGGCAATCGCATTTGTCATGAGCTGGGGTTTGAGTATCAATATCCCGATCCGCTGGTGATGCCGATGGAATAAGTTTCTCAGCGGAAACGATCGCACACCGGAAGGGGGCGAACATGAAACCGCTGCTGGATGTTCTTATTATTCTGGATGCACTGGAAAAAGAGGGGAGCTTTGCCGCTGCTTCGGCAAAGCTCTTCAAAACCCCGTCGGCGCTGAGCTATACCGTTCATAAACTGGAAAGCGATCTTAATATCCAGATCCTCGATCGCTCTGGTCACCGCGCCCGTTTTACCCGTACCGGGCAGATGCTGCTGGAGAAGGGGCGCGACGTCCTGCATACCGTTCGCGAACTGGAAAAACAGGCCGTCAAACTGCACCAGGGATGGGAGAACGAACTGGTCATCGGCGTTGATGATACTTTTCCGTTTTCTCTTCTGACGCCGCTGATTGAGGCGTTCTATCAGCACCACAGCGTAACCCGGTTAATCTTCATTAATGGCGTGCTGGGCGATTCATGGGATGCCTTAACTCAGGGCAGGGCAGATATTTTTGTCGGTGCGCTGCATGAACCGCCCCAGTTAAGCGATTTCGGTTTCGCCCGGCTGGGTGTGCTGGAGCAGGTTTTCGCCGTCGCGCCACACCATCCGCTCGCGCAGGAGCCGGAACCCCTTAACCGGCGCACGATTAAAGGCTACCGCGCCATTGTGGTCGGTGACAGCTCGCGTCCCGACTGTGCGGCCTCCACGCAGTTGCTTGATGAGCAGGAGGCGATCACGGTGTTCGACTATAAAACCAAGCTGGAGCTGCAAATCAGTGGCCTGGGGTGCGGCTATTTACCCCGCTATCTGGCACAGCGGTTTTTAGACAGCGGTGCGCTTGTTGAAAAACAGGTGCTTGCACAAAGCAGCAATGAATCGGTGTGGGTCGGCTGGAATGAACAAACTGCGGGGCTGGCAAGTGCCTGGTGGAGGGACGAAATTTTAGCAAATAGTGCTATTGCTGCCGTTTACTCGCAAAGCAGCGTCGAGAAATCAGCCAGTTAGAAAAAAGAAAATCGCCCCGGGCGTTGCAAAGTATTGCCTTTTGTATCCGATGTGGGGCAAAATGCGCCGCTGCAACCAAATGAATAATCGACGATATAAAAGGCGTCGGTTATTTTTTTTTGCACGTATGAAACGAAACTAAAAACCAAGAGGCCGGGCTTCGTACCGGATAGATATTTACTAAAATCCGACAGTTGTTGTCGCTGAGGAATACAGAAATGGGGCAATTTTTCGCTTACGTGGCGGTTATCACCGTAAAGGAGAATAACTATGTCGCATAACGCAACTCCAAACACCTCTCGCGTGGAATTACGTAAAACCCTTACGTTAGTTCCGGTTGTGATGATGGGCCTTGCCTATATGCAACCAATGACGCTGTTCGATACATTCGGTATCGTATCAGGCCTCACAGACGGTCATGTGCCGACGGCTTACGCCTTCGCGCTGATTGCGATCCTCTTTACCGCGCTGAGCTACGGTAAACTGGTTCGTCGCTATCCGTCTGCCGGTTCTGCCTACACCTATGCCCAGAAATCCATCAGCCCGACCGTTGGCTTTATGGTGGGCTGGTCTTCGCTGCTCGACTATCTGTTCGCGCCGATGATCAACATTCTGCTGGCTAAAATTTATTTTGAAGCACTGGTGCCGTCGATCCCTTCGTGGATGTTCGTCGTGGCGCTGGTGGCCTTTATGACGGCGTTCAACCTGCGCAGCATCAAGTCCGTTGCGAACTTTAACTCCGTTATTGTTGTGCTTCAGGTCATCCTGATTGCCGTGATTCTGGGCATGGTTATCTTTGGTGTCTTCCACGGTGAAGGCGCAGGTACCCTGGCGAGCAGCAAGCCGTTCTGGTCTGGTGATGCGCATGTGATCCCGATGATTACCGGGGCAACTATTCTGTGCTTCTCCTTTACCGGTTTTGACGGCATCAGCAACCTGTCTGAAGAGACCAAGGACGCAGAGCGTGTTATCCCGCGTGCTATTTTCCTGACGGCGCTGATTGGTGGTCTGATCTTTATCTTTGCGACCTACTTCCTGCAGCTGTACTTCCCGGATATCTCTCGCTTTAAGGATCCGGATGCCTCTCAGCCAGAAATTATGCTCTATGTGGCGGGTAAAGCGTTCCAGGTTGGCGCGTTGATCTTCTCCACCATCACGGTACTGGCATCCGGCATGGCCGCGCACGCAGGCGTTGCACGTCTGATGTATGTAATGGGTCGTGACGGCGTATTCCCGAAAAGCTTCTTCGGCTACGTTCACCCAACCTGGCGTACGCCGGCGATGAACATCATCCTGGTCGGCGCTATTGCTCTGCTGGCGATTAACTTTGACCTGGTGATGGCAACTGCGCTGATTAACTTCGGTGCGCTGGTGGCGTTCACCTTTGTTAACCTGTCGGTTATTTCTCAGTTCTGGATCCGTGAAAAGCGTAATAAAACGCTGAAAGATCACTTCCAGTATCTGTTCCTGCCGATGTGTGGTGCGCTGACCGTGGGTGCGCTGTGGGTTAACCTGGAAGAGAGTTCCATGGTGCTTGGCCTGATTTGGGCGGGTATCGGCCTGGTTTACCTGGCGTGCGTCACGAAGAGCTTCCGTAACCCGGTTCCTCAGTACGAAGACGTTGCGTAAGAACTAAGTAAAAAAAAACCGGAGACCATCGCCTCCGGTTTTTTTTCGCCCAAAATCTGTCAGACGATTTCCTGCGCATACTGATACAGCGCTTTTAACAGCGCCTGCTTTTCAGCATTTCCTTCATACTGGCTATACAGCATCTCCAGCTCCTGCGCGTAGCTCTGCAGAAATTCCGGTGTAAACACATTACGACGATGCTGAAGCCAGCGCGCCTGTTCGGTTTCATCCAGCGTGCCAGGAAAGTTGCGCGCGCGGTAATTAAACATCAGTTTTTCGATACGTGCATCCGCGAAGGTAATATCCAGCGCGGGTAAGTTACGCGGTTCGGTTTGCAGAACAATATTCATTGCCGCACGGTCTGCGTCGCTGAAAAAGCCGTTGTACAGCTGCGCATCGACGTTGTCTGACGGAACAAAGGGTTCGGCTTCGGCAAAGATCGCCACCGCTTTCTCACGCACCTGCGGGTTTTCACGCAGCACCTTGAGGTTATCCAGGCAACGCTGACGGTTAATCCCCAGCCTGTTTGCATCCTCCGCGCGCAGAGTATTGGCCTGGGCCAGGACCGGACATTTATTGATATGGACCAGTTTGACCGGCACCGCGGGCAGATCGCCGAGTTCATCTTTCGGAGTATAGAGCCGTTCGCGCAGCGTATCGCTGTCGAGATCGAGCAGCGGTGTAATATCACCGGCTAAATCCACCATAATCACGGCATTACGGTTATCCGGATGCCAGGCCAGCGGTGCGACCCAACTGGTATTGCCGCGCCAGGCGCCAAACATACCGGAGATATGTACCAGCGGTTTCATTTGCGGCACATCAATCAGCGTGGTGAGTTTCTGCTTGCTGCGGTGGCTCAGCAGATAGTCAAACAGCCGTGGCTGAGCGGTTTTCACCCGCTTTGCCATAGCAATGGTGGCGTAGACATCGGCCATCGCATCGTGGGCATTACTGTGCTCAATACCGTTCGCGCGCGTCAGGTGTTCCAGTCTGAAGCTCGGCAGCCCTTCATCATTCTCAGGCCAGTTGATGCCTTCCGGGCGCAGTGCATAGCAGGCACGCATAATGTCGAGCAAATCCCAGCGCGAGTTGCGGTTCTGCCAGCTCCAGGCATAAGGATCGTAGAAGTTGCGGTAGAAGATATTGCGCGTCACTTCGTCATCGAAACGGATGTTGTTGTAACCGACCACGCAGGTATTCGGGACGGTGAAGAGGTCGTGAATGCGTCGGGCGAATGCGGCCTCGTTCACGCCTTTGTCCCGGGCTTCCTGTGGGGTGATCCCGGTGACCATTACCGCGCCGGGCTGGGGCAGGTAGTCATCGGCCGGCTTACAGTAAAAGACCTCAGGCTCGCCAATGATGTTGAATTCGTCGTCGGTACGGATGGCCGCAAACTGTGCCGGTCTGTCCAGCGCCGGGTGGGTGCCAAAGGTTTCGTAGTCGTGGAACAAAAAGGTTGATGATCGTTGTGTTCCGTTCACATAAATCTCGCAGTTGCTTCCTAACATGGAGGTTAATAGTAAACGATGAGGTCGTTGCACCCCAACAAATTCTCTTACAAAAATTAAGATTAATCTGATAAAATGTTGAATCAATGTTGGGCCTAAGAGTGGTTTTTGCCACGTAATAATATTATTCAGGTGATTAAGTGTTCTCAAAAGGGAAGCAATTAAAAGTTGGTTATCGTCCAGATATTGATGGTATTAGGGCAATTGCTGTTTTGGCTGTGATCTTCTATCATTTTAATATTACGGGATTTTCTGGCGGATTTGTAGGTGTCGATATTTTTTTCGTAATCAGTGGCTATTTAATTACAAATGGCATTGTTAAAGGGGTTGATAACACTCGTTTTTCATTTGGTGATTTTTATATCCGGCGTACGCGAAGATTAATCCCGGCATTGTTATTTGTTATAACCATAACATATGCAGGCTCTTTTTTTATACTTTCACCAAAAGATTTTGCTTCACTTTCTGGGTCTGTTGTTTATGCGTTATCCGGTATCTCAAATATTTTTTTCTGGATGCAGTCTGACTATTTTGATAACTTCTCAACTCTAAAGCCGTTGTTGCATACGTGGTCGCTAAGTGTTGAGTTGCAATTTTATCTTTTATGGCCGCTATATTTGATTGTATTATGTAGGATTACCAAAAACATTCATTTTCGGGCGCTTGCTGTTTTTTTGTTTTTTATAATTTTTGCTTTCTTAGCGATTTATTATATTAGTGTGGATTCTAGTGGAGCTTTCTATTTGACTCCATTCCGCATGCATGAATTTGCAATTGGAGCAATTGGGGTTTTTATTAATCATTTATTTAATGGTAAGAGATTTAATCAGGCGTTATATATTTTAGGCTTTTTTTTAGTTCTATATTCAATTTTTTCTTTTGATATTAAATCAATTATTTTCCCGGGTTATTATGCATTAATTCCTTGTTTTGGTACATTGCTAATGATACTTTCTGGGGAGAAAACTGCTATTTCAATGCTCCTCTCATGCCGTTTCCCGAAATATATTGGAGAAATTAGCTATTCATTATATTTGGTTCATTGGCCAATTTACGTACTTGGGAGTTATATTGTTGTTTTCACACCTAGTACGATGCAAATAACTTTAATGCTTGCTCTTACTCTAATATTGAGTGCTGTAGTATATTATACTATTGAAAAACCATTTAGGTCGTCAAATCCAGAGAAAATGAATGGTTCTACATTTTCTTTGGCATGTGCAGCAGTTGCATTAATTGTAATTGTACCTTCTGCCAGCAGTTGGGCAAATAATGGTTGGGAATGGCGAATTCCTGAGGAGATTCGTATGATCAATCAAATAGATAAGAAAGATGCCGCTGATTATACATGGACCAAACAACGTATGCTTACCCATAAAAGTAATTTTTCAAATGCCGATGGAAAATTAAAGGTTCTAGTCATTGGAGATTCCCAGTCCGCTGACCTGATTAACTTATTGGAAGAGTCTGGGGTTTTAGAAAAAGAAGATGTAATAGCCAGGACAGTTTATTTTGATTGCGGTACAAATTACGTCGAAACAGACAAGATGCACGATTTTTTCTATAAGCTAAATGCGCTAACAATAGCAAAGCCAGATTTGATCCCTGTTTGTAAGGCACAAATGATGAAAGCTATGAACCAGGACCTTCTTCAGCAAGCTGATAAAATCTATATAGCCTTTCATTATCAACCTAACCTAGTTGAGTATGTTACTCATGGTGTTGAAAAAATACGTGCGATGACTAATGCAAAAGTATACGTGGTTGGTCGTAAAAATCTCAAGAAAAGCAGTATTGAAATCATTAATTCTTTCAATCGTTTGGTTGGTGTTGAACGATTCGCAGCAAAGTTTAAAGATAATGAAACTGTAATAATTAACGATAAACTTTCAACTATACCTGGCGTGCATTTCATAAACATGATGGATTATATCTGCCCAGAAAAAAATAAGTGTTTAACTGTTACTGATAACAACAAGCCAATTTTTTATGATCCAGCTCATTTAACTCGATTTGGTGCGCAGTATTTGGCTGAAAAAATAATTCCCGATTTATAATAAAAACGGATAAAAAGCAGCGATTGCTGTTTTTGTTACCATTGATAGCCCCCTAGACAGGGGGTTTTGTATCACACACAGAGTTTTCCTGGCCATTAACATTTTTTTGCAATTAAGCCAGGTAACGACAACAGAACTCCCGTAAAAAGGTCATCGATTTTTAATGACCTGAGGATATACCGTTGAAACGCCGTCTGTTTATTGCTGTTTCTTTACTCGCTTCGAGTGTCTCTTCTGCCTTCGCGGCCGATCCGCTGGATTTTTCGCCGCAGCCTCCGGCCATTCAGGCGGGCTCCTGGGTGCTAATGGATTACACGACTGGTCAGATCTTAACGGCGGGCAACGAACATCAACAACGTAATCCGGCGAGCCTGACCAAGCTGATGACGGGTTACGTTGTCGATCGGGCCATCGACAGCCACCGCATTACCCCGGATGACATCGTTACCGTTGGCCGCGACGCGTGGGCAAAAGGGAACCCGGTGTTTGAAGGATCGTCGCTGATGTTCCTGAAAGAGGGCGATCGTGTCTCGGTGCGCGACCTGAGCCGTGGTCTGATTGTGGATTCCGGTAACGACGCCTGCGTGGCGCTGGCGGATCACGTAGCGGGTGGTCAGCCGCAGTTTGTGAAGATGATGAACGACTATGTACAAAAGCTGAACCTGCGCGATACCCACTTTGAAACCGTCCACGGTCTGGACGCGCCGGGGCAGCACAGCTCTGCCTATGACCTGGCCGTGCTCTCCCGGGCTATCATTCACGGCGAGCCAGAGTTCTACCACATGTACAGCGAAAAGAGCCTTACCTGGAACGGCATCACCCAACAAAACCGTAACGGCCTGCTATGGGATAAAACCATGAACGTTGATGGCCTGAAAACGGGGCACACGTCGGGAGCGGGCTTTAACCTGATTGCGTCAGCGGTTGACGGTCAGCGTCGTTTAATCGCGGTGGTGATGGGCGCTGACAGCCCGAAAGGGCGTGAGGAACAGGCCCGGAAGCTGCTGCACTGGGGACAGCAGAACTTTGATACGGTGCAGATCCTGCATAACGGCAAAAAAGTGGGAACAGAGCGTATCTGGTATGGCGATAAAGAGCAGGTGGAGCTGGGCACCGACCAGGATTTCTGGCTGGCCTTGCCTAAAACAGAAGTTCCTAACATCAAAGCCAAGTACGTGCTGGATAAAAAAGAGCTGGAAGCGCCGATTGCGGCTCATCAGCGGGTAGGGGAGATCCAGCTTTACGATCGTGACAAAGTCGTGGCGCACTGGCCTCTGGTGACGCTCGAAGCGGTGAATAAAGGCGGCCTCTTCTCCCGTCTGAGCGATTATCTGCATCACACGCTGTAACGGCCTGCGTTAAAGCACATGAGCAGACTGGCGCGGTTGCGAGTCTGCTCACATAATAAACACTCCTCGTTTGCTGAACAGTTAAAACCTGCTTTATAGTGTATAAATATACAGTAATAAAAGGAGGCAGCATGGACTACAGCATCAAGCAGCAACAGAAACGTAAAATCGCCGGCTTTCATCTGGTCGGGCCGTGGGACAAAACGGTAAAACAGGGCTTCGAACAGTTAGTCATGTGGGTGGATGGACGTCACATTCAGCCGCTGGAGTGGGTTGCGGTTTACTACGATAATCCGGACGAGGTCCCGGCAGAAAAATTGCGCTGTGACACGGCCGTAACGGTCCCGGACGATTTTGTCATTCCTGAAAACAGCGAAGGCGTCATGATGACGGAAATCGCCGCTGGAGAGTATGCGGTGGCGACGGCGCGCGTTGAGAACCATGACTTCGCGACCCCATGGAACCAGTTCTTTAATTCCCTCTTGCAGGACAACAGCTACCAGATGGCCCCTAAACCCTGTTTCGAGCGCTACCTTAATGATGGTAACGCGGACGGTTACTGGGACATCGAAATGTATATTGGTGTAGAGCACAAAGCCGGTTAAGCCTGGTTATTACAGGGTTTTTCAGCCGGGTGTGATCCGCCCGGCTGAAAACACAGTACAATTGTGATTTGCCGTGTAGCTGGAGAGCGGGTGTGCGTCCCGACAAATCATTAACCCCTTTTGAAATTCGTCTGTACAAACACTACCGCGTGGTACATGGGTGCCGTATCGCGCTGGCTTTTGTGTTGACGTTTGTGCTGGTTCGTTTGCTGGATGTTCCTGAGGGAACATGGCCGCTTATCACGCTGGTGGTCGTGATGGGGCCTATTTCGTTCTGGGGGAACGTTGTTCCACGCGCCTTCGAGCGCATTGGCGGTACCGTTTTAGGCTCTGCCCTGGGGCTTATCGCGCTGAAGCTTGAGCTTATCTCGTTTCCGGTTATGTTGATCTGGTGCGGTGTCGCGATGTTCCTTTGCGGCTGGCTGGCATTAGGCAAAAGGCCCTATCAGGCGCTGCTAATTGGTATCACGTTGTCGGTGGTGGTCGGTGCACCGGCGGGGGATATGACGACTGCCCTGTGGCGAAGCGGGGACGTTATCCTCGGCTCACTGCTGGCTATGCTTTTTACCGGCATCTGGCCACAGCGTGCTTTTCTGCACTGGCGTATTCAGATGGCTAACTATGTCACCGCGTTCAACCGCGTCTATCAGGCCGGATTTTCCCCTAACCTGGTTGAGCGCCCCCGGCTGGAAAAACACCTGCAAACGATCCTCAACGATGTGGTCAGGATGCGCGGGCTGATTACCCCGGCCAGCAAAGAAACCCATATCCAGAAATCCATTTTTGAAGCCATTCAGACGGTAAGCCGCAATCTGGTATGCATGCTTGAGCTGCAAATCAACGCGCACTGGGCTTCTCGTCCCAGCCACCTTTTAATGCTCAACGCCCATACCTTAAAAGAGACGCAGCAGATGACGCAGCAAACGCTGCTCACCATCGCCCACGCGCTTTATGAAGGTAACCCGCAGCCCATCCTGGCGAACAGTGAACGTCTGAATGAGATCGTTGCGGAGCTGAAGCAGTTAATGAATGAGCGTCAGAGCGATAACGTCGCGGAAACGCCTATTCATGGTTATGTCTGGCTGAGCATGGAGCTGGCGCGGCAGCTGGAGCTACTGTCGCATCTCATTTGCCGGGCGCTGCGCAAATAAAGAGCAGCTATCTCCATATGTGACGCCTGCTGCTTCGATTCAGCATCAATTGGGGTTATGATAGCTTTAAACGATATACTCATTGTCATTCGCAGCCGCTGTCAGTAAGGTTATTGTTACAACGGTTGCTTTAACGAATCCGAATCTCACATTATCAGGGGTGTAAAAATGGAAACTACCAAGCCTTCGTTCCAGGATGTTCTGGAATTCGTCCGCCTGTTCCGCCGCAAAAACAAACTGCAGCGTGAAATCCAGGACGTTGAGAAGAAGATCCGTGACAACCAGAAACGTGTCCTGCTGCTCGATAACCTGAGCGACTACATCAAGCCAGGCATGAGCGTTGAGGCTATTCAGGGCATCATCGCCAGCATGAAGAGCGACTACGAAGACCGCGTTGATGACTACATCATCAAAAACGCTGAGCTGTCTAAAGAACGCCGTGATATCTCCAAGAAACTGAAAGTAATGGGCGAAATCAAAAACGGTGAAGCCAAAAGCGAGTAATCGCCGATGAATACAAAAAAGGCTCTCTGGTGACAGAGAGCCTTTTTTATTACGCAGTACGCGGCTGTAGCTGATAAATCCAGGCGTTGACCTGTTTTCCATCCGGCGTGGTCACATTGACCTCAACCCGATCGTAGCCGTCTTCAAATTCGTCCAGCATTGGCCAGTGTGCACTCAGGCTATCAGAGATAAACAGAAAGCCCTCCACGCGTGGGCCGTCCGGATGCAGCACTATCCCCGGAAAATCTGCCGCCGCGCCCCAGCCACGTTCGTAAAACGTCCCGGTGACAAAACCGGCCTGCCATTCGCCACCGATGTTTTCAAGAATATGTGCATTCGCGTGACCCGGGCGTAGCGTGCCGTAGACAAACAGAGCGTTCATTTTCCCTCACCAGCAAAGCAAAAAGCCTGCTATAAAAGCAGGCTTTTTAAATTTGGCTCCTCTGACTGGACTCGAACCAGTGACATACGGATTAACAGTCCGCCGTTCTACCGACTGAACTACAGAGGAATCGTTGTGGAGGCTTATCTTAGCGGCGAAAAAAGTTTTGTCAAACCTGATCTTAGCGATTAGCGATCGATTGATGATTCTGTCGACAGTTTGTTGTAAATCCACACATCTTTTTATGGAAAATACTTTGCAGGTTTAGCATTTCTCCCCCATCATTTGAAATGGAGTTTCAACTTTCTCGTTAAGGTCCATTTTGAACGTCACTGCCCCCCTACGCCAGGCGATTATGCGCACGCCATGGTATGCAAAGCGTAAAAGCTATCGTGTTCTGTTCTGGCGTGAAATCACCCCCCTTGCCGTGCCTATTTTCCTGGAAAACACCTGCGTTCTGTTGATGGGGGTGCTGAGTACCTTTCTGGTCAGCTGGCTGGGTAAAGAGGCGATGGCCGGTGTCGGGCTGGCGGACAGCTTTAACATGGTGGTTATTTCTTTTTTTGCCGCCATTGACCTCGGGACGACAGTTGTCGTCGCCTTTAGCCTCGGCAAGCTCGATCCTAAACGTGCGCGCGAGGCTGCCCGACAGTCGCTGATGATCATGACCATTTTCTCGATCGTGCTGGCGGCGGTGATCCACTATTTCGGCAGGGAAATTATCGATTTTGTCGCCGGTGAGGCCACAAATGAAGTTAAAGACCTGGCGCTGACCTACCTGGAAATGACGGTCCTGAGTTATCCGGCTGCAGCCATCGCGCTGATTGGCAGCGGCGCGCTGCGCGGGGCGGGCAACACCAAAATTCCGTTGCTGATAAACGGCGGGATGAACATCCTGAATATTATTATCAGCAGCGTGCTGATCTACGGCGTCTTCTCCTGGGACGGGCTCGGGTTCGTGGGTGCCGGGCTGGGGTTAACGATTTCACGTTATATCGGTGCGGCCGCCATTCTCGGGGTGCTGATGGCGGGGATCACGCCGTCACTGCGCCTTACGCTGAAGAGCTATTTCCGCCCCTTTAACTTCGCCATTATCTGGGAAGTGATGGGAATTGGTATTCCCGCCAGTATTGAATCTGTGTTGTTTAACGGGGGCAAGCTGCTGACGCAAATGTTTGTCGCCGGGATGGGGACTGACGTTATCGCCGGTAACTTTATTGCCTTCTCCATCGCCTCCCTGATAAACCTGCCGGGCAACGCCCTCGGTTCGGCGTCGACCATCATCACCGGTAAACGGCTGGGAAAAGGGCAGATAGGGCAGGCGGAACGGCAGTTGCGGCACGTCTTCTGGCTGTCAACCATTGGCCTGACGCTGATCGCCTGGGGAAGCGCCCCCTTTGCCGGGCTTATGGCCTCTTTTTATACCCACGAAGATGATGTCAAAGAGGTCGTTAAGATCCTGATCTGGCTGAACGCGGCCTTTATGCCCATCTGGGCGGCTTCATGGGTTCTGCCTGCCGGGCTGAAAGGGGCACGCGATGCACGCTTCGCGATGTGGGTGTCGATGCTCGGCATGTGGGGTTGCCGCGTGGTGGTGGGTTACACGCTCGGGGTCATGCTTGGCATGGGGGTAGTCGGCGTCTGGCTGGGGATGTTCCTTGACTGGGCGGTGCGTGGGGCGTTGTTCTACTGGCGTATGGTCAGTGGGCGCTGGCTCTGGAAATACCCGCGAATAAAACAGGAACCGACGACCACAGAATCAACAGAATGCCTGACAAATGCGCGAAGTGGAGAATAATTCGGCAAACAGTCAGAAATATGCATTCTGCCTTTGACATCATCGGGGAGCATCGATAATATGCGCCCCGTTCACACGATTCCTCTGTAGTTCAGTCGGTAGAACGGCGGACTGTTAATCCGTATGTCACTGGTTCGAGTCCAGTCAGAGGAGCCAAATTTAAAAAGCCTGCTTTTATAGCAGGCTTTTTGCTTTTCTGCGTTCTGAAAAGGCCCGATGCGACGGGCTTACAGCCGGGTCAGGCGAAACCGCCGCCCGGCATCCACCTGATATTTCTAGTGGTTAACCCCAACCGGCTTCGTCGCCTCAAGCAACCATTGCCGCGCGTCGCTGTCGACCAACGGTAACAGGGCCTCACGCACCTGCTGATGATACTCATCCAGCCACTGTTTTTCCTGTTCGTTCAACAGCTGTAACTCGACCTGGCTCAGGTCGATCGGGATCAGCGTCAGTGAGGAAAACGTGCAGAATCCCGGACGGCTTTCGACAATCTCCACCTGGTTTTCAATGCGGATCCCATGGCTGTCCGCCAGATAATATCCAGGCTCGATAGTCATGATGGTGCCGGCCACCAGGGGCCACGGGTTAACCTTTTTGGCGAGACGATGCGGGTTCTCATGGATAAGCAACTGATGTCCTACGCCATGCCCTGTCCCGTGATCGTAATCCAGCCCCATTTCCCACAGCGGACGACGCGCGAAGGCATCAAGCTGATGGCCCTGGCTGCCGGAGGGGAACTGTAAGGTTATCAACGACAGGAACCCTCTCAGTACGGCGGTGTAGTGCAACTTCTGCTGTGGCGGCACGCTACCCCATGCCAGCGTACGCGTGGCGTCAGTGGTGCCGTTATGGTACTGACCGCCGGAATCATTAAGGTAAAAATGATGATGACCGATGGGCTTATTGCTGGCTTCGCTTGAGTGATAGTGGCACATCGCCGCATTACTGGAGGAGGCGGAGATGGTGGCAAAACTTTGCTCAATAAATCCAGGCTGCTGTTTACGGAATGCAAGCTGCTGCGCCTGCGCTTCCAGCTCCGTCAGCGGTTTTCCCGCCGCCTCACGCAGGGGGACTTCACGGCTTAGCCAGGCCAGGAAATTCACCCAGGCAGCACCGTCGTGGTGATGACACTCGCGGTACCCGGCAAGTTCGACCGGGTTTTTAGTGGCTTTCATCAGAGTGATGGGATCGGTTCGCCAGACTATTTCGCCCTCTGGCTCAATGGCAAAGCGCAGGGCGACCGGCGCGGAATCGGCATCAACCATCACCCGCTTGCCTTGTGACAGGCGCTGGCAGCGTTCGATAAAGGCATCCTGTGGCGCAATCCTGAACGCGTTTCTCACGCTCTCGGGTAGCTCGCTGAGCTTATTGTCGTTAACAAACCACTCCACGCTACCGTCACGATCAAGAAGGGCAAAGGAGAGGGGAACAGGACTGGATGGAATGTCAGCGCCACGCACGTTCAACA
Organism: Enterobacter sp. J49; assembly: GCF_002148625.1. Classification (NCBI taxonomy): domain Bacteria; kingdom Pseudomonadati; phylum Pseudomonadota; class Gammaproteobacteria; order Enterobacterales; family Enterobacteriaceae; genus Enterobacter; species Enterobacter sp. J49. Next base: position 513,251 of record NZ_MWPY01000037.1, read on the forward strand.
GCCAGGCGATGTTATCTGGCAGAGTCACGGCCAGATAATCGGCATCGTGTGCGGCCAGCACGGCGGCAACGCGCTGGCGTTTGGCGAGGCTGCTTTCGCCACTGACCTCCACCGGCATTTCTCGAATACGTCCCGCCGGCGCGGCAGGGCGATCGTGCCATAAGGTATCAAACGGCGACTGACTGAGTGGAACCAGTTCACAGGGTGTTGCAGACAGTTGCCCGAACTCCGTATTGGTCATTAGCAGTGCTTCAAACCCAATACGCATGCCGGCCCCGACGTTGGCTGTGAGCCATTCGGCCAGCGGTTCATTGTGCAAATGGTGGATTTCAATTTCATCCATATTGACCTGAAGGTGAGCCTGAACCTGATAGCGGCCATCGACAAACAGCAAGGCTGTGTTTTTCAGTACCAGCGCCAGACCTGCGGAGCCATCAAAGCCCGTCAGCCAGGCCAGCTTTTCATCGTACGGCGCGCAATACTCACTCTGCCAGGCATCCGCGCGCGGCACGATCATGCCATCAAGATTGTTTTCCTGTAGCCATCGGCGCAGGGCCGATAAGCGTGATGGGGTGTGCATGGTTTTTCCTTGTTCTTGTTAGCGGAATGGCGGCTCGTTGAAGGTACGTAATTTACGGGAATGCAGCCTGTCGCCTTCCGCACGCAGCAAATCAATGGCGCGAATGCCGATTTGTAGATGTTCGGAGATTGCCCCTTCATAGAAACGGTTGGCCTGACCCGGAAGCTTAATTTCGCCGTGCAGCGGTTTGTCGGAGACGCACAGCAGCGTGCCGTAAGGGACGCGGAAGCGATATCCCTGTGCGGCGATGGTGGCGCTTTCCATATCAATCGCGACGGCACGGCTGAGGTTGAAACGCAGCGCGGAGGCGGAGTAACGCAACTCCCAGTTACGGTCATCCGTCGTCACTACCGTACCGGTACGCAGACGCTGTTTAACCTCTTCACCCGGCATACCGCTCACCTCTTTGGTGGCGTCATACAGCGCACGCTGCACTTCGGCGATGCTCGGGATAGGAATATCCGGTGGAAGCACAGCGTCAAGCACATGGTCATCACGCAGATAGGCGTGGGCCAGCACGTAGTCGCCAATCAGCTGGCTTTCACGCAGGCCGCCGCAGTGTCCAATCATCAGCCACACGTCCGGGCGCAATACCGCCAGATGGTCGCAGATGGTTTTGGCATTTGACGGACCAACCCCAATGTTAATTAAGGTGATCCCCTGGCCGTCAGCGGTGATCAGGTGCCAGGCAGGCATCTGGTGTTTTTTCCACGCCAGGTCGGAGATGGCCTGCTCGGGTGCCTCGGTTTCCGCGGTGATCCAGATCCCGCCGGCGCAGGACAGCGCGATGTAAGGGCTATCCGGGTCGAGGATCTGGCTACAGCCCCAACGGACAAACTCGTCGACATAGCGGGTGTAGTTGGTAAACAGTACAAAGGGCTGGAAATGGTCGACGGGCGTCCCGGTGTAGTGACGCAGGCGCGCCAGAGAGAAATCCACGCGGCGGGCATCAAAGTGCGACAGCGGTGAAAATTCTGCCGGGTGGTAGATACCATCCGCCGTCTCATCGCCAATCTGCGACAGCTCGGTGGTCGGGAAATGGCGCGTCAGTCCCGCGCTCATGGAGCGGTCAAGGGTTAATGCCGAACCGTCAATCACATACGGATACGGGATCTCATGCTGTGAGGGTTCAACGGCAATGTGCGCGCCGTAATCCTGATACAACAGCGTGAGTTGCTCTTCAAGATAAGGGCGGAACAGTGCAGGGCGGGTGACGGTGGTGCTGTAGCAGCCGGAGTGGGTAAAGCGTGCGTAGGCGCGCGTTTTCGGCGTGTTAGTCGCGCTGCCGTCCCAGGTGACGGAAAGCGATGGATAAACAAAAAGGCCCTTACTTCTGGCCTTTTCGTCGGGGAGTTTCCCTGTTTCGATATACTCACTGATGGCGCTGCGCAGCGCGTTGACGGACTGTTCATACAGTGCATCGAGTTTTTCCAGTGCCTGAGCCGGGGTCAGGCTGGAGCCCTTATTATTCATCTCTGTCTCCTTGTTCCACAGGTGTGCGACTCTACCCGATAGTATGTCACACGCCTGTGAAACAAAAGTGAGATCAGGTGTGGTTCGTCTCTTTCATCAATAACGCCGTCGCCGCTGACAGCAGGCAACCGGCCAGCAGATAAAGTGCCACACTGTGCCAGTTGCCCCCGGAGAAGGTCACCAGCGCGGCGGCAATAAATGGCGTAAACCCGCCGCCGACCACGCTTGCCACCTGATAGCCTACGCCCGCGCCGCTGTAGCGATAGCTCGCCCCGAACAGTTCGGTAAACATGGGCTGCTGCACGCAGACCACCATATCGTGGGCGATGTTAGCGAGCATGATGGCAAAGAAGACAATCCAGAAGATCGACTGTGCCTCCAGCGCCATGAAGAACGGCCAGGCGCTGAGGGTGCCAATCAGCGCCCCGGTGATATAGACGCGACGGCGACCAAACCTGTCCGCCAGCCAGGCGAAGCAGGGGATAGTCAGGCAGCTGATCCCGCCGACCAGCAGGCCAATGTTCAGGAACAGCTCGCGGGGCAGACCGAGATTTTGCGTTGAATAATTGAGGGCAAACGCGGTCACGATATACATCGTCAGCAGTTCGCACAGGCGCAGGGCGATAATTTTCAGAAAAGCGCCAGGATGCCGGACAAGCGCCTCCATCACCGGCAGCCGTTTTCTGGCAACGGGCGGTTCTTGCCGCTGTTGTTCGAACTCAGCAGATTCCTCCATGCCGTTGCGGATCCACAGGGCAGCGACAACCAGCACGATGCTGAAGATAAACGGAATGCGCCAGCCCCAGCTCAGGAATTGTTCATCGGTGGTGAAGTGGCTCATCAGCGACACCAGTCCGGTGGAGAGCAGCAGACCTACGCCATAGCCCACCTGCACGCCGCTGCTGTAAAACGCTTTCTTGTTCTTCGGGGCACTCTCAACGGATAACAGCGCCGCGCCACCCCATTCGCCGCCTACCGCGAAGCCCTGAATGGCGCGCAGCGTAACCAGCAGCACCGGCGCCCACCAGCCAATGGTGGAAAATGAAGGGAGAACGCCAATCAGCGCGGTGGCGATGCCCATCATCCAGACGGTGAGCATCAGCATGCGTTTGCGACCGAGACGGTCACCGAAGTGGCCGAAGATCACTCCGCCCAGTGGACGAAACAGGAAGCCGACGCCAAAGGTAGCAAACGCGGCGAGCGTACCCATTGCCGGGCTAATCTGGGGGAAGAATTCGCGGTTAAACACCAGCGCGGCAGTAATGCCGTAAAGCAGAAAATCATACCAGTCGACGACGGCACCCGCGAAGCTGCCGAGGGCTGCGCGGCGGGCACGATTGAGCGAAGGTGTCTCCTCGTTGGGATGTGTGGAGGTGAGAGTGGAGTCCATAGTTGTCCTGTCTGCACGTATTTCTAATTATTGGTATAAGAAAAGGTCACTCACATAGCCACCGTCATATAAACGGAACGTATGAGACTACCGCGCCAGGGCGCGTGTGCAAACTGATTTTATTTCCTGATGGGTAATGCAAAGCGGCTACGCTATGCTTAGCAAATCGAGGTGCGACTGAGGAAGGGAATATGTGTCGTATAAATGTGTTGAGTTGTCTTGCTGCATTACTTATCAGCCAGAGCGTTCAGGCGGTAAGTTATCCTTTACCGCCGACAGGCAGTCGGCTGGTGGGCACTTCGCAAACCATTACCGTGCCGGATCACAATACGCTACCGCTCGAAGCGTTTGCCGCGCAATACGGGCAGGGTCTGAGCAATATGCTGGAAGCGAACCCGGGCGTGGATCCTTTTTTGCCTAAATCCGGTACGCAACTGGTGATACCTCAGCAGCTGATTTTGCCTGACACCGTCCGCGAGGGAATTATCGTTAATGCGGCAGAAATGCGCCTCTACTATTACCCACCAGGCAGCAATACCGTTGAAGTGTTACCCATCGGCATTGGTCAGGCCGGGCGCGAAACCCCGCGAAACTGGGTCACGGCGGTAGAACGTAAGCAGGAAGGCCCCACCTGGTCTCCTACGCCGAATACGCGCCGTGCCTATGCGGCAGAGGGGAAAACGCTGCCTGCATTCGTGCCCGCTGGGCCCGATAACCCAATGGGACTGTATGCGATTTATATTGGCAGGCTGTATGCCATTCACGGGACAAACTCCAATTTTGGCATCGGACTGCGGGTGAGCCAGGGGTGTATTCGTCTGCGCAATAACGACATTAAATATCTTTTCGATAACGTCCCGGTAGGGACCCGTGTGCAGCTTATCGATCAGCCCGTTAAAGTGACGACAGAGCCGGACGGCAGCCGCTGGGTAGAGGTGCATGAGCCGTTATCACGGAACCGGGCGGAATTTGAATCGACCCGGAAAGTGCCTTTGCCGATATCTGCCTCGCTGCGAACCGAGCTTGTCAACGAGGGGGCGGGCGCGGAACTGGAACGTCGGTCAGGGATGCCGGTTAAGCTCGGCAACTGAGGGCAATTTTACCTGCCGTAGAAAAGCAAAAAGCCTGCTATAAAAGCAGGCTTTTCAAATTTGGCTCCTCTGACTGGACTCGAACCAGTGACATACGGATTAACAGTCCGCCGTTCTACCGACTGAACTACAGAGGAATCGTGTGAACGGGGCGCATATTATCGACGTCAGCCGGCCTTGTCAAAGGGTGGATCACCGCCTTTTGATCGTTTGCTGACAAAATCAGCAAAATGGCGTTTTTGACGCCGGAATGCACCGTAATGGTGCGTACATACCCCTAATGGGGCAGATCATAAACTGCTGTTTCAGTAATAAAACCGCTGCTTATGATTAGCTTTCCTTATTTTCAGCCGCTTAGCGACAAATCAGACCTCTTCGTAAAACTGGCATTCATATTGCAAAACCCTATCAACAACGAAAAGCCAGTACCGGCACAGCATTTCGAACAGGGGGCAAAATGAACTTAAGACGACTGAAATACTTCGTAAAAATCGTCGATATCGGCAGCCTGACTCAAGCGGCGGAAGTGCTGCACATCGCGCAGCCTGCGCTGAGCCAGCAGGTGGCTACTCTGGAAGGCGAGATGGATCAGCAGCTGTTGATCCGCACCAAACGTGGCGTGACGCCAACGGAAGCAGGCAAAATCCTGTATACCCATGCGCGCACTATCCTTCGCCAGTGCGAACAGGCGCAGCTGGCAGTGAATAATGTGGGCCAGACGCTGAGCGGCCACGTATCCATTGGTCTGGCTCCGGGAACGGCAGCGTCCTCTATTACCATGCCGCTGCTGCAGGCCGTCCGCGCAGAGCTGCCAGAAGTACTGGTTTACCTGCATGAGAACAGCGGTTCTGTGCTGAATGACAAACTTCTTAGCGGCCAGCTGGATATGGCGGTGCTGTACGACCGCTCACCGGTGGCCGGGATCACCAGCCAGCCGCTGTTGAAAGAAGATCTCTACCTTGTGGGCACCCGCGACTGTCCGGGGCAGAGCGTCGATCTGACGGCCGTTGCAGAAATGAATCTTTTCCTGCCGCGTGACTACAGCGCGGTGCGCGTGCGTGTGGATGAAGCGTTCTCCCTGCGCCGCCTGACGGCAAAAATTATCGGTGAAATTGATTCCATCTCCACGCTAACCGCCGCTATAGCCAGCGGTATGGGTGTGACCGTTCTGCCAGAATCCGCAGCACGTTCGCTGTGCAGCGCGGCAAACGGCTGGATGGCGCGCATCACCACGCCTTCGATGAGCTTACCGCTGTCGCTGAATATGTCCGCGCGCGGATCGCTGTCACCTCAGGCGCAGGCGGTAAAAGAGATTCTGATGTCGCTGGTCAGCAAACCGTCTCTGGAGAATCGTGAGCTGCAGCTGGTGAGTTGATATTCCATAAAAGCATAAGATGCTGGTTTTTATTATTTGTTCTGCAGGTCGGCTGACTCTAACAATAGCGTTATGTCAGATGCGCCGGAGTGAATCGTGAATTTCCAGCAACTTAAAATTATCCGTGAGGCGGCCAGGCGGGATTACAACCTGACCGAGGTCGCCAATATGCTTTATACCTCTCAGTCCGGCGTCAGTCGCCATATCCGCGAGCTGGAAGAAGAACTGGGGATAGAGATTTTTATCCGTCGCGGCAAGCGTCTGCTTGGCATGACGGAGCCGGGCAAAGCCTTGCTGACCATCGCGGAGCGGATCCTCAACGAGGCCAGCAATGTGCGTCGCCTGGCGGATCTCTTTACCAATGACGCCTCGGGCGTCCTCACTATCGCCACCACCCACACCCAGGCGCGTTACAGCCTGCCGCCGGTGATTAAAGCCTTCCGTGAACTTTTCCCTGACGTCCGTCTGGAGCTTATCCAGGGCACACCGCAGGAAATTGACGTGCTGTTGCAAAACGGTGGGGCAGATATCGGCATTGCCAGTGAACGCCTGAGCAACGATCCGCTGCTGGTGGCTTTCCCGTGGTTTCGCTGGTACCACAGTCTGTTACTTCCCGTCGACCATCCGCTGAATCAGGTTACGCCCCTGACGCTGGAAGATATCGCGAAATGGCCACTGATTACCTACCGGCAGGGTATTACCGGACGCTCGCGCATTGATGAAGCCTTTAACCGCAAAGGCTTAACGCCGGATGTGGTGCTGAGTGCACAGGACTCTGATGTAATCAAAACCTACGTCGAGTTGGGGCTGGGCATTGGTCTGGTGGCGGAACAGTCCGGTGGTGAACGCGAGACGGAGAACCTGGTACGACTGGATACGCGTCATCTCTTTGATGCCAATACCGTATGGCTCGGCCTGAAGCGTGGACAACTGCAGCGCAACTATGTGTGGCGCTTTATCGAACTCTGCAACGCCGGGCTGTCCGTGGATGAGATTAAACGTCAGGTGATGGAGCCAGAAGAAGTGGCGATTGATTATCAGATTTAGCGGCTGGCTTTCAAACGCAACGCCATAAAGCTCAAGGGAAATCGCCACGCGCCGAACCATCATAGTAAACGGAAGCAGTTGCCCAAAGAGAAGCCTGTCTGAGGTGGCGTATGTATTTTTATCACATACGCCACCTCAGACAAGGGGCGGAAACATCCTGACGGTAACGTGGCTGAGCTGGCAGACTGTCCGAAATTGATTCCTGATACAGTCTGAGTACGCAATGCCGCATCAGCCCTGTCTTTTGGCCTTCAGCCCTGTAGCCTTTTCGGGCAGGGCCGTTACCTTTATGCGCCATTACCCTTCAGCCTTTTCCCTTTCGTAAGACCCTTAATACCTACGTGCTGTTGCGGTAACATCTGTTATCGTCTGCAAACGCATAATTACCTGCCTGTAATAAAATCTGCATAAATTTTACTCCCCTTCGTATTAACTCCCTGCGACTATTAGGGTTTTAGGGATTTAACTTAAGGAAAAACGATGGACATACGTTACCCGGTACGGAAGGCCGACGGGCGGGAGTATAAGAACTATGACGAATTGCTGACCGACATCCGCAAAAATGCCCACGGTTGGTGGTTACTTGGCATGAGTCGTTACTGGCACGGCGGTATCCATATCGGATCATCCTCCTCTCCGGCATCGGTGCTGAGCCAGAATGCACCGGAAACGTCTGTACCGCTCCAGTTCATGATGGACGGCGAAGTGGTGGCATGGCGGGTGAACCGGGACTACGCGAATATTGAATGCATGCAGGCGCAATCGCTTCGCCAGTCCGGTACCTTTGTGCTTGTCAGATCGGTGTACAAGCCTGATGAACGAGATGAGTCCTCCTGGCTGACGCTGTATCAGCTTTATATGCACCTGGCACCTTTGTCAGAATATCCTGAACGCCCGCTTTATCGGGTTACGCCGAAAGGTCATGGTGTGCGGATGCGTAAATATTCCCGCCATGACGACAGCCGCGAAATTGTGCCGGAAGTACTGACAAACAAACACGGTCAGCGCAGGACGCTGATGCAGGGCGATACGCTCGCAGTACTGCAACAAATATCGTTTTTGATGGAAAGACAGCCTGAGCCGTTCGCCCTGGTGCAGCGCCTTCAGGATGGTAAACCCGCCGGGGAGCTCTTCTGGGTTTCAATGCGTCCTGAATATCTGGAGCCTGACGGTGAATGTCACGTGTGTCTGCCTGACTGGATGCACGATGCGCTGAATCACGGCATGTTTGATGATGTGGTGGTGCCACCTGTCCCACTTAAAGTGACGGTTAAGGCGGGTGATTCGGTCGGATTCCTCGGCGCTCAGGATCTGGCCGATGAAGATAATTACCCACAAATAATCACCACGGACTATAAAGCGCATATCGAATTGCTGAGCCTTGATGAGCATGTGCCGGATTTTGTGGCCAACGTGAAGGGCATTAAAACCGGCAAACAGTTTATCAAGCTTAAGCTGAAACGACCAATGTACCTGCGAAACGGAGAGAATGAAGACAGTACCTTTGAGCAGATGAGCGCCATTACCCGCGCTGATGCCGGAAGAATTATCCCGCGCGATGCCACGTACCCGTTTACGGATAAAACCGGGATAACGTACTTTCAGATCCGCCCACACAGCTGGATGCACCAGGACGATGTGGAGCAGCTCAGTCAGCATGATTTAGCCGCGTTAAACTTTCACTGCATCGAAGCTGCCCCCACAACCGATTTTACCCGCACGCTGGATGAACCTTGGGTTATTGATGCCCTGAAAAGCATCGATTCTCACTTTGATGGCGAAAAAGGGCCACAAAGTTCACAGGCAAAAATGTTTTATGACAGCCTGATCCACAACGCTGAAAACAGAAGACCACCCAGCCCATACCCTGATAAATCACAGGACCAGTATTTGTTTGACGCACTGCATACGAATCAGATGAATATCCCGGAGTATGCGCGACGGCTGATAGTGAAACATGACAGCGACTGGCACAGTACCCGGGATGATACACGCTGGTCATCGGTATTTAAGGACAAGGACGAAAGTCCAGTTGTGAAACTGGCTAACGGCGGATTTCTGGACGCCACGCACTGGATGGATAAGGTTCAGCCGTTCGCCAGTCAACGTTCAGTATGGCACTTTCATCCTCTGGAATTCTTATATGTAATGTCCGGTGATGATGATATGGATATAAAATGGTTAACTGTACCTAAAGGGCAGTTAACGTTTGATGCTGAAGGAAATGATAATAACAGTAGTCCTTATTTTAGTCGCCATATTCACTGGCCGGGTGGTGTTTCAGGAATAACGATTGGCCGGGGATATGACCTGGGTCAACAAAATGATCCAACATCAGACCTCGACTCTATTGAATTAAGTCAACCGCTAAATACCTGGCTTGTCGAATCAAAAGGTCTGTCTGGCTTAGAAGCTCAAAATCGTTATGAATCAGCAAACAATGACATCAGTAGTTATGAGATAACCAGAAAACAGCAATATGATCTTTTTGTTATCACCTACAATAGGTTAGAAGCCGATGTCAAAAGAATATGTCAGAAGCCTGCAACCATCAGGGCATGTCATCCGAATCAAAATATCACTCCGGAACAGGCATGGAATGATATTCCAGAAAAAATAAAAGAGGTACTTGTTGACCTTAGATATCGTGGAGATTACACATCTCATGCTCGCTCTTTAATTCAGCGCTACGCATACATTGGGGATTTATCTGCATTCGGTCAGATATTATCAAATAGAGCTCAGTGGTCAAATGTTCCACAAGATAGATTCTTAAGGAGAGTTAGATTTTATGAAAATTAAATGTCTGTTGCTTATTTTATTTGCCTCATATTCTACAGCAGGTTTTGCCGCATTTTCCGAGACGGAAAATAATCAACTGACGAGCATTAATCAGAAAAGCTCAGGAGAAGTTAAATCCGCACTGGACAATTTGAATAAATCTATTGATGAACAAATCGATAACAATATGGAGCGTAAGCCTTTGATTTTGGATCTGAAAAATTCGTGGGGGCAGATGATTAATAAAAAATGCCAGCTGGAAACTATAGAGTCAAAAGGGACTGATGCAGAAATGGCCGAAATGAATAATTGTCTTATTAAAAATTATCAGGAAGAAATGAAGTATTTTGATGCAATGCTTCCATAACTGTATCCTCAGGCTCCTGGTCTTGGTTTGTCGAAGCAAGGTTTTACTGTACGAATAACAGTAAGTTTAAAAAAGCCGCCGCAAGATACAATCTTGTAGCGGCCTCTTTGAGGCGCTGAAAAGCGTTAATTCTTACATAATTATAGTGGGTTGATAATTGGTCTGGTGCAGAACTGAATTACATTTTATTCTAAATTGAACACCTCAATATCCGGCAATTACGTAAAATCTACAAACATACACGATTGAAAAGAGGTCTGTGCTATGAAGCTTCTCTCTCGTGTCCCGCATACTGATAAGGCGATAGATACCGCTCTGTGTTTACATCCAGATAATCCGCCCACCACTGCATCATGCTGATCCGCTCTTCCAGATATTCTGCCTTATGGATATAGGCGGCACCCACGCTGTTTCTTTCCTGATGGCTCATCTGTTTTTCAATGGCCTGCTTGCTCCATAGCCGCGACTCACTCAGCGCACTGCATGCCATCGCCCGGAAACCGTGACCGCAGACCTCTTTTTTGGTGTCATAGCCCATCACACGTAATGCCTTGTTGATAGTGTTGTCGCTCATGCACTTATCCTGGTCGTATTCGCCGGGGAAAATAAACGTCAGATGCCCGGAGAGCGCTTCAGTTTGCTTCAGGATCGCGATCGCCTGAACGGATAGCGGGACGATGTGCTGTGTTTTCATCTTTGCGCCACGATGGGAGAAGCGCACGCTTTCGATCTGTTCCCGTTCTTCCGGGATTATCCAGAGCTTCTGCCGCCAGTCGATCTCACTCCAGCGGGCAAAGCGCAGTTCGCTGGAGCGCACAAAGAACAGCAGCGACAGCTTAAGCGCATACCGTGTCAGCAGCCTGCCGGAGGATAACAGTTCAGGCAGTTTTTCAAGCGGCAGGGCCGGGTAATGTTGCGTCCCCGGTGGGGTAAACTCACCATCCAGATCCAGCGCCGGGTTTGATTTAATGAACTGCTTTTTCACCGCATAGCGCATGATTTCGGTGACGTAGTTTTTCAGCATTGCGGTGATCTCCAGAAAGCCTTTGTTCTCCACTTTACGCAGGGTAAACAGCAGATCTTTCGTGACGATTTGATGGATATATTTGTCCCCGAGATCCGAAAACATATACCTTTCCAGCCTGCGCTGGATGGTCGTCGCATAATGTGCAGAACAGCGCCGGTGGTCGGCATGCCAGTTCATGGCGATCTGGCGGAATGTCTGTCTGTTTTTCTTTTTCTGCTGTGCGATTTTTTTGTCAACGGCGGGATCGGCTCCTTCACGCACTTTACTGCGTGCCGCATCCCGGAACTGGCGCGCCTTAAGAAGGGAAACATCTGGGTAGGGGCCAAGGGCCAGCTTCTTCTCTTTCCCGTCAATGCGGTACTTCATATACCAGAGTTTTGAGCCATTAGGTTTGATCAGCAGGTACAGTCCTGAACTGTCGCCGAGTTTGAAGGGTTTGTCAGTGGGTCTGAGATTGCGGATAGCGGTATCTGTGAGTGATATAGCGGGGGGGCTCCATGCGTTCAACGAACCGTGAGGCCCCCGAGCAAGCCCAAAAACACAGATGCCAAAAAAACCGGCAATCCTTATCAGGACAACCGGTTCAGCCTAACTGATTGTTTTTAAAACGTCTTAAGACTCACTGAGATGTCTTAAGACTAAAATTTGGCTCCTCTGACTGGACTCGAACCAGTGACATACGGATTAACAGTCCGCCGTTCTACCGACTGAACTACAGAGGAATCGTGTGAACGAGGCGCATAGTATCGACCTCAGTTCGTCTTGTCAAAGGGGGAAAACGCACTTTACGTTCGTTTGCCGACAATTTCAGCAAATCGCTGATTTTATAGCAAATTCGCGCTGAAATTACACAGCAAATTGCGCCGCCCGCAGGCGGCGCACAGGATTAGAACAGTACGGAGTAGTTCAGACCAAACGTACGGCCACGGCCTTTATAGGTATACAGACCTGGCGCACCGTAGGTTGGGCTATACAGCCCCGGCGCACGCTGACCCCAGGCGGTGGTGTAGTCTTTGTCCAGCACGTTTTCCACGCTGAAGCTCACTTTACCCACCGGCAGGTCGTAGCTGCCCAGGAAGTCGACCGTGTTATAGCCATCGATCTTCTTACCGTCGGCATCAGACACGTCAAAGGTCTGCGTACTCTGCACGCGCAGGGTCCAGTCGCCTGGTGCCCAGTTGACCCAGGCGCTGGCTTTCGACGGGCTGGCGCTGTCTACTGTCAGCTTCTCCCATTTACCGTTTTCGCGGGTTTCAGACTTAATGGCGTTAAAGTTCGCGCCGGTGCTCCAGTCGCTGTTGGTGAAGAAATAGTCCACCTGGCCTTCAATCCCGTAGATACGACGTTTGTCGTCTTCCAGGTTGATGGTCATGTCCGTTTTGTTGATGGTGATGGTTTTATCCGAGAGCGAGTAGTACGCCGCAACCTGCGTGCGCAGGTTGTCGCCGGTGTAGCGCCAGCCCAGCTCATACGCGTTAACCTTAATGCCGTCCAGCGTCGAGTCGTTAACGTTCACGCTGTTCAGCAGGCGATAGTGCCCGTCGACAAGCTGGTAGGTACCGGAGCCGTAATACTTCGCCAGGTCCGGAATTTCGAAGCCCTGGGAGAAATTAAACCACAGCTGCTGCTGTTCGGTCAGACGGCCAAGGATCCCGGCGTTGAACAGGAAGTTGTTGTAATTGGTTTTCCCGCCCGGTACCGCATCAGCCGATGTGGCTTTCCCGTTAGCGATGGCCTGTTGCTGGGTATAACCAACGAAGTCATCCACCTTGTTTTCGGTGTACTGATAGCGCACGCCGCCGCTCAGGGTAATGGCATCAATGTCGTAGCTGGCCTGCAGGAACGGGGCGAGGTTGGTAATGCTGTAACCCGGGTAACGGCCCACGTTATAGGCGTTCTCCAGATCCATACCGCCGCTTGCTGCCGCTTTGTCCAGGTTGAAGAACTGCTGGTTAGCGTCGAAGGTTTCGTGGTCAGCATCCACACCCCAGGTCAGCGTTAAATCATCCATCGGTTTGCTGTTCAGCGTCAGCTTGCCGCCGTAAAAATCGGTTTTCTGCTGCGACGCACCGATGCTGCTCACCACGCCTTTGGTCAGTGTCGGGAACGGGTAGTAGGTCAGGCTTTCGTCACGATAGTAAATCTGTGCGACCAGATCCTGGCCCCAGAAATCGGTGTTGGAGTACTGCAGGTTAATCAGATGCCGCTCTGTGCCCGGCAGGCGGTCAGAGTTCAGGTTGCCTTTATTGTAGGCTTTGGCATCACCCGTAACCGCGGAGAAGTTTTCCCCAAGGAACAGGCCGTGCTTCCCGTCGGACTCGCTCTTGTAGTATTGCGTCGTAAGCTGCAGCTGCTGATGATCGTCGATGTTGAGGGTGCCTGTTCCCATCACATCCAGACGGTCGGAATACTGTAATCCGGTCTGGGTGTTATCAATAATCACCTCGTTGCCTTTGCCGTCGTACCAGCCGCCGTAGCGCTGATACGATACTGACAGCCGGCCAGAGGCATTGTCGTTGCCGCCGCTCACCGCGGCTGACACGTTCTCATCGTGGTCGTTGTGGCTGTTAAAGCCACTCTTTGCTCCGGTCTGGAACTCCACTTCGGTATCCGGCTGGCCTTTTTTGGTCACGATATTCACCAGACCGCCGGTGCTGCCGCCGCCGTAGAGGGACGTGGCGCCGGAGATCACTTCGATACGGTCAATGTTGAACGGATCGATAGAGTCAAGCTGGCGGCTGTCGCTGCGGGACGAGTTAAGACGCACGCCATCCACCATCACCATCATCGAGCGGCCGCGCAGGTTCATACCGTAGTTGGTGCGGCCCTGGCTGCTGACGTCCATGCCCGGGATCAACTGCGCCAGGACTTCTTTAATCTCTTTTCCACCCTGAACCTGCTGTTCAATCTCAGCACGCTCAATAACCCAGGTAGTCTGCGCCATCTCCGCCACGCTGCGGTGCGCGCGGCTGGCGGAGACAACAATATTTTCTTCCTTTTGTTCTTCCGCCCACGCAGAGGTAGAAAGCATTGCAAGCAAGCAAGGATTTAAAACCCAAAGATGAGAACGTTTCATTGTTATGTAGTTCCTGAATGTGTGTGTCAGTACTCGGTGGTTCTTGCTAAAGATTGATAAACCTGACTGCTGTCCAGGCGGGGAGTGCTTCGCCAGTGGATCACGCCAGGGGTGGTGGCCAGCTCAAACGGCTCGTCGTCGTGCGCGCGATTCAGAATTCGCGCGGCGCGCCAGGCCATCAGGCTGAGCTGGGGTTCGGCAATGCCAAGACGGTGCATCCCGGCATTCACGGCGAACAGGCGGTTGCTCTGCGGACCGTCCCATTCAAGGGTGAAATCATTGTTGATGCAGAAGGTTTCGTCGGCGTCCAGACGCAGGCGATGGGAGAGCGGTGCCAGAAACGCAGGCTGCACGGTGCGATAGCCGGTCGCGAAAATCACCACGTCGGTATCGAGTTGTTCACGGCCGCCGTCAAGGTGATGCTGTAACGTCAGGCGCTTACCGTTCTCCTGCTGCGCGATCGCGGTGACCGAGCGAGAGGGCAGGAGGTGTGCCCACGGTTTTTCCCGCAGCACTTCGAAGCGGTGATACATGGCGCGATAAATCGCCAGCAGAGACTCCGTAGTGATGCCGTCAGAGGTCATCTTCTGCTCGTGCAGCATCTGACGACGCGCCTCTTCGCCAAGCGTAGAGAAGCTGTCTACATATTCCGGTGTGAAATACTCGTTGGCGAAAGCCGCTTCATCCAGCGCGTTATAATTGTTGCGTCGGGAAACCCAGTTCAGGCTCAGTGGCTGACCCCACTCCCCGCGGAAGATATTCAGAAACAGATCCGCACCACTCTGACCTCCGCCGACGACGGTGACGCGTTTACCCGCTAAGTCCGGCGTGCGCAGCATCATCTCGCTGGCGTGGAAGCAGGTGTCATCCTGAGCCGGAGCGCAGTCAGGCAGGTTAATCTGTTTGCCAATTCCCACGCAGACGTGACGCGCCAGGAAGCGATCGCGCTGAGTCACCACGTCGAACAGACCGTTTTTTTCATCAAAACTGACCTGCTGTACCTGCTGGCTGAAGGACAGGTTGGTGAGATTTTCCGCGGCCCAGCACAGGTAATCGGCAAACTCTTCGCGAGAGACCGTACGCTGCTCGGTGGTCAGAAAACGATAGAACTTTTTACGCTGCACCAGATAGTTAAGAAAACTGTGGCGATTGGTGGGCTCCACGGCGCTCACCAGATCTTTCAGGAAGCTGGTTTGCATATGGCAGTCCGGCACCATCATGCCAGGGTGCCAGGAGAAATGCGGCTTGCGTTCAAGAAACAGCGAACTAAAACCGTCCAGTCCTTCAGCCAGTGCGGCGATGCTGAGGTTAAACGGGCCAATACCAATGCCGATGAAATCATACGTTTTCATTGCGCTGACTCCTGGGAGACCAGAAAAAGAGGGTTATCAAGATCGGTGACATAGTTCGGCAACATGCGGCTGCCGCCGTCGTGTTCGGAGAAGGTCAGTTTGACCGGGTTGAGGATCACGCGAATAATTTGCGGCTTAAACAGATCAAACTTCGCAAAGCGTTCGGCGAGATCGGGATGCGCGGCCATATAGCGGCGCAATACCTCGGCCAGGATCTGGTAGAAACGGGTTTCGCTGACGCCGCTTTGCAGGGTAAGGCGTGAAATAAACCGCAGCACCGTGACAAAGTTACCGGTTTGCAGATCGTGAATGATGTAATCCGCACTCAGGCGCGCCGTGACGGACTTCACCTGTTCAGGCAGGCTTGCTGCCTGCGGGAAATCTTCATCCACCAGGCGCATGTCCCCCTGGAAATCTTTCAGCAGGATGCGTTGCGGGATGGCGTCTTTCATCACCAGCGTCACGTTCTGGCCGTGGGCGATAAGCGCCACGCCGTAGCGGCAGAGCAGGTGATAGAAGGGGATGACCGTCGCGTCAAAGAGCTTTTCCAGCCAGGCTTCAGCGGTCAAACCGGATTGGGCAATCCATGCGTCAATCAAGGGGCGTCCGGCGTTATCGCTCTCCATCAACGCAGCCATCAGCACCGCCTCTTCACCCTGCTGAAGATAACAGGACGGATTTTCGCGCCAGATAACCCCCAGCATCTCCTGATAACGGTAAGGTGCTTTCGGCAGTGCGGCGTAACCCGGGTGGGAAAGATACCCGGCCGCGGGCTCGCCAAGCACCTGCGCGCCACAGTGAATAAGCGTGGCATCGCTGGCGAACTGCTGCTGTAACCAGCGTGAGGCCAGCGGGCCAGCGGCAATGTACTTACCCGGAATACCGCGATAGCAGGAGGTGTTGTAAATGGTCAGCGGCAGCTTGATGTCAAACGGCGCGCGGCGGCTGGCATTGGTGAGGGTACGCAACGATTGCTGCGCCAGGTACTCGTCGCCAAACTCGCCCAGCTCAACCATTTCGCCGCGCGCGAGTTGCGCCAGGAAATGGACAGCAATCTTTTGTTGCCACTGCCACGGATGCAGCGGCACGGGCAGCCAGTTATCATCAAGATCCAGCGCCTGCCAGCGGGCATCAAACCGGGCGCGCTCGGCGTTATCCATGGCGCTCGCCAGCAGAGTATTGATATCGCAATCAACATCGCTGCTCCAGACCAGGTGCGCACGTTGCACGGCGACCCAGTGCAGGCGAAAACGGCCACGGTATTCCGGGGCATACTGGCGTAGCGCATCCAGCCCCCAGCCGCGGCGTCCCTTGTTAAAGATAAACTTAGGATGGCCGCTCATCAGGCATTGTAATTCGTCCGGGTCGAGATGAATGAGCGCATCAGCATCCAGCGTTTCGCGCGCCTGTAACAGCTGAATATCACCCCGCAGCGTGGCATAGAGATCTTCCAGATGCTCCGCGGTCTGCGCGTCGCTCATCTCCAGTACCGTAGCAAGCTGCAGCAGTGCAGTTTCTGCGTCCACTGCCTTACCGCTGACGGTGGTCAGGCTCGCGGGGTCGATATGCAGCCAGCCCCAGATCCCGCGCGTGGCTTGGAACTGCCAGGTCTCCGCGCCCATGGTGATTTGCCAGCGATTGTCTGCCAGCTGCCGGGCGCTCAGGGTGCGTTCATATTCCAGTTCGGCGAGGATCTTCGCCACCATGTCGCGGTTCACTTTCTGCCAGTACACGTTCACAGTCCCACCTCGCTGAAGAAGCGGTGACGCTGGTTCATGATGAGGCGCGAGCGTTTATGCGGGAAGTCGAACTCTTTCACGGTTTCGAAACCGGCAGACGAAAGATGGCGGAACAGGCGCTGGTTGTCGAAACGCGGCTCGGCAACGATGCGTGTTGTGCGTGGCTCATCCAGCCACAGATAATGGCTCAGACCGCGCAGCCAGCTGCGGATATACTGCGCGCCGCGCCAGTTTTCTTCCCCAACCAGCATGTGCAGGCCGCGGTCAAACGGCTGCCAGCGATAGTGACGGCCAATACGGTCTTCCGCCGCCCAGTAAATTTCAAAGTAGCCGAACGGCTGGTCATCAAAGCAGCCGATAAGCGGATAACAATAGGTCGAGTCGAGCTGACGGTGCAGGTAATTTTCCTGCTCCGCCTGCGGGCCGGCCATCTCCCAGAAGGCGTTAACGCGTGGGGTGTTCATCCAGCGGGTGAAACGTTCGCCGTCCTGCGCCACATCGGCCACGCGGAAACTCAGGATGCGTTTAATCTGCGGGTCGTAACGGCGATAGACTTCACCTTGCGGGCGGTGAGGGCGCAGCGGGAAGTAAAGCTGACGGCTTTCATCGAACTGCATGCCGCCGTGGTTCTGGGGCCGTTCTCCCTGCAGCCACAGGGGTAACTGCCAGAACGTTTCGCGCGCCAGATAATCTCCGCTGGCAAGCGTAAACAGCGCCTGCGCCTGCGGTTCATCCTGCCAGGCGGACCAGGGGAGCGTGACGCCGGTCAGTGCCGGTGCGGCGATAAACAGCTGATCCAGCGCGTCGACTAACCAGCCTTCCGGGATACCACCCACGCGCTCAAGCACTGCGCTGCCGTCGAGACCTAACGTCAGGGGCAGAGTGTTCTCCGTTGCGGTGCAGCGAAAGCCATAACCAGAATGGACGATATTCGCGTTTGCCATCACGCCTTCTCCTTGTAAAACGGGTTGCTAAAGTCGAAATAGATCACTGCCGGATCGGCGATGGTGTTTTCGTTGCGATCGTGCAGGTAGCAGAAAAAGTTGCCTTTACAGTTCCAGGTTGGGCTGTCGAGCACGTAGTCGAGGCAGCGGGTCTGTTTCGCTGTTTTGCGTAATTCGGCCAGTGCGTCACGCACCTGCGCCATCAGGCTCTCTTCGCTGTCGAAACCGGCGGCGGCGAGGGCGGCAGTCACGGCAAGCGTTGAGTTCAGCAGCAGGTAGTAGGGGAAGTAGCGCAGCAGCTGGCTTTCGCCAAAACGGTTTTCCACATCATGTTCACCCGCCTCTTTTAGCCATTCATCGGCCCCTTCAGTCCAGGCGCTGCCCTGACAATCGCGGTAGATCAGCCCGACGGGGAAATCCTGCTGCATCTCAACGAGGATATTTTGCTGGTGCGCCAGCAGAACCAGGCCGTAATCCGCTTCCGCGCTAAACAGCGGAAGTAAAACGCGATCGCAATACGCCTGCACCCAGCAGCGCGCAGCCTCGGCGAGGGGTAAATCCAGGCGCTGGCTCAGACGACGTACCGCCGCAACCAGCAGACTGTCACCTCCGTCCGGGGCCGCCTGCGTCAGGCTCACCAGTACGTTGGTCTGGCTCTCTGGCGTCTCGAACAGCAGGTTCACGCGCAGGGCCATCAGGCTCTCTTCCTGGATGATGCCATTTTCATCACGCAGCCCCGCCCAGCCGTCTTCCTGCATAACACGCAGGGTCGGGTAGCGTGCCTGTAAGGTCTGCCAGCGCGCTGTCTTAGCCAGACGCGCCAGGCGCATACCGCGTTTAACCTCTTTCACCGACAGCGTGCGCACGGAGTTGGTCAGGCGCACGCTGAGGGAAAACTTGATCATGTCGCTGTTGGTTTCGCTGTAGAGCGAGCGCGAGGAACTGGTGGGCAGCCACTGCGCGCCCGCTTCGCCCAAATCCTGCAGGTCGCCGTTAGCCACAAGACGCTGGCACCAGGCCTGACCCAGCAGATGCTCGGCCTGCCACGGATGCATCGGCAGCAGCCAGCAGGTATCGGTGAAGTGACCGAGGAGCTCAGGGGCACTCTGCGCTGCGAAGCGCAGCAGGCGTTCGCGAAGAGAGACGGCCAGGCTGTCGCCGGCAATCAATTCACGCTTAACCGCAAACCAGCGCAGCGGGAAGCGGGAGGCAAAATCAGGCAAATAGCGGCGCGCTTCACTTTCGTTAAACGGCTCGTGAGATTTGGGGGCCGGGTGAAACGCATGCCCCACCAGCAGCGCCTGTTCTGCTTGCGCAAAATTCAGCGGTTTGTCACGCAGGTTTGCCCAGTTGTGGCGCAAATCGATGGCCTGCCAGGTGTGGGCATGGCTTTCAAGGGCGCGTTGCTTAAAGCGAGCCAGCGTTTCGGTATCGAGTGAGCCTTTAACTGAAGGTTTTTCCAGAATTAAGTCAATCAGTTGCGTGAAAGTGACGGCGTCACCGCTGTCGCTGTCGCGCTGGATAAGGGTCGCCGGAAAGTGATACTGATGATGCTGAGTCGGAGAGAAATAGCGTACCGGAACCCGAATGGCCTGGGTTGAAGAGAGCGGAATATGAATCTGCGATAGCTCATCCGCAACGGTAGCGGGGAGATAGCGCCAGTCCTTCGTTTCACGCAACAGGGCGTTCAAAAAACACTGGGCCGCAACGTCTGTACCGGCGGAGCGGGGCAGAGTACGCATAGGTGTACCTCATTCCATGATTGATAATAATTATCGTTATGATATGCATTCTGTTTACAGTCGCAACTATTTTTGCAATATTTGTTTTCATAAACTTCATGATTTCCACACATTTATTGACACTATGTTCACATTCTCATGCGCACTTACCCTGAAACACTGACGGAAAACCTCACCCCGAAAGCGAACTGGCCACTGGCGTTATGCGCCGGATTGTTAGGAATTGGGCAAAACGGTTTGCTGGTCATGCTGCCGCAACTGGTCACCCTGACCGGGTTATCGCTCTCCGTCTGGGCGGGGCTGTTAATGTTCGGCTCCATGCTCTTTTTACCCGCATCGCCGTGGTGGGGACGCCAGAGTGAGCGACACGGCTGCAAGGTCGTGATGCAGGCCTCGCTAAGTGGCTATCTGGCAAGTTTCGTCGTGATGGCGCTGGTAGTCTGGGCGATGGCAAGCGGGATGATGAGTGCTGTCTTGGGGCTGGCGGGCCTGATCCTCTCGCGTACGCTGTACGGCCTGACCGTCTCAGGGCTGGTGCCCGCGGCTCAGACATGGGCCATTCAGCGCGCGGGTCTGGATAAACGCATGGCCGCGCTGGCGACCATAAGCTCCGGCCTCAGCT
This sequence comes from Enterobacter sp. J49, assembly GCF_002148625.1. Lineage (NCBI taxonomy): Bacteria > Pseudomonadati > Pseudomonadota > Gammaproteobacteria > Enterobacterales > Enterobacteriaceae > Enterobacter > Enterobacter sp. J49. The sequence goes on from NZ_MWPY01000037.1 coordinate 533,857, forward strand.
GTGGTCGTCTGCTGGGGCCGCCGCTGGCGGCGATGATGCTCAGCGTCAATCCGGTGGCTCCCCTCTGGTTGATGGCGATTGCACCGTTTATCGCTCTCCTGCTGGTCCTTCGAGAGGTCGCCGATCCGCCGCTGCCGCCGGTCGCGCATCAGGCGACGCGTGTGCAGGTTTCAATGCTGCCGTACCTTGTGCTGGCGTTGCTTCTGGCCGCACTGGTGAGCCTGATGCAGATTGGCCTGTCACCGCATCTCAGCCCCCTGCTGGACGGTAACCCGCGAGAGGTGAGTCATCATGTCGCGCTGCTGCTGAGTCTGGCCGCGCTGGCAACCCTCGCTGCGCAATTTCTGGTGGTCCGTCCGCAGCATTTCAGCCCGGTGACATTGCTCTGCCTGGCCGCGGTACTGATGGTGACGGGACTGGGGCTAATGTGTATTGCCGGTCTGGTGTTGTTCTACGTGGGAATTGTCATGACGTCGCTGGGAGCCGCCATGGCGACGCCGGGATACCAGCTGCTGCTGAATGAACGGCTGACCACCGGAAAAGGGGCGGGAGTGATTGCCACCAGCCACACGCTGGGCTACGGGCTGAGTGCGCTGCTGGTGCCTGTCGTCACGCGTTTATTCGGCGAGGTATTTTTAACGCAGGCCGCCTGGGTGATGGCGCTGATGTTTCTGGTGATGAGCCTATGGGTACGGGCGGTCAATCGTACCCATGTCGACCCGTCTTAATGGAACTGGTGAGATGAATTGCCGGCAGGATCCTCATTTTGCCGCAGACGCAGCAGAGGGTCTTGCTGATAAAACTGACAGAACCGTTGCCAGAGGGCCGGGAAACGGGGGGCGAAAAGCTCAGGCGCGCTAAAGAAATATTCTGACAGCACCGCAAAGCACTCCGCAGGATCAGTTGCCGCATAGGCATCGATGCTGGCGGCACTTTCGCCCACCAGATCTATCTCATCCTGGATATTATCCATTGCCGCATGCAGATCGTGTTCCCAACCTGCAACCTCACGAAGCGGGATCAGCGGTACACCGCTGGCACGATCGCCGTTGCGGGTATCCAGCTTATGCGCCACTTCGTGAATGATCAGGTTAAAGCCGGATGCGTCGAAGGAGTCCTGAATATCAAGCCAGTTCAGGATGATAGGCCCTTGCTGCCAGCTTTGCCCGGACTGCACCACCCGTTGGTTATGCACCAGGCCGAAATCGTCCTGCCATTCATCGTCCACCACGAACGGTGCAGGGTAGATGAGTACTTCATGGAAGCCATCCAGCCACTCAATACCGAGTTCCAGTACCGGCAGACAGAAAAGCAGGGCGATACGCGCGTTTTTCAGGGGATCCAGCTCGAAGCCCTGCAGCGGAACCAGACGTTTTTGCTGCAAAAAGCGATCCGCCAGTTGAACCAGTTTTGATTGTTCATCCGGCTGAAGATTAGCCAGAACAGGGATCGCCAGCGCTTCATCCCACGGCAGCGCCATATTTCGGCCAGCGTCATTCGTTTTCCAGGGCCACTTAATCATCGCTTTGCTCGCAAACTCGTCACTTGAACAAAAGGGGAAGGTAAGGTTCTGTTAAAATGCCAGACATTCGGTCATTGCTTCAATTCCAGCCTCGATAAACTATCACTTCGTACGTAACGGTGGATAGCGGTTTGCTGGTATCACCTTCATTTTGTGAACTCAGTCGAAGCCTAATCTTATGACACTTACCCCATTAAGTTCAGCGTGAAAACCAACTCCTTAAGGAATTTCGGCGCTTCACCGGTTGCGGCAGGACAATAAGCCGCTATTATTTTTGACTTTCGTTCGTATTGCCAGACAGGACATTCAGACGCTATGCCCGTAAATTTTGACCTTAACGATCTTTATGCTTTCAGAGCGTTAGTGGAATACGGCAACTTTCGGGTTGCTGCTGAATCTATCTGTTTGTCCCCGTCAGCACTGAGCCGCAGGATTGAAAAACTGGAGGCGGCGCTGGGAGCGAAGCTGTTTGACCGGACCACCCGCCACGTGGCTCTGACACTGTACGGGCAGAACTTTGCTGAACGTTCAGCGCAGTTGCTCGATAACGTTGAGTCCATGCTGGCTGATATTGATAAAGTGAGTGAAGAGCGGACCGGGCTGATTACCGTCGCTACGGTACCGTCTGCGGCCTATTACTTTATGCCGGATGTCATTCGTCGCTTTCAGTCCCGTTATCCGCGTGTCCGGATTAAGCTCATCGACAGTAGCGCGGGGAATGTCATTGACGCGGTTGCCCGTAGCCAGGCGGATTTCGGGATCTGTTTCGCCGGGAGTTTGCCCTCTGAAATCGAGTTTTTCCCCCTTGTGGAAGATCGCTATGTCGCCGCGTGCAGGCGCGATCACCCGCTGGCAAAAAAGACTCACCTGACGTGGCAGGCGTTTTATCAGCAGGACTATATCATCCTCGACAAAACGTCAGGCAACCGTAACCTGCTCGACCGGATGCTGGGGGATATCGTGCCTGCGCGTCCCAGCGTTTGCGAAACGCGCCATGTGACCACGATGCTCGGTATGGTAGAGGCGGGCATCGGCATTGCTGCCGTGCCCGCCATGTCGATGCCGACGTCAGAGCACTCGCTCCTGACGTCTGTCCCGCTCGTGGCACCGGAGGTGAAACGCACTGTGGGGCTGATTCGACGCCGGGGGCGCATCCAGTCTTACATTGCGGCTGAACTGGAAAAACACATTACTGAGCAGTACCGCGGGACGTGACGGGGCTCATCCCCGTGTCGCGAATCACGGCGCTGGACTGTGTCGAGGAAAGGTAATCCAGCAGCGCTTTCCCTTCGCCAGGATGGTCGGCGTGGCGGGTCACGGCGCCAGCAAAGCGGGTGATGTATTGCAGGTTGTCCGGGAGTTTGCCAATAAACGTCACTCCCGGAATCGGCAGCAGTTCGCTGACCTGCTGGAAACCTACCGCGTATTTCCCTTTCGCCACTTCTTCGGCGACGGGGATGCGCTCAACCTTCGTTGCTTTACCCATCACCTCTTTTTCAATCCCCAGCGTTTTGAACAGCGTCTGGCTGACGTATCTGCCGCTGGCGCTGTCGGAGTAGGCGATGGACTCCGCCTGAAGCAGCGTATGGCGAAGTTTCGCCTCGTTACTGATATCCGGGACGTCAGCGCCTTTTTTTACCACCATACCGACAGGGGAGTCCGCAAGTTCCGTGCGCGAGCCAGGCTGAGTCAGGTTGTCCTTTTCAAGTGTTGCCAGCGCATCGCCCACCATGATTACCACGTCGGCTTTTTCCCCGCGCGCAAGCCGGTTAGGAATTGCCTGCGGAGTCGTTCCCATAGACGGGCCGGGAATGAGCACAATGTTATCTCCGGTCTGGCGTTCATATTCCGGTGCCAGCTTTTCAAGGGCGGCTTTAAAACCGCCTGAGATCATGACCGTCACCTCTTTCGCTGCGGCACTGAAGCTCAGGATGGTCAGTATCAACGCGCTGGTGGTCAGTCGAGGAATCAGTCTCATGCCGCCCCCTCTGATTTCACGGTATTTTGCAGCGTCACTGCACGACGACGGTACAGGTAGAGCGTTGCCAGCAGGGCGCATACCGCGGCGAAACTCATCCAGTAGCCGGGAGAGGCTTTATCCCCGGTATATTCAATCAGCGCGGTAGACATTACCGGCGTGAACCCCCCAAATACCGCCGTTGCCAGACTGTAGGCCAGAGAGAACCCCGCCACGCGAACTTCAGAAGGCATGATCTCCGTGAGCGCCGGGATCATCGCACCGTTGTACAGGCCATAGAGGAAAGAGAGCCACAGCAGGACGCTCAGCATCATTGAGAAGCTCGGTGCCTGCGCCAGCAGCGTCAGTGCGGGGTAGCTCGTCGCCAGAGCCAGCAGCGTCATGGCGATAAGCACCGGTTTACGCCCAAAGCGGTCCGACAGCGCACCGCCTACCGGCAGCCAGATAAAGTTGGAAATTGCCACCAGAAGCGTAACCAGCAGGCTGTCCGAAGCGCTGAGCATCAGCACTTTTTTCCCGAAAGTCGGCGCGTAAACGGTGATCAGATAAAAGGCCGTGGTGGTCATTGCCACCATCAGCATGCCGGCAATGACCACCTGCCAGTTACCGAGCAGGGTTTTAAAGACCTGATGCATCTCCAGATGATGGCGGCGTGCGTTGAACTCCTCTGTCTCCTCCAGCTTGCGGCGCAGGAAAAAGATAAACGGTACGATTAAACAACCGACCAGGAACGGGATACGCCAGCCCCATTCACGAATGGCGCTCTCTGCCATCAGCGCATTCAGCGCAAACCCCATGGCTGCCGCAACCATAATCGCGACCTGCTGGCTGCCGGACTGCCAGCTGGTGTAAAAACCTTTGCGGCCGGGCGTGGCAATTTCAGCCAGATAGACCGATACGCCACCCAGCTCCGCTCCGGCAGAAAAACCCTGCAACAGTCGGCCAGTCAGAACCAGTAACGGTGCCCACAGACCTATGCTGTGATAAGACGGAATAAGTACGATCAGGAAGGTACCCGCCGCCATAATCGACAGGGTCACGATGAGTCCTTTTCTGCGCCCAACCTTGTCGATATAGGCACCCAGTACGATTGCCCCGATGGGGCGCATTAAAAATCCTGCGCCGAAGACGGCAAACGTCATCATCAGGGAAGCAAATTCACTGCTCGCCGGGAAAAAGGTATGCGCGATGTAGGTCGCATAAAAGCCGAAGAGAAAGAAGTCGAATTGCTCGAGAAAGTTGCCGGACGTCACGCGAAGTATCGCGCCCGCTTTCGAGCGAACGGTTGCAGGTGAGGTTGAGGAAAACATGGTTATCTCCAGTTTATTGTTGACGTTTTGCTCGTCTGTTTCTGAAAACTGGATCAAGAACCCCAAATTTATAAGCGCAATTAATACATGGACTGATGCATTTAACGCATCAATAGCGCGTGGTCGATCGGGAGTGATTGTCGTAACAACAACTTAACAATTAATTGATTTTTTATTCACCAGGTTGGGTAAGTCACTGATATTGCCGTTTTGTGACATCGCGCAGAGGCTCCCTTGTTTGCAGAAAATACAAAAGCCAGGCGATGCCTGGCTGTTAACTATCACTTACCGCGACTTACCGCAACGCGTTGGCAATCGCACTGAACATCAGTGAGGCTTCCAGCGGCTGTGCGCTAAACGACGGTTCGGCCTGCGGCCAGGTGGACCACTGAACGATCACCAGATTTTCCGCCTGGTTTACCATGATCATCTGCCCAAAGATCCCCAGCGCCCAGAGCGAGCCTTTCAGCGATTCATTTGCCGCGGGCACCATCTTCGTGGCCGTGACGGGCACTTCGTTGTTCCACCACTGATAGCCGTACAAGCCGGTCGGGTGTGCGTCAGAGACAGAGCCATCAGCCTGCGTCCAGCGTGAGGCGTCTTTCACCCAGTTGTCGGGCAGGATCTGTTTACCGTTCGGTAGTGTGCCGTTATGCAGGATAAATTCCCCGAAGCGTCCCCAGTCTTCCAGCGTGGCGTTAAAGCCATGCGCGCCGACATCATGCTGACCTTTACGGTAGGCATGCCATACACCGTCGCTCGCCATGCCGTACGGCTGCCAGATGCTCTTCTCAAGATAGGCGGCCAGGGTCATGCCCGTTGCACGCTCAAGCACGTCACCCAACAGCCAGGCGCCACCGGAGGAGTAAGACCAGTGCTGGCCTGCCGGGTGTTCGCGTTTCAGCCCGGACACCAGCTTACGCACGCAGTCATAGGTGCCTGGTTTCGCTTCGCACTCGGTGAGCTGCGCGAAATCGGAGGCGGGATTGGTGTAGTCTTCGTTCCATGCCACGCCGGAGGTGTGGGTGATCAGCTGTTTTAACGTCACACCGTCCCAGGCGGTGCCTTTCAGGTCTGGCTCGTATTGCGTGACCAGGTCGTCGAGTGAGCGAATTTTTCCCTCTTTGAGAGCCACGCCAACCAGCGTTGAGACCACGGATTTCCCGACCGAACGGGAGGTCCAGAGCGTCGTATCCGTATTGCCTTCGCCGAGATATTTCCACGCGATTTTGCCGTCTTTCAGTACCAGCATGCCGCTCACGTTCTGACGTTTCAGGTAGTCCTGCAGGTTATAGGTCTTGCCGTTGACCTGATAGCGGGCGTCAGTGAGCGGTTTCTCTGCGCTGGGCAGCGGCGTGGCGTTGCCGTGATGGAACACATCTCCCGCGTAGTTGCGGTAGTCATTTCGAAAGCCGACCACGCGATCCGCCTGGCTCCAGGTGAGCATCTTGTGCGTGTCAGGAAGCTGTTTGTCGAACGGAGCAGGGCAGGTGTTCAGGTCAGTACCGTCGCAGGCAGCCAGTGCGACAGGCGCAAACAGACCGCTGCACAGGCTAATTACAACGCCCGCCAGCAGCGTGCGGTTCAGTGAAGGATAATTCATCATTTTTCTCGCTGTGATTAGGAACGCCTTCAGTTTAAGAACCCGCGACTTATAATAAAAAACGCGTAATGGGGGAAATTCCCCCCGAAAACTGAATGGAGAGAGGCGTGACGACGGTAATTTATTCCTTTGCCCAACTGGAAGCGTTTACCGCCGTGGTGGAATACGGTGGCCTGGCAAAAGCGGCGATGAAGCTCGGGAAAGATCGTACGACGCTGCGCGACCTGATTGATTTTCTCGAAGATGGATTAGGGTACAGGCTGTTTGTGCGTGAAGGACGCACGCTGCGTCTGACCCCTGAGGGCGAGCAACTGCAGCGGCAGGCGCACCTGCTGATGCGCCAGGTGAAAGCCTTTGAGGCATTTGCCAGCGCGGTACCGGAGCGTGCTACGCAGGACATCACGCTGGTTTACGATCCCTTTACCTCGAGGCCATTTTTGCAGGCGCTGATTGGCGAGATGGCGAAGCGACATTTACGTCTGAGCCTGGTCAGCGCCTCCCGGGATGAGGCGGAAGCGATGCTGGCCAGCGGGCAGGCGGATCTGGGTATTTGCCAGGCACGTAATCGCAGTGTGGGTAATGAAATGGAGTGGCGGGCGCTCGGGGCGATCGATATGGATTTCTACGCCTGCAACACGCTGTTCGCCGAAGCCACGCAGCCGCTGTCGCTGCTTGAGTTGTCGCTGGTGCCGCAGGTGATTATGCACGCCGCCTCGGATGAGCCGGTGGCACGTCGTCTGCAGATTTCGGGGCACACCCTTTTCACCAATGAGCTGGAGATGTTGCGGGGCCTGCTGGAGCAGGGATGCGGCTGGGGATTTTTACCGACGCATTTCCAGCCGACCGGGTGGAAAAAGGTAAAAAGGCTGCACACCGAAGTGGGCAGCCAGGGGATAAGTCAGACGATGGTGACCATCTGGAAGCCGGGAAGCGACAAGCGAGAGAGGATCGCTGAAACGCTGTCGCTGTTACCGGCGTTGTGGAAAAACTCAGCGCTGTGAACACCCATTGCACTGCTGATTCTGGATCTGCTGGAAGAAGTCGTTACCTTTGTCATCCACCAGGATAAACGCCGGGAAGTTTTCCACTTCGATTTTCCAGATGGCTTCCATACCCAGCTCAGGATAGGCCACGCACTCCAGACGCTTGATGCTGTTTTGTGCCAGTACCGCCGCCGGGCCGCCGATGCTGCCGAGGTAGAAACCGCCGTGCTTATGACAGGCATCGGTCACCTGCTGGCTACGGTTGCCTTTCGCCAGCATGATCATGCTCGCACCGTGAGACTGCAGCAGGTCGACGTACGAATCCATCCGTCCAGCCGTGGTTGGGCCGAGAGAGCCTGATGCATAGCCTTCCGGAGTCTTGGCCGGGCCTGCGTAGTAGATTGGATGGTCTTTGACGTACTGCGGCAGTTCTTCACCGTTGTCGAGCAGCTCTTTCAGCTTCGCGTGGGCAATGTCGCGCGCCACGATGATGGTGCCGTTCAGTGACAGGCGGGTAGAGACCGGATGAGCAGAAAGCTGGGCCAGGATCTCCTTCATCGGCTTATTCAGATTGATGCTGACCACGTCGCCTTCGCCCTGTTGACGCAGGGATTCAGGAATATACTGGCCCGGATTGTGCTCCAGTTTTTCAATCCAGATACCGTCGCGGTTGATTTTGGCTTTGATGTTGCGGTCAGCGGAGCAGGAGACGCCCATACCAATGGGGCAGGAGGCGCCGTGGCGCGGCAGACGGATCACGCGAATATCATGGGCGAAGTATTTCCCGCCAAACTGTGCGCCCAGGCCGAGGTTCTGTGCTTCCTGAAGCAGTTCCTGTTCGAGCTGAACATCACGGAACGCCTGACCGTGTTCGTTACCTTCGGTGGGCAGCGCGTCGTAATAGCGCGTTGAGGCGAGCTTAACGGTTTTCAGCGTCGCTTCAGCCGAGGTTCCTCCAATCACGAAGGCAATATGGTAAGGCGGGCAGGCCGCGGTACCCAGGGTACGCATTTTCTCAACCAGGTAGTTTTTCAGCTTCGCCGGGGTAATCAGCGCTTTGGTTTCCTGATAGAGATAGGTTTTATTCGCGGAACCGCCGCCTTTTGCCATGCACAGGAATTTATACTCGTCCCCGTCGACGCTGTAGAGATCGATCTGCGCAGGCAGGTTAGTGCCGGTATTGACCTCTTTATACATATCCAGCGCGGCATTCTGGGAATAACGCAGGTTATCTTCGATGTAGGTGTTATAGACACCCTGACTCAGCGCGGCTTCGTCACCGCCACCGGTCCAGACGCGCTGGCCTTTTTTACCCATGATGATCGCCGTGCCGGTATCCTGGCAGGTGGGCAGCACGCCTTTGGCCGCAATTTCAGAGTTGCGCAGGAACTGCAGGGCAACGTATTTATCATTTTCGCTGGCTTGTGGGTCGTTAAGAATAGCGGCAACCTGTTTCTGATGCGAAGGGCGCAGCATAAAGGCGGCGTCGTGGAAAGCCTGCTGTGCCAGCAGCGTCAGCGCTTCGGGTTCCACTTTCAGGATCTCCTGACCCTCAAATTCGGCAACAGAGACGTGTTCTTTGGTCAGCAGATAGTATTCGGTATCGTCGTGTGCGAGAGGGAAGGGGTTCTGGTAGTAAAACGGTTTGTTTGACATAGCGTATTGCTCCAAAAAAATAAAACCGCCGGAGAGGTAGCCCGGCGGTCAGGGATCAGAACATCATGGACATCCACGGATAACCAATCAGCAGCAGGGCCGCCAGGAAGATGGCACCAAAGATGGTGCCGAGGCGCCAGTAGTCTTTGGTTGGCAGGTAGCCGCTACCGTAGTAGATAGGGCTAGGGCCGGTACCGTAAGGGGTGATAATCCCCATGACACCCAGGGAGGTCACCATCAGCAGGACGAACACCTCCATATTCATGCCAGGAATGGTAGAGGCGATGGTCAGCATCGCTGGCAGCAGCGCCGTGGTGTGTGCGGTGGTGCTGGCAAACAGGTAGTGCAGCAGGTAGAACGCCAGCAGCAGTACGATGGTGGCAACACCCGGCGAGATACCGCTCATCAGCAGACCGCCTTCTTTACCCAGCCAGCTAATGAAGCCCGTGGAGGAGAGGCCATCCGCCAGCGCAACCAGGGTGGCGAACCAGACGAAGGTGTTCCAGGCGGCTTTATTCCCGGTGATATCGTTCCACTCCAGCACCCCGGTCCACAGCATCAGACCCACGATTAACAGTGCAGCCATCGCCGGTTCAATCCACGCGGCGGCGAAGATCCACATCAGCAGCGCGCAGCAGACGAAAATCAGCAGCAGGATTTCGTTACGGGACAGTTTGCCCAGTTTTTCCAGTTCACGGGTCGCCCACAGTGGCACTTCGTTGTTCACTTTAACTTCAGGCGGGTAGAACCAGTAGGCCAGCAGCGGCATGGTCAGAATCAGCAGCACGCCCAGCGGCAGGAATGCGATAAACCAGGTGCCCCAGGAGATGTCGATCCCCACGGTGCTTTTCACCAGCGCCAGCGCCAGCAGGTTCGGCGCGAGGGCAGACAGGAACATTGAGCTGGTAATACAGGCCGCGGTGATCGCCACCCACATCAGGTAAGAACCAATTTTGCGCGCGCTTGGATCGTTTGGTTTAGAACCATACAGCGGCGGCAGGTTAGCGATAATCGGATAGATGGTCCCGCCGCTACGCGCGGTGTTGGAAGGTGTAAACGGTGCCAGCAGTAGGTCCGCGAAGGTGATAGCGTAACCGAGCGTCAGGCTGCGACGACCCAGATATTTCACCAGAATCAGCGCCAGACGGCGGCCGAAGCGGGTTTTGTCATAGCCTGCGGCAAACATGAAGGCACCGAAAATCAGCCATACGGTAGAGTTACCAAAACCGCTCACGGCCCATTTAAAGGAGGCACCCGCCAGTTTGAATTTCGGGTCAGCCAGCTGTTCCGGGCTGAACAACACCCACTGGCTGCAGAGCGCAATCGCCACGACGCCGGTCAGGCCAATGACCGCGCCTGGCAGCGGTTCGAAGATCAAACCGACAATCACGCCGACAAAGATAGCGAAATAGTGCCACGCGTAAGGAGGAAGCCCTTCCGGGACCGGAACAAACAGTAACAGCACGGCAACGACAATGGGCAATGCCATCATTAGCAGACGTTTTGCCTTTCCGTTGGATGCGTGACTCGCCACAGGGGGCGTTACAGCAGTTTTTGTATTCATAGTTTCGCGTCTTAAGTTGTCAGGAATTCGGTTATGCGCTGAAATGTTCATTTGCTTTCTTTAGTTTGTTTTTATTTTCGTTAGTTACTAAAGGTGCGCATTTGCTATTTCAGTAATAGCGATTTAACGCATTTTTGATGCGCTAAATTAAAAATTGATGATATTTATATATTGCGCCTTTGACTGTCTTGATGCTTGATCGCGATCAAAAAAATAGAGTTGCGGTGGTGTTTTTGTTCAGTTGATAATAACCACTCTGGCGTATGTGGGTATTATTTATTTTGATATGGATTTTACTCAATATTGTTAACATTTCAAATAACCATTTTCATATAACTCTATGTTTTTAATGGTTTGTTTTTGTCTCTTGGGATCGTGAAAAGGTCATTGATACGTTAACAGTGTTTAAAGGATTGTGAATAGAGTAATTAATATTGCTAACACCAATGTGTTATTAATGTTATTGAAGGGATTAAATAGTTTTTTAACTAACGTAATAGCTTTAGAAACTAAAAAAATCATTATATTAGTATTATGACATCGGAATAAAAAATCGAAATAAAACTGAGCCCGATAACGAATTCTTAATTTTAAAGTTTGGAGTTTCTATTATGAGCACTAACGAACGTATTCTAAGCCCCTTCACATTACCGAATGGTACCGAACTGAAAAACCGTTTGTTAATGGCCCCTATGACGACCTGTACCGGTTATTACGACGGTACGGTGACCAGCGAGCTGGTTGAGTACTATCGCGCCCGCTCAGGCAGTATTGGTACCATTATTGTTGAGTGCTGCTTTGTTGACGATCTCGGTCTCGCCTTCCCGGGTGCGATTGGCATTGATAACGACGAGAAAATCGCCGGGCTGGCGAAGATCGCTGAGGCGATTAAGTCCAAAGGATCTAAAGCGCTGCTGCAGATCTACCACGGCGGCCGCATGGTTGATCCGAAACTGATCGGTGGCCGCACGCCGGTGGGGCCAAGTGCCGTTGCCGCGCCACGTGACGGCGCCGCCACGCCGGTTGCCCTGACGGGGGAAGAAGTCGAAGGGATGATTGGTAAGTTCGGTGAAGCAGTACGCCGTGCGATTCAGGCGGGTTTCGATGGCGTTGAAATCCATGGGGCCAACACCTATTTGATTCAGCAGTTCTACTCTCCAAACTCTAACCAGCGTGACGACGAGTGGGGTGGCAGCCGCGATAACCGCGCGAAATTCCCGCTGGCCGTGCTCGACATCACCCATAAAATGGTGCGCCAGTACGCCGATGACGCCTTTATCATCGGCTATCGCTTCTCCCCTGAAGAGCTGGAAGAGCCGGGCATCCGCTTTGAAGACACCATGTACCTGCTGGAAAAGCTGGCCGCGCGCGGTGTGGATTATCTGCACTTCTCCGTTGGCGCAACCCTGCGTCCTTCTATTGTCGACACGCAGGATCCGACCCCGCTTATCGAAAAATACCGCGCAATGCGTTCTGACACGCTGGCGCAGGTGCCGGTCATGGGCGTCGGTGGCGTGGTCAATGCCGCGGATGCGAACGAGGCGCTGGAACATGGCTACGATCTTATCGCCGTAGGCCGCGCCACCATCGCCTATCCGGACTGGACAGACCGCATCGCGGCGGGAGAAACGCTGGAACTGTTTATGGACAGCACCCGACGCGAAGCGCTAAGCATCCCTGAGCCGCTGTGGCGTTTCTCGCTGGTGGAGGCGATGATCCGCGATATGAGCATGGGTGAATCGAAATTTAAACCGGGCATGTTTATTGAAAATGTTCGGGACGATAGCAATGAACTGGTGATTAACGTCAGCCTGGAGACCGACTGCATCGCCGACATTGAACTGGCTTCTGGCCCGACCCAGGACGTTGAGTTTGTCACCAGCTTCGAAGAGATCCGCACCCGTATTCTGGATGCAAACACCCCGCACGTGGATGCCATTACCGGTGCAACCAGCCAGAGTGAAGCGGTCAAAAAAGCGGTGTCCAAAGCCATGCTGAAATCCAGCAAAGCGCTGGCAGCCGAAGAGGGTGTCGACCCGAACGAGACCCGAAGCGTTGACGTTGTGGTGGTCGGTAGCGGTGGCGCGGGTCTGGCCGCAGCAATCCAGGCGCATGACGAAGGCGCAAGCGTGCTGATTGTTGAGAAAATGCCCTCCATCGGCGGTAACACCATTAAAGCGTCTGCGGGGATGAACGCCGCGGAAACACGCTTCCAGCGGGTGAAAGGAATTCAGGACAGCAAAGAGCTGTTTTATCAGGAAAGCCTGAAAGGCGGTAAAAACAAGAACAACCCGGCACTGTTGCGCCGCTTTGTGGAAAATGCCCCACAGGCGATCGAGTGGCTGGCGACCCGCGGCATTATGCTCAACGACATCACCACCACCGGCGGGATGAGCATCGACCGTACTCACCGCCCAAAAGACGGTTCTGCGGTGGGCGGCTATCTGATTAGCGGCCTGGTGCGTAACGTCAACAAACGCAACATCGAGGTCATGCTCGATACGTCGGTCAGCGACATTCTCTTCGAGAACGGCGAAGTCACCGGCGTACGTCTGACCACGGAAGAAAACGAAACCCTTACCGTAGCAACCAAAAGCGTCATTGTGGCTACCGGTGGTTTCAGCGCCAATAGCCAGATGGTGGTTAAGTACCGTCCTGACCTGGAAGGTTTCGTGACCACCAACCACAAAGGGGCGACAGGGGGCGGTATCGCGCTGCTGGAGCGTATTGGCGCCGGTACGGTCGATATGGGGGAAATCCAGATCCACCCAACCGTTGAGCAGAAAACCTCGTACCTGATTTCCGAATCCATCCGCGGTGGCGGGGCGATTCTGGTGAACCAGCAGGGGAACCGTTTCTTCAACGAGATGGAAACCCGCGATAAAGTCTCTGCACAAATTATCGCCCTGCCGGAGAAATACGCTTACATCGTCTTTGATGAGCATGTCCGCGCCAAAAACAAAGCGGCAGATGAGTACATCGCCAAAGGGTTTGTCACCAGCGCCAGCTCACCTAAAGCGCTGGCTGAAGCCCTGGGTATGGATTACCACGCTTTCCTGGCGACCCTGGAGCGTTACAACGGCTTTGTTGAAAAACAGCACGATGACGATTTTGGCCGTACGACCGCGCTGCGTGCGCCAATCAACGAAGGGCCATTCTATGCCATTCAGATTGCGCCGGGTGTGCACCACACCATGGGCGGTGTGACCATTAACACCGAAACCTGCGTACTGGACAGCAACCACAACGTGCTGCCAGGGGCATTTGCGGCCGGTGAAGTGGTCGGTGGCATCCACGGTGGTAACCGCATCGGGGGTAACGCGGTGGCAGATATCATTATTTTTGGTACGCTTGCCGGACATCAGGCGGCGATGCGCGCGAAAAGGGCGTAAGTCAGCCGTAAGGGTATGCCGGATACGCGCCGTGTATCCGGCATTTCAACCAGGGAGCTTGCACCATGTCTTCTGACCACCGCGTCTACAGTTACTCCGCCGTTCTGATGGGATCGCCCATTCTCCTGAAGCTTTTCTCTCATGATGAAGCCCTCGCTTCTCGCGTTTTTAGACTGATTAAACAGTATGAAGACCTGCTGACCGTCAACCGTGCCAGCTCGCAGGTGATGGATATCAACCATGCTGCCGGCCAGCATCCTGTCACCGTCAGTCGCCCGGTTTTTGAGCTTATCCGCTGTGCGAAAGCGGCAAGCCAGCTCAAGGAGAGCGCATTTAACCTGGCCATCGGCCCGCTGGTGAAACGCTGGAAAATCGGTTTTCGGGGAGATAGCGTTCCGCCTGCCGATGAAATCGCGTCGTTGCTCGCCATTACCCATCCTGAGGATGTGGTCCTTGATGAGGCCAGCAGCAGCGTGTTCCTGACCCGGGCGGGCATGGAGATTGATCTGGGGGCCATCGCCAAAGGCTATATCGCCGACAGAGTGCGCGATTACCTGCGTAAAGAGGGCGCTCAACTGGGGCTTATTAATCTTGGCGGTAATATCCAGACGCTGGGTTCACCGGAAGGGGGCTGGAGCGTGGGGCTCAAAAAACCGTTCGCCGGGGAGGCGCTGCTCGGTACGATGACCGTAGAGAACATGTCGGTGGTGACATCGGGTACCTACGAACGCTTTTTTGAGCAGAACGGCAGGCGTTATCACCACATACTTGACCCGCGTACCGGCTATCCGCTGGATAACGAACTGGACAGCGTCACCATCATTTCGAAAAACTCCATTGACGGTGATATCTGGACCACGCTGATGTACGGCATGGGCGTCAGTAAAGGCTGTTCAGCGCTGCGCGCACGACCCGACATTGAAGCAATCTTCGTGACCAAAACAAAAGAAGTGGTGCTCTCTTCAGCGCACCACTTCCGCTTTACCTTGCTGGATAACAGCTACCGCGTTACTGACAGTACTGCTTGAGCAGTGCCGTCTGTTCGGGCTGCAGGCGATAGCGATACACTGGCCGGCCGGTGGCACCGTAATGAATGCTGGTGAACAGGATGTTGATTTGCGCCAGCCAGATCAGGTATTTGCGACAGGACACGCGCGAGATATTAACCGCGTTTGCCAGATCATCGGTGGAAAACTCCGTCTCCGGGTGCGCGTCAATCCACTGACAAATCGTACGCAGCGTTTGCGGCGTTAACCCTTTCGGCAGTTTTTTACTGTCCGCCAGTTCCGGCGCACCGCCGTGGATCAATCTGTCGACGTCGGCCTGCTCATAGTACTGATGCGATCCCATCAGGCTGTGCTTTGCCTTCCAGCCGTTCAGCGCCTCTTCAAAACGCGGGAACTGGAACGGTTTAATCAGATAATCCACCACACCGTAATGGATGGAGGTCTGGATGGTGGCGGCATCGGCGGCGGAGGAGATCATAATGACATCAATCGGCCGGCCTGAGGCACGGATGACGGGAAGGAGATCCAGCCCGTTATCCTGCTGCATATAGACATCCAGCAGCACCAGATCGACAGGCTGGCTGGGGTCGTTAATGATGGCCCTGGCCTGGTTGAGCGTGGAGGCGACGCCGCAGCAGCTAAAGCCTTCAACACGGTTGACATACAGACGGTTGAGGTCGGCCACCATGGCGTCATCATCGACAATTAACACATTTATCACGCGATATTCCTCTCGCTATCCCAAGGGATGTGAACAAAAAATTGGGTAAATACACCAGGCTCAGACTCGACGGTAATGTCTCCGCCCAGGTTCTGGATCTGCTGACGAGCAAGGAACAGCCCAACGCCGCGATTTTCGCCTTTGGTTGAGAAGCCCTTTGTAAAAACAGCCTCGAGCTGAGCCGGATCAATACCGGGGCCATCGTCGCTGACTTCGCAACTGAGCCAGCCATTCTGATAATGTAGCAGCAGGCCAATTTCGCCTTCCTGCTGTCCTTCCATCGCGTCGAGCGCGTTTTCAATGAGGTTACCCAGCACGGTAATCAGCACCGCAACCTGCTCTTCGTTGGCGGTATCCGGTATCTGGCACTCATCGGCCAGCGTCAGGGCGATCCCAGCTTCCTTAGCCCGGTTGATTTTACCCAGCAGGAACCCGGCTATCACCGGAGATTTAACTTTGCTCTGAATGGTACCAATATCGGTCTGATAATTATGCGCCGTCTGGATGATGTACTCTTCAAGTTTGTCGTAGCGCTTCATATGCAGCAGCCCGAGGATCACGTGCAGTTTGTTCATAAACTCGTGCGTATGGGAGCGCAGGGCATCGACATAATTGACCATGCCATCAATACGCTGCATCAGCTGGCTGATTTCCGTTTTATCGCGAAAAGTGGTGATGGCACCAATAACCCGCTCCTGGCTTTTAACAGGTACCATGTTGCACAGCAAGAGTCGCCCGTTGCAGCTGATCTCCTGATCCTTGCGTGCAATGCCGCTCTTCGAGACTTCCCGCAGGCTTGCCAGCAGGGGAGCACTGGCATTTTCGGTCTGTTTGCCGGAAGGCAGAAGCAATATTTCTCTGGCAGTGTGGTTAATCATCGTCACCCGGCCCTGAATATCCACGGCCAGTACCCCTTCGCGAAGCGACTGCAGCATCGCCTGCCGCTGTTCGAACAGCGCCGAGATCTCATACGGCTCAAGGCCGAACAGGATACGTTTGAGCACGCGAACCAGGCCCCAGATGGCCAGCGAGCTCATCAATATACTGAATAATATGGTCCAGATGGCGTTAAGCCGCCCACGGGCAATCTGATCTTCCACTTTTTTAAGGGAGATACCGACCACCACCACGCCGATCTGCTCTTGCTGGCTATCAAAGACGGGAGTGAAGACGCGAAGCGCTTCCGCGAGGGCACCCCGGTTAACGGCGACATGTTCCTTTCCTTCCAGCGCGGGCGTCAGGTCATCGCCGATAAAGTGCAGACCTAGCAGGGCTTCGTTCGGGTGCGAGTAACGAATACCGCGCATGTCGGTGACCACGGTGAAGAGCAGGTCGTTGCGCCTGGTGACCGCCTGGGCGATGGGCTGAATAATATCCGCCTGGGGAGCCTGCATCAGACCGCGTTGAATTTCGGGACTGTCGGCCAGCGTTCGCGCGATCCCAAGGGCCGTATCCTTAACATCATCGCGGGTGGCGCGGGTGATTTGGACGGAATAGAGCGCAAATACCAACAGCAGCACAGAACCGATAATCGCGCACACCATTAACGTGACCAGGGTGTTCAGTTTCATGGGGCGCTTGCGCGTCAGGGGGAAGGGCTGCAAATCGCTCATCAAAACTCCGCGATGATTAAGAAAGGGGTAATTATCGCCGATGACGCGCGTTTCTTAAAGCCATGTAAAGGCATGGATTCGGTCCTCTTTTCGTGACCCTCCTCGCAGGTCACCGGTCTAAAACACTTTATAGTGTAGGGGTACTCATAATAAGGAGGTTGTTTATGAGCATTACGCTTACCGGTTCGGTCAAGGAAAGACGGCACGCCAGCACGATGAATATCGATAGATTGTCCACGCTGGACATGCTGAAAGTCATTCACCAGGATGATGCCCTCATCTCCGCTGCAATAACCCCATGTTTAACAACGATCGCCCGCGTGGTGGATAACGCCGCTGCGACCCTGAGTCACGGTGGTCGTCTGGTCATTGTTGGCGCCGGTCCGTCAGGCCGTGTCGCGCAGCAGGCAGCCGATGAGTATGCCCCGGGAAAAACGCCTGTGATCGCCATAACGGCGGGAGAGGAGGCGGGCAGCTACGAGCGCGGTGTCGCTGACCTGCAGGCCATCAAATTTGGTGAACAGGATATGATGCTGGCGGTCACCGTCAGCGGCAAAACACCGTGGGTCTGGGGCGCGATGCGCCATGCGTGGTCGTTGGGTTCCCCGGTCGCGGCTATTACGGATGACGCGCAAAGTGAAGCCGCGCAGCTGGCGAGCATGGTGATTGCCCCGGAGCTTGGCGCGGACGCGATCGCGGGTTATATCAATACCAAAGCCGGGATCGCACAAAAAATGATCCTGACCATGATAACCACCGGCCTGGCGGTTCGAACCGGACGCGTGTTCAGCAACCTGCGCGTGGATCTGGACGCCAGCAACACCAAATGGTCTGAACGGCAAATTGCCATCGTCATGGAAGCGGGGGGATGCACCCGGTCAGCGGCGAAAGCCGCGCTGGAGAGCTGCAACCATAACTGTAAAACAGCGGTGCTGATGGTGCTGACAGGGCTGGATGCCTGGAAGGCGCATGAACTGCTGGCGCAGAATAACGGTTTTATTCGTCTGGCACTGCAGGAAGCTCCATAACATTTCTCTGTTGAATAAAAAAAAGCCCGCGATGCGGGCTTTTATCATAGTGGGAAGTTAGAACTGGTACGTCATACCTACGCCAACGATGTCATCTGTAGAGATGCCGTTTGCTTCGTAGAAGCTTTCGTCGTTGTCCAGCATGTTGATTTTGTAATCAACATAGGTGGAGAAGTTTTTGTTAAAGCTGTAGGTCATACCGACGTCGATATAGTTAACCAGATCCATGTCGCCATGCTGGCCCTGTGGGTTACCCGCATTGCCAGGATAAGTCATGTCCTTGCCTTTGGAGTAAACCCATGCCAGGGACGGACGCAGGCCGAAGTCGAACTGGTATTGCGCCACGGCTTCAAAGTTCTGCGTCTCATCCGCAATCCCGGTATCGCCATATGGCGTCATATTACGGGTTTGCGCATACATCATCGCCAGATAAACGCTGTTGGCATCATATTTCGCGCCAACGGTCCACACTTCCGCAGTCTTACCGCCGGCGAAACGTGCGCTGTCTTGTATACCCTTCGCTTCCTGCTCATTGGTACGGTCAGAAGAGGAGTAGGCCGCGCCTAAGGTCAGGCCAGACAGATCGCCGGAGAAATCATAGCTAGTGGACATACCGAAGCCGTCACCGTTCTGGAAACGCACGTCGTTATGACCGTTCTTGGTCCCTTCCTGATCTTCTGTTGCGTCCTGACCTTCGTTTGCCCCCTGATACTGCAGCGCAAAGTTCAGACCCTCAACCAGGCCGAAGAAATCGGCATTACGGTAGGTCGCCACACCGTTTGCACGGCCGACCATGAAGTTGTCGGTCCAGGTATAAGAATCGCCCCCAAATACGGGCAGCATATCGGTCCAGGCTTCAACATCATACACGACGCCGTAATTACGACCGTAATCGAATGAACCGTATTCGCCATATTTCAGGCCAGCGTACGCCAGACGGTTAAAAGAAGTATCACCGGCGTCTTCGGTATTATTGGCGTAGGTTTTATATTCCCACTGGCCATAACCAATAACATCGTTAGTGATTTGTGTTTCGCCTTTGAAACCAATTTGTACATAGGTTTCATCGCCATCATCCCCAGGATGATCAGAGAAGGTATGACGCGCATCGATCTTACCGTACAGATCAACTTTATTGCCATTTTTGTTATACATTTCAGCTGCATGTGCTGCGCCAGCCATTAATAACGCGGGTACGAGAATTGCCAGAACTTTTCTTTTCATTATATATTCCCTTTAAAGATAATTAATATGAATATATGTAATCACTCTCTGTCATTACAGAATTGATACTATTCTACGCAATGTCGTTTTGGTTCAAAAATAAATGTAATTAAAATCGTAGAAATATTGCAAAACATTTCTATCTGTCGCTTTATTTTTCTGGTGAATTAAAGTTTAGGATGTATAGAAATAAATTATCATTAAGTATTTAGCGGCAGTATTATTTAATATCTCCAATTGATATTAAATATATTTCCTCGGGAATGCAGGGTACACGCGTCCCTGTCAGGACAAGCCGTGATAGCGGCGGGGAAAGTTGCTATTGTAGCCGTTTTAACAACAGGACGTGATGATGGAACTTACACAGTGGCAGTCTCGCTTTGAGCGTTGGCTCGATGAAAACCAGGCGACCCACGACGCCGCGCATGATATTTCGCACTTTCGTCGTGTCTGGATGACGGCGCAAAAAATCATGGCGAACCAGGCGGTCGATTCACTGGTGGTACTGACCGCCTGTTATTTCCATGACATTGTCAGCCTGCCGAAAAACCATCCCCAACGCAGCCAGTCATCACGTCTGGCGGCCAGCAAGACGCTCGACATTCTGCGTCGCGATTTTCCGGATTTCTCCTCTGAACGCTATGCGGCCGTGGAGCATGCCATTGAAGCGCACAGTTTTAGCGCCGGTATCGCGCCGCACAGTCTTGAAGCCAAAATTGTTCAGGATGCTGACCGGCTGGAAGCGCTTGGTGCTATTGGTCTTGCGCGCGTCTTTGCGGTATCGGGGGCGCTGGGCGTGGCGCTCTTTAACGCTGAAGACCCGTTTGCCGACGCGCGCACCCTTAATGACCGCGCCTTTGCCCTCGACCATTTTCAGACCAAGCTGCTGCGCTTGCCTGATACAATGCACACAGACGTGGGGCGCGAACTTGCGCAACACAACGCCGATTTTCTCATCCAGTTTATGGCGAAATTAAGTGCCGAATTACAGGGCGACTGCCTGGGGCTGGATACCCAGGTGCTGAGCCGCTTCCGTCGCAGTTTGAGCGAGTGAACTGTGGTAATCTGTTTCCAGTCTTTATTCTCCGGTTAAAAGAATGCAGGAAAATCGATCAGTGAGTGAGCCCGCGCCAGAGCAGGCTGAGAAATCAACGGCAACGGTGCAGGCTTTATTGCGCCAGCTGCTGGATATCTATGATGCTAAAACGCTGGCGAATCAGCTGGTGGCGCACGGTGAGAGCCACTGGAGCCCGGCAATCCTGAAGAGACTGCTGACCAGCGAGCGGGCAGGGCAGCGTCTGAGTGAGGGCGAGTTTCGTTATCTGCAAAACCTGCTTCCGCGTCCTTCAGCCGCGCACCCGAACTATGCCTTCCGTTTTATCGATCTGTTTGCCGGCATTGGCGGCATTCGACACGGGTTTGAGGCCATTGGCGGGCAGTGTGTGTTTACCAGCGAGTGGAACAAACATGCGGTCCGTACCTACAAAGCCAACTGGTACTGCGATCCCCATGAACACCGTTTCAACGCCGATATCCGTGATGTTACGCTGAGCCACAAAATCGGCGTGAGTGATGAAGAGGCGGCTGAGCACATTCGCCAGTCAATTCCGGCCCATGATGTCCTGCTGGCGGGCTTCCCGTGCCAGCCTTTCTCGCTGGCCGGCGTGTCGAAAAAGAATGCCCTCGGACGCGCCCACGGTTTTGCCTGCGATACGCAAGGCACGCTGTTCTTTGATGTTGTCCGCATTATCGATGCCCGTCGTCCGGCGATTTTCGTGCTGGAGAACGTCAAGAATCTCAAGAGCCATGACGGCGGAAAGACCTTCCGCATTATCATGCAAACGCTCGATGAGCTGGGGTATGACGTAGCGGACGCTCAGCATATGGGCGCGGATGACCCGAAAATCATCGACGGTAAGCATTTCCTGCCGCAGCACCGCGAACGCATTGTGCTGGTTGGTTTTCGCCGCGACCTCAACCTGAAGGGGGATTTTACCCTGCGGGATATTCCCTCTTTATATCCTGCGCGTCGCCCAACCGTGGCCGACCTGCTGGAGCCTGTTGTCGACGCGAAATTTATCCTCACCCCGGTGCTGTGGAAATACCTTTACCGCTATGCGAAAAAACACCAGGCCAAAGGCAACGGTTTTGGCTTCGGGATGGTTAATCCGAACGATCCGCACTGTGTGACGCGCACGTTGTCCGCTCGCTACTATAAAGATGGCGCAGAGATCCTGATCGACCGGGGCTGGGATAAAGCGCTGGGGGAGAAAGATTTTGACGATCCCGATAACCAGCGTCACCGTCCGCGCCGCTTAACGCCGCGTGAATGCGCTCGGCTGATGGGGTTTGAGACCCCGCAGGGTTACACCTTCCGTATTCCGGTGTCGGACACCCAGGCTTATCGGCAGTTTGGTAACTCGGTGGTCGTTCCCGCGTTTGCGGCGGTGGCAAAACTGCTGGCCTCCCGCATCAGACAGGCCGTGGCGTTACGTGAGAGTGAGGCCGTCAATGACGGATGTTCACGATAAGGCGACGCGCAGTAAAAACATGCGTGCCATCGGCACGCGTGATACCGCCATTGAAAAGCGGCTAGCCGGGCTGCTGACCGAGGCGGGGTTTGATTTCCGCGTGCAGGATGCCGCGCTTGCGGGCCGTCCGGATTTCGTTATCGATGCGTATCAATGCATCATCTTTACCCACGGCTGTTTCTGGCATCACCACGACTGCTACCTGTTTAAGGTTCCCGCGACGCGTACGGATTTCTGGCTGGAGAAGATTGGCAAGAACGTCGCGCGGGACAACCGTGACCTTAGCACGCTTCTCGCGCAGGGCTGGCGGGTGTTGATTGTCTGGGAGTGCGCGCTGCGCGGCAGATTAAGACGTACCGATGCCGACCTGACAGAACGGCTGGAAGAGTGGATCTGCGGCGGCGGGCAGGCCGCGCAGATCGACACCCAGGGTATTCACCCGCTTACGGTTTCTCCACCTCACACGGCGTAACAACCGGCTTCGCAGGAAGCAGATATTTCCCCAGCGTTACCAGCACAACGGCAAAGACAATCACGCCCAGCGCCAGCCATTCCACGGGAGATAACGTTTCGCCGGCAAAGCTGGTGCCCAGTAGTACGGCAACCACCGGGTTCACGTAAGCGTAGCTGGTCGCGATCGCCGGCGAGACATTGCGGATCAAGAACATATAGGCGTTAATGGCGATGACAGAGCCAAATAATGCCAGGTAACCCACGGCCAGGAAGCCCGAAAGGTCCGGCATGGCTGTCAGTTTTTCGCCCGTCAGCGTTGAGGCAATCAGCAGCACAATCCCCGCCGCGAGCATCTCAATCGCGCCTGCCATCATGCCGGTCGGCAGCTCAATTCGTGAACCGTATACCGACCCAAATGCCCAGCTCATCGAGCCGATCAGGATAATCACTGCGCCCCACGGATTTCCGCTCAGGTTACCGCCGCTGTTGAGCAGGATGATCCCGGCAAGCCCGATCCCAATCCCTACCCATTCGAGCTTGCGGGTGCGGATGCCGAAAAGACGGCTAAAGCACAGGGTAAACAGCGGGACGGTCGCGACCACGACGGCGGCGATTCCGGACGGCACGTTCTGGTGCTCGGCGACCGTCACAAACCCATTCCCTATGGCCAGCAGCAGCAGGCCAATCAGAGCGGCATTGAGCATCGGGCGAAGCGGAGGCAGCTTATGGCCCCGTAACAGCAGGAAGGCCATCAGTAACACGCCCGCCGAGAGAAAGCGTACGCCCGCCATCATGAGCGGCGGCCAGCTCTCCACGCCGATACGAATGACAAAGTAGGTGGAACCCCAGATGATATACAGCGAAAAAAGTGCCCCAATGAGCGGTAGCAGTTGCCGGAAACGCATAATCCCTCGCGACAAAATGAAAAGGTCGCTGACAGTAAACGCCAAAACTATCGGCCTGGCGAGCGCTTTAATTGTGTAGTTGATGTGAATTTTTTGTTGACGCGAGGTGCCTGTTTCCGGGTTTACACTTTTGCTCCATACTATTCACTTAATTACCAAAAAAAGAAGGAATGAGATTTTGGCAGGAAGTAGCTTATTAACATTACTGGATGATATTGCCACCTTACTGGATGACATTTCGGTGATGGGAAAACTGGCGGCGAAGAAAACCGCCGGGGTTCTGGGAGACGATTTATCGCTCAACGCCCAGCAGGTGAGCGGCGTTCGGGCCAACCGTGAATTACCGGTGGTATGGGGCGTAGCGAAAGGTTCATTCCTGAATAAGGTGATCCTGGTGCCGCTTGCGCTGCTGATCAGCGCGTTTATCCCATGGGCGATCACGCCGTTGCTGATGATTGGCGGCGCATTTTTATGCTTCGAAGGCGCTGAGAAGATCCTGCACTCGTTCGCCGCACGTAAGAACAGTGACACGCCGGAAATGCGCCAGCAGCGTCTTGAGGCGCTGGCGGCGCAGGATCCTAAAACCTTCGAGCGTGATAAGGTGAAAGGCGCCATTCGTACCGACTTTATTCTGTCGGCGGAGATCGTGGCCATTACGTTAGGTATTGTCTCTGAAGCACCGCTTCTGAACCAGGTCCTGATCCTCTCCGGGATCGCCATTCTGGTCACGGTGGGGGTGTACGGGCTGGTGGGGCTTATCGTTAAGCTGGATGACATCGGCTACTGGCTGGAAGAAAAATCGAGCGCTATCGCCAAAGGTATCGGCAAAAGCCTGCTGGTGACCGCACCCTGGCTGATGAAGAGCCTGTCAGTGGTTGGCACGCTGGCGATGTTCCTTGTCGGAGGCGGTATTGTGGTTCACGGTATCGCGCCGCTGCATCATGCTATTGAACATTTCGCCTCGGCGCAGGGCAGCATAGTGGCGGCAATTCTGCCCACGCTGCTTAATCTTGTGCTGGGCTTTATCATTGGCATTATCGTGGTTGGGGCCGTAAAACTGGTCGAAAAAATCCGCGGAACGTCGCACTAATTGTTACCTGTTGCGGGGTGCAAAAAGATCATTCCTCGTCTAAATTGAAAACGTTTCACCCTGATACAGGAGGCAGGTATGGTCTTTTTGGTCAGTGATGAAGTTAAGCCTAAGAAGGGCGGCCCACGTATGATTGTCACCGGGTTTTCCAGCGGTATGGTGGAATGCCGGTGGCACGACGGTTATAGCATCAAGCGGGAAGCGTTCCGTGAAGATGAGCTTCAGCCGGGAGACGGGCAGCGCAAGCGAGACAAGGCTTAATGACATAACGCCCGGCTTTGCCGGGCGTTTTTACCTTCCGTATCCGGCGTCGGGCAGTAATCAGGGAGTGTGTGTGCAGCGCGAGACCTTTGTTGTAAGACGATCTTTTCTGCAATGGCTGCATATGCGTAGCAATCCGGGGTTGATTGTTAATCTCTGTTTTCTCATCGTACTGATATTTTCCACGCTCCTGACCTGGCGAGAGGTGGTGGTACTGGAAGATGCGTATATCTCCAGCCAGCGTAATCATCTGGAAACGGTAGCCACTTCGCTGGACCGGCAGTTACAGTACAGCGTGGATAAAATGCTGTTTTTCCGCAAAAGCATGCGTGATGCCATCCAGACGCCGCTGGCCTTTGATGTCCTGTATGAAGCGATTTCACGCTTTAACGCCTTTCGCACGCGCCCCAGCTGGCAGCTCGCCGTTGATAAAAAACGCACTCTCCCCATTAACGGCGTGTCGGATGCGTTCGTCGAAAAAACCACGCTGTTGAATCGTGATCCTGAGCGTATCAGCAATGAAATTTCTGCCGCCCTCGAAGTGGGGTATTTACTCCGACTGGCGTCCTCGGTGGGGCAAAGTGAAGAGCGGGTTATCTATGCGTCACGCGCCGGGTTTTACCTTGCGACGGACACGCCTGAACAGACGAGTGATATTAGCCAGCGCTATTACTATCTGGTTACCCAGCCGTGGTTTACCCAGCAGTCTGAACGTAACAATCGCGCTCGCGCGGTGCGCTGGTTTATCTCCAGCCCGTCGCCCTGGACCGGTGGTGAACGGATGATCACGGCCAGCGTACCGATCTATTTTGACCATTACTGGTATGGCGTTGTGGCGATGGATTTCTCATTGAAGACCATGAAACATCTGCTGGAAGAGGCAACGCAAGAGCGTACAGAGGGGGAATATCAGCTGTACGACACCCGGCTGAATATGATTGCCACGTCAGAAGAGACCGGTAGTCTGGTGAACCGGTTTGACGAACGCGAAACGGCGCAGATAGCGCACGCGATTGAGAACGATACCGGCGGGGGGATCCGCCTCGGAAGCCGCTTTATCAGCTGGGAGCGGCTCGATCACTTCGATGGTGTGATTTTACGCGTTCATACCCTGCATGAAGGCGTGAAGGGGGACTTCGGCAGTATCAGTATCGTGCTGGCGCTGCTCTGGGCACTCTTCACCGCCATGCTTCTTATCTCGTGGCTGGTTATCCGTCGGATGGTCAGCAATATGTACACGCTTCAGCACTCTTTGCAGTGGCAGGCCTGGCACGATCCGCTCACCCGCCTGAATAACCGTGGTGCCCTGTTTGAGCGTGCCAAAATGCTGTCGGAAAAATGTCGGCAGCAGTCGCTGCCGTTCTCGGTGATTCAAATCGATCTCGACCATTTTAAAAGCATTAACGATCGCTTTGGCCATCAGGCCGGGGACAAAGTGCTTTCCCATGCCGCAGGCCTGATTGGCAGCGCACTGCGCAAGAATGATGTTGCCGGACGCGTGGGTGGGGAAGAGTTCTGCGTGGTACTGCCCGGCAGCGGGCTTGAAGAGGCGAGGGGGATTGCGGAACGCATTCGCTCACGCATCAACAGTAAAGAGATCCTGGTGAAAAAGAGTACCACCGTGCGTATCAGTGCCTCACTGGGGGTAAGTAGCGCCCAGGAAAAGGACAATTACGATTTCGAACAGTTGCAGTCAGTGGCGGATGCCCGGTTGTATCAGGCCAAGCAGTGCGGGCGCAACCGGGTGTTCTGGCACGATCAGGATAAGAAGTGATCCAGCCCCTCCTGCCAGCCCACGGGTCCGGGCTGTTGCGTGTGGTACACCCGGGCGGGGTTATCGTCACGTAACGTGATGCCCTGCCGGTTAATACCCTTGATCACCACGGCGTAGTCCACGCTGTCCAGCAGCGGGGCATCATTTGGACCATCGCCAAGCCCCAGAGTGACCGGCACAATGCCTTCCCGCGCACGGTACTGCTCAATCAGCCAGTCAACCGCAACGTCTTTACCGCAGCGAGCATCCAGAACATGCCAGAAGCGGGCTCCCTGCAGGCATTTCAGGCCGCACTGCGCCAGCGCCTCGTCAAATGGCGCCATTTTTTCATCGCTGTCGCGCCAGATGAGCGTGACAGAGGCTTCGTGTCGGCGCGCGAGGGTCGAGCGATAGCGCGTCAGCCCCGTCCACTCGCTGATAACCCGTTCGTCGACGTCATCAAAGGTGGTGAATTTAAAGCCCCGCTGCTGGCGAATCTGGTCGATCAGCGGGCGAATGTCACGGTGCGTCATCCCCCTGATGTGGCGTTGACCTGTCTCCCAGCGCACGTCGGGTTGAATCACCGCGCCATTCTCAGCTATGAAGGGTAACCCCTCCAGACCCAGATCCTGCTGGATATCCAGCATTTCTGCCGCGGTCTTGCTGCTGCAGAGAATAACCGGCACCTGATTATCCTGGAGGGTGTCCAGCCAGGGCATGGCCGGTTGCCACTCGTACGTATGAATATCGAGCAACGAGCCGTCGAGATCGGAAAAGATCAGCAGGCTATCCTGCAGTGAAGGCATAACGACTCCTGATAACTGACAAACTTCCACCTAAGAATATTCCTAAAAAAATTCCTAATGCTTAAGTCAGGCAAAAGGGTATCTCTCCTGCCAAACCCGCATGCAGCGCATGTTGTCCCTCATAACTAAATTTATTATGTACCAAATATTATATTCGCCATGAGAATATATGCTTGTCATACAAAATGGTTGAGGATAGTGTTTTGTGTACATCAGATTTCCTGGTGTAACGAATTTTCAAGTGCTTCTTGCATAAGCAAGTTTTGATCCCGGCCATCCCCATGACCGGGATTTTTTTCGTCCTAACGATTTGCTTCAGACACGCTAAAATCGTGTATATCAAGCTCGAAGGCCTCCGCCAGTTCACGGTAGGTGTGATAATCCCTTCCGTTCACAATGACCCTGTCTGAATTGTCGTCCGAACGACGGACTTCTGACTCACTGATCTCATTGATGGCGGCCAGCAGGGCATCGACATCCACCTCAACCTCGCGTTTGATGGTGTCGCTGTACTCTTTGTCGGTCTTCATTACGGGGTACCTCATTTTGCCGTCTCCAACCGTAAGTATAGACTGCGCACAAAAACGCCATTCGCACCGGGCAGCGATGCCAGTTAAGGCGTTTTGTTCTACACTGGCTCAAAACCAGAGGAGGAACGTATGAAGGTCAACGATCGGGTAACCGTTAAAACGGACGGTGGGCCGCGCCGCCCGGGTGTGGTCCTGGCAATTGAAGAGTTTAGTGAAGGCACGATGTACCTGGTATCACTTGAAGACTACCCGCTCGGCATCTGGTTTTTTAACGAACTGGGACACCCGGATGGCATCTTTGTAGAGAAGGCGCAATAGCATGGCGTCGGGTGGCGACTGGCGCGCCCGACACTGTCCACAGAAGCAAAAATCTCTGGCCAGGCCAGAGATCAAAGGTAGGGTGCAAAGGGTTTTTTTAGCGACTAACGCATGTTGACGAAAATCCCGTTCGTCACATTATCGGTGAGGCGTACCACGTGATAGATCACTTGCTTATTATGCGTTTTAATTTTCCTTTTAATATTTCCTTTATGTGACGAAACGGTTTTGGCTTTAATATTCATCTGGTCTGAGATCTGAATAGTCCCTTGCCCTGCCATCCACATTCGCAGCATGCTTGATTCAGTCCTGCTTAATGATAGGGTGGGTAAGTTAACCGCTCCTACATTTTTAACTTCTTTATTCAAATAATCACCCAGAATGTCATCCAGCGACTCTGGTTTAATCGATTTAGAACTGATCAATAAATTTTTACGAACCAACAAATACTCATCGAAATGGATATTCGCGATCGCCATAAAAACAATAAACAGGGTTTTTGGATGCTGATTAATGATTTGCTTAATGTGCTGACTGTTGGCTGGATCGTGAATGAAACAGTCCTCATTAATAAACACCACGCCTGGTTTAAGTTCGTCACAAGCGGCTGCGAGTTCGTCAACGGTGTGTGCATCGTTGATGTCTCTCTTTCTTACCCCTCTGCTTGCCAGGTACCCGGTTAACCCTAGCCGGGTGTAGCTGCATAAATCCATAATGATCGTTGACATGGCATACCCTCACTCAATGCGTAACGATAATTCACCATCTGCCTGAGAGCTCATAACAGCCATACGGGATGGAAAAAATTAATAAACCTGTGAGCATGACAAAGACTTTCAGGCGGACTCACTATCCCGTAAAGTTACGTATAATTTGCCAGGAATCTTCTTAAAGTAAAGTAAATATTAAGTATTGTGAGGTGGTTAGAAACAATTAAACCGCGTCAGATATATCCTGGAAGATGTTTTTCACGTTTTATTTTAGGAATATCCTCAGAAAGACAATATCAACTGTGAGGGCTATTATTTACGCGGTAGCTCACTGACAATATCTGCTAACAGATTGAATATCTCGCCGAATAAGTGCTCACAGAAGGGGGCGATAAGGGGCATCAGTAATGACATTAATAAAATACCGACCGTCAGCGTCAGCGGAAAACCAATGACGAACACCGAGAGCTGCGGTGCCATTCGGTTGAGTAAGCCTAAAGCGAGGTTCACGGTCAGCAGCAGGGTGATGATCGGCAGCGCCAGCATCAGGCCGTTCAGGAAAACAAGCCCGGCCGCACGCGTAAGCGCCAGAAACGCGTTGCTGTTCACCGGGTTTTCCCCAATCGGCAGCGTATGGAAAGTATCCACCAGCATGGAGATGAGCCACAGATGGCCGTTAAACGACAGGAACAGCAACATGGCGAGCAGATCGATAATGCGCGCCAGCACCGGCATGTTGAGGTGGCTACCGGGATCCACAAACGTGGCGAATGATAAACCCATTTGCAGGCCAATCAGTTCGCCGGCGGTCCGCACGGCCGCGAAGGCAAGCTGCATGGTAAAGCCTACGGCCACGCCAATCATCACCTGTTGCAGTGCAACCCACACCGCTTTCGCCGAGAAGATCGGAATATCCACGGGCGGGAGAGAAGGGGCGACGATAATGGTGATGATGATGCCCAGCCCCACTTTGACGCGCTTGGGTATCGTTTTCTCACTGAGAATGGGGGCCGTTGTAATCAGCGCCAGAATACGCAGCATCGGCCAGAAATAGACGCCAAGCCATTGAACCCACTGGTCACTGGTGAAGTGCAGCATCGTCGGGTCAGCCGATGATGTACGGCAGATTGGTAAACAGGTTGCGCATATAGTCCAGCAACAGGTTCAGCATCCACGGCCCGGCAACGATAATCGCCACGAACACGGCGATGATTTTTGGGATAAATGACAGCGTCATTTCGTTAATCTGCGTGGCGGCCTGCAGGATACTGATAATCAGACCGGTCACCAGCGCGACAAGCAGTAACGGCGCGGCAACGGCTATCGCGATTTTCATCGCTTCCGTGCCCATCATCATGACCGATTCTGGCGTCATTACGGCTCCTTAACTGTAGAAACTCTGCGCCAGCGAACTGACCAGCAGTTGCCAGCCATCGACCAGGACAAAGAGCATGATCTTAAAGGGCAGGGCAATGGTGGCCGGGGGCACCATCATCATCCCGAGCGCCATCAGAACGCTGGCGATCACCAGATCGATAATCAGGAACGGAATAAAGATGGTAAAGCCAATCTGAAAGGCCGTTTTCAGCTCACTGGTGACATACGCAGGCAGCAGAATACGCATCGGAACGGCTTCCGGTCCCTGAAGCTCGCCGGTATTGGACAGGCGGGCGAAGAGTGCCAGGTCCGCTTCCCGGGTCTGGCGGAGCATGAACTCACGCAGCGGCTGAGCCCCTTTATCGAGCGCCTCCTGCATGGAGATTTTATCTTCGCTAAACGGCTGGTATGCGTCGGTATAAATCTTGTCGATAACCGGCGACATAATGAAAAAGGTTAAAAACAGCGCCAGGCCCAGCAGTACCTGGTTAGGCGGCGCGGACGGGGTGCCCAGCGCATTGCGCAGCAGGCCAAAGACGATGATGATTCGGGTGAAGCTGGTCATCATCAGCAGGATCGCCGGAATAAACGTCAGCGAGGTGATGAAAACCAGCGTCTGCACCGGCAGCGACCAGCTTTGCCCGCCGCCTGCAAGAGGGGTTGAGACCAGACCGGGCAGTTGTGCATAAACCGCAGGGGCAAACAGGCCGACGCCCGCAAGCGTAAGGGATAACAAACGGCGCATCAGGATCTCCCGGAACGCTTAAGCAAACTCTTCATGACGGACTGAAAATCCGCAGGGACTTCTGCGCGCTCGTCACCCGTTGCCGGGGCTGGCGGCAGTTTATGCAAGACGTTGATGCTGGAGGCAGTCACGCCCAGCACCAGCCGTGTATCTTCCACATCGACAACGACCACGCGCTCGCGTGGCCCCAGTGTCGTGCTGGCGCTGACCTTCAGACCGCGGGTACCGGCGGTTTTACCCGCCAGGCCGAAGCGCTTCGCCAGCCATGCGGCGATAAGAATAAAGGCAATAATACCGAGCAACGCGCCGCTCACCTGGAGCAGCGGAGAGCCGGGAACGGCAGAGGGCTGTGATATTGTTGCCTGGGTTTTCATGCTTAACGGCTCAGACGACGCATACGTTCAGATGGCGTAATAATGTCGGTGATGCGCACGCCGTATTTATCGGCAACCACCACGACTTCACCCTGGGCAATGAGATAACCGTTGATCAGAATATCCAGCGGTTCGCCGGCGAGCCCGTCAAGGGCCACCACGGAACCCTGCGTCAGACGCAGCAGCTCTTTAATGGTCATGCGGGTGCGGCCCAGTTCCACGGTCAGCTTAACCGGGATATCCATAATCAGATCAATATCCTGCAGCGTACCGCTGACATCGCCGCCGCCGAGCTGCTGGAACACAGCATCCGCTGCACTTTTGGCCGGAGTCGTTTTTTGCTCGTTTAACGCGTCAGCCCACAGATCGTCCAGTGCTCCGCTGTTTTCATCGGACGGATTGTTCATGTCACTCATTTGGGCTGTTCCTCATTCAGCGAATTCAATATCGGGTTGATCAAGTGCTCAACGCGTAACGCATACTGACCGTTAATTGTGCCGTACTGACTTGTCAGCACGGGGACACCATCCACATGGGCAATAATGCGGTCGGGTTTTTCTATCGGCAAAACATCGCCGGGTTGTAATTTCAGGATCTGGGATAAGCGCAGCGGGATATCCGCGAAGCTCGCCACCAGCTCAAGCTGAGAATGCTGAACCTGACGCACCAGGTTTTCACGCCAGTTCTGATCTTCGTTGCGTGAGTTCTCCAGCGGCGGGTTGACCAGCAGTTCACGCAGCGGTTCGATCATGCTGAACGGCAGGCAGATGTTGAACTCACCGGTCAGGTTACCGATCTCCACATGGAACGGGGTATTAACAACGATATCGTTCGGGGAGGTGGTGATATTGGTAAATTTCACCTGCATCTCAGAACGTACGTACTCCACTTCCAGTGGGTTAATCGCTTTCCACGCGTCGCTGTAAGATTCCAGCGCCAGCTTCAGCATGCGGTTGATGACGCGCTGCTCGGTGTGGGTAAATTCACGCCCTTCCACTTTGGTCGGAAAACGCCCGTCGCCACCAAACAGGTTATCCACCGCAATGAACACCAGGCTTGGCGAAAACACCACCAGACCTGTGCCGCGCAGCGGTTTCAGGTGGATCAGGTTAAGGTTCGTTGGCACCGGCAGGTTGCGGGCAAACTCATGATACGGCTGGATGCGGATCGCACCGACCGTGATATCCGGGCTACGACGCAGCAGGTTAAACAGCCCCATACGGAACTGACGTGCAAAGCGTTCGTTAATGATCTCCAGCGCCTGTAGACGTTCACGTACTACGCGGCGCTGGGTATTGGGATCATAAGGACGAATATCGCTATCGCCGCCAATACCCGGTTGCGGATCATCGTTCTTATCGCTGTCGCCGTTAAGAAGCGCGTCGATTTCTGCCTGAGAAAGAATACTGTCGCCCATGTCGTTACCGCAGTATGAAGGCTGTATACAGAACGTCAGTGACTTCCTGCTTGGGTTGACCGTTTACCAGCGGGGTCGCCAGCGTCTGTTTAATGGCGTCGACCAGCTTTTGCTTACCGTCATCGGTAGCAAGCGTTGAGGCGTCCTGACGAGAGAACAGCAGCAGCAGACGGCTACGCACTTCAGGAAGATAATCATTCAGGCGCGCACGCGTGGCTTCATCTTTCAGGCGTAACGTAATACCCACATACAGCACACGATCCGCATCACCCAGATTCACGGTGAAGGTATCCAGTGGGAAGAATACCGGTGCCGGCGGAGGAGGCGGTTCGGCTTTGGCCGCAGCGGTAGAAGGTTCCTGCTGCATACGCCAGTAACTATAGCCCGCGGTAGCGCAGGCGGCGAGCGTGATTAACACCAGCAGCGGGATCCAGATGGAACGCTTGCTTTTTTTGGTGATCGCGGAGTCAGTCATCTGATACGAGCTTCCTGTTTCGGTACAGCTTAATAAGGTGATTATCCCGTGTCCTGCTGTCGTCAAAGCGTGGAAAAGACGGGGATAATCACGCTACCTCTGGCGTTTAGGCAAAGATGTCTACGGCACTGTTGCCACGCGCCGCGGATTGCAGGGCGGCAGGGGCAGGCAGTAACTCATCGCTCTCCTCATTAAAACCGCCGGTATTACCGGAACGTGAAGCCTGTTGCTGCTGTTGAGAGGAGGACTGCTGCTGTCCGGCAAAGCTCTCGCTGCTGACACTGCTTTGCGCGAGCTGAATGCCACTCTCAGCAAGCGACGTGCGCAGGACCGGCAGTGCAGCTTCCAGGGCCGCACGCACGTGGCTGTGCGCTGACACCATTTGCAGCTGTGCCTGGTTATCATCCAGTTTCAGGGTAATCTGGACCTGACCCAGATCTTCCGGGTGCAGACGCAACTCTGCGGTTTGCTGGCCCTGTTTCGTGAACAACGTAATGTGCTGACTCAGGGATTGCTGCCACTCCTGGGTTCCCAGCGGCTGGCTCAATACCGGTGCCGTGGCAACGGTTGCGGCAGCGTGGCTGGTGACGTTGCTGGAAATGACGGGCGCAAGCGTTGCGGTTGGGGCTGTTGAAGAGGGTGAACTGGCGAGATCCTGCTTCTCAGCGGCGGCGGCCACGATCGGGGTCGCCGGTGCGTTGACCGGTTGAGACGGATCGGCGTTTTGCGCCTGCGCCTGCGCCTGATAAGTCGACGCTTGTTGCGCTTTTTCATGGCCCGCCAGCAGGGTGCTTATGGACTGTTGACCTGCACCATTTTGCGAAAGCGCGGCAGCGTTCAGCGTTGATTTCGCCGTCACGCCAATACCTGTCGCGCCAGAGGCCACCGGCGTTGCCGTCTGCTGGTGGGGCAGCATCGCCATCAGCGCGCTCAACCCTGCCAGCTCTTCTTCGCTCAGCTCGCTTTTGCTGTCATCTTGCGTTTTCACCGCGCTCAGGGTCTTCAGGGCATCACCTTTTGAAACCGGCACCAGCCCGGAAACGAGGGTTTCCAGCGGGGTGGCTGCTGTCGGTTCATCGCCTGTCAGGGCTGGCTGACGCGAGAGCAGGTTGGCTATTTTGGCCTGCAGGGTGTTCTCTCCCCCGGCTTCCTGAGCAACTTTTGACAGCTTACTGCCGGCTGCTTTCAGGTCAGCCAGCGTCAGCGGCGCATCGTTGCTATGGCCTGTTGCGTCAGTCAGGGCGCCTGCCAGCAGAGAAAGAAAGTCTTGTGCACCGTCGGTGCCTTTCCCTGTTTGCATGCCACCCGACAGGTCGCTGTCGGTCATCAGCAGTTGTTGCAATGTGATCATTCCGGTTTCCTCATTGATGCGCGCTGGGCAAACTCATCCATTTTCTTCTGATCCAGACGGTTTTCCGCCAGGGTCGTTGCCGCGATCTGTCGGTCCTGTAAGGTCTGCCAGGCCTGCAGTCGCTGCTTTTTCTCGCGCCAGAAATTCAGCGCGGTGTCGACTTTCTGGGTCCACTGGTTAAGCTGCTGGCGATGCTGTTCTATCGCCTTTTCCAGCGTCTGAATAAACTGCTGATAGTTAATCCAGCGCTGGCTTCCAATGCCTTGTGTCATATCGGTATTGAGGTTGGTGCGATATTCATGCTGATAGTCGATTAACATCTTCAACTGCTCTTCAGCCTGCTGGCACCCGCGTCGCATTGCGCCAAGCTGCAATGCGGCATCATCAACTTCTTTCTCAGCCAGATCTTTCAGCGTTGATAACGCGCTGTTTTGCGCCATGACCTTCGCCCTCCACCTGTGTTACACCTGCGGGAAAATCAGCTCCAGTGCCTGGAGTGAGTCTTCCCAGTCGGCGCGTTCAAAAATACCTTGTTGCAAAAACGCCTCCAGCTGCGGCCACAGGCTAATCGCTTTGTCGAGCATCGGGTCGCTGCCTTTGGCATACGCCCCCACGCTCACCAGATCGCGGTTGCGCTGGAAGCTGGAGAGGAGTTGTTTGAAGTTACGCACGCGGGCGTAGTGCTTCTCTGTGATCAATGCCGTCATTGCACGGCTGATTGATGCTTCGATATCAATTGCCGGGTAGTGGCCGGCTTCGGCCAGACGGCGCGATAACACAATATGACCGTCGAGGATCGCACGCGCGGAGTCGGCAATCGGGTCCTGCTGGTCATCGCCTTCGGTCAGAACCGTATAAAAAGCGGTGATTGAGCCGCCGCCGCTGATGCCGTTTCCTGCACGTTCGACCAGCGCCGGAAGCTTGGCAAAGACCGAAGGCGGATAACCTTTGGTCGCCGGAGGTTCTCCGATGGCGAGAGCGATTTCACGCTGCGCCATCGCATAGCGGGTCAGGGAGTCCATAATCAGCAGCACGTGCTGGCCGCGGTCACGGAAATCTTCCGCGATACGGGTGGCATACGCAGCACCCTGCATACGCAGTAACGGTGAGACATCCGCCGGTGCGGCGATGACCACCGAGCGGGCACGGCCTTCTGCACCGAGAATATTTTCAATAAAGTCTTTTACTTCGCGACCACGTTCACCGATCAGACCCACGACGATGACATCGGCCTGGGTGTAACGTGCCATCATGCCAAGCAGGACGGATTTACCCACCCCTGAGCCGGCAAACAGGCCCATACGCTGCCCGCGGCCTACGGTCAGCAGGGCGTTAATCGGGCGCACGCCGGTGTCGAGGACATGTTCGATGGCGGTACGCTGAAGGGGGTTAAACGGCTGGGTGATCAGCGCGCCGGTTTCGGTGGTGTCCGGCGAGGGCAGACCGTCCAGCGGTTTGCCGCTTCCGTCCAGTACGCGGCCAAGCAGGG
Organism: Enterobacter sp. J49; assembly: GCF_002148625.1. Lineage (NCBI taxonomy): Bacteria > Pseudomonadati > Pseudomonadota > Gammaproteobacteria > Enterobacterales > Enterobacteriaceae > Enterobacter > Enterobacter sp. J49. Next base: position 570,043 of record NZ_MWPY01000037.1, read on the forward strand.
CAGGGCCAAGCGGGAGCTGTTTCCCGCTTTGCAGTCCATCGCCGCTGATGTTTTTCGCATACACGCGCGCACCGGGCAGAATGCCTTCAACTTCTTCAAGGGGCATCAGGAACAGGCGCTGGCCGTTAAAGCCGACGACTTCGCTCTCAACTTCACGCGTCTCTTGTCCATCCTGACGCTCAATCACGCAGGTGGCTCCCAGCGGAAGCTGCAGGCCAGTGGCTTCCAGCACCAGGCCGGTGGCCCGCGTGAGTCGTCCGTAACGGCGAACGGACGGCAGCTGCGTCATCTTCGCTTCAAAATTATCGAGCGTGTTGAGCCAGCGGGTGAGGCGTGCAGTCATCAGACGACTCCCGGTGCTGCCAGGCGGCACAGTTCCTGCCAGCGGGTCGCAACGCTGGCATCCAGGTCACCTTCATCGGCAGAGACTTTGCAGCCTCCGTGATGCAACGACGGGTCGCCGCGCAGACGCCAGCCGTGCAGGCTAAGCGTCGCGCCCAGACTCTCTTCCACGCGCTGGAGGTCGTCCGGATGCACGCGCAGCTGCGGTTTCCCACTGAACAGCGGCTCCTGCTGAAGCAGGCCCTGAATTTGTTTAATCAGCGCGGTGTTGTCCACCGCCGGCGCGTGGCCGATCACCTGACGGGCGGCTTCCAGCGCCATCTGCATCAGCCTTGAGGCAATGACGCTGTCCAGTGCATCCAGCGTGTGCTGAAACTCGCTGACCAGCTGCTGCATACGGGCGTGAAGTGGAGCCTGTTGCTGGCGCGCCTGTTCAATGCCGTGTTCTAACCCTTTGGCCAGACCTTCCTGATACCCCTGATCGTGGCCTTTCTGGCGTCCTTCGTTCAGGCCAGCCGTGTAGCCCTGCTCATGGGCCTGCATCTGCAGCTGGGCCAGCATCTGCGCGCGCTGCTCTTCTTCGCTCAGCTCAGGCTGCTCGACATCCGGGTCGCCCTCTTCGGGCGACAGCACGGCGGGTGTGAACTCTGACAGGGGAGGCGCCAGATCGTCGGGCGTCCAGCGCTTCCACGGCAGTTCATTAGACATAGGTGTCGTCTCCGCTGCCAATCACCATCTCGCCGGTTTCCGCCAGACGACGAACGATAAGCAGGATGGCTTTCTGTTCGTTTTCCACCTGAGACAGACGGACCGGGCCACGGTTGGCAAGGTCGTCGCGCAGGATATCTGCCGCACGCTGAGACATGTTGCGCAGGAACTTCTCGCGCAGCGGCTGCTCGGCACCTTTGAGGGCGATAAGCAGCGACTCGGAGTCCACTTCCTGGAGCAGGCGCTGGATGCTGCGATCGTCCACTTCGACCAGGTTTTCGAACAGGAACATCTCGTCGATAATTTTCTGTGCCAGCTCGCCGTCGAATTCGCGGACGGCGGTAATGACCGCTTCTTCCTGCTGCGTTTTCATCAGGTTGATGATCTCTGCCGCCGTTCTCACGCCGCCCATTTTGCTGCGCTTGAGGTTCTGGCCATCGAGCAGGTTGTTCAGCACTTCGGTCAGCTCCGCCAGCGCGGCTGGCTGGACACCACCGAAGGTCGCGATACGCAGCATCACATCGTGACGCAGGCGCTCTTCGAACAACGCCAGAATATCGGCCGCCTGGCCACGTTTGAGGTGGACAAGAATGGTGGCGATAATCTGCGGGTGCTCGTCGCGGATAAGGTCGGCGGCACTCTGCGGCTCCATAAAGTTGAGCGTCTCAATACCGCTGGCGGTATCGCGCGTTTCCAGAATGTCTTCCAGCAGGCTGGCAGCACGCTCTTCGCCCAGCGCCTTGACCAGCACGGAGCGCAGATAGTCGTTGGCGTTGACGTTGAGCGCGGCAAACTGTTCGGCTTCCTGCTCAAATTCAGACAGCACTTCCGTCAGCTGTTTGTTAGAGATCTGGCGTACGTTTGCCATTGCCGCACTGAGAATCTGTACTTCGCGCTGGGAGAGGTGTTTGAACACCTCGGCCGCACGGTCTTCGCCAATGGTCATCAGCAGGATGACGCTTTTATCGGTGCCTGAAAGCGTGTTACTCATGTTCGTTACCCATCCACTGGCGGATGACCAGCGCCACGACGCGCGGATCGTTATCTGACATTTCGCGAATGCGCTGGCTCATGACCTCGGCGCCCATACGCTGGTTAGCACGGCGTTGCTGCATCTGTTCGTCTTTGCTGAGGCGAACTTCAACCGCATCTTCCACTTCCTGACGGGTACTGACCTGTTCGCGCGCCGCTTTTTCAGCTTCAGCACGACGCTGGAGCTGAGGACGAATGCCCTTACGCCACAGCAGCCACGCGACAATCAGAACCAGCAGCCAGCGACCTGCGGACAGCAGCTGATCGATAAACGCCTGCTGTTGCCAGAACGGCAGTTCGCCACCTGACTCTTCAACCGAGTTGAACGGTGAGTTCACCACGTTGAGCGTGTCGCCGCGTTTCTCGGAGTAACCCATCGCTTCACGGGTCAGGTCTTCAATCTGTTTCATCTGCTCGGCGGTCAACGGCAACGGTTTGCCATCCGCCAGCGTTTTGTAGTTCACCACCACCGCAACCGACAGCCGCTGTACATCGCCCACGTTCAGTTTGGTGTGGCGGATAGTACGGTCCACTTCGTAGTTGGTGGTTTCGTTACGACTGCTGGTACGCGGACCGGCGGTGCTGGCTGTTGATGTGGTCTGCTGATTCGTTTGCTGACCGTTCTGCTGATTAGCCGGTGGCGTTGAGATTGGTGCCGCGTTAGCCGGTGCTGGCTGGTTAGACAGTGCGCCCGGCACACCGCCTGGGTATGCGCCGCCAACCTGTTCGTTTTCATTGACCTGACGAGAGCGCATCACCGCCTGAGCCGGGTTGCCATTCGGGCTGTATTGCTCTTCGGTCTGTTCTTTATTAGAGAAGTCAATCTGCGCGGTAACCTGCGCATGCACGTTGCTGTTACCCACGACCGGGCCAAGGATGGCTTCGATGCGACGCTGCACGCGGCTTTCCACGTCCGCGGCATATTTCAGCTGCGCGTCATTCAGATCGCGGCCTGCGGTATTGGACTGGGTCAGCAGATGACCACTTTGATCAACCAGCGTCACGTTACCCGGCGGGAGACCGGCAACGGCGCTGGAGACCAGATGGGTCACCGCGCTGATTTGTCCTTCATCCATTGCACGGCCAGGCTGGAGGTTAACGGTGACGGAGGCCGACGGGGATTTCTGCTCGCGGACAAACAGGGAGGGTTTAGGCATGGCCAGGTGCACACGGGCACTCTTCACCGGACCCAATGTTTCAATCGTACGGGCCAGCTCACCTTCCAGCGCACGCTGGTAGTTCACCTGCTCGCTGAACTGGCTGATACCGAATTTTTCCTGATCCAGCAGTTCAAAACCTACCGCACCGCCTTTTGGCAGTCCCTGTTGCGCCAGGCGCAGACGAAGTTCGTGCACCTTATCAGCCGGTACCTCCAGCGCACCGCCGTTATCCGCAAAGCGATAAGGGATGTTCATCTGGGTAAGCTGGGTGACGATGGCACCGCCATCCTGATCGGAAAGGTTACTGTAAAGCGTGCGGTAATCAGGGCTTTTCGCCCACAAGACCATCGCTACAAGGATCGCAATTGCGGCAGCGCCTGCCACGATCAACGGGATTTTAGGATTCGCGCGAAGGCGGTTCATCCACTCGAGTGATTTATTTTGTGGCGCTGTCGATGCTGTTGCACTCATTGCGCACCTCTTAAATCCTGGTGGTTTACGTTATTCGTGTAGAGAAACAAAACTGACTCCCGGGTCGGCAAACACGACAAAAGTTCCATATTGATGGCCCTGCCATTATTTGATGATTCAGGATTTTCTATGCGTCAAATAACCTGGTTTTTTCACGCTATTTACCGCCATTATCTTATTGACAAGCTGTTAGTCTTGACCCCGTAAAAAACCATTCAGGGGAGAGTCATGGCTATACAGGGTATTGAAGGGGTGATCAGTCAGTTGCAGGCAACGGCGATGACGGCCCGTAATCAGAATGTGGCAGAACAACCGAGCATCAGTTTTGCAGGACAACTGCACGCCGCGCTTGACCGTATCAGCGATACCCAGACCGCCGCACGTACTCAGGCGGAGAAGTTCACCCTCGGCGAGCCGGGCGTGGCACTGAATGATGTGATGACCGATTTGCAAAAAGCCTCGGTTTCCCTGCAGATGGGGATTCAGGTGCGTAACAAGCTTGTGTCTGCTTATCAGGAAGTGATGGGGATGCAGGTTTAAGACCCGTCGATCTTCGCTGGCAGCCCAAGCGCTTTAATGCCACAATATTTTTTTCTTCGAATGCAGGAAAGATGATGAAAAAAATAGCAATTGCTGGCGCGCTGCTGGCACTGACCGGGTGCGTTCAGGTGGATAACTATCAGGAAGTGATCAAACACCCCGTCCCGGCGCATCTGGCAGGGTACTGGCAGTCAAAAGGGCCGCAGAGCAAAATGGTCAGCCCAGAGGCGATTGCCACGCTGGTGGTGACGGAGGAGGGCGATACGCTGGACTGCCGTCAGTGGCAGCGCGTGATCGCTGTACCGGGTAAAATCATGCTGCGTTCAGACAGTTATTATAACGTCACCCGCAAGCTGGATATTTATCCGCTGGAGCGCGATGGCTCTGTTCTTGAGTATGATGGTATGGAGCTACAGAAGGTCGATCGCCCGACGGTAGAGTGCGCAGATTATCTGAGCAAAAATCCGCTGGAGAGTAAACTTCCGTAGTGCATGTTGCCGGGTGGCAGCTTCGCCTGACCCGGCATTCAATTCACGTCAGATGCTTTTACAACTACAACGCATCCTCAATCACCCACACACTGACGCTTCCACCTTTGCAGGTAAAGGTGCCTTCGCCATCCGCTGCGGTAGTGACCGTTTCTTCGCGATTGCCGAGAAAATCACGCCACGTTTTATTGCCGTAGTTTTCACCCAGACAAATCACTTTCTCGCCGTCATCGCCATTCGACATCACCACCACACAGCCAGGATCGTCTTCGGTGCCGCTGCGGCTGAAGGCGATACAGTTTGGGTGATCGAAGAACAGCGTCTGCACGCCGTGGGCAAAACGCTGGCGGGCGAGGATCAGCTCGTGAAGCTGCTCGATGACCGGCATATCAATATGGTAGGTTTCGCCGTCACCGCCCGTATCGTCATAGCTGGCACCGAATAAATCCGGATAAAAGACGCTGGGCACTCCGTTTTCACGCAGCAGGATCAGGGCATAGGCCAGCGGTTTAAACCACGCTTCAACCGGCGCTTCCAATGCCTGCAAAGGCTGAGTGTCATGGTTGGCAACCAGAGTTACTGCATGGAACGGATCGGCTTCGACCAGGGTGCCGGTAAAGATTTGGCTCATGTCGTATACCCGACCCTGGCGCGATGCTTCGTGGAATTTCATCTGCAGGGGGGCATCGAACAGCATCGTCTTGCCATCGACTTGGTCAATATAGGCCTGCAGTTTATCCACTTCGTGGGACCAGTATTCCGCCACGATAAACAACGGTTGCGTTGCGACTTCCTGAACGTGCTCAATCCACTCCTTATAAAACCAGGCGGGAATGTGTTTGACGGCGTCCAGACGAAAACCGTCACAGCCAGTTTGTTCCATGACCCAGCGGGCCCAGTATTTGATCTCCTCGGTGACGGCATGGTTGCGAAAATCAATGTTTTCGCCCATCAGGTAATCAAAATTACCCATCTCATCATCAACCTGGTCGTTCCAGCCTTCACCGGTGTAGTCGTTGACGATTTTAAAAATGCCGTCTTCATCGGGGTTTTCAATATGGTCGACGCCGCTGAAGCATTTGTAATCCCAGATAAATTGCGAATATTGCCCGGCACGGGCAGGGAAGGTGTAGCGTGTCCAGGCTTCACACTCAATGATCTCATCGTCGATCTGCGTGCGATCCTGTTCGTTGACGCGCTGAACGCGGACGGGTTCTTTCTCGTCTGCGCCCATTTTGTGGTTAACCACCACGTCCAGGAGGACGGCGATCTCATTACTTTTGAGTGCGTCGATGGCCTCCAGCAGCTGAGCTTTGTCACCGTACTTGGTGGCGACGCTGCCTTTCTGGTCAAACTCACCGAGGTCGAAAAGATCGTAAGTATCGTATCCGACCGAGTACCCGCCGGATGCGCCTTTACAGGCTGGCGGCAACCAGATCATATTGATGCCGATTTCGTTAAGATTGGGGGCTAACGCCGTGACCTCTCGCCACAATTCACCGCCCGCAGGGTAATACCAGTGAAAACATTGTAACAGGGTGGGGTTTTTCATCGTCCGTGCTCCAGAAGCCGTTTGGCAGACTTCTGGAGTATGGATCAAGAATCGCTAATGTGAATTAATGATTCATCTCTCCGGGAAATAATATGTTGCCTGACAACTTCCCGTAGGTAACGTTAACGTTTTTTTGCTTGTTGGTTTGGGCAATAAGACCGCTCAACTCACTCATTCTTTCCTGCAACAAATCCTTGAGGAGGAGCTCATTCTGCAGCACCTGATTCAGTATCACCATCGCCTGATCCTGGATGTGTTTGCTGTCGGGTGGAAAAGGAGTCGTGCTGATCTCTTCAACCAGCGAAATGTATGCAACCTCCTGTTCGATGAGCTCATCCCATTTCCCGGATTGAGCAAGGCTCAGCATTGTATTGCTAAGCGCATAAAGAGCATGCCACTTTTTAAGGGATAAGCTGGAGTCGTTCATTAAAGTTAATCCTGCTTGGGAGTATAACCCGGGCCGATTTGCTTCCAGGCGTCGGAAATATTGAGCAGCAGAGCCTCGACTTCGGTAATAGCTTCGATGTCATTGCGCAGATTGGCATGTAACAAACGGCGTACCATATAGTCGTAAAGCGCAGAAAGGTTGCGGGGGAGTTCTCCTCCCACATCCATATTTAACCCAGCCTTAAGGCCATTTTCGATAATATTAATGGCCTTAGACAGGGCCTCTCCTTTTGCCTGGATGTCCCCTTGCTCAAGGAAAAGGCGCGCCCGGATAAGCGCGCTATGGATACCGTCGAACAACATGACAACCAACTGGTGCGGGCTGGCACTCAAGACAGCAGATTCAAGACCTACCTGCTGATAGGCTTGTACACCAGATTTGCTATACATATCGTTTCCTTTCTTACTTACTGCTGAACTGTTGGGTCAAATAAGTGGCCGTACCATTGAATTTAGTGACCAGCTTATCTAAATCGTTAAACTGCTTTTTATAGCGTGCCATCGTGGCTTCAATCGTCAACTCCATCGCGTCATAACGTTTACCGATGGATTTGAGCGTGGCGTTAATACCGTCCTTCGCATTCTGAATAACGCCTTCTTTGCCGACAGACGTGCTCAGCATATCGGTTAGCTTGTTATTCATCTGGGTAGCGAAACCGGTCGTTTTCCCGTCACCCACAAAATAGGCCTGTACACCAGCCGGATCGTCCGTGAGGATCTTGGTTAATTTCTTATCATCAATTTTCAGGTTGCCAACCGCGCCGTCCGCGCCTTTGACCGGGTCCTGTGTGATGCCAAGTTGGGCCATAATGGCATAGGAACCGCTCTGCACATTGGTCAATAAAGCACGCAGATCGGATTGTACTCCGCGGATAGTACTGTCACCCATCAGTACGCCGTTATTCGAAGACTGGGCGGTTGCACCCACCGCAGGTGGCTCATATTTCGTCAATGAGGCAATGGTGGACTGCAGAGAGTTATAGGCAGTTACCCATTCTGTAATGGCTTTTTTGTTATCGTCTGTAGAGCGGGTTACGGTCAGGGTTTCATCGGCCGTGCTCTGTGCTTTCAGGGTTAATGTTACCCCTGGAATGGCGTCAGTGATGGTATTGGTCTGGCGGACAATCTGGATACCGTTGACGTTAACGACGGCATTTTGTGATTTCACCTGTTCGGTAAGTGCGCCACTGCCAATGATGCCTTTCAGCGTATCGTCGCCGGTCACTGTTACCGTCATATCAGAATCGGTACCGGTGGTTTTGGAGGTCAGCATCAGACGATAGTCGCCATCATCCGCTTTCACCACACTTGCCGAGACACCGCCGTTGGCAGCGTTAATGGCTTTAGCGATCCCGTTCAGGGAGGTATCGCCATCGGCCAGGGTTACCGTCAGTGGTTTACTGTCAGCGCCTGCCTGGGTAATGGTAATGGTTCGGCTGTTGGTGCCCGTGGTGCCACCTAACTGCTTAGTATTGCTGTCGATAGTGCCTGGCGTGGTCGTCAGCACCTGGCCTTTAGCAATCTTGCTGACGTTGACTGTCACATCACCAACGTTAGCGCCGGAGGTGCTGATAGCCGAAAATGCAGTATTGGTGCTGCTAATGGAGGTTGAGTTCCACGTATCTGTTTTTGCGAGCTTAGCAGCTGCGGTTTGCAGATTCGTCAGGGCGCTTTGTAATTTGCCGTAACCGGTAATCTGCGCGTCGTAGGTGGTTTTTTGCTTGGCAATAGCCGTCAATTTTGTTTCTTCTGCTGCCTGCAGCTTATCGTACAGATCTGACAGGCCGGGCATGCCCACCCCGAGATTACTGATAGTCGCCATGTAGTGTTCCTTCTTAATGGATGTTTCAGTCGTTTATCGGCCCGTTCGACGAAAAGTTTACGGCAAGCTTAAAAAATATATCGCTGAATAAGCGACCTAAATGACGCGTTTCAAATCAACAGGGTGCATGACGAAGAAATATACCGAAGAGAATAAGACGGTGATTTTTTGCGTTAATCTTTTATTCATCATGCACTCTGCAGCCGCTTTAGTGTAAAATAAATCTTTATAAAACAATCAATTAAATATTTTCTTCGATATTTTCTAAAGTCTGCTGTTCGAGCGTCGATAACCTTGTTGACGGTGAGAGACGCCGTGAGTGTTAGGCACCGACCCTAGAAACCATTTTTGAAGGAATTAAAATTATGTCAGTTATCAATACTAACCTGTTGTCCCTGACCACTCAGAACAACCTGAACAAATCTCAGTCTTCTCTGGGCACCGCTATTGAGCGTCTGTCTTCTGGTCTGCGTATCAACAGCTCTAAAGATGATGCTGCGGGTCAGGCGATTGCAAACCGTATGAACTCTCAGATTAAAGGGATGACTCAGGCTGCTCGTAACGCCAACGACGGTATCTCTCTGGTTCAGACCGCTGAAGGTAACCTGAACGAGATCAACTCCAACTTACAGCGTATCCGTGAGCTGGCTGTTCAGGCTGCGAACGATACTAACGGTACCACTGACTACACCTCAATCAGCACTGAAATTACTCAGCGTCTGGGTGAAATCGACCGTATCGCTGGCGCTGCTAACTTCAACGGCAAAAAACTGCTGGACGGTAGCCAGACTGCTTCTCTGAACATCCAGGTTGGCGCAGGTACTGGTGCAACTGATAGCATCGCTATCACCACTGGCGCACTGATTGATGCTAAAGCTACCAGCCTCGACACTGGCCTGACCGGTACTATCACCGATAACAGCACTGCTAAAGCTTTCATCACTGCAGCTGACAACGCTATCTCTAAAATTGATACCGCTCGTTCTAACATGGGTGCGATTCAGAACCGTTTCGAATCTACCATTAACAACCTGAACAACTCTATCACTAACCTGTCTGCTGCTCAGTCTCGTATCCAGGATGCTGACTACGCAACTGAAGTATCTAACATGTCCCGCGCGCAGATCCTGCAGCAGGCTGGTACTTCCGTGCTGTCTCAGGCAAACCAGGTTCCACAGGCGATGCTGTCCCTGCTGCGTTAATAGACGCACTATCTTTAAAAAAGGTTGCTGGAAACAGCAGCCTTTTTTTTCACTATTTTTCCGTAAAATCACCGGATCGTAATCTGTAAAATAAGGCTGCATTTAGCAGCGTTTTCCCGCCATCACCCTCCGAAACACAGTGTTACTCTGCCTAAAATCTCCTTTTCCGGTCGTCTGACGACAGTTTACCGAAGAGTTATAAGATGAGTGAATTCGCACGTAGCCGGGCTATGCGTCAGTTTTATCGGAATGTGTTTACCCGATTCATTGATCTGCCAGAAGCAGATGTTATGCCCGCCAACATCACGGCCGAAATTTTCAGTTTTAAAAGCACTAATTTCACTGCGCTCGAACCCATGATTCGTGTGGCCGAAACGGGACTGGATGCTGAAAAGGATACGGCTTTAAAAGACATGCTATGTGCCATCGTGCTGGCAAACACCGCACTGGATGAGTCCGTCATTGGCGAAAAACAGACTCTTTCTGCCGAGATGAGTACCCAACTGACAGAATATATTGTGTCGGCGTTAAAAGCCGATGACAACATTCACTATCTTGTCGCCGCCATTCAGCTTCTGTTCCGCGTCAATGAAATCAGCTCAGCGTTATTTTTAATTAACAACAACCTTTCGCTGGTCAGCAATTCGGCACCTGTGCTGAAAATCCTGCTGTTGATCTGTTTAATGGAAAATGATTTCAACCAGGCGATGGTTGTTATCCAGGCTCTGACGGCAGACGCTGCATTAATCGGCGAAGATCCTATGGCCCTGTTGATGATTACCTGCGGCATCTACAGGCTGGGGGGCATACCCGATTCGTACATCGATTTTCGATCGCTTCATGTGAGCGAGCATGCGGTGGAAAATCAATCCTACGATTACTGGATCGCAAAAAGCACAGCTGCCAAAACAACGGTGCTAGTCACGTGCGACAGCGAGGATTATTTCGAGCACGCTGTGCCGATGCTCTATTCACTCTATGAGACCAATCGCGACGTCCTTGATGTGCACGTGCATCTAATTAACGGCAATGATGATGTTAAACATAGCCTGATGACCCTTCGCGAACAGCTACCTGAGCTCAACCTCTCTGCAAGCCATGAGCAAATAACCCGTAATGAGGACATGTCGGTAGTCCGTGCTGCACGTCGCATCGTTTTCCTGCACCACGCACTGCAGGCGTTTAACACTCCCATTATTGCCATTAACCCTAATGTGCTGGTGCGTAAGCCGTGGTGTGAGCCAGAAACGGCGCTGTTGCTCCTGCAAACCGAATCCTCACCTTTCTGGGAAGAGGTTTTTGCCGGTTTTATTTACGCAAAACCCGGCGGCGTAGCGCAACGATATTTCGACCGCGTTGTGCCGTTCATCCATACCAACCTCGCCAGCGGCAATCATGCGCCTGGTCTGGAGCAAGTCGCACTCTTTTCCTGTCTGGACATGCTTTCGCCAGAAGACCGTCTGGCGATCGCGCGTGCCGAGCGTAGCGGAATACTCGATAGCCAGTCGGGTGAGGAGGCGTTCTGTTGGGTGGCAAGGAACACAGCAGGCCCATACCAGGAATATAAATCGTCGCTTATTCGCACGTATCAAGCTGAAGCATTTGCCCTGTGACCGTAAGAACAGAATCTGGAAAAAACGTGACGACACAGTACCCCTATTATCGGGTCAGCCCCGAGACCATTCATGCCGCTGCGGTGCTTAATCATCTGACCACGCCACTGCCTGCGTTTGCCCGTGTCATGGAGATTGGCTGTGGTTCAGCAACGCGTCTGATTATGCACGCATGGGCGCATCCTGAGAGTATCGCTCTGGGTATCGATATTGACGAAGAGGCGATCGTGAAGGGGGAGAAGTTTGCTGCCGAACTGGGATGTCATAACGTTGAACTGTTTGCTGCAGGATTAGGGGATTTGCTCGCCGCGGATCCGGGTGAGTTAGATTACATCATTATTCATCAGACCTTTGGTTTTCTTGGAAAAAGCGAACGGGAAGCGTTGCTGACATGGTGCCAGGCGCATTTATCTGCCAACGGCGTTATCGCCATTAAGTGGTCAGTACTGCCTGGCAGCATAGCGCGCATAACGTTGGGTGAAGCGTTACGGTTCCATCTTGATCGCGCAGAAGAGGGCAGCGACCTGCTGGCGTCAGCCCGCGCCATGCTGAGCTTTATGTTGCTCACGCTGGAAGAGGGTTCGCTGAAAAATGAAGTCCTTCTCGCTGAAGAAATGGATGATAACGCGCTAATTCTGGCCTATTTAAGCCCGAGTGACGGGGCATGCACCCTCGGGGATTTTAACGCACAGGCTGAACTCGCCGGTCTGCAGTTCCTGGGCGATTTGCTGCCACAGTCGGAACTGGGAAGCTTCTATAGTCCGAGAATCGAACAGTTACTGGGTGCCGTCAGCAACGGGGCAAGCAGAACCTTGTCGCAGCAATATCTTGATTACGCCGTTCAACGCGAAGAACGCTTTACCTTGCTGTGCCACCTAAATCGCCTCTCGCCGCCGGTTCACCCGGATCTGAACCTCCTGAGAAACCTGCACTGGGCCGGAAGCTTTATGCCGATCGAACTGGATTCTGCAAAAGCGCCCCGTGTGTTCAGAAATAATAATGGACGGATCATGCGTACCGACAATGCCATTATTATCAGGATCATGGAGTTGTTGGGCAATGCCTGGCCTATGTCCTTAAGTTTCGAACAGCTTGTGCTCAATTGCCGGGCTCCTGAAACGCATGAGGATTATCAGGAGACGGTGTGGGAAGCATTAAAAACGCTGTTTATGACCTGTGCTGACGGATTTTTCTGGAGTGCCACCCCCGGGGCATACAACGCTGCGCAAAATGATGAACTGGCACCGGTAGGGTTGCTACCACCAGCGTGTCCTGCGAACGATGTAAGCATCATGAACCTGTGGGGAGAGTGGGTTTCATTGACCCCCGCTGAGTGGAATTATCTTCGCTTCGAAATGGGGCATGCCGGGCAGACGAACTGGGAACTCTACTCTTCATTGAAAATTAAAGGGTTGCTAACCGGCTCGCCTGAGGCCTGGAAAAAGCAACTGCAGTGTTTTCTGCGTGCAGGCATGCTCGACGTACTAAAATCGCAACTTTCTCTGTTGTTGTTGCTTAGTGTCGATCAACAGCAGGGCGGAATGCTTATCAAGAGCAATGCCGAACCCGTATTAGCCGACCCGGACGTGGACGCTATCTACGAGCGCGCAAACAGCCTTATCCAAAAAGGCCGTTCTAAAGAAGCCCGCGAGTATGCTCGTGAGTTAATGGAAAAAAATCCAGACAATATTCACGTCCTTCGCTGCTATTCAAAAACATGCGTGCTGACTTCCGCCTGGGATGACGCGCTGGCGTCGCTTTGTAAACTGATGGGCTATTATTTCTCGAGCCTAGATATCTATTATGATCTTGCCACGGTGTTGCAGCGCAAGCGTGAATTCTACGGTTCACGGCAAATTGTCCGCACCTTGCTTCGTCTGAATAATAAAAATATTGATTACTGGCTAAGTCTGGCATCGCTGCATCATGCCTATGGCGATATGGCATTAGCGGAAAAATGCTGCAGGGAGATTATGCGCTTCCAGCACCCGGGGCCCAGTTCACTTGGGCTCACCGGGATTGTATTGAGTGACAACCATAAAATGGCAGAAGCGCGCTATTTTATGGAAAAGGCCGTAGAGCTTAGCAATTATAATTTCGGCTACTTCAGTAATTTACTGTTTGTAATGAGCCACGACGCTAGCGTAACGGCCGAGACGTTGCTGGAAAGGCACCTTGAATACGGCCGCCGCGCAGCAACCTGGGCAACAGAGAGCGGGGTAAAACTGGTTCTCAATAATTCCAGAGAACCTCAGCGTAAGCTTCGACTTGGCTTTGTTTCAGGCGATTTGCGTAAGCATCCGGTGGCGAATTTTCTTCTGCCTTATTGGGATGCCATCAATCGTGAACAGTATGATTTGGTGGCCTATAGCACCCTGTTCCTTGAAGAAGATGACACGTATTGTCACCTTCGCCAGAGCGCAACGCTATGGCGTCAGGTTGATGCTATTAGCGATATTGAACTGGCGAAACTGATAGCTGAAGACGGGATTGATATTCTGTTCGATTTATCGGGTCATACAGCCTACAACCGATTGCCTGTTTTCGCGTTGCGTCCGGCTCCGATTCAGATCACATGGATAGGTTATCCGGGCACGACGGGTCTGAAAGAGATGGACTATATACTTCTTTCGGCGAGCCTGGCGCAGTCTCAGGAGCTTGAAAAACAGCTGGTGGAAAACGCGATGTTCGTTGCGACACGCAAGAGTTTCGAACCTCATCCTCTCAGCCCGGACATCAATCCATTACCTGCGCTGCGTAACGGTTATATTACCTTTGCCAGTTTTAACCGCTCTAAAAAAATTAACGATCAGGTGCTGAATGCATGGGCATCTATTTTAACGGGTTACCCTGAAGCCAGGCTGTTAATCGGTAACATGACTGATGCCGAAATGATTTCGGCCATGACAAAACGCCTGCAACAGCGTGGAATTTCTCGCGACAGATTGCTCTTCCGGGGACTCGTGGAAATGGATGAGTACCTCGCGATGCACCATGAGATTGATATTTTACTTGATGCATTCCCTTATAGCGGCGGAACGACGACGCATCATGGCGCCTGGATGGGCGTCCCGACAATCACCATGAATGGCCCGACCATACCGTGTCAGCAGGGCGTCGATATTATGCGTTCTTACAGACTGGAGCAGTTTATTGCGATTGATGAGGAAGATTATATTTCCAGAGCAATCGCCTGGGGGCAACGTATTCCAGAACTTGCTGAAATCCGACTGGGGATGCGAGACAGGATCCCCGTAGACCACGTGCCAGATTTTAATATTGCAGAAAACTTTGAACGGGCGCTGCGTGAAGCGTGGGGAATTTATTGTCGGGGAGAAGAGCCGCATGCGTTTCTCATCACTGAACAGCATTCCTGACTCGCAAGGGTTAACTAAGCCGGCCATGTGGGCAAAATTTAACGGTATCATTACCGAGGTAAGATATGAGTAAAATTTACGTAACCAGTCCATTCTTGCCCCCTCTGGAAGAGTTTATCCCTTATCTGGAGCAAATCTGGCAAAATAAAACTCTGACAAACGGCGGACCATTTCATCAGCAGCTGGAACAGGCTCTGGCGGAATATCTGGGTGTAAAGCATCTTTCGCTTTTTGCAAACGGAACGCTGGCGCTGCTGACGGCATTTCAGGCGTTGCGCCTGACTGGCGAGGTGATCACCACGCCGTATTCCTTTGTTGCGACCTCACATAGCTTATTGTGGAACGGATTAACGCCGGTCTTCGCTGATATCGATCCCCAAACCTATAATATTAATCCGGATCGCATTGAAGAATTAATTACGCCTAACACCACCGCAATTTTGCCTGTTCATTGTTATGGGATTCCCTGTGACATCGATAAAATTCAGAAAATTGCAGATGTGTACGGTTTGCGGGTTATTTATGACGCAGCACATGCATTTAATGTCCGCAAAAACGATATAAGCATTTTAAATCACGGTGATTTATCCGTACTCAGCTTCCATGCCACCAAAGTCTTTAACACCTTTGAGGGCGGGGCCATTATAAGTCACGATCTCAAAACCAAACAGCGCATCGATTACCTTAAGAATTTTGGCTTTGCTGGTGAAACCCGCATCGTGGCTCCTGGCATTAACGCCAAAATGAATGAGGTGGAAGCTGCATTCGGTCTTCTGCAGCTTAAACATATTGATAAAGCACTGGACGAAAGAAAGGCGATTTATCAACGCTACTGTGAAATGTTAGCCGGGCTGGAAGGATTAACGTTTGTCGACGTACCCGACGATGTGAGCTGGAACCACGCCTATTTCCCGGTGCTCATCGAACCGCATTTCGGGATGAGTCGTGATGGGGTATATGAGTTATTTAAAGCGGATGCCATTCTGACGCGTCGCTATTTCTACCCGCTCATCAGTTCATTTGCCATGTACAGAGGTTTCCCTACTTCGGCGGAAGAACATCTGCCCGTTGCGAATGATATCGCCGGAAAGGTGCTGTGCTTGCCGATTTATCCAGGAATGACGCTGGAAGAACAGGATCGGGTCGTGAATGCTCTGAAGCGTGCTTCCCTGGTAGGACAGGCGCAGGGTAACGAACCGACGCCAGTCACGGAGATTGCGGTATGAGCATGATGCCTACAGCGATGATCCTTGATGCAGGGTTTGCCTCGTTGCCATTACAGCAGGCCATAAAAGCCGCAGGGTTTCGAACGCTTGCCTGTAGCGGTAAAGCCCAGGATGCAGGGATGAAATATGCCGATGCGACCTGGGCGCAAAATTACGCTGACAGCGAGGCGGTATTGGCCATTGCCCGCCAGGAAAAAATCACGGCGCTGTCGCCTGGTGTGACGGATGTTTCTTATCTTTCTGGCTGCCGCGTGGCGCAGGCGCTGGGCCTTCCCGGCTATGACTCTCCCGAGGTAAGCGATCTCCTTTTCCTCAAGGACCGCTTCAGGAAATGGGCCAGCGAGAAGGGATATCCTATTCCAAAAGCTGCCAGTAACGTGCAGGAGGCGCGTACGATGCCTTTCCCGCTACTGGTAAAACCTGTCGACGCATACAGTGGAAAAGGGATCTCATTGATTCATCAGCCAGATGAGCTTGATGAGGCGGTCAACGTCGCGCGTGCTGCGTCAGCGGGCGGACATTGTGTCATTGAAACGTTCTGCCAGGGGGCGCTGTATAGTCACTCGGCGTTTATTCGTGGGGGGGAAATCACTTGCGAATTTTTTGTCGATGAATATTGCACAGTCTATCCGTGGCAAGTGAACAGCAGCTGTCTGAGTGTCAATCTGACCGAGTCGATGCGTGATCAAATCAGTGAATGTATGCAGGCCATTGTCAGCGACTTAGGCCTTGTCGATGGACTCTTACATACTCAACTTATTGCTGACGAACGGCAATTTTGGCTGATTGAAGTGACACGCCGCTGTCCGGGCGATCTCTATTCGAAATTGATTGAGCTTTCCACGGGCGTCGATTATTGCCGTGAATTTGTTGCGCCTTTCATCGGACAGACAAGTCACCTGGCGCACCGGCGTCCCGCACGTCGGCGCAATATTGCCCGTCATACGGTCTCTTCAACTCATCGAAGCCTTTTCTTCGGGTTTAACTGTGCGCCTCTGCCAGCCAACATCCTTCAGGCGATACCGCTTAAACAACCCGGCGATGAAATCGGCCCTGCGCCAGGGGATCGGGCAGGGTTAATTTTTGCTGAGTTTACCGATCTTGACGCCATGGCAAGCCACACGCCTCAGCTTAAAAACTATTTTTCTTTTTCTTCTTTGTAAGGACCGGACTATGAACAGGCCTCTATCTCTTGGGTTTATTGGCGGAGGGATCAATTCAGCAATTGGTCTGACGCACAAAATTGCCAGTCAAATGGACGGCCATTTCGAGTTGGTGACGGGATGTTTTAGCCGCGATAAAACGCTTAGCAAACAGACGGGGCTGGCATGGGGACTAAAGGATGAAGCCATTTATACGAATGCGGCGACCCTGCTGGAAGAGCAGCACGCACAAATGGATGCCGTTGTCATCCTGACGCCGACCCCGGCCCATCGTGAAATTATTCTGGCCTGTCTTGAATACGGTCTTCCGGTTATCAGTGAAAAAGCCATGGTCGCCAGTGTGACGGATGCGCGCGATATCGCCCAGCGCGTGGCAGACATCAATGGACAACTCTACGTCACCTATAACTATACCGGCTATCCGATGGTACGCGAATTGCGTGAACGGTTACGTCGCGGTGAACTGGGGAGCATTCAGCATGTCATGGTGGAAATGCCTCAGGAAGGATTTATTCGCAGCCGGGAAGATGGCAGTGTGGCTCAGCCTCAGGAATGGCGTCGCGTTGATGGTGACATCCCGACCGTTTCCCTCGACCTTGGGGTCCATGTGCATCAACTGGTGGAGTTTCTGACGGATAAACGTGCCGAGGATGTCTATGCGATTAACAGCACGTTTGCGCGCGTCCCGAATGTTGTCGATACGGTGAATCTGGTTTCCCGTTACGACGACGATATGGTGTGTAATTACTGGTACGGCAAAGCGGCGCTGGGTTACCGAAATGGTTTGCGGATACGAATTTATGGTTCTGAAGGCAGCGCAGAATGGTTGCAAATGGAGCCTGAGTATCTCCATCTTGCTGATGTACATGGGAATATTCGCTTGATCGACCGAACGGCCGGAGACAATACGGTGGCCAACCAGCCCCGCTATTGCCGCTTCAAAGCAGGGCACCCTGCCGGATTCATTGAGGCATTTGCAAACTATTACGCCGATATGGCCGCCAGTTTACGTGGTGAACCTACGGGATACAGCCTCAGTTGCGATACGGCCGTCCGTGGGCTGGAATTTCTCGAAAAAGCGCAGCAGAGCGCACTGACGTCTGCCAAAGTCGAATTATTACGTTAATAACGGTTGTGCTGAGGACTATATGACATTACTGGAACAGTTACAGGGTTACGATAACGCCTTTTTTGAGAGCATCAACTCAATGCAAGCCAATGGGCTCCCGATTGTGCTTTATGGGGCAGGCTGTCTGGGGCAGATGACGGCAGAATTTATGTTCCGGGAAAACATGCCGCTCCATAAAATCGCACTTAATAGAAAATATATTACAGAAGGGATGAGCTTCCACGGTCTCCCGGTTGTGGCAATCGAAGATCTCCTTGAACAACCCGGTGAATTCAACTGTATCGTGGCGTTGCAGTATGTTAGTGACGCGATGCAGGCAGAACTTCGGCAGGGGGGCGCCAATGTGCTTGTATTTGATCCTGCTTTTATCGGCGTCAGCACAACTCTCTGGTATACCCCGTCATTTTGTGATGAACATAAGGACCTTCTTGAACATCTGTACGCGAGCCTGGAAGACGATCGTTCGCGGGAAACGCTGGTCGCATTTCTTAAACAGCGTTTAACTGCTACCCGTGGCTATTACCAGGCGGTATACGAACCGGTACATTATTTCCCGTCAGATATTGTCCGCCTGCAGGATAACGAAGTGTTTATTGATTGCGGGGCCTACAATGGCGATAGCATTGGGGCGTTTATGCAAGAAGTGGCCCGTCAGCAGGTCGCGCAGCCAGAAAGCGTTATCGGCTTTGAGCCTGATGCCAGTAATTATGCTCAACTTTGTGAAAATACGCGCCAGTGGCCATTTTGTCAGCCAGTGCAAAAGGGCGTATGGGATGAAAACACCGTTCTCTCTTTTCAGTCGGGAAATGCACTCTCTTCACGCCTGATGGAACAAAGCACCAACACGGTGACCATTGAACTGGATAGCATCGATAATATCCTGCAGGGGCGCAAAGCCACCTTTATTAAAATGGATGTCGAAGGCGCTGAACTAAAAGCCTTGCAGGGCGCTGCAAGCACGATTCAGGACTGGAAACCTTTACTGGCAATAAGTCTTTACCATAAGCCGGAAGATCTCCTGACAATTCCTCAATATATTGCCTCTCTCAGTGCTGATTATGTGTTTTATCTGCGCGGACATCACCCTGAACTGGCCTTCGAACTGGTTTTATATGCTGTGCCTAAGTCACGGTATATAAAGAAATAGGCAAATAACCCCCCATTTTACCCACTATTCATCCAATTGAACGCCCTGCAGAATCGGATAATCATGCCGATAACTCAACTAACGCAGGGCTGTTTATCGTGAATTCACTCTATACCGCTGAAGGTGTAATGGATAAACACTCGCTGTGGCAGCGTTATGTCCCACTGGTGCGTCACGAAGCATTGCGCCTCCAGGTGCGTTTGCCGGCGAGCGTGGAACTTGACGATCTGCTACAGGCGGGCGGTATCGGGTTATTGAATGCAGTTGACCGATACGACGCTCTGCAAGGAACGGCATTTACGACTTACGCAGTTCAGCGTATTCGTGGTGCGATGCTGGATGAGCTGCGCAGCCGCGACTGGGTGCCGCGCAGTGTTCGCCGCAACGCGCGCGAAGTGGCGCATGCGATGGGGCAGCTGGAACAGGAACTGGGACGTAACGCTACGGAAACAGAAGTGGCGGAACGTCTTGGCATTGCTGTTGAAGAGTATCGTCAGATGTTGCTCGATACCAATAATAGCCAACTCTTCTCTTATGACGAGTGGCGAGAAGAGCATGGCGATAGCATCGAGCTGGTGACGGATGAGCATCAGCAAGAAAACCCGTTACACCATTTAATGGAAGGTAATTTACGCCAGCGCGTAATGGAAGCGATTGAGGCTTTACCTGAGCGCGAACAGCTGGTGTTGACCCTCTATTATCAGGAAGAGCTTAATCTCAAAGAGATTGGCGCTGTTCTGGAAGTGGGGGAGTCTCGGGTGAGCCAGTTGCACAGCCAGGCCATTAAACGTTTACGCACAAAGCTGGGTAAGTTATAGGTGATTGATTCACCTGAAAAATGCCGCACAACGTATTGACAACCAGGAGTTATCATGACGGTGCAGCAATCTAAAAGACGGCCTTTAAGCCGCTACCTGAAAGACTTTAAACACAGCCAGACGCATTGCGCCCACTGTAACAAGTTACTCGATCGTATCACGCTGGTTCGTCGAGGCGAAATCGTTAATAAGATCGCGATTTCACGCCTCGACACGTTGATGGATGAAGCAGCATGGCTCGAAGAACAAAAAGAGTGGGTGGCGCTTTGCCGTTTCTGCGGTGATCTCCACTGCAAAGAGCAAAGCGACTTCTTCGACATTATCGGCTTCAAACAATTCCTGTTTGAACAAACGGAGATGAGCCACGGAACCGTACGCGAATATGTCGTCCGCCTGCGCCGTCTCGGACAACATCTCACCGTGAACAACATCTCCCGCGATCTGCTGAAGACCGGCTATCTGGATGAGAATCTTGAGCCGTGGCTGCCTGCGACCAGCACCAACAACTACCGCATTGCGCTGCGCAAGTATGCACAATATAAGGTACAAATGCCGGGTGCCATAAAGCAGAAAGCCCACGCTGGAACAACTTCTGATATATATTAAAAAAGAATAAGATGTAGCGCAGTCGCCTTTGACCTTGCAGGTGATTTCTCTACACTACTCAAAAATTCCACTATATCGGGGTATTTATGAAATTAGCACTTCTGGGTCGTCAGGCGCTGATGGGTGTAATGGCAGTCGCGCTGGTCGCGGGTATGAGCGTGAAAACGTTCGCCGCAGAAAATCTGCTGAATAAAGTGAAAGAGCGCGGTACGCTGCTGGTCGGGCTGGAAGGAACCTATCCTCCGTTCAGCTTCCAGGGCGATGACGGTAAACTCACCGGTTTTGAAGTGGAATTTGCACAGGAACTGGCGAAACACCTTGGCGTGAAAGCCTCCATCAAACCGACCAAATGGGACGGTATGCTGGCGTCGCTGGATTCCAAACGTATTGATGTGGTGATTAACCAGGTGACCATTTCTGACGAGCGTAAGAAGAAGTATGACTTCTCCACGCCGTACACCGTGTCTGGTATCCAGGCGCTGGTGAAGAAAGGTAACGAAGGCACTATCAAAACGGCCGCTGACCTGAAAGGCAAAAAAGTCGGTGTCGGTCTGGGGACCAACTATGAAGAGTGGCTGCGCCAGAACGTTCAGGGTGTAGATATCCGCACTTACGATGATGACCCGACAAAATACCAGGATCTCCGCGTAGGTCGTATTGATGCGATTCTGGTTGACCGTCTGGCCGCGCTGGATCTGGTGAAGAAAACCAACAATACCCTGGCGGTAGCTGGTGATGCGTTCTCTCGTCAGGAATCCGGTGTAGCCGTTCGTAAAGGCAACGACGACCTGGTTAAAGCGATTGACTCCGCGATTGCTGACATGCAAAAAGACGGCAGCCTGAAAGCCCTTTCTGAGAAGTGGTTCGGGGCAGACGTCACGAAATAAGTCTTTGACGTTAAAAAAAGGCGCTTTTAAAAGCGCCTTTTTTATTTCTTACGCGTCTGCGTGCATAATGAAAAATATCACCTTGAGTCTGTGTTACCGGAGAACCCATGTCACTACAGAATTTAACGCGCTTTCCCCGCCTGGAGTTTATCGGCGCGCCGACTCCGCTGGAGTATCTGCCGCGATTTTCTGACTATTTAGGACGCGATATTTTTATTAAGCGCGATGACGTAACGCCGATGGCGATGGGGGGCAATAAGCTGCGTAAGCTGGAGTTTCTGGCCGCTGACGCCCTGCGTGAAGGCGCGGATACGCTCATTACCGCAGGTGCCATTCAGTCTAACCATGTCCGCCAGACCGCCGCGGTGGCTGCAAAGCTGGGTCTCCACTGTGTGGCATTGCTGGAAAACCCAATTGGAACGCAAGCAGAAAACTATCTGACTAACGGCAACCGTCTGCTGCTGGATCTGTTTAACGTACAAGTCGAAATGGTCGAGGCATTAACCGACCCGACCGCACAACTTGATGAACTGGCGACGCGTCTGGAAGCGCAGGGTTTTCGTCCCTACGTTATTCCTGTCGGCGGCTCGAATGCGCTGGGCGCGCTGGGGTATGTGGAAAGTGCGCTGGAGATTGCCCAGCAATGCGAGGGAGCGGTCAGCCTCTCTTCTGTCGTTGTTGCTTCCGGCAGTGCAGGTACCCACGCAGGGCTGGCCGTAGGTCTGGAGCAATTATTACCCGATGTCGAGCTTATTGGCGTGACGGTATCGCGTAGCGTCGCGGACCAGAAGCCGAAAGTGGTCACCTTACAGCAGGCGGTGGCAGAGCAACTGGCGTTGAAGGCAACGGCTGATATCCAGCTCTGGGACGACTATTTTGCACCAGGCTACGGCACGCCTAATGAAGAGGGGATGGATGCGGTGAAATTGCTGGCGCGCCTCGAGGGTATCCTGCTTGATCCCGTGTATACGGGCAAAGCGATGGCCGGTCTTATCGATGGCATTGAACAGAAGCGCTTTAAGGATGAAGGGCCGATTTTGTTTGTTCACACCGGCGGGGCACCTGCGCTGTTTGCCTACCATCCTCATGTCTAAAATCAGGTCGAAAAATAATAATGCAAGAAAGTATTCAACTGGTTATTGATTCCCTGCCGTACCTGCTTAAAGGTGCGGTATTTACGTTACAGCTCAGTATTGGCGGGATGTTCTTCGGTCTGGTACTCGGGTTTGTGCTGGCCTTAATGCGTATGTCACCCGTCTTACCAGTACGCTGGGTGGCGCGTTTTTATATCTCTGTGTTTCGCGGCACGCCGCTTATCGCCCAGCTCTTTATGATCTACTACGGTTTACCGCAGTTTGGTATTGAGCTGGATCCGATCCCCGCGGCGATGATTGGTTTGTCGCTCAATACGGCGGCATACACCTCTGAAACGCTGCGTGCGGCAATCTCGTCCATTGATAAAGGGCAGTGGGAAGCGGCGGCCAGTATCGGTATGACGCCCTGGCAAACGCTGCGCAGAGCCATTCTGCCTCAGGCGGCGCGTGTGGCGCTTCCGCCGCTCAGCAACAGCTTTATCAGCCTGGTGAAAGACACGTCGCTGGCGGCCACCATTCAGGTACCGGAACTGTTCCGTCAGGCGCAGCTTATTACCTCGCGCACCCTGGAAGTGTTCACCATGTATCTGGCGGCCTCGCTGATTTACTGGGTAATGGCGACAGTGTTATCCGCCTTGCAAAACTATTTCGAAAACCAGCTTAACCGCCAGGAGCGTGATCCAAAATGAGTGCTATCGACGTTAAAAACCTGGTGAAAAAATTCCACGGTCAAACGGTGCTCCACGGGATTGATCTGGAGGTTGAGCAGGGTGAAGTGGTCGCCATTATCGGCCCGAGTGGTTCCGGGAAAACAACGCTGCTGCGCAGCATCAACCTGCTTGAACAGCCTGAAGAAGGCACGATTCGGGTAGGGAACATTACGATTGATACCGGCAAATCCATCAGCCAGCAAAAAGGTCTGATTCGCCAGTTGCGCCAGCATGTGGGCTTTGTTTTCCAGAACTTCAATCTCTTCCCACACCGGACGGTGCTGGAGAACATCATTGAAGGCCCGGTCATTGTAAAAGGGGAAGCCAAAGAGGACGCGACGGTTCGCGCGCGCGAGTTGCTCGCAAAAGTCGGGCTGGCCGGTAAAGAAACCAGCTACCCGCGCCGCCTGTCAGGTGGTCAGCAGCAGCGTGTGGCGATTGCCCGCGCGCTGGCGATGCGCCCGGATGTGATCCTCTTTGATGAACCGACCTCTGCGCTCGACCCTGAGCTGGTGGGCGAGGTGCTGAACACCATCCGCCAGCTGGCACAGGAGAAACGCACAATGGTTATCGTTACCCACGAGATGAGCTTCGCTCGTGACGTGGCGGACCGCGCCATTTTCATGGATCAGGGAAGGATCGTGGAGCAGGGGCCGGCAAAACACTTATTTGCCAACCCACAGCAGCCGCGAACCCGTCAGTTCCTTGAAAAATTCCTTATGCAGTAGAATTTTTGCACTAATTTGCTCCAGAAAATTCATCTGGGGCAAATTATTCTCCCCCTGCGCCCGACACCGTGTTTTTTTATTCCGCTCAGACCCAATAAACCTTATCAAACGTAAAGTTAATTGTGCTGTTGCCGATATTTTGTAGTTAGAAATAAGTTTTATGTGTTAGGTTATATTCACCATAATAATGAATATCATTTCAGAGGCTTCATTTAGTAAGTATGAAGGATTCAGACTTTTTCACCTGGCGACGGGAATGCTCCCTCCGGTTTCAGAAATTGACCTGTGCCGACGAGGTATATCAGGAACTTCAGCGACAAACTCAGGCGCTAGAATTCGATTATTACGCACTCTGCGTACGCCATCCCGTGCCTTTTACGCGGCCTAAGATTTCTGTGCATACCACTTATCCGCCACAGTGGCAGGCGCAATATCAGTCGAAGAATTATTTCGCCATTGACCCGGTGTTAAAACCGGAGAATTTCATCCAGGGGCATTTACCCTGGACTGACGAATTATTCGCGGATGCTGAGGAATTATGGCATAGCGCACGGGAGCACGGCTTACGTACAGGAATAACGCAGTGTCTGATGCTGCCGAATCATGCTCTCGGTTTTCTGTCGGTTTCTCGTACTAGCATGCTGGAGAGCCCGCTAGACCACGAGGAAATAGAGCTGCGGTTACAACTGCTGGTGCAAGTGGCCTTAACATCGTTGATTCGATTTGAAGATGAGATGGTGATGCCGCCTGAGATGAAATTCAGCAAACGTGAACGGGAAATTCTTAAATGGACCGCGGAAGGGAAGACGTCGGCGGAAATTGCGATCATTCTCTCCATCTCAGAGAATACGGTTAACTTTCATCAGAAGAATATGCAGAAGAAATTCAATGCGCCTAACAAGACGCAGATCGCGTGTTACGCGGCGGCGACCGGGCTTATTTGAGTAGAGAGTACGTTCTGCGTGTCAGACGAGGCAACGGCTGAATGCACCGCATCCAGCCGTTTTTTATTACTGGCGGTAGGCTTGTTTAATTTGCTTAACGGTGTTGGCAAATACCGCGGATTCCGCCTGGTCTTCCATCTGCGCGATTTGTTTTTCCATTTTAATGATCACACGACCGGCGTCAGCCTGGCCCATCGCCTGTAGCATCAGCGTTAGCAGCGATTTCAGGCAGTTTACTTCCTGTGCCAGTTCCTGGTTATTCTCCGCAGTGGCAAATTCAGGTGTGCTCATTTATTTTCCTCATTATAAAACGGCGCTCGTGCGCGACGATGAAAGTCAAGGCGGCGGAGTATACCACAAGGCGCAGCAAAAAATGCAGCGGTTGTTTTTCGTACTTTTACACTGGATGTTTATTTGCGTAAACAACGCGTGCCGCTAAACTGTGCGGCGTTAATAGCGACGAATTGTTTATACCCGGTTCGCTTGCCGTTAATTATTGTTACAAAAATTTAAGAACTGTTTTTTTACGGACTCAGGCGACAGGTTTTTTGTAACTTTTTGAATACAGATGCTTAAAAAAAGCTGCACAAGCCCTGGTGGCGCGGGCTCTCTTTCCACGTTCTGTACAGCCTAATTTCCAAAAACGAGAGCGAAATCGAATAGCCGATTTTTTAACGTTTTAATCTTGTGAGGAAAACCGTTAATATAAACCAAATTATCACTCAGTAGCGTTATCCCTATTCTGGAGACATTTCCTTTGATCAACGTCCTTCTTGTTGATGACCACGAACTGGTGCGCGCAGGGATACGACGCATTCTTGAAGATATAAAAGGTATTAAAGTTGCTGGTGAGGCTTGTTGCGGCGAAGATGCCGTAAAATGGTGCCGCACTAATTCAGCCGATGTGGTGTTGATGGATATGAACATGCCCGGTATCGGTGGTCTTGAAGCAACCCGCAAAATCGCGCGTACCTTTGTTGATACAAAAGTCATCATGCTGACCGTGCATACTGAAAACCCGCTGCCCGCGAAAGTGATGCAGGCGGGCGCTGCCGGTTACCTGAGTAAAGGTGCCGCGCCGCAGGAAGTTGTCAATGCTATCCGTTCCGTGTTTGCCGGACAGCGTTACATTGCTTCCGACATTGCTCAGCAGATGGCCCTGAGTCAGATCGAACCCGAGAAAACGGAATCGCCGTTTGCCAGTTTGTCCGAGCGTGAATTGCAGATTATGCTGATGATCACCAAAGGTCAGAAGGTAAATGAGATCTCGGAACAGCTGAATCTTAGCCCGAAAACGGTGAACAGCTATCGTTATCGCATGTTCAGCAAACTGAACATTCATGGTGATGTTGAACTGACTCATCTGGCCATCCGGCATGGTTTATGTAATGCGGAGACGTTGTTAAGTCAGTGAGTGATGTGTTCGATTCAAAAGCATTTCTGAAAACCGTAACCAGCCAGCCTGGCGTCTATCGTATGTATGACGCTGGCGGTACGGTTATCTACGTGGGGAAAGCGAAAGATCTCAAAAAGCGCCTCTCCAGCTATTTTCGCAGTAACCTTGCCTCCCGCAAGACCGAAGCACTGGTCGCACTCATACAGAATATTGATGTTACCGTCACGCATACCGAGACGGAGGCGCTGCTGCTTGAGCATAACTATATTAAGCTCTATCAGCCGCGCTACAACGTGCTGTTACGCGATGATAAATCCTATCCGTTCATCTTCCTGAGTGGCGATACGCACCCCCGGCTTGCTATGCACCGCGGTGCAAAACATGCCAAGGGTGAATATTTCGGCCCGTTTCCCAACGGCTATGCCGTACGTGAGACGCTGGCGCTGCTGCAAAAAATCTTCCCTGTTCGCCAGTGTGAAAACAGTGTCTATCGCAATCGCTCGCGCCCGTGTCTGCAGTACCAGATTGGCCGCTGTCTGGGGCCATGCGTTGCCGGGCTGGTGAGTGAAGACGAGTATGCGCAGCAGGTCGAGTATGTGCGCCTGTTTTTAGCCGGGAAAGACGATCAGGTATTAACGCAGCTGATCGCCCGGATGGAGAAAGCCAGTGCAGCGCTGGAGTTCGAAGAGGCCGCGCGGATCCGCGACCAAATCCAGGCGGTGCGCAGAGTCACTGAGAAACAGTTTGTCTCGAACACCGGTGACGATCTCGACGTGATCGGCGTTGCCTTTGACGCCGGCATGGCCTGCGTGCATGTGCTGTTTATTCGTCAGGGTAAAGTGCTCGGGAGCCGCAGCTATTTCCCGAAAGTGCCGGGGGGGACGGAGCTGGGTGAGGTGGTTGAAACCTTCGTCGGGCAGTTCTATCTGCAGGGGAGTCAGATGCGCACGCTGCCATCGGAGATCCTGCTTGATTTCAATCTCGACGATAAAACGCTTTTGGCGGATTCGCTATCAGAACTGGCTGGTCGTCGGGTTAACGTGCAGACCAAACCGCGCGGTGACCGCGCGCGTTACCTGAAGCTTGCCCGGACCAACGCGGCGACGGCGCTTACCACAAAACTGTCCCAGCAATCGACGGTCCACCAGCGTTTAACGGCACTGGCTACGCTCCTGAAGCTGCCGGAGGTTAAACGGATGGAGTGCTTCGACATCAGCCACACGATGGGCGAGCAGACCGTGGCCTCCTGCGTGGTGTTTGATGTTAACGGCCCGCTGCGCGCGGAATATCGTCGCTATAACATCACCGGGATCACGCCGGGTGATGACTATGCAGCCATGAACCAGGTGCTGCGCCGTCGCTACGGTAAAGCCATCGAAGAGAGCAAAATCCCGGATGTGATACTGATTGACGGCGGGAAAGGGCAGCTCGGGCAGGCGAAAGCGGTCTTTGACTCACTTGATGTGAGCTGGGATAAAAACCATCCGTTGCTGCTGGGTGTGGCAAAAGGGGCCGATCGTAAAGCCGGTCTGGAGACGCTCTTCTTCGAACCGGAAGGGGAGGGCTTCAGCCTGCCGCCGGATTCTCCGGCACTGCATGTTATCCAGCATATCCGCGATGAGTCACACGATCACGCCATCAGCGGGCACCGGAAAAAACGGGCGAAGGTAAAAAACACCAGTACGCTTGAGACCATCGAAGGCGTCGGGCCAAAACGCAGGCAGATGTTGCTTAAATATATGGGCGGATTGCAAGGATTACTCAATGCCAGCATGGAGGAAATTGCAAAAGTGCCGGGTATTTCGCAAGCGCTGGCAGAAAAGATCTACTACTCGTTGAAACATTGAGGGCTCTGTAGCAACATAGAGCTAAATTTTACTGACAACAAACAGTTACCGTCATTATGCAATTTAATATCCCTACGTTGCTCACTCTTTTTCGCGTTGTGCTTATCCCGTTCTTTGTACTGGCGTTTTACCTGCCAGTCGTCTGGGCTCCTTTTGCCTGTGCACTGATTTTCCTGGTGGCTGCGGTTACGGACTGGTTTGACGGTTATCTGGCACGCCGCTGGAACCAAAGCACCCGCTTCGGTGCCTTCCTCGACCCGGTCGCCGATAAGGTCATGGTCGCTATCGCGATGGTGCTGGTGGCTGAGCACTACCACACGTGGTGGGTAACGCTGCCTGCAGCAACCATGATTGGTCGTGAGATCATCATCTCTGCGCTGCGTGAGTGGATGGCGGAGCTGGGTAAGCGCAGCAGTGTCGCGGTATCGTGGATTGGTAAAGTGAAAACCACCGCGCAAATGGCCTCGCTGGTATGGATGCTCTGGCGTCCAAACGCCTGGGTTGAGTGGGCGGGGATTGGGCTGCTGTGGGTTGCTGCGGTACTGACGCTCTGGTCTATGCTGCAATATTTAAACGCTGCCCGCGGCGATTTGCTTGATCAGTGATCGTTTCGACGTAATTTTCAGCAAACGATCCGGGGATGCAAAAAATAACGTTGACTCATACCGTCATATCAGTAGAATGCAACGCATCGAACGGCGGCACAGCTAGCCGGACGATAATGAAATCAAGTGGTTAGAAGTTAACTTGATGACATGCGGGAATAGCTCAGTTGGTAGAGCACGACCTTGCCAAGGTCGGGGTCGCGAGTTCGAGTCTCGTTTCCCGCTCCAGATTAAAGACATGCGCAATAGCGGGTGTCGCGTAAAAAAGTTTTACGGCGCGTTAGCAAAGCGGTTATGTAGCGGATTGCAAATCCGTCTAGTCCGGTTCGACTCCGGAACGCGCCTCCACTTTCTTCCCTGGCCGGATGGTGGAATCGGTAGACACAAGGGATTTAAAATCCCTCGGC
Source organism: Enterobacter sp. J49 (assembly GCF_002148625.1). NCBI lineage: Bacteria > Pseudomonadati > Pseudomonadota > Gammaproteobacteria > Enterobacterales > Enterobacteriaceae > Enterobacter > Enterobacter sp. J49. Next base: position 599,504 of record NZ_MWPY01000037.1, read on the forward strand.
GTTCGCGCTGTGTGGGTTCAAGTCCCACTCCGGCTACCATGGGAAAAAGCAGAATAATCAAAGCAATAAGCAGTGTCGTGAAACCACCGAAAGGTGGTTTTTTTGTGCCTGTTTTTCGCCGTATACCCTAGTTTCACCCTTCAACTTCGCCACAATAAGAGGGCAATCATGCCCAACAATGGCCATTAGCGATAGGATCTGTCGGCGTCGGTCGTCAGCTGCGAAATCACGGTTTTAAATACTGATGGCACTGTCTCTCTGCGTCACCCGGCCCAGAAGGGTCCTCTAAACCGGGTAACGCAGTCGCCCTACCAGGCGATATGGTACAGCTCGCTAATTTCTGCCAGGCTCGCTTCCCGTGGGTTGCCGGCAGTACAGACATCATCATATGCCGCCTGGGCCAGCATCGGGATATCTTCCTTTTGTACTCCAGCCTCACGCAGATGGAGCGGGATGCCCACATCGTGATTAAGCCTGAAGACGGCATCCACGGCAGCATTGCGCGCGTCTGCAAGGCTCAGCCCTTCCACTTTCACGCCCATCGATTCAGCATCATAGTCTGACGATGGACGTTTTATCCACCCAGCTTAACGTCAGTAAAGAGACCATTCGCCGCGATCTCAGCGAACTGCAGGCGCAGGGAAAAGTGCTGCGCAACCACGGTCGGGCGAAATATATTCACCGGGAAAACCAGGACAGCGGTGATCCTTTTCATATTCGCCTTAAGAGCCACTTCACGCATAAAGCGGATATCGCCAGAGAAGCGCTGGAGTGGATTGAAGCCGGGATGGTCATTGCCCTGGATGCCAGCTCAACCTGCTGGTATCTTGCGCGTCAACTGCTTGACATCGATATTCAGGTCTTTACTAACAGTCACCCCATCTGCCTGGAACTGGGCAAACGTGAACAGATTCAACTTATTAGCTCCGGCGGTAAACTCGAGCGTAAGTATGGCTGCTACGTTAACCCCTCGTTGATTTCACAACTCAAACTGCTGGACATCGACCTGTTTATCTTCTCCTGCGAAAGGATAGACAGTCATGGAGGGTTGTGGGATTCCAACAGGGCCAACGCTGGCTTCAAATCGCTGCTACTCAAGCGCGCTTCACAGTCTTTATTGTTGATAGATAAGAGTAAGTTTAATCGTTCAGGGGAGGCCAGAATTGGGCACCTGGATGAGGTAACGCATATTGTGTCTGACACACAACTGAATGAGTCAGGGCTGAGACAATAAGCCACCTGGCATATTATGACGCAATTAAGTCTATTAGGGATGTGTTTGTTCGCGATAGCGTTAACGTATTATTCATTCCGTATAAGGTTTTTAACGCGGGGGAGGGTAAACAAAAGATGTTAGCAGCACAAATAAGAAGTGGATTACCCTTAAACAAGGGCATCTACAAGAACAGCCATACATTCTGAGTAATTATAAATATTTCTTAGCCGCATCCAGAATTTCCTGAGAAGTCAGCTCCCTGTCCGACGCCACATAAACCACTTCATGATCGCCGGTCAAAGAAGGAAAACCTGCGGACATTATCTGCAGGTTTATCGCTTCACCATTCGGATATTCCTGCCGTATGGATGTAATACCCTTAAGCACGGTGACAACATTGCTCGGTTTACCATTGAAAAAGACGATGACTTTCTTCATATCTCACCTTGTTGGTCGTTATCTGCTTAAGCACCTTCTCTGTGAAGGCGAGGGGGATCAGGACGGCGCGAAAATTTTTGTCTGGCTGTCAGGTCTGTCTGCGAATGTCATCGTCGATTTGCAGAAAATGCATTTAGCGCCATACGGATTTTTTTCAGACACATCAAAAATCGACGTTCTGTATTGGGAGCCATGACAACATGGGCATCTGAAGTGAATATTTAAGTTGATATCATTTACCTTTTTTAACATTAGCGGTATTTAATTTTCGAAAAAACGTTGCATTTGTACTTTCTTTGGTTTTTGCAATCATTCGGAAATAAAAGCAAGCAATCATCTTCGTGAACGTGTATGGTGACAGTCGTTTAAATCAGGAGATGCCTATGTCAGGACGTAAAAATACACAATTCCGTCGCAATTACTTAGTAAAATGTCCATGTCCAAACTGTTCAAAAGACTCTGAGCATAGTTTCAGCCGTGTACAAAAAGGGGCTCAACTTGTCTGCCCACACTGCAGCACTCTTTTCAAAACCGCTCAAAAATTCTAAAAATGCATTTGCCAGATGATGAATTTGCGTCTTTACAGACGATCTCATTTGGCAAAGCAACATTGAAGAAGTGATGCTTTTGGAGGTTGCCTGACCTCTTACGCACTTTGATATTTTACAAGCAGCTCGCTTCTGCTTTAAGACTCTTCGTGCAGCAGACCTGCACTTCATCACATCGGTCAGCACACTCTTTCTACGAGAAAAATATGCTGACCTGTTGCTCAGAAAAAGCCTTCTAATCCAGGACCCGTCTACTCAGGAAAAATCCATCATCGTGATCGCGGGTCCGTGATAACTTTATCTATCGCAAAGTATTACGCTTGCAGCAGCAGGGCCTTTTTCGCCACTCTGGATAGCAAATTCGACTTTCTGGCCTTCAAAGAGAGTTTTAAAATCATCACCCTGCAGAGCAGAAAAGTGCACAAACACATCTTTGCTACCATCGACAGGAGAGATAAAACCGAAACCTTTATCTTCGTTAAACCACTTAACCAAACCTATAATTCTTGAAGACATGAAGACTCCTTGTGAGTATTTGAAATGCTAAGAAACGTATAATATTAAACGTATGGACTCAAAAGGAGGGGATATCAGCGATAGCGCCTGGTTATGAGGACTGCCGGGTAAAATTTTTTACGCTCGTGTGTGGATTAAACCAACGACTTCATTAATGCATGAGGAGGGAGAATTAGCAATTTTTATTTTAGCCTTCCGGAAGGCTCACATAAAAAGTGTCACACTGCATTAGCTTAAAATTAATTTGTGTGTATAGTTAATGCATGTTTTCTAAGAGGATCTTATTTGTCTCGTAAAATGACAGGAATTGTCAAAAGTTTTGATATGCACAGTGGCAAAGGCCTAATCATCCCTTCAGAAGGTCGAAAGGACGTTTTTCTCCACATTTCAGCCTTTAATAACAACGAAAAAGAAACGCTCCTTCCCGGGATTCGCGTTGAGTTCTGTCGCATCAACGGACTCAGCGGACCGATGGCCGCAAATGTCTATCTTTCATAAATAATCAGCGAAGATGTTAAAAGCGGTATATTGAATCACCCGCGTCGTATCGCCTGACATATATTTACAGTTATGCGCGACATGCGTATGACACGCGTATGAATTACACTCCGCCTAAATAGGCTTTTCTTACCTCCTGGTTTCCCAGCAACTCCTCGCCGCTGCCGCTGAGGCGAATTTGCCCGTTGACCATGACGTAGCCACGGTCAGAAAGCTTCAGAGCATGATGCGCATTTTGCTCTACCAGAAAAATGGTCATGCCGTTGCGAGCCAGCTCGCGCAGCGTCTGGAAGATCTGCTTAACCACTATGGGCGCCAGACCCAGGCTGGGTTCATCCAGCAGTAGCAGTTTAGGGCGGCTCATTAGCGCGCGGGCGATGGCAAGCATTTGCTGTTCTCCGCCGGACATGGTCATGGCTCGCTGTTTACGGCGTTCTTTGAGGCGCGGGAACAATTCAAACATGCTCTGCATATCGTCGGCGGCAAATTGATTGCCGACAGGAATGGTCCCCATCAGCAGGTTCTCTTCAACCGTCATATCCGGAAAAATACGCCGCCCCTCGGGTGCCTGCGCTATGCCGCCGGAGGCCACATAGTGGGTAGATTTATGGCTGATGTCTTCGCCGCAAAACAGGATTTGCCCGTTACGAATACGCGGTTGGCCAAAAATAGACATCAGCAATGTCGATTTACCCGCGCCATTCGCGCCGATAAGCGCCACCGTTTCCCCTTTATGCACTTCGAGGGATACCTGCTTAAGCGCCTGAATCACGCCATAGAACACATCCACCTCGCGAAATGCCAGCAGCGGCTCATTCATAGGGTGACCTCGCTTTCATCGGTGCCCAGATAGGCGGCAATCACCTTTTCGTCATGCTGGATCTGCTCAGGTTTCCCCCGGGCAATCACATCGCCATGGTCGAGCACAATAATGTCGTCCGATATTTCCATCACCATCCCCATGTCGTGCTCAATCAGTAATACCGTTATGCCGTGGTTGTCGCGCAGAAAACGAATAATGTTACTCAGCTTATGTGTCTCTACCGGGTTCAGCCCGGCGGCGGGTTCATCCAGACAGATCATTTCCGGGCCGGTGCACATGGCCCGCGCGATCTCCAGGCGCCGCTGTTGACCGTACGACATCTCGCCCGCCAGGCGGTTGGCGCACTCCACAAGATCGACCACCTCCAGCCAGTAAAAGGCCCTGTCCAGCGCGTCGTTTTCCGCCCGTCGGTACGCTGGCGTATTGAATACGCCAGCCAGCAGGTTGCGATTGACGCGCATGTGCTGGGCCACGAGCAGGTTTTCCACGACCGACATCTCGCGAAAAAGACGAATATTTTGAAAGGTGCGCGCAAGTCCGGCGCGGTTCACCAGGTGAGTGCCGCCGAACATTTTGTAGAACAGGCGTTGCCCAAACTGCGCAGGGTGGATCCAGTCTCCTGGCTGGAATTTTTGCCCGAGGATCTGAATGACGTTGGTCGTCTTATTGCGCGTATTGAAGAAAATATTGCCGCCGGAAGCCTTATAGAAACCGGTCAGGCAGTTGAAGACGGTGGTTTTTCCCGCGCCGTTTGGGCCAATAAGCGCAGTAATTGAACCGCGCTGCACGTCCAGGTTGACGTCGTTTAACGCCTTGATCCCGCCGAAATGCATCATCAGATGTTCAACGCTTAATATCGTTCCGTTCATGGCGCTACGCCCTTACGCACGGCAAACCCGCTGCGGTTAATGCGGATCAACCCGCGTGGACGCCAGATCATCATCACCACCATCAGCATGCCAAACAGTAAAACCCGGTACTCGGCAAAACTGCGCAGCAGCTCCGGCGTCACCGTGAGCACAAACGCCGCCAGCACCACGCCAAGCGTTGAGCCCATACCGCCGAGCACCACAATTGCCAGGATCAGCGCCGATTCAAAAAAGGTAAACGATGTCGGGTTGACAAAGCCCTGATAAGTGGCAAAAAACACCCCGGCGATGCCGGCAGTCGACGCACCCAGCGTAAAGGCCGAGAGCTTGACCAGCACATGATTTAATCCCATTGAGCGACAGGCGATTTCATCTTCCCGCAGGGCTTCCCATGCCCGACCAATCGGCATCCGCGTCAGACGATGCTTGATATACAGCACCAGCATCACCACCAGGAACAGCACCGTGTAGATAAAGATAAACTTCATGTTCGGGTTGTAGGTCAGATGGAAAAATTCGTGAAAGGGCACGCCTCCTTCTTTGGCACGGCGGCCAAACTCCAGTCCGAAAAAGGTGGGAGGTGGGGCAGAAACGCCGTTCGGGCCACCGGTGAAGGTCAGCCAGTTGTTGAGGATCAGGCGAATAATCTCCCCAAAGCCAAGCGTGACGATCGCCAGGTAATCACCGTGCATGCGCAGCACCGGAAAGCCGAGCAGGGCGCCGGCCGCGGCAGCCATAATTGCCGCCAGCGGCAGCATGCTCCAGAATCCTAATCCCAGATACTGATACCCCAGCGCCAGCCCGTAAGCGCCGATGGCATAAAAAGCGACATAACCGAGATCCAGAAGCCCGGCCAGACCGACCACAATATTCAGCCCGAGACCGAGAAGCACGTAGATAAGTCCAAGAATGGCGACGGTGAGCACGTACTTGGTGGCAACAAAGGGAAAGCAGATCGCAAGGGCGATAATCAGCGGGATTATCCAGCGCATGCGGCTTTTGTATTCCGGCGGCCGGACATAAACCCCCGCGCTGTCGGCTTCAAAACGTGCCTGGAAACGTGCACCCGGAGCGGTACCTAAAAAAGCGCTCAGCAGAAAACGGCCCAGCATCACGATGCCGACTATCCATGCGAGCCGCTGTCCGGCGAAATTAAAGCTGTATCCGTCCAGCACCACGCCGGCAATCGGGCCAAAAATTATTAACGCAATCAGCCCGGAAAAAATGGCGTCCAGAATGCAGCGCTTAAGCGAAAAGCCGTGAGAGGTCATCGTATTCTCCTTCACACTTTGGCGACAATCGGGCGGCCAAGCAGACCCTGAGGACGAAAAATCAGGATCAAAACCAGCAAGCCAAACGAGAACACATCTTTATAATCTGAGTTCACCATGCCGGAAAATTGCGCCTCGGCGACGCCCAGAATCAACCCGCCGAGCATCGCACCGGGCAGGGAGCCAATCCCGCCGAGCACCGCTGCGGTAAACGCCTTGATGCCAATGACAAATCCGACGTAGAAATCGAAGGTGCCGTAATTCATGGTGATGAGTACACCCGCCAGACCGGCCATCGCCGCGCCAATCACAAAGACCAGCGAAATGATTCTGTCGGTGTTAATGCCCAGAATGGAGGCCATTTTGCGGTCCTGCTGCACCGCACGGCACATCCGCCCAAGCCGGGTATTGTTGATTATCCATGTCAGCAACAGCATGCCGGCGAACGAGGCAACCAGAATAAACACTTTGGTGTAGGTTATCTGAACGAACCCCTCACCAATATGCAGGCGAAGTACGCCATCCAGCATCGTGGGCACCCCTTGCTGACGTGGCCCCTGGCTCAGCTGCGCGTAGTTTTGCAAAATCAGAGACATCCCGATGGCGGAGATAAGCGGTGCCAGACGGGTAGAGTTGCGTAGCGGCTTATAGGCAATACGCTCGATAGTCCAGCCGTAAACACCGGTCACCACAATCGTGAAAATCAGCGTACCGAGGATAAGCAACGGGAATGACTGCAGGCCGAAGAAGGAGAGCAGCGCCAGGCCAATGGCGCAGAGGTAGGCGGAGATCATATACACTTCGCCGTGGGCGAAATTAATCATACCAATGATGCCATACACCATGGTGTAGCCGATGGCGATTAATCCATACACGGAGCCCAGCGTTAAGCCATTTATTAACTGTTGCAGGAAGAATGTACTCATCATAGCGCGCTCGTTATTTTAAGCTGCGCGGCACGCGCAGCCTGATGTTTATTACGCGCCGACAGGCGAACCTGCCGGCGTTGAGCGTGACTCCGTCCCGTTACTGAACTTCCTTATATTTTCCGTTATCGTCCCACTGATACACCACGTAGTCAGACACTTTCAAATCGCCTTTGCTGTCCCAGGCTTTTTTGCCCATAACCGTGTCGACGGCATTGGCTTTCAGCCATTCGCTGGCTTTGGCCGAGTCTTTACCGCCCGTGGCCTTGAAGGCCGCGGCAATGGCCTGAACGGAGGCATAAGAGTAGAGGGTATAACCTTCAGGCTCGAATTTTCCGGCGCGGAATTTCTCAATGACCGCTTTCCCATCCGGGATCAGACGCGGGTCTTTACCAAAGGTCATATAAATCCCCTTGGTATATTGTGGCCCACCCGCCGCGGTCACCATCTCTTCGTTGACGATACAGTCGCCGGAGAAGAATTTCGCCTGCACGCCCTGTTCACGCATCTGGCGAACCAGCGGGCCGGCTTCAGGGTGACAACCGCCGAAGAACACCACATCCGGCTTTTGCGCGCCGATTTTTGTCACCAGCGCGTTAAAGTCTTTCTCACCACGGGATAAGCCCTCATACATCACATCCTGAACCCCGCGCTTCGCCAGCGCAGCTTTAGTGGCGTCTGCCAGCCCCTGACCGTAGGTGTCTTTGTCATGGATGATGACCACACGTTTGGCTTTCAGCTTATCGATAATGAAATCGCTGGCGACCTGGCCCTGCTGGTCATCGCGACCACACATGCGGAACATATCGGTCATGCCTCGTTCGGTAATGAGCGGGTTGGTGGAGCCGGGGGTAATGGCAAGGATCCCCGCGTCGCTGTACACCTCAGAGGCGGGCATTGTGGAAGAGGAGCAGAAATGGCCGACCACCGCGTTGACTTTATCCTGGTCGACCAGGCGGTTGGCGACGGCCACGGCTTGTTTCGGCTCGCAGGCATCATCCCCCTGAACCAGCTTAATCTTCTCGCCGTTAATGCCGCCTGCGGCGTTAATGTCTTCAGCGGCCTGCGTTGCACCGTGCCAGTACTGATCGCCATAGGTGGCGTTTGGACCGGTAAACGGCCCGGCCACACCAATGACAATATCTGCATGCGCAGAAAATGCCGTCACCAGACAACCGGCCAGCACGAGAGAAAGGGGAGTTCTGATAAATTTCAGCGACATTATTATGTTCCTTAGCAAAGAGGTTTTTGCACCACGGCGTAAACCCGGACGCCGACGGCGCAGCCAATCCAAAAACACGAGCAAGAACAAAATGCACTAAACGAACAAGATCCAGACAACGCCTGCGTAATACGGCGAGGTTTCCCTGCGCAGGTTCGCGCGAAGAACATTAAGCAAAATCGTTGCCAGAATGGTTAACCCATTGAGCGGGTTGTGACATGTTTGAGTATAGAGTGCGGTGATATGGCACCTTGTGGGACGCGATGAAATTACAGCGGAGATCACATATCGTTAACAACAAAGCCCATAAGTTGTGCAATGGTCACGATTTGCACGTTTTTGCAGCAATAAAGACCTAAACTTCAGATAGGAAAGCCGCGAGATATGTGTCAGGATCTTTTCCTTTTTTATCAGGAGTGTCAGCGATGACTGAAGGCCCATTGAATGAAAGCGAAATGGCGTGGCTTGAAGAGACATTAATGTCTTACGGTCATGACGATGCGTCCGTGATTGACGTGTCTGAACTGGACGGCATGCTTACCGCAGTCCTTTCCGGCCCTGTTGTCGTTGAGCCAGATACCTGGCTGGTGGCGGTGTGGGGTGGCGAGAAATACATTCCGCGCTGGAAAAACGATCGTGAAATGCACCGTTTTATCGATCTCTGCTTTAAGCATATGAACGACATTGCTGAGCGCCTGAGCGAATACCCGGATCAGTTTGAGCCGATGTTTGGTTACAACGATGTCGACGGCGAGAGCTATACCGTTGTTGAAGAGTGGTGTTATGGCTATATGCGCGGTGTGGCGCTGACGGACTGGTCAGCCTTACCGGAAGCGCTGAAGGCCGATCTCGATGCGATTGCGCTGCACGGTACAGACGAGAACAGCGAGAAGCTGGATGAGCTGAGCGAAGACGAATATAAAGCCAGCATTGAGAGCATTCAGCCTGCGGCTCTGCGTTTGTACAATTACTGGGTGGACAACCCACAGCAGCCGGAAGCAAAAAAACCGATTGTTAACGGCACAAAGGTTGGGCGTAACGATCCGTGTCCGTGCGGCAGCGGGAAGAAGTTTAAGAGCTGCTGTTTGCACTAATAAAAAGGGGCTGATTTCAGCCCCTTTTTTTGTTAACCCACTTCCGGCAGCATCCCCGCGGCTATCAAGCACTGCACCAGAATAATCATCACTCCGCAGGCAAACACCATGCACAGCAGCGGTTTGCCGCCCATGACGCGGTACCCTTGCTGAGGATGCTGCTGGCGGCTCTTCCAGGCCAGCAGGGAAGGGAGCAGCAAGGCCAGCACGGATAACGCCACACCTGCATACCCCAGCGCCATCACGAACCCACGCGGGTAAAACAGCGCGAACGCCAGAGGAGGCAGGAAGGTGACTGCCCCCGTCTGTAAGCGTCCTGCGGCAGTATTGCGACGCTGGAACAGATCGGCCAGGTAATCAAACAGGCCGAGCGCCACGCCCAGGAATGAGGTGGCCAGCGCCAGGTCGGCAAACAGATGGACCGCCAGCTCAACGTGCGGGGAGGTGACAACCTCGCGCAGTGCCAGCAGAAAACCGTTCAGGCCAGCGTGTTCCGCCATCAGCCCGGTAAAGGTCGACGCGTCAATGCTCCCCAGCGTCACCAGTTGCCAGAAAATATAGGCAATCAGCGGGATGGCGCTCCCCACCATAAAGACGCGGCGTAGCTTAAGGATATCGCCGTTCATATAGCTCACGATGCTGGGTACGCTGCCGTGGAAGCCAAACGAGGTGAAAATAACCGGGATCGCGGACAGCGCCAGCCCTTTTTCCAGCGGCAGCGTCAGCAGATTAACCTTGTGAACATGCGGTGCCAGCAGAACCAGCATCACAATCAGGAACAGTATTTTGGCGCTGAACAGAAAACGGTTAAACAGATCGACCAGCGAAGTCCCCACACAGACCACCCCCCCGCCAATAAGCGCAAAGAAGATAACGCCCGTTGAAGGCGTGATATCAGCGTCGAACCAGTCGTTAACGCTGGAGGCGATTAACTCCCCGGCGCCGCTGATATAGGCTGCGGTCAGGGCGTACATCAGGAACATCATGCTAAAGCCGGTTATCCACTGGCCATAGCGTCCCAGGTAGCGTGCCGCAAGAGAACCCAGGCCGGTATCCGCGGGCACATGCTGATAAACCTCAAGCAACAGCAGGGCGGTGTAGCACATCAACGCCCAGAGTGTGCCAAGGAGCAGCAGTGTCATTCCAAATCCAACGCCTGCGGCAGCCAGAGGCATCGCCAGCATTCCTGCGCCAATCGTCGTTCCGGCGACGATAAAAATACTTCCCAGGGTTCTGTTTTTCACGCATTCCTCTACAACGATTCGTAATCGCGACAAATTCTGCGGCGCAGAGTAAGGGAAAAGCCCCGCTTCGTCAAATGACCGTTACAGCAGGTGTAATGAATTATTTACGATATTTTTCGACTTTAAGTAATTTACCCGAACCTGCCCCTTTGGGAGGGGATATCTACTTCGTAAGGGCACTATTTTTGCCGAAAAATCAGGCGTAATTTAAACAATAACTATAAGTTTTCAAATAAAGTGAGGGCAGATGGCGGGAAAAAATCCCTTTACCGCGGCGTGGAGCCGGGGCGGTAATTTACTGTGCCATGGTCACTGGATAATCAGCTGGCAGAACCAGGCCCTGCAGCTTCCTGAATCGCGTCGTGAAAAGGATATGGGCACCTGGGCCATTTATTCGATCATCGATCCTGAGGACGACACCTTTGCGCAGGGGCTAAAAGAAGATGAGTGGATCATCGAAAACGTAGACTGGCTGACAGATGTTTTTTTTGACGCCGGGATTCCGCTGGAGACGGCTAACTACCGGTATTTTTACCAGGCGGTCAATGCGCAGGACTGGCGGTGTACAAGCTGTGCGGGGTGTATGTAAATCTGTGCGCGGAGAATAAAAAGTGCGGCGCTGAAAACAGCACCGCAGCAATATTATTTCTGTGTATCAAGGGTAGAAAGTTCTTTATCGATAAAGTAAAGACCTTCGCCTGTTTTCCCCACCAGAGACAATTTATCCAGCACGGATTTAAACAGTTTCTCTTCTTCGTGTTGCTCTGCCACGTACCACTGCAGGAAATTAAAGGTCGGATAATCCTGGCCGATCATTGCCGCATGAACCAGTTCGTTAATTTTTTGCGTAATCAGCTGCTCGTGCTCATAGGTCGCACGGAAGAGCTCATCAAGCGAATTATACTCGGCAAACGGGGACGCAACGTTATCGATGCGCGGCAGGCTGCCCGTGTCAGTCAGATAATCAAACAGACGCTGCATGTGGGTCATCTCTTCCTGCGCGTGGCGGCGCAGGAAGGCGGCAGCGCCTTCAAAACTGTGGTAGCTGCACCAGGCGCTCATCTGCTGGTAGAGAAGGGATGAAAAAAGCTCAAGGTTCATTTGCGCATTGAGCTTGTCGATCATTTCAGTTTTCAGCATGGTGACGCTCCGGGTTATTAATTCTGGTTCACAATGAGCGACACTATAATTTGTTATTTAATTATTTGCAAAACGTAAAATAATTATTTCTTTATTTAAAATACGAATGGGAATAAAACGCATTGCCGATTTTATATTTTATTAATGAGAATTGTTTTTGTTCGTAATGAAATACACTGCCAGTCAATACTGGCAGCACAGATTAATACCACGGGTTATTTGCTTTAGGGTTTACGGCAAAGCCCATGCATTTATACTGGATCGTCACGCTCTCATTGAGACACAGAGAGCCGCTGGTCAGGGTGCAGGTTTTAATGGGCTGGCCATAGGCTGAGGCGGTGGCATACCCCATGCTCTGACACGCTTTAGCTGCGGTGCCGTTATTAACATACTCATCGGAATAGGCGTTTTGCAGCATTGCTTGCCCGTAGTCGAGGCGGACGATGCCGTTTGGCGCGTCCAGGGCGCTGACCTCAGCCTGGCGATTAATGTTACAGCCCGCCAGCAGCAGGATCGTACCGGCGACGAAGACTCTTTTCATGGTTCGCTCTGAGTGAGTGGAAATACGTTATCGTACCTGCAGATGTGAGTCGCAATGCGAGGAATAGCCGGGCAATCTGCGCTTTCTCTTTGCGACGGGCCGTTTAGTCGGCCAGGCTGTCAAAAATGGTTTTAAACTTAAGATGATGCAGGCGAAACAGCGCAATAAGCTGCGGGTCAAAATGGCGGCCGTCACCCTCCAGAATGATTTTGCAGGCTTGCTCGTGAGTGAATCCCGGCTTATAGACCCGCTTTTGCCTCAGGGCATCATACACATCGGCCAGCGCCAGTATGCGGGCTTCCAGCGGGATCTGTTCTCCCCGTAGCCCCTGCGGATATCCGCTGCCATCCCATTTTTCATGATGGAAATGGATAATATTCTCCGCAACTGCGCCCAGCTCTAAGCCCTGAATAATCCGCCACCCTTTCACGGTATGAAGTTTCATCTCGGCAAACTCGTCCTGGGTCAGCGGGCCTTGCTTACGCAGAATACGCTCCGGCACGGCAATTTTTCCGACATCGTGAAGTGAGGCAAAATGTTCTATCTCACGGGTCATTTTGCGCGAAAGCCCAAGCTCACGCGCCATTAAGCCGCAATATCGGGCGACGCGCTGAATATGGCTGCCGGTCTCGTCATCGTGCGCGCGGTTTACCTTCTCCAGCGCCTGCACCATATTGCGGTTAACCATCCGGTTCTGGCGTAAATGGCGACGCATCATGATCAGCATACCGATGCTGAACAGGGCCACGATCAGCAAAATCACGCTGATAATCTTCAGCGTGTTTTTAGAAAAATCGGGTAAGTAACTCTGCTCATCCTGACGTTCTATTTGCGTGCGGTATTCTGACAGGCGATGAACCTGAGTCAGCAGATGAAAGAGTGGATGCTGCGGATCCACCCAGGGGCCAATAATAAATTCAGAGCGGGTGACCCCCGCGACTTTCAGCACCCCGCGAAACAGTTCGTTGCCGCGAAGCGTGGACTCCAGCGAACTGAGGTCGCCCAGAATATAGTCAATCTCATCGTTCTCAATCGCGTCGATAAGACCGTCAATGGTTGGCCGGGTCACGATGATCACATCGCTGCCAAAACGCTGGCGTAAATAGGCTGCGGCAAACGAACCGTCGATTACGCCGACGCGCTGGCTGCGAATACTCTCTTCGTTCCACAAGAAGGGCTGACTGCTGCGATTGTAATAGGCGTTGTGCCAGGCGATGTCGGGGCCGATACGACCCTGTGCATGCGCACTGTCGCTTCGATCAACGATATCAATCAATCGAACCGCCCACTGCTGTCGCGGAAGACTCGAATAGTGATCGATAAAATTGACATCAACCTTCATGCCCAGTAAATCGCGCATGTCGTTAATCATATCAATGGCTGTGCCGTGGTAGCCCTTGCTGTCCCGCCAGATAAGCGGGGCAAAATTCTCGTTTTTGGGCAGGTTGATCTGCAGGCGGTTATGCGCGATCCAGGTTCGCTCCTCCTCTGACAGGGTGATACGGCTTAGCAGGTAATTGCGCTTGCTCTCCTCCAGCATCGTGTTGATTTCGCCGTTGCGATACCAGGTGCCAATCAGCGCATTGATTTTATCCCGCAGGGGAAGCAGGTCAGGGCTGAAGGCGAGGACGACAGGAATGCGTAGCTCAGGAAAGGGCCGGGAGACCAGATAATAGCGCTGGGTATTCTCCATCTCCGGAGCGTCATTAATATAGAAATCAGCCTGGTTGTCGCTCAGTAAGCGAAAAGCCTCGTCGCTGGTGGCGACGAGACGCAGAGAACGAAATTTAAGGTCGGGATAACGTTGTTGCACGCTGTCGAGCGTCGCGTCGTCTTTACGGAACAGCACCCGGGCATGGCTGAGCTGTTCGGCAGTTGTCACCGTCATCGTTGGGCTGGCGGCCACCACGTCGTTATCAAACAAACGTGCTGAGAGAATTTTGGTTCTGGCTCGCTTCTCCGTGCGCAATACCCCGGCATACACGCCATACTCATTTTGTGCAAAACGCTGGCTAATATCGGCTCCGGAGAGCGGCCGCAGCTGCAGCTGCGTACCCGCCTGTTTATTGATGGCCTTAATCAGTTCAGGATAAAAACCCTGCCACTCTCCTTGCGGTGTGCGCCAGAATTCGAAGTTGTTAGCATCAAAGATCCAGACCGGTACAGGCTCTTCTGCCCGGGCAGGGGGGCAAGCAAGCAACAGTCCCGTCAACGCGAGTAGAAAGAGGGAGCGAAGCATCCGGCAGCGCTGATTCACAGGTCAACCCCATACGGTTTTAGCGTGTACTTTTGCAGTCTAGCTAACGGGCTGAAGCGGCAACAGGTTTGCTTTAACTTTTTAATGCACGTTTGGCGTACGGTCTCATTCTCGCTAAATTGTGAACCCGCCTTTGTTTTTTAAAACAACCTTTCATTTAATTTGAAAGGTTGTTTGTTTGATAGTAGGGTGAACAGGTAAAGGTATCCATAGCGGGATCTCCCGCCACGCATTCAGGAGAGATGAAATGAAAATTGCACTGATGATGGAAAACAGCCAGGCCGCGAAAAACCCAGTGATACTGAAAGAGTTGAAAACGGTAGCCGATGAAAAAGGGTTCCCGGTTTATAACGTGGGCATGAGCGACGAGAATGACCATCACCTGACCTATATCCATCTGGGGATTATGGCGAGCATTTTACTGAATGCGAAAGCCGTTGATTTTGTTGTGACCGGCTGCGGTACGGGGCAGGGAGCATTGATGTCGCTGAACATCCACCCGGGCGTTATCTGCGGCTATTGCATTGATCCTGCGGATGCGTTCCTGTTTGCTCAGATCAACAACGGTAATGCGCTCTCCCTGCCGTTTGCCAAAGGCTTCGGTTGGGGGGCTGAACTGAACGTTCGGTTTATCTTTGAAAAAGCGTTCACTGGTCGAAACGGTGAAGGTTATCCGCCCGAGCGAAAAGAGCCGCAGGTGCGTAACGCCGGTATTCTGAACCAGGTTAAAGCGGCGGTCGTGAAAGAAAACTATCTGGATACGCTGCGCGCAATCGATCCCGAGCTGGTGAAGACGGCCGTTTCGGGTCAGCGTTTCCAGCAGTGCTTCTTTGAGAATTGCCAGGACAAAGAGATCGAAGCTTTTGTTCGCGGGATCGTAGGCTGACGCTTTAAGGTGCCGTGAGCCCCACTTTTCAGGTTTGGCAGGAAGAATAAAATTGTGATTCGCGTCACAAAAATATTGATTTTTGTGACGATGGTCATATTATAAGCACATTGACGATAAAGTTGTATAACAAGTTAATGGAGCTACCTGATGAAACTTCGCAAAATCCTGAAAAGCATGTGGGCTAACTACTGCAACACTTTTAAAGACGTGCCACCGGGCGCAATGTTCTGATGAAAAAAACCTGCTTCGGCGGGTTTTTTTGTGCCCGTAAGCGACGAGAGGGAGATGAATGGGCCTGCGTTTTGTTACTATGGCGGCCTTTAAATAAGGAGAAAGCCCCATGTCACAAAACCTGAGCGCCGATCAGGAGCTGGTGTCTGACGTTGTCGCCTGTCAGTTAGTTATCAAACAAATCCTTGATGTCCTGGACGTTATTGCGCCTGTTGAAGTGCGCGAGAAGATGTCCACGCAGCTGAAAAATATCGATTTCAACAGCCATCCCGCTGCGGCTGACCCGGTCACGCTTCGCGCTATTCAGAAAGCCATCGCGCTGATTGAACTGCGATTCACGCCCCAGAGCGAGTCTCACTAAAGCCCGCCTGACGCTAAAAAGGGCGACCGTTTATCGCCCTTCGCTCACCTTAAAAGAACGTCTGTACCAGCAGATAGCTCGCCGCACACGCGCAGCTAACGCCAATTAATCCCGGCAAAATAAAGCTGTGGTTAATGATAAATTTGCCGATGCGGGTTGTGCCCGAACGGTCAAAGCCGATGCAGGCTAAATCGCTTGGGTAGGTCGGCAGGACAAAATAGCCGTAAGAGGCCGGGAAAAAGGCGATCAGCATTTTCGGGTCGATTCCCAGCATCAGCCCCATAGGCGCAACGGCCGTCAGGGCTGCCGCCTGGCTGTTCACCAGCTTTGATACCAGGAACAGCACAATCGCGTAGGTCCACGGATGACTTTTCACCACGCCTTCCAGCGCCAGCTTTAACTCATCAAGATGCGCCTGGAAAAAGGTATCGCTCATCCACGCCACCCCGAACACCGAGAAGATCGCGACCATACCTGCCTTAAACACCGCGCCGTTAGAAATGGCAGACGCATTGACCTTGCAGGCCATCAGCATTACGGCACCGGCAATTAACATCATCATCTGGATGACAAGGTTCATCGACAGCGCCGTCATTTTTCCTTTTATCTCAAATGCAGGGCGCAGGTCAGGGAATGCCCCCAGCAGGACAACCACGGCAATGCCGGCGAAGAAAATCCACGTGGACCAGTAGGCCTGTTTTGGAAAACGTTGATTCATTAACGTTTCCGTCCCGCCGTAGATGAATTCACGCTGCTTCGGATCTTGGAGCTTTTCCTGAAACTCCTTATCGTCCGCTAACGCTTTCCCACGACGCAAACTCCACAGCGCAGCAATCGCCACACCGAACAGTGAGGCAGGAACCGAGACGGCGAGAATTTCCAGTATTCCCCACGCGTGGCCGAGCCCATGCTGCGCGCCCAGAATGGAGACCAGTGACACAACGGCCACGGAGACCGGCGAGGCCGTAATTGCCATCTGCGATGCCACTGATGCCACGGCCATTGGGCGTTCCGGGCGGATCCCTTTTTTCAGGGCGATATCCGCAATGATGGGAAACATGGTGTACACCACGTGTCCGGTCCCGCAGAGAAAGGTCAGCATCCAGGTGGTAAAAGGGGCGAGAAGCGTGATGTGTTGAGGATGTTTGCGCAGCAGGCGCTCAGCAAATTGCATCATGACGTTCAGGCCGCCTGCGGTCTGAAGCGTTGCGGCACATCCAATGACGGCGAGAATGGTCAGCATCACGTCAACCGGCGGTTTGCCGGGTTGCAGACCAAAGACAAAACATAAAATAAAAAGGCCAATACCGCTTATCAACCCAAGCCCCATGCCGCCGAAACGCGTACCTGTCAGCAGGCAGAGGAGGATGACAATAAACTCAATGGTGATCATGATGCTCCCTCGTCAATGATAATGTAATTAAATAAATCATTACATGTTGTGTGGTTAATCATTGAGAGCGAGATCTGATTTGTTAAATCTGAGCAAAAGCAGAAGGTTGGCGACGAGAAGGGGAACCTGCTCCCGGTGGGCCGAAAAGCGCGCCTCGCAGGGAGCAGGAAAAATGATCAGTGGTGCTGTACCGTCACAAGGTCAAGCAGATGACGGTCGGTTTGTTCCGGACATAAACCCGCCTGCTGCGCGTTATGGATTTCGTCCGCCAGCGTTTTAAGCAGCATGCCGTCCTGCTGTTGCGCTTTATCCATATCGCGTAAGAATTTAAGGGTTTTGGTGTCGTGTTGTGCTCTGGCTTCATCGGCCAGCTTGTTAAGCGTGCTGCAACGCTGTTCGTACTGTTCCAGCGTTTTCTCAAACAATTCTTCCAGAGAAGAGTAGTTATCGTCGATCGTATCAAGCGCTTTTACGGTTGGGTTTGCCCCTGCGGCTTTCATGAAGTTAAAAACACGCATCATATGGGTGACGTTGCTTTGCGCCTGGCTGCGAAAAAAAGTGGCGGAGCCATTGAGACTGTTTTCGGAACACCACGAGCTGATATGCAGGTGCAGATTCGAGGCATAGAACTCGAGGTTCAACTGGGCATTGAGTTTTTGCATCATCGTTTGGGTAGTCATACTCATATCCTTATTGACTGTGGGACGTGATGTCCGCGGCTAACCTGACCCGGCAGGCACATATAATGGAATGCAGAAATGGCATTTCTGCGGCGACAAAAGTCGATCGAATATTCACTTCCTGTGTTCGATATAAATAAGCATACCCTTGTATTCTGTCTAAGAAAACTCTTAATTAGGCTGTGTTTACCATACATTACAAAATTTAATATAGTACAGAAATGAAAACAGGTGGATATAAATTAACACATTAATAACTGATTGATTTTTATGTGTTTGTGTATTTTTTATCTCGTTTTTTCAAGAGTGAAAATATTAAGGCAACAGAATCTTCTGTGACGATGTGAAAAACAGACCAATCAATCAGGATATATTTTGAGGAATAAAATTGCGCTAAATCAATTTATCGCAAAAAGGCGAGTGTGTGATCGCTGTGCAAGATTGTTCTTAATGATTATGTAAAAATGAAACACTGTTTTATCTTGTTTCAATCATTGAGGTCTATGATGGCAAAGGTTGCGGTGCTGTTGGCACCCGGTTTTGAGGAAGCAGAGGCGATTATCACCATTGATATTTTGCGCCGGCTGAACATCGACGTGGAAACTCTGGCCTGCGCGCAGTCGCGTGCAGTGGTCAGTTACCATAACATTCCCATGGTGGCAGACAGCACCTTATCAGAACGCAGCGATTCGCTTTACGATGCGATTGTTCTACCCGGGGGACCGCAGGGCAGCGCAAATCTGGCCGCGGATCCGCAGGTTATCCGTTTTATTTCTGCACATGACGCGCGCGGAAAGCTGATTTGCCCTATTTGTTCAGCAGCGGCGCGCGTGCTGGGGGGAAATGGGCTGCTTCGGGGGCGTCGCTACGTCTGCTCCGGGGATTTATGGGAGACGGTAAAAGACGGTGAATATGTGGATGCACCGGTCGTCCAGGATAAAAACCTGCTCAGCGGCAAAGGTCTTGGTCATGCGTTTGACTTTGCGCTGGCCCTTGCTGCTCGACTGTTGGGTGACGAAACGCCCGTTCGCGATCACGCTGACCACATCTATTACGCCTGGTAAATTTCCCGCCGGATGCTAGAGCGTCCGGCGCTCAGGGACTTCTTAGCTGATCTTATGGATAATTCTGCTTAACCCCGTTTCATTTGTCCGACAATTCCTGCCGTTTTTATGTCATTTTCCGCTGAATTTATGTACGCAATTACTGTAATTCTGCGGTGTGATGGCGCTCTCTTATGGATGATTAATTTCCCGCTAAAACTATCACCAGCAATAACGCTTATGACGAGGTAAGCGCTAATGCCTTGTTTTAAGTCCGATTAAATAAGAAGCACGCAAATATTCCCTACAGAAAAGAATGCTAAAGCTGGAGTTTACCATGCACAAATTTACTAAAGCGCTGGCGGCCGTTGGTCTGGCTGCTGTTATGTCACAATCCGCTATCGCAGAGAATTTAAAACTCGGTTTTTTGGTAAAACAGCCAGAAGAGCCGTGGTTCCAGACTGAGTGGAAATTCGCCGATAAAGCCGGAAAAGATTTAGGTTTTGACGTCATTAAAATCGCCGTGCCTGACGGTGAAAAAACCCTGAACGCCATCGACAGCCTGGCGGCCAGCGGTGCGAAAGGTTTCGTTATCTGTACACCCGATCCAAAACTGGGGTCGGCAATTGCGGCTAAAGCGCGCGGTTACGACATGAAGGTTATTGCCGTTGACGATCAGTTCGTCAATGCCAAAGGCAAGCCAATGGACACCGTGCCGCTGGTAATGATGGCCGCGACCAAAATTGGTGAGCGCCAGGGTCAGGAACTCTATAAAGAGATGCAAAAGCGCGGCTGGGATGTAAAAGAGACGGGCGTCATGGCCATCACGGCTGATGAGCTGGATACTGCACGTCGTCGTACTACCGGTTCCATGGACGCTCTGAAAGCCGCCGGCTTCCCGGAAAAACAGATCTATAAAGTTCCTACCAAATCCAACGATATCCCCGGCGCGTTCGACGCCGCGAACTCAATGCTGGTTCAACACCCGGAAGTTAAACACTGGCTGGTGGTCGGTATGAACGACAACACCGTGCTGGGTGGCGTGCGTGCGACAGAAGGTCAGGGCTTCAAAGCTCCGGATGTTATCGGTATCGGCATCAACGGCGTTGACGCCGTCAGCGAACTGTCCAAAGCGCAGGCGACCGGCTTCTACGGCTCTCTGCTGCCAAGCCCGGACGTACACGGCTACAAATCCAGTGAAATGCTCTACAACTGGGTGACCAAAGGGGCTGAACCGCCGAAATTTACTGAAGTGACCGACGTGGTGCTGATTACCCGCGACAACTTCAAAGAGGAACTGGCGAAAAAAGGACTGGGCGGTAAGTAATACGCTGTGATTGCGCCCCTCATTCACCATGAGGGGCCAGACGTACACACTACAGGAATCACGGAGACGTTATGCGACAGTCTGATCCGTATCTCTCATTTCGCGGCATCGGGAAAACGTTCCCCGGTGTTAACGCGCTGACCGATATCAGTTTCGACTGCTATGCCGGCCAGGTTCATGCCCTGATGGGTGAAAACGGCGCGGGAAAATCCACGCTGTTGAAAATCCTCAGCGGCAACTATTCCCCTACGACCGGCACACTGGCCATTCGTGGCGAAGAGGTGGCTTTTGCTGATACCACGGCGGCGCTTAATGCCGGGGTGGCCATTATCTATCAGGAACTGCACCTGATCCCAGAGATGACCGTGGCCGAGAACATCTATTTAGGACAGCTCCCGCACAAAAGCGGCGTGGTTAATCGTTCGCTACTTAATTATGAAGCAGGGCTGCAGCTTAAACATCTTGGGCTGGACGTCGATCCTCAGACGCCGCTGAAATACCTCTCCATCGGCCAGTGGCAGATGGTTGAAATTGCCAAGGCTCTGGCGCGTAACGCCAGAATTATTGCCTTTGACGAACCCACCAGTTCGCTTTCCGCACGTGAAATCGAAAACCTGTTCCGCGTGATCCGGGAGTTGCGCCAGGAAGGCCGCACGATTTTGTATGTTTCGCACCGTATGGAAGAGATATTTGCCCTGAGCGACGCCATCACCGTGTTTAAAGATGGCCGCTATGTGCGCACCTTTAGCGATATGGCGCAGGTGAACCATGACCAGCTTGTCCAGGCGATGGTCGGACGCGATCTGGGGGACATTTACCACTGGAAACCGCGTGAGTACGGCCCTGAACGCCTGCGACTGGATAATGTAAAAGCGCCGGGAGTACGCATGCCGGTTTCGTTATCGGTACGCAGCGGTGAAATCGTCGGGCTGTTCGGCCTGGTGGGCGCCGGGCGTAGCGAATTAATGAAAGGGTTGTTCGGCGGCACGCGCATTACCGAAGGCGTGGTGTCTATTGACGGCGCAGCGGTGGATATTCAGAAGCCCGCCCACGCGATTAAGGCAGGCATGATGCTCTGTCCGGAAGATCGCAAAGCGGAGGGGATTATTCCGGTGCATTCGGTGCGTGACAACATCAATATCTCCGCCCGTCGCAAATTTATCCGCGCAGGATGCCTGATCAACGATAGCTGGGAATCGAGCAATGCCGATCACCACATTCGTTCACTCAATATCAAAACGCCGGGACCAGAACAGCTGATCATGAATCTTTCCGGGGGCAACCAGCAGAAGGCCATTCTGGGCCGCTGGCTGTCGGAGGATATGAAGGTCATTTTGCTGGACGAACCGACGCGCGGTATCGATGTGGGGGCAAAACACGAGATTTATAACGTGATCTATGAACTGGCAAAACGCGGCGTGGCGGTGCTTTTCGCCTCCAGCGATCTGCCTGAAGTGCTTGGCGTCGCCGATCGCATTGTCGTCATGCGTGAAGGTGAAATTGCCGGTGAATTGCTTCATGAACAGGCGAATGAACAACAGGCGTTGAATCTCGCCATGCCTAAAGTCAGCCAGGCTGTCGCCTGAGTAAGGAGTTAATGATGTCCTCTGTTACTACATCCGGAGCGCCAAAGTCGGCGTTCAGTTTTGGCCGAATCTGGGATCAGTACGGCATGCTGGTGGTCTTTGCCGCGCTGTTTGTCGCCTGTGCGATCTTCGTTCCTAATTTTGCCACTTTTATTAATATGAAAGGGCTGGGGCTGGCCATTTCCATGTCCGGCATGGTGGCCTGCGGTATGCTGTTCTGTCTGGCCTCGGGCGATTTTGACCTGTCGGTGGCCTCGGTTATTGCCTGTGCCGGTGTCACCACGGCTGTGGTAATCAACATGACGGAGAGCCTGTGGATTGGCGTGCTGGCGGGTCTGTTACTGGGCGTGCTCAGCGGTCTGGTAAACGGCTTTGTCATTGCTCGCCTGAAGATTAACGCCCTGATCACAACGCTTGCGACCATGCAAATTGTGCGAGGTCTTGCCTATATCATCTCTGACGGTAAAGCGGTAGGGATTGAAGACGAGCGCTTCTTTACCCTCGGTTATGCTAACTGGCTGGGGCTGCCAGCGCCAATCTGGCTGACCGTGGCCTGTCTTATCCTGTTCGGGTTCCTGCTCAACCGGACCACGTTTGGCCGTAATACCCTGGCTATCGGGGGCAATGAAGAAGCCGCACGTCTGGCCGGTGTGCCGGTGGTGCGTACCAAGATTATTATCTTTGTTCTCTCCGGGCTGGTCTCTGCAGCCGCAGGGATTATTCTGGCATCGCGAATGACCAGTGGCCAGCCAATGACCTCTATCGGTTATGAGCTGATCGTCATTTCAGCCTGTGTTTTGGGGGGCGTTTCCCTGAAAGGCGGCATCGGAAAAATCTCATATGTGGTGGCCGGTATCCTGATCCTGGGGACGGTAGAGAACGCCATGAACCTGCTCAATATTTCGCCGTTCTCTCAGTACGTCGTTCGTGGCCTGATCCTGCTGGCAGCGGTGATATTCGACCGTTACAAGCAAAAAGCGAAGCGTACCGTCTGAGGTTTTTCCTATCTTTATATTGCTCAACTAATAACCTTAGCTGACCCCCGAACCGCCTCGCCAGTTTTGCTGGCGGGGCGGGTGTCAAATAGCGAGCGACGTCACACTGTCTATACTTACATGGCTATGAAAGAGGTAAAGGCGTTTACCTCTCGTAAACCGTAAGGAGGAATAGGGTGGCTGACTTGTTAACTGCACCGCCTGTACTGCCCGGACACTATGCTTTCTTTTTTGATCTCGACGGTACGCTCGCCGAGATAAAGCCGCATCCTGACCTGGTGGCGATCCCCGCCACGGTTCTTCAGAAGTTGCATCAGCTCTCGCAGATGACTGAGGGAGCAGTGGCATTGATATCAGGGCGCTCGATGGCCGAACTGGACCAGCTTGCCAGGCCTTATCGCTTTCCGCTGGCCGGTGTACACGGAGCGGAGCGCCGCGACATCCATGATCAAACGCATATCGTTTCACTCCCCGACGCATTAATCCAGGCGCTACAGGTACAACTCTCGTCTGCGCTGGCAGAACTGCCCGGTACGGAGCTTGAAGCCAAAGGGATGGCTTTTGCCCTGCATTATCGCCAGGCGCCGCAGCACGAAGCGGCTGTGCTTGCGCTTGCGACCGCTATAGCAAATGCACATCCGGAGCTGGCGCTGCAGCCGGGTAAATGCGTGGTGGAGCTTAAACCTAAAGGGATCAATAAAGGCGCGGCGATTGCGGCGTTTATGGCGACACCGCCTTTTAACGGCAGGACGCCCGTTTTTATTGGGGATGACCTGACCGATGAGGCAGGGTTTCGTGTGGTGAATCAGGCCGGAGGGATCGCCATCAAGGTCGGGCCTGGTGAGACTGTCGCCGAATGGCGTCTGGCGGATGTCGCCAGCGTCTGGCAGTGGATATCTGACATCGCTAACCAGCAACAACAACAAATAGCGCAAAACAAAGGGGGAAACCATTATGGGTCGCTTAGTCGTCGTCTCTAACCGAATTGCACCGCCTGATGATAAAAAATCCAGTGCAGGTGGCCTGGCGGTTGGGGTATTAGGTGCCTTAAAAGCCGCCGGTGGGCTGTGGTTTGGCTGGAATGGTGAAATCAGTGAAGAACAGAAACCGCTCAAGAAAGTGACGCGCGGAAATATTACGTGGGCGTCGTTTGCGTTAAACGAAAAAGATTATGACGAGTATTACTCGCAGTTCTCCAATGCTGTGCTGTGGCCAGCGTTTCACTATCGTCTGGATCTGGTCAAATTCCAGCGCGAGTCCTTTGAAGGCTACACGCGGGTGAATTCGCTGCTGGCGGATAAACTGCTGCCTTTAATCGAGGAAGACGATATTTTATGGATCCACGATTATCACCTGCTGCCTTTCGCCAGAGAGTTGCGTAAAAGGGGAGTGAATAACCGGATTGGTTTTTTCCTGCATATTCCGTTCCCGACGCCGGAAATCTTTACCGCGCTGCCGCCGCATGAAGAGTTGCTGGATGCGCTGTGTGACTACGATCTGCTGGGCTTCCAGACCGAGAATGACCGACTTGCGTTCCTTGATTCTGTGTCCGGCAAAACGCGAGTGGTGACCAAAGGGGGGAAAACCCATACGGCCTGGGGCAAGACATTCCACACTGAAGTGTATCCCATCGGTATTGAACCTGAAGAGATTGCCGAGCAGGCTTCCGGTCCGCTGCCGCCCAAACTGGCGCAGCTTAAGAATGAACTCAAGCACGTGAAGAATATTTTCTCGGTGGAGCGTCTTGATTATTCCAAAGGGCTGCCGGAACGTTTCCTGGCGTATGAAACGCTGCTGGAGAAGTACCCGCAGCATCACGGTAAAATCCGCTATACGCAGATAGCGCCCACCTCGCGCGGTGAAGTGCAGGCTTATCAGGATATTCGTCACCAGCTGGAGACGGAAGCAGGGCGCATTAATGGCCGCTACGGTCAGTTGGGCTGGACGCCACTGTTTTATCTCAATCAACACTTTGACCGTAAGATCCTGATGAAAGTGTTCCGCTATGCGGATGTCGGGCTGGTTACGCCATTGCGGGACGGGATGAACCTGGTCGCGAAAGAGTACGTCGCCGCCCAGGACCCCGCCGATCCGGGTGTGCTGGTGCTTTCCCAGTTTGCCGGGGCCGCCAATGAATTGACGTCTGCGCTTATCGTTAACCCTTACGATCGTGACGACGTGGCGAATGCCCTCAACCGTGCGCTGACGATGCCGCTCACGGAGCGTATTTCCCGCCATGCCGAGATGATGGAAACGATCCGTAAGAACGATATTAACCACTGGCAGGCGCGTTTTATTCGCGATCTTCGTGATATTGCGCCGCAGAGTAATGAAGGCCACCTGCAAAAAAAGATCGCGACATTCCCTAAACTCGCCTGATTTTCCTCTGGGGGTTTAACGACCCCCAAGAGGCACTAACAACACATCCACCTGGCTTGACGCCACAATCGATTTCGCCGCACAGGCTGCGCGAGAAAAAAAGCTGTGGTTATGATTCCCGCATATTACTAAATCAATATTCTGCTTACTGCATATGCTGAGAATATGCGCATTAAGCTCCCCGGTCGCAATAATGGTGTCATATATAGGATATTGCGCCTTTTCTACCAGCTCGCGCATAAATTGCTGCGTTTCTTCCTGTAAAACCTCACGAATATCTTCCAGCATGGGGGCAGCCAGTTGATTATACATCTCAGGCTCGGCCGCGAGGGTGATCAGGCTGATACGGGCATTATGCGGTCTGGCAATGGAAACCGCCCGGGCGATGAGTTCATGGCTTTCGGGCGAAACCGCAACAGAAACAAGAAGATGGGAGTAACTCATAACGCACTCCTTAGGTGTCTGAAAGACAGCGTCTTAGTCACCATTACCGCGATTTCACCGGATCTGCAAGAGGTGAATACGACATAAGTGTGAAGCTAATCATAATTATTCATTAATTATTCTTATAAGAAGAATAACGGGAAAACGTGCCTAAATGAAAAAAATTAACAACTTAACCTGAATCACACTTTTTTACGTTTCCGGTGTTAAATCGTTTTAACGCGTTATAAACACATTTCTAATGATTACCATGTGAAACAATTGTTATGGGCGTTTTGCATAACTACATGTTTTTTATAGGTAATGAAAATGTGACCTTACGATGGATTCGCTGTGACGCGCATCCGGTCGCTGACACGTTTCGAACAGCACATGTCATGCCACTGCTGCTCATACTCCTGCATGAGTATTCGCCCATAAAGAATAGAAAACAGTGTCGATCGTTCAAAAAACAACCAATTTACAAGTCATACTGATGGATTTATGGGAGATATTCACTTAAATTGTGTGACGTAGATCACATTTTTTTTAAATTTGGGGGTGGCTGCATTGTATGTGTCAAAACTGACGAGTAGAGTTTGCGTCGAATTAGGAAAAATCTTAGTTATTTGTAAGAAATGATAAAACGTGTAAGAGACGTAACCGCGTTTCAGCTGTTGCGCGTTTCAATGAATACAAACCTAAATTCGACTATGCATTTAGCCTTTTCTTTTTTATACCGGGTGATTTCCCGGCGACATCACGGGGTGCGGTCTTTCCGCATAAAAATAATAGTTGGTTATTCGGGATGGGAACAATGCATACATCCGAGTTGCTAAAACATATCTATGACATCAATTTGTCGTATTTACTGCTCGCGCAGCGTTTGATTAGTCAGGACAAGGCGTCCGCGATGTTTCGTCTGGGTATTAATGAAGAAATGGCAACCATGCTGGGTGGGTTAACCCTTCCTCAAATGGTTAAACTGGCGGAAACAAACCAACTGGTTTGCCAGTTCCGTTTTGACAATCCTCAGACTATCACGCGTCTGACGCAGGATTCCCGTGTTGACGATCTTCAACAGATCCATACCGGTATTCTTCTTTCCACTCGCTTGCTTACCGAAATCAGCCAGCCTGATGACGCAGCCCGTAAGAAAAGGGCCTAGCAATGAGCGAGAAAAGCATTGTTCAGGAAGCGCGTGACATACAGTTAGCAATGGAGCTGATTACGCTCGGTGCTCGTTTACAAATGCTGGAAAGCGAGACTCAGCTGAGTCGTGGTCGCCTCATCAAATTGTATAAAGAGTTACGTGGTAGTCCCCCGCCGAAAGGAATGCTGCCGTTTTCAACGGACTGGTTTATGACCTGGGAACAGAACATTCATGCCTCCATGTTCTGTAATGCCTGGCAGTATCTTCTCAAAACCGGTTTGTGTAGCGGCGTTGATGCCGTGATCAAAGCGTATAAACTTTACCTTGAACAATGCCCGCAGCAGGACGAGGGTCCTTTGCTGGCGCTCACCCGCGCATGGACGCTGGTGCGTTTTGTTGAAAGCGGAATGCTTGAGCTGTCGCGCTGTAATTGCTGCGATGGCAATTTTATTACCCATGCGCATCAGCCTGCAGGCAGCTTCGCCTGTAGTTTATGCCAGCCTCCATCCCGAGCAGTAAAAAGACGTAAACTTTCCCGGGAAGCTGCCGATATTATTCCACAACTGCTGGATGAACAGATCGAACAAGCTGTTTAACCCGAACGTGTGGGCAAGATTCCAGCAGCGGTAAGCAATTACCGCTGCTTTTTTTTACCCCGCAAACGGTAAACGCTGCGAGCTGAACATCCTTGCCATAGTCACTAGCGGAAGGATGATGTCGTGCTTATCTTATTAGGTTACCTGGTAGTTCTCGGTACAGTTTTCGGCGGTTACATGATGACCGGCGGGCACCTTGGAGCACTCTATCAACCGGCTGAACTTATTATCATCGGCGGCGCAGGGGTAGGGGCTTTTATCGTTGGTAATAACGGTAAATCGATCAAGGGCACGCTGAAAGCTATTCCACTGCTGTTCCGTCGCTCTAAATACACCAAAAGCATGTATATGGATCTGCTTGCGCTGCTCTATCGTCTGATGGCGAAGTCGCGTCAGCAGGGCATGTTCTCGCTTGAGCGGGATATTGAAAACCCGAAAGAGAGCGAAATTTTTGCCAGCTACCCACGGATTCTCGCGGACGCAATGATGCTGGATTTCATCGTCGATTACCTGCGACTGATCATCAGCGGCAACATGAACACCTTCGAAATCGAAGCGCTGATGGACGAAGAGATTGAAACGCACGAAAGCGAATCCGAAGTGCCGGCAAACAGCCTGGCGCTGGTGGGCGATTCCCTCCCTGCGTTCGGTATCGTCGCGGCGGTGATGGGCGTGGTACACGCGCTGGCCTCGGCGGATCGTCCTGCGGCAGAGCTGGGCGCGCTGATTGCGCATGCGATGGTGGGCACCTTCCTCGGTATTTTGCTGGCGTATGGTTTTATCTCTCCGCTGGCCAGCGTTCTGCGTCAGAAGAGCGCGGAAACGACCAAAATGATGCAGTGCGTGAAGATCACGCTGCTCTCTAACCTCAACGGTTATGCGCCACCTATCGCAGTTGAATTCGGCCGTAAAACGCTTTATTCCAGCGAGCGCCCGTCGTTTATCGAGCTTGAAGAACACGTGCGTGCGGTGAAAAACCCAAACCAACAGACGACAACTGAGGACGCATGAAAAATCAGTCCCATCCGATCGTCATCGTAAAAAAACGCAAGCACAAGGGGCATGGGCACGGCGCGCATGGCTCCTGGAAAATCGCGTACGCCGATTTTATGACCGCAATGATGGCATTCTTTCTGGTGATGTGGCTCATCTCCATCTCCAGCCCGAAAGAGTTGATCCAGATTGCCGAGTATTTCCGAACGCCGCTGGCGACCGCCGTGACCGGTGGGCAGCGAATCTCTAACAGCGACAGCCCGATCCCTGGCGGTGGCGATGATTACACCCAGCAGAAGGGTGAGGTGAAGAAAGAGCCGAACATCGACGAGCTGAAAAAACGCATGGAGCAAGCGCGCCTGAAGAAACTGCGCGGCGATCTCGATCAGCTGATTGAGGCGGATCCTAAACTGCGTGCCCTGCGACCACACCTGAAGATCGATCTGGTGCAGGAAGGTTTACGTATACAGATTATTGATAGCCAGAACCGCCCGATGTTCAAAACGGGCAGCGCGGAAGTTGAGCCATACATGCGCGACATTTTGCGCGGCATTGCGCCAGTGCTGAACGGTATTCCTAACCGTATCAGCCTGTCTGGACACACGGATGACTTCCCGTACGCCACGGGTGAGAAGGGATACAGCAACTGGGAGCTTTCTGCCGATCGTGCCAACGCCTCGCGTCGCGAGCTGGTGGCAGGTGGGCTTGATGATGGCAAGGTACTGCGCGTGGTCGGCATGGCATCAACCATGCGTGTCACTGACCGCGGGCCGGATGACGCCATCAACCGTCGTATCAGTCTTTTAGTGCTGAACCAGCAGGCGGAGCAGGCCATCCTGCACGAAAACGCCGAAAGTCAGAATGAGTCACTGGACGATTTAAAACAGCCTGGGGCCGTTCCTTCGGCTGCCGTTCCAACATCGCCACCAGCCAATCCGAGGTGATAGCGTGAGCATGGATATTAGCGATTTTTACCAGACATTCTTTGATGAAGCCGACGAATTGTTGGCCGATATGGAGCAACACTTGCTGGATTTGGTGCCTGAAGCACCGGACTCCGAGCAGCTCAATGCCATCTTCCGTGCGGCGCACTCGATTAAAGGCGGAGCCGGAACGTTTGGATTTACCATCCTGCAGGAAACGACCCATTTAATGGAAAACCTGCTGGATGAAGCACGACGCGGTGAGATGCAGCTCAATACCGACATTATCAACCTGTTTTTGGAAACCAAAGATATTATGCAGGAACAGCTCGACGCCTATAAAAGCTCGGCAGAGCCTGATGCCGCCAGCTTTGAATACATCTGCAATGCGCTGCGCCAGCTCGCGCTGGAAGCCAAAGGTGACGCAGCCGCAGCCGTTGTTCCGGCAGCCAAACTGAGCGTTGTCGATGCCGTTACCGCACAAGAGGCGGCCCCGGCCGCCGCTGCGAGTAAAGTGCGCGTGGTGCTGTCTCGCCTCAAAGAGAACGAAGTTGACCTGCTTGAAGAAGAGCTGAGTAACCTGGCGAAATTAAGCAACGTGGTGAAAGGCAAAGACAGCCTGAGTGCGACGCTGGAAGAGGGGATCAGCCAGGACGATATCGTGGCGGTCCTGTGCTTTGTTATCGAAGCCGACCAGATCGCGTTTGAAACCGAAACGGCGGCGGTTGACGTGCCAGCGGCAGTGGAAGAGGTGGCGGTTGTTCCTCAGGCGGCCGCGCCTGCCGTTGTGCCTGCGGCGCCGGTATTGAAAGCGGTGCCAAAAGATGCTGCCGCGCCAGGCCGTGGTGACAAACCGGCCGCGCGTTCCAGTGAATCCACCAGCATCCGTGTCGCCGTCGAGAAAGTTGACCAGCTGATTAACCTGGTGGGTGAACTGGTGATTACCCAGTCGATGCTGGCACAGCGGTCTAACGAACTGGATCCGGTGACCCACGGCGATCTGATTACCAGCATGGGGCAGTTGCAACGTAATGCCCGCGACCTGCAGGAATCGGTGATGTCCATTCGTATGATGCCGATGGAATATGTCTTCAGCCGCTTCCCGCGTCTGGTGCGTGACCTGGCCAGCAAACTGAATAAACAGATTGAACTGACGCTGATGGGCAGCTCCACCGAACTGGATAAAAGCCTGATCGAACGCATTATCGACCCGTTAACGCACCTGGTGCGTAACAGCCTCGACCACGGTATCGAACTGCCGGAAAACCGCATTGCCGCCGGAAAATCCCCGGTCGGGAATCTGATCCTCTCCGCCGAACACCAGGGCGGGAACATCTGCATCGAAGTGACCGATGACGGTGCGGGCCTGAACCGTGAGCGCATTCTGGCGAAAGCCATTTCGCAGGGAATGGCGGTCAACGAAAACATGACTGACGAAGAAGTGGGCATGCTGATCTTCGCGCCAGGCTTCTCGACCGCAGAGCAGGTGACGGACGTTTCCGGACGCGGCGTGGGAATGGACGTGGTGAAGCGTAACATTCAGGAGATGGGCGGCCACGTTGAGATCAAGTCTAAGCAAGGTTCCGGCACCACCATTCGTATCCTGCTGCCGCTGACGCTGGCAATCCTCGACGGCATGTCGGTGAAAGTGGCGGACGAAGTCTTTATTCTGCCGCTGAACGCAGTGATGGAATCGCTGCAGCCGCGTGAAGAAGATCTGCATCCGCTGGCGGGTGGCGAGCGCGTTCTTGAAGTGCGCGGTGAGTACCTGCCGCTGGTCGAATTGTGGAAAGTGTTCGAAGTGGATGGCGCGAAAACCGAGGCCACGCAGGGGATCGTGGTGATCCTGCAAAGTGCGGGTCGCCGCTACGCGCTGCTGGTTGATCAGCTGATTGGCCAGCACCAGGTGGTCGTGAAGAACCTCGAAAGCAACTACCGCAAAGTGCCAGGTATTTCTGCCGCCACTATTCTGGGTGACGGTAGCGTGGCGCTGATCGTTGATGTGTCGGCGCTTCAGGGATTAAATCGTGAACAACGTGTGGCGTACACAGCCGCCTGATTAAGTAGAAGGTAATAACATGACCGGTATGAGTAATGTAACGAAACTGGCGGGCGAGCCATCAGGGCAGGAATTCCTGGTATTCACTTTAGGCGATGAGGAGTACGGCATCGATATCCTGAAAGTGCAGGAAATTCGTGGTTACGACCAGGTTACCCGCATCGCGAACACGCCTGCCTTTATTAAAGGTGTCACCAACCTGCGCGGCGTGATTGTGCCTATCGTTGACCTGCGCGTGAAGTTCAGCCAGGGCGACGTGGACTATAACGAAAACACCGTGGTGATTGTCCTGAATCTGGGGCAGCGCGTGGTTGGGATCGTGGTGGATGGCGTATCTGATGTGCTGTCCCTGACGTCCGATCAAATCCGTCCGGCGCCGGAGTTTGCGGTCACGCTGTCTACCGAGTATCTGACGGGGCTGGGAGCGCTGGGTGAGCGTATGCTGATTCTGGTGAATATTGAGAAGCTGCTGAACAGTGATGAGATGGCGCTGCTGGATATCGCGACGAATCACGTGGCGTAATGTTTCTCTAAACGGTTCTGTGAGGCTTTCGTGGAACCGTTTCGTTCAGTCGGGCATTTCGGTTATCTGATTCGCGCGCTGCGGTGAACGTATTAAGGGGGCTATTGCAGCCCCCTTATCTTATTCGACTATTGCAGACATGGTATTTTCTGCTGGTCTTAAGGTGAACAAAACCATTCCGCCAACCCGTTACGCTTCCTGCTCTACCAGCTCAGTCTCCGCTTCACGCGCCCCTTCATTTTGCGACAGCATCGCAGTCGCAATACCGTTACCCAGCACGTTAATCGCTGAACGTCCCATATCCAGGAAATGATCGATCCCCATCAGCAGCAAAATACCCGCCACCGGAATATTGAAACTCGGGATGGTTGCCGCCAGCACCACCAGCGACGAACGAGGCACCCCCGCAATCCCTTTTGAAGCCAGCATCAGCGTCAGCATCAGCACGGTCACTTCGGTGAAGCTCAGGTGAATATTGTACGCCTGGGCGATAAACATCGAGGCGAAAGAGCAATACACCATAGAGCCCACCAGGTTAAAGGAGTAACCGATCGGCAGAACGAAAGAGGCGATATTGCGCGAGCAACCAAAACGCTCAAGCTGCTCCAGCGTTTTTGGATACGCCGCTTCTGAGCTGCTGGTGGTAAACGCCACCAGCACCGGGTCCTTCAGCATGCTGACCAGGCGGAACACCTCTTTCTTCAGCACCATATAGCCGACGGCCAGCAGCACCATGCAGGTGAGAAGGATTGCCACGTAGTAGCCGCCAATAAAGGAGGCGTAGTTCAGCAGAATGCCCAGACCCTGAGTGGCAATCACAGATGAGATGGCGGCGAAAATGGCCAGCGGGGCGACGTACATCACGTAACCCGTCACCTTCAGCATGATATGGGAGACCACATCCAGCGCGGCCACCAGCGGGGCATTGAATTTTTGCCCCAGCGACGCGCCGGCGATACCGAAGAACATAGAGAAGACCACAATCTGCAGGATTTCATTGTTCGCCATCGCACCGGCGATACTGGTCGGAATGGTATGGGACAAGAACGCTTTCAGCGTCATCCCCCCCACCGCAAGGCCGGTGTCTACCGCCTCTTTCGGGATAGCCAGGTTCAGGCCGCTGCCCGGACGCTCCAGCGTGACGATAAACAGTCCCACCAGAATGGAAAGCACGGATGAGCTAATAAACCACACCATCGCTTTGCCGCCCACGCGACCAATGGTGGAGGTTTCACCCAGTTTCATAATGCCCACGGTCAGCGTGCTGAAGACCAGTGGCGCAATAACCATTTTAATCAGACGCAGGAAAATATCGGTCAGCAGCGTGATGTTATCCGACCATGCTTTGATGGCATCCGCAGAGGCATACTCATGAATCGCCGCCCCTGAAAGAATACCCGCCAGCATGAATATCACGATGAAGAGTGTGAGTTTGTTTGCACTTGCCACGAAAAAAGACCCTCTATGCGCTTTGGTTGCCGTCTGCGCCGATGTATATAGATTTTTTATTACGACGCAGGAAATTATTCGGCACATAAATTGAAGTAAAGCGGAGGGAGATACAACTAGTTTTTAATTTTTATTAATTTTGTTGTTAATGCCTCGACGATATATTGTGATGCAGATCACATTTCGATGGATATATCCTCTGCGTATACGAGAAATAAGGCATTCACAAAGTATTAACATCCTGTTTTATAAATAAATATTCAGTCAATAAGCCATCAGTCTTGCCCTCCGCGGCGCGGGTGGTCGAAGCGGTATCCATAAACTAAATTCTCAATAACCCCCGGAAGAGGAACGTTAAGTGGGGCTAACATCTTGAACAGCAAAAATAAAATGTGGCAAGCGAACGGAAATGTCTTCTGGAGGGTGGTAAATGAAAAGAAAACTCCTTTTGATCTGTGCAGGCACGTTGCTGACGGCGACAACAGCCCAACAGGCGCTGGCGGTGACCAGCAGCGGTACTATTGGCGCGACGTTAACCCTGACGAACGGTTGTCTGATAAACGGCTCGCCCACGCAAAATGGCATTAACTTCGGGACCCTGGATTTCGGCACCCATCCCGCAACGTTTTCCACCCTGACGACGCAGTTGACCGGTGCCAGCGGCGGTAACACGTTCACCATTCAATGTACGACCGCCAGCTATACGGTGGCGATCACCGGGAATACCAACTCCACCGCGCCGGGTACCGTCGTGGGAACGCCAGGCACGCCTGCGCGCTATCTGGTCAACACCACCAATGCTGCACAGGGTGTGGCTTACAGCCTGTATAGCGACAGCGGATTTAACAACGTCGTGGCCAACAACGCGGCACTGCCAATAGCGTCAACCGCCGGGGGCATCGACAGTTACACACTTTACGGGCGCATTACCGGGGGCGGTAACAGCGTTACGGTCGTTCCGGGCACCTACACCGACACGATTAACGTCAGCGTCACCTACTAGTTTCACGCAGCCATGAAGGCATCCATTTTGCGTCTGCGCAACAGCGCGGAGGGGATCGTGCAGCCTTTGTACGCGCTGATCGTCTGCCTGATGCTGGTGCCTGCGGCGGGTGCTGTGACGTCACAGTCATTTAAGGTCAGCGCGACCATTGTGCCCGGGTGCGCGGTATCCACGGGCAGCGGAGGAGTTTTCGGTACGCTCGATTTCGGTACCCACAACGGGGTGGAAAGTGCCCCGGTGAGCACCAGTTTTGTGCCTAACGGGGCCTTGTCCATCGCCTGCACGCCCGGCGTGGCGCTGAGTATGAGCATTAACGGCGGACAGAATTACTCCTCCGTTCGGCGTATGAAGCGCTCAGGGGGAACGGAAGTGGTGGGATATCGCCTTTACAGCAGCAGTTCGCTGGCGGCGAACAGCGAAATTGGCGTCAATCAGGCAATACCGGTGACCTATACCAACAGTAATAACATTGCGCTGCCGCTTTTTGGCGTGGCGCTGCTGACCGGGTTTAGCCCGGCAGGAACGTATTCTGATCAGCTCACCGTGACCTTGTCATGGTGATAAAGGGAGACAGTCGATGAAGCCATTTTTCAGACACCTTTGTCTGGTGAGTTTGTTGGGGGGAATGGCTGCGGCGACAGGCCAGGCGCAGGCGGCGGCAACCATTCTGTTGTGGCCCATCGATCCGTGGCTGTCAGCGGATGCCAAAGCCACTGAATTATGGATCCAGAATCAGGGGAACAGCGCAACGACAATGCAGGTCCGCATTGTGCGCTGGAAGCAGGAGGGCGGTTATGAACGCTACTCCGCACAGCAGGACGTGGTGGCCAGTCCGCCCATCGTCACCATTGGTAAAGGCAGTAAGCAGCTTATTCGTCTGATTAAGCAGGGTACGGTGCCGCTCGGCGTCGAACAGGCCTACCGCATTATTGTGGATGAAATTCCCCAGCCGGATGCCAAAGCCGAGCCGGCCATTGGCCTGAAATTGCAAATGCGCTACTCCATTCCTTTGTTCGTTTATGGACAGGGGATCCCGACCCTAAAAGAGGGGGCACATCATGCGCTGGTGGAGACCAAAAATCTGAGCTGGCGGGTGACGCAGGAGAAGGGACATCTTGCCCTGGAGGTCCGTAATCAGGGGGATGTGCACGTCAAACTCAGCCAGGTGGCGCTGGAGCAGGGCGGGCAGAAGCGGACGGTTGCAGACGGATTACTCGGGTATGTTCTTGCGGGCAGCACCCGCACCTGGTCAATCCCGGCCGGAACAGGTCAGCCAGACCGGCTGAGCGCGCAGATTAATGCCAGGGATACGCAATGGCAGTCGACGCCCGTCAACTGAAACCGGCGATGATGATCCTGCTCTGCGTCAGTACCAGCACCTGGGCTGAGCCCGGCGATGACAGTTTACCGCCGCCGCCGCAGGCTCAGGCGTTGAACGGCGAAGCGGTCTTTCAGCTCTCGATTGTGTTGAATCACTACGACACCGGTATGGTGGTGCCCGTGACGCAGCGCGAGGGGGCATTCTTTATTTCCAGCGCCGACCTGCTGCGGGCAGGGCTTCCGCCGGAGCATGTGCCTGCCGGAGACGTGAACCTTTCTACCCTGCCGCAGGTGCGCGTAGAGTACGACAGCGCGGCGCAGCGTCTGCTGCTGGGCGTTCCGGCCGACTGGGTCGCCTCACGCGTGACCCCTTTCAGCGGACAAATGTCACAAAGCAAACCGCACTTCGGGCGGGGAGCACTGCTTAATTACGATCTCTACACCAACCATACAGAACATGTCGGCGGACAGGCCTCGCTCTGGCATGAATTCCGCTACTTCAATGAGAACGGCTCCTTTTCTTCAACCGGCTATGCCCGGGAAAATTTCACCGGAAACGACGGTCAGCAGGAAGGGTATGTGCGCTATGACACGACGCTTCTGATGACGAACGAGGACGAGGCAACGACCTGGACCGTCGGGGATGTGATCAGCGATGCCCTGAGCTGGAGCACCAGCGTGCGCATGGGCGGGATCAGCTACGGGCGGGATTTCTCCCTGCGTCCTGACCTCGTGACCTGGCCACTCCCAGAGTTCTCGGGCGAAGCGGCGGTTCCCACCTCGGTGGATCTCTTTATCAATGGCTATCGTTCCGGCTCGACCCAGCTTCAACCGGGACCGTTCACCCTGACCAATCTGCCCTATATCAACGGAGCAGGGGACGCGGTACTGGTCACCACCGATGCGCTGGGGCGCCAGGTGAGTACCACGCTGCCTTTTTACGTCACCAGCGAATTGCTGAAACAAGGCCTGAGCGACGGGGCGGTGACGCTCGGCAGCCTGCGGCGTAATTACGGCATCAAGAATTTTGACTACGGCCCGGCGGCGGGTAGTGGGTCGTATCGCTACGGCGTTACGGACTGGCTGACGCTGGAGGGCCATGCCGAAGGGGCAGAAGCGCTGGCGCTGGGCGGGATGGGGACGGTGGTTAAATTGGGTCGGTTTGGCGTCGTGAATACCGCGTACTCTCAAAGCCGCATGCGTGGAGATAATGGCGGGCAAATCAACTGGGGCTATCAGTACAGTACCAGTGAATTTAGTGTAGCGACACAGCATACACGGCGCGATCGCGACTTTGGCAACCTCGCCCTCTACGACCAACCGACGGTCTATGACGAAAATGACCGGCCCATCGCCAGTTTTAGTCGCAACACCGACCAGTACTCTCTCACCTTTAACCTGGGCGAGTATGGCAGTCTCGGTGCTGCGTGGATCGGCGTGGAGAGCTTTGACAACCAAAAAACCGAACTGCTGAATCTCTCCTGGAGCCGCAATCTGTGGGGGGCGAGCAGTATTTATCTGGCCGCAAGCCGCGATCAGCAGCGGGGAGACTGGACGGTGGCCATGTCGCTTCAGGTGCCGCTGGGAGAGCGTGACAGTGCGGCCGTAACCTATGAAAACACGCCAGATGCCGGCAGCACGCAGCGTATCAACTACAACCACTCCATGCCTTCCGACGGTGGCTTTAGCTGGAACATGGCATGGGCCAACCAGTCGAAAGCCAATGATTATCAGCAGGGAACGCTGGGCTGGCGCAATAACAACATCGAACTTCAGGGCGGTGGTTATGGCGAAAGGGGCATGATGACCTGGTGGGGAGAGGCGATGGGCGCGGTTGTGCTGATGGACGGCGAACTGTTTGCGGCAAACAAAATCAACGATGCGTTTGTGGTGATCAGCACCGACGGTCACCCGGACGTTCCCGTCAGCTATGAGAACCAGCCGGTCGGCAAAACGAACAATAACGGCTACCTGCTGGTCAGCGGTGTATCGGCTTATTACCCGGCCAGTTATCGCATTGACACCCTGAATCTGCCCGCGGATACCCGGCTGAAAGAGACAGAGCGGCGGATCGCTATTCGCCGCCACAGCGGTTATCTGGTCGATTTCCCGATGGAGCAGGAGCGGGTGGCAAGCGTCATTCTGCATGACAAGCAGGGGCAGGCTATCCCGGTGGGAAGCCAGGTTCGACGCGCCTCGCGCAACAATGCGGTGGTGGGGTATGACGGCATCGCCTGGCTGGAAAATCTCAGCGATGTGAACCCGCTTGAGGTGATTACGCCAGACGGAAAACACTGCTCGGCCACGCTGACCGTGGGGGCCAATCCGGAACATAAACTGCAGACATACGGACCGCTGATTTGCCGGGAGGAACGGTGAAGCGCTTACTGCTGTTGATGCTGCTGCTGTTTTCCGGCGGCGGCTGGGCGGCGTGTACCGTCAGTACGGTAAATGCGTCATTTGGTAGCGTCACCTCGTTCGCGCTCAGCGGAACCGGGGAGGTCGAAACCACCGGCAGGCTGATCGTGGCATGCGACGCTGTGCTCAATCTTCTGACCAACGACTCGGTGACGCTGAACTACACCGCCGCGTCGGTTTCAGGCAACAGCCGTGCCACGATGAAACGCACCGACAATGCGGCCATCACGGATGTGATCCCCACCCGGTTGTGCGGGTTAACGGGGTGTTCGAGCAATAGCGAAGTGCAAATCAGCAAAGCTTATACCTGGAGCGGCAACACCCTGCTGGGATTACTGGGGTCAAAACAGTACAGCATTCCGCTTTATTTCCGCACCGTTGCCGGACAAAACGTCACGGCCGGGCCCTATCAGGTGCTGCTCACCTTCAGCATCAACTACAGCGTCTGTTCCGTGGGCGTGCTGGGCCTTTGCACCCTCCCCCAGACAGGCACGGCGACCACCAGTATTCTTCTCAACATGACCGTTACCAACGACTGCAGCGCCATGACCACGCCGGACGTCAACTTCAACAGTGCGCCGCTGGTGCAAAGTTTCCCCACCGTCTCGCAGGCGATTGCCGTCACCTGTACCAAAGGAAGCACTTACACTATCGGAATTAATAATGGTGCCAACGCGCTGAATAACGTTCGCCGCATGGTGAGCGGCAGTAACTACATGAGTTACGACATTTATAAAGAAGCCACGACCAACCGCTGGGGTGGCAGCGGTACCGAGCGCTGGACCAGCGCAACCTCCTCGCAGGTCAGTACCGACGGTTTATTGCGAACCTACAACTACACTGCCAAAGTCCTTACCAGCCAGTCTACGCCGCCTGCCGGCACCTATACCGATACGCTGATCGTTGACGTTGCGTTTTAACCCCGCGCTTTTCCCTTTCTCAAATGTAAAGTTCCTGTAGTCAGTGCCGATAACACCGTTAATAAATCTATGAGAAGGTGTTGTATGTTGAACCGTATCCGCGTTGTCACAATGCTTATGATGGTGCTGGTCATTTTCGCACTTCTTCAGCTTACCTCCGGCGGGCTTTTTTTCTCGTCACTTAAACAAAACCAGGACAGTTTCGCCGCCTCGAACGATCTCCGCGTACAGCAGAGTGAACTGACGTCGACGTGGGATCTGATGCTGCAAACGCGTATCAACCTGAGCCGCTCTTCCGCCCGCATGATGATGGATCCAAATAATCAGCAGAGCAGTGCGAAAACGGAACTGCTGAAAAATGCGCGGGCGACCCTTGCTGACGCCGCGAAACACTACGACGCCTTTAAGAAAATCACGCCACAGCCTGCCATGGCGCAGGTGAGCCAGAATATCGATGAAAAGTACAACGCCTACTATGCCGGTCTGACGGAGCTTATTCAGTTCC
This sequence comes from Enterobacter sp. J49, assembly GCF_002148625.1. Taxonomy (NCBI): domain Bacteria; kingdom Pseudomonadati; phylum Pseudomonadota; class Gammaproteobacteria; order Enterobacterales; family Enterobacteriaceae; genus Enterobacter; species Enterobacter sp. J49. The sequence goes on from NZ_MWPY01000037.1 coordinate 639,276, forward strand.
TGGAAAGCGGCAACATGGACGCGTATTTCGCGCAGCCTACCCAGGGGATGCAAAACGCCCTCGGTGCGGCACTCGGGGAATATGCCAAAGCCAGTGGCGACCTGTATCACTCGGCCTTTACGCAAAGCCAGAATGATTACCGCTTTGCCAAATGGCAGATGGCCGTCATGGCGCTGGCGCTGGTCATCGTGCTGGTGGGCGTGTGGTACGGCATTCGCCACATCCTGCTTAATCCTCTCGGTCGCGTCATTGCCCACATTCGCGAGATTGCCGGTGGTGACCTGACCAAAACGCTGACCGTCTCCGGGCGCAATGAAATTACCGAGCTGGCAAACAGCGTTGATCATATGCAGCGCTCGCTAATTGAGACCGTCGCCAACGTGCGTAACGGATCGGAAGCCATTTATACCGGTACCAGCGAAATTGCGATGGGCAACAACGATCTGTCGTCGCGCACCGAACAGCAGGCGTCGGCGCTCGAAGAGACCGCCGCCAGCATGGAGCAGCTTACCGCGACCGTGAAGCAGAACGCGGACAACGCCCGTCAGGCCTCACAGCTGGCGGAAAGCGCGTCCGAAACGGCGCAGCGAGGCGGTCGTGTGGTGGACGGCGTGGTGAAAACCATGCACGAAATCGCCGACAGTTCGAAGAAAATCGCCGACATCATTAGCGTTATCGACGGCATCGCTTTCCAGACCAATATCCTCGCCCTCAACGCCGCCGTTGAAGCCGCACGTGCGGGCGAGCAGGGGCGCGGGTTTGCCGTGGTGGCCGGGGAAGTGCGCAACCTTGCCAGCCGCAGTGCCAACGCGGCGAAAGAGATCAAGGCCCTGATTGAAGACTCCGTTTCCCGCGTCGATACCGGCTCCGTGCTGGTAGAAAGCGCAGGGGAAACCATGAATGACATCGTGAATGCCGTTACCCGCGTAACGGACATCATGGGTGAAATCGCCTCTGCGTCTGATGAGCAGAGTCGTGGTATCGACCAGGTCGCTCTGGCGGTATCGGAAATGGATCGCGTGACACAACAAAACGCCGCGCTGGTGCAGGAGTCCGCTGCGGCGGCCGCTGCGCTGGAAGACCAGGCAAGCCGTCTGAAGATGGCCGTCTCGGCGTTTCGTCTCGCTTCACTCGCTGGAAACACGGTCACCCCGCAAGCAACGTATCTCGCGCCTGCCGCCGCAGCGGCAGCGACCCGTAAACCTGCAGCGACGACCGGACATGAAAACTGGGAAACATTTTGACTGACATTTAAACCGCGGCTGCTTGCCGCATGATGGGAGCGTGGATGTTAAATCGTATTCGTATCTCGACCACACTGTTTTTGATTCTGATCCTTTGCGGTGTGTTGCAGGTTGGCAGTAACGGGTTGTCTTTTTGGGCGTTTCGCGATGGCTATCAGAATTTGCAGGAAGTTGAGGCGAGTAACCAGCAGCGCGCCGCCGTGGCACAGACGCGCGCCGTACTGTTGCAGGCAAGCACGGCGCTGAACAAAGCGGGAACCTTAACCGCTCTGAGTTATCCGCCGGATGACATCAAGGCATTGATGGTGACCGCGCGCGACAGCCTGAAGCTGGCTGACGCGCAGTTTAACGCCTTCGCGGCACAGGACGCCGGCAGCGCGGAAGTGAAAGCGCTGAAAGTCGCGATGAAGAAGCGTTTTGATCAGTGGCACAGCGACCTGGATCACCAGGCGACCTGGCTTGAGAACAACCAGCTCTCGGACTTTATGACCGCGCCGGTCCAGGCGTCCCAGGCGGCGTTTGATGCGAGCTTTAATGCCTGGCAGCAGAACATTAACCAGTTTGTCCAACGCGCCGGGAATGACAGCCGTAAAAACTACCATATGTCAGGCGTGATTTTTGCTGTGGTGGTGATTCTGGCGGTGCTGCTGACCGGCGGTGCCCTGTACTGGTCGCGCAGAATGATTGTGCAACCGCTGGCGATCGTCAGCAGCCACTTCGACAGTATTGCGAAGGGTAACCTGGCGCGTCCGGTGGCGGTGTACGGCAAGAACGAAATTTCGGCGATTTTTGCCAGCCTGAAGGCGATGCAGGGCGCCCTGCGGGAAACGGTCTCCGATGTGCGACAGGGCAGTTATGCCATGCACACCGGGATCTCGGAGATTGCGGCAGGCAATAACGATCTCTCGTCGCGCACCGAGCAGCAGGCAGCTTCGCTGGCGCAAACGGCTGCCAGCATGGAGCAGCTCACCGCGACGGTAAGCCAGAACGCGGATAACGCGCGTCAGGCGTCTGACCTGTCCAGACAGGCGGCGATGACGGCGAAGAAGGGGGGCGATCAGGCCTCTCACGTGGCCAGTACCATGCAGGACATTGCCGCCAGTTCACAGAAAATTGGCGACATCATCAGCGTGATTGACGGTATTGCGTTCCAGACCAACATTCTGGCGCTGAACGCGGCCGTTGAAGCGGCACGCGCCGGTGAGCAGGGGCGTGGTTTTGCGGTTGTGGCTGGTGAAGTCCGTAATCTGGCGAGCCGCAGCGCCAACGCTGCGAAAGAAATTAAAGGACTGATTGAAGAGTCTGTCTCACGCGTCCAGCAAGGCTCTGCCCTGGTGGACACGGCGGCGAAAACCATGCACGAAATCGTCACCTCCGTTACGCGGGTTAACGACATCATGGGCGAGATTGCTTCTGCGTCCGATGAACAGCGTCGCGGAATTGAGCAGGTGGCCCAGGCGGTAAGCCAGATGGATCAGGTCACGCAACAAAACGCCTCGTTAGTGGAGGAAGCGGCAGCGGCAACCGATCAGCTGGCCAGCCAGGCGGATCATCTGACCGGGCTGGTCGCGGTATTTAATGTGAAAGAGCACGTTGAAGCAGTAACAGAAGTCGGGCGGTCGCAGGCCGTGCCAGTTGTATCCTGAATGTAATTAAGAAGGCGCTATGACATCACCAATGCCCTCAGGGCAAACGTCATTACTGTTGCAGATGACACAGCGCCTCGCGCTGTCCGACGCGCATTTTCGTCGGATATGTCAGTTAATCTACCAGCGTGCGGGGATTGTGCTTGCCGATCATAAGCGAGACATGGTCTACAACCGTCTGGTGCGGCGCTTGCGTACGCTGGGGCTGGACGATTTTGGTCGCTATCTGAGCATGCTCGAAGCGAACCAGAACAGCGCAGAGTGGCAGGCTTTTATTAACTCGTTAACCACCAACCTGACCGCATTTTTCCGTGAAGCTCACCACTTCCCGGTCCTGGCGGAGCACGCGCGTCGCCGCAGCGGGGAGTATCGCGTCTGGAGTGCGGCCGCCTCAACCGGGGAAGAGCCGTACTCGCTGGCGATCACCCTTGCCGACACGCTGGGTATGGCGCCTGGACGCTGGAAAGTCTACGCCAGTGATATTGATACCGAAGTGCTGGAAAAGGCACGCAACGGCGTGTATCGCCAGGATGAGCTGAAAACGCTGTCACCTCAGCAGTTGCAGCGTTACTTCATGCGCGGAACCGGCCCGCATGAAGGCCTGGTGCGCGTGCGCCAGGAGCTGGCGAACTGTGTCGAATTCGCGCCCGTCAACCTGCTGGATAAGCAGTACAACGTGCCGGGACCATTCGACGCCATCTTTTGCCGTAACGTCATGATCTATTTTGATAAAACGACGCAACAGGACATTCTGCGTCGGTTTGTTCCGTTGCTCAAGCCTGACGGTTTACTGTTTGCCGGGCACTCGGAAAACTTCAGCAACCTCGTGCGTGAGTTTAGCCTGCGTGGGCAAACGGTATATGCGCTGAGTAAGGAAAAAGCATGAGTAAAATCAGGGTGTTGTCTGTCGACGATTCTGCGCTGATGCGCCAGATCATGACTGAAATTATCAATAGCCACAGCGACATGGAGATGGTGGCGACAGCGCCTGATCCGCTGGTAGCGCGGGATTTAATTAAAAAATATAACCCCGACGTGTTAACGCTGGATGTCGAAATGCCGCGCATGGATGGCATTGATTTCCTGGAAAAATTGATGCGCCTGCGGCCCATGCCGGTGGTGATGGTCTCATCCCTGACCGGAAAAGGATCTGAAATTACCCTGCGTGCGCTGGAGTTAGGGGCGGTGGATTTTGTCACCAAACCTCAGCTTGGCATTCGTGAAGGGATGCTGGCGTACAGCGAAATGATCGCCGAGAAGATCCGCACCGCGTCACGTGCGAAGCTTGCCGCGCACAAACCGATGGATGCACCGGTAACGCTGAAGGCCGGTCCTTTACTCAGTTCGGAAAAACTGCTGGTGATTGGGGCGTCAACCGGGGGAACAGAGGCAATTCGTCATGTACTCCAGCCATTGCCGCTTTCAAGTCCGGGTATTCTGATCACGCAGCATATGCCGCCAGGCTTTACCCGCTCGTTCGCCGAGCGTCTGAACAAGCTGTGTCAGATCAGCGTGAAAGAGGCGGAAGACGGTGAGCGCGTACTCCCCGGCCATGCGTATATCGCACCGGGTGACAAGCATATGGAGCTGGCGCGCAGTGGCGCTAACTATCAAATCAAAATTCATGACGGGCCGCCGGTAAACCGGCACCGTCCGTCGGTGGATGTGCTGTTTCATTCGGTGGCGAAACATGCGGGGCGCAACGCCGTTGGGGTGATCCTGACGGGGATGGGTAACGACGGTGCCGCCGGAATGCTTGCAATGCACCAGGCTGGCGCCTGGACGATTGCGCAGAATGAAGCAAGTTGTGTGGTGTTCGGCATGCCGCGCGAGGCCATCAATATGGGTGGCGTGAGCGAAGTGGTCGATCTTAGCCAGGTAAGCCAGCAGATGCTGGCGAAAATCAGTGCCGGACAGGCAATACGTATTTGACTCAGGAGTATTATTTTATGGCGGATAAAGAGCTTAAGTTTTTGGTTGTGGATGACTTTTCCACCATGCGTCGTATCGTACGCAACCTGCTGAAAGAGCTGGGCTTCAACAACGTTGAAGAAGCAGAAGACGGCGTTGATGCGCTGAACAAACTGCAGGCGGGCGGGTTTGGTTTTGTTATCTCCGACTGGAACATGCCAAACATGGACGGTCTGGAACTGCTGAAAACCATCCGTGCGGACGCGGGAATGGCGTCATTGCCGGTTCTGATGGTGACCGCAGAAGCGAAAAAAGAGAACATTATTGCCGCAGCACAGGCGGGCGCTAGTGGCTATGTCGTGAAGCCGTTCACTGCGGCCACCCTGGAAGAGAAGCTCGGTAAGATCTTCGAGAAACTCGGCATGTGAGGTGTTGGTTATGATGATGCAACCTGCTATGAAACCCGTTGAAGAACACTCGCCCAGCGATATCATTGCCCGCATCGGCAGCCTGACACGCATGCTGCGTGACAGCCTGCGTGAACTGGGGCTGGACCAGGCAATTGCTGAAGCGGCGGAAGCCATTCCGGATGCCCGCGATCGTCTGGACTACGTTGTGCAGATGACCGCTCAGGCGGCTGAACGTGCGCTGAACAGCGTTGAAGCGTCACAACCGCATCAGGATGCGATGGAGAAAGGCGCGAAAGCGCTGACCAAACGCTGGGATGAGTGGTTTGAGAATCCAATCGAGCTTGCGGATGCCCGCGAGCTGGTCACGGATACCCGTCAGTTCCTGGGCGATGTGCCGGGCCACACCAGCTTTACCAACGCGCAGCTGCTGGACATCATGATGGCGCAGGATTTCCAGGACCTCACGGGCCAGGTTATCAAACGCATGATGGATGTGATTCAGGAAATTGAACGTCAGCTGCTGATGGTGCTGCTGGAGAACATTCCGGAACCGGCCGCTCGTCCAAAACGCGAGAACGAAAGCCTGCTCAACGGTCCACAGCTCGACGCCACCAAAGCGGGCGTTGTGGCAAGCCAGGATCAGGTAGACGACCTGCTGGACAGCCTTGGTTTCTGATTGAGGTGATGACCCTCAGGTTGCGCGCGCAACCTGAGGGTATGCCGCTTAATTTTGAGTGCATAACGCTGGGGTGGCTGGCCCTTGCTCACGCACTGCTTGCTGACAGTGTTGCCAAACGCTATCTCAAATTTTTTTTTTGCCGTTTTTTACTCATCACCCGATTGCTCCGACGCTGAACTGGCTAAAAGAACCCGGTTATTGGGTTTTTTCAACCCATTGATGAAAGGTCAGGCTGGCATGATACCCGTGACTAAATGGGCTGCGAGCAGGCACTGTGGCAGAAGAGAACGACGACAAAACGGAAGCCCCCACACCCCACCGACTAGAAAAAGCGCGTGAGGAAGGGCAGGTCCCCCGATCCCGAGAACTGACATCCCTGCTGATCCTCATCGTAGGCGTGTGCATTATCTGGTGGGGTGGGGAGGCGCTCGCCCGCAAACTGGCGGGAATGCTCTCGGCTGGCCTACGTTTTGACCACAGTATGGTCAACGACCCTAACCTGATCCTCAGCCAGATAATCCTGCTCGTTAAAGATGCCATGCTTGCGCTGTTGCCCCTGATTACCGGCGTCGTGCTGGTGGCGCTGGTCTCGCCCGTAATGCTGGGCGGTCTGGTGTTTAGCGGGAAATCGCTGCAACCCAAGTTTTCAAAACTGAATCCGCTGCCGGGGATTGCGAAAATGTTCTCGGCGCAAACCGGTGCGGAGTTGCTTAAAGCGATTCTGAAATCGGTCCTGATGGGCAGTACCGGCGGTTTTTTTCTGTGGCACCACTGGCCGGAAATGATGCGCCTTATCAGCGAATCGCCGTTAACCGCGATGAGCAATGCGCTGAACCTGGCCGGGCTCTGTGCCCTGCTGGTGGTGCTCAGCATTATTCCCATGGTGGGTTTTGACGTTATCTTCCAGCTTTACAGCCACTTCAAGAAACTGCGCATGTCTCGTCAGGATATTCGGGATGAATATAAGCAGATGGAAGGTGACCCGCACGTGAAAGGGCGTATCCGCCAGATGCAGCGTGCTGCCGCCCGTCGACGGATGATGGAAGATGTGCCAAAAGCCGACGTCATTGTGACTAACCCGACACACTATTCCGTTGCGCTGCAGTACGACGAAAACAAAATGAGCGCGCCGAAAGTGGTGGCGAAAGGGGCGGGGCTCATCGCCCTGCGTATTCGTGAAATTGGTACCGAAAACCGGGTGCCCATACTCGAAGCGCCTCCGCTGGCGCGCGCGCTGTATCGCCATGCGGAAATTGGACAACAGATCCCAGGACAACTCTACGCCGCGGTGGCGGAAGTGCTGGCCTGGGTATGGCAGTTGAAACGCTGGCGTCTGGCTGGTGGTCAACGGCCTGTGAAACCTGAGAACCTTCCGGTGCCTGACGCGCTGGATTTTATGAACGAGAAGGACACTGATGGCTAATCTGGTGGCAATGTTGCGCCTGCCCGGCAACCTGAAATCGACGCAATGGCAGATCCTTGCCGGACCGATTCTCATCCTGCTAATTCTGTCGATGATGGTGTTGCCGCTTCCGGCGTTCATCCTCGACCTGCTTTTCACATTCAACATTGCGTTGTCCATTATGGTTTTGCTGGTGGCGATGTTCACCCAGCGCACCCTTGAGTTCGCCGCATTCCCGACCATTCTGCTGTTTACCACCTTGTTAAGGCTGGCGCTGAACGTGGCGTCAACCCGTATCATTCTGATGGAAGGCCACACCGGTGCTGCCGCGGCGGGTAAAGTGGTTGAGGCATTCGGCCACTTCCTGGTCGGCGGTAACTTTGCCATCGGTATCGTGGTGTTCGTCATTCTTGTCATCATCAACTTTATGGTTATCACCAAAGGGGCCGGACGTATCGCGGAAGTGGGCGCGCGTTTTGTGCTTGACGGGATGCCGGGCAAGCAGATGGCCATCGACGCGGATCTGAACGCCGGGCTTATTGCCGAAGATGAAGCCAAAAAGCGCCGCTCGGAAGTGACGCAGGAGGCTGACTTCTACGGCTCAATGGACGGTGCGAGTAAGTTTGTTCGCGGTGATGCCATTGCGGGCATCCTGATCATGGTGATTAACGTGGTCGGCGGCCTGCTGGTGGGCGTGCTGCAGCACGGTATGGACATGGGCCACGCGGCGGAAAGCTATACGCTGCTGACCATTGGTGACGGTCTGGTGGCTCAGATCCCGGCACTGGTCATCTCAACGGCGGCGGGGGTTATCGTGACCCGCGTCAGTACCGATCAGGATGTTGGCGAGCAGATGGTCGGGCAGCTCTTCAGCAACCCGCGCGTGATGCTGCTGGCCGCCGCGGTGCTGGGCCTGCTTGGTCTTGTGCCGGGAATGCCAAACCTGGTGTTCCTGCTGTTCACTGCGGCATTGTTGGGCCTTGCCTGGTGGATGCGTGGCCGTGAGATGACCCCGGCAGCGGAACCTGCTCCGGTAAAAATGCCGGAGAACACGCAGGCCGTGGAAGCGACCTGGAACGACGTTCAACTGGAAGACTCGCTGGGAATGGAAGTAGGGTATCGCCTCATCCCGATGGTCGATTTCCAGCAGGATGGCGAACTGTTGGGCCGAATCCGCAGCATCCGTAAAAAATTCGCCCAGGACATGGGCTTCCTGCCGCCGGTGGTTCACATCCGCGACAATATGGATCTGCCGCCAGCGCGCTATCGTATTCTGATGAAAGGCGTAGAGATTGGCAGCGGTGATGCTTATCCAGGCCGCTGGCTGGCCATTAACCCGGGCACCGCGGCAGGTACGCTGCCAGGCGAGCAAACCATCGACCCGGCCTTTGGCCTGGCTGCCATCTGGATTGAAAGCGCGCTGAAAGAGCAGGCGCAAATTCAGGGCTACACCGTGGTGGAGGCGAGTACCGTGGTGGCGACTCACCTGAACCATCTGATTGGACAATTCTCGGCAGAGCTGTTTGGTCGTCAGGAAGCCCAGCAACTGCTCGATCGCGTCACGCAGGAGATGCCGAAGCTGACGGAAGATCTCGTGCCAGGCGTCGTGACGCTGACCACGCTGCACAAGGTGCTGCAAAACCTGCTCGAGGAAAAAGTGCCGATCCGCGATATGCGTACCATTCTGGAAACCCTCGCCGAGCATGCACCGTTGCAAAGCGATCCGCACGAACTGACGGCGGTGGTGCGCGTGGCACTGGGACGGGCGATCACGCAGCAGTGGTTCCCGGGCACCGGGGAAGTGCAGGTTATTGGCCTCGATACGCCGCTTGAACGTCTGCTGCTGCAGGCTCTGCAGGGCGGTGGAGGGCTGGAACCTGGCCTGGCCGACCGTCTGCTGGAGCAAACACAAGAGGCGCTGGCGCGTCAGGAGATGCTGGGTGCGCCACCGGTTCTGCTGGTGAACCATGCGCTGCGTCCGCTGCTGTCGCGCTTCCTGCGCCGTAGCCTGAACCAGCTGGTCGTGCTGTCGAATATGGAGTTGTCGGATAACCGTCATATCCGTATGACGGCGACGATCGGAGGAAAATAATGCGTAAGTGGTTATGGATTTTACTTTTTCCGCTGGTGGCCCAGGCCGCCGGGGAAGGGACCTGGCAGGCCAGCAGCATTGGCGTGACCCTCAGCAACCGCGGTGTCGCCATGTCTTCGCGACCGCTATCACCGACTGAGCCGGTGTCCGGTCTGATGACCCTGGTGGTCTGGAACTACACGCTTATTGGCCCAACGCCTGCCGGGCTTCGGGTACGGCTGTGCTCCCAGACACGCTGTACGGAAATTGACGGAGAGAATGGCACCACTCAGGCCTTCAACGGCGTGCCTGCTGTCGAACCTTTGCGCTTTATCTGGGAAGTGCCGGGCGGCGGACGCCTGATCCCTGCGCTGAAAGTTCAACGTAATTCCGTCATCGTCAACTACCGCTAATACCCCGCCTTCTGCGTCAGCCATCAGCCATTTCTGATGGCTGGCTCGCAAAAAATGACCTCCTCTTTTGATGTAAAAGAAACGCTGTTTTATAAATCAGTGACACGCGTAACGACACTCTTTGCATTTTTGCCAGCCGCTTGCCGGTGATGGCAAAAACAGAAAGGTATCACCAGGTCGATACTCTTACTGTAGCCGTGTAATAACTCCCGGATCAGATTTTGCTTACAGGGAGTCTCCCAAAACTGAGTAGGGTTGACGGCAATGAAAACACGAAAAATTGGACTCGCAAATTATCTTGCTTACGGGTCAGGCGATTTCCTCGGGGCGGGAACCACCGCCCTGACGGCGGCCTGGCTGTTGTATTTTTATACAACGTTCTGTGGACTCTCCCCGATTGAAGCAACCTTCATCTTTGCCGCCGCAAGGGTACTGGATGCCGTCGTCAGCCCTTTGATGGGCTTTTTGACCGATAACTTTGGCACGACCTGGCTCGGCAAGCGCTTCGGTCGGCGTAAGTTCTTTATTCTGCTGGGGATCCCGTGCGTATTCAGCTACTCCCTGATGTGGGTGGGGGAGATGAGTTTCTGGTATTACCTGCTGACCTATCTGGTGTTCGATATCGTCTACACCATGATTCTGGTGCCGTACGAAACGCTGGTGCCGGAAATGACCGATGACTTCAAACAGAAAACCCGCTTCTCAGGTGCCCGTATCTCGATGGCGCAAATGTCTGCCATCCTGGCCTCATTCCTGCCGGGGATCCTGCTCACGCATTTCGGCAAAGACAACGCGGTCTCCTTTTTCTATGCAAGCCTGGTCTTCTCCGTGCTGTGCGCGCTGATGCTGATGCTCGTCTGGTTCTTCACCTGGGAGCGACCGCGGGAAGAGTGGAGCGAAGCCGCCCTGCGTGCCGAAGAGGAGAAGAAGAAACTGTCGCTCGGGCAGAGCCTCAACCGCCTGTTTGTGGAGTTGAGCTCTACGCTGCGCGTGAGAATTTTCCGTCAGCATCTGGGGATGTACCTTGGCGGGTATATCGCCCAGGACGTCTTTAATGCCGTGTTTACCTACTACGTGGTTTTCGTGCTGATGCAGGAAGCATCCATGGCCTCCAGCCTGCTGGGCACGATGGCCATCTTCCAGTTTATTGCGGTTATCGCCATGATCCCGCTGTGCATTCGCTTCGGACCCGCGCCGTCCTATCGGATGGTCGTGGTGCTGTTTGGCCTGGCATCGCTTTCCTACGCCGTGCTGTATTACGCGGGCCTGAGTGATATCTACTCTCTGCTATTGCTGGTCTCTGCAGTTGCCGGTCTGGGACGCGGTGGGATCAACTATGTACCGTGGAATACCTACACCTACATTGCTGATGTCGATGAAGTGATCACCGGCCAGCGCCGCGAAGGGATTTTCGCCGGCATCATGACGCTGACCCGTAAAGCCTCGCAGGCGGGGGCGGTAATGCTGGTGGGCATTGTGATGCAGATGTCCGGCTTTGTCAGCGGACAAAAGACCCAGCCCGCGGAAGTGAGCCACACCATTCTGCTGATCCTGAGCGTGGGAACGCTTCTGGTTCTGTTCTGCGGCTTCCTGGTCTCGCTGCGTTTCAAACTCAATTTGCACACCCACACCACGTTGCGTGAAGAGACCGCCAAAATGCGCGCGTCTGGCCGCGCCATTCCTGAGAGTGCGACACCAGAAGCCCGCGCCACCGTGGAGATGCTGGCCGGTATGCCTTATGCGTCGCTGTGGGGCAATAACAACATCGGTTATCTTAATCGTAATAAGCCTGCGGCACCTTCGCTGAAGGGGCGTGCGGTACTGAATTCGACATACAACAGAGGTTAAGATAATGAAAGTTTGGCCGGTCAAACACAGTCCACTCCTGCGTCAGCCTGCGCATTTCATCGCCCGGGACGAGCTGAAATCGCTGATTGAAAAGGTGACGCATAACCTCGTTAATATCCACGATACAACAGGTGAGTTTTTACTGCGCCTGGACGACGGGCGGGTCATTGACACCAAAGGATGGGCAGGCTGGGAGTGGACCCACGGCGTGGGGTTATACGGTATCTGGCAGTATTACTGCCAGACGGGCGATGAAGCGATGCGTGACATCATTGACCGCTGGTTTGCCGATCGTTTCAGGGAAGGGGCGACCACTAAAAACGTGAATACCATGTCACCGTTCCTGACGCTGGCATATCGTTATGAAGAGACCAGAAACCCGGCCTGGCTGCCGTGGCTGGAAAGTTGGGCGGAGTGGGCCATGAATGAGATGCCGCGCACCGACCATGGCGGCATGCAGCACATCACCCTGGCGGAAGAGAATTCTCAGCAGATGTGGGATGACACGCTGATGATGACGGTTCTGCCGCTGGCGAAAATCGGCAAGCTCCTTAATAAACCGGAGTACGTTGAAGAGGCGGTGTATCAGTTTCTGCTGCACGTGCAAAACCTGATGGATCGCGAAACCGGCCTGTGGTTCCACGGCTGGAATTACGAAGGCCACCATAACTTTGCGAAGGCACGCTGGGCACGAGGCAACAGCTGGCTGACCATCGTGATCCCGGATTTCCTTGAACTGGTGGATTTGCCTGAACATAACGCCGTTCGTCGCTACCTTGTGCAGGTGCTGAACGCGCAGATTGCGGCCCTCGCCAAATGTCAGGACGATAGCGGCCTGTGGCATACGCTGCTCGACGATCCGCATTCCTACCTTGAGGCGTCAGCCACGGCAGGCTTTGCCTACGGTATTCTGAAAGCGGTGCGTAAACGCTATGTCGGCGCGGAATATGCTGAGGTGGCGGAGAAAGCGATTCGCGGCATTGTGGAAAATATCTCGCCGGAAGGGGAGTTACTGCAGACGTCGTTCGGTACGGGGATGGGCAGCGATCTGGCGTTCTATCGCCAGATCCCACTCACGTCGATGCCCTATGGACAGGCCATGGCAATCCTGTGTTTAACGGAATACCTGCGCAAATATTTTTGAACATAAAAAACCCGGCGATGGCCGGGTTTGTTTATTACATGCGCTCTACGGTTTCGATACCCAGGGTATCCAGACCCAGCTTCAGGGTCTTCGCCGTCAGCTGAGCCAGCTTCAGGCGGCTGTTGCGGACCGCTTCGCTTTCCGCAGACAGGATAGGGCAGTGTTCGTAGAAACCGGAGAACAGACCCGCCAGATCGTACAGGTAAGAGCACATCACGTGCGGGGTACCGTCACGTGCGACAACGGCCAGCGTCTCTTCAAACTGCAGCAGACGTGCCGCCAGCTGGGCTTCGCGATCTTCGGAAATGATCACCTCAGCATTGGCCAGCGCGCTTTCATCGATACTGGCTTTACGGAACACGGAGAGCACGCGGGTGTAGGCATACTGCATATACGGCGCAGTATTACCTTCAAAGGCCAGCATGTTATCCCAGTCGAAGATATAGTCGGTGGTACGGTTCTTGGAGAGATCCGCGTACTTCACTGCACCGATACCCACGGCGTTGGCGAGTTTTTCCAGCTCATCGGCAGGCATATCCGGATTCTTCTCGGCCACCAGACGGCGGGCGCGTTCCAGCGCTTCGTCCAGCAGGTCGGACAGCTTCACGGTACCGCCTGCACGGGTTTTGAACGGCTTACCGTCTTTACCCAGCATCATGCCGAACATATGGTGTTCAAGCGGCACGGAATCCGGCACGTAGCCTGCTTTGCGCACGATAGTCCACGCCTGCATCAGGTGCTGGTGCTGACGGGAGTCGATGTAGTACAGCACGCGGTCCGCATGCAGCGTTTCGTAACGGTATTTCGCACAGGCGATATCGGTGGTGGTGTAGAGATAGCCGCCATCCTTTTTCTGGATGATCACGCCCATCGGTTCACCTTCCTTGTTTTTATACTCATCAAGGAACACGACCGTAGCGCCTTCGCTCTCAACCGCCAGGTTTTTGGCTTTCAGGTCGGCCACAATGCCAGGCAGCATCGGGTTATAGAGGCTTTCACCCATCACATCGTCACGGGTCAGGGTAACGTTCAGACGATTATAGGTGAGCTGGTTCTGGGACATGGTGATGTCAACCAGTTTACGCCACATCTCGAGGAAGTACGGGTCACCGCCCTGCAGTTTTACCACGTAACTGCGCGCGCGCTCGGCAAAAGCGTCGTCTTCGTCGTAGTGTTTTTTAGCTTCGCGGTAGAACCCTTCCAGGTCTGCCAGGGCCATCTCACCCGCGTTTTCCTGCTGCTGTTTTTCCAGGTAAGCAATCAGCATCCCGAACTGGGTACCCCAGTCGCCCACGTGGTTCGCGCGGATCACTTTGTGTCCGAGGAACTCCAGGGTACGCACGGCTGCGTCACCGATAATGGTGGAACGCAGGTGCCCTACGTGCATCTCCTTCGCCACGTTTGGCGCTGAGTAGTCAATCACCACGGTCTGCGCTTCTGGCTGGGAGACACCCAGACGGTCAGATTTCAGCGCCGCGTCAACGTGGCGTGCCAGGAAAGCAGGCTCAAGGAAGATGTTGATAAATCCAGGGCCGGCGATTTCAGTTTTGCTGGCAATACCGGTGAGATCCAGATGAGTCAGCACCTGCTCGGCGAGTTGTCGCGGCGGCATACCCAGTTTTTTAGCCACTGCCATCACGCCATTAGCCTGATAGTCGCCAAACTGTACTTTTGCTGACTGACGAACCTGCGGTTCGCAATCCGCAGGCGCACCTGCGGCAATCAGTGCCTGACTGACTTTTTCGGAGAGAAGAGCCTGAATATTCACCTGGATACCTTACATTTTTGATGCGGGCAAATAACCGCCCGCGCCAGTTAAAGAATTTAGGGCGGGAGTATACTGCAAATGCCTTCTGGCGTCAGCATTGCGGGGGCCGAAGATTGCTCAGAATCCAGGCTAAGAAAGCATGCATAAACATGCAGTCGTAAAAACCGCTATTCAGAGGTTGGTCGAAAGAGGGCAACAGAGTAAATTAGCGGCTTTGCGACACGATAAGAGACTGACGTATGGCGAACTGGCACTCCATTGACGAACTGCATGATATTTCCGCAGATTTACCGCGCTTCACCCAGGCGTTCACAGAACTTGCCACCCGCCTTGGTCTGGATATTGCGCCGCTTGAGGCCGATCACATCTCCTTGCGCTGTCATCAGAACGCAACCGCCGAGCGCTGGCGTCGCGGGTTTGAACAGTGTGGCGAGTTACTCTCAGAGAACATCATCAACGGTCGCCCCATCTGCCTGTTCAAACTGCATGAACCGGTGTGCGTGGCTCACTGGCAGTTCAGTGTGGTCGAATTGCCCTGGCCGGGCGAGAAACGCTATCCGCATGAAGGCTGGGAGCATATCGAAATTGTCCTGCCGGGTGAGCCCGAAACGCTGAATGCCCGTGCACTGGCGCTATTGTCTGATGAGGGTCTGAGCAAGCCTGGCATTTTTGTGAAAACAAGTTCCCCGAAAGGCGAACGTGAGCGTCTGCCTAATCCTACTCTGGCCGTCACTGACGGACAGGTTACCGTGAAGTTCCATCCCTGGACGATCGAACAGATTGTTGCCAGCGAAGCATAAGATGTGACCGTACGCTGAGACCGGGCGTAGCCTGCGTGTCATGATGGTACGTTAAGTGGATATTAAGGAGGATGTAATGGCGCTGCTGGAGATTTGTTGTTACAGCGCGGAGTGTGCCGTCACCGCGCAACAGCACGGGGCTGACCGCATTGAACTGTGCGCCGCACCCAAAGAGGGTGGGTTAACGCCTTCATACGGGATGCTGAAGTCTGCCCGTCAGGCTGTCACCGTTCCGGTACACCCGATTATTCGTCCTCGCGGCGGCGATTTCTGTTACACGCCGGGCGAGTTCAGTGCCATGCTTGAAGATATCACTCTCGTTCGCGATCTGGGATTCCCCGGCCTGGTTATTGGGTTGCTTGATGAAGACGGCAATGTCGATCTGCCGCGCATGCGTCAGGTCATGAACGCGGCAAAAGGGATGGCGGTCACTTTTCATCGCGCGTTTGATATGTGTAAAGATCCCCTGCAATCCTTTGATATTCTTGCTGAACTTGGCGTGGCGCGGGTCCTGACATCGGGTCAGCAGTCCTCTGCTGAAAAAGGACTGCAATTAATTACGGAACTAAAAGCACATTCCGGTGTTCCAATAATAATGGCGGGTGCGGGAGTGCGTGCCAGCAATATGGAACTGTTTTTAAACGCCGGGGTAGAGGAGCTTCACAGCTCTGCGGGCAAATGGATGCCATCGCCCATGCGTTATCGCAACACAGGGTTGTCAATGTCGACGGATGCTGAAGCGGATGAGTACTCACGCTACGGTGTAGAGGGAGAGTCGGTTGCGGTAATGAAATCGATGATTGAACGTCATCACGTGTAGCAACGTACCGATTTTTACCGCGCATCATGTCGCCCAATATGATGCTTGCTTGTACCAGGCCCCTGCAATTTCAACAGGGGCCTTTTTTTATCTAACCCTCTCCCCAAAGAGGAGAGGGGACAGTACGGTGCGGTCTTTTCTCCCTCGCCCTTTGGGAAGAGGGCCGGGGGGGAATCTACGGTTTCGTCGCGATCAACACCGCGCGCATTGGCGCAGGATACCCTTCGACAGTCTTGCTGTGGTCTGCCGGGTCGAGGAATTCCGCCAGCGATTCGGTGATCATCCAGTCGGTGCGACGCTGTTCTTCAGTTGACGTTACGCAAACATCGGCAATACGGACATCCACAAAACCGCACTTCTCCAGCCAGTTTTTCAGCGCCGGCGCGGAAGGAATAAAGTAAACGTTCCGCATCTGCGCATAGCGATCGCCCGGCACCAGAACGGTATTCTCATCACCCTCAACCACCAGCGTTTCCAGCACCAGCTCGCCGCCGCTGACCAGCTGATCTTTCAGCTGCCACAGATGTTCGAGTGGGGAGCGGCGGTGGTACAGGACACCCATCGAAAACACGGTGTCAAACGCCTTCAGGGCAGGGAGCTGCTCAATACCCAACGGCAGCAGGTGCGCGCGCTGGTCGTTACCCAGCAATTTACGCACCGCTTCAAACTGGCACAGGAATAGCTGCATAGGGTCAATCCCCACCGCCAGATGTGCCCCTGCGCCAATCATGCGCCACATGTGGTAACCGCTGCCGCAGCCAACATCCAGAATGGTTCGCCCGGTCAGGTCGGAAAGGTGAGGCAGCACGCGATCCCATTTCCAGTCAGAACGCCATTCAGTATTAATGTTAACGCCGTAGAGTGAGAACGGACCTTTGCGCCACGGCATCAGGTTACGCATCAGCGTTTCAATGCGGTTTATCTGCCCGGGCGGAAGCGGCGTTTCGCTTTGCGCGGTAACGCTGTGGAGCAGATCCAGACGATGCGGGGTCAGTTCCGGCAGAAACTCCACCGCGTTGGACCACTGCTTTAACAGACCATGCTGCTGATCCCGCTGCCAGGCAGCAATTTGTGCAGGCAGTGTCTCCAGCCAGTGGGAGAGGTGGTTTTTGGCAATCAGCTGATAGAAATTACTGAACTCGATCATGCGATGTCCCCACCTTTCAGCGCCACCAGCGAGCCGAAGTTGAAGCACTGGAACCACAGTTCGCTGTGCTCGAAGCCTGCCTGACGCAGGCGTGCTTTATGGGTTTCGACGGAGTCCGTCAGCATCACGTTTTCGAGCATGCTACGTTTCTGGCTAATTTCCAGTTCGCTATAGCCGTTGGCCCGTTTGAAGTCGTGGTGCATATTGAACAGCAGCTCACCCACTTCGGCATCTTCAAAGCTGAATTTCTCGGACAGCACCAGCGCGCCACCGGGCTTCAGGCCTTTATAGATTTTGTCCAGCAACAGCTGACGGTCTTCAGGCACCAGGAACTGCAGAGTAAAATTCAGAACCACCAGCGACGCGTTATTGATGTCGATATCACGGATATCACCTTCCACAACCTCGACTGGCGTCGGGGCTTTATACGCGTCGATGTGGCGACGGCAGCGTTCCACCATGGCCGGGGAGTTATCGACGGCAATGATTTTGCAGCCCTCATGGTGAACATTACGACGAACCGACAGCGTTGCCGCGCCGAGCGAGCAGCCCAGATCATACACCTGCGTGCCCGGTTGAACGAAACGCTCAGCCAGCATGCCGATCATAGAGATGATATTGGAATAACCGGGAACAGAGCGCTGGATCATATCCGGGAAGACTTCGGCTACCCGTTCATCGAAGGTCCAGTCGCCCAGGCTGGCGATAGGCGCGGAAAAAAGCGTGTCGCGATCTGACATAACGTAAAAATCCGGGAAAAATAAAGTGGCGTATTGTGCGCTAATGGAAGGAGAAAACCAACTCCCACGGCATATACCAAAGGTTAGCCAGCACCATCAGCAAAAGCGAACACCAGGTCGCGCTCATGCCGGAACGACGCCAGCGGAACAAGCGGTGGTGAAAGCCGTAATAATGCATTAACCGGCCGGCAATCAGAAGCAGGCCGCAGACGTGCACCATCCAGGTTTCCGCGCCGTTCATTTCCATAAACAGCAGCAAAATTAACGCAACGGGGATGTACTCAACCGCGTTACCGTGAATGCGGATAGCGCTTTGTAACTCAGAAAAACCACCGTCACCGTAAGAAACACGGTACTGCATTCGCAGGCGCACAACATCAAATGAAAACTTAATCAGCAGTAATGCACCTAACACCGCATACAGCGCGCTGACCATACTAACTCCCTGTTTTTGGCAGATGGCACCTTCCTATGATAGGGGCTGATATCAGAAAAGAGAAGATTGTTGTGGGATAGAAGGGGCGCTGCCAACGGACGGAACCGCAGCCTGCAAGGCCTGCCAGAGAACATCGACCAGTTCGGGGGCATGAGCGATATCCGGCGTATGGAGAAAGAGATACGGCGTGGTGGTTTGCTCCCATTTCGCTAATTTTTGCAGCCAGACGGCGAACATCTCCTGGTTTTGCTGCATATTATCGCTGCCGATAAACCTGACCATCGGGTTTTGCGCGGTGACCACGGCGTGAACAGGCACTCTGGGCTTTTTACGCTGGGCATCAATGATGGCCTCGTTATGCGGGATGGCGCTGTGCACGGGACGGCTGTCGAGAATCACCCGGTTCACCCCGCGCGCATGTAAGCCACGGTTAAGGGCCCTTTCAGCCTCTCCCTTGGCAAAAAACGTCGCATGTCTCACCTCAACGCCATAGGTAAAGTCTTTGGGCAGGGTATCAAGAAACTGCCATAGCGCAGGCAGGTCGCGTGGGCTAAAGGTGGCCGGAAGCTGCAACCAGTACTGACCGATGCGGTTCGCCAGCGGCGACATCCGGCCAAAGAACTCGTCGGTCAAATCACCGCAGTTTCGCAGCGCAGCGGTGTGGGAGATCGTCGCCGGAAACTTGAAGCAGAAGCGGAAGTCATCGGTCGTCTGGTCGCGCCAGCGCTCAACAATCTCTGCTCTGGGCAACGCGTAGAGGGTGGTATTGCCCTCGACGCAGTTGAAATGACGGGCATATTCTTCAAGGCTGGTAATACCCAGGCGCACCCATTTCGGGTGCGTCCACTGGGGCAGGCCAAGGTAGATCATAGGGCGCTTATAATGTCGTCCGTGCTACGCACGCGGCCAATGCGCGGGAAGATGTGGGTCATACTGCCCTGGTGCTGCTCCGCAGACGCTGCGCTGCATGCATCTTCAGCAATCACCAGGTTAAAGCCCAGTTCCCAGGCGTTTCGGGCGGTGGATTCCACGCCAATGTTGGTGGAGATCCCACAGAGAATCAGGGTGTCGATACCGCGCCGACGCAGCTGCAGCTCAAGATCGGTGCCGTAGAATGCGCCCCACTGGCGTTTGGTCACTTCGATATCGCTGTCCCGTTTGCCGAGCGAAACCGGATAGGTCCACCAGTTTTCAGGTAGTGAATGTGCTGCAACCTGAGCATCGACAGGCTGTTTTAAGGCCTCAGCGAAATCCGCTGACCAGCCAACGCGCACCATGATCACAGGGGCACCGCTGGCACGGCATTTTTCTGCCAGACGCGCTGCGCGGCTGACAACATCTTCGGCGCTGTGCGGGCCTCCGGCAAACGGCAGGATCCCTTCCTGTAAATCAATCACCACAAGCGCGGTTTTGCGGGCATTAAGTGTTAACATGGTAACTCCAGTGAAATGAGTCGCTTCCGCTACACCTTACGACGTAATGACCTGTTATCGGTCGGATAATTTTGTTAATTTTTGTGAGAATACACAATAAGCGCGCAGCAAACGACCGTCTGGCCGTGGTTCGCTCTTATCGTCTGGCGGAATTTCCAGTATAATAGCCGCCTTTTTTCATCCAGTTGTGACATACAGAAAGCTGCGACATAGTAGCCTGCATTCCAGGCGACATTTAGCCTGCGGCTAATTAAGGGATATCTCATGCGTACAGAATATTGCGGGCAGCTGCGTCAGTCCCACGTTGGACAGCAGGTAACCCTGTGTGGTTGGGTCAATCGTCGTCGTGATCTTGGGAGCCTTATCTTCATCGATATGCGCGACCGCGAAGGTATCGTTCAGGTGTTCTTCGACCCAGATCGCGCAGATGCGTTGAAGCTGGCTTCTGAGCTGCGTAATGAGTTCTGCATTCAGGTCACCGGCACCGTACGTGCGCGTGACGAGAAAAACGTTAACGCAGACATGGCGACCGGCGCAATTGAAGTGCTGGCGTCGGATCTGGTTATCATCAACCGTGCTGAAGCGCTGCCGCTGGACTCCAACCACGTCAACACTGAAGAAGCGCGTCTGAAATACCGCTATCTGGACCTGCGTCGTCCGGAAATGGCTCAGCGCCTGAAAACCCGTGCGAAAATCACCAGCCTGGTGCGTCGCTTTATGGATGACCACGGTTTCCTCGACATCGAAACCCCGATGCTGACCAAAGCCACGCCGGAAGGCGCGCGCGATTACCTGGTTCCATCCCGTGTACACAAAGGCAAATTCTACGCGCTGCCACAGTCTCCTCAGCTGTTCAAACAGCTGCTGATGATGTCCGGCTTCGATCGCTACTATCAGATTGTAAAATGCTTCCGCGACGAAGACCTGCGTGCTGATCGTCAGCCAGAATTTACCCAGATCGATGTGGAAACCTCCTTCATGACGGCCGAGCAGGTGCGTGAAGTGATGGAAGCCCTGGTGCGCAGTCTGTGGAATGACGTGAAAGGCGTGGAACTGGGTGATTTCCCCATCATGACCTTCGCTGAAGCTGAACGTCGCTACGGTTCTGACAAACCAGACCTGCGTAACCCGATGGAGCTGGTGGACGTTGCAGACCTAGTGAAATCCGTTGAGTTCGCGGTATTTGCCGGCCCGGCTAACGATCCAAAAGGTCGCGTGGCTGCCCTGCGTGTACCGGGCGGTGCGGCGCTGAGCCGTAAGCAGATTGACGATTACGGCAACTTCATCAAGATCTACGGCGCGAAAGGTCTGGCCTATATTAAAGTGACCGAACGTGCGAAAGGTCTGGAAGGCATTACCAGCCCGGTGGCGAAATTCCTGAACGCGGAAATCGTGGAAGCGATCCTCGAGCGCACCGGCGCACAGGATGGCGACATGATCTTCTTTGGCGCAGACAACAAGAAAATCGTTGCTGACGCGATGGGCGCGCTGCGTCTGAAGCTGGGTAAAGACCTGAGCCTGACGGACGAGAGCAAATGGGCTCCGCTGTGGGTAATCGACTTCCCAATGTTCGAAGACGACGGTGAAGGCGGCCTGACCGCAATGCACCACCCGTTCACCTCGCCAAAAGACATGACGGCGTCAGAGCTGAAAGCGGCACCGGAAGATGCGGTAGCAAACGCGTATGACATGGTTATCAACGGCTACGAAGTGGGTGGCGGTTCCGTGCGTATTCACAGCGGCGAAATGCAGCAAACCGTGTTTGGTATTCTGGGAATCAACGAGCACGAACAGCGCGAGAAATTCGGCTTCCTGCTGGACGCCCTGAAATACGGTACGCCGCCACACGCGGGTCTGGCATTCGGTCTTGACCGTTTGACCATGCTGCTGACCGGCACCGACAACATTCGTGATGTTATCGCCTTCCCGAAAACCACGGCTGCGGCCTGTCTGATGACGGAAGCCCCAAGCTTTGCCAACCCGGCCGCGCTGGCTGAGCTGGGCATTCAGGTGCTTCCGAAAGCTTCAAAAGAGATTTCGGAGAACGAATAATATGCAGTATAAGCGTCCCGTTTCGGTTCTGGTTGTCATTTATGCAGAAGATACGAAACGGGTGCTGATGTTGCAGCGGCGCGATGACCCTGATTTCTGGCAGTCGGTTACCGGCAGCCTGGAAGAGGGGGAGACCGCGTCGCAGGCCGCCGCGCGCGAAGTAAAGGAAGAGGTCACCATTGACGTTGCTTGCGAGCAACTGACCCTGAAGGACTGTCAGCGCACGGTGGAGTTTGAAATTTTTAGCCATTTACGTCATCGCTATGCGCCGGGTATTGAGCGCAATACGGAATCGTGGTTCTGTCTCGCGCTCCCCCATGAACGGGAGATCGTGTTTACCGAACACCTGACCTACCGCTGGGTGGATGCGGCGGATGCCGCTGCACTGACCAAATCGTGGAGCAACCGGCAGGCGATTGAAGAATTTGTAATTAACGTAGCCTGAAAAGGCGCGCTCTTTGAGGAAATTTTTATGGCAGGTCATAGTAAGTGGGCCAACACCAAACACCGCAAAGCGGCACAGGATGCCAAGCGCGGTAAGATCTTCACCAAAATTATTCGTGAGCTGGTTACAGCGGCACGTCTGGGCGGCGGCGATGCGGCGTCTAACCCGCGTCTGCGCGCGGCAGTGGATAAAGCCCTGTCCAACAACATGACGCGTGACACCCTGAACCGTGCTATCGCACGTGGCGTAGGCGGTGATGAAGACGCGAACATGGAAACCATCATTTATGAAGGTTACGGTCCTGGCGGTACGGCGGTGATGGTTGAATGTCTGTCCGACAACCGTAACCGTACCGTAGCGGAAGTGCGTCATGCCTTCAGCAAATGCGGTGGTAACCTGGGCACTGACGGCTCCGTGGCCTATCTGTTCAGCAAAAAAGGCGTCATCTCCTTCGAGAAAGGCGACGAAGACGTAATCATGGAAGCGGCGCTGGAAGCCGGTGCAGAAGACGTTGTGACCTATGATGATGGCGCAATCGACGTCTACACCGCGTGGGAAGAGATGGGCGCGGTACGTGACGCGCTGGAAGCGGCGGGTCTGAAAGCAGACAACGCTGAAGTTTCCATGATCCCGTCAACCAAAGCGGACATGGATGCGGAAACGGCACCTAAACTGCTGCGTCTGATCGACATGCTCGAAGACTGCGACGACGTGCAGGAAGTGTATCATAACGGTGAAATCTCTGATGAGGTTGCAGCGACTCTCTGATGAGAGCGTATAAACCGTTTACGGGAGACGCGTGATGTCGATTATCCTCGGGATTGACCCCGGCTCGCGCGTCACCGGTTATGGCGTCATCCGGCAGGTAGGGCGCCAGTTAACCTACCTTGGCAGCGGCTGTATTCGGACCAAAGTGGACGATCTGCCGTCGCGCCTGAAGCTAATCTATGCTGGCGTGTCGGAGATCATCACCCAGTTTCAGCCCGACTTTTTTGCCATCGAGCAGGTCTTTATGGCGAAAAACGCCGATTCAGCGTTAAAACTGGGTCAGGCACGGGGCGTTGCCATTGTGGCGGCGGTGAATCAGGATCTTCCGGTGTTCGAATACGCAGCCAGACAGGTCAAACAGACCGTCGTGGGGATTGGTAGCGCGGAGAAAAGTCAGGTGCAGCATATGGTGCGCACGCTCCTGAAGCTTCCCGCGAACCCGCAGGCAGACGCCGCCGATGCGCTGGCGATAGCCATTACCCACTGTCATATAAGCCAGAACGCGATTCAGATGAGCGAATCGCGGCTTAATCTGGCGCGAGGCAGGTTACGATAATGACAAATCAGGCTGGATGTTTATCCAGCCTTTTTTTATTATGTCGGCAGTTAATTTCTTCCAGAACGCAGGAGCGTCACGTGATAGGCAGACTCAGAGGCATCATCATTGAAAAACAACCCCCGTTAGTGCTGCTGGAAGTCGGTGGCGTGGGCTATGAAGTCCATATGCCGATGACCTGCTTCTATGAGTTGCCGGACGCGGGCAAAGAGGCGATTGTCTTTACCCAGTTTGTGGTGCGTGAAGATGCCCAGTTGCTGTATGGCTTCAACAACAAACAGGAACGGATGCTGTTTCGCGAGCTGATCAAAACCAACGGCGTCGGGCCGAAGCTGGCGCTGGCTATTTTGTCCGGCATGTCCGCTCCGCAGTTCGTCAATGCCGTTGAGCGCGAAGATCCTGCTGCGTTGATTAAACTCCCGGGTATCGGCAAGAAAACCGCGGAGCGTCTGATTGTCGAGATGAAAGACCGCTTTAAAGGTCTGCATGGCGATCTGTTTACGCCAGCCGCTGATCTGGTGCTTACCTCGCCGGGCGCACAAGCCTCTGACGATGCAGAACAGGAAGCGGTTGCTGCGCTGGTGGCGCTGGGATATAAACCTCAGGAGGCCAGCCGGATGGTGAGCAAAATTGCCAAACCGGATGCCAGCAGTGAAACCCTGATTCGTGAAGCGCTACGCGCGGCATTGTGAGGTAAAGGATGATTGAAGCAGATCGCCTGGTATCGGCAGGCACCCTTCAGGCAGAAGACGTGGTGGATCGCGCCATCCGCCCGAAACTGCTTGATGAGTATATTGGCCAGCCGCAGGTTCGTTCTCAGATGGAGATCTTCATCCAGGCGGCAAAACTGCGTGGCGATGCACTCGATCACCTGCTCATTTTTGGCCCCCCCGGTCTGGGGAAAACCACGCTGGCGAACATTGTCGCCAATGAAATGGGCGTTAACCTGCGCACAACCTCTGGCCCGGTGCTGGAAAAAGCGGGCGATCTGGCGGCAATGTTGACCAACCTTGAGCCGCATGACGTGCTGTTTATCGATGAGATCCACCGTCTGTCGCCGGTCGTGGAAGAGGTGCTCTATCCGGCAATGGAAGATTACCAGCTGGACATCATGATCGGTGAAGGTCCGGCAGCACGTTCCATCAAAATCGATCTGCCTCCGTTTACCCTGATTGGCGCGACGACGCGCGCCGGGTCATTGACCTCTCCGCTTCGCGATCGTTTTGGTATCGTTCAGCGTCTGGAGTTCTATCAGGTTGCGGATCTTCAGCATATCGTTGGCCGCAGTGCCCGCTATATGGGGCTGGAGATGAGCGAGGAAGGGGCGTTTGAGGTAGCGAAGCGCTCCCGGGGGACGCCGCGTATTGCGAACCGCCTGTTGCGTCGCGTACGTGACTTTTCCGAAGTAAAGCACGATGGCACGATTTCGGCTGAGATTGCAGCGCAGGCGCTGGATATGCTGAATGTGGATGCTGAAGGCTTTGACTACATGGACCGTAAGCTGTTGCTGGCGGTACTGGATAAGTTCTTTGGCGGTCCGGTCGGACTGGATAACCTGGCGGCAGCGATTGGTGAAGAGCGCGAGACAATTGAAGATGTGCTTGAGCCGTATCTGATCCAGCAGGGTTTCTTGCAACGTACCCCGCGCGGTCGTATGGCAACGGTGCGGGCGTGGAACCATTTTGGTATTACCCCGCCAGCGATGCCGTAGCAGAGGTTCCCTCTCCCGGGTGGGAGAGGGGAGAGGCGATCAGCTTGCAGGCTTCTTCATCATACTGAAGATAAACAGCAGCGCCGCACACAGCACCACAGACGGGCCTGCAGGGGTATCGTAGAACGCCGAGAAGGTTAACCCTCCCGTTACCGCAATCATCCCGATGATAACCGCGACACCGGCCATTTGCTCCGGCGTACGGGCAAAACGACGCGCAGTGGCCGCGGGGATAATCAGCAGGGAAGTGATGATCAGCGCGCCGACGAATTTCATCGCCACACCAATCGTTAACGCCGTCACCAGCATCAGCAATAGCTTCACGCGCTGCAGCTTCACGCCGTCGACAAACGCCAGATCCGGGCTGACGGTCATCGCCAGCAAATTACGCCACTGCCAGAGCAGAATACCCAGCACGACCACCACACCAGCGGCGATGGAGATCAGATCTTCAGGCGTCACGGCCAGCAGGTCACCGAACAGGTAGGCCATCAGATCAACACGAATGTTCGACATCAGGCTCACGACCACCAGACCCAGCGACAGGGCGCTGTGGGCCATAATACCAAGCAGCGTATCGATGGCGAGGTGAGGGCGCTTTTCCAGCCATACCAGCCCTGCGGCCAGCAGCAGCGTGACCACAATCACCGCGTAGAAGGGATTCACGTCCAGTAACAGGCCAAAGGCAACGCCCAGCAGAGATGCGTGTGCCAGCGTATCGCCAAAATAGGACATTCTGCGCCACACCACAAACGAGCCCAGCGGGCCCGCGGCGCAGGCAAGCATAATCCCGGCCAGCCAGCCGGGCAGTAACAGTTCAATCATGAGTGTCCATTTCCCCGGCGCAGGACAATTCGTCCCTGTAAATCATGGCGGTGATTGTGATGATGGCGATAAATTCCCAGCTGCTCAGCGCCGCGAGGGCCGAACATGGAGATGAATTCAGGGTGCATTGACACCACTTCCGGCGTGCCGGAACAGCAGATGTGATGGTTAAGGCACAGCACTTCGTCGGTCTTGGCCATCACCAGATGGAGATCGTGGGAAACCATCAGCACCGCACAGTTGAGTTCGCGGCGTAGCTGGTCGATTAAATCATAAAGTGCGACCTGACCATTGACGTCCACACCCTGCGTCGGCTCATCCAGCACCAGAAGCTGTGGGCTGCTCAACAGGGCGCGGGCAAGCAATACGCGCTGGGTTTCACCGCCGGACAGTTTCTGCAGTGGGGCATCAATCAGATGGCCTGCCTGCACGCGTTTCAGCGCCGGAAGAATATCGGCTTTATGTGTCCCGGGGCGCAGACGCAGGAAGCGGCTAACCGTCAGCGGCAGTGTGGCGTCGAGGTGGAGTTTTTGCGGCACATAGCCGATGCGTAATTTTTCCTCACGGCGGATAACCCCTTCGTCAGGTGTTACCAGACCCAGCACCACGCGCACCAGGGTGGATTTCCCTGCGCCATTGGGGCCGAGCAGCGTCAGAATTTTGCCGGGTTTCAGATCCAGCGACACGTCAGAGAGGACGCGGCGTTGGCCAAATGAGACCGAAATATTGTCGAGAGAAACCAAAGTCGTCATGTCAATTTAAGCTTGCAGAAGTCAACGAATGTTATAATATCACATCCCACGCATTCATTACGATGATTAGTCGCATTATGTTACATAAAAATACGCTTCTTTTCGCAGCATTATCCGCTGCCCTTTGGGGTTCAACAGCACAAGATGTTAACGCTGCTGTTGTCGCTTCGCTTAAACCGCTCGGTTTCATTGCTTCCGCGATTGCAGATGGGGTTACTGACACCCAGGTTCTGCTCCCTGATGGGGCTTCCGAGCATGATTATTCCCTGCGTCCATCTGATGTAAAACGCTTACAAAACGCGGACTTAGTTGTCTGGATTGGTCCAGAGATGGAAGCGTTTATGCAGAAGTCGGCAAAACAGGTACCGGGCGAAAAACAGGTCGCCATTGCCGAACTCCCGGGCGTGAAACCGTTGCTCATGAAAGGGGCTGACGACGATGGTGATGAACATGATGCCGGACACGCCGACGGCGAAAAAGGTGATGGGGATCACCATCACGGCGAGTACAACATGCACCTTTGGCTATCCCCAGAGATAGCGCGGCTTTCGGCGGTTGCAATCCATGACAAATTAGTGGAACTTATGCCGCAAAGTCGAGCCAAACTAGACGCCAACCTGAAGGATTTTGAGGCACAATTAGCCGCAACCGATAAGCAGGTGGGTAATGAGCTCGCACCGTTGAAAGGAAAAGGGTATTTCGTTTTTCATGACGCCTATGGCTATTACGAGAAACACTACGGCCTGACCCCGCTGGGGCACTTTACCGTCAACCCTGAAATTCAACCTGGTGCGCAGCGTTTACATGAAATCAGAACACAGTTGGTTGAGCAGAAAGCGACATGCGTTTTTGCTGAGCCACAGTTCAGGCCAGCGGTCGTAGAAGCCGTGGCCAGGGGAACATCCGTGCGCATGGGAACCCTTGACCCGCTAGGAACGAATATCCAGTTGAGCAAAGCGAGCTATTCGCAGTTTCTCAGCCAACTGGCGAACCAGTATGCGAGCTGCCTGAAAGGAGATTAACGAGGAAGTGAATACGTGCAACAGATAGCCCGCTCTGTCGCCCTGGCATTTAACAATCTGCCTCGACCCCATCGCGTTATGCTGGGGTCTCTTACAGTTCTCACGTTAGCGGTCGCCGTCTGGCGGCCCTATGTTTACCATCCGAGTTCTGCCCCAATCATCAAAACCATCGAGCTTGAGAAGAGCGAGATCCGCTCTCTCCTCCCTGAGGCCAGTGAACCTATCGACCAGGCGGCTCAGGAAGATGAAGCCATCCCGCAGGATGAGCTGGACGATAAAACCGAGAATGAAGCGGGGATCCACGAATATGTCGTTTCGACGGGTGATACGTTAAGCAGCGTTCTGAACCAGTACGGTATCGACATGGGAAACATCAGCCAGCTGGCGGCGGCTGATAAAGATCTTCGTAACCTGAAAATTGGTCAACAGCTCTCCTGGACGTTAACCGCTGATGGCGATCTGCAACGCCTGACCTGGGAGATGTCCCGTCGCGAAACCCGCACCTACGATCGCACTGCAAACGGTTTCAAAATGACCAGCGAAATGCAGAAAGGCGACTGGGTGAACAGCGTGATGAAAGGGACCGTAGGCGCAAGCTTCGTCTCCAGCGCGCGCGATGCGGGGCTGACCAGCGCCGAGATCAGCTCGGTAATCAAAGCTATGCAGTGGCAAATGGACTTCCGCAAACTGAAGAAAGGCGATGAATTCTCCGTCCTCATGTCCCGTGAAATGCTTGACGGCAAGCGTGAGCAGAGCCAGCTGGTGGGTGTGCGTCTGCGCTCTGATGGCAAAGATTACTACGCCATTCGTGCCGAAGACGGTAAGTTCTACGACCGCAGCGGTACCGGGCTTGCGAAGGGCTTCCTGCGCTTCCCGACGGCTAAACAATTCCGTGTCTCATCCAACTTTAACCCGCGCCGTTTGAACCCGGTCACCGGGCGCGTTGCGCCGCACCGTGGCGTTGACTTTGCCATGCCGCAGGGGACACCTGTGCTGGCTGTGGGTGATGGCGAAGTGGTGATTGCAAAACGCAGCGGTGCGGCCGGGTATTATGTCGCGGTGCGTCATGGTCGTACCTACACCACCCGCTATATGCACCTGCGTAAGCTGCTGGTTAAGCCGGGCCAGAAAGTGAAACGTGGCGACCGTATCGCGCTTTCCGGGAATACCGGGCGCTCTACCGGGCCGCATTTGCACTATGAGGTGTGGATTAACCAACAGGCAGTGAACCCGCTTACGGCGAAACTGCCGCGTACCGAAGGCCTGACAGGTAAAGATCGTTCCGATTACCTGGCGCAGGTGAAAGAGGTGATTCCGCAGCTGCGCTTTGATTAAGCCCTCTGTTTAGTGAAAAAGCCGGCCTCAGTATGTGCCGGCTTTTTGTTTTGTACGCGAGCGGCTGCCTCGCTACACTATCTGAATGAAATTTTGCGTCACCAGACCCTGGAACCAGCATGGAAACCCAAAAAAACAATATTGAGTACATTCCTGAGTTTGAAAAATCTTTTCGCCACCCGCGCAACTGGAGTGCCTGGCTTGGCGTTTACGCATTTGCGGGGATTGCGATGTTACCTGCCTCGGTTCGCGATCCGGTACTGGGAAAAATAGGCCGCCTGGCGGGTCGGTTTGGTAAAAGTGCCCGTCGCCGTGCGCAGATTAACCTCCTGTACTGTTTCCCGGAGAAGAGTGACGCCGAGCGTGAAGCGCTGATTGACGACATGTACACGACCGCGCCGCAGGCCATGGCAATGATGGCCGAACTGGCGCTCAAGGGACCGGAGAAAGTTCAGACGCGAGTTGACTGGAAAGGGCTGGAAATCATCGAAGAGATGCGCCGCAACAACGAGAAGGTGATCTTCCTCGTTCCTCACGGCTGGGGTGTGGATATTCCTGCAATGCTGATGGCGTCACAGGGGCAGAAAATGGCGGCAATGTTCCATAACCAGGGCAATAAGATCTTTGATTACGTCTGGAACACCGTGCGACGCCGTTTTGGTGGCCGTCTGCATGCGCGTAATGATGGCATCAAACCGTTTATACAGTCCGTGCGTCAGGGCTACTGGGGTTACTATCTGCCGGATCAGGACCACGGCCCCGAGCACAGTGAGTTTGTGGATTTCTTCGCGACGTATAAAGCCACGTTGCCGGCGATTGGCCGTCTGATGAAAGTCTGCCGTGCGCGCGTCATTCCGCTGTTTCCGGTATACGACGGGAAAACCCATCGCCTGAGCATTGAAGTGCGTCCACCGATGGATGATTTACTGACGGCGGACGATCACACCATTGCGCGCCGAATGAACGAAGAGGTCGAGATTCTGGTGGGACCGCATGCTGAGCAATACACGTGGATACTGAAGTTGCTCAAAACGCGTAAGCCCGGTGAAACAGAGCCGTACAAACGCAAAGAGCTTTTCCCGAAGAAATAAGCAGAAAAAAAAGCCCGCTCCGAAAAGAGCGGGCTTTTTAACAGGGGCGTGCTTACTCGACGGTCAATACACGAGTGGTATTGGTCGAGCCGATGGTGCTCATCACGTCACCCTGAGTCACAATCACGATATCACCGGAGACCAGATAGCCTTTGTCGCGCAGCAGGTTCACGGCGTCGTGGGCAGCCGCGACACCGTCGTTGGTGCTGTCGAAGTGCACCGGCGTGACACCGCGATACAGCGCCGTCAGGTTCAGCGTACGCTCGTGGCGAGACATGGCGAAGATGGGCAGACCGGAGCTGATACGGGAAGTCATCAGCGCGGTACGGCCAGATTCGGTCATGGTGATAATCGCCGTTACGCCTTTCAGGTGGTTAGCGGCGTACATGGCAGACATCGCAATCGCTTCTTCCACGTTGTCGAACTGCACGTCCAGACGGTGTTTAGAGACGTTGATGCTTGGGATCTTTTCAGCACCCAGGCAAACGCGTGCCATCGCGGCTACGGTTTCAGCAGGGTACTGGCCGGCTGCGGTTTCTGCAGAAAGCATTACGGCATCGGTACCGTCCAGCACGGCGTTAGCCACGTCCATCACCTCTGCACGGGTCGGCATTGGGTTGGTGATCATGGATTCCATCATCTGGGTTGCGGTGATCACGGCGCGGTTAAGCTGACGTGCACGGCGGATCAGGGCTTTCTGGATCCCCACCAGCTCAGGGTCGCCAATTTCCACGCCCAGATCGCCACGGGCAACCATCACCACGTCAGACGCCAGAATCACGTCATCCATCGCGTCCTGATCGCAAACGGCTTCCGCACGTTCCACTTTAGCAACGATTTTGGCATCACAGCCCGCATCACGTGCCAGACGGCGCGCGTAGTTCAGGTCTTCGCCACAGCGCGGGAAGGAGACGGCCAGATAGTCAACGCCAATCAGCGCAGCGGTCACGATATCCGCTTTGTCTTTATCGGTCAGCGCTTCGGCTGAGAGGCCACCGCCAAGTTTGTTAATGCCTTTGTTGTTTGAGAGCGGGCCGCCGACGGTGACTTCGGTGAAAACCTTCATCCCCTGAACTTCCAGCACTTTCAGCTGAACGCGACCGTCGTCGAGCAGCAGGATATCGCCAGGCACAACGTCAGCCGGCAGACCTTTATAGTCGATCCCAACTTTTTCTTTATCGCCTTCGCCTTTACCCAGGTTGGCATCGAGCAGGAATTTATCACCGATATTGAGGAAGACTTTACCTTCTTTGAAGGTTGAAACACGAATTTTTGGACCCTGCAGGTCCCCGAGGATAGCAACATGACGGCCAAGTTTGGCCGCAATTTCACGCACTTTGTCGGCACGTAATTTATGGTCTTCTGGCGTACCGTGAGAGAAGTTCATACGCACCACGTTGGCACCCGCGGCGATAATTTTCTCGAGATTGTTATCGCGGTCAGTGGCCGGGCCTAAGGTGGTTACGATCTTGGTTCTGCGAAGCCTTCTGGACATGTAATACTCCGTTGACTGAAACAACTTTGGTGTTGCGTGAACATTAAATCGGCCTTCATCTGCTGCAAGGCAACAGAGAGAGGACCGAATGCCGTAAATCGTTACATCGTAGTTATTAAACTATTTAGGGAACATCGCTTTTCATAAGCAATTCTTTATCAAAACGCGATTCCTTAAGCGCTTCCTTGACACGCTTCAAGTTATCTCTGAATTTTGCGCCACGACGCAGGGTGAAACCGGTTGCCAGCACGTCAATCACCGTGAGCTGCGCCAGACGGGAGACCATCGGCATATACATGTCGGTGTCTTCCGGGACGTCAAGGGTGATGGCGAGCGTTGCTTCTCTTGCCAGCGGCGTGCCCGCCGTCGTGAGGGCAATAACCATGGCATCGTTTTCACGCGCCAGTTGCGCCAGCTCCACCTGGCTTTTGGTGCGCCCGGTGTGCGAAATGAGTACCACGACATCATCTTCACTGCAATTCATACAGCTCATGCGTTGCAGGACAATGTCATCGGAATAAATGACCGGGACGTTAAAGCGGAAGAATTTATTCATGGCGTCATGCGCCACGGCCGCCGACGAGCCGAGGCCAAAGAACGCAATGCGCTTGGCCTGGGTCAGTAAATCCACCGCGCGGTTCACGGAATTCATATCCAGGGACTGGCGAACGTGGTCCAGCGTAGCCATGGCCGACTCAAATATTTTCGCCGTATAGGCATCAACACTGTCGTCTTCATCCACATTGCGATTAACATAAGGCGTGCCGTTTGCCAGACTTTGTGCAAGATGCAGTTTAAAATCAGGAAAGCCGCGCGTTTCAAGGCTACGGCAGAAGCGGTTAACCGTCGGTTCGCTGACGCCTGCCTCCTGCGCCAGAGCGGCGATGCTTGAATGAATCGCCTGAGCAGGAGCAGCAAGAATGACTTCGGCCACTTTTCGCTCGGATTTGCTAAGGTGTTCCAGTTGGAACTGGATTTTTTCCAGCATGTTCATTGTTAACAGGGCGCTCATGGGTGGAAACGATTTCATTAATTCATGAAATCATGATTCGATTTAGCCGATATTACCCCTGTGGCTTCCATAAAGGGTAACAGTCGACAAGATAATGTTGTTGTTTTTTTTCATTACTTGATCGGTGTCGGGTTTTGTTATGACCCTGTAGTTCAAAGAATCAACGCTTTTT
Source organism: Enterobacter sp. J49 (assembly GCF_002148625.1). Lineage (NCBI taxonomy): Bacteria > Pseudomonadati > Pseudomonadota > Gammaproteobacteria > Enterobacterales > Enterobacteriaceae > Enterobacter > Enterobacter sp. J49. Next base: position 672,424 of record NZ_MWPY01000037.1, read on the forward strand.
GCGTGATTTCGCCACCACACGCGTCTGACGGCGAAAAAATCGCGGTATCGCACGCGAGGTTAAGCGCTAATGGTTTCGGGAATGACGTAAAAGCAGTACAGTGCAACGTAATAAAATTACAACGATACCTGGCAGAAGTACCAGGTGATCCAACTGAGGAGAATGACATGGCGGTAACGCAAACAGCCCAGGCATGTGACCTGGTCATTTTCGGCGCGAAAGGCGATCTTGCACGCCGGAAATTGCTGCCTTCCCTGTATCAACTGGAGAAAGCGGGCCAAATTCATCCGGATACGCGTATCCTGGGCGTTGGGCGCGCCGACTGGGACAAGGAAGCTTATACCAAGGTCGTACGCGAGGCGCTCGAAACGTTCATGAAGGAAAAGATTGATGAAAGTTTGTGGGATACCCTGAGCGGACGTCTTGATTTCTGTAACCTGGACGTGAACGACGTCAGCGCGTTTAACCGTTTAGGCGCGATGTTGGATCAGAAAAACCGTGTCACCATTAACTACTTCGCCATGCCACCAAGCACTTTCGGTGCAATCTGCAAAGGTCTGGGCGAAGCGAAGCTGAACGCTAAACCGGCACGCGTGGTGATGGAGAAACCGCTGGGGACCTCTCTTTCAACCTCCCGCGAAATTAATGACCAGGTCGGCGAGTACTTCGAAGAGTGCCAGGTCTACCGTATCGACCACTATCTCGGTAAAGAGACGGTACTGAACCTGCTGGCGCTGCGTTTTGCCAACTCCCTGTTTGTGAATAACTGGGACAACCGTACCATCGACCATGTGGAAATCACCGTGGCCGAAGAGGTAGGTATCGAAGGCCGCTGGGGTTACTTTGACCAGGCCGGTCAGATGCGCGACATGATCCAGAACCACCTGCTGCAAATCCTTTGCATGATTGCCATGTCTCCACCGTCTGACCTGACGGCGGACAGCATCCGTGATGCTAAAGTGAAAGTGCTGAAGTCACTGCGTCGCATCGATCGCTCAAACGTGCGTGAGAAAACGGTACGCGGCCAGTACACCGCAGGGTTTGCTCAGGGTAAAAAAGTGCCGGGCTACCTGGAAGAAGAGGGTGCCAACAAGGCGAGCAATACCGAGACGTTTGTGGCGATCCGCGTGGATATCGATGACTGGCGCTGGGCGGGCGTTCCGTTCTACCTGCGTACCGGTAAACGTCTGCCGACCAAATGCTCTGAAGTGGTCGTTTACTTCAAAAACCCTGAACTCAACCTGTTCAAAGAGTCCTGGCAGGAGCTGCCGCAGAACAAACTGACCATTCGTCTGCAGCCAGACGAAGGGGTGGACATCCAGATCCTGAACAAAGTGCCGGGCCTGGATCATAAACATAACCTGCAGACCACCAAGCTGGACCTGAGCTACTCCGAAACGTTCAATCAGACGCACCTTGCAGATGCTTACGAGCGTCTGCTGCTGGAAACCATGCGCGGTATCCAGGCGCTGTTCGTGCGTCGTGATGAAGTGGAAGAGGCGTGGAAATGGGTCGACTCCATCACTGAAGCCTGGGCTGCGGATCAGGATGCGCCGAAACCGTATCAGGCGGGCACCTGGGGGCCTGTCGCGTCCGTCGCGATGATCACCCGTGATGGCCGCTCCTGGAATGAGTTTGAGTAAAATTATCAGCTGCCTCTTAGGTGTTATTTTACCGGTAACATGATCTAACACAGTTCGTGGCACAATTTATAAACTTTTAAGCTCCGCGTGGATTCACCCGCGGAGCTTTTTTTATTACACTGCCGGAAGTGATTTTGCCCCTGAGCTCCGGACAGCAAGCGTTTCAGCGTTGTTAATAATCGCCAGCGACTTTGTAAACTCCCGAGCCCGGACAGATAAATTAGAGGAGCTTTTATGAATCCGACATTGTTACGCGTAACACAACGCATTATTGAGCGCTCGAAAGAGACCCGTTCTGCCTACCTCGCCCGGATTGAACAGGCTAAAAGTAATACCGTTCATCGCTCACAACTCGCCTGCGGTAACCTGGCGCACGGTTTCGCCGCCTGCCAGCCCGACGATAAAGCCTCGCTGAAAAGCATGCTGCGTAACAATATCGCCATCATTACCTCCTACAACGACATGCTTTCTGCGCATCAGCCGTACGAAGTGTATCCGGAGATCATCCGTAAAGCGCTGCACAGCGTCAATGCGGTAGGCCAGGTCGCGGGCGGCGTGCCAGCCATGTGCGACGGCGTGACGCAGGGTCAGGATGGGATGGAGCTCTCTCTGCTGAGCCGCGAAGTGATTGCGATGTCGGCCGCAGTGGGCCTGTCTCACAATATGTTTGATGGCGCGCTGTACCTCGGCGTGTGCGATAAAATCGTCCCGGGGCTGGCCATGGCAGCGCTGTCGTTTGGTCATCTGCCTGCGATCTTCGTGCCGTCAGGTCCGATGGCAAGCGGCCTGCCAAACAAAGAAAAAGTGCGTATCCGTCAGCTGTATGCGGAAGGTAAAGCAGACCGTCAGGCACTGCTGGAAGCGGAAGCCGCCTCCTACCATGCGCCGGGTACCTGTACTTTCTACGGTACGGCCAACACCAACCAGATGGTGGTGGAATTTATGGGGATGCAGCTTCCTGGGTCCTCTTTCATTCAGCCGGATGCGCCACTGCGTAAGGCCCTGACTGAAACAGCTGCCCGCCAGGTAACGCGTCTGACCGGTAACGGCAACGCGTGGATGCCGCTGGGTAAAATGGTCGACGAGAAAGTGATCGTCAACGGTATCGTTGCGCTGCTGGCAACCGGCGGTTCAACCAACCACACCATGCATCTGGTGGCGATGGCGCGCGCGGCGGGCATCCTGATTAACTGGGATGATTTCTCTGATATCTCGTCTGTGGTGCCACTGATGGCGCGCCTGTACCCGAACGGCCCGGCTGACATCAACCACTTCCAGGCTGCCGGTGGCGTGCCGGTGCTGATGCGCGAGCTGCTGAAAGGCGGTCTGCTGCATGAAGATGTGAACACCGTGGCGGGCTTTGGTTTGCAGCGTTATACCCATGAGCCGTGGCTCAATAACGGTGAGCTTGACTGGCGTGAAGGCGCCACAGCCTCGCTTGACGCACAGGTTATCGCCACCTTTGAACAACCGTTCTCTCGTCACGGCGGCACCAAAGTACTCAGCGGTAACCTGGGGCGTGCGGTGATGAAAACCTCCGCCGTACCGGAAGAGAACCAGATTATCGAAGCGCCGGCCGTGGTGTTTGAAAGCCAGCATGACGTTTTGCCTGCGTTTGATGCCGGTCTGCTCGACAAAGATTGCGTCGTTGTGGTGCGCCATCAGGGGCCAAAAGCGAACGGGATGCCAGAATTACATAAACTTATGCCGCCACTTGGTGTATTATTGGACCGCCGTTTCAAAATTGCGTTAGTGACCGATGGACGCCTCTCTGGCGCATCAGGTAAAGTGCCTTCTGCTATCCACGTGACCCCGGAAGCTTACGACGGCGGTTTGCTGGCGAAAGTTCGTGATGGAGACATGATCCGCGTTAACGGTCAGACAGGTGAGTTAACCCTGCTGGTGGATGACGCTGAACTGGCGGCACGTAAGCCACATATTCCTGACCTGAGCGCATCGCGCGTGGGAACCGGACGCGAAATGTTTGGCGCGCTGCGTGAGAAACTCTCCGGTGCGGAGCAGGGCGCAACCTGTATTACGTTTTAAGACGACTTGATTTTATCGATCTGGCGAGAGAAAACTCTGATGAAAAACTGGAAAACAAGTGCAGAAGCAATCCTGACCACTGGCCCTGTCGTGCCGGTAATCGTGGTGAATAAGCTGGAACATGCTGTCCCGATGGCGAAAGCCCTGGTTGCGGGTGGTGTTCGTGTTCTGGAAGTGACCCTGCGTACCGCCTGCGCGATGGACGCTATTCGCGCTATCGCCAAAGAAGTGCCGGACGCGATCATCGGTGCGGGTACCGTACTGAACGCACAGCAGCTGGCTGACGTGACCGAAGCGGGCGCGCAGTTTGCTATCAGCCCTGGCCTGACCGAGCCGCTGCTGAAAGCTGCAACCGAAGGCACGATCCCTCTGATCCCGGGTATCAGCACCGTATCTGAACTGATGATGGGTATGGATTACGGCCTGAAAGAGTTCAAATTCTTCCCGGCTGAAGCTAACGGCGGCACCAAAGCGCTGCAGGCTATTGCGGGTCCATTCTCTCAGGTTCGCTTCTGCCCGACGGGTGGTATCTCTCCGGCAAACTACCGTGACTACCTGGCGCTGAAAAGTGTCCTGTGCATCGGCGGCTCATGGCTGGTTCCTGCGGATGCGCTGGAAGCAGGCGACTGGGATCGCATCACTAAACTGGCTCGCGAAGCGGTTGAAGGCGCGAAGCAGTAAGCGAAGACAGTATGAAAAACGGGCCTGCTGGCCCGTTTTTTTTATCCTGCAACCTTCACGTTCGCGGCGGCTGTTTTGGCTCTTGCCACAGCCTCATCCACGTTTTCACCGGTCGCTAGCGCCACGCCAAGGCGGCGTGTGCCGTCAATCTCCGGTTTCCCGAACAGACGAACCTGCAAGCCTGCACCCATAGCCCCTTCGACGTTATCAAAGGTGACGTTCTCGCTGGTTAATTGCGGCAGGATCACCGCCGAAGCCGCCGGGCCGTACTGACGAATGCCGCCAACGGGCAGGCCGAGGAAAGCGCGCACATGCAGGGCGAATTCAGAAAGGTCCTGTGAAATCAGCGTGACCATCCCGGTATCGTGCGGGCGAGGGGAGACTTCACTGAAAATTACCTCGTCGCCGCAGACAAACAGTTCCACGCCAAACAATCCGTAACCGCCCAGCGCCAGAACCACTTTACGGGCAATTTCCTGCGCACGTGCCAGCGCCAGGTCGCTCATCTGCTGCGGCTGCCAGGACTCACGATAGTCGCCATCTTCCTGACGGTGGCCAATCGGATCGCAGAAATGGACGCCATCAACGGCGCTGACCGTCAGCAGCGTGATTTCGAAATCAAACTTTACGACGCTTTCGATAATCACGCGACCGGCACCGGCACGTCCTCCCTGCTGGGCATACTCCCACGCCTTATCCAGAGTGCTGCTGTCGCGGATAAAGCTCTGTCCTTTACCGGAGGAGCTCATGACGGGCTTAATGATGCACGGGTAGCCAATTTCGTCGACAGCCTGCAGGAAAGCGGCTTTATCGCCGGCAAAACGGTAGCCTGAGGTAGGTAAGGCCAGCTCTTCAGCCGCCAGACGACGAATGCCTTCGCGGTTCATGGTGAGTTTGGCCGCTTTTGCGCAGGGCACCACGCGCTGGCCTTCCTGCTCAAGGGCGATCAGCGTATCGGTGGCAATGGCTTCAATTTCGGGTACCACGAAATCCGGTTTCTCCTGCGTAATCAGCGTACGCAGGGCATCGCCATCCAGCATATTGATCACATAAGAACGGTGGGCGACATGCATGGCAGGTGCGTCAGCGTAACGATCCACTGCAATGACTTCCACGCCCAAACGCTGGCACTCAATGGCGACCTCTTTACCCAGTTCGCCCGATCCTAACAGCATCACACGCGTCGCCGCAGGTCGCAGCGCGGTTCCTAAACGAGTCATAACAATCCCCCTGAAAAAGTTGCGCGCATTATAAACGTAAACGTTTGCGTCTGTCTTGTTCAGGGCCCAAGAGCGGTTAAGAAATTTGCGCTTCTTTAGCCGTGGCAGACATTTCCTGACGCCTGCTCGCTTACGCTGGGAGACATATTCACCGTTAAGTGAGGGAAACCATGTCAGGCTGGCTAAATCAATTGCAATCCATGTTGGGGCAGAAAACGTCGTCATCCGGCGAGCAGGGGCTGAGCAAACTCCTGGTGCCGGGGGCGCTTGGCGGGCTGGCTGGACTGCTGGTTGCCAATAAATCCTCGCGTAAGTTACTGGCAAAGTATGGTACCGGCGCGCTGCTGGCGGGCGGCGGCGCTATTGCGGGTACCGTACTGTGGAACAAATACAAGGACAGAGTGCGGACCGCGCACAGCGACGAACCCCACTTTGGTGAGCAGACCTCGCCGCTGGATCTGCGTACCGAAAGGCTCATCCTGGCACTGGTGTTCGCGGCGAAAAGCGACGGGCACATTGATGACCAGGAACGATCGGCGATTGAGCAGCAATTGCGCGAGGCCGGTGTCGAAGAAAAGGGCAGAGCGCTGGTGGCGCAGGCCATCGAACAGCCACTCGAACCGCAGCGTCTGGCGCAAAGCGTGAAAAATGAGGAAGAGGCGCTTGAGCTCTATTTTCTGAGCTGTGCCGCCATCGATATCGATCACTTTATGGAGCGCAGCTATCTCAATGCGCTGGGTGATGCCCTGAAGATCCCACAAGATGTTCGGGACGGGATCGAGAAGGATATTCAGGAGCAAAAACGGGCGTTACAGGGCTAACTGCCGCCGTCGCAGCCATGTTTCGCTTGCATCATGCGTGGGTTTTGCCAACCTTATAGGGTGTAAAACTCAAAAGAATGATGACATGCCACCGAAAGCCCGACGTACTCCGTATGCGATCACCACGCATGGCGATACGCGTATAGATAACTATTACTGGCTGCGGGACGACTCCCGTTCCCGGCCAGAAGTGCTCGACTACCTGCACGAGGAAAACGACTATGGCCGCAAGGTCATGTCCAGCCAGCAGGCATTGCAGGATCAGCTGCTAAATGAAATGGTGCAGCGTATCCCCCAGCGTGATATCTCCGCGCCATGGACCAAAAATGGCTATCGATATCGCCATATCTACGAACCTGGCAACGAGTATCCCATCTACCAGCGACAGTCGGTGTTATGCGCCGAATGGGATGAGTGGGACATCCTGCTGGATGCCAACCAGCGCGCCGCCCACAGCGAGTTTTATACCCTCGGCGGCATGTCCATCTCCCCCGATAACACCATTATGGCGCTGGCGGAGGATTACCTCTCCCGTCGTCAGTACGGTTTGCGTTTTCGCAACCTGGAAACCGGTAACTGGTATCCGGAAATGCTGGATAACGTTTCGCCGGACTTTGTCTGGGCGAATGATTCCGAAACGGTCTACTACGTTAAAAAGCATGCCTCCACGTTGTTGCCTTATCAGGTGTGGCGCCACACCGTTGGGACGGATTCTGCTGACGACGAACTGGTTTACGAAGAGAAAGACGAAACGTTTTATGTCAGCCTGCACAAAACCTCGTCCCGCCACTATGTGATTATCTTCCTGGCCAGCGCCACCACCTCTGAAGTTCTGCTTCTGGACGCCGAGCTACCTGATGCGCAGCCGCTGTGCTTCCTGCCACGGCGTAAAGATCATGAATACAGCCTCGATCACTTCCAGCACAGCTTTTACCTGCGCTCTAATCGGGAGGGTAAAAACTTTGGCCTCTACAAAACCAAAGTACGCGATGAACGTAAGTGGGAAGTGTTAATCCCCGCCCGGGAGCAGGTGATGCTCGAAGGGTTTACGCTGTTCACCGACTGGCTGGTGGTTGAGGAGCGCCAGCGGGGGCTGACCAGCCTGCGGCAAATTAACCGCAAAACAAGGGAAGTGATCGGGATTGCGTTTGACGACCCGGCCTATGTTACGTGGATAGGGTTTAATCCTGAGCCGGAATCGTCGCGTCTGCGCTACGGCTACTCGTCTATGACCACGCCCGATACGCTCTTTGAGCTGGATATGGACACCGGGCAACGTCAGGTGCTTAAACAGTCCGAAGTGAAAGGGTTCGATTCCGACAACTACCGAAGCGAACACCTGTGGGTTACCGCCCGCGATGGCGTCGAGGTGCCGGTCTCGCTTGTTTATCATCGGGCGCATTTCCAGAAAGGTAAGAATCCGATTCTGGTTTACGGCTACGGCTCCTACGGCTCAAGCATGGACGCTGATTTCAGCAGCAGCCGGTTAAGTCTGCTGGATCGCGGTTTTGTGTTCGCCATTGCGCATGTTCGCGGCGGCGGGGAGTTGGGTCAGCACTGGTATGAAGACGGGAAATTCCTGAAAAAGAAAAATACCTTCAATGATTATCTCGACGTCTGCGATGCGTTGATTGAGCAGGGCTATGGCGATCCTGGGCTTTGCTTTGGTATGGGCGGCAGCGCGGGAGGATTATTGATGGGGGCCGTCATCAATCAGCGTCCCGAACGCTTTAAAGGGATTATTGCGCAGGTGCCGTTTGTCGATGTGGTAACGACCATGCTGGATGAATCCATCCCGCTGACGACCGGAGAGTTTGAAGAGTGGGGCAACCCGCAGGATGAGATCTACTATCGCTACATGAAAGAGTACAGCCCGTACGACAATGTGGAAGCGAAAGCGTATCCGCACATGCTGGTAACCACCGGATTGCACGATTCACAGGTGCAATACTGGGAGCCTGCAAAATGGGTGGCGAAACTGCGGGAACTGAAAACCGACGACAACCTGTTGCTGCTGTGCACGGATATGGACTCCGGTCACGGCGGGAAATCGGGACGATTTAAATCTTACGAAGGCGTGGCACTGGAGTATGCGTTTTTGATTGGCCTGGCGCAGGAGACGCTGCCAGGCCGTGCGGAGCGTTAAGCTTCGCCAAGATAGTGCTTAAGCGTTAAACGCAGTTCCGGGCTCATCTTATCGAGGTTGTTATAGAGCCAGCGCAGATAGCCCGGATCTTTATCCGCAATATCGGAAACCGCCCGACCGCGGTATTTGCCAAAGGTGAAGGTAGTCAGCAACGCCGGACGCCCGGTAATGGTCGCCATATCATCTGGGGTCCAGCCGGAGTTATTCATAATATCAATGAGTAACGCGGCGGTGATGTAGCAGTCATACAGGGCGCGGTGATGGTGCAGACCCTCCGGCGTTCTGACGCTCAGCTTACGGGATTTGTACAACGCCATATTGCTGTACTTAATCCCAGGCCAGAGACGACGCGCCAGTTTCATCGTGCAAATCCATTCTCCGGGCATGTCGGGGAGCACCCGGCGGTCAAAACTGGCGTTGTGCGCGACGTACCACGGGCTACCGTAATAATGGGGTATCACCTCTTCTATCCACGGTTTGTCCGCCACCATCGATTCTGTAATGCGATGAATAGCCATTGCCTGCGGGCTGATCGGGCGGTCGGGACGTACCAGATGGCTCATTGGGTTGACTATTTTTCCATCAATCACGTCGACAGAAGCCACTTCCACTATTCCGCCCTGAAGATCGCAGGTTTCGGTATCGATGACGCGCAGCATTGAACTCTCCTGAGCCTAAAACGCCTAGCCTAAAGGAATGATATCGCCTTGCCAACCCTGTCTGCCAAGAGATCCGGTCAATAGCAGTTCACCTTTGTCCGCGCGGACGATCAGCTGACCTTTTTCATCCCATAACGCGCTGCCGCCGCGCGCGTTCGCCATTAACACCGCAATGGCATATTTGTGTGCGAATCGCTGCAGGGTACTGATGGATTGCCGCCAGCGGCTATCTCCCACTGACTGGCAGCTGGTAAATAGCGTCGCCTGCGGGTCGAGATTTGGTGAATCAGCATGTGCATCGATGATCGTCAGCTGTTTATCACCCGGGATCAGGCTTGCACCGCGACCCTGAGGGTAGCGCAGGATGCTATGGCGAGAAGGGGTAAACAGGGCAAGGCCTTTCTGACGATGGCCATTCACGTCGAGCGGAAGCCCGGCAATAATAGTGATCCGGTATAATTTCGCGGCGTTTAGCAACGGGGCCAGCTGTTTATCATGGGGAGGGGCAGGGAGCGTCGTTGTCCCTGGGCCAGTTAATGAGAGCTCCGGGAATACCAGCAAATCGCACTGCTGTCGTGCCGCTTCGGCAATGAAACGGAGATGGTGCGCGACATGTTCATCTACACTGTGGTGCAGCCCGGCATACTGGGCCGCAGCAATATTCCATTGTGACATCGTGACTTCCTTTACACAGAGTCGCAGTGATTTAAGAATACACCTAATTTAATCAGGGTTTTCTTATCCTGCCATATTCCGCGTAAGGAAGTGTAACGACTCGTTAAGCTTATTTAACTTTAGGTTCGTACGGTAAACGAGAAAGGTTAACTGAGGCGAGACGATGCGCAATTAAGCGTTCGCGAAACCAGTCGCGCAGATGAGCAGGTTGCTCACGTTCAACCACTTCAGCCACGATGGGCATGTTGTAACGCTCTTTAAATGCGACGCCAGCGGCAGCGAGATCGACATTCACTTTATCCATCTCGTCCTGAGGAAGGGCGGCCAGATTGATCTTCATTACCTTCTCCTTTTTAGACGGCGGCAACGTTACCGCGATTGCTCGACGATGACAAGCAGAGGTGGGATGATCCTCGACTCGCTTATTATACAGAGTTATTCTTTGCCATACAGGCATAACAAAAAGGAATGATTGCGATGGGTTTATCCTCTTCCCGCGCGGCAGGCGCACTGGTCTTTTTGGCCTCCTGCGTGATGTCACCCTCCGTGCTGGCGCACGCTCACCTTAAACAACAGACTCCGGCAGCAGATAGCCTCGTGACGGCACCGCGTACGCTGACGCTGACGTTTTCAGAAGGTATTGAGCCCGGTTTTAGCGGTGTGGTGGTGACGGATGCACAAAAGCAGACCATCAGGACCGGTGCCGTTAAACGCGACGAGAAAGACAAGACGCAGCTGAATGTGCCGCTGGATCGCGAGTTGACGCCCGGAACCTACCAGGTTGACTGGCATGTGGTGTCGGTAGACGGCCACAAGACAAAAGGCAGTTATCACTTTAGCGTGAAATAGCATGCTGGCGATGTGCTACGTAGGGCTGCGCTTTCTCCATTTCGGCGCGTTAATGCTTATTTTTGGCAATGCGCTGTATAGCGTCTGGTTTGCTCCTTCCTCTCTGCAACGGCTCATGTCCCGGCGTTTTCAGTCGCAGCAGAGAATGGCGGCGTTAATCAGCCTGGTGACAGCGCTCCTGATGTTTACGCTTCAGGGTGGGTTAATGGGGAATGGCTGGGGCGATGTCGTCAACCCCGACATCTGGCGTAGCGTGCTGGGGACGCAGTTTGGAAGCGTCTGGCTGTGGCAAATTATTCTCGCGGTCCTTACTGCCGGTACAGCATGGCTGGCACCGCATAAAGGCTCACGGCTGTTACTGCTCGCCATGGGACAGTTCATCCTGCTGGCGGGAGTAGGGCATGCGACAATGAACGAAGGCGCGGTGGGCGCATTACAGCGCCTTAATCACGCTCTTCATGTGTTATGTGCTGCAACCTGGCTTGGCGGATTACTGCCGCTGCTGTTTTGCATGCGTCTGGCGAAAGGGCAGTGGCAGCCTGCCGCAATCTACACCATGATGCGCTTCTCACGCGTGGGGCATAACGCCGTAGCAGGCGTGGTGCTTACCGGCGTTTTCAATGCGCTGTTTATTCTGGGTATCGATATTCCCTGGCAGGCCCGTTACGTGCAATTTTTGTTGTTCAAATGTGCGCTGGTGGCTTTGATGGTGGTAATTGCGCTGGCAAATCGGTATTTTCTGGTGCCACGGTTTCGTGCGCAAAGCGGGCGAGAACAACAAATATTTATCAGAATGACACAAGCAGAAGTGGTGCTGGGTGCGCTGGTGCTGGCTACAGTCAGTCTGTTCGCGACCTGGGAACCCTTCTGACAAGGTTAACTATCCTATGAAAAAGACACTACTTTCTCTCATCTTGCTGGCCTGCACGGGGAGTGCCCTGGCCGCACCACAGGTCATTACCGTCAGCCGTTTTGAAGTGGGTAAGGACAAATGGGCGTTTAATCGTGAAGAGGTGATGCTGACCTGCCGTCCGGGGCACGCCTTGTATGCGATTAACCCAAGCACGCTGGTGCAATACCCTTTAAATGATGTCGCAGAGCAGCAGGTCGCCAGCGGCAAAAGCAGTGGACAGCCAATCAGCGTTATTCAGATTGATGATCCCGCGCATCCAGGGCAGAAGATGAGCCTGGCACCGTTTATCGAGCGTGCAGACACGCTTTGTTAATCTTCGGGTATCCAATAAAAAACCGCAGATGCTTGCGAAAGCACTGCGGTTTTTCACTTTTAATGATGCTCATACGCTTTTTTTCCGGCCGCTTTAACTGAGGACTGGAAAACCTGGCGTCGTCATCTATTCTTAAAAGGCAAGGCGACTTAGCCTGCATTAATGCCAACTTTTAGCGCACGGCTCTCTCCCAAGAGCCATTTCCCTGGACCGAATACAGGAATCGTATTCGGTCTCTTTTTATCTATTATAAATTTCAGTCACTTACAGCGATCTGCCACCAAAGTACCCTAAAATTGTCCGAACTTGAATATTCGGTATTTCCCGTTATACCACACCGTTTTTAACATTCACAATTCATTTACACGCAAATTTAGGGATCATCACGCACTCTTTTATCCTGCATCCCATTGTGTCCATGCGACGACAATCAGTGCTGTTTGCCGCTTGAGTGTATGTCGGGACAATGGCAATCATGGAAGAACGCTTGCAAATTTGCTTACAGGAACTGGGGTAACGGAGAGGTGTAGCACACATATGCGCGGCCATTAACCGTCAACTGTTGCGGTGCTATATTTTTTATCCGGGAAAGACTACGTTAAGGACAACCGGGAAAGGAGAGGGGGCATGGCATCAATGTTGATATAACCACAACACCCCGTTATGTTTGCTGGAAAGATATGACGTGATTAAAGGATAAAGTCTTTAAACTTATCTTTATTGTCAACGAGATAGGCTGGGAATACGGGTTTTTCTAGCGCCTGCCTAATTAGCTTCCTGTCTCTTCCCCAAATATCTTCTGCATTTTTGAGTACTTTCATAATGTGTTCTGGATTATTGAAATCAGGAGTGTTGTATTCCTGATGAGAAATAGTCGCCATCTTCTCAGAAATGCGTTCAGGGGACATTACCCACGAGAAATGCCAGCCACCATTATCGATAGTTTTATTCTTTAATTTAAAAAAGTTCCATTTAAACCACGACCAATTTTTATTTTTACGGGCATGCTTTATATTCCTGAAAGATTCAGGTTCACCATCAAAATAATTTAATAAATTTTTATATGTTGTTGCTCTCGGTAACGTGCATTTTCGGGGAGTACCATTAGTATTAAATACTTGCATATTGAACTGATAATTATAAAAATTTTGATGGATAGTCGTGCACAGATGGCGTGGGTTAATCCTGTCGATCACTGCGGGATCAAAAATTTCGTCTACATCAGAAACAAGAATGATATCGTCAGGCTGTGCGTTTACAAGCCCTTGCATAATGCTATTGCGGTGGTGCGATTCTACAGCCCAGGGATCAACTTCCTTATCAGTGGTATATTTTGCACCTGGGATTTTTGTTGGGTCCGTATCGTTTACAACATAAATGATTTTATCGGCGAAACACGTGAACTTCTCGATGTCGAAATTGAGTTTCTTTGGTTTCCCGGTAAAAGTATATGTTGATTCAACAATAACGAATTTGTCAACGACATCCGAGAGTGTGTGTAGACGGATGTCTAACAACATATCTTCATCATAATATAAAAAACAATCATAAATCATCATCAAGTCCTTAATCTTTTGCACCGATATCGCGCATTTTTCCTGTCACTTTATTTAATTCGTTTTCATTTAAAACTAAATGAGCGGCCAAAAAACATCATGTGCATCCCCATTACGCGAGGTAACTCACCACCGGTGTATTTTCGCCAGTGATTGCTTCCTGCAAGCCCGGCAAACTTTGCCATTTGGGTACCCGTAAGACCGAGCGATGACTTGAGTAGAGCAAGGTCTTCCGGCGTAGGTGAGGCATAGTTTTCAATCAGAGGCATAACACACCTGTAAAAGCCGAACGGACATAGTTGGTATCTAAATATAAGAAAATTAGGGTGGAGACAGCAATTGCATTCGTAAATCAGTATGCAATTATAATCGTATCCTAACGAAATATCAGCAAAGTTTAGACACCTCAGTAATGAATAGCAACAGCATCTCTGTGACGATGATTGTACTACCTTTCGGGAGGTGAGACCCCGTGGCAAGAGGGCACGCTTTTCATACAACGGTAGTCCCTTCAGGGTTTTTCATCAACGAACCAAAACAGAAACGGGCTTAATGTTCAGTCCGCTATTGCAAAATATCTTTGCAACAGCGGCAGAGTGGAGAGTAAATCACATTGAAAAGCGGGGCAAATGAACTGGGAGGAAGGTCAATTTTATCCCACAGATCGTCTGTTCTGGCCGGACGTAACCTCAAGGATCACTTTTTACCTATAAAAAAAAACCCTTCGACCGAATCGACATCAATCGCCCGGCAAAACGGCATGCCCTTTTTGCCGGTTTTGTTAAATTTTTATGCAGAGTTGAAGAAAGCTCTCAGCGCGCTTAAAAGCGTGATTTCACCTCAGCCTCAATGCAGTCAAGCAGTTCAAAGCGACGGCGATATTCCGCCCGTTTTTTACTGGCGATATCTTCCAGGGATTTACGCTCCATCTGTAACGGCAGTTGCCAGCAGAAGGGGGAGATTTTCTTACCGTCCAGACTCGCCCAGAATTCGTCATAGCTGGCATGGAAATGACGGCCTTTGCTCAGGCGGTAACGCAGTGCGCGGAAAACGTGCCCCTCATCACCGACAGCAAAAATCGCCCGGACGGATGAATGTGCGGCCAGCTGGAAAACAACTTCCATCAGCAAGCGTTTTGGAAATAGGCCATGGCAGGCGCGGGTCGCCAGTTTAATGGCGTCATGCGAGACGTTGCGACGTGGCCCCTGAAGCCCACCAATCACCAGCACTCGCTGCCCGTTGCTGCGGGCGACGCTAAACGTCAGGCTTGCTAGCACGGTATTCTCGCTGTCGCGCAGCCACAGCGTGCTTTCACCTTCCCGCTCGGCTTTGCCGGCAGAGGAGGCACTCACGGTATACGTCGCGTCGTTTTTTGCCTGAAATTGCACTATCGTCTGCTCTTGCGGGCTGGTCAGCGCGTTGGCGAGGGTGATATTTTTCAGGCTATCGACCCAGTGATAATGGCTGATGATAGCGTCAGCCCGATCGCCGGCCGTCAGGCCACGCATCAGATACTGCCGATGGGTTTTACTCGGTAAGGTAATTTGAGAGGCCAGCAGACGGTCAAAATCATCACGTCCTGAGAGCGTTTCCAGCACGCGATGGGTGGAAGACCAGAACAGGAGCGAGCGCAGCAGGAACTTCAGACGATACTCGCGCTTCTGCCAGATTGGACCCGGAACGCGTTTTCCTTTCACCAGCTCGGAAATGATATTTGTGCGATGCGGATAGAACACATCGTTGTGCAGGTGCATATTAGACACGTTAAGACCTCTCGTTTAATTCATGCCTTATTCTAAAGAGTCAGCAAAAAGGGATTAATAGCGCGCGGATCTTTATTTCCATTTGGTTTACCGTTCGTTTGGCTTTGTGAATGCTGCGCGTGTCAGCTGCAATTTCTGCTGCGTCTATACTTAAGCAAGGAGGTTTTATGTATCAGCGAATCGATGGTGGGAAGTGGCGGCACGTCTGGGTTGTCAGCGACATACATGGTTGTTATCAGTGGCTCATGGATGAACTGAAACGCCGGCATTTTAATCCTTATGAGGATTTGCTTATTTCCGTAGGGGATGTAATTGATCGTGGCCCTGACAGTATTAAATGTTTACAGCTCATGAATGAAAAATGGTTTCGTGCAGTGCGGGGCAACCATGAACAAATGGCTATCGACAGCCTTGATAATAATGATTTTGCACTCTGGACAATGAATGGCGGAATTTGGTTTACCCGCCTTGAGCACACACAGCAGCAGCTGGCGCTGACGTTACTTAATGCGTGTCGGGAACTGCCGCACATTATCGAGATAACCTGTGCAAACGGTTTGAATGTGATTGCTCACGCTGACTATCCCGCTGCGGAATACCGCTGGCAAAAACCCGTAAGCGCCCAGCACGTACTATGGGATCGCGACCGGCTGATGGGGTTTATGGTCGGGAAAGGGCAGGGGATCGGCGGTGCGGACCATTTCTGGTTCGGACATACGCCACTTGACCGGCGGTATGATTTTAATAACCTGCACTACATTGATACTGGCGCCGTTTTCGATGGTTACTTTACGCTGGCGCAGCTTCAGTAATAAATAACCCGCCTTCGGGCGGGTTCTCTTTAGGTCAGGCAAGACGCATGACCCAGGCATCGGATTGACTATCGTAATGCTCACGGTAAAGGACTGAGTGTTCGCCATCAAGTATTGCCGGTACGCTGGTATCGGCATCCCAGGCATCCAGTTGCATGCACAAATCCGGATCGGATTTGCAGGGAATACTTAACGTTCGTTCGCCCTGTGCTTCGCCGCGCAATTCTGCGTCGTCGATTTCGAAAGCGCCAATACGCACGCTGGTTTTCGTCATATTGCTCTCCGGGTGTGTTATCAAAATCTGGTATGACCAGTATGGGCATCCATTTTTGATCGTAGACAAGGAGAGCAAAATCGCCAGTAAAAAAATGCGCTTTTTTCAGCCGGTGCGATCGTTACCGGTAAACAATCGCCCATCACGAACCAGCTCTCGCGGATAGCTGTTTTTCAGTCGTGAGCCTACCTTTTTCGCCAGCCCTAACGGATAACCCTGATAGGTCACCACCACTTCATCATGCGATGGCGTGTTGTCCGGATATACATCACGGCCCCGGTACCACTCTTCGGCTTCCTGGTGCGTCAGGGCGAACGTATTCTCGCTGCCGGCGAGGGCGATAACCGCCTCATGCTGCCAGCGATAGCCTTTATTGTGCACTTCCGCGAGGCGGATCCCGATGCGGGAAAAACGTACCTTGCCGATAAGCGGCTCAATATTTGCCGGGAAAAGCCAAATCTCTTTATCGCGAATCCAAAGATGGCATGTGTCATCCCAGGCAAGCCCGACCTTAGCGGCGGCGGTAGTGACTTGCTCCGCCTCACGCCTTTTCATGGGGGCGAAGGGGAAATTGCCGACCTTAAACGTCGGGGCTGGCAGTGGCTCAACCGCCTGCGTTTTACGCAACCGTGCGACAAAAAAACCTTCGCAGTCATAAATCTGGGGGAAAACGTGCAGAAATCCTTCAGGCGTGACGGCTTCATTGGCTGAAGCGAACAAGCCGTTTAACGGCAGGAACTCGACGGCATCAGGGTATTGCGCCTTGAGCCACAGACAGACGTCCTCGTTCTCGTCACGGTTTAAGGTGCAGGTCGAATAAACCAATGTGCCACCGGGACGCAGGGCATGGAAGGCGCTGTCGATCAGCTCGCGCTGGGTGGCGGCAATCTCAAGGTTACTCTCCACAGACCAGTTTTTTAACGCATCAGGATCTTTACGCACCACCCCTTCGCCGGAGCAGGGCGCGTCCAGCAGGATGGCATCAAACGCTTCTGGCAGGGCTGCGCCAAATACGCGGCCATCGAAGTGCGTCAGGGCAACGTTATGGATCCCGCAGCGGCTGATGTTAGCGTGCAGAACTTTAACGCGACTGGCTGAAAACTCGTTGGCGAGAATGGCCCCGCGATTCCCCATCCTGGCGGCAATCTGCGTGGTTTTGGAGCCCGGCGCGGCAGCGACATCCATGACGCGTTCTGGCGCATTTTCATCCGTAAACAGGGCGGCAACCGGCAGCATCGAGCTGGCTTCCTGGATATAAAACAGACCACTCAGATGTTCTGCGGTACTGCCCAATGGCAACGACGCTTCGTCATCCCGTTCAATCCAAAAACCCTCTGCACACCACGGTACTGGCGTCAGTTGCCAGTTATACGGCGAGACCAGCGCCAGAAAATCGGCGACGCTTATTTTCAGCGTGTTGACGCGAATACTCCGGCGCAACGGCCGCTGACAGGCGGCGATAAAATCGTCTAACGAGAGGTGAGAAGGAAGCGCCTCGCGCATCTGCGCCAGGAATTGTTCAGGAAGAAATACGGAGTTTTGAGCCACGTGCACACCACAGGGAAAAGTTCAGGGGCGCAGTGTAACATAAAGGCTCCGGTGCGTTGACACCGGAGCCCTGAGATTAACGCGGCAGGGCAGTGCCCCATTCACGCCACTCTTTCGGCTCGCTTTCGAGCAGCAGGAAGTGTTTGCCCGGTTGCGCTTTCGGCGCCAGCGGCGTCCCCGGTGGTGTAGAGAAAGCAATACCGCCACGAATGAACTGGTTGAAGGTGCCGGTTTTCACCACCCCTCCCGTCAGACCGAAGTCCAGTGAATAGCCGGAGGCCAGCCAGAACACCGAGTTATTACGCACCAGGTGCTGGTAACGATCGCTGATGCGTAATGCCACCATCACGCGGTCAGAGAGCGTACCGAGCGTCAGGCCCGTCACTGTACCCACTTCAATCCCACGGAACAGCACCGGTGTGCCGATGTTCAGCGAGCCTGCTTCCGGCACTTCCACCACAATGCTCAGGCCATCCAGATAGCGAGAGTCAGTGATCGTGGCTTCCTGCAGTTCAAAGTCACGGCGAGCATTCCCCTTACCGGGTTCGACGTTGATATAAGGCTGCAGGATAGTGTCGAGGTGCTCAACGCCAGCGGCCGAAATCTGTGGCGTCACCACCGAGAAGCGGGAGCCTGAGCGGGCGAAGGTTTGAACATATTCCGGGTAGAGCACGGCGGTGGCCTGCACCTCGTTACGCGCGGTGATAAGCGTCAGCTTCTGGATCTGCCCGATATCAATACCCAGATAACGGATAGGCATCCCTTCCGCCAGCTTCCCTGCATCAAAAGCATGCAGGGTAATCTGTCCGCCAACGGCACGGGCAGCGGTTTCAGACGGGAAGAGAATACGCTTATCGCCTTTACGCAGGTTTGCACCCGCACCGCTGAGGTTATCGAAGCTGATCGCTCCGCGCAGCGCACGTGAAAGCGGGGAGGCCTGCACGGTCAGCCCGTTACCGTTAAGCTGCACTTTCGCACCACCTTCGGCCCAGAACACGCTATTCGGGGTCAGCAACTTGCGATACTCCGGTTTGATATGCAGTTCGATATCAAACGCGTCCGCATGAGGGCGTACGGCAATCACTTCCCCGACCTCAAACTTACGGTACAGCACAACGGAGCCAGCCTGGACATCAGGAAGCGTCTCGGCGCTTAGCGTCAGTGTCGTGGTTGGGAGATCGCTCATGCTGTTTTCAATCGCTTTGTCCAGGTTGGCATACAGCGGATAACTGTCGCGCACCGGGCCTTTATTGCCCGGTAAAATGCGGATCCCGCCGTTAACCCATTCGCTGGCGCTGGCACCGAGGAACTCGACGCCGTCGAGGCCAACCTTCACGTCGACGCGGCTGTTCACCACAAATTTACTGTCGCCATGCACGAGGTCGCTGTATTGCGGATCGATAGCCACCGAGAAGCTCACGCCGTTTTCAGAGAGCGTACGCTCCAGCACCTGGCCCACCTGGACGCCATGCAGAATCAGAGGCTGGCCGGCTTCGATACCGTAACTTTCAGGCGCGGTCAGTTTCACCGTTACGACGCCCGGTTTTTGCAGCAGCGCTTTATCTGCTGGCGCAACAACGAAACTGTTGCTGGGTTGACCTTCACCGGGGATCAGTTCAAACGTATTGCCGGTCAGAAGATTGCTCAGGCTGGTATCGTTCAGAGACAGTTTTGGGCTGCGCATCTCGATACGCGTTTTTTCACGCAGGAGATCAACTACGCTCGGGTCGACGGTCATCTCACCGGTCACGGAACCGCCTGGATTGAGCGTCATTTTGGTGAGCTGCCCAACCTGCAATCCCTGATACATAAGCGGTGTGGAACCCGCTTTCAGCCCTTTAGCATCGGGCAGGGCGAGTTTGACGATCACGCCGCGCTGGCTGTGCGCCAGGTCAGCATACAATCCGAAGGTATCATCTGCCGTGGCCGGGCTGGAGTTTTCCGGAGAGTCGAAGGCAACGGCGCCGTTGACCAGTGCGGCCAGGCTCTCGAGCTTCACTTTGGCACCGCTCAGGCTGAGGTCAGCATCCACGCCGGAGACGTTCCAGAAACGGCTGCCTTTTTTCACCAGGTTAGTGAAGCGGCGATCGATTAACACATCAATCGTCACGCCCTGTTTATTCGGGTTGATGGCGTAATCATAAACGCGACCTACCGGAATTTTACGGTAATAAACCAGTGAGCCACTGTTGAGGGAACCCAAATCCGGTGCCTGCAGATGGATCATCAGATCGCCGTTATTCAGTCGGTATTTTGGTTGGGTATCCAGCGCAACAAAGTGATCCTGCGGTTCACCTTTACCCGGCATCATGCCGATGTAGTTACCGCCAACCAGTGCATCCAGCCCTGAAACACCCGCCAGAGAGGCCTTAGGCGTTACCAGCCAGAACTGCGTTTCGCTGCGCAGCGCATCCTGCATATCGGACTTAATGCTGGCGCGGACCTGAATTTTATTCAGCCCTTTTCCCAGGCTGATGTCCTGAACGGTACCTACCTCAACCCCCTGGAAGCGGACAGGGGTTCGCCCGGCCACAATGCCGTCGGCAGACTGGAAGTCAATGGTGATGGTGCTTCCGCGATCTTCATAGCTCGTCCAGATAAGCCAGCCTGCAATCATCAGGGCGATGACAGGCAGCAACCAGAATGGAGAAATGCGGCGTTTTGTTTTAATTCTCGCTTCAGTCGGCGAAGCGGGCGTTTCCTGACTCATGTGCATCCCAAAGTAAGCGGCTATCCAGCCATTCCACAGCAAGAATAGTCAATATCACCGCGGAGCCGAAATAAAAAGCTGCGGGTCCCATTGTAAAAGCCAATAACTGGTCGCGATTGATCAGCGACATCATCAACGAAATCACGAACAGATCCAACATCGACCAGCGGCCAATCCAGGTGACGAATCGCAAAAGCAGAATTCGGGTACGTAAACCTTGCTCACATTTGAGGTGAATACTCAGGAGCAGGGTAAACATCACCACCACTTTGGTAAACGGCACCAGAATACTGGCGATAAACACAATTGCCGCCACCCCCACGTTGCTGTGGGCGAGGGAGATGATCCCGGAGAGGATGGTATCCTCCTGGCGCCCACCATTCACGTAAATGATGGAAATCGGCAGCATATTGGCCGGGATCAAAAAGACCAGCGAGGCAATCAGCGCGGCCCAGCATTTTTGCAGACTGTTGTTGCGCCGCAGTCTCAGGGGAATATGACACCGCGGGCAACGGCCACGTGGGTCGGGCAAGCCAGTATAGTGACACCCCAGACAGACCCGGAGACTTTCATCCGGTCGCGTGGCCGGGCGCTGAGGGTAAAAGCGCTCCCAGAGCTGTTCGACGTTCAGATGAATGAGTGTGAGGATGCTGAGCAAGACGAGGCAAATAAATGCAAAGAGTCCGACCCCGGGCTGCAAGAACGCATAGTCCTGCACTTTTATGGACGCCACGCCGACGCCCACCAGGTAGATATCCAGCATGACCCACTCTTTCAGTTTGTCCAGCATCAGCAACACGGGGCGGAGATTCATCCCCAGAATGTTACCAAACCAAAGATAGGCAATGGCGGCGACCAGCACCAGCGGCGCGCCGACCGTACAGAAAAGCACCATGGCGGCAGTGAGCGGGTCGCCCTGGCGCGTCATCTGCCAGATCCCCTGCAGTACGTTGGCATCAATACGCACACCAAGCAGGTACAGCTTCAGCAACGGTTCGCCCCAGGCAAACGGCATAAGAAGCAGCATGGTGATGGCCATCGCGGCGAGACGGGTCAGCGACCAGTCGCGGCCGTCGCGAATTTTAGCGTCGCAGCGGGGGCAAAAAGCACTTTCATGCGATTTCATCTTCGGCAACATAAAAAGCGTATCGCACTGCGGGCAACGCTGATAATGTGCACGAGGCAAAGCTTCGCTTACCGTATGGACAGTTATCTTTTTTGTCGGCGTAATTTTGGTTGTTTTTAAGGCCATCAGCTGCGCACAAATAAGTATTGTTGAACGTTATATTAACTCATGAACGGATTCATCTTGAGCATGAGCGCATTTAATGCTTATTTTAATAGGCTATGCGGTAATTTTGTAAGACAACTAAGTGATTGAATAATGAACAAAACAGAATTCTACGCGGATCTTAACCGCGATTTTAAGGCATTGATGGCGGGTGAGACCAGCTTCTTAGCCACTCTGGCAAATACTAGCGCATTGCTGTTTGAACGGCTATCAGACGTTAACTGGGCCGGCTTTTACCTTCTGGAAGGTGAAACGCTGGTGCTTGGCCCGTTCCAGGGGAAAATTGCCTGCGTGCGTATTCCCGTAGGACGCGGCGTTTGTGGTACAGCGGTCGCGACTAATCAGGTACAGCGCGTCGAAGACGTCCATGCGTTTGACGGACACATTGCCTGTGACGCAGCCAGTAATTCTGAAATCGTTCTGCCTCTGGTGGTAAAAAATCAGATTATTGGCGTTCTGGATATCGACAGCACGGTCTTCAGTCGCTTCACAACCGAGGACGAACAAGGGCTGCGCGAGCTGGTGGCGAACCTCGAAAACGTTCTCGCCGCAACCGATTATCAAAAATTCTTTGCGAGCGTAGCAGGATAATCAACGGATAACGTAGCATTTACTGATAGCGTCATTATAATGACGCCTGTTCATGCCTGCGCTTGTTGGCAACGTCCGTTGTAATCAGGAAATTTCATGGAAAATCAACCTAAGTTGAATAGCAGTAAAGAAGTTATCGCATTTCTGGCCGAGCGTTTCCCACAGTGCTTCAGTGCTGAAGGTGAAGCTCGTCCCCTGAAAGTCGGTATTTTTCAGGATCTGGTGGCACGCGTTGAGGGGGAAATGAACCTCAGCAAAACTCAGCTTCGTTCCGCCTTACGTCTTTATACTTCGAGCTGGCGTTACCTGTACGGTATCAAAGCGGGTGCGACGCGTGTTGATCTTGACGGCAACCCTTGTGGTGAGCTGGACGAGCAGCACGTTGAGCACGCACGTAAACAGCTGGAAGAAGCCAAAGCACGCGTTCAGGCACAACGTGCAGAACAGCAAGCGAAAAAACGCGAAGCCGCAGCGGCAAACGGCCAGGAAGAAGCGCCTCGTCGTGAGCGTAAACCACGCCCAGCGCCGCGTCGTAACGATAATAACGATCGCAAACCGCGTGCTGACAAACCAGCAGCTAAAGCCCCGCGCGCGCCTCGTGAAGAGCCGCGCCATACGCCGGTTTCTGACATTAACGCCCTGAGCGTGGGTCAGGCACTGAAGGTGAAAGCGGGTAACAATGCAATGGACGCCACCGTACTGGAAATCACCAAAGATGGCGTTCGTGTACAGCTGACTTCTGGTATGTCAATGATTGTACGCGCAGAACACTTGTTGTTCTGAAACGGAGGCCAAGCCTGGCATGAACACTTTTTTTAAGCTCACCGCGTTGGCGGGCCTGTTTGCTATAACGGGCCATGCTTTCGCAGTGGACGATATCACGCGTGTTGATCAAATTCCGGTCCTCAAGGAAGAGACGCAGCACGCGACGGTGAGCGAGCGTGTGACCTCACGCTTCACTCGTTCGCACTATCGTCAGTTCGATCTCGATCAGGCCTTTTCGGCCAAAATCTTTGACCGCTATCTGAACTTGCTGGATTACAGCCATAACGTACTGCTCGCCAGCGATGTCGAGCAGTTCGCTAAGCGTAAATCCGGGGTGGGTGACGAGTTGCGTTCAGGCAAGCTGGATCTGTTCTACGATCTCTATAACCTGTCGCAAAAGCGCCGCTTTGAACGCTATCAGTATGCGCTGAAAGTGCTGGAACGTCCGATGGACTTCACCGGCAACGACACCTTTAATCTGGACCGCAGCAAAGCGCCCTGGCCGAAAGACGAAGCCGAGCTGAATGCGCTGTGGGATGGAAAAGTAAAATACGACGAGCTGAGCCTGAAGCTGACCGGCAAAGATGAAAAAGAGATCCGTGACACGCTGACGCGTCGTTACAAATTCGCTATTCGTCGTCTGGCTCAGACCAACAGTGAAGATGTTTTCTCACTGGCGATGACCGCTTTCGCTCACGAAATCGATCCACATACCAATTATCTCTCGCCTCGCAATACCGAACAGTTTAATACCGAAATGAGCCTGTCTCTGGAAGGTATCGGTGCGGTGCTGCAGATGGACGATGATTACACCGTGATCAACTCAATGGTCGCCGGTGGCCCGGCGTCGAAAAGCAAAGCGATAAGCGTAGGCGATCGCATTGTTGGTGTGGGTCAAACCGGACAGAACATGGTCGATGTGATCGGCTGGCGTCTGGATGATGTGGTTGCGCTGATCAAAGGCCCGAAAGGCAGCAAAGTTCGCCTTGAAATTCTGCCAGCCGGTAAAGGCACCAAAACCCGTATCGTTACCCTGACGCGTGAGCGTATCCGCCTGGAAGACCGCGCGGTGAAAATGTCGGTGAAGACCGTGGGTAAAGAGAAGGTGGGTGTTCTGGATATCCCGGGCTTCTACGTTGGGCTGACTGATGATGTAAAAGTCCAGCTGCAGAAGCTTGAAAAGCAGAACGTGAGCAGCGTCATCATCGACTTGCGCAGCAACGGTGGTGGGGCGCTGACCGAAGCGGTTTCACTGTCCGGGCTGTTTATCCCGTCTGGTCCGGTGGTTCAGGTGCGCGATAACAACGGTAAAGTACGTGAAGATGCCGACAATGATGGTGTGGTCTACTACAAAGGCCCGCTGGTGGTCTTGGTCGATCGCTTCAGTGCTTCCGCGTCTGAAATCTTTGCCGCCGCTATGCAGGACTATGGCCGTGCGCTGATTGTCGGTGAGCCGACATTTGGTAAAGGTACCGTACAGCAGTATCGTTCTCTGAATCGTATCTACGATCAGATGCTGCGTCCGGAATGGCCTGCACTGGGTTCGGTTCAGTACACCATTCAGAAATTCTATCGTGTGAACGGTGGCAGTACGCAGCGTAAAGGCGTGACGCCGGATATCATGATGCCGACAGGCACGGAAGAGACTGAAACCGGCGAGAAGTTTGAAGATAACGCATTGCCGTGGGATAGCATTAACGCCGCGACCTACGTGAAAGCGGGTGATATGACGCAGTTTGGTCCTGAACTGCTGAAAGCGCACAACGATCGCATCGCCAAAGATCCGGAATTCCAGTACATCATGAAGGACATTGCTCGTTTCAATGCCCTGAAAGATAAGCGGAATATTGTTTCTCTCAACTACGCTCAGCGTGAGAAAGAGAACAACGAAGATGATGCAACGCGTCTGGCGCGTATCAACGATCGCTTCAAGCGTGAAGGTAAGCCTCTGCTCAAGAAACTGGACGATCTGCCAAAAGATTACCAGGAGCCGGATCCTTACCTCGACGAGACGGTGCATATCGCTCTTGACCTGGCGAATCAGGAAAAGGCGAAGCCCGCCGTGCAACCCGCACCGGCAAAATAATCCCCCAGCAGGCACAAGAAATTGTGCCTGTTTCTTTTTGTTCCGCATTCTCCCGTCAGGCAAATTTCCAATTGTGTAAAGTTGTGTCTTTCTGGTGACTTACGCCCGATGGATGCTTGAAAATAGCCGTAATACCCATACGATGTGGGTAATCGCATAGTGCGCTTTGTTAAACTGAGGTTAAAAGAAAATTATGATGCGAATCGCGCTCTTCCTGCTCACCAACCTTGCGGTGATGGTGGTTTTCGGGCTCGTGCTAAGCCTGACAGGAATTCAGTCGAGCAGCGTTCAGGGTCTGTTGATTATGGCGCTGCTGTTTGGTTTTGGTGGCTCATTCGTTTCACTCCTGATGTCGAAATGGATGGCACTGAAATCGGTAGGTGGTGAAGTCATTGAGCAACCGCGTAACGATATGGAACAGTGGCTGATGAATACCGTGGCTCAGCAATCGCAGCAGGCGGGTATCGCCATGCCGCAGGTGGCCATTTACCACGCGCCAGATATTAACGCCTTTGCCACAGGTGCCCGTCGTGATGCGTCGCTGGTTGCCGTCAGCACCGGGTTGTTGCAGAACATGAGCCGTGACGAAGCCGAAGCGGTTATCGCTCACGAAATCAGCCATATCGCGAACGGCGACATGGTCACCATGACCCTGATCCAGGGCGTAGTGAACACCTTTGTTATCTTCATCTCCCGTATTCTGGCGCAGATCGCGGCAGGCTTTATGGGCGGGAACCGCGATGAAGGGGAAGAGAGCAACGGCAACCCGTTGATCTACTTCGCGGTTGCGACGGTACTGGAGCTGGTATTCGGTATTCTGGCCAGCATCATCACCATGTGGTTCTCCCGTCACCGTGAGTTCCATGCGGATGCCGGCTCGGCGAAACTGGTTGGTCGTGAGAAAATGATTGCCGCGCTGCAGCGTCTGAAAACCAGCTATGAACCGCAGGAAGCGACCAGCATTATGGCATTCTGCATTAACGGTAAATCAAAATCGCTGAGCGAGCTGTTTATGAGTCACCCGCCGCTGGATAAACGTATCGAAGCGCTGCGCAGTGGTGAATACCTGAAGTAACGCTAAGAAGAGCAATGAGCCGGGCTGGAGATATCCGCCCGGCTTTTTTTATGCCTGTACTCTGGGCTGGGTAATGCGCAGCCCGCTGATGATGGCGGCGAGGGTGGCAAGGGCGCCTGCGGTGAAAAGTGCAATGTGGTTGCCATTTTGCCCGGCAAGATTAAACATCAGCGCGACCAGGGCCGCGCCGGTGCTTTGTCCCAGCAGACGTGCGGTGCCCAACATACCGCTGGCACCACCGCTGCGATGGCGCGGCGCTGAGGTGATGATGGTGTGGTTGTTAGGCGACTGGAACAGACCGAACCCTGCACCGCACAGGATCATGCGCCAGATGATATCCAGATCGGTGGGTGATGAGGGGAGTAGTGCGAGTGCGAACAGCCCCGTGGCCATGACGGCAAGCCCCAGCGCGCCAAGCAATCCGGCGTGGACGCGCTCAATCAAATACCCTGCCAGCGGCGCCATTACCATCGTCGCCAGTGGCCACGGCGTTAACAGCAGTCCGGTCTCGACTTCAGTACGTCCCACCACACTTTGCAGGAAGAAGGGCAGAGAGACCAGGGCCAGCATCTGAGCGCAGAATGAGCAAACAGAAGTACAAATCGAGAGAGAAAAAAGAGGAATACGCAGCAGGTCGACAGGCAATAAAGGGACAGGGAGCGCGAGCTGGCGGCGTACAAAGAAGAAGCCAATCACCAGCAACGCAATGAGCTCCGCGGCGGTAAGTAAAAGGGACTGACCTTGTGCAAAGCCGCTCAGGGCAGTAATCAGCAGGCCAAAGGTCAGGGCATTCATCACTGCGCTGATAAGGTCAAAGCGTGGCATCGTGCTTTTGGGACCGTTCGCGGGAAGATAGTGCAGAGCAAAGAAGAGGGCCACAATACCCAGCGGTACGTTAATGGCGAATAACCACTGCCAGGACGCGACAGAGAGTATGGCCGCCGCAAGGGTTGGCCCGGCCGCAGACGAGACGGCGACAATAAACGAGTTTATCCCCATACCGCGTCCCAGATGACGCTGCGGATAGATTAAGCGGATCAACGCCGTGTTGACGCTCATCAGTGCCGCCCCCCCAAAACCCTGCGCTATGCGCGCAAGCGTCAGAGTATGCAGCGAATCAGAAAGGGCACAGAAAAGGGAAGTAAAGGTGAATACCAGCAGGCCGCATTGATACACCCGTCGGTAACCGAACATATCGCCCAGGAAAGAGAACGAGAGCAGTGAAACCACGATCGCTATCTGGTAGGCATTGACTATCCATATAGAACTGGCAGGGGAGGCATGCAGGTCGCTGGCAATGGTTGGCAGGGCAACGTTAGCGATTGCACCGTCAAGGACGGCCATTGAAATACCGATAACAATCGTGGCGATAGCGCCATACCGCTGGGGCAAAGGCAGGCCATCGGACAGGTTTTTTTCCATTAGGGATGAAAAGCTCAGTGTGAAATTATTCTCAGGGTAACTATTTTAGCATCGTTATTTCAGTTTTATGTCGCAGATTTGTAACGAAGTAAACGAGGATCGATTGCAGGTAACATGACGGGAATTTATAATAAAAACCGGTTCTGATTTTTATAAAACACTCTCTATGAGGTGGTAAATGGCAATTGCAGATTTGGATAAACAGCCAGATTCTGTTTCTTCCGTGCTGAAGGTGTTTGGCATCTTACAGGCGCTCGGAGAAGAGCGTGAAATTGGTATTACAGAGTTGTCGCAGCGTGTGATGATGTCGAAAAGCACCGTTTATCGCTTTTTGCAAACCATGAAGTCACTGGGTTACGTCGCACAGGAAGGCGAGTCTGAAAAGTATTCTCTGACGCTGAAACTGTTCGAGCTCGGGGCCCGTGCGCTGCAAAACGTGGATTTGATCCGCAGCGCAGATATCCAGATGCGTGAGATCTCTCGCCTGACCAAAGAGACTATCCACCTGGGGGCACTGGATGAAGACAGCATTGTCTACATCCATAAAATCGACTCCATGTACAACCTGCGCATGTATTCACGCATCGGTCGTCGTAATCCGCTTTACAGTACCGCGATTGGCAAAGTGCTACTGGCGTGGCGCGATCGCGAAGAAGTGAAGCAGATCCTCGAAGGCGTGGAATATAAGCGCAGTACTGAACGCACTATTACCAGCACTGACGAGTTATTGGCCGTGCTCGATAAAGTACGTGAGCAGGGGTATGGCGAAGATAACGAAGAGCAGGAAGAAGGGTTGCGCTGTATCGGTGTGCCGGTATTTGACCGCTTTGGCGTTGTCATTGCCGGGCTGAGTATCTCTTTCCCGACCCTGCGCTTTTCTGAAGAACGTCTGCATGAGTATGTGGCGATTCTCCATACAGCCGCACGCAAGATTTCTGAACAAATGGGCTATAACGACTACCCGTTCTGATCCTTACAGGCACAAAAAACGCCGCACACAGTGCGGCGTTTTTTATCAGTATCAATCGGGGTGATTAGCCGTTATCAATGACGACGGATGTTTTACGCAGAACCGGGCAGTTGGTTAAACCAATGATCCCGCTGTCTGAATGAATATATTGTGCCGTGCTCATGCCCTGCGCGGTCATGTATTTGCATTGAATACCTAATCCAGCGGCGTTTTCGGTGCTTCCCACAAGCACGCCATAGCCGGTTAACAGAAGGCCAACCCATACTACGGCCAGTGCAATAATTGTACGAATGATTAAATGCATCATTGCCTCTTTATCTTTGTTGTCATGCAGTAAGCCTAAACGGTTTACTCTATGAAACAAGTGCATGATTCTGAAAACGACCAGATGGCGGTACAGTTAGTCCTTGTTTAAGATAGCCGTGATAACCTGGTTATATCGGGCCTTTAGACGGAGTGTGGAGTGAAAAAAATACGCTGGGTGATTCTGATTATTGTGCTGGTAGCCTGTGTGGTGTTGTGGACGCAGACTATCAATGTGATGTGCGATCAGGATGTACAGTTTTTTAGCGGCGTTTGCGCAATCAATAAGTTTATTCCGTGGTAACACGCATTTTTTCTCAAGGTGATTTCCTTCCTTCGCACCAGTGGTAAGATAGACGTTTTTATTGAGGTGGTGAAATGGGTGAGTTACTGAATTCAGGGCTGCTAAATATGGCATCCCTGATGATCTCGTTGGTTGTTCTGCTGGTGGGGCTTGTCATTTGGTTTTTCGTAAACCGTGCCAGTTCCCGTACAAACGAGCAGATCGAACTGCTGGAAGCGCTGCTTGACCAACAAAAACGTCAGAATGCGCTGTTACGTCGTCTGTGCGAGGCTAACGAACCAGAAGAGAAAGAGTCGGCGAAAGACGCGGTTGCTGAAGACAACACTGAGCAGGATGACTTTATCCGCCTGGTGGCTGAGCGTTAATTTGTCTTATCCGGGAGGTGGCTGTGGTCTGGAAAAATCCCTGGTATGACCCCTCCCTGAAACATCACACGCCGAACGGTTTTCGTAATACTGACCCCGTCGGGCATCAGCCCGGTGACGTTGATCGCTGGCGAAAAGCGCGCAAAGAAGCTGGCTTACCCCGCCCCCCGGCAAACGGATATGAGGACTTTATCCGCCAGTGGTGGCAGCCGGCAACGCTTAAGCAGCCGCAGGAAAATGGGGTATGGTGGCTCGGACACGCAAGCCTGTTGTTGCACATTGATGGCAACACCCTGCTGACCGACCCCGTTTTTTCTCGCCGCGCCTCTCCCTTACCTTTCCTCGGACCACAACGTAGAACGCCTCCCGCTCTGTCTGTCGAACAGCTCCAGCAGCTCGATGCAGTGGTTATCTCCCATAATCATTACGATCATTTGGATGACGCGACCATTCGCCGGATCCTTAAACGCTTCCCCGACGTCACTCTGTTTGTTCCCCTAGGTCTGGCAGTCTGGTTTCGCCGCCGGGGGGCAAGACGCATTGTTGAGCTCGACTGGTGGCAGAGTTTCACCTGGCAGGGGATAACGCTGTCCGCCGTACCGGCGCAGCACTGGAGTATGCGCACGCTCTGGAACCGCAATCGCTCCCTGTGGTGTGGCTGGGTGTTTGAAGGGCGACATCATCGTTTCTGGTTTAGCGGCGACACGGGCTGTTCACCTGAACTGCTGCGGATACCGGAAAGGCTGGGTAAAATTGACGCCGCGGCGTTGCCCGTTGGCGCTTATGCACCACGGTGGTTCATGGCCGTACATCATATGGATCCGCAATCTGCCGTTGCGTTGTGGCAACAGTTGGGATGCCCACTGGCGTTTCCCATTCATTGGGGCGTGTTTGAACTGGCTGATGAATCGCTTGATGACCCCGTGCGAGAGTTAACTGCAGTCCTCGATAATTTAGCACCGGTTAATAATTCCTTCAGGATACTGAAAATTGGTGAATATTTATCCTTATAAACGAAGCGCTGGATTGTTGCATATATTCTGTATGTCTAAGGTCTAAAGAATGTTTTATTTTTATCGAAACGTTTTGCTTGCCTTGTTTTGATGCAGAGTCATAAAAATTTCATTATTTTGGTGCATAACATTCTTTATTAGCTGGTGCTTTTTAATACAGTTTAGCGTGAAGGATTAACATTGTATTTCCACTGTAACAATACAGGGGCGTTACAATGATTTAAGCATAAGTTTTCACAAATTGTTCTAACTCAATCAATGTAAGGGTTTTTCTTAGCGGGTTGCTGGACGCACTGGAATGATTGAGCTATGTTAAAAAAGTCTTAGATAACAGCGGTTGTGAAAGCAACGGCGAGTCTGTGTAAGTGAGCAGGGCTGTCCATATGTCATGCGCATAATTGTGCAAAAGCATACCGGCACAGTTCGAATTTGTGCGGCGGATCGAGACATGTTTAAAAATGGCTTGCCATATTAAACATAGTGTGTGATAACACGTTTTGGGTCAAACGAGGTACAGTTCTGTTTATGTGTGGCATTTTCAGTAAAGAAGTCCTGAGTAAACACGTTGTCGTTGAATACCGCTTCTCTGCCGAACCTTATATTAGTGCCTCATGCAGTAATGTCTCAGTTTTATCTCAGTAATGCCTGCGGGCTAAGAAAACACTCTAAGGAATTTTGCAAATGGCAAAGATTAAAGGTCAAGTTAAGTGGTTCAACGAGTCTAAAGGTTTTGGTTTCATTACTCCTGCTGACGGCAGCAAAGACGTGTTCGTACACTTCTCTGCAATCCAGGGTAACGGCTTCAAAACTCTGGCTGAAGGCCAGAACGTTGAGTTCGAAATTCAGGACGGCCAGAAAGGCCCAGCTGCAGTTAACGTAACTGCTATCTGATCGAACCACTGCTGACTGAAGCACGTAGTACTTCACTCTCAGACATAAAGCCTCGCATATAGCGGGGCTTTTTTATGTGCCTTATCTTTCAAAATATTACCATCCCCGCTGTTGTTAGTAACTTGTTGCAAAGCTACGAGGTTAGTAGCACTGTTTTCCCTCCCTCCGGCCGTCTTTTCCCGTTAAATCAGGGCGTTGTTTAACAGCCTTGGGGTTCAGGTGAAGAAGAAAATGATAACGACCGCCGGCAATTTCACGCCGGCGCGTTTTGCGCTGCTCTGTTTAGCCATTTTTTGCAGTCTGGTGTTTTTGCTGGGCCGCGTTGCCTGGCTGCAAATTATTAAACCTGACAACCTGGTCAAGCAGGAGGATATGCGATCGCTACGCGAACTGCCGATTGATGCTCCCCGCGGAATGATCATGGATCGTGAAGGCCGGCCGCTGGCGGTCAGTGTCCCGGTCAGGGCCGTGTGGGCCGACCCAAAAACGGTGCTGGCAAAAGGGGGCGTGGGCTTTGACGATCGCTGGCAGGCGCTGGCGAATGCGTTACATCTTTCCCTGAACACCCTGTCATCACGGATTAACGCGAATCCACAGGGGAGGTTCATCTACCTTGCCCGGCAGGTGGATCCTGCTCAGGCAAAATGGATCGATAAGCTGAATTTGCCGGGTATCAATTTACGCGATGAATCACGCCGTTTTTATCCTGCCGGGCATGTGGCGGCAAACCTGATTGGTTTCACCAATATTGACGGTCAGGGTATTGAGGGGGTAGAGAAAAGTTTCAACACCCAGCTAACAGGCAAGCCGGGCGTCCGCCAGGTCAGGGAAGACCGTTACGGTCGCGTGGTGGAGAATCTGACGGAAGTCGCACCGGTGCCTGCGCACAATATTCAGCTCAGTATTGATGAGCGCCTGCAAACCATCACCGAAGATGCGCTAGATAACGCAGTGGCCTGGAACAAGGCGGAGTCGGGGGCATCAGTGCTCATTAATATCCCCACCGGTGAAATCCTCGCGATGGCGAGCTATCCGGATTTCAACCCCAATAACCGCCAGGGCGCGACAATAGACGATTTTCGTAACCGTGCCATCAGCGATACGTTCGAGCCAGGTTCAACCGTGAAGCCGCTTGTGCTGATGACGGCATTGCAACAGGGGCTGGTGCAGCCTGACAGCGTCATTGACACCCATCCGTATATGCTTGACGGGCACCGTATTCGGGACGTGGGTTACTACCCTGAACTCTCGATGACCGGGATCCTGCAAAAATCGAGCGACACCGGCGTATCGCGCCTCTCGCTGGCGATGCCTGTTCAGCACCTGATTGATACCTACCGGAACTTTGGTTTTGGTACAAACACCGGGCTTGGCTTAACCGGCGAGAGCGCCGGTCTGTTACCCCAGCGTAAATACTGGAGCCAGCTCGACAGGGCGACCTTCGCCTTTGGCTATGGTCTGATGGTCACCCCCCTCCAGCTGGCGCACGTCTATGCCACCATCGGCGGCTTCGGGCTGGAACGGCCCCTCTCAATTACCCGTATCGATCCACCCGTTATCGGGCACAGAGTCATGCCGGAAGAGATTGCTCATCAGGTCGAGCATATGATGGAGAGCGTTGCGCTGCCGGGCGGGGGCGGCGTTAAGGCTGCGGTGCGTGATTACCGTGTGGCGGTGAAAACCGGTACGGCGAAGAAAATCGATGATAGCGGCAAATATGTCGATAAATACGTTGCCTATACCGCGGGCGTCGCGCCTGCCAGCGATCCGCGTTTTGCGCTGGTGGTCGTGATTAACGATCCTCAAAACGGGGCGTACTATGGCGGCGCCGTCTCCGCACCGGTATTCAGCGAGATTATGGGTAACGTATTGCGTCTTGAGAACGTCAAACCCGATGGTCTGGCGCCTGATTCCTCGCACCTTATCGTCATGCGTTAACCCAGGCGTTTTATACCGGGGCGAATAGCGGTACACTTCGCCCTTTGATTTACGCCCCGGAGCTGCCATGTCCTTCAGTTGTCCCCTTTGCCACGCGCGTCTGACGCGATCAGAAAAAAGTTATGCCTGTCCGCAGGGACATCAGTTTGATATGGCGAAAGAAGGCTACGTGAATCTTCTGCCGGTGCAGCATAAGCGCTCGCGCGATCCGGGTGACAGTGCTGAGATGATGCAGGCACGTCGGGCATTTCTCGACGCCGGGCACTATCAGCCACTCAGAGAGGCCGTCGCGCAATTGCTGGAAGATAATCTGACTGACAGTGCAGCAGGCGTGCTGGATATTGGCTGCGGGGAAGGGTATTACACCGCGCGGTTTGCTGAGGTTGCACAAGAGAAGGGCGCGCAGACATTTGGTCTGGATGTTTCCAAAGTGGCTATCCGCGCGGCGGCAAAACGCTACTCCAGCGTGACGTTCTGCGTGGCATCGAGCCACCGACTGCCGTTTGACGATGCCAGCATGGATGCGGTTATCCGCATCTATGCGCCCTGTAAGGCGCAGGAGCTGGCACGCGTTATCAAACCGGGCGGATGGGTCATTACCGTCACGCCAGGCCCCCGACATCTGATGGAGCTTAAAGGGCTTATCTATGATGAGGTTCGGCTGCATGCGCCACATTCTGAGCAACTGGCGGGCTTTACGCTGAAGCAGGAGCAGACGCTGGCCTACGAGATGAACCTGGCAGGGGAAGAAGCTGTAGCGTTGTTGCAGATGACGCCGTTTGCATGGCGGGCGAAACCGAACGTGTGGGAAACCTTAGCAAAGCAAACAACGTTTCGCTGCCAGACGGATTTCAGTATCCACTGCTGGCAGCGCGAAGATTAACCGGCGAAGTGTGCCCAGAGGATCTGGGCACCAATGCCAATCAGCACGATACCGCCCAGGATCTCGGCGCGTTTGCCCAGCAGGGGGCCAATAAACCGGCCAACCATCATTCCCAGCGTCGACATAATCAGCGTGGCACAACCAATGGCCAGCGCGGTCGCAATAATATTGACCTGCAGGAATGCCAGGCCCACACCGACGGCCATGGCGTCGAGACTGGTGGCGATGGCAGTGGTCACCAGCAGCCAGAAACCGTGGCGGTGCTGCGGCTCGTCTTCCTCATCGCCATTGCCACGAAAACCTTCAATCACCATTCGCCCCCCCAGAAATACGAGCAGCACGAAAGCGATCCAGTGGTTCCACTCCAGTATGAACTGGCTTGCCAGCATACCAAGACCCCAGCCGATGAGAGGTGTCAGCGTTTCGATAGCACCAAAGATAAGGCCTGTGCGTAGCGCTTCAGAGAATTTGGGTTTGTGCAGCGAGGCACCTTTACCGATGGAAGCGGCAAAAGCGTCCATGGACATACCGAAAGCAAGAAGAAGGGTTGCGGAGATATTCATTAAAGCGTCCAGACCGGGAGATATCCATATGACACATCACTGCCCCCAGTAAACAGCAGTTGATGTATCTATGGTCTCGCCTGACCGCCTTGCACAAATCTGTGCGGCAAACGGTCCGTACGTGCCACGTTTTTCAACGAGTATGTTGACACGTACATTTCCTGCGAACAGGAAATCAGCTACTCCCCAACGACGGGCGCAACCTTAACATATTTTGAGAATATAAAACAACAATGAAACGGCATTATTTCGTCAAGGTGTTGATAACGATTTTCATTTAGATTTATGCGTGAAAATAACGTTAATAAATATAAGATAAATGACAGAATGGAATATAGCTTTGGCTATATCAGGTGCGCAAAATAAACGCAGAATATAGCCAAAGCTATGTAGTTAACTTACTGAGTTTTAAGCATAAGTTTGTATATTCTTTCCAGGTCATCAATATTCTTGACCCGAATAAGCAGCCGGCGTTGTTCTAATTGCATCACCAGTACACCGTCTTCCGATAAATTCATCTCTTTAATACGGTTATATTCTATCCATACATTGGCAAAGAAAAACCCGCGGCTTTTAAAAATGATTTTCGGAACACGGATCCAGAACAGATAAATCGCCATTAATGCCAGCGCACATAATAACCATGTGGTTAATATTGCACCATGACCGGTCACGTTGTTGTAAATTAGAATGACGATGAGACCGGCGAAGATAAACGCATCCACGCGGCCGCGTCGCAGAAGGGGCAGGGAGAGCAGCGTTTCGCCGTGGCGGCGGGGCATGATGAACTCGTCATAGATCGCATATGCCAGAAGGGCCACAATAAACAAAACCAGTACGATGTCCGTGACAGTCATTCATCCTCCAGATAAAAAAACCGGGGGCAAGCCCCCGGCGTATTACATGATGTCTTACAGGCCCAGCAGACCGACAGCGTAGCCCGCGATACCGATGACGAAGAAGCCAACAATGATCCACAGCGGGTTAACTTTCTTACGCAGCAGCCACATACAGGCGAAGGTCAGCAGCAGCGGTACCAGACCCGGCATCAGCTGGTCCAGAATCGTCTGCACGGTGGTAACACGGGTCTGACCATCCTGACCGGTGATGGTAGACACCACCAGCGGGATGTTCACGTGCGTCCACTTGTTAACCAGTGCCCCCATGACAAACAGGCCGAGGATTGACGCCCCCTCAGTCAGTTTCTGCAGGAAGCCGCCGCCCATATCCTTAACGATGTCCACCCCTTTACGGTAACCGTAAGCCACACCGTAGTAACGGGTCAGCAGACGCACCGCATTGAACAGGATGAAGAACAGCAGTGGCCCAAGCAGGCTTCCGCTCATGGCGATACCGGCACCCAGCGCCGCGAAGACCGGACGCACGGTACCCCAGAAGATCGGGTCACCGACGCCTGCCAGCGGACCCATCAGACCGACTTTGATACCGTTGATGGCACCATCGTCAATCTCTGCGCCGTTTGCACGCTGCTCTTCCATCGCCAACGTCACGCCCAGAACCGGAGCCGCCACATAAGGATGGGTGTTAAAGAATTCCAGGTGACGCTTAATCGCCTGACGGCGCGCTTCGTTGTTTTCCGGATACAGGCGTTTGATAGCCGGTACCATGGAGAAACAGAAGCCCAGCGCCTGCATACGTTCGAAGTTCCATGAACCCTGAAACAGGTTAGAACGGATGAACACGCCACGAATATCACCCGGAGTGAGTTTTTTCTCGGTGGTAGTTTTTGTCATATCAACCATTTCGCTCACCTGCTAGTCCAGTTCGTTATCGAGATCGTTATTACCAGCAGCCTGCGCTGGGGCACCCGCAACGCGGTTATATTTCGGGCTGAGCTGGATGTAGAGAATCGCCATCACTGCACCAATCACACCCAGCGCAACCAGGTTGAAGTTGGTGAACGCAGCAGTAACGAAGCCGAGGTAGAAGAACGGCATCAGGTAGCCTGCGCGCATCATATTGATAACCATCGCATAACCAACCACCACAATCATACCGCCTGCGATGTTCAGACCGCCGGTGACCACTTCTGGAATGGCGTTCAGCATGCTCTGTACCTCGCTGGTACCGACGGAGATCGCAACGATAACGGCCGGGATCGCGATACGCATCGCCTGCAGGAACAGGGACGAGACGTGGATCCAGGAGAGCGCCGTCAGGTTGCCATTTTCGGCCGCCTTATCCGCCGCGTGCTGGAAAGCCACGGTGATAGTACGCACGATGATGGTCAGTACCTGACCTGCTGCTGCCAGCGGGATGGCCAGGGCAATACCTGCACCGATACTCTGGTGACCGGCAATAACCAGAACCGTAGAAATGATGGACGCCAGCGCGGCATCAGGCGCAACTGCCGCACCGATGTTCATCCAGCCCAGGGCGATCATTTCCAGGGTACCACCGATGATGATCCCGGTTTTCATATCACCCAGAACGGCACCAATCAACGTACAGGCCACCAGAGGGCGGTGGAACTGAAATTCATCAAGTACGGATTCCATACCCGCAATACACGCGACGATGAACACCAGCACAATCTGAAGAGTGGTAATCTCCATTGTACTTCTCCTATTACATAAGCTTTATGTGAAAAACCGGCGCGGGCTTATTTCCCAACTTTACCGATCAGATCCATCATTTTCAGTTTCTGATCCGTGGAAACCTTACGGGCTTCCAGTTCGATACCGCGTGCATTCAGCTTGTTGAATGCCTCGATATCTTTCGCATCGACTGAAATGGCGTTGTTGACCTGCGTTTTGCCCTGACGGAATGCCATACCACCAATGTTTACGGAGGTAATTTTCACGCCGCCTTCAACCAGGCGTTCAACGTCTGTCGGGTTTGTGAACAGCAGCATCACGCGCTCACCCGCATATTTCGGGTTGTTATAAACGCGGATCATTTTGGCGACATCCACCACGTGCGCGGTAACGCCAGGAGGAGCAACCTGTGTCAGAAGGGTTTTACGTACGGTATCAGCAGCAACTTCATCGCTGACGACAATAATGCGTCGAACGTTGGTCTCTTTGGTCCAGCGCGTTGCCACCTGGCCGTGGATTAAACGGTCATCGATACGGGCAAGGCCGATCACCATGTAATCATTCGGGCCCATGGGCTTCGCCGGGGCTGCGGCTTTTGGCGCCGCGGCCACTGGAGCAGGCTTCTCAACCGGTTGTGCTTTCAGCGCTTTCACGCCTTCGCGACCGGTTTCAACTGCCAGAGCGACCAGTTCATCGAAACTCGGATTGTCGTCGCGTGCCATGAAGGTTTCCACCAACATGGGGATATTCACCCCGGCGACAACTTCATAATGCTCTTTATCGACGACAATGCGGCTGGCAGCATTGAACGGACTGCCTCCCCATGTATCAACGAGAAACAGCACGCCTTTGCTGGTATCCAGTTTCTGCAGTTGAGCAGTGTACTTCTCAATCAGCGTTTCAGCGTTTTCACCGGGAACGAAATCGATCCAGCCGACGTTTTCCTGCTCACCCAACAGCATCTCTGCCGTTTTGAGTAACTGCTCTGCAGCCCAACCATGTGTGCCTATGACAATAGCAATGGTCACTTGCTACCTCCTTTTATTATCATTAATACGCCTGCCAGGCAGTCGCACTGTGAATCGTATCTGGCCAACCGAATCGATTCAGAAAAGGGTTAGAGTTAAAAAACTAAGACTTCCGCGAATTATTTTAGATAGTGAAAAAATAATTTATGTGATGAAGATCCGTAATTTAGCTATGGGTTACAGAATTATCTGTAAGGTAAAGCAGCTGTGTTACAGATCTTTGCAAAGGAACGTAAATCTTTGCTAAAAACGCATTGTCTCTGATATGTTTAGCCTCCGTTTAATTGTTCAGGAGTATAGGGCTAAAGCCCACTATATGGACCGTCACCGACGTCAGTCATCCTCCAGGCCATTCCGCGCCTGTTTCACCGGCGATCCTCGCCACGTATCGACTCTGTCTGCCTCTGTTTTGCCCACGTTGAGTGGGGCACCGTTTGGTCATTCCGTTAGCAGGAGCGTTTCATGGAATTCTTAATGGACCCGTCAATCTGGGTGGGATTGCTCACGCTGGTCGTGCTTGAGATTGTTCTCGGCATTGATAACCTGGTGTTTATTGCCATCCTTGCGGACAAACTGCCGCCAAAACAACGTGATAAAGCGCGTCTGATCGGCCTCTCTCTGGCACTGGTCATGCGTCTGGCACTGCTGTCCGTGATCTCGTGGATGGTTACGCTGACGAAGCCGCTTTTTTCCGTCATGGATTTCACTTTCTCCGGCCGTGATTTGATCATGCTGCTCGGGGGGATATTCCTGCTTTTCAAAGCGACGACAGAGCTTCACGAGCGGCTGGAAAATCGCCAGCACGATGATGGACACGGTAAAGGCTATGCCAGCTTTTGGGTCGTGGTACTGCAGATCGTGGTGCTTGATGCGGTCTTCTCGCTGGATGCGGTGATCACGGCTGTCGGCATGGTGAACCACCTCCCGGTGATGATGGCTGCGGTGGTTATCGCGATGGCGGTGATGCTGCTGGCGTCTAAGCCGCTGACGCGCTTTGTGAATCAGCATCCGACGGTCGTGGTGCTCTGCCTTAGCTTCCTGCTGATGATTGGTCTGAGCCTGGTGGCGGAAGGTTTTGGCTTCCATATACCAAAAGGCTACCTGTACGCAGCCATTGGCTTCTCGATCCTCATCGAGCTGTTTAACCAGATTGCACGACATAACTTTATCAAGCAGCAGTCTACCCAGCCGCTGCGTGCGCGTACGGCTGATGCGATTCTGCGTCTGATGGGCGGTCGCCGTCAGGTCAACGTGCAGAATGACAATGAAAGCCGTAACCCGGTTCCCGTCCCGGAAGGGGCATTTGTGGAAGAAGAGCGCTATATGATTAACGGCGTGCTCTCCCTGGCCTCCCGCTCGTTGCGCGGCATCATGACCCCGCGCGGTGAAATCAGCTGGGTCGATTCCCGCCTGAGCGTTGATGAGATTCGCCAGCAGTTGCTCTCTTCACCGCATAGCCTGTTCCCGGTATGCCGGGGTGAACTGGACGAGATCATCGGCGTGGTGCGTGCGAAAGAGATGCTGGTGGCGCTGGAAGAGGGGATTAACGTCGAAGCTGTCGCCGCCGCATCACCGGCGATTGTGGTGCCGGAAACGCTGGATCCTATCAACCTGCTTGGCGTCCTGCGCCGCGCACGCGGTAGCTTTGTTATCGTCACCAATGAATTTGGTGTGGTGCAGGGTCTGGTGACGCCGCTCGACGTGCTTGAAGCCATCGCCGGTGAATTCCCGGATGCGGATGAAACCCCGGAAATTGTCTCCGACGGTGACGGCTGGCTGGTGAAAGGCACCACCGATCTGCACGCGCTACAGCACACGCTGGGTCTGGAAAACATCATCAACGATGAAGAGGACATTGCGACCGTGGCTGGGCTGGTTATTGCCGTTAACGGACAAATCCCGCGGACCGGCGATATCATTGAACTGCCTCCGCTGAAGATCACGATAATCGAAGCGAATGACTATCGCGTCGATATGGTGCGCATTTTTAAAGAGCAGTCGGCCCACGACGAAGAAGAGTAACTGAGCCTAGCGTAACGGCATCAGCGGAACGATATGCCCGTTACGCGGTGCTGGCGGAGACGAACTCTCCGCCAGCCATTGCGGAAATTCCCTCAGCGGCATAGGCTGTGCAAACAAAAATCCCTGCAGTACCTCTACCCCGTGATGACGCAAATACCGCGCCTGCTCGGGTGTTTCTACCCCTTCAGCCACCAACTCAATGCTAAGCCGTTGTCCGAGCGCAATGATGATGTCCGTCACCGTGGAGTTCACGGCATCAGTGCCGATAGCGCTGGTAAAAGACTTATCAATTTTCAGCACGTCCGGATGCAGCTTTTCCAGCCAC
The DNA here is from genome assembly GCF_002148625.1 of Enterobacter sp. J49. NCBI lineage: Bacteria > Pseudomonadati > Pseudomonadota > Gammaproteobacteria > Enterobacterales > Enterobacteriaceae > Enterobacter > Enterobacter sp. J49. The sequence continues at coordinate 713,446 of NZ_MWPY01000037.1, forward strand.
GAGAGTGAGCTATTGCCGGTGCCAAAATCATCAATGGCCAGCTTCACGCGCTGACGGTGCAACTCTCTTACAATGCGATAATCCACGTCCTGCAGCGCGTCACGCTCCGTCAGCTCCACAATCAGCTGCTGGGTGGGATGCGCACTGAACCAGTAGCGGTTCAGGTCCTGAATGAGCGTTCCATGTCGGAAATGGCTGGCGGCGGCGTTGATGCCAATGTGGAAGCCGGGCGTTGCCGGAAAATAGCCAATCTGACTCACCGTCTCGTTAATGACGTAACGTGTGAGGGGGATAATCAGGTTGTGCTCTTCGGCGAGCGGAATAAAAACGTCCGGGGAGATCCATCCCTGACGGGGGTTGTTCCAGCGCAGCAGGATCTCCACCCCCACGCATTTCTGCGTGCGGGCATTCAGCAGCGGCTGGCAAAACAGCTCGAATTCACGCGCGGCCAGGCCAAGGTTAATTTCCCAGGTAAAGCTCATGCGGTTCGCGGTCGCAAGCCAGGCGACGTAACCCATCAGCAGACTGAGCATCAGCGCCAGCGGCAGCTGAGAGGGCAAATATATCAACGCCAGCTCGCTGGCTCCCGGGCCACTGACGGTTATGGTGAACGGGAAATGGCTGGATTGCTGGCGCAGAACCATCTCATCATCGTTTATTGTCAGCGAGTCGGAGACATTTTCACCGTAGCGCAGGTATTTATCCCCTACGGTCAGGGCCACGTCGGTGATAAGCGGGCGCTGTGGCTCCAGCATCAGGCGAGTGATGAGATCGATATTCACAATCTGCATCACCCCATCTTCTCCGCTATCAGAAACCGGATACCACTGGATCAGGATCGGGCTTCCCTTAAGCAAGGATTTGTCGGTGGAGAGCACCAGCTTTGTTTCGGCGGACGGCAGGGCAGGCTGAATCTCTCGCAACGGGACGTCGCGATTGCCGAAAATACTTGAACAGTAAAGGATACCGTCTTTGACCAGTGCAATTGAGCGCACCGTTTGCAGTGAGGCTGCCTGTTTTCGTAACACTAAATGCGCCTGAGAGCAGGGCGCTCCGACCAGTGCCAGCAGCGGACTGCGCCCTTTTTCCAGCGGCAATAAGACGTTATCCAGCACGTTGACGGAGTGCGCCGCAAAGTTCAGGGTGTTTTGCTGATTTACGTTACGCTGTGAAATAAAGCGTATACCCAGCGTAATGATGAGCGTAAAAAGCGCAACCATCACGCAGACGATGACGCGTTTTCGGCGATACTTTTTTATGATCCTCTGTGCTGTTTGCATGGGAGGCCGCCCAATACGCCTTCAGCACCAAAAGCCGAGGCAACACAGCAAGTGTAGTGGGGAAATATTAAGTCGACGAGAAAGGGATAAAAATTCGCCCATCCGTGGAAGATGGGCGAGAGAGGCGTTGAGGCGAAACGGTTAGTCGCACTGCACCTTTATCGCCAGACCGCCGCGGGAGGTCTCACGATATTTGGCGTTCATGTCTTTACCGGTTTCGTACATGGTCTCGATAACCTTGTCCAGCGAAACGCGTGGCTCGCTGGTACGGCGCATGGCCATACGCGTGGCGTTGATCGCTTTTACCGACGCGATAGCGTTACGTTCAATGCACGGTACCTGCACCTGACCCGCAACCGGATCACAGGTGAGACCGAGGTTATGTTCCATACCGATTTCAGCCGCCACACAGACCTGCTCCGGGCTGGCGCCCAGCAGTTCTGCAAGACCGGCCGCGGCCATAGAACAGGCCACGCCCACTTCACCCTGACAGCCCACTTCAGCGCCAGAGATAGACGCATTCATCTTGTACAGCGCACCAATCGCCCCTGCTGCCAGGAAGTAGCGAATGTAGATATCAGGCGTTACGGGTTCAATAAAGTGATCGTAGTAGGCCAGTACCGCCGGAACGATACCGCACGCGCCGTTCGTTGGTGCAGTCACCACCCGGCCACCTGCGGCGTTTTCTTCGTTCACCGCCAGCGCAAACATGTTCACCCAGTCGACCACGTTCATCGGGTCGTTAGAGAATTTGTCTGTGGTGACCAGCATACGGCGCAGCGCAGAGGCGCGACGCGGAACGCGCAGTGGCCCAGGCAATACGCCTTCGGTGTTCATGCCGCGATCGATACAGGCCTGCATGGTTTGCCACACGTTCGCAAAATAGTCTTCAATCTCTTTTTTGCTGTGCAGCGCCAGTTCGTTCTGCATCACCATGCCGGAAAGTGACAGACCGGTTTCATGGCAGTAGTCCAGCATCTCTTTGGCGGACTTGAACGGGTAAGGTACGTTCACATCACCCGTTGTATCTTTGCCGAAGTGTTCCTCATCAACGATAAAACCACCGCCAATGGAGTAATAGGTTTTGCTGTAGATCACTTTGTCGCCGTTAAAGGCGTGGATCTGCATACCGTTTTCATGCAGGGAGAGGTTATCGCTACGAAAACGCATGCCGTCATCATGCGGGAAATCCACTTCATGCTGACCGTTTGCCAACAGCAGGCGGCCGCGCGTTTCCACGTCGCGGATAAATGCCGGAATGGCATCAATATCTACGGTATCCGGCATATTGCCCGCCAGACCCATAATAATGGCGATATCGGTGTGGTGGCCTTTACCCGTTAATGACAATGAGCCGTAAACATCCACGGCGACACGGGTAACGCTTTCCAGTAATCCTTTTTCGACCAGATCATCGACGAACTGTTTACCGGCCTTCATCGGGCCAACAGTATGGGAAGACGAAGGGCCAATTCCCACTTTGAACATGTCGAATATACTAATCACTTTCACACTCCTGACAGGGTTACCGGGGTTCCAGTAACGATGTTATAACTGCGCATAGTGTAAGAGGGAAGACCGACCTCGGCTTAACTATTCACATGAATTAAACTAATGGTTAACGATGGTTTTGCTAATAGCGCGACGCCGATCGCAAACCTTGCAGAAGAGGGTGGAATGTAAAGTATAGTCAAGGCTTCAGGCCGATTTGCAGCGCCAGTTCACGAATGATGCCCGCCGTCATGCCCCAGACAAAATAATGCTGATACCAGGACAACCACACCCGGTGCGCATGACCCCGACGCTGGATATCCAGCGGATGATAACGCCCGAGCCGAAGGGCCTCTTCCAGCGGCATCTCAAACACCGCAGACACTTCATCGACGCTGGCGTGATATTGCAGATCGGGCGGGATAATGCCGACCACCGGTGTGACCTGAAAACCGGTCACGCTGTCGACCGGCGGCAGCACGCCGATGATCTCAACCGCCTCAGGCGGAATGGCGACCTCTTCCTGGGCTTCACGCAGCGCGGCGGCAATCAGCGAGGCGTCAGAACTGTCCACGGCACCACCCGGAAAGGCGACCTGACCGGCGTGCTTACGTAAATGTGGCGAACGCTGGGTGAGCAGCAGACCCGGCTGCTCACGACGGACCACCGGGATCAACACCGCTGCCTGACGTTGATTCAGGGCTTCGCGGCTCATGTTGGGCCGCAAAAGCTGAAAGCGCGACAGAAAATCATCCAGCGTCAGGTTCTCTTTTTCCACCCGTCATTACTCCAGTTGTTTCAGAATACGGTTAACTTTATCAAAGGTTTCCTGATATTCCGCATCGACCTGGCTATCAGCCACAATTCCGCCCCCTGCGGAACAGTACAGATTCCCCTTACAGGCGGTCAGCGTTCGAATGGTGATGCTGGTATCCAGCGTACCGCAGAGACTGATATAGCCAATGCTGCCGCACCAGGCGTTTCGACGATGCGGTTCCAGCTCATCGATTATTTGCATTGCCCGCACTTTAGGCGCGCCGGTTATCGAGCCTCCCGGGAACGCGGCGCGAAGCAGATCGCAGGCCGTGCGCGAGGCGGGCAGTTGCGCGGTAATGGTGCTGACCAGGTGATGCACCGCGGGGAACGGCTCGACGACAAACAGTTCAGGGACACGCACGCTTCCCGGTACAGCGACCCGGCCAATGTCGTTACGCATGAGGTCGACAATCATCAGGTTTTCAGCGCGATCTTTTAACGAGGCCGCCAGTTTTTCCGCCTGCTGGCGGTCGGCAACAGGATCGGCCAGGCGGGGAAGCGTGCCTTTAATCGGTCGCGTCTGAATAGTGCCATCGGCAAGATGAATAAAACGCTCGGGCGAGAGGCTCAGGATAGCGCCCTGTTCCAGGCGCAGAAATGCACTGAACGGTGCCCGGTTACTGGCGTTGAGGCGGGTAAATGCCTGCCACTCATCGCCTTCACAGGTTGCCTGAAAACGCTGAGCAAGGTTGACCTGATAGCAATCACCGCTCTGCAGATAGCCCTGAACCCGCTCAAACTTCGCGGCGTACTCCTGCGCGGTCATGTTGGCGCGCCACGCAGAGGTCAGGTGGAAATCCGCTGTTGCGACGGGGACCTGTGCCTCAAGCCAGGCAAGCCGGGCGGACACATCCTGATGGCTGAGCAGAGAGACCGCCTGCTTGTGGTGATCGACGATTATTGCCCAGTCGTAAAGCCCCACCGCCATATCCGGCAGCGGAATGTCGTCCTGCGCAGTCTCCGGCAAGGTTTCGAAGCGGCGACCTAAATCATAGCCGAACAAGCCCAGCGCACCTCCCTGGAAGGGAAGGTCGGGATTTTGCGGAACGGTTAAGCCCAGCGCGTCCAGCGCCTGCTGAAGTAATGACAGCGGATCGTCCGTTGACTGCGTTTCGCCCGTCGTAGTCACATTCCCTTGTGTAATTAGGGTCTGCAGAGGGTCGGCAACCAGAATATCAAAGCGGCTGTAGGGATGATCCGCATATCCGGAGTGCAGCAACATCGCAAAAGGAAGATGGCTGAGGCGGGCAAACCAGAATTCCGCGGCGTCTGAACGCCAGGGTAATGAAATGACTGTAGGGGGTAACGGGTTCATGTGTGGCATACTACCGGGCAGCGTGAAATAATTAGCGCGGATAATTTAGCAGGAGTTGACAATGTTTGCAGGTTTACCTTCTCTGAGCCATGACCAGCAGCAGAAAGCGGTTGAGCGTATTCAGGAACTGATGTCCCAGGGGATGAGCAGCGGACAGGCGATCACGCAAGTTGCTAATGAACTTCGCGCCACCCACACCGGCGAGCGGATCGTGGCGCGTTTTGAGGATGATGAAGAGGAGTAATCCGGCTTAAACCGCCGCGATAATCTTAATTTCGACTTTGTATTCCGGCTTCATCAGCGTCGCCTGTACGGTACACCGTACGGGCGCATGTCCCGCCACAACCCAGGCATCCCAGGCTTTATTCATCGCCGCAAAATCGTCTTTACTGGCAAGAAAAATGGTCGCATCCAGAATGCGTGATTTGTCGCTGCCTTGCTTTTCCAGCACGGCGTCAATCTGCGCCAGCGTATTCGCCGTCTGTTCGAAGGCATCTGCGTCGAGATTTTCCGGTACACCGGTGTAGTAGAGCGTCTGGTTATGGATGACCACATCAGACCAGCGTGCTTCGGCATCAATGCGCACAATTGTCATAAACGTTTCCTCGTTATTTTCATGTCAGTCGGCAAGACTGCCATATTGTGTTCCCCTCGTCACTATTTGGGGTGGCACTGGAGAGGATGGGCTGACATAATCCCTGTGCAAAAATACAGTGAGAGAGCAACGTGGCAGACGATTTTTCCCCAGAAGGTCAGTTAGCACAGGCGATTCCCGGTTTTAAACCGCGTGAACCCCAGCGGCAGATGGCGCATGCCGTGGCCCGCGCAATCGACACCGCGCAGCCGCTGGTGGTGGAAGCCGGTACCGGCACGGGCAAAACCTATGCCTACCTGGCGCCAGCGCTGCGGGCTAAAAAGAAAGTGATCATCTCCACCGGGTCTAAAGCGCTGCAGGACCAGCTTTACAGCCGCGATCTGCCCACGGTCGCCAACGCCCTGAAGTATAAAGGCCGCCTGGCGTTGCTGAAAGGCCGCTCCAACTACCTCTGCCTTGAACGGCTTGAGCAGCAGGCGCTGGCGGGCGGCGATCTGCCGGTGCAGACGCTCAGCGATGTCATTATTCTTCGCGCCTGGGCCAATCAGACGGAGGAGGGGGATATCAGCACCTGCGCGAGCGTGCCGGAAGACTCTCCCGCCTGGCCGCTGGTCACCAGTACCAACGACAACTGCCTGGGGAGCGACTGCCCGCTGTATAAAGATTGTTTTGTGGTAAAAGCGCGTAAAACCGCCATGGACGCGGATGTCGTGGTGGTCAACCACCATCTCTTCCTTGCCGATATGGTGGTTAAAGATAGCGGCTTTGGCGAACTGATCCCGGAAGCGGACGTAATGATCTTCGATGAAGCCCACCAGCTTCCTGACATCGCCAGCCAGTATTTTGGCCAGTCGCTCTCCAGCCGCCAGCTGCAGGACTTAGCGAAAGATTTCACCATTGCCTACCGCACCGAGTTAAAAGATACCCAACAGCTGCAGAAGTGTGCTGACCGCCTGGCGCAAAGTGCGCAGGATTTTCGCCTGCAACTGGGTGAGCCAGGCTATCGCGGTAATCTGCGTGAGCTGCTGGCAGACAAAAATATCCAGCGCGCGCTGTTGCTGCTCGATGATGCCCTTGAGCTTTGTTACGACGTGGCGAAACTATCGCTCGGCCGTTCCGCACTGCTGGATGCCGCCTTTGAGCGCGCCACGCTCTATCGGGCACGCCTCAAACGGCTGAAAGAGATAAACCAGCCGGGGTTCAGCTACTGGTATGAATGCACCTCCCGCCATTTCACGCTGGCCCTGACGCCGCTGACGGTAGCGGATAAATTCAAAGAGGTGATGGCGCAAAAACCGGGAAGCTGGATCTTCACGTCGGCAACCCTTTCGGTGAATGACGATCTACACCACTTTACCGGGCGTCTGGGGATTGAACAGGCGGAGTCGCTGCTGCTGCCCAGCCCGTTTGATTATGAAAAACAGGCGTTGCTCTGCGTTCCGCGTAATCTGCCTCTGCCTAACCAGCCCGGTGCGGCGCGCCTGCTGGCGGCAATGCTCAGGCCGATGATCGAGGCCAACAACGGCCGCTGTTTTATGCTCTGCACCTCCCACGCGATGATGCGCGATCTGGCGGAGCAGTTCCGCGCCACCATGACTTTGCCGGTTCTGCTTCAGGGCGAGACCAGCAAAGGGCAACTGTTACAGCAGTTTGTCAGTGCCGGTAACGCCCTGCTGGTAGCCACCAGCAGCTTCTGGGAAGGGGTGGACGTGCGGGGAGATACCCTGTCGCTGGTGATCATCGATAAACTGCCGTTTACCTCACCGGACGATCCGCTGCTGAAGGCACGTATGGAAGACTGCCGTTTGCGCGGCGGCGATCCTTTTGATGAGGTCCAGCTACCGGACGCGGTGATCACCCTTAAACAAGGGGTAGGACGCCTGATTCGCGACACAGACGACCGCGGCGTGCTGGTCATATGCGATAACCGGCTGGTGATGCGCCCTTACGGTGCGACCTTCCTTGCCAGCTTGCCACCCGCGCCGCGCACGCGGGACATTAAACGCGCGGTTCGCTTCCTGGCAAACCCAACGGCGGAGTAATTTGCCCGTGAGTATGCTAAGATGCGCGCCATTTTGTGACTGACCATTGCGAGAGCGCGACGACTGATGCGAATTCTGGCTATTGATACCGCGACAGAGGCCTGTTCTGTTGCTCTGTTGAACGACGGTGCTATCTCTGCTCATTTCGAAGAGTGCCCACGAGAACACACCCAACGCATTCTGCCTCTGGTTAAAGAGATTTTAACCCGGGGCAACACCACCTTAACCAACCTCGACGCACTGGCCTTTGGCCGTGGCCCCGGCAGCTTTACGGGCGTACGCATTGGAATTGGCATTGCGCAGGGGCTGGCGCTGGGCGCAGAACTGCCGATGATCGGTGTTTCCACGCTGGCAACCATGGCGCAGGGCGCATGGCGCATGACCGGGGCAACGCGCGTTCTGGCGGCCATTGACGCCCGAATGGGAGAAGTTTACTGGGCAGAATACACCCGCGATGAAAACGGCATCTGGCACGGTGAAGAGACCGAGGCTGTCCTCAAGCCGGAAGCGGTGACCGAGCGGCTGAAACAGCTGTCCGGCGAGTGGGCGACAGTAGGCACCGGCTGGCCGGCATGGCCAGAGATGGCTAACGGCACCGGGATCACGCTGACAGACGGCAACATGCTTCTACCCGCCGCAGAGGATATGCTTCCCATCGCCTGTCAACTGCTTGAGGCGGGCAAAACCGTGGCCGTTGAACATGCGGAGCCGGTTTATTTGCGAAACACCGTCGCGTGGAAGAAACTTCCAGGCCGGGAATGAATCTCAGTAACAGGAACTGAGAAAAAGGAGTCGCATCATGGCGGTTCAGACTAAAGTTGTACGCCTTTTTATGGCAGGCGCAGTGGCCATAGCACTGAGCGGATGCGTTTCCGTTCCTGATGCGATTAAGGGCAGCAGCCCCACGCCACAGCAGGATCTGGTTCGCGTGATGAATGCGCCTGAGCTTTACGTCGGCCAGGAAGCGCGCTTTGGCGGCAAGGTTATCGAGGTGCAAAACCAGCAGGGGAAAACCCGTCTGGAGATTGCCACCGTTCCGCTGGATAGCGGTGCGCGGCCGATCCTTGGCGAACCTTCCCGCGGGCGTATTTATGCCGACGTTGGCGGTTTTCTCGACCCGGTCGATTTTCGCGGACAGCTGGTCACCGTCGTCGGCCCGATTACCGGTTCGGTAGAGGGCAAAGTCGGCAACACGCCGTATAAATTTATGACCATGCAGGTCAACGGGTATAAGCGCTGGCGGCTGACACAGCAGGTCATCATGCCACCTCAGCCGATGGATCCGTGGATGTGGGGTCCACATCCTTATCGGTATGGCTACCCGGGCTGGGGCTGGTATAACCCGGGGCCTGCACAGGTTCAGACAATCGTTACTGAGTAACTCCCTGTAATTGCTAGAAAAGAGACAGCGGCTCAGCCGCTGTCTCTGTTTTTTACGAACAAAACGAAAAAAAAGAGTGACGCGCTTCGCAACCTTAAATCTGAACAATTAATAAACTGGTACGCTGAGTTAATATAATGTTAACAAACTGTTTATTATCGGGGTTGTGATGACGACGAACACTCATTTCAGAGGTGATGCATTGAAGAAGGTTTGGCTTAACCGTTATCCCGCAGATGTTCCTGCCGAGATCAATCCTGACCGTTATCAATCCCTGGTTGAATTGTTTGAACACTCGGTGAGGCGTTACGCAGACCAGCCTGCTTTTGTGAATATGGGCGAGGTCATGACGTTCCGTAAACTTGAGGAGCGTAGTCGGGCGTTCGCCGCCTATCTGCAGGAAGGGCTGGGGCTGCAAAAAGGGGACCGCGTCGCGCTGATGATGCCGAACCTGCTGCAATACCCGGTGGCGCTGTTCGGTGTCCTGCGTGCTGGGATGATTGTTGTCAACGTTAACCCGCTGTATACGCCGCGGGAGCTGGAGCATCAGCTCAACGACAGCGGTGCCGCCGCCATTGTGATTGTCTCTAACTTTGCCCACACGCTGGAAAAAGTGGTCGACAAAACCCAGGTCAAACACGTCATCCTGACGCGTATGGGGGATCAACTCTCTACCGCCAAAGGGACACTGGTTAACTTTGTCGTCAAATACATCAAACGTCTGGTGCCGAAATACCACCTGCCGGACGCGATCTCTTTCCGCAGTGCGCTGCAGGCGGGCTACCGCATGCAATACGTTAAACCGGAAGTGGTATCAGAAGACCTCGCGTTTCTGCAGTACACCGGCGGCACAACGGGTGTGGCTAAAGGCGCCATGCTGACCCACCGTAACATGCTGGCAAACCTCGAGCAGGTGAATGCCACCTACGGACCGTTGCTGCACCACGGAAAAGAGTTGGTGATCACCGCGCTTCCGCTTTATCACATCTTCGCGCTGACCATGAACTGTCTGCTGTTTATTGAGCTGGGCGGTCAAAACGTATTGATCACGAACCCGCGAGATATTCCGGGGCTGGTGAAAGAGCTGGCGAAATATCCGTTCACCGCCATGACCGGGGTGAATACGCTGTTTAACGCGCTGCTCAACAACAAAGAGTTCCAGAAGCTCGATTTCTCCACGCTGCACCTCTCTGCGGGTGGCGGTATGCCGGTTCAACAGGCCGTTGCCGAACGCTGGATGAAACTGACGGGTCAGTATTTACTGGAAGGCTATGGCCTGACGGAGTGCGCCCCGCTGGTCAGTGTGAACCCGCACGATATCGACTATCACAGCGGAAGCATTGGCCTGCCGGTTCCGTCGACGGAAGCCAAACTGGTTGATGATGACGATAACGAAGTGGCGCCAGGTGAACCGGGCGAACTCTGTGTCAAAGGGCCGCAGGTGATGCTGGGCTACTGGCAACGTCCCGATGCGACCGATGAAATTATCAAAGACGGCTGGCTGCACACCGGTGATATCGCCGTGATGGATGAAGAGGGCTTCCTGCGTATCGTCGATCGTAAGAAAGACATGATCCTGGTTTCCGGTTTCAACGTCTACCCGAATGAAATCGAAGATGTGGTGATGCAGCACAGCGGCGTGCTCGAAGTGGCTGCCGTAGGCGTCCCTTCCGGGAGCAGCGGCGAGGCGGTGAAGATTTTTGTGGTCAAAAAAGATCCTTCTCTTACGGAGGAGGCGCTGATCACCTTCTGTCGTCGTCAACTGACCGGCTACAAGGTGCCGAAGCTGGTTGAGTTTCGCGAGGAACTGCCGAAATCGAATGTCGGAAAGATATTACGACGAGAATTACGTGACGAAGCCCGTGGCAAAGTAGACAATAAGGCCTGAGCTTCACGCTAATCGCCCAGACGCCGGTTAAGCCGGCGTTTTTTATGGGCGCAAACAAAAGAGAATCCGTTTTGAATTACCAGATGATCACGACCAACGACGAGCTGGCTTCGCTGTGCGAAGTGACGCGCGACTTTCCTGCCATTGCCCTGGATACCGAGTTTGTCCGCACCCGGACCTACTATCCGCAGCTGGGGTTGATTCAGATGTACGACGGTAAACACGTGTCGCTGATCGACCCGCTCGGCATTACCGACTGGACGCCGATGCGTGACCTGCTGCTCGATACTGCGGTAACGAAATACCTGCACGCAGGCAGTGAAGATCTGGAAGTCTTTTTGAATACTTTTGGCGTCATGCCACAACCGTTGATTGATACACAGATCCTCGCGGCCTTCAGTAATCGACCGCTCTCATGGGGCTTTGCCGCCATGGTTGAGGAGTATACGGGCCTGACGCTGGATAAAAGCGAATCCCGCACCGACTGGCTGGCACGCCCATTAACCGAGCGTCAACTGGAATACGCGGCGGCAGACGTGTTTTACCTCCTGCCGATTGCCGGCCAGCTGATGAAAGAGGCGGAAGCGTCAGGTTGGTTGCCCGCCGCGCTGGATGAGTGCCGAATGACGCAGCAGCGTCGTCAGGAAGTGGTTGATCCGAAAGAGGCCTGGCGCGATATCAGTAACGCCTGGCAGCTGCGTACGCGTCAGCTGGCGTGTCTGCAGCTGTTAGCGGACTGGCGTTTGCGTAAAGCACGCGAGCGCGATCTGGCCGTTAACTTTGTGGTACGCGAAGAACACCTCTGGGCGGTCGCGCGGTATATGCCGGGCAGCATGGGCGAACTGGACAGCATCGGGCTTTCCGGCAGCGAGATCCGTTTCCACGGTAAAACCCTGCTTGCGCTGGTGGCAAAAGCGCAGGAAATGCCGGACGAAGCACTGCCGGAGCCACTGCTGAATCTGATGGATATGCCGGGCTATCGCAAGGCGTTCAAGGATATCAAAGCGCTGGTGCAGGACGTCGCGACGCAAAGCAAACTGGGCGCGGAACTGCTGGCGTCACGCCGTCAGATTAACCAGCTGCTGAACTGGCACTGGAAGCTGAAACCTCAGAATGGTTTGCCGGAAATGATGGCGGGCTGGCGCGGGGAATTGATGGCCGATCGCCTGAATACTGTGCTGGAAGGTTATCCGCGATAATGAAAATGCCGGGTCATGCTGACATGCCCGGCACATTTCCCCGGCGGCATACGCTTACCGGGGATACACAATCCCGAACTACGGACGTGACTCTTCGGCTTCCGGGAGCGTAACGTTCAGCTCCAGAATCGAAATATCCCCGTCTTTTTGCTCCAGCTGCACCGTGACCATCTCCGGGTCAATCTGCACATACTTACAGATCACTTCCAGGATGTCCTTACGCAGCTGCGGCAGGTAGTGTGGCTCGGCGTCACTACGACGACGCTCCGCAACGATGATTTGCAGTCGTTCTTTTGCGATGTTGGCGGTGTTCTTTTTCCGCGAGAGAAAAAAGTCCAGTAATGCCATAACTTATCCTCCGAACAGGCGTTTGAGGAAACCTTTCTTCTCTTCTTCAATGAAGCGGAAAGGACGTTCTTCTCCCAGCAGACGGTCAACGGTATCCGCGTACGCTTTACCTGCATCTGCCATTGTATCCAGGATCACTGGCTCGCCCTGGTTAGAGGCGCGCAATACGGATTGATCTTCCGGGATCACGCCGACCAGTTTGATGCGCAGGATCTCCAGCACGTCTTCCATGCTAAGCATGTCACCTTTGTTCACGCGACCCGGGTTATAGCGGGTCAGCAGAAGGTGCTCTTTAATGGGTTCTTCGCCATTTTCCGCACGACGCGATTTGGAGGCGAGGATCCCCAGAATACGGTCCGAGTCACGCACGGATGAGACTTCAGGGTTGGTGGTGATGATGGCTTCATCAGCGAAGTAGAGTGCCATCAGGGCGCCCGTTTCGATGCCGGCAGGGGAGTCACAGACAACGAAGTCAAACTCCATTTTTTTCAGCTCGTCGAGCACCTTTTCCACGCCTTCACGGGTCAGGGCGTCTTTATCACGCGTCTGAGAAGCCGGAAGGATGTAGAGGTTTTCGGTGCGCTTGTCTTTAATCAGCGCCTGGTTCAGTGTGGCGTCGCCCTGAATGACGTTCACGAAGTCATAGACCACGCGACGCTCGCATCCCATGATCAGGTCGAGGTTACGCAGACCGATATCGAAATCGATAACGACGGTTTTCTTTCCCTTCTGGGCCAAACCAGTAGCGATGGCCGCGCTGGAGGTGGTCTTGCCAACGCCTCCTTTACCCGAAGTAACAACAATAATGCGTGCCATAGAAATTCCTTGTTAAAAAGGGATCAATTCAACGGTTGAACGGTCAACGCGTCGTCTGCCAGTCGCAGACGAGCCGCTTTGCCATAAAATTCGGCTGGGATCTTGTCGCTCAGCCAATATTCACCTGCGATGGACACCAGTTCCGCCGTCAGATGAGTACAAAATATTTGCGCATCCCTGTCACCACTTGCACCCGCGAGCGCACGCCCACGCATCATACCGTATACGTGAATATTGCCATCTGCAATCAGCTCTGCGCCAGCGCTGACGTGGCTTGTAACAATCAGATCACAGTTTGGTGCATAAATGCGCTGACCGGAACGAACCGGCACATCAATCAATCGCGTTTTTGTGACAGGTGTAACGTTTTGCACCGGAGGAGGGGGCGTTTGGACTGCCGCTGGGGCAGGACGCGCGGCTTTTTCTTTGCCTTCGGTCAGAATGGGCAGACCCGCCCGGTCAATTTCTGCTTTTAGCTCAGCATCTTTGCAGCCGCTGATACCGACGATACGCAGCCCGGTCGCGGCCACGGCTTGCTGGAGAAGTTTCCAGTTAACCGGTGCATCCAGACCACTGACATTCACGACGACGGGGGCATGTTTCAGAAAAGCGGGAGCCTGCGCAATTTTGTCTTCTAACGCCTGACGAATAACCTCGGGTTTTGCATCATGCAAATGTACCACTGATAAGGTGAAGCTACTGCCTTTAAGCTCGATTGGCGTGTTTGACATCCTGGCCTTACTCAATTTGCTATTAACCGCAACACCGCCGTTGCGATATTCCGAAGAGTATCAGGCATGTTATAGTCAGGAGTATATTGAGGCAAGCAACCACCCATTAATTCAGAGTAAAAACATGTTTTGTGTGATCTACAGAAGTACAAGTCGTGACCAGACCTATCTTTATGTCGAAAAGAAAGACGATTTTTCGCGCGTACCTGAAGAATTAATGAAGAACTTTGGCCGACCTCAGCTGGCGATGCTGCTGCCGCTGGATGGCCGTAAGAAACTGGTCAACGCCGATCTGGAAAAAGTGAAAACCGCATTAGCGGAGCAAGGCTATTATTTACAGCTCCCGCCACCACCCGAGAATTTATTAAAACAGCATCTTGAGGTGAACGGGAAAAAATAGTCCCGGCTGTTTTCGGGGTTAACACATCAACCGTTTAGGGGTCGTACATGTATCAACATCATAACTGGCAAGGTGCATTACTGGATTATCCCGTCAGCAAAGTGGTCTGCGTAGGCAGTAACTATGCCAAACATATTCAGGAGATGGGCAGCGCGACGCCAGACGAGCCGGTCCTGTTCATCAAGCCAGAAACCGCGCTGTGCGACATTCGCCAGCCGCTGGCGCTGCCGCAGGGGTTGGGGTCGGTGCATCATGAAGTGGAGCTGGCCGTGCTGATTGGCGCGACGCTGCGTCAGGCCTCCGAAGAGCATGTGCAAAAGGCGATTGCCGGATACGGTGTCGCGCTCGACCTGACCCTGCGTGATGTTCAGGGCAAAATGAAGAAAGCGGGGCAGCCGTGGGAAAAGGCCAAAGGGTTTGATAACGCTTGCCCGATCTCCGGTTTTATTCCGGTAAGTGAATTTACCGACGATCCGCAGAACACCGCGCTTAGCCTGAAGGTTAACGGCGAGATCCGCCAGCAGGGCACCACGGCAGATATGATCCATAAAATTGTGCCGCTGATTGCCTACATGAGCCGCTTCTTTACCCTGAAACCGGGCGATGTGATCCTCACCGGTACGCCAGAAGGTGTCGGCCCGCTGCAGGCCGGTGACGAACTGGACGTCAGTTTTAACGGCCTGTCACTGAAAACTCGCGTGCTGTAAAAGCATCTTGCCGCCTGAAGAGGGCGGCAAAACTTGCAACAACGTGCCAGACTCGTTATAAGGTGCGCTCTCTTTTGACGTGTGGACATCCTGATGAACAACATTCCTTTCTGGCAAAGCAAAACTCTCGACCAAATGACAGACGTGGAGTGGGAATCGTTGTGTGACGGTTGCGGGCAGTGCTGCCTGCATAAACTGATGGATGAAGATTCGGACGAAATCTATTTCACCAACGTTGCCTGCAAGCAGCTGAACATCAAAACCTGCCAGTGTCGCAACTATGAGCGTCGCTTCGAGTACGAGCCGGATTGCATCAAGCTAACCCGTGAGAACCTGCCCACCTTCGAATGGCTGCCGCATACCTGCGCCTATCGTCTGCTGGCGGAAGGCAAAGACCTGCCAAAATGGCACCCGCTGCTGACGGGCTCCAAAGCGGCGATGCACGGTGAACGAATCTCTGTGCGTCATATTGCGGTGAAAGAGTCAGAGGTGCAGGACTGGGAAGATCACATCATGAATCATCCCAACCGTGGATAAGAAAAAACCCGCCGAGGCGGGTTTTTTTACCTGCCAAACAGGTCGCGTTTCTTGGGTTTGAACGGTTGTGCGATGAGCACCAGCAGCGCCACAATGAAGTAGGCCACAAAAATCCCCACCAGCCACTGCGGCATCTCAAGGCTCAGGAATTCCCACTGGCGCACAGAGCAGTCACCGGAAGCAACAAACACCTGCGGCAGCCACTTATCAAGCGGCAGCCAGCTCGGGAAGCGGGCGGCGAAATCACAGGTCATAAAAGGTGACGGATGCAGTTGCATCATGGTGTGCTGCCAGGAGAGCTCAATACCTTTCCAGGCGCTGTACAGCCAGATGGCAATTGCGGCATAGCGTAACGGCGATTTAGGGGCAATCGCACCCACCAGACCCGCACCCATAATGCCGAACAATGCACAGCGTTCGTAAATACAGAGTACGCAAGGCTGAAGTCCCATCACATGCTGGAACCACAGCGCGACCATTTCCAGCGCAAAGGCGGTCAGGGCCATTAACAACCACGCTCCGCGACCGCGAGAGCACTGGTTTAAAAATCTCAACATAATCATTTCCCTGGAACATGCTTAGAAAGCGCAGTGTAAACGAATTCGTTTTTCGCGCCACCTGTACCTGACGAAATAAAACGTAATTGGATGTTTATCGTGCGAAAAGGTAAACGGGCAGCAAGCTGCCCGATATATCAGGTTTACTGCGCGGCAAGTATACCCGCTTGTATCAACCATTGCGTACAGGGAATAAGGGTAATTTTGACGCAAAGCAATCCTACAAGCGTGAGCACCAGCGTATAGGGAAGCGCCATCCAGACCATTCGCCCATAAGAAAGACGTATGAGTGGAGCCAGCGCAGAGGTCAGCAGGAACAGGAACGCCGCCTGACCGTTGGGCGTCGCCACCGACGGCAGGTTGGTCCCGGTGTTAATTGCCACCGCCAGCAGTTCGAACTGTCCGGCGCTGATGACGCCTTGCTCCATGGCCGTTTTGGCCTCGTTGATGTAGACCGTGCCAACAAACACGTTATCCGAGATAGACGACAGCAGCCCGTTAAACAGATAAAACAGCGAAAGCTGAGCATCCGGTGCCGCCTGCAAGACAAAGGTAATGATCGGCGCGAAAAGCTTCTGGTCGATGATCACCGCGACGACCGCAAAAAAGACGGCCAGCAGGGCGGTAAAGGGCAGGGCTTCCGTAAAGGCTTTGCCGATCGCATGCTCATCCGTCACGCCGGTAAAACTGGTGGCGAGAATAATCACCGACAGGCCAATTAAACCGACTTCGGCAAGATGAAACGCCAGCGCGGCGATAAGCCAGACGCCAATGACGCCCTGTGCAATAAGACGTAGCGTCTCCTGCCGTGTCCGCTGGCTACGGCTTTGCTGGTCGAATTTCTGCAGCTCCTGACGCACGGGCGCCGGAATATGCGCACCATAGCCAAAGAGGCTGAATTTCTCCACGACTACACAGGTCGCCAGACCGCACACCAGAACCGGTATGCTCACCGGTGCCATTCGCAGGAAGAAATCACCGAAATGCCAGCCCGCAGCTTTAGCAATAATCAGGTTTTGCGGTTCACCCACCATCGTCATCACGCCGCCCAGGGCGGTCCCGACGCCGGCATGCATCATCAGGCTGCGCAGGAAGGCGCGGAACTGTTCCAGCACCTCGCGGTGGTCATTATCGACCTGGCTGTCATCAAGCAGGTCATCGCCGGGACGTGAAGAGGCCACCCGGTGATAAATACCATAAAACCCGACCGCGACGCTTATCACCACGGCGACCACCGTCAGCGCATCCAGGAAGGCTGAAAGAAATGCTGCAGCCACGCAGAAAGCCAGCGACAAAAGCGTTTTTGAAGGAATGCTCAGCAGCAGGCGGGTAAAAATAAACAGCAGCAGCTGTTTCATAAAGTAGATGCCGGCCACCATAAACATCAGCAGCAGAAGCACTTCAAGGTTTGAGGCCAGTTCTGCTTTTACATGCTCGGCGCTGGTCATCCCAATGACAACCGCTTCAATGGCCAGCAAACCGCCAGGCAGCAGGGGATAGCACTTCAGCGCCATGGCCAGGGTGAAGATAAACTCCGCGACCAGCAGCCACCCGGCAATAAACGGGTGCACAATAAAGATGAGAGGATTAACAACCAGGAACACCAGAAGTATCAGCTTGTACCAGTCGGGAGACTGGCCTAAAAAATTGCGCCACAACGCGCGCCCAAAAGAAATTTCCACGACAGACGTTCTTCCCCGTGAAGTAAAACAAAACATCAGTATACGCAAAAATCACGGCCTGGAGGGGGATTCGGCTGCAATGTAAATTTCATAAAAATGAAACGGCGATCCCTCTTTTCTCTCACTGCTGCGCTATCTGCCTCTGCGAGCCTCTGGTATGATGAGTGCAATTTGCTAAAGCTGTGTAATGGAAATCTCACTATGGTCATTAAGGCGCAGAGCCCAGCGGGTTTCGCGGAAGAGTACATCATTGAAAGCATCTGGAATAATCGTTTCCCTGCAGGGTCCATTCTTCCGGCTGAACGCGAACTCTCTGAACTGATTGGCGTCACTCGCACCACGCTTCGGGAAGTGCTCCAGCGACTGGCGCGTGATGGGTGGTTGACGATTCAGCATGGCAAGCCAACAAAAGTAAACAATTTCTGGGAAACCTCCGGGCTGAATATTCTTGAAACGCTGGCGCGCCTCGATCATGAAAGCGTGCCGCAGCTGATTGATAATCTGCTCTCCGTGCGTACCAATATCGCCACCATCTTTATTCGTACGGCTTTCCGTCAGCACCCGGAAGATGCGCTCCAGGTTCTGGCCAGCGCCAACCAGGTGGAAGATCATGCGGATGCGTTTGCTACCCTTGATTACAACATCTTCCGCGGCCTGGCGTTTGCCTCCGGTAACCCGATTTACGGCCTCATCCTTAACGGCATGAAAGGGCTCTATACCCGTATCGGTCGTCACTACTTTGCCAATCCGGAAGCCCGCAGTCTGGCGCTGGGCTTTTACCACAAGCTGAGCGAGCTCTGTTCCACCGGTCAGCACGATCAGGTGTATGAAACCGTGCGCCGCTACGGCCGCGACTCCGGTGAAATCTGGCACCGGATGCAAAAAACGCTGCCGGGTGACCTGGCCATCCAGACCCGCTAAAAGAAAAAACCTCTCAGCTGAGAGGTTTTTTTTCGCCCTGACGCGGGCGTTTCGGTTCAGGCAGGCACTACAGCGTATTCATCCGCGTCGGGCAGCGCTCCAGCAGCTCCACGCTACCGTCTTCATTCTGCTGCTCCAGCAGCACGTCAAAGCCCCACAGGCGATGCACATGCTTCAGCACCTCTTTGCGCCCTTTATCCAGCGGGGCACGGTTGTGCGGGATGTAGCGCAGCGTCAGAGAGCGGTCACCGCGGAGATCCACGTTCCATACCTGAATATTGGGTTCAAGATTGCTCAGGTTGTACTGGGAAGAGAGGCGAGAGCGGATCTCCCGGTATCCCTCTTCGTTATGAATCGCTGAAATTTCCAGGAAGTTGTTACGGTCATCATCCAGCACGGTGAAGAAGCGGAAATCGCGCATGATCTTCGGCGACATAAACTGGCTAATAAAGCTCTCATCCTTGAAATCGCGCATCGCAAAATGCAGCGTTTCCAGCCAGTCCGAACCGGCAATATCCGGGAACCAGTATTTGTCCTCTTCCGTTGGCGACTGACAGATACGTTTGATGTCCTGGAACATCGCAAAGCCGAGGGCATACGGGTTGATGCCGCTGTACCACGGGCTGTTGTAAGGCGGCTGGAACACCACGTTGGTATGGCTGTGGAGGAATTCCATCATAAACCGTTCGGTGACTTTCCCCTCGTCATACAGATGGTTGAGGATGGTGTAATGCCAGAATGTCGCCCAGCCTTCGTTCATCACCTGCGTCTGTTTTTGCGGATAGAAGTACTGGCTGACCTTACGCACAATGCGCAGGATCTCACGCTGCCATGACTCCAGCAGCGGCGCGTTCTTCTCCATAAAGTAGAGCAGGTTTTCCTGTGGCTCAGACGGGTAGCGGCGCGCCTCAGCGACAGCTTTCTCTTCTTCACGCTTAGGCAAGGTGCGCCACAGCATATTCACCTGGCTTTGCAGATACTCCTCGCGGCTTTTCTGCCGGGCTTTCTCCTCCTGCAGGGAAATTTTCTGCGGCCGTTTGTAACGGTCTACGCCGTAGTTCATCAGCGCATGGCAGGAGTCGAGCAGTTTCTCCACTTCATCGACGCCGTAGCGCTCTTCGCAGTCGGTAATGTATTTACGGGCGAAGATCAGGTAATCGACGATCGAGCTGGCGTCCGTCCAGCTGCGGAAAAGATAGTTATTCTTGAAGAAAGAGTTGTGCCCGTAGCAGGCATGCGCCATCACCAGCGCCTGCATGGTAATGGTGTTCTCTTCCATCAGGTAAGCGATACACGGGTTGGAGTTGATGACGATTTCATACGCCAGCCCCTGCTGGCCGTGTTTATACAGCCGTTCCGTTTCAATAAATTTTTTACCAAACGACCAATGCGGATAATTGATCGGCATCCCGACGCTGGAATAGGCATCCATCATCTGTTCGGAGGTTATGACTTCAATCTGGTGAGGATAGGTATCCAGGCGATAGAGTTTTGCTACCCGGTCGATTTCAGCGAGGTAGACATCCAGCAACTCAAAGGTCCAGTCGGGTCCATCGCTGAGACGTGTGTTGTCCTTGTTCAGGGAATCAATAGTAGCCATTAGCGCGCCCTCGTTGTGGGTGCTCTCTCTGTCTGGAGAGCCTCCTTTCAAGCATAGATCAACGTGTTAAAAAGCGTGCTGGAGCAGAAATTTTTTCTTTACGATTTCCCGTTTTCAATACGGTAAAAAAAGCGGTCCATGCAGAGTTTTATGCTGGTTAAAAATAACGCGCAGCAGGAGATACCAAATTAGTCCTTTCCCCGCCAGTAGGGGAAGATGTGAGATAAGTCACCATAAAAAAGTCGTATGTTGAATAATATTTTCAACTAGGTTATCAATCTGTAATTAGAAGATTGTTCTTTTGCACATTATGGAGTGTCTATGCGTGTTGTCATACTGGGAAGTGGTGTGGTTGGCGTAACCAGCGCCTGGTATTTAAGTCAGGCGGGGCATGACGTAACCGTTATCGATCGTGAGCCAGGCCCTGCGCTGGAAACCAGCGCGGCGAATGCCGGGCAAATCTCTCCGGGCTATGCGGCACCGTGGGCGGCTCCCGGCGTGCCACTGAAGGCGATTAAATGGATGTTCCAGCGCCATGCGCCGCTGGCCATTAGCCTCGACGGCACGCAGTTCCAGCTTAAGTGGATGTGGCAGATGCTGCGCAACTGCGACACCCGCCATTACATGGAAAACAAAGGGCGTATGGTGCGTCTGGCGGAATACAGCCGTGACTGCCTGAAAACCTTGCGCGCCACCACCGGCATTGAGTACGAAGGCCGTCAGGGCGGTACGCTGCAGCTGTTCCGCACGGCGCAACAGTACGAAAACGCCACCCGCGATATCGCCGTGCTGGAAGATGCCGGTGTTCCGTATCAACTCCTCGAGGCCAGTCAGCTGGGACAGGTTGAACCGGCGCTGGCGGAGGTGTCCCACAAACTGACGGGCGGCCTGCGTTTACCCAACGATGAAACCGGCGACTGTCAGCTCTTTACCCAGCGTCTGGCGCAGATGTGCGAGCAGGCAGGGGTAACATTCCGCTTTAACACGCCCGTCGATAAATTGCTGTCGGAAGGCGGTAATATCTACGGCGTGAAGTGCGGCGAAGAGGTGATCAAAGCAGATGCCTACGTCATGGCCTTTGGCTCTTACTCCACCGCCATGCTGAAGGGCATTCTGGACATTCCGGTCTATCCGCTGAAGGGGTACTCCCTGACCATCCCGGTGAAAGAGGACAGCGGTGCACCCGTCTCCACCATTCTGGATGAAACCTATAAAATCGCCATTACTCGTTTCGACAACCGTATCCGCGTAGGCGGCATGGCGGAGATTGTCGGCTTCAACACCGAGCTGCTGCAGCCGCGTCGTGAAACGCTGGAGATGGTCGTGGGCGATCTCTTCCCACGCGGCGGTTTTGTCGAGCAGGCCACGTTCTGGACCGGTCTGCGTCCAATGACGCCAGACGGCACGCCGATTGTGGGCCGCACTCCGTTCAAAAACCTGTGGACGAATACCGGACACGGCACCCTCGGCTGGACAATGGCCTGTGGCTCAGGTCAGCTGTTGAGCGACTTGATTTCCGGTCGCACCCCGGCAATTCCGTTTGACGATTTAAGTGCCGCGCGCTATCAATCTGGGTTCACCCCCTCGCGTCCACAGCACCTGCACGGCGCGCATAACTAAGGAGTTGTCATGTCCCGTCCTGTTCTGGCTCAGCTGGACTTGCAGGCCCTGAAGGATAACCTGCAGATTGTTCGCCGTGCTGCGCCAGGTTCACGCGTCTGGTCGGTGGTGAAAGCGAACGCCTACGGCCACGGTATTGACCGCATCTGGAGCGCGCTCAGCGCGACCGACGGTTTTGCGTTACTGAATCTGGAAGAGGCCATTTTGCTGCGCGAGCGTGGCTGGAAAGGCCCTATATTATTGCTGGAAGGGTTCTTCCATGCCGACGATCTACCGTTGCTGGATAAGTACCGGCTGACCACCAGCATTCACAGCAACTGGCAGGTTAAAGCCCTGCAGGACGCCAGACTGCATGCTCCGCTCGACATTTATCTCAAGGTGAACAGCGGCATGAACCGCCTGGGCTTCCAGCCCGAGCGGGTACATACGGTATGGCAACAGCTGCGCGGCATCAAGAATGTGGGCGAAATGACGCTGATGGCGCACTTTGCCGACGCGGAAAAACCCGATGGCATCGCCGAGGCGATGGTGCGGATTGAGCAGGCGGCTGAAGGTCTGGCATGTTCGCGCTCGCTCTCTAACTCGGCGGCCACGCTGTGGCACCCGGAGGCGCACTACAGCTGGGTACGCCCGGGGATCATTCTGTACGGCGCGTCACCGTCAGGGCAGTGGCAGGATATTGCCAACAGCGGCCTGAAACCGGTGATGACTCTTCGCAGCGAAATCATCGGCGTACAAACGCTGAAGGCCGGTTCCACGGTGGGCTACGGCAGCCGTTACCGGGCGACAGGCGAACAGCGAATTGGCATTGTGGCGGGAGGCTATGCCGACGGCTACCCGCGTATCGCTCCGACCGGCACGCCGGTATGGGTGGATGGCGTTCGCACGGGTACCGTGGGGACGGTCTCAATGGATATGCTGGCGGTAGACCTCACGCCGTGCCCGCAGGCGGGGATTGGTTCACCGGTTGAGCTGTGGGGAAATGAAATTAAAATTGACGATGTGGCCGCTGCGGCAGGGACCGTTGGCTATGAGCTGATGTGCGCTCTGGCGCCGCGCGTACCGGTTGTGACGGTGTAACTATGCGATGTGCCGGGGGGCGATAACGCCTTCCCCGGCCAGTAAGACATGAAACCTAAACTACTCTGACTCTTCTTCCATCGGCCTTACGCCAACTTTGCGTACCGCGTTATCTTCTTTCTCGGCCACCGTCCAGATCATCCCGGCAAACTCGACCTGGTCACCGACAACGGGTGCTGCGCCAAGCAGTTGCTGGATAATTTCCCCCAGCGTTTGCTGCTTATCGCGATACTCCAGCCCTTCATCCAGACCGTAAATCAAGGCAACATCTGCAAATTTGGCGCTCGCTTCCAGAATAAAATCGCCGAAGAAACGCTGATCCAGCGCCACCGGTGGCGACTGGCTGAACAATTTACCCAGCGCGGGCAGGTCGCGCTCGCGGCCAATCACGCACAAAATATCCCCTTCACGCAGACGGGTGCTGCCGGTAGGGTGAAGCAGAACATTGTCGCGGAACAACGCGGCAATCCGCGTTTCGGCGGGCATATGCAGATCGCGCAGCGACGCGCCCACGCACCATTTGTCTTCGCTAAGCTGATACACAAACTGTTCCCACGGGTTTTCCGGATGAATATCCAGCCCCACCCGGGAGACGGGCCAGCCAACGGGGGGGATCACCACTTTTGCCTTTTTCGCCGCCCAGCCGAGTGACGTGCCCTGGAACAGGAGTGAAATCAAAACAACGAAGAATGCGACGTTGAAGAACAGTCGGGCGTTATCCAGACCCGCCATCATCGGGAACACGGCAAGGATAATCGGCACCGCGCCGCGCAAACCCACCCAACTGATAAAGATACGCTCGCGCAGGTTAAAGCCGCGAAACGGCAGCAGGCCTGCAAACACCGACAGTGGACGGGCGAAGAAGATCATCCACGCCGACAGCATCAGCGCCGGCACGGCGATAGGCAGCAGGTCTGAAGGGGTAACCAGCAGGCCAAGCACCAGGAACATGCCAATCTGCGCCAGCCAGGCCAGTCCGTCGAAGTTCTGCAAAATGGCGTGACGGTTGCGAATAGGGCGGTTACCCATCAGGAAGCCGCAGAGGTAGACGGCAAGAATGCCGCTGCCATCCAGCGCGGTGGTAACGGCAAAAATCAGAATGCCCCCGCTCAGCGCCAGCAGAGGGTAAAGCCCGGCGGGAAGTGAAATCCGGTTGATCATCTGCTGCAGCAGATAGCCGCCGCCGAGGCCAAGAATAATCCCCAGACCAAACTGCTGCAGGATATGCCAGGCAAACATCCAGCTCAGCCCGCTTTCGTGCTGCTGGATCATCTCAATCAGCGTGATGGTGAGAAACACTGCCATGGGATCGTTACTGCCGGATTCAATCTCAAGCGTGGAGCCAACACGTTCGTTAAGCCCTTTACCGCCAAGCAGGGAAAAGACCGCCGCCGCATCGGTTGAACCGACAATAGCGCCAATCAGCAAGCCTTCCATGATATTGAGATGGAACAGCCAGGCGGCCATCATCCCGGTCAGGCCTGATGTGATTAATACGCCTACGGTCGCGAGCGACAGCGCCGGCCCTAAGGCGACGCGGAACGAGCTCGCCTGAGTGCGCATCCCGCCGTCCAGCAGGATCACTGCCAGCGCGAGGTTACTCACCATGTAGGCGAAAGGGTAGTTATCGAAAGGAATACCGCCGATGCCATCGATGCCAGCCAGCATGCCGATAGCAAGGAAAATAACGAGAATAGGTATGCCGAGACGCGATGAAAATGAACTTAATAATATACTACAGGTTACAAGCACAGAACCCAGAATGAAAAGGCTGATTATCGCTGCGGCATCCAATGTTGTCTTACTCCCACCTCAATGTTAACGCTGTTACTAAAACCCTAACATATTAACCACGGCAACAGCGTTTTATTAAGGGGTTTAACGGCTTTTTTATGCCTTTATGACCGGATGACCGCTTATTGTTAACCGACTGCCAGAATCATCATGTATCAGGGACGCATGTGCCCCCAGCGCAAGGGTTACGGTTTGTTGCTCATGGCCAAAATCCAGACCGGTGATAACCGGGATATCGAGACGGGAACGGATGAAATCAACCATCGTTTCAAGGGAGTAACCGGCGTCGTAATCATTGGGTGCCGCACCGCTAAAACTGCCCAGCACGATTGCTGACTGACGTTCAAGGATCCCGGCATGATAAAGCTGCAATAACATGCGCTCGACGCGGAACGGATGTTCGTTAATATCTTCCAGCACCAGAATGCCGTCTTCGATGTCCGGCAGCCACGGCGTACCGATGAGCGAGACCAGCATTGCCAGGTTACCACCCCAGAGTTGGCCTTCACAGGCCCAGTGCGGCCCCTGGCCTTGCCACGTTATGCTGTAGGTTGGGTTTCGCAGGGCGCGCCAGAAATGCTCAAGGGTAAACGCATCGAGCGCCGGCGCACCAAAATTTCCGGCCAGCATCGGGCCGCTGAAGGTAATGACGTTATGCAGTGCCAGCAGCCCAAGCTGGATGACCGTGAAATCGCTGTGCCCGCATATCAGCAGCGGGTCCTGCTGTTGACGCTGTGCCAGACCTTGCCAGTCAATGCTCTCCAGTAACCGGCTCGCGCCGTAGCCCCCCCGCACCGCAAGCACGATCCGATCCTCACCCTTCAGGTTCACCAGGCTGTTGATATCATTCAGTCTCTGGGCCTCGGTGCCGGCAAAACGCTGCTGGCGGCGAGGGATAATCGTCTGATTTTCTACCTGGTGGCCGAAGCCCAGTAAGCGCTGAACGCCCCGTTGTGCCGCGTCCTGATTGATGCAGTAGCCCGACGGTGCGATAAGATGAAACTGAGACATGGCAATTCCTTGCTGAATGAGAAACTAATTGTCTATATCATGCCGCTTATACGCTGCCCGCTTCAAGGGGCGGCGCACTGCGATGACCGGCTATAAGGATAGATGACGTGAAATTGAGATGGTTTGCTTTTTTGATTGTGTTGCTTGCGGGCTGTAGTTCCAGACATGACTATCAAAATCCGCCCTGGAACCCGGAAGTGCCGGTGAAACGGGCCATGCAGTGGATGCCGATCAGCGAGCAAGCCGGGAAGGCATGGGGCGTCAGTCCGCGTCTTATCACCGCGATCATTGCCGTTGAATCCGGCGGTAATCCCACGCTTGTCAGCAAATCAAACGCAGTGGGGCTGATGCAGCTTAAAGCGTCTACCGCAGGTAAAGAGGTCTACCGCTACATGGGCTGGAGCGGTCAGCCGTCGACCAGCGAGCTGAAGAACCCGGAGCGTAATATCTCCATGGGGACAGCCTATCTCAGCATTCTGGAGCATGGCGTACTGAAGGGCATCGACGACCCGGAAGTGATGCAATACGCGCTGGTGGTCTCTTACGTCAACGGGGCCGGGGCGCTGTTGCGAACCTTCTCCTCTGACCGTAAAGAGGCGATAGAAGAGATTAACGGCATGGACAAAGATGAATTCGTTGAACATGTGGCGAAAAATCATCCGGCACCACAGGCTCCGCGTTACATCTGGAAAGTACAGAAAGCGATGGATGCCATGTAATGCCGCAGGCGGGCGGCGGTCACGCTGCCCGTTTTCCTCACAGAACTTTATTCGCACGTTCCCGTGCTTCGCGCTCCAGTGCAAAGATAATGCGCTGCAGTTCGCGCTCTGAACCGGGTCCGACGTTCAGGAAGCGGAAACTCAAACGTGGCGTGGTAATCGTTTCGTTTTTGCTGTCCACCACCTTCCGCTCGCTGATGGCAATCAACTGGGCATCAAAATAAAACCGTCCCCAGCCGGCCATATCCAGTTCAATTTGCGAGAATCGCATGCCTTCGACCAGTCCGTCAGGTTTCGGCGTATCCATCAGCGCGCCCATACCGCCCAGCGACAGGTCGAAGAGGCGGAAGCGGAGCTCTTTTTTGTCCGGCATTTTAGCCTTACAAAAATAGGCAGGGTGAAGGGGGGCGCTGATGCGGAAATATTCCCGGCGCTGCACAAACCACAGGTTGGCAGGCAGTGGTGTGACAAACGCGGGAAGACCCTGGTATTCGCTCATCTCAAGGCGCGGGAGCACAAATTCCACTTTTGCACCGTGGGTCTCTGCCATCACCGCGAGTTTCTCTGCTTTCAGTGCGGCGCGGTTTTCATACTCCTGACTGCCCAGATCGATAACCAGTCGCTCCTGCGAGACGTCGAGGATCTTGCTGATGAACTGATTGTTTGACCAGCTGATGCGCAGCGGCACTTCACCTTTTTGCAGGTCACGCAATACCCCTAATACAGCCAGCGGATTTTGCTTGAGGAACTGCTCACTGTAATTACTCACGCCGGATGGCTCCTTGATAGATGACAGACTGTCTTTGCGTTATCGGCACTGCACAATGAAACTTAATACAAACCGATGAGTTTTTTTTCAGATTGCAGAGAAGATAAGTCGGTGAGATGAAATTAGTTTTCCAGGGATGACCTATACTTAAGTTACCTGCGCAGAAGGTTTTCTGCGCATGCATTAAACCTGCAAGAGGGCATCGCTATGGGTATTATCGCCTGGATTATCTTTGGTCTAATTGCTGGCGCTATCGCTAAACTTATCATGCCGGGAAATGATGGCGGCGGCTTCATACTGACGTGTGTGCTCGGTGTCGTGGGGGCGGTTGTAGGCGGCTGGCTGGCGACGATGTTTGGCTTTGGTGGCAGCATCAGCGGTTTTGACCTGCACAGTTTCCTGGTGGCTGTCGTGGGTGCCATTGTGGTGCTGGGCATTTTCAGGTTACTGCGACGGGCATAACTTCACTAAAACGGCTCTCAAGGAGGGCCGTTTTTTTACGTGCATATTGATTTGCTAATCGAAATGATAATAATTGTCGTTCCTGATTACATTTAATCACAAGACGACTTTATGAACCCCTCTCGTTTCACGTTATGCGCGTTGGCAGGAGCCGTGACGCTGGCATTGCAGGTACAGGCGTTTGCCGAAGAATCAACCATCGTAGTTACGGGCTCAGAGCAGGGCAGCGTACTGCCCGACTGGACGAACAGCGCAACCAAATCAGCCGTTGCCGAGAGTAAAACCCCGCAGGTGATCAATACCCTGTCGGCGCAGGAAATCGATAAACGTCACGCGAACTCCGTGAATGAGATCCTGCGCTATGCACCGGGTGTGTCGACCGAGGTGCGCGGAAACACCTCCTACATGAGCGAATATAAAATTCGTGGATTTACCGTCGATCAGGAGTTCTACAACGGGCTGCAGTTACCCTATAACGTTACCGGCAATACCAAAGCCCGCATCGATCCGCTGTTGGTTGAGAGCGTTGATATCCTCAAAGGTCCCTCATCGGTACTGTACGGCGGTGCCTCGCCGGGTGGGCTGGTGAATATTCAGAGTAAAAAACCGCAACAAGCCGCACGGACCGAACTGGGCTTTAACACCGGCAACCGTAACCTGAAAGAGGGGTATCTGGATTCGACCGGGCAAATTGCCGATAGCGACTGGAACTACCGTCTGCTGGGGAAAGCGACGGAGAGTGACGATCAGCCGCACACCTCCCGGTATGAAAACTACCTGGTTGCGCCGTCTGTCACCTGGCAACCGGACAACAAAACGCGCCTCACCCTTGATGCGCTGGCGCAAAACTCCCCAAGCCTGACGCCGTCTAATCCGCTGCCGCTCGCCTGGCTGCGTTCGAAATATGCGGGCAAGCGAGATTATGCCGGCGACGAATGGAGCGGGTTTAAACAGCGCCAGTGGATGCTGGGTTACAGCTTTGAACATGAATTTGACAGCGGCTGGGGCTTTAACCAGAAGGCGCGCTATTTTGACATCGATACCCACCAGCGCAGTATTTATGCAACCGGGCCGGGCAGTGAAGTCAATCAGCTTAACCGCTTTGCCTACACCACGGATGAAGATCTCCGGAGCTTCAACATTGATAATCAGGTGACCAAAACCGTTGCGCTGGGTGAGTGGAAACACCATCTGCTGGCCGGGTTTGACTACCAGAAGCTGAATTCCCACTTCCACTACCGCTATGCCTCGGCAACACCGGGGATTGATATGCGCAATCCGGACTATTCACAGGTCCATGAGGATGCGCTGGGGCTGTATACCGCGCAGAAAAACCGTCTGAGCTATCAGCAGAATGGGTATTACCTGCAGGATCAGGTGGAGTTTGGCGGCTTAAATCTGTTGGGCAGCCTGCGCTATGATGATTATCGCTCCGTCACCACCGATTATCTGCATAACGGCGACAAGGCGTGGGTATCGCAGGATCGCGTTACCAAACGACTGGGCGCGCTCTACGCCTTCGACAACGGTCTCTCTCCGTTTATCAGCTATTCAGAAGGGTTTGCCCCGGTCTCGCCGCAGGGAACCCTGACGGCGAAAGAGGTCAAGCCGACCACCAGCAAGCAGGTGGAGGGCGGGGTGAAATATCTGCTGGCAGAGTACGCCACCACCTTTACCGCCTCAGTGTTTACTATTCGCCAGAAGAATGTCGTTACCTCCGATCCCGGCTTCCTGAACTATCGTCAGACCGGCGAAGTGGAGTCTAAAGGGGCGGAGTTGTCTGTGATTGGCCGTCCGACAGACAATCTGAACCTGATTGCCAACTACGCATACACTCACGCCATCAATACGCAGGACGATAAGTATCAGGGCAAACGCCCTACGCAGGTGCCGGAAAATGCATTCAACCTGTGGGGGGATTACACCTTTGAGAATACGCCACTGAAAGGATTGATGCTGGGGGCCGGGGCGCGCTACACCGGGCCGATGGAGATTTCACCGGCGAACGACGCGGGTAAACTCGGTGGCACCACGCAGTACGATCTGGCGGCATCCTATCGGATGGGCGAAATTCTGCCTTCGCTTGAAGGGCTGACCCTGAAAGCGAGCGCGCAGAACATCACCAATAAAGAGACGTTGACCTGTTACGATGCGACCAACTGCTGGATTGGACGTGACCGAACCTATCAGTTAGGCGCGAGCTACAGCTTCTGATGCCCTGTTAAACCCCGTAAGACGGCCCATTCACCCTCTCCTGGCGGGAGAGGGTGAGGG
The DNA here is from genome assembly GCF_002148625.1 of Enterobacter sp. J49. NCBI lineage: Bacteria > Pseudomonadati > Pseudomonadota > Gammaproteobacteria > Enterobacterales > Enterobacteriaceae > Enterobacter > Enterobacter sp. J49. The sequence goes on from NZ_MWPY01000037.1 coordinate 743,481, forward strand.
AATGAGGCCGCTTTATTGCGCCGTACTTTTCGCCGGTGCGACAGCATCGTTTGCTGCCGGCTGATTCTCCGGCACGCTGTCGCACGGTTTCTCTTTCGGACAGACCAGATCCAGCATTTTCAGCGTCACGCCGTTGCTCCAGCCGAAGCCATCCTGCAGCGGATATTCACCGCCACCGCCCCCTGTACCGGTACTCGAAACGTCATACTTCTCTACCAGCTTCTGTTCGCGGTCATAGGTATGCTGAACATTTTTCAGGAAGCGCCAGGTCACATCCATTGCCACCTTATCCTGCCCGTAATTCTGCAACCCTTCCGTCGCCACCCATTGCAGCGGTGCCCAGCCGTTAGGTGCATCCCACTGCTGGCCGCTGTTGATGGTGGTGGTGGAAATGCCGCCCGGTTTGAGCAGGCGTGACGATGCCGCTGCAGCGACCTTATCAGCGCGATCCTGCGAAGCCGCCTTCACATAGAGCGGATAAAGTGCGGCTGCCGTAAGCTGATTACGCACCTTTTTACTCTTAAGATCGTAATCCGCGTACCAGCCCTCTTTATCATTCCATAGATGGCTCTCGATCGCTTTCTGACGCGCAGTCGCCAGCGCGTCATACTTGCTGGCAGCGGAGGTATCGCCGGATTCCTGGCTTGCCCTGGCCAGCAATTTTTCCATCTTAAACATCAGGGCGTTAAGATCGACAGGCACAATGCTGGTGGTGCGGATCGTGCCCAGTTTTTGCGGATCGTCCATCCAGCGGGAGCTAAAGTCCCAGCCCGAGGCGGCCGCTGAGCGTAAATCGCGGTAGATCTCCGTGGCCGGTCGGTTAGGATTGCTTTTAGCGGTGGTTATATCGTCGAGCCAGGATTCAGGACGCGGCGTATCGCGGTCATCCCAGTAGCGGTTGAGCACTGAGCCATCGTCCAGCTTCACCACACGTTTGTTGGCTTGTCCGGACTGCAGCGTGTCGGCCCCCTCCATCCAGTAGGCGTACTCTTTCTCCATTTGCGGACGGTATTTCTTCAGCGCATCGCTGTCATGGGTCGCCAGCAACTCGACCATCAGCGCGAAGAACGGAGGCTGGGAGCGGCTCAGGTAGTAGCTGCGGTTGCCGTTCGGGATATGTCCCCAGCTGTCCAGCTCGTAAGCGAAGTTGTCGACCATATCGCTGATTTTGTCCCAGTGGCCACTCTCAGCCAGCCCTAACATGGTGAAATAACTGTCCCAGTAGTAGACCTCGCGAAAACGTCCGCCAGGCACGACATAGGGTTTAGGCAGCGGCAGAAGGGAATCCCACTTATTACTCGCTTTATCGGTGGTGCGGGTCAGTACGGGCCAGAGGTCATCAATGTGCGCGCGTAAACTTTGCCCGGCAGGCGGGACGTATTTTTCCCCTTCCGCTGGCAGCGTAAAGTTCATTTCCACAAAGTGCTTCAGATCGAAGCCAGACTGGGTGCGCTGCATCCGATAATCCGCCAGAATCATCAGCGGATCGCTTTTCGGCACGGCGTCAGCAAAGGTCTTTTGATCGGGAAACAGTTTGGCACTTTGCACATCATTAAAGAGAGGACCAAGTAAAATATCGGGGGAGCTTGTCTGGGTGGTGAGTTGTTCTTCCGCATAACCCCATGTTGTCACACCGAGTAACGCGCCGCCCAAAGCCAGGTGCAAAAGAGCAGGGCGTAGTGTACGAGGTCTTATCATCGGTTCATCTCCTGTATTCGCTGAGCAGCGTTGCCGCTGTTATCAATCACCTGAAAACCTTAGACGAATATTGGCCGCTTCGCGTGTCGAATATCCCATTTTGCGCATAACCAGACAATTTACCGTCTGGTTATGCGCCGGAAGGAATTGGGAGAATTTGCTATCTCGATGAAAGGTAATTCTTTTTTATGATAAATAATTATATTGCTTTTAATTTAATCAATGGGCGCAAATCATGGCGCGATAATAATATGCGCGGAATGCTCTTTTATTCCGTAATAGCGCAAGGTGCTCCTTTAGCACGCCCCATAATTAAATCGCGAAAGGCGACTGGCAAAAAATACGTATCGCTAACGCCTGGCTCAGACCTCTTCCGGGGTCTGGCTGGTCTCGCGCAACGTGCCCGGCGCATGCCCAATAATGCGCTTAAATGCCCGACTGAACGCGGCCAGTGAACCGTACCCCAGACGCAACGCGACGGTTTCAATGGGCTGATTTTCGTGGCGGATGTACTGAATGGCCAGCCGCATCCTCAGTTCGCTGAGATATTTTGCCGGTGTGGTTCCCGTGGCCGCCAGAAAACGTTCAGCAAACACGGAGCGGGAAGTGCCCGCTTGTTTCGCCAGATCCGCCACGCTCCAGTTCAGGCCTGGCTGCTGATGCATGGCGTAAATGGCCCGGCTCAAACGCGGGTCGCGCAATACCTGCACCCAGCCGGTAGCTTTGCCGCAGCCTCCTTCAACCCAGCCACGCACGATCAACGCGGCCACCACGTCGGCAAGTCGCGCGAGGATCCCGGCGAATCCGGCCTGGCGGGTCATTGATTCCCGCTCCATCGCTGCCAGCAGCGGATGAATTTCCGGCCATGTGGACATCAGCCGGCTCACCATCATCACTTCCGGCATCGCCTTGATCAGCGGCTGCATCCCGCCCAGTTCAAAATCCATGCATCCACTGAAGATGATGGTGTTCTCGCTTTCCTGACACGGCTCACAGGTGATCGCGCAGACCGAACCGCAGATAGGCTCGCTGGGGAATGCACTGACCGGGGTAATGCTGGCGTGCTCGTCAGAGAGCAGGGCATGGGCGTTGCCGTTCGGGATAAAAAGGGCGTCGCCGCCATTCAGCGTGAAGGTGGCACCACTCTCCATACGCAACAGGGCGCTACCGTGGCTGACAAAATGGAACTGGGCTTTGCCGGGCGCCTGGTGAAACGCCACGCCAAACGGCGCGCTGGCCTCAATCCGACGGTATTTCACGCCCGACAGGCGCATGCCGCGCAAAAGTTCGCTGATCAAATCGGGTGACTGAGCGGTCATGTCGCAACTCCGGACGAATAATCAATAAGTGGAGATTATATGTCATAGATCGTCCAGGGTGAACCCACTATGCTTTTGCGACAGTTGTCACATTTTTATAACGGGAGAACAACAGATGAATTCATGTGTCGTGGCGAGAGAGGCGGTCACGCCTGCAAAACCCGCCTGGCGAGCCGTCTACTCACTGGGGCTTGGCGTATTCGGCCTGATCACAGCAGAATTCCTGCCCGCCAGTTTGCTGACGCCGATGGCCGCGAGCCTGGGGGTGTCCGAGGGGATGGCCGGACAAGCGGTGACGGCCACGGCGTTGGTGGCGCTGGTCACCGGGTTGCTCATCACGCCGGCCACCAAAAATATCGACCGTCGCTGGGTATTGATGTTCTTCTCGGTGCTGCAGATCATCTCCAGCCTGCTGGTGGCTTTTGCGCCCACGCTGCACGTCCTGCTGATGGGCCGGCTGTTGTTGGGTGTGGCGATCGGGGGATTCTGGGCGATGTCGACCGCCACGGCGATGCGCCTGGTGCCTGCCGATAAAGTGCCGAAAGCGCTGGCGGTGATCTTCTCCAGCGTCTCGATTGCGACGGTGGTGGCGGCGCCGCTGGGAAGCTATCTGGGTAGCCTGATTGGCTGGCGTAACGTCTTTATTCTCTGCATTCTGCCGAGCATGCTGGCGCTGCTGTGGCAGCTCTGGGTACTGCCGTCCATGAAGCCGGAAAGCAGCGGTAGCCTGAGTACGCTGTTCCGCGTGCTGCGTCGTCCGGGGATGATTGGCGGCATGCTGGCGACCATTCTTATCTTCAGCGGCCACTTTGCCTTCTTTACCTACCTGCGTCCGTTCCTTGAAACGGTGGGGCAGGCGAGCGTGGAGAGCATCTCGCTGATCCTGCTGGGCTTTGGGATTGCCAACTTCATCGGCACCTCCGTCGCCGGGCATCTGCTGGCGCGTAATCTGCGCCTGACGCTGGCACTGGTACCGTTCGCGATGGGCGTGCTTGCTCTCACCATGGTGGCGTTTGGTCATCTGGCGATGCTGGACGGGTTACTGGTCGCGCTGTGGGGCTTTGCGTTTGGTCTGGTACCGGTGGGCTGGTCAACGTGGCTTGCCACCACCGTGCCGGATGAAGCCGAAAGTGCGGGTGGTCTGCTGGTGGCCTCTATCCAGCTGGCGATAAGCGCCGGTGCGGCAGTGGGCGGGGCGGTATTCGACCTCAACGGTGCCAGCGGCGTCTTCGCGGGCAGCGGTTTCCTGCTGGTGACGGCCATGGTAATTGTGTTTATGGGCGTGAAAGTCAAAGCAGAGTGACGAGCGCATGCCCGGTCAGCGAAAGGCTACCGGGCAGCGACACCCACTCAGAGTGGGTGCAGGGGGAAGGTTACAACCCTTTCTTATCCATCAGCACCGCCAGATCCACCAGACGGTTTGAGAATCCCCACTCGTTGTCATACCACGCCAGGATCTTCACCATTTTGCCGCCAATCACGAGGGTGGAGAGCCCGTCGATAATTGACGAGCGCGGGTCGCCCTGATAATCACTGGAAACCAGCGGTTCATCGCTGTAACCCAGAATGCCTTTCAGGGGGCCACTGGCAGCGGCTTTCCGGAAGGCGTCATTCACCTCCTCGGCGGTAACGTCACGGCTCAGGGTTACCGTCAAATCCACAATCGACACCACCGGAACCGGCACGCGCAGGGAATACCCGGTCAGTTTACCGTCAAGTGAGGGGATCACTTTCCCCAGCGCTTTCGCCGCACCGCTGGAGTAAGGCACAATCGACAGCGCTGCCGCACGTGCACCGCGCAGATCCTTCTCTGGCTGATCGTGCAGTGCCTGACTGTTGGTATAAGCGTGCGTTGTGTTCATCAGGCCATGCTCAATACCGAACTGCTGATGCAGAACCTGAGCGGCGGGGGCCAGGCCATTGGTCGTACAACTGCCGTTACTCACTACGTAATGCTGAGCCGGATCGTACTGTTCATGGTTGACGCCCATGACCACCGTCAGGTCATCGTTTTTACCGGGGGCAGAGATGATGACGCGCTTAGCCCCACCGTGCGTGATATGCACGGCTGCTTTTTCCCGCTCCGTAAAGAAGCCTGTGGCTTCTATAACCACGTCAACGCCGGCGTCACGCCACGCGATATTCGCCGGATCGCGTTCGCTAAAGACGACGATCCGCTGGCCATCGACCTGCAGCGCACCGTCCGCGGCTTCAACGGGAGCCGGCAGCGTGCCGAGAAGGGAATCATGTTTGAGCAGATGGGCGAGGGTTTTGCTGTCCGTCAGATCGTTAATTGCCACAATCTGCACATCCGGGTTACCCAGCGCCGCGCGCAGGAAATTACGTCCGATACGGCCGAAACCGTTAATGCCGACCTTAACCATAGTGCACTCCTTATCTCTGTTGTCTGGAGTCACTGTAGGCGTCAGGCCGGATGGCGTAAACGACAAAAAAGGATCACATTATGCCATTTTGCGACAGTGGAAGCGCTGACGATACTCGCCAGGCGTGAGGTGGAGTTGTTTCTCAAAGACGCGACGCAAATTGATGCTGCTGCCAAACCCGCTCTGCTCAGCAATGCGTTCGAGAGGGTCGCTGGTCTGTTCAAGCAGTTGCCGGGCGGCGGCAAGGCGTGCTTCGGTGACATAACGCGCCGGAGAGGCGCCCGTTTCACGGGTGAACACGCGGGTGAAATTGCGTGGGCTCATCGCCGCTTTTTGCGCCAGATTTTCCACGCACAGGTCAGCGGTCAGGTTCTCCAGGATCCAGGTTTGCAGGTCGCTTATCGGGCCGGAGGTGCCGGGCTGCTGAAGATTATAGCGACTGAACTGCAGCTGCCCGCCGGGGCGGCGCAGATACATCACCATATCCTGCGCCACCTCGCGAGCGAGGGTAAAACCGTAATCGTCTTCCACCAGCGCCAGGGTCAAATCAAACCCGGAGCTAACCCCACCGGAGGTCCAGATGGGACCGTCCTGAATATACAGCGGGCCACCTTCCACGTGGATGGCCGGGTACTGGGTTTGCAGGGTCTCCAGCAGCCGCCAGTGGGTGGTCGCCCGGCGTCCATCAAGCAGGCCAGTCTGGGCCAGCAGCATCGCGCCGCCGCAAATGGAGGCTATCCGCCGCGCGTGTGGCGCAGCCAGGTGCAGCCAGTCCACCACCGCCGTGCTCTCCTGCTCGTTCATTCCGCGGCCGGTGATAATAATCGTATCAAGCGGTTCACGCGGATCCAGCTCCGGCAGGCGATAATCCGCCAGCAGATTCAGGCCGGACTGGCCGTGGATCACCTGGTGAGGCTGGGTGGTGGCGATGATAATGCGGTAACAGGGATGGGCTAGGCCTTCCGGATGCAGCCGGTTCGCCTGCATCAGAATGTCTGCGATACCGGCGGCTTCAAACAGCATGCCGCCGTCAGGGACGATAATCAGGATCTTCTTCATGTCCTGAAAAGTACCTTTATTGCAAAATAAGTCAAGCTGCGAACGAGAGGGAGATCTCGCGCTGCTCGCGTTTCTGGCAAAGCAAAGCGATATAAGTTCTTTGTTATTTCAGGCGTTTTCCCCGATCGTCAGGGCATTCTCTCTGGCGAAACGGCGTCTGAAGGCATGGGTAAACGAAGCTCCCTCTATTTACATCCGCAACAACGCGATCAAATTCACCACCTCGCCTCGGGGTTTTTGTGGCGAAGCGAACTGCCCACGTGGATCGTCATCATCACCCTTTACAGTGGCTGGTTTGCCACGCTGGCGTACTGGAAAACGCTGGGATTGCTGCCCGCTACGCTGCTGCTCATCGGATTTACCACCTGGTATATGTCACTCCAGCATGAACTGATCCACGGCCATCCCACGCGGTTTGCCTGGCTTAACGCGCTGTTTGGCACGCTTCCGCTGGCGGTGTGGTATCCGTATGGTCTGTACCGGGACTCTCATCTTGCCCATCATCGCCACGATAGCCTGACGATCCCGGTGGATGACCCGGAGTCGTACTATTTTACCGAGGAGAGCTGGGCACGCTTTTCGCCCTGGCACAAGCGCGTGATCCATGCACGAAATACCTTCTGCGGCCGGCTGTTGCTGGCACCGCTGCTGGATATCCTGCAGACGCTGGCCAGCGCCGTGACGGCGTTTCGCCATCTTCACCTGCGCGCAATGGCAATGTGGCTCGTCCACGCGTCGCTGCTGGCAGCGCTGTTTGCCTGGATGATGCACAACGGTTTCTCGCCCGTCTGGTTTGTGCTGGCGGTAAGTTATCCGGCGCTGGCGCTGACTAAAGTGCGCTCCTTTTATGAACATCGCGCGGCGGATAATCCGCTGGCGCGTTCTGTCATCAACGAAGCAGGGCTGTTCTGGCGGGTGCTGTTTTTAAATCTTAACTACCATTCAGTCCATCACGATTTACCGGGTGTTCCGTGGTATGGGCTAAAAAGCGTCTATCTGCAAAACCGGGCGGCGTACCAGAAGCGTAACCATGGTTTTCTGGTCAGGGGTTATAGTGAATGGATGCGACAGTTCTGGAGGCGGGCGGTCAACGTCACCGCTCACCCAGGGCGTCGACACGAGGGAAGTCATGAGTAACCCGCTGGCGTTTCCGATGTATGCCATCAATCGCGCCGACACGGATGCCCTCTGGCGAGCGGTACAGCACCTGCTTGCCGAACGCGGCGTGCCGGTGAGCGAGGGCGTACCCGATGATTCTCTACTGGCCCACTGGCAGCAGCCCGGGCTTGTCCTCAGCCAGACCTGCGGCTACCCGCTGATGACGCAATTGCCGGACGTACAGGTCGTGGGCTGTTTTCACTACCAGGCGCCAGGCTGCGAAGCGTTTTATTACCGTAGCCTTCTGGTGACGCGCGCCCAGAAGCGCCCCCTGACACTGGCTGATTTTCGCGGCCGATGGGCGGTATGCAATTCTGCGGATTCGCAGTCCGGTTATCACGCGCTGCGAAAAAAAGTGGCACCACTTGTACCCGATGGCCATTATTTTGCCCGGACGACCTTTAGCGGCAGCCATCGTCAGTCGCTGATTGATCTAAAAGAGGGTAAGGGCGATATCGCCGCTATCGACTGTGTGACGTACGCGCTACTGCAGCGTCATGAACCGGCGTTGCTCGACGGGCTGGCGGCGATCGACAGTACTCCCCTGACACCCGGGTTACCGCTAATTACCGCGCACAACACATCCCCTGAAACGCTTAGCGCTCTCCGTGATGCGCTGAACACGCTGGTGAATGCCCCGCAATACCGGGACGTTTGCAAGGCGGTGCTGATCGGCGGGTTCAGTGTGGTGACGCGTCAGTCTTATTCAGTGTTGCTCGACTGACGCGTTATCACATGACCTCACTCACTACCGTTGTTCTCTGCAAGATAAAGCGCCTGCGCGTCGGTGAAACAGCGCAGTGCCAGTGAGGAGACGGGGGCCTGTCGACGCATGATCAGGCCGATAGGGGCTTCGATGTTCGAGTCGGTTATGGGGGTTATCCGGAAGTGGCTGTTCAGGTTCTCCAGCCCGTTGTTCAGCGGCATCACGGCACAGCAGACGCCGCTTTGTACCGCCTGAATGATCTGGAAAGTGGAATCGCTTTCGAAGACAGACTCGGGATTAATGCCGGCAGATTTAAAGCTCACCTCCATATGCTCGCGATAATGCATCCCCTTGGTCAGAAACCCCAGCGGAAATGCCATCAGTTCCTGCCAGGTCAGCGTCTCCTGATCCAGCTGGAAGAGGCGGATATCGTGCAGCAATCCCATTTCGGTTTTTGGCAGCTGGATAATGTCAAACGGACGGGTGTCGATACTGTTCAGGTAGCAAATCCCCAGTTCAAGCTGATTCCGGCTGACGCCGTCGGCAATTTGTTGCGAGGACATTGAGTAGAGGCTGTAGGTCAGCTCCGGGTATTTTTGCGTCAGCTGGCGGATAAAGATCATCGGATCCACGCTGGCCAGCGGCACCATTCCCAGACGCAATTCACCCACCACTTGCCCTTTGCACAGCGAGGCTTCGGCCTGCAGGCCGTCGTGAGCGGCCAGCACCGCGCGCGCCCATGCCAGAATGCGTTCGCCTTCGGGCGTAAAGCCTTCAAAACGTTGCCCGCGAGTAATCAGCACCAGCCCCAGCTCCTCTTCCAGGCTGCGAATACGCATGGAGAGGGTCGGCTGGGTGATGTTGCACTGCGAGGCTGCTTTACCAAAATGCCGGGTCTGATCGAGTGCGATTAAGTACTTTAGCTGTTTTATATCCATCGTATTTCTCTGCGTTGAAAGCCTTACAGCATGCGGATCTCTTTCGAACGCAGGATGAGGCGGACCGGAACCGATTTATAAGACGGCGTACCGCTGTCCTTATCCAGATAATCAAGCGGAACCAGTACGTTGGCCTCCGGGTAGTAGGCTCCGACGGAACCCGGCGCAATGCTGTAGGCCACAACGGTAATGTCTTCCAGACGCTGAACGCTCCCCGGCAGGGCGGTTTCGATATCCACGCGATCGCCATGCTCCAGGCCTGACTGCGCCATATCGTCTTCATTCATAAACAGCACATCGCGACGGCCAAAGACGCCGCGGTAGCGGTCATCAAGGGCGTAAATGGTGGTGTTGTACTGGTCGTGGCTGCGCAGCGTGATCAGGCGCAGCACATTATCGCCTTCACCACTGGCGTTCTCATTGACACCGTCGAAAACCGAAAACATCGCTTTGCCCGTCGCCGTTGGCCAGATACGTTCTGTGGGCGGCAGAGGCATGCGAAAACCACCAGGAATGCGGATCCGTTCATTGTAATTCTCGAAGCCTGGAATGGTCTGCTCAATCAGGTTGCGGATACGGTCATAATCCTCAACCAGCGTCATCCAGTCCACGCGGGTCTCCCGCAGGGTGGCTTGCGCCATTCCGGCGACAATGGCCGGCTCAGCGCGCAGGCGCGGAGAGGCGGGTTTCAGCTTACCGGAAGAGGCATGCACCATCGACATAGAGTCCTCCACGGTAATGGACTGGCGTCCGGTGGCCTGGACATCCAGCTCGGTACGACCGAGGCACGGCAAAATAAAGGTCTCTTTCCCCACCAGCAAATGGGTGCGGTTGAGCTTGGTACCGATGTGAACGCTCAAATCCAGCGCATTCATTGCCGGAAAACCGTTCTCGTGATCGGGCATCGCCACCGCAAAATTTCCCCCCAGACAGATCAGCGCTTTTGCACGTCCGTCGATCATGGCCTGCGTTGCCTGCACCGCATCATGGCCGTGGTGAGCAGGGGGCTCAAAACCGAATACCTCCTTCAGGCGGTTGAGAAATGCCGGTGTCGGTTTCTCGCTTATGCCCACGGTGCGGTTACCCTGAACGTTCGAGTGGCCGCGCAGAGGGCATATCCCCGCGCCGGGTTTGCCAATGTTACCGCGCAGCAGCAACAGATCAGCGATCAGGCGGACATTCGCGGTGCCTTTATTATGCTGGGTGATGCCCATCCCGTAGGTGATGATGGTGGCATTCGATTTTGCGTAGGCCTCGGCCACGGATTTGAGCGCTGCCCGGCTCAACCCGGACTCACGCTCAATGGCCTCCCAGTCGGTTTGCGCAATGTCTGCAGCAAACGCCTCAACGCCCAGGGTGTGTTCAGCAATAAAGGCGCGATCGAGCACGTTTCCGCGTTCGTTCTCCATCTCCAGCAGGTGTTTTGCGATCCCTTTTAACGCAGCGGCATCGCCCCCGGCTTTCACCTGGAAATAGGTGGAGGCGATATCGGTAGAGCTGTAGGTTGCCATCTCAATAACGCTTTGCGGATCCGCGAAACGTTCCAGCGCGCGCTCGCGCAGGGGATTAAAAACGATAATCGGTACGTTGCGGCGAGCCAGCTCATGCAGCGTGCCCATCATCCGCGGATGGTTGGTCCCAGGGTTATGACCAATGGAGATAACCAGCTCCGTTTTATCGAAGTCATCAAGTGAGACGGTCCCTTTCCCGATACCAATGGAACGGGGTAAACCGACGCTGGTGGCTTCATGGCACATATTCGAGCAGTCGGGGAAGTTATTGGTACCGTACTCGCGGGCGAACAGCTGGAACAGATACGCTGCTTCGTTCGAGGCTCTGCCGGAGGTATAAAATTCGACCTGGTCAGGCTCAAGACCGCGCAGCACCTCACCGATACGCTGGAAAGCGTCGTCCCATTCCACTGGCTGGAAGGTATCACTTGCCCGGTCATAGCGCAGAGGATGGGTGAGACGACCGTAACCTTCCAGCTCAAAGTCAGATTTAGCCAGCAGCGAGGACACGCTGTTTTTGGCGAGAAAATCCGTGGTGACGCGTTTACTTGTGGCTTCCCAGGTGACGGCTTTCGCCCCGTTCTCACAGAACTGGAACGTGGATTTGTGTTCTTTATCGGGCCACGCACAGCCAGGGCAGTCAAAACCGTCAGGCTGGTTTGTGCGCAGCAGGGTTGCGGGGGCATCCAGCGTATCCATTTGGGTACGTACCGCAATGGCCGTCGCCTTTAACGCCCCCCAGCCACCGGCTGGGCCGTCATAGTGCCTGATACCGGGAACTGAGCGTCTTTTCTTATTCATACCAACTCCTGACTTGTGCGGTCATGACATCACCTGCGCCTATAAACCACCGGGTTTGCCAATAAGCGAAAACAATGATGGCGTCTGTTACCAGAGGCCAGAGCAAAGTTAAATGCATTGAATTTAATGGCGATATTTTACAGTGGCTTACATGCTAATCGGTGTAAACTTTTAAAGAAATTATAACGAAATTTTATCATTTTTATAATAAATCTTATCTATCACCTGTTCACTCTGCGCTATGGCGAAAGCGAAGCGATGATGAAGTCAGCGTTAAATTTCAGATGAAGGTGGCTGAAGGGCAGGGCGACGAAGACCCCTGCAGACAGGAGGAATCGGTGCAAATTAATCGTCGCTTTAACCAGGAATATGTAGCTGTGCTTAATTGTTAATAGCGGAAAATTACCAGATTAAATCCGAAAGGGAGATTAAAAGACAAACTTATTTTGAGGTGTAAAATTAACTTTTCTCAGTTTCCCTGAAACAATTTCATATATTGAGACAGGTCTGGCTGAAATTGAAAGTTATCTCGATAATGCAACAAATAATTCATATTGGATATATTTTCTTCGCCCCGCATAAAGCCAGATTCTACTAATTATGGTAGTAGCAGTAATAGGGTTATTGCGTTAATGAAAGTGATTCTCTTTTGTGGAATTTCATTTTAAATCAGATGGATATGTGATTTTGGCTTGAGGGGAATAGACGATTTTAGCTAAATCGTATTTTTTTCTCAGATTAATCCTATAATGTCTCGAGTGCTTCATTAACCATCAGTTATGAAGCGGTAAATATTGAATTGGTGGCAAGCTTATGTAAACTTGCTTACCGTTTGTCAAAATATGTCAGGAAGACGCTGGGCCTTATTCTGAAGGGCTCGTGCGGTAGCTATGCCCTTAAATAGTAACGCCCCGAAAATATACTGACTATTTTAACAATAGCACCTAAGTCAAACTTCATCCCCTTTATCTCCATCATCGAAATATCGCTACGGAAAAGCATATGAAAATGCGCGTACTGTTTTCACTTCTGTTTGTAATGGCGGTGGCGGGCTGTAAAGCGCCGCAGAAACCTGTGATCAACGACGACACGATCGTGACCAGCCAGGTCAATGGCGTCACGTTAACCCACCGTCATGCTGTTTTACCTCCAGCAGAGTTTACTCAGCTCAATGAGCCGTATCGTGCCATGTATCCGGCCTCGCTGATGAGCCGTCCTGACTTCGGCGGAAAGGTTATCCGTACCCTGGAAACCGGTAAAACGTATGTGGTCCTGGGTCAGGTTGAGCACTACTGGATGGCGCTTGCCGATGAGGGAAATGATCAGCTGATTGGCTACGTCCCGATGCGCGCAGTGATCAAAGCCGATCAGTACGAAGCGACCGTCCGTAAGCAGGCCCAGCGTGCGAAAGTGCGTAAGAAGGCAACCTGTGTTGATGTGGACGGTAACAGCAAAGCCTGCAAAGACAGCGCTAACGGTACCTGGATCCTGAACTAAACCGCGTCCCTGAGCGTATTTTTATGAATAATAAAAATTTTCATTGGTTGTGGTCCGTCTTTTACGCGGCGATTTTCGCCCTTGTCAGTGGTTGTACGTCGTCTTCACACAGCGACCCTTCCCGCTACAATCTGCAGTTTCAGGCTCATCCACAAATCAATGAATCTGCGCCGCTAAAAGTCAGAGTGCTGTTGCTGAAATCCGATGCGGATTTCATGTCCAGCGACTTCTATTCCCTGCAGAACAACGCGTCAGCCACGCTTGGCGCGAATCTGCTGAACAGCGATGTTTTCTTCCTGATGCCGGGTCAGCTCTCGAAAACCCTGAGTGGACAGAGCTCTCCCGACGCCCGCTACATTGGTGTGATGGCGGAATATCAGATGCTGGATGGCAAAAAATGGCGCGTTTCACTCCCTCTGCCTGTGCCAGGCGAAAACCATATCTACCAGTTCTGGAAATGGTCAGCGGATGAACTCCAGGCCAACGTTTTTCTCGACGTGAATGGCATCCGGGTCATCAGCCAGTAACGCGCTTCATAACAGGAATTACATCATCATGACGAAAGCAGAAAAGGTCGTCTGGACCGAAGGCATGTTCCTGCGCCCACACCATTTTCAGCGGACTGAAAGCTATCTGCTCAACCACGTTCGTGAATGGGGTGCGCTGCAGCGTTCATACCTTTGGGGCTTTCTCGACGTTGAGCTGGACGAAGCGATGCTGCGCCAGGGATGCATTGCCCTGAGTTACTGCAGCGGACTGCTGCCTGACGGAACCTTTTTCCAGGTGCGCAATGGCCGCAATGGTCCGGTGCCGCTGAAAATCCCTGACAATCTCACCAATGAAAAGGTGGTGCTCGCACTGCCGGTTCGCCGTGGAGAGAGAGAAGAGGTGATCTTCAGTGAAGAGCCGGCCTCGCTGGCGCGCTTCATCGCCTTTGAGCAAGAGGTGGAAGACGACAACGCCATGTCGGTAGGCGATGCCACCGTACAGTTTGGCCGCCTGCGTCTGACCCTGATGCTGGAAAAAGATGTAACGGCAGAGTGGACCGCTATCGGTGTGGCGTTTGTGACCGAGAAACGCAACGATAACCACGTGCGTCTCGATAGCAGCTACATTCCGCCGATGCTGAATGCCAATAACAGCCCGCAGATCTACAGCATGATTAACGATCTGCACGGCTTACTGGTACAGCGCAGCCAGCAAATTGGCGGTCGTCTGCGCCAGCCTGGCCGCTTTAATACCTCGGAACTGATTGAATTCACGCTGCTCTCACTGGTGAACCGTCATCTGGGCGAGGTTTCGCATTTAAAAACGCTTCCGCTGCTGCATCCGGAAACACTCTGGCGCAGCTGGCTGCCGTTTGCGACCGAGCTCGCCACCTGGGCGTCTCAGCGTACCGCTGAAAGCGTGCTGCCGATTTACGATCACGACGACCTCGCGGGTTGCTTCAGCAAACTGATGATGCTGCTGCGTCAGGGGCTGTCTCTGGTGATGGAAGACCATGCCATTCAGCTGCCGCTTAACGAGCGTTCTCACGGTCTGAACATCGCGACTGTGCCGGAAACCAGCATGGTGCGTGAGTTCGGTTTCGTGCTGGCGGTCAAAGCCAACGTGCCGGGCGAACACCTGCAAACCCATTTCCCTGCCCAGATGAAAGTGGCGCCGGTCTCGAAAATTCGCGATCTGGTTCAGCTGCAACTGCCTGGCATTATGCTGCGCGCCATGCCGGTCGCACCGCCGCAGATCCCCTGGCATGCAGGCTACAGCTACTTCGAGCTGGAGAAGGGGAGCGAGCTGTGGCACGAGATGGATAAGTCCGGCGCTTTCGCCCTGCATCTCGCAGGCGAGTTCCCGGGACTTGATATGGAGTTTTGGGCCATCCGTAGCCCGACTGAATAATAAAGCGAGCGCTTAATATGCAGGAACGACAGGATACCGGCAGTGATGCCGCGTTTACCGGAGCCAGTAGCAACAATCAGCTGGTGGCGGCCGCCAATCCGCTGCTCAATGCGATTCCGCAAATCCGTCATTCGGTATCACATGACGATCAGGTGGCGTTGCGCCAGCGCCTGATCGATGAGATCCGCCGGTTCGAAGTGCGCTGTCAGCAGGCCGGTCTGGCCTATGAGGTGATCGTCGGGGCACGTTACTGCCTCTGTACGGCACTTGATGAGGCTGCCGCGCTCACCCCCTGGGGCAGCAGCGGCGTCTGGTCCAGCAATGGTCTGCTGGTGACGTTTCATAACGAAACCTGGGGCGGCGAAAAGTTCTTCCAGCTGCTGGCGCGTCTGTCGCAAAACCCGCGCGAACATATTCTGCTGCTGGAGATGATCAACTACTGCCTGCTGCTCGGCTTCGAGGGGCGCTATCGGGTGCTGGATAATGGCCGCACCCAGCTTGAAACCATCAAGCAACGGCTGTGGCAGATGATTCGCGGCGTGCGTGGCAGTTACCCGCCACAGCTCTCTCCGCATCCGGAAGATCGTCCGGTACTGCGCAAGCTATGGCGACCCATGGTACCTCTGTGGGCCTGTGTGGCGCTGGCCGGGTTTATCGCCTGCCTGTTCTATATCGTGCTTAACTGGCGGCTTGGCGATAGCACCAACCCGGTATTAGCAAAAATTTATCAGTCACAGCTTCCCGAAACGACTATCCAGCAACCTGCCCGCCAGCTGCCTGCGGTGCTGAACCTGCGTGGTTTCCTGAAGCCGGAAATTGAAGCCGGTCTGGTTGCGGTAAAAGATGAAGCGGACCGTAGCGTGGTGATCCTGAAAGGGGACGGCCTGTTTGCTTCCGCCTCAACCGTGGTACGTGACCGTTATGAGCCGGTGATAAACCGTATTGCACAGGCCATGAATAACGTCAGCGGTAAAATTCTGGTGGTGGGCTACAGCGACAACGTGCCAATTCGCAGCGCGCGCTTTGCCTCTAACTATGAACTGTCGCTGGAGCGTGCCCGGTCAGTTCAGAAAATGCTGCAGGGAAGCCTCTCTCAACCTGAACGTGTAAAAGCGGAAGGCCGCGGCGAGATTAATCCAGTGGCACCTAACAGTACGCCGGAAAACCGTGCCCGTAACCGCCGGGTGGAAATTACTCTGCTGGTGTCGCCTGAAAATACCCAGGCTGAGCTGAACGGATTGCCGCAAGGAAACTAAGGATGCTGACTACTCTTCTTTCCATTTTGACCAATCGCATTCTGTGGAGCTTCCTGGGCGTCACTGCGCTTGCGGCGGTTATCTGGATGATTGGCCCATTGTTGTCCATCGTGGACACCCGACCGCTCGAATCTGAACAGAACCGCATCATCAGTATTGCGGTGGTTTATCTGCTCTGGGCGCAGGGCCACATTCTGCCGCGGCTGTACAATGCCTGGCTGAACCGCAAGCTGATGGACAAACTCAATGAGAACACCACCAGCCCGGAAGCAGCGGATCCGCAGAAGCGACTGAACAACGAGGAGCAGATCCTCGCCAGCCGTTTTGACGAAGCCGCACAGATGCTGAAAAAAGCGCACTTCAGCAAAGCGGGACAGGGTGCCCAGTGGACGCAGCGCTTTAGCACGCAATATCTGTATCAACTGCCGTGGTACGTCATCATCGGCGCGCCGGGCAGCGGTAAAACCACGGCGCTGGTCAACTCCGGGCTGCAATTCCCGCTGGCCGACCGCTTCGGTAAGACCGCGCTGCGCGGGATCGGCGGCACGCGTAACTGCGACTGGTGGTTCACCAACGAGGCCGTACTGCTGGACACCGCGGGTCGCTATACCACCCAGGAGAGCGAACAGGTTCAGGACGCCGGTGAATGGCTTGAGTTTATGGCGTTACTGCGTAAGTATCGCCGTCGCCAGCCGATCAACGGTGTGATTATTACCATCAGCATTTCTGACCTGCTGACGCTCTCGCCTGAAGCGTCACGCCAGCAGGCGGTCAACCTGCGCCAGCGTCTCTCTGAGCTGCATGAGCAACTGGGTATTCGCTTCCCGGTGTATGTCATGGTGACCAAAGCTGACCTGCTTAAAGGCTTCCGTGCCTGGTTTGCCGATTACGACAAAGCGCAGCGCGACCAGATCTGGGGCTTCACGCTGCCGTGGGAGCAAACCAAACACGCTGATTACGACCTGATGGGTAACTTCCAGCAGGAATTTTCCCTCTTACAGCAGCGCCTGGATGCCGGACTGCCGGAAACCCTGCTGCAGGAGCATGACGCAAAAGCGCGCGCGGAAGCGTATCTCTTCCCGCAGGAGTTTGCCGCACTGCGTCCGCTGCTGGCTGACTACCTGAGCACGGTCTTTGCCCGCTCTAACTTTGAAACCGAATTCTCCCCGCGCGGGATCTATTTCGCCAGTGGTACCCAGGAAGGTATGCCGTTTGACCGGGTGATGGGCGAACTTAACCGTGCGCTCTCCTTGCCGGAAGGTGAAGAGGGAAATCGCTGGGACTCCGTCAGCAAAGAGGCTCCGATTCCGGGGGCGAAAGGGCAGAGCTTCTTCATCAAGAACCTGCTGCAAAACGTCATTTTCCAGGAAGCTGGCATCGCCGGGGAAAACCGCTGGTGGGAACTGCGTAACCGCGCCGTCATTTGGTCCGGCTATGCGGCGCTGCTGGCCCTGCTGGTGATCCTCGGTGGACTGTGGCTGACCAGCTATGCCAGGAACAAGGCTTATCTGGAAGAGGTGGATGCAAAGGTGCCGCTGCTGGATCAGCAGAGCAAGGCGCTGCAGAATCAGCCTCAGCGCGATCTGTTTGACCTTCTGCCCTTGCTGAATGGCCTGGTCGATCTGCCGAAAAGTGACGCGTTTGATGTTAACGATCCGCCTGTCTCACGCCGTATGGGGCTCTATCGTGGGGATGACGTCAGCGATGCATCGCAGTCTCTGTACCAGAAAGCGCTGGACCAGATGCTGCTCCCTGCCGTGGCGATGCACATCACCACCTGGCTGCGCAACGATAACGGCAGCGATGTGGAATACAGCTATGAAGCGCTGAAGGCCTACCAGATGCTCTATCAGCCGAAGCACTATGACGGCAAATTCCTGCACTCCTGGGTAATGCTCAATCTGCAGCGCAACCTGCCGCAGAACGTGACTCAGGCGCAGCTTCAGCAGCTTGAATGGCACCTGACTCAGCTGCTTGAACCGAAAATTCAGGCCTCGCCGTACGCGCAGGATGAATCCCTGGTCGCGCGTGAAAGGGCGCTAATCAACCAGCAGCCACTTTCCACCCGGGTGTATGGTCGTCTGAAGCGTCTGCTGGAGCATGATGAAAACCTGAAACCGGTGTCGCTCTCCGACCTGGGCGGTCCGCAGAGCGAGCTGGTGTTTTCACGCAAAAGCGGCAAGCCGGTGAGTGAAGGCGTACCGGGTCTTTATACCCCGGACGGTTACTGGAAAAGCTTCAACGGCCAGATTGACAGCGTCACCACTGCCCTGCATGAAGACGATGCGTGGGTGCTGGGGGCGACCTCAGCCCAGGAAGATAAACAGCAGATCGATAACGCCGTGCGCCAGCTCTACATGCGCGACTTTATCGCCAACTGGGATCGCTTCCTCGCCGACATTCAGCTTAATAACAGCGCCGATCTCTCCCAGCGTATCAATACCGCGCGTCTGCTCTCCGGGGCAAACTCGCCGCTGCGCCGTCTGGTGCTGAACCTGAGCCAGGTCCTGACGCTTTCACGTAATGCGCCAGCCCCGGACGATGCCGGTAAAGCGCAAGCGCAAAGCAACCGTGCCACCCGCACGCTCGAAGCGTTATTCAGTAATAATGACAATGCCCCGACGCAGGCCGCGGTGGTAACTCAGGCACCTGAACAGCTGGTAACCGATCACTATGCTCCAATGATTGAGCTGGCGCAGCCGCTGGAGAAGGGCGGGAAGACCATCGTCTTTGATGATTTTCTCAAGCAGGTCGATGAACTTTACCGCTACCTGACTGCCGTTCAGGACGCGGCCAACAGCGGCATGCCTGCTCCGGGAGGCGAGGCGATTAGCCGTCTGCAGGCCAGTGCCGGTCGTCTGCCGGGCGGTCTGCAAACCATGTTCAGCAATATGGCGGTGGGGGCCAGCAGTGATACCCAGCGTCGCGACCTCGAAAACGTGCGTAAGCGGATTAACGTCGAAGTCGGTGGTTTCTGCCGTCAGGCAATCGCTGGCCGTTACCCGCTGGTGCGCAGCGCCAGTACGGAGGTCACGCCGGACGATCTCGCGCGCATGTTTGCGCCAGGCACCGGGCTGATGGACACCTTCTTTCGTGACAACCTGACCAATAAAGTCGATACCACGCAGGCGAACTGGCGCTTTATGCCGGGCATTGATGGAAAAACGCTGCCGGGAAGTGAAGGGCTCCTGAGACCGTTCCAGCAGGCGCAATCCATTCGCGATGCTTTCTTTGCTAACGGTGCCACCACGCCATCTTACAAAGTGACGGTGCGTACCGTCAGAATGGATAACACGATCCTTAACCTGACGCTGGATGTTGACGGTCAACTGCTGCGCTACAGCCACGGTCCACAGGCTGTGCAGATCATGAACTGGCCGGGGCCGGGCGGGACCAACCAGGTGCGTATGCAGCTGGGTCTGGCTAACGGCAGCACGGCTACGCTGGTGACGAACGGTTCCTGGGCGCTGAACCGCTTTTTCGATAAAGCGCGTACCAGCCCGGGGGCGGGAAGTCTGAGTCGCCAGGCGACCTTCAACGTAGACGGACATCAGGTTACGCTGGAATTTGCGCCAAACAGTATTCGTAACCCGTTCCAGCTTCCCCGTTTCTCATGCCCATAACCGCAAGGACAGCCGTATGACGAATACCC
The DNA here is from genome assembly GCF_002148625.1 of Enterobacter sp. J49. Taxonomy (NCBI): domain Bacteria; kingdom Pseudomonadati; phylum Pseudomonadota; class Gammaproteobacteria; order Enterobacterales; family Enterobacteriaceae; genus Enterobacter; species Enterobacter sp. J49. Next base: position 763,359 of record NZ_MWPY01000037.1, read on the forward strand.
CTGCGATGAACCGCTACAGCTGGTATGGCAAACTGCCCAGCGCCGGAGATTTTTTGCAGCGTCGCTTTCCTGACACCCTGCAACGCCAGTGGTCACACTGGTTCCAGGTCGGCCTGCTGGCCTGGCAGCAGGAAGAGCAGCGCAGCGGTGAGCGCCCGTTTAACAAAGCGCCGGTCTGGAATTTTGTCGTACCGCCGATGCTGGGCAGCCAGATGATTCAGATGGGCTGCCTGCTGCCGGGACGTGACAGCGTTGGTCGACAATATCCGGTCTGCATTCAGCTCAGCTTTGCCCCCGCGGACTGGTCGTCACGCCTGCTCAGTCAGGCTGAAAGCTGGTATCAGCAGATTGGCCGTCTGGGCCTGCATGCGGTACGTAACAGTTTTTCTGCCTCACAGCTCGATGACATGCTGATGTCCATTCCGGCACCGCAGCCCGTCGAGCCGCAAAAGCGCTCAGATATTCTCGACGTGATTGGTTATGACGAAGACGGCCAGAGCACGCTGGGCTGGCCTCAGGCAGCAGAGTGCTTTGACCCGCTTCGCCAGACCAGCTACTGGTGGACCAACCGCTGCGACGGCTACCCGCTCTACACCCATGTTCACAGCGGGAACTTCACCGGGCAGCTCTTTACGCTGCTGTTCGACCCGGCAGGTGGCGCCCGCCCGGGCCGTCACGGTCTCTATCCGCCCATGTTTGAATAAGCAGGGATCTTATGAATATCGAAGAATTTCTCGCGCCAATAAGCCCCGACAAGCCCTGTGGCGAAAACCTGGAGTATGACGCTGATTTCCAGCTCATGAATCAGGCCAGCCAGGGCAAAGCAGAGCAGCAGTTTGGCGACACCATCATTCCGGCAGAACCTGCTGACTGGAATACGGTGGAAAAATTCGCCACCAGCCTGCTGAGCCGCACCAAAGATCTGCGCGTCATGCTGGCGTTAACGCATGCATGGACACGTCGCCGCGGCCTTGCGGGCTACGCCGACGGGTTGTTACTGGTGCAGGAGGCGATCACGCGTTACTGGGAGCCGCTCTATCCGCTGCTGGAAGAGTATGGCGAAACCGACCCGTTTTACCGCATTAACGCCCTGGCCGGGCTGAGTGATAAGTCTGACCTGACCGTCGCCGTGCGTAACGCCTCACTGCTGCGATCAAATGGCGATGAAATTTCACTTCGCGACGCGCAGGCACTGCTGGATGGCAGTAAAACCGAATGTCCGGATTACCCCGGTGGCCGTCCAAGACTGATTGACGAGCTGGCCCGCGGCGATCAGCCGGGCACGTCGGCGGTGATAGTGATTAACGAACGGCTGCTGGCCATTCGCGAGTTGCTCACCGGCCATCTTGGTGAAAGCGGCGTTCCGGAGATGGAACAGCTGCTGAAAACCGTCGGGCTGGTCGCCAGCGCCTGTCAGGTGACCGACATCAGCAAGCTGCTGCCCAACCGGGAGGCACAGGCTGAGCTCAGCGCTGAACCTCAACCGGCGGTCGCACAACCCGTTCAGCAGGTTACAGACTGGCGCAGCGTGCAGGTCACCAGCCGCGCCGATGCACAGCTGATGCTGGAGAAAGCCAAACAGTATTTTGCGCAGTACGAACCGAGCCACCCCGCACCGTTGATGATTGAACGGGTGCAGCGGCTGTCAGAACTTAACTTTATGGACATTATTCGCGACCTGGCGCCAGACGGCGTTAACCAACTGGAAAACATCTTTGGACGCCGCGAATAACGCGTCCTGGCATTATGACGACAGGCATGGAGCCTGCCGTTTCACCTTCACCGCGCATCTTTGATGGAGAACATCATGGCAATGAGTAACAGTGGGCAGAAATTTATCGCACGTAACCGTGCCCCCCGCGTGCAGATCGAGTACGACGTAGAGATCTACGGTGCAGAACGTAAAATTCAGCTGCCGTTTGTGATGGGCGTCATGGCCGATCTGGTCGGCAAACCGGTGGAAAACCTGCCGGCAGTCGATGAGCGCAAATTCCTCGAAATCGACATTGATAACTTTGACGAGCGCATGAAAGCGCTGAAACCTCGCGTGGCGTTCCAGGTGGATAACACGCTGACCGGCGAAGGTAAGCTCAACGTTGATCTGACCTTCGACAGCATGGACGACTTCCTGCCGGACGCGGTAGCCCGCAAGGTTGAGCCGTTGAACAAGCTGCTGGAAGCACGTACTCAACTCTCCAACCTGCTGACCTATATGGATGGCAAAAACGGCGCGGAAGAGCTGATCGCTAAAATTCTGCAGGATCCGACGCTGCTCAAATCTCTGAGCCAGTTGCCGAAAAATGACGAAAGCGCGAAAGGTAGCGAGGAATAATCGATGAGCAACCAGACTCAACAACACGAGCAGCAGAGTGGTCAGGCGTTCAGCCAGGATGAATTCAGCGCGCTGCTGAACAAAGAGTTCCGCCCGAAAACCGATCAGGCGCGCTCCGCGGTGGAAAGTGCGGTAAAAACGCTGGCGCAGCAGGCGCTGGAAAATACCGTGACCTTCTCCAGTGACACCTACCGCACCATTCAGAACCTGATTGCCGGTATCGACGAGCAGCTGTCTCAGCAGGTGAACCAGATTATTCACCATGAAGAGTTCCAGAAGCTGGAGAGCGCCTGGCGCGGTCTGAGCTACCTGGTGAACAACACTGAAACCGACGAGATGCTGAAGATCCGCTTTATGAGCATCTCCAAGCAGGAGCTGGGTCGTACCCTGAAACGCTTTAAGGGCGTGGGCTGGGACCAGAGCCCAATCTTCAAGAAAATCTACGAGCAGGAGTACGGTCAGTTTGGTGGCGAGCCGTTTGGCTGCATCGTCGGCGACTACTACTTCGACCACAGTCCGCAGGACGTTGAACTGCTGGGCGAGATGGCGCGTATCGGCTCGGCGGCCCACTGTCCGTTTATCACCGGTACCGCACCGGGCGTGATGCAGATGGAGTCCTGGCAGGAACTCGCGAACCCGCGCGACCTGACAAAAATCTTCCAGAACACCGAGTATGCCGCGTGGCGTTCACTGCGTGAATCCGAAGATGCGCGCTACCTTGGCCTGGTGATGCCGCGCTTCCTGTCGCGTCTGCCGTACGGTATTCGCACTAACCCGGTCGACAGCTTCGATTTCGAAGAGCAGACCGATGGCGCGAACCACAACAGCTACTCCTGGGCGAACGCCGCGTATGCCATGGCTGCCAACATCAACCGCTCCTTTAAAGAGTACGGCTGGTGCACTTCAATCCGCGGCGTGGAGTCCGGCGGGGCGGTTGAAAACCTGCCATGTCACACCTTCCCGAGCGACGACGGCGGCGTGGACATGAAATGCCCGACCGAGATCGCCATCAGCGATCGTCGTGAAGCCGAGCTGGCGAAGAACGGCTTTATGCCGCTGGTTCATCGCAAAAACTCTGACTTTGCCGCCTTCATCGGCGCGCAGTCTCTGCAGAAACCGGCTGAGTACCACGACCCGGATGCGACCGCTAACGCGCGTCTGGCATCCCGTCTGCCGTACCTGTTCGCCTGCTGCCGCTTTGCCCACTACCTGAAGTGCATCGTGCGCGACAAAATTGGCTCCTTCCGTGAACGTGAAGAGATGGAACGCTGGCTGAACGACTGGGTGATGAACTATGTGGACGGCGACCCGGCTAACTCCTCACAGGAGACCAAGTCCCGTAAACCGCTGGCGGCTGCCGAAGTGCAGGTGCAGGAAATTGAAGATAACCCGGGCTACTACGCCGCGAAATTCTTCCTGCGTCCACACTACCAGCTGGAAGGTCTGACCGTTTCTCTGCGTCTGGTTTCTAAACTGCCGTCACTGAAGACGAAAGACGCGTGATGATGATTGCCGCCGGGAGGCCTTACCCGGCGCTTGCTTTATAGCATGGAAATGTGAGAGGAAATATGACCGCGAGACCTTCGTTTGTTGCTGCCTGGGCGGCGGCAACACGTATTTACGATACAAATGATTCTATCGGCAAAGTTAAGCAAATTATCGGCGGCAAGGTTAAGCACAACTTCGAAATACCGCAAGATCAGGGTGGGTGGTCAAATAGTTGTGCCGTACGCATGAGTTATGTTCTGAACTATACCGGGCATCCCGTCCCGCGTATTGCAAATCTCACGGTATCCGGTGCTGATAATAAATGGTACTTCTATCGGGTAAAGGATGTTATTGCCTGGTTGACGCGTCAGTGGGGTAAACCTGACATGGTCGTGAGTTATCCTTCCTTACCCGTTCAACAATTAGCCAACAAAAAGGGCGTAATTCTGTTTGAGGTACAGGGCTGGAGTGACGCCGCAGGTCATGCCACATTCTGGAATGGTTTAACCTGTTCGGATCATTGTTATTTCAATGCACCGGAGACGAATTACACGACGACCAAAGCCAATTTTTGGGAGTTGCCATGAAAAAAATAATTGCCAGTCTACTGTTGCTTACCAGTTCCGCCTCTGTTTATGCAACTGACGATCCGGTGTTGTTTGTCAAAAAAATGCCTTATAAGCAAGTTGTTAAAGACGTTGTTTTTTCTCGCTGTCTGGCACAAGTTTCAGATGATAAAAGCCAGTTTTCTCTGGATGCAGCCCGTAGCAGTAGTGCATTACTGGAATGGGTGCCTTTCGATATTGAAAATGGCAATGACAAAATTAATGCCCTTATTGATAAATATAAAGGCGCAACCAATGCCTTTCATTCTGAGATAAAACCCGATGTCAAAGGCGTAACGTTAAACTGTCTACGTCTTTATCATAGTGACGAAATTAATAAACTTGTACCTCAATTAATTATCGGCAATCCTGACCGTACCTGGCTTCAGGATAATCCGCAGTAGTAAAGACTTCACATTCTTTCCTTTCATTCAGGGGGAATGTCAAGACTGTCAAATGACACGGGTCATTTGATATGAGGCAGAGGTAAAATATGGACGGTTTTATTCAGCCCCATGCTTTCCTGTTTGCCATATAAGTGCTTTTTCGAAAGCAATATTGTTCATCCACGAAGAGTAGATATTATGGCTATTGATATGTTTCTGAAGGTCGAGGGTGTTACGGGCGAATCTAAAGATTCTAACCACACCGGCTGGACTGATATTACCTCCTTCTCCTGGGGCGCTTCCCAGCCAGGTAATATGAGTGTTGGTGGCGGCGGCGGTGCCGGTAAAGTTAACTTTAACGATCTGCACGTTAACGCTCTGATCGACAAATCCACTACAGCAATTCTCAAACACTGCGCAAGCGGTAAGCACCTGACTAAAGTTGAACTGTCCGTGTGCAAAGCGGGTGGTCAGCAAGTTGAATATACCCGCATCACACTGGAAGATGTGCTGGTAACTTCTGTTCAGTACACCGGTGCGGACAACGGCGACACCGTTGGTGTGACCTATGCATTCCAGGCTGCGAAAGTGAAACAGCAGTACTGGGAGCAGACCACTGCTGGTGGTAAAGGTGCTGAAAGCAGCGCTGGCTGGAACATTAAAGAAAACAAAGAAGCGTAATTGCGTACGTGGCCAGGGGAGTTTTTCCCTGGCCCTACGTATTAGTCAAAACTTTGCAAAGAGATCGAGTAATGAGCGTAAAATCAATGGTTGCACCTGGGTATTGTATTGTTCAGCAGCCCGGGACGTTGGATTTTCAGGCGAGGCTTCTGTTTAATAATCCTAATAGCGATGCAGCGCGTCATTTTATGCAAATTAATAGCGATACTCAATGGTCCAAACCTGGTCAAATGTTAATTGTCAATGATCCAGGAAACAATAATGCAGTGCAACTTAAACAACTGCAAATCGCAAAACAGAAAGTTAATAGTTCTCTGGCGGATCTTAATTCAGGTGAGGCTAATTTCCTCTCTCAGCACTATGGCACAATTGCCGCAGTCACAAACTTTATGGATAAGTCCCTTGGTGTGGTTTCTGATGCGGGTGACAAATACTTCAGTGAAATCGAAAAAAAATTAAAATCCATTGAGTTGGCCTATCAAAATCAGTACAGAACGCAAGGGACATTAATAGGGCAACAGTTTTTTGTTGAGCGTCAACGATTGTTCTCTGAGTTAGATGTTTTATTAAATAAACTTTCCAGATTAACTCTTAAAATGAAACCTTATAATGAACTCAGACATGCATTAGGTTTATCGAGCAGATCAATTGTGCATGAATGGAGCACTGCCGGTGTTGGTTCTATTCGGGGTTATTCAACATACATTGATAATGCTTCAAAGGCCGCTCGTTTTCTTAAAATGGGGGGATGGCTTGCAATAGGCTTTGCAGGTGCAAATACGACCAATGAAGTTTACAATGCGTGTACCGTTGGACGAGAGCAGAATTGCTCAAAAGTTGCTGTAAAAAAATACAGTAGCTTTGGTGCAGGTCTTGCTGGTGGCATTTACGGTGGCAAATATGGTGCCATAGCCGGGGCGGGAGTTTGCGTTGCGCTGGGAGTTGCAACTGGCGGTGTAGGATTGCTCGCATGCTCTATTGTCGGTGCGGCTGCGGGTGGATACGCTGGTAGCGAAATAGCAGGTGGAGCAACAGAGTATATGATGGATAAATTATGGTAAATCTCGAGAATTTACTTTTATTGCTTACTGTGGGTTTGTTTCTCGTTGTTGTAATTATGGATCTGTTTAGTTCTCGTTATTTTAAAAAACACGAGGCTGACTATAATCAGCTCCTTTCTGACTACAGACGCAAAGGTTATGATCTCGATCTGGTAACAAATTACGCTTCTTTTTTTGGATCACTGGCAAACTATCAAAAAATAATCTGGTTTATTCGTCTTCATAAGGGCGTGAAGATGAAGTTTACTCGCGACAGGCTGGTGCAGGAAGAAGCTTATAAATATATTCAATCATTACCAGATGAAAAAATTGCCTGGATGCTAAAACTGCATCGTCGTTATAAAGTGCAGGCATTAATATTCACTCTATGGCTCATTGTTGGATTATTTTTTGTAAATTTCATTAAATAGTTTTGTTGATATTCTCTTCCTCAAACGCCGCCGTTCTCGCCCCGAGAGCGGCAGCGTTTGAGCGCTAATCATACCAGCAGGAATACGCCATGCGATTCACGATTATTTCTACAAAACCCGGTCATCAGCCGCCGCAGAGCAGCTGTGATTTTTATGCCCCGGGCGGCACCATTGGGCGCGGTACGGATAACAATCTGGTATTGCCGGACAATGACCGCACCATCTCGCGTTTGCAGGCCATTGTTCACGTTGACGCCCAGGGCGAATGCCGCGTCACTAACCGTGGCAGCGTCACCCGCGTGGTATTGAATGACATTCCGCTTGAGCGCGGGCGTCAGGTTGAGCTGCAGGATGGGGACATTCTCGGTATTGATGATTACCGTATCGAAGTGACCGAACTGATTCATGATACGCAGCCAGTCAGCCGCATGGCGGCGACCATGCAGCAGCAGGCGCGTCCAGCCGCGGCCCCTGCGGCAGCCCCGCAGCCAAAGCCTGCGAGCGCCGCCCCGCGCGGGAAGGCGGAACCGACTGCTGTGCCGTCGGAAATCTGGGATAGCCTGATGCAGGAGTTCTCTATCTCCGACAGCATTTCCAGTTCTCGGGCGAAGCCGCAGCCGGCAGCGTCGCACGATCCGTTCTCCCAGCCTGTCGCACCTGAGCGTAACGCTGAAGATCCGCTGGCGATGTTCAATGACAGCGATCCGAAGCTTGAGCGTAAGAACGTGGATCCGGATACGCTGTTCAGTGACGAAGCATTGTTCAAAAAAGAGAGCATTTTTGACGACGTCACCCCGTCTACGCTGGTGCCGCCCAATGAAGCTAAACCTGCGCAGCCACAAGAAGAGCAGACGGATGAACTCGATCCGCTGGCACTGTTTGGCGGTAGTGCCAGCGCACCTGCTGCACGAAATGATGACCCCCTCGGGTTGATGGGCGGGGCACCGTTAACCCATCCGGATGAGATTGTCGGCGATAAGCCAGAGACCGTCGTTGAGCCAGAACTGACGCCAGAGCCGCAAGCAGAACAGGAAGAGGACGTCCTTGCCGCTTCTCCGCTGTTTGCTCCTGAGCCGCAGGTGCCGCCGCGCACGGAAGAAGAAGAGCCGGCGCGACCGGATTATGCCGGCTTCACCATGCCAACCCCGCAGGCCGTGGCGCGCAGTAATGCCCAGGCACCTAAAGGGCGTTTGCGTATTGACCCGGTCAAAAACGCGGCGTCGCCAGCAGCCCATAATGGCGAAAAGGGTGAAGTACTGCAGGGCGAATTACTTGAGGCACTGCTGGAAGGGATGGGGCTCAGCGAAATGCAGCCCGTCCCTCAGTTTGACCGTGAAAATATGCGTCAGCTGGGGCAAATTCTGGGCATGTTCTCTCAGGGCACCGTGGCGCTGCTTTCTTCGCGCTCCATTCTCAAGCGCGGCGTAAAAGCCGATATGACCATGGTACTTGATGATGCCAACAACCCGTTCAAACTGTTGCCGACCGGGAAAACCGTTCTGATCCAGATGTTCGGTACGCCAATGCCGGGCTTTATGCCGCCGACAAAATCCGTGCGTGACGCGCTGATCGATCTGCAGGCGCATCAGCTGGGTATGATCTCCGGTATCCGCGCAATCATTGCCGCCATGCTGCAATCCTTCAACCCGGAACAGCTGGAAGAGCAGGCGAAGCAGAACGGGATGACCTCCCGGCTGGCGCTGCCGGGCAGCCGCAAAGCCGCGTTGTGGGACTACTTTGTCCGCAGCTACGGTGAAACGGCAGGCGAGATTGAGGATGACTTCCACACCCTGTTTGGCGAAGCCTTCCTTCATGCTTATGACATGGAGGTAAATCAGTACAAAGACTCACAGAGCGGATCGGAAGAAAAATGAATATCGCAACGGCTTCTCTCTCCCGCCAGGGGACGCGCGCCAGCAACCAGGATCAGACGGGAGAAACCATAGGGGAACGTTCAGCCTGCTTTGTCGTCTGTGATGGTATCGCTGGTCTGCCGGGCGGTGAGGTGGCCGCTGAACTGGCCCGCAACAGTATTATCTCCCGCTTCGATGGCGACAAGCACCTGAACGCGCAGCATATTCGCGACTATGTGCAAACGGCGAATCGCACCATTCTCAGCGAACAGCAGGCGGTTCAGGATTATCGTCGAATGGGCACCACGCTGGTCAGTCTGTTTATCGACAGAGATTACCGGCTGGCCTACTGGGCACATGCCGGGGACAGCCGCCTGTATCTGTTTCGCCGGGGCTGGCTGTGGCATGTCACCACCGATCACAGCCTGGTTCAGCAGATGAAAGATGCAGGGCACGACACCGATAACCTCAACAGCAATCTGCTCTATCTGGCGCTGGGTATTGAAAACGGTGGGCCAGAAGCGAGCTACAGCGATGTGGTGCAGGTCGAAGACGGAGATGCATTTCTACTCTGTACAGACGGTTTCTGGCACGGCGTCAGCGAAGAACAGATGAAACAGTCGCTGCACATGGTTAACACGCCACAAGAGTGGCTGACCTTAATGAACCAAATCATCCAAAAGAATGGCGAACAGGAGAGGAATGCTCAGGATAACTATACCGCCCTGGCGGTATGGATGGGCAACCCTCAGGACACCACTTTGCTGCATACGCTTTCTGACGCAGCACAATTTCTTCCCTGCGGAACTGATTAGACACACAAGGAACGATATGAAACTTTGGCTATCGGGTTTAGCACTTCTGGCGGTGGCGTCCACCGCGCAGGCTGAGAATTTCCGCATCGTGCAGTCTCCTGCGCAGAAGCTGGATATCTGGATTGATGACATCAAAGACAACACCCCACAGAGCTGGTGTAAGTCAGAGATTGCGCTGCGTATCGTGGCGAATGGCAACAAAGACGTTTCGGTTCTGGAGAACTTTGTCCCGCGTCTGGGCTCGCTGCTGGAACACCAGTGCAGCAAAGTCAGTAAACTGAGCTGGACGCTGAACGATCCGTCCGGGACGACGCTGGCGCAGGGGACAGCAGGCAAAGCGCAGGACTGGGCGCTGGTGGTAAAACAGCAGCAGACTGCGCCAGTGAGTACTCCGGCCAGCGGTGCGTTGCTGCCGCCGGACCAGAACGCGGAAACCCACACGGTTGCTGCCGATCGCACGCCGTGGCAGGAATTTACCCTTCAGGACGGCTGCCATCTGCGTACCTTCTGGGAAGGGGGCTCGTCTGCTCCGGCGCTCTTTATTCCGGATTCAGACACCACCCGCTGCGGAAACGGGAGCTGGCTGAGTGGTCACACGGTTATCTCCCAGTCCCGTAATGGTGGACAAAAAGAGATACCGGTGACCTACATTCACGGCTTCCCGGTCATGGGACTGAATCAAAGTGCCGACCCGGAAAACGCGCTGATCACCTCTGTCAACAAAGAGCGCATGGTTTTCAGCACCTCCAACAGCGACCAGAGCTGGATGATCCTGCCTTACGACAGCAGCCTCAACGGCTGGAAAAGCAACGGCACGGTGGCCGTGGAGATTTCACGAGAGACCGCCAGCGACGATGCAAAACTGCAGGCGCGTATCGCTGCGGTGAAAAAAATCTGGGGCGCCTGGGTTACTCCTGGCACAACGCTCAATATCGTCCTGATTGACACCCTGCGCCCTCAGCTGCGCGATCCGGCAGTCGGCGCCTGGCGCGCGGCAAACTAAGGAATGGCTATGAATACGCTCTATCAACACCTGGCGGGTGAATCGCTGAGTGACGCGCTGGTGCGTCTTGAAGCTGAGATCAAAGCCCGTCCGGCCGATGCCGATCTCCGCGCCGCGTTTGTGCAGTTTTTGACCCTCAGTGGTAACTGGACGCGTGCCCTGACTCAGCTGAAAAGCTGGCTGGCACTTAAGCCCCAGGCTAAACCAACCGTTACCCTGCTGGAGCAGTCCATCCAGGGGGAGCTGCAGCGCGCGCAGGTGATGGCGGGGCAGGCTCGTCCTGCCATGCCTGAAACGCAGTGGCCGTGGCTTACCACGCTTGCCGCCGCGCTTAATGACGCGGGAGAGCGTGCTCAGGCGCTGCGTCTGGAAGCCCTTGAGCAGGCGCAGGCAACGGCGGGGCAAATCACGCTTGAGAATGACGAGACGCAGGCATTCGCATGGCTGATGGACGGCGATGCTCGTCTGGGGCCCGTGTGTGAAACCATCGTCAACGGCCGTTATTTCTGGCTGCCGTTTAACGCCATCGCCGAGATCCGTTTCCAGGCCCCTGCCAGCGTGACTGACCTGGTGTGGCGTCATGCGCTGGTGCGCCTGACGGACGGTACCGAACAGGTTTGCCAGATCCCGGCGCGCTATCCTTTCGCAGCGGATGCGTCTGACGCGGTTAAGCTCGCGCGCACCACCGAATGGCTGCCGCTCGACAATGACGGCACGCTGTATGAAGGCATGGGGCAGAAAGCCTGGCTTAGCGAGCAAAGCGAAAGCCCATTGCTGTCGTTGAACCTGGTGACGTTTGCTGCGGATGGAGCCCATGAGTAATCCCGCTGGCGAAGGCGATCTGCTGCGCAGCGGCTGGCAAGCCCGCAGCAAGCAGGAGAAGGTGGGGGCACGCGATAAAATGCAGCCCTCGCTGCTGGATCGCCTCACCGATAACGATCCGGAAAAAAAACGCGAGTCCGCCAACAGTAATCTGATTACCCACGCCGCCCTGCGCCGCAACGTGCTGCGGGATCTGCAGTGGTTGTTTAACACCATCAACCATGACGCATCCGGTGACCTGAGCGCGCTGCCGCATGTGAACCGCTCGGTGGTTAATTTTGGCGTCGCGCCGCTGGCCGGGAAAAGAATGTCAGACATTGAATGGCACGACATTCAGCGCAAGCTTACCGAGGCCATCATTCACTTTGAACCGCGTATTTTGCCGCAGGGACTGCAGGTCCGCTGCGTGTCAGACACCTCGTCACTGGATCTGCACAACGTGTTGTCCATTGAGATAAAAGGGCGTCTGTGGTGTGTGCCGTACCCGCTGGAGTTTCTGTTTCGCACCGATGTCGATCTGGAAAACGGCCATTTTGAACTGAAAGATGCGGGGTGATCATGGAAAGTAAACTGCTCGAATATTACAACCGTGAACTGGCCTATCTGCGTGAAATGGGCGCTGAATTTGCCGAGCGCTATCCCAAAGTTGCGGGTCGACTGGGCATGCGCGGCATCGAAGTGGCGGACCCGTATACAGAACGCCTAATGGAGGGGTTCGCGTTCCTGACCTCCCGCGTGCAAATGAAAATGGATGCGGAGTTCCCGCGCTTCTCCCAGCGTTTGCTGGAAATGATTGCGCCAAACTATCTCGCGCCAACCCCCTCAATGGCGATTGCTGAAATCCAGCCCGACAGCACGCGTGGCGATCTGAGCAACGGTTTTAAGGTGCCGCGCGGCACCATGATGGACAGCCTGGCGCTGAAAAAGACCGGGGTCACCTGCAGCTACACCACGGCGCATGAAGTTAATCTACTGCCGCTGAAAATCGATAAGGTCGAGCTGGGCGGTGTGCCTGCCGATCTGCCGCTGGCGCAGCTGGGCCTGAGCCAGCGGGGGATCAACAGCGCGTTACGGATCCGCATTGCCTGCGATGGCCCGCAGCATCTTGGGCATCTGGATTTTGACCGTCTGGAGTTTTTCCTCAGCGGCCCGGATATTGAAGCGCTCAAGCTGCTTGAGCTGGTCATGGAGCACCACGCCGGGATTGTCTGCCAGACCGTTAGCAAGCACCCGCAGCGACAGCTGCTCTCTGCGGATGCCTTACGACAGGAAGGGTTTGAGCCGGACCAGGCGCTGCTTCCGGACGACCTGCGCAACTTTGACGGCTATCGTCTGCTGCAGGAATACTTTGCGTTTCCGGCACGGTTCCGCTTTATCAGCCTCAGCGGTCTGGGCAAGCTTATCCAGCGCTGTGAAAATGAAAAAGCGTTCGATATTTTCATCCTGCTGGATAAAAGCGATGAGCAGCTGGAGCGGGTGGTTGATGCCAGCCATCTGGCGATGCATTGCACGCCGGTGATCAACCTTTTCCCGAAAGTGGCGGCGCGGCAGAAGCTGAGTGAGAGCCAGCATGAATATCATCTGGTGGTGGATAACATCCGTCCCCTGGATTATGAAATTTATGCGGTAAACAAAATCTTCGGCAGTGCCGACGGCCAGCGTGACGACCAGACGTTTCGTCCTTTCTGGAGCACCTGGAGCGGTGATGCGGGCAACTATGGCGCCTATTTTTCCCTGCGCCGCGAGCAGCGAGTGCTCTCTGAACATGCCCTGCGCTACGGCACCCGCACCGGTTATATCGGCTCCGAAGTCTTTGTTTCGCTGGTGGATGAACAGCATGCACCCTGGCAGGAAAATCTGCGCTATATCTCCGCGGAAGTATTGTGCACCAGCCGCGACCTGCCGCTGATGCTTCAGCAGGAGCTCGGACAGTTCATCATGGCCGATTCCATGCCGGTGAAATCCCTGACCCTGCGAAAAGGCCCAACGCCGCCACGCCCGGCTCTGGCCGAAGGGTTTAGCACCTGGCGATTGATCAGCCAGCTGCAGATGAACTATCTCAGCCTGATGGACAGCGAAAACGAAGAGGGTGCCGCCGCCCTGCGTCAGCTGTTAGGGCTGTATGCTAACCTGGCGGAGACGCCGGTTGCGCGTCAGGTTGAGGGCGTTCGCCACTGCGTGCTGGTGCCAGTTCACCGTCGCGTCCCGGAGCCGGGTCCGGTGGTCTTTGCGCGCGGGATCGGCATTACTCTGACGGTGGATGAGCGTGCGTTTTCCGGCGCCAGCCCCTGGCTTTTCGGCAGCGTGCTGGAACGCCTGTTTGCCCGTCTGGTGTCCATCAACAGCTTTACTGAATTCACGCTGAAGAGTCAGCAGCGCGGTGAGATTGGCTACTGGGCACCGCGTATGGGGAAAAGGGCACTACTATGAGCGAAGTCGCCTCCGCGCCGCTGCGTGTCCATCGCCTGACGCCGTTGCCGGACGCTTTCTGGCGCGGCGTTCGAGAGACGCCGTGGCGCTACGATCTGTTCCAGCTATTAAGACGCATTGATGCCCAGGGCGGTGAACGTTATCCGCTGGGGCGCGCGCCGCTGCCGAAATTTGAACCGTTACGTATCGGTCAGCAGCCATCGATGAGCTTTGCGCCGTCAACCCTCGCGCAGGTGCGCCAGCGTGAAGAGAACGGGCTGCACGAGGTGTCTATCCTCAGCTTCGGTCTGTTTGGTCCAAATGGGCCGCTGCCCGTCCATATGACAGAGTACGCCAGGGAGCGTATTCATCATCATCAGGACACCAGCCTGAGCGCGTTTGCCGATCTGTTCCATCATCGCCTGACGCTGTTGTTTTACCGTGCCTGGGCTGATGCGCAGCCCGCCGTCTCTCTTGACCGAGCGGACAATAAACGCTTTGAGGGGTATCTGGCATCCTTGATCGGCATGGGCCAGCCGGGGCAGATGACCAAAGGCAGCCTGAGCGCACATGCCCGTTTTACTCACGCCGGACACCTGACACGTCACGCCCGGGATCCGGAAGGGCTGGAGAAGATCCTGCGCAACTATTTTCACGCCCCGGTAAAACTGGTCACGAACGTGGCGCAGTGGATGCCGCTTTCGCCGCGGGAACAGGCGCAACTGGGTGAAGGGCGTCGTCTGCCGCGGATGGGAGAATCCGCTTTTCTCGGCGTTGCGGTGCGCGACGTGCAGCACAAGTTTCGTATCGAAATCGGCCCACTGAGCGCGGAAGAGTACAACCGCTTCCTGCCAGGCGAAGCGTGGGTCACTGAACTGCGCGACTGGGTACGCCAGTACGCAGGGGTGGAATTTGAATGGGAAACTCGGGTTATTCTGCGCGCCGACGCGGTGCAGGGTGCCTCGCTCGGTAGCGCCGGGCGGTTAGGTTACAACACCTGGCTGGGCCTTCAGCCTCAGCCTGTCCCACGTGGCGATCTGGTGTATCGCGCAGAGCGATAATTTTTCTAACGCATTGTTATCAACGGAACCGAACATGTCAGAAATCAGCCGTGCCGTGCTTTTCGGCAAACTGGATACGCTGTTATTTACCTCACTGGAAAGCGCCACCGCGTTCTGCAAGCTGCGCGGCAACCCCTATGTTGAACTGGTGCACTGGCTGCATCAACTGATGCAGCAGCAGGATGGCGATCTGCAACAGGTGATTCGTCATTTTGCCCTCGATGAACAGCAGCTGACGCGCGATATCGTGGCCGCACTGGATGCGCTGCCACGTGGCGCGAGTTCTGTTTCCGATCTGTCAGAACATATCGACAGCGCCGTGGAGCGCGCGTGGGTGTTTGGCTCGCTGAAGTATGGCGTCAGCCGTATTCGCGGCGGGCATTTACTGATTGGCATCCTGAAAACCTGGAATCTGGCTAACGTGCTGAAAAGCATCTCGGCGCAGTTCACCCGCCTTAACGTCGACGTGCTGATCGAGCAGTTTGATGCGATTTGCGCTCAGAGCAAAGAGACGCAGCAGGCGGCCGCTGCCGCGGATACGCCAGCCGGTACGGTGCCTGCCGCACAGGGGACGTTAGCCCAGTATGGTCAGGACCTGACTGCGCGCGCCCGTGAAGGGAAGATTGACCCGGTTGTCGGGCGCGATGAAGAGATCCGCCAGATGGTCGATATTCTGATGCGCCGTCGCCAGAATAACCCGCTGCTGACCGGGGAAGCTGGCGTTGGCAAAACGGCGGTGGTGGAAGGGCTGGCGCTGCGTATCGCCGAAGGCGACGTGCCGGCACCGTTGCAGAATATTCAGCTTTGGCTGCTGGATATCGGCATGCTGCAGGCTGGCGCAGGCATGAAAGGCGAGTTCGAAGCGCGTCTACAGGCCCTGATTAATGAAGTGCAGTCCAGCGCTACGCCAGTCATTCTGTTTATCGATGAGATCCACACCCTGATTGGCGCAGGCGGCCAGCAGGGTACCGGTGATGCCGCTAACCTGTTAAAGCCGGCTCTGGCGCGCGGGCAACTGCGCACCATCGGGGCCACCACGTGGGCGGAATACAAAAAATACATCGAGAAAGACCCGGCGCTGACCCGTCGTTTCCAGACGGTACAGGTTCACGAGCCGGACGAAGCCAAAGCCATTCTGATGCTGCGCAGCACCGTGTCACCGCTGGAGACGCATCACCAGGTACTGCTTCTCGACGAAGCGGTCAGCGCGGCGGTCAAGCTTTCACATCGTTATATTCCGGCACGCCAGTTGCCGGATAAAGCCGTTGCGCTGCTTGATACTGCCTGTGCCCGCGTGGCGGTCAGCCAGAGCGCGCCACCGGCACAGCTGGAAGATTGCCTGCGCCATCTCGCGGCCCTGGATGTGGAGATCGAGATTGCCGGACGCGAAGCGCGCGTGGGTGCCGGCGATCCGGAGCGCGTCGCAGCCTTGACCGCCGAGCGCGATACATACGAAACAAAGCGCGAAGCCCTGACCCAGCGCTGGGAAGAGGAACGTGCTCTTGTGACTGAAATCATCCGCCTGCGTGCCGCGCTTTTTGCCGCGGGTGATGACGAGACCGGCGAACTGCGCAGCGCGCTTAACGCGCAGCAGCAGGCGCTCAACGCTTTACAGGGCGACGAGCCGCTGCTGTTTGCGGCGGTGGATGAAAATGTGGTGGCGGCGGTGGTCTCTGACTGGACCGGTATCCCGCTGGGCCGGATGGTGAAAAACGAGATTGATGCGGTGCTCAACCTGGCTGATACCCTCAACCAGCGCGTCATCGGCCAGCGTCACGGCCTGGATCTGATTGCCCGTCGCGTGCAAACCTCGCGGGCAAAACTCGACGATCCGAACAAACCTGTTGGCGTATTTATGCTCTGTGGCCCGTCCGGCGTGGGGAAAACGGAAACCGCACTGGCGCTCGCGGAATCGCTTTATGGTGGTGAGCAGAACGTTATCACCATTAACATGAGTGA
The DNA here is from genome assembly GCF_002148625.1 of Enterobacter sp. J49. Taxonomy (NCBI): domain Bacteria; kingdom Pseudomonadati; phylum Pseudomonadota; class Gammaproteobacteria; order Enterobacterales; family Enterobacteriaceae; genus Enterobacter; species Enterobacter sp. J49. The sequence continues at coordinate 780,244 of NZ_MWPY01000037.1, forward strand.
ATTCCAGGAAGCCCACACCGTTTCCACCTTAAAAGGTGCGCCTCCGGGATACGTGGGCTATGGTGAAGGCGGGGTATTAACCGAGGCCGTTCGCCGTCGCCCGTACAGCGTGGTCTTGCTGGACGAAATTGAAAAAGCGCACCCGGATGTACATGAAATCTTCTTCCAGGTCTTCGATAAAGGCTGGATGGAAGATGGCGAGGGCCGCCATATTGATTTCCGTAACACCATCATTATTCTGACATCCAACGTCGGCACCGATCTGATCAGCGCCATGTGTGCCGATCCGGAACTGATGCCTGAGCCTGAGGCGTTAAGCGGCGCGTTGCGTCAGCCGCTGCTGGAGGTCTTCCCGCCAGCGCTGCTGGGCCGTCTGCTGGTGGTGCCGTATTATCCACTGAGCGACGAGATGCTGGGGCAGATTGTCCGCCTGCAGCTCAAACGCATTCAGCGTCGTCTGCAAGAGAATCACAATATTATTTCCGAGTTTGATGACAGCGTGGTGGAACAAATTGTTCAGCGCTGTACCGAGGTGGAGTCTGGCGGCCGCATGGTGGACGCTATTCTGACAAACACCTTGCTGCCTCAGATGAGCCAGATATTACTTACCGCCAGCCGCAGCGATGAGCAGTACCGACGTCTGCACGTCACCTGTGAGCAGGGCGAGTTTCACTGTCAGTTTGCCGCGTAATAATCATCAAGAGAACTGTAAAAGATGACGGATAATGATAACAATCGGACTGTCCCAGACGCGCTCCCGGTCGGGTATCGCTTCAACGAGTTTGAAATTAAAGAGGTGATCGGCGGCGGCGGGTTCGGCATCGTCTATCGCGCGTGGGATCATCAGCTCGAACGCACTATCGCTATCAAAGAATTCATGCCTGCCTCGCTCGCCGTGCGCGGCGACGATATGACGCTGGTACTGCGCAGCGAACGTTTTGGCAAAGCGTTTTCCGCCGGCCTGAACAGCTTCATTCAGGAAGCCCGCCTGCTGGCTCGCTTCAACCACCCGAACCTGCTTCACGTGCTGCGTTTCTGGGTGCAAAACGATACGGCCTATATGGGAACGCTGTTCTATAGCGGTACCACGCTCTCCCGCCTGCGCGAACAAAAACCGGAGCTGATTAACGAAGCCTGGATCCGTCGTATGCTGCCAATGCTGTTCGGTGCCATTAAGACAATCCATGACGAAGGCTATCTGCACCGCGACATCTCTCTGGATAACATCCAGATTCAGGACAACGGCCTGCCGGTTCTGCTCGATTTCGGCTCAGCGCGCCGCACCATTGGTAATCTCTCTGACGAGACGGAAACCATGCTGCGCCCGGGCTTTGCGCCGATCGAGCAGTACACTGACGACAACGAAAGCGAGCAGGGCCCGTGGACGGATATTTATGCTCTCGGCGCCGTGCTGCGTACCCTGATTGTCGGCTCACCGCCGCCGGTCAGCGTGGTGCGCTCAATCCAGGACACCTGCAAACCGCTGGTGGAACTGCAGCCACAGGGCTATTCCCTCTCGCTGTTGCAGGCCATTGACCGGGCGCTGGCGTTGCACATGGAAGACCGACCGCAGTCCATCGATGAATTCGCGGCGCTGATTGAGATGCCGGTAGCGGGTATCGACGATGTACTGAGCGCGAAAAAACCGGGCACGATGCTGGTACCGGTAGAGGAAGAGGCACCGGCTTCTGCACTGGACTGGCACCGGTACAAAATCCCGGCAATGGTTGCTGCGGGCGTGCTGGTTGGCGTCGTCGCCGGAGCGATGCTGTTTAGCGGTGGCGACCATGATGCGCCAGAGCAGGCGGCGCAGGCCCCCGCTGAGACGCGCACCGTTGAAACTGCATCGAACGCGCCGGATGTGAAACCGGAAACGGCGAAAGCCAGTGAACAGACTGCACCGACTGCGACAGCGCAACCGGCCACCCCGCCGGTGGATGCCAGCCCGGTGGCACTGGTCTATATCCGTATTCTTGACGGTGAGACCCTGAAAGTGAACGGTGAGCCAAAAACACTGCGTCCGGCGAATAACGGTTATGCATCGCTCAAGCTACCTGCGGGCGAGGCCAGAATTGAACTGCAGGGCAACGGGAAAACGCGTACCCAGACGCTGGATATCGCGAAGCCTGGCACCTGGCTGGTGAATCCGTAAGTTAAGTAAGGTAAGCAGGGACTGGTAACAGGACGGAGCGAATGTATAACCTCAAGTTTGTCTATCTTTTCAGCGAGAATGTCTCGCCAGCGCTTTTCGCGAAAATTATCCGCCCGTCCGTAGCCGGGCAGTGGATAATGTCAGTTCCCGACAATTCGCTGCGCTCGCTGTTTACGCGTTACGATTTGCTGCATTCCATCACCGGGGCGAATCCCTATCAGTCAGGACGCGATACCCGTAAGCTGATCGTGCAGGATCTCGATATCGGCAGGATCGTTGCCATCGACGAGAGTTTCCGTAACTGGTCATCGGTAACGGAGATATTTTATATCAATGCCGATGGCCGACTGCAGGCGGCCTCGCTTACCGGTCTGGGCTGGTATCCGGTAAGCACAATCGTCGATCGCTACGAAACCATGGTGCGAACCTACGGTGCCCGTCCTGCGCCGACGGTACTGCCGAAGCAGGTGGTGAAATCCAAAGCGGCACAGGTGCCGGATGAGGCCACGCCGGGCAAAGACGGTAAAACCTATGCTTCGCAGCTACAGCAGATGACCAAGGCGGAACGCTGGCAGGCGCGTAAGGATCTGATCGCGAAGGGCAGCAACAGCCTTTACCCGGATGCGCAGATCGCCGCTAAACGACTGGCGGCGAATAATATTGCGGTGGAGAAAGCGAAGCTTGCTGAGAATGTTTATAAGACAGTGAATCCGCTGGAGACAACGCCGGGGGTGCCAGAGGGCTGGAAGGATATCAGTAATGATGACGCGCTACTGGGCAAGTATGGTTTGAACAAATCGATGCTCTTTGACGATGACACTTCTCCCAATTTTCTGGCGCGCGTCTATCAACCGAAGCCGGAAGTGTTCGGTACTGATATGAACCCTACTGTGGTGTTCCGTGGGTCGCGTGAGCCGGGCTTTGCATCATTCTCTGATAATGTTTACTCCTTGGTGACAAAAGGGGAACTGGCTCCGGTACAAAATGGTGCTGACTGGTCGAATAACTTTTCCCAGGGTATGGGGATGGCTTCAGAGTATTATAAAAAGGCTGTGAGTATCGGTAAGGAGCTGGCAAGGTCAGGTCAGAATATTGATATTGCCGGACATTCGCTGGGCGGCGGGCTGGCCTCTGCAACCTCCATGGCTAGTGGGAAAGCGGGATGGACATTCAATGCCTCGGGCCTTAACGCCGGTACGGTAGAAAAATACGGCGGCAAGATATTAGGCAGTACGGATAATATCCAGGCGTATCGTGTTGATGGTGAACTGCTGACCAGGATTCAGGAAGTTAACCCTTGGGAAGATCTGAAAATGATGAAAGGGCATGTCCCTTCGTGGATCCTCAAAGAGGAAATATCTGCGCTGAGTCCTAATGCTGCGGGAATACCCCACGATCTTGCTGGTGGAACCGGAAGCGCGCTGGATCGCCATGGGATTAATCAGGCGATTGATTGCATTGAGCAACAGAAGGATGAGGATATTTCGATAATCGGGAGTCGGTTGTGAAAAAACGTTTGATGGCTTTCGTGGCGTTATGTTTTTTAATCATGATTCAGGGGTGTAAGCAGGATATGGAACTCAATCCACAGGATTACTTCAGCGGTCAGCAGCTTGAACTGGCGAAATCGATTGAAGAAGGCAATGTCGATGTGGTGAAGACGCTTGCACCAGACAGCGACCTTAACAAACCCGGAAAGCAGGATATGACCCTGCTTTTCTGGGCCCTGGGCAACGCAATTAATGATAAAAAAACATTACCCCATTTGCAGATCATTACGTTGCTTGTTAAGGCTGGCGCAGATCCGCTCCAGCCTCGACCCCAGGGAAAAAGCAGTCCTGCTGAATTCGCCCTGAAGGGGGACAGTGCTGACTGGATCAACGCGATGCTGGACGGTGGTCTTTCACCCAATGTGAAAGATAAAGTTTTCCACGAACCAATCATCTTCCAGTCGATTAAAGCGAAAAATACAGAGACGCTGGAAGCAATGCTCAATCGTGGTGCTGACGTAAATTCAACCAATTCACTGGGTAAAACGCTGGTGTTTGATGCGTTGGATAATCAGTCATACGATCATGTTTTATTACTGCTCGATCGTGGCGCGGATCCGTCAATTAAGGCTAAAAATGGCTGGTCGATGAGCAATGCGCTTGCGAATGCGCTGAGTGGGCTTGAACAAGGCAGTGAGCAATACGAAAAATTAAACGAGATAAAAGAGAAACTCATCCAGAAGGGGGGTAAATGGCCTCCTCAACCCTCTAAATAATTATTTAATCTCCATTAAAACAACAGAGTGCTTTTCGAGCCAGGGACCAAATTTGAGGTTACTGAGCGTGTTGATTCTGGTAGTAAAACTGCGCTTACGTATAAGGAATTATAATGATTGATCTGCACTCTGATTTAGGTACAACACGAACGTATCGCCAGAATGGCAGGTGAATTATTCGACAGGGCTCCTGAAGATACTTTTTTGTAATTGTTTTCATATTTGGATAGTGAGGGTTTGAGCTGGTCATAACTTCCACTCAGGCAGATGGCGGAATTAATGGTTATTGCTGAGTGTGTTGCCCTTTTGAAAAAAGATTAAAGAGGATAAATGGGAAATATTGTAATGCATTGGTTTTTCTTTATTTTCTTTATGATTTGGACACTAGCGCTTATCTGGAATGGGAAAGATTTTTTTAACAAGAAAAAGTGGCTCCTGGCGGGGATGATGTTGGTTCTGGTGTTAGTAGCCACAGTTGTCATTGGCTTTACGCTTAAATGGCTTTCTCAGTCGATGTCATTGTTTTCTATCGCAACGGCCAAACAATATTCGATCATTTTTTCTATGTCTTTTCTGTGCGTATGGGGTTTAAAGGTCACAGTTGTGCTGCTCTGTACTGTTTTCTCGGGGATTCTGAGGGGGCACAAAAGCTACAATGTGGAAAATTATGAAAAAATATCGTCTATATCACGCATCGTCGCGCCTGGCTTACTTATCGTTGCTAAAAGCTTAATTTCCCTCGGAAGCGTCCTTATGTTTTCGGGTCTTTGGCTAAAGTAAGCACAATGATTAAGGTTGCATAACGGATACCGTTGTTTCTACTGTTATCGCAACCACGTCTCCGCTTTGCGTCATGCCCTTGACCCGATCCGGATGCGTGCATCGACCGCAGCAGGCAGCTCGGTCAACTGGTTGCGGTGATCATCCTCACGCAACCCGCCATGCGCCAATTGTTAATACTGGGGGTGTGACTGTCATAGTCGGGCGAGCGAATAAGGAGCAGCGGATTCAATGAAGTTTCTCGGGTTTATTATTTTTTCATTGGTCGCTCTTGCCTATATCTGGAATGGCAAAGATAGTTTTAACAAAAAAGAATGGGTAGTTTTTTTCGTAAAATTATCTTTTATATTAGTCGGCACTTTTATTCTGGTTTTCGTGTTGATCGGATTGCGGGAAATTTTCCCCTCGATGACAAAAGAAGATGGTGAGTTGGTACTAATCGTTATTCCGCCTTCATTTGTCACACTGTTATTGGCTAAGTTTTTCGTCGTTATGCTTTGCACAATATTTGAAGCTATAATGCGTTTTCATCAGCGATATAACACGGAGCAAAATTATTCGATTTTGTCATCACTGGCAAACAGATATAGCCCCGGATTGCTTTTACTGGCGAAATGCCTGGCATCATTTGGATGCATTCTTATATTCTATGGTATCTGGCTAGCCTCCGCGGCCTAAGTGAAGAGACATTATAAACACTTAGAACAACTATCCGTTTCCCATAGCCTCCGCTACCAGTAACGAAGACCTTGAGGCGAATGACTGGAAATGGCTGTACACCTCAACTGACAAGGAAATACTTCATTACCAGGTGATATTTCCCATGCGTGTTAAGCCAGCAGATTTGACTCCACCACACATTACTGAAGTCGGCTTGACGAATGAGAGGGGGTTATCCATCTCCGGAGTAACACTGTGGACGTGCTGGGGAAATTTCATCGCTGCGGAAGAAATGTGTGCTTTATACCAATGCTTTGTTTTTAGCATGGGGAAAGTATGGTGCCATGCGTAGGATGTATTTTTAATTAGTTAATTAAGTGTTCCATATTAAATGATAGGTTCCTCGACGATTTCCCCCAGGTGATTTTTCATCTGCCTGGTTACATGTAATAGTAAATGACTTTTTTTCATTTATCCGTTTTTTATTATCTTCTCCAGCATAAAACCATTACGGAATAAAGATTATGCTCAACCGAATTACCGTTCAGCTCCCGGTGGAGGGGCTTCTGTTCTGGAAACTCACAGGTCGCGAGGCGATGTCCGAGTCGTTCGCCCTGACGCTGACCCTGCTTGGCACGGATGCGCGCATTGACCGCAGCAAACTGCTGGGTCAGCCGGTCACGGTGACCATCCCGACGCAGAGCCTGCTGACGCCCCGCTATATCAATGGAAAAATCACCCGCGTGGCGGTGAGTGCCGTCGAGCTAACGGGCACCCGCTATGCGGTGTACCAGCTGACGGTGGAGCCGGACCTGTGGCCGATGAAGCGCGACCGTAACCTGCGTATCTTCCAGGGTCAGACGGTGCCGCAGATTGTGAAAACCCTGCTGGCTGAACATCAGGTTAACGTGGAAGATAAGCTCACCGGCAGCTACCGGGTGTGGGACTACTGCGTGCAGTATCAGGAGTCGAGCCTGGACTTCATCAGCCGTCTGATGGAGCTGGAGGGGATTGCGTATCACTTCAGCCACGAGGCGGACAAGCACACGCTGGTGCTCACCGACGCCGCGACGCAGCACCAGCCGTTCAGCGGCTATGAGGTCATTCCTTACCACCAGACGCCGTCAGGCGGCAGTACGGATGAAGAGGGTATCAGCCAGTGGGCGCTGGAGGACAGCGTCACCCCGGGGATTTACAGCCTTGATGACTACGACTTCCGCAAGCCGAACGCGTGGCTGTTCCAGGCGCAGCAGAACCCGGCGTCACCGAAACCGGGCAGTATCGACGTGTACGACTGGCCGGGACGGTTTGTTGAGACCGGGCATGCGGAGTTCTACGCCCGTATCCGTCAGGAGCGCTGGCAGGTGGAGCACCAGCAGATTCAGGCGACGGCCACGGCCGCGGGTATTGCACCGGGACACACCTTCACCCTGACTAACGCCCCGTTCTTCAGTGATAACGGTGACTATCTGGTCACGGCGGCGGGTTACCATTTCGAGGAGAACCGCTACGCGAGCGGCGAGGGGGAAACCCTTCACCGCACTGATTTCGCGGTCATCCCGGCGTCGGTGTCATACCGTCCGGCGCAGAGCACGGCGTGGCCGCGTACTTACGGGCCACAGACCGCAAAAGTCGTGGGTCCAAACGGCGAAAGTATCTGGACGGATAAATATGGCCGCGTGAAGGTGAAATTCCACTGGGACCGTCTGGCGAAGGGGGATGACACCAGCTCCTGCTGGGTGCGCGTGTCGAGCGCCTGGGCGGGTCAGGGGTACGGCGGAGTGCAAATCCCGCGAGTCGGCGATGAGGTGGTGGTGGACTTTATCAACGGTGACCCGGACCGTCCGATTATCACCGGGCGGGTGTATAACGAAGCAAGCATGCCGCCGTGGGCGCTGCCGGCGGCGGCCACGCAGATGGGTTTTATGAGCCGCACGAAGGATGGCTCCGTGGATAATGCCAATGCCCTGCGCTTTGAGGACAAGGCGGGCGCAGAGCAGGTGTGGATCCAGGCTGAGCGCAACATGGACACCAGCATTAAGAACGATGAAACGCACAGCGTCGGTGGCGAGCGCAGCCATTATGTGAAGAAAAATGAGCTGCATCGGGTGGAAGCGAATCAGATCCAGGCGGTGAAAGGCGGAACAGAGATCCTGACGGGCAAAGGCAAGCTGGATGCGGCGGTGGAGCAATATGTTATTGCTTCCGGTACGAAGCTACGGCTGGTCTCGGGTGAAAGCGCAATTGAGCTGAACGCTAACGGCAAGATTAACCTGATCGGTAAAGAGTTTAACTTCTTCGTTGAAGGAGATGGTCATATCACCACGGGCGGTAAGCTGCACCTGAATACGTCTGGCACACAACCGGGTACCACGGCGCCGGGTTCCGGGCATAAAGGGGATATTGATGCGGCGGTGCAGGAGAAATTTACGACTAAAGGGGAGTAAGGTCGTAGCAGTGCTTATTGCATTATTAACGACGGGAATGGCTGAGGGAGATTCAGAGAAAAAGGATCTCTGGGCGTTCATTTCACAAATGAGCGCCTTACTCAAAACGTTATCCGTTACGAGTCTAAATGACATGCCGTTGCACTTTAACTACATGAAAAATAATGCATATATGAACTTCTACCATGCTGATGATTTCAAGCTTTTGGAGGGTACGAGCATTACTACCATTGATTTACGAGTAAGCAAAAAAAATGATGGCATGGCTCCCTTACTGAATTTTTCACCATCAGGCCAGTGCATCACACTTCAAACCGTTAAAAAGCATTACCCACAACTGACGTTAACTGATTATCCCCGAGGCCGCTCGGAGAATGAAGTGACCAGTTATACAGCACCAAAAGATATGAATGGACAAAAAGTGAGTTTCAGTTTCACCGTAAATAAACCTGACTGTCTGAGCTCTGTTGTTATTAGCGCTGACTAAGAAAACAGCTTCCATGACTCGCGGTTTCCCACATCGGTGAGAAGCGTAATTTAGATTGAGAAAATGACGATTAACGTGAAAAAACAGACTCCGACATATCTTTGTTTTGTTCTAATGCTTACCTGTCTGTGCAGCAGTTCGGTATTGGCTCAAGTTATACCGCCCGTTCTGACAAATCACGATTTTTCTGTGCAGATAAAAAGCCAGCCTGTCGAATTGGGTGACAGATGGACTCCTGACGTTGCGCGCAGAATTGACGTGCCAGTGGAAGGCAGTTTTACCGGTGAGGTTCCTTTTGACGGAGCTAACTATAAATTCTTCCAGCATCAAAAGTCTGGGTTAGACATTTTCAGTTCCAATCTCTGGTGGGATAAAGCGGAACGAAGCGTTGATGATTATATCGTGTCGCAGATCACGCTGACTGCTACAGATGTCGCAACGCCGCGTGGTGTCCATGTTGGTTCAACGAGAACGGACTTGAACACAGCATACGGTGACGGTCAGGTCGCAAAGGATGCCGGAGAACAATGGATTACCTATGAGTTGGGTAAAAAGGTCCTCTCTTTTGAGATCAAAGACAGTAAAATTGTGAAGATAACAATGAATTACGACAATGGAAATCCAGAGTAATTTATGAAAAGGAAATATCTGGCAGCCGTATTGCTCACCGCTTTCTTGGCAGATGCAATTGAAACTGCAACTGCGCTAGAGTTATCACAATACAATAAGCTCAATACGGTCAGTCGCATCGTTAACGATAGCGAAGTGACAGACCTCCTCAGAAAGGCCCTGGGAAGCGATTACCAGACGTTTATCAACAATTTTGATGTATTTGGTGAACCGCATTCGACGGCTGACGGAGGATTGTTAATTGAAGGCTGGCTAAAAGATCTTTATCTGGAAAACGCCTCTGCTTTGGTTATCGAACCAGATGGCAAAATCTACGCTGCCTGGGTCATACCCGAGTCTGACGTTATTCATTATCAGTCTTCTGAACATCGCCAGGATATTAACGGCGATATTAAAAAATGGGCTGCAAGATTTGGCACACTGCATTTTGAAACGATAAGCCAATCTGGTCCCGCATTTGGCGGAGTATGGTCAGGCGAGTACGCGAACGACTCGACGTTAACTCTGCGGTTAGCTGAATCAGGTGGCCGTATCTCCGGATCTTATTGCTATATTTCTCAAAGAGGAAACCGCATTGATTGCCCGGAAGATGATGAGCGTAATCTTAGCGGTACAATCGCGGGCAATCGTGCCAATGTTGAGTTCAACTCATCGTTTGGCGGTATAGGTGGACGGGCTGTTCTGGAAATTAAGGGGAGTGAAATGGAATGGCGTTTAGTTACTCCTCCTCAAAAAGGAAATTATTATGCTCCGCAGCGTTATACGTTACAGAAAGCTGCTTCGGCTCAGACAGTTGAAACCCGAAAACTCAATACTGAAAAATTCGCTATTTCTCTGGTCAATAAATGCGGGCGTTTTACTAGTGAATGTGACCAGATGTATTATCTTGGCGTGCGCAAAAGTGATAATAGTACGATCTCCCTTAAGGGGAAAACGTTGCACGATCCAGCAGGTAAAATAATTGGCTCTACCTATAAGAATGGCGAGATCGCTTACACCGTGACTTACTCACCCGTGAAATTGGTCGTGAGCAAAGGCAGCCATGTGCTAGTTGAACAGTCAGGTCAGTGGCTTAAATAATGCATTCGCCAGCCCAAAGGCCAGCATGGATTGGCCCCTTTTATTTCTCACACTATTAATCATCCCGAGTTCCCATATGAAATATACCCTCCAGGAAGGTTCCTTCTCCCTTTTTCCTGCCGCGTGGCAGGACAACAGTATGAATATTATTCGCGACGACGAAAGCGGATTGTCCGTCGTGGTCAGCCGCGGCGGTATCCCGGATGGCAGCGACTATGAGAAAGAGTTTCACCGCCAGTGGGAACTACTACGTCCGCAGATGGGCGAGATTGCCCAAAGCGCATTCCAGAGCGTAAAGGTCGGGCCTGACGGAAAAATTAACGCGCTGGAAGTCGAGACGACTTTTGACAGTAACGGACAGCGCATTTGGCAAAAACAGCTGGCCGTACAAACGCCGGGCAAGCCGGTGTTGATGATTTTTACCCTCTCGGCGCTCAGAGCATTCACCGCAGAGGATGAGGGGCGCTGGAGCGCGCTTAAGCAGAGTCTGACGCTAAACGACAACCGGAATGTGTAAGGCATGAGCGATAACAACGCGGCCCGTCAGGGCGACGAGATCATTCACTCCAGCATTTTTGCGGATATCACCAGTATTGTGGCGGAAGGTGCGGCCTATGCCGTTATCGGCGCTGCCGTGGGCGCGGCGGCAACCGTTGCTGCTCCGCTGCTGGGGGCGGGTGCTGCCGCCGCGGGCGTGGCGGCGATTGGATCCAGCTGTCTGTTAAGTGGGATCATTGGCGGCGTACTGGCAAACGTGGCAGGTATAACTGACGATATCAGCAACGCCGCCGAAGGTTTAGGCAACGCGCTGTTCCCGCCGTCGCCAGCGGGCAAAATTACCACCGGGTCTGATAACGTTCTGACGAACGCGATTCCCGCTGCACGAGCGGCCGGGACGCTGACGCCCGCCGACACACCGTCACCTGAACCACAGTCTCCGGGCAGCTTTGCCGATTATGCCGGCATGCTGCTTTCCGCCGCTGGACAGTTTGGCAGCGAGATGTGGCAGCCGAGCGTGGCGTCCGCCGCCGCAGGCACGTCGCCCCTTGAAGAGGATAAAGTGGCGTGCGAAAAGCACTCCGGGCCGCAATACCTCGCGGAGGGCTCTAAGAGCGTCTTCATTAACGGGCAGCCCGCGGTACGTGCAAAAGATCGCACCACCTGTGAAGGCACCGTTTCCGATGATGTGTCCCCGAATGTGATCATTGGCGGCGACACGCTCACGGTACGTGATATCAAAAGCGGTAAAACGCCGGGTCTGGCGCTGGGGATGATCGCGCTCTCCCTGCTGCGCGGACGTCCGGGTAAGATCCTGAAAAATATGCCCTGTGCACTGGCGGCAGCTGGCGGTGGCATGCTGGCCGATATGGCCGTGAATGCCGTGTTTGGCTCCTCGCACCCGGTACATGCTGCAACCGGCGTGAAGGTGCTGAATGATGACGATGAACTCGATTTCTCGTTGCCGGGGCGCTTCCCGCTGCGCTGGCAGCGCAGCTACAACAGCCTGACCACCCGTGAAGGGCTATTTGGTCTGGGTTGGGCGACAACCTTTGACAGCTATCTGACGCTCGAAGAGAACAACGCGACCTGGTTCGACGAAACCGGCCGCGAGCTGAGCTTTGAGCTGCCGCCCGTCGATCGCGCGTTTTACAGCATCAGCGAAGGCATCATCATCCGCCGCAATGAGAGCGGCGACGTGGCGATTGCCGACGATGACGGCGCGGTATGGCGTCTGTATAAACCGACCCGGGCGAATCCTGCTGTTCTGCGTCTGGCCTCCCTCAGCGACGAATACGGTAACGCGCTGCTGACGGAGTGGGATGAACACGGCAGGCTGGTCAATCTTCACGATGAGCCACGGGCGATTGATGTCACCCTGCGCTATGAAGATGAGCGTTTCCCGCAGCGCGCCACCTCTGCCAGCCATTTTGACGGCAACCGTACCTGGCCGCTGATGCAGTGGGGTTACGATGCGCGCGGCCAGCTGGCGAGTGTGACGGATGCCTCTGGCGTAGTAACGCGCGAATACCGCTATAACGACCACGGCCTGATGGTCTGGCACCGCCTGCCGGGCGGGCTGGAGAGCGAATACCGTTGGCAAAAATTCGACCACTGGCGCGTGGTGGAAAACCGCACCAGCACCGGCGACGGCTGCCGCTTCACCTACGATTTAGCCGCCGGGCTGACGACCGTCGAGCACTACGATGGCCAGACGCGTAAGCACTACTGGAACGCGCAAAATCTGATTGTCCGCTACGTTGACGAGCGCGGTGAAAACTGGTGCTACGAGTGGGATGAAAACGAACTTCTGACCCGTCGCATCGATCCGCTCGGTAACGCCGTCACCTTCGTCTACGACGAAATGGGCAACCGGGTGCAGGAAATCGACACCGACGGCAATACCCGCACCACCACCTGGCTGGAGCACCGCGCGCTGCCGTCAGCCATCATTGAAGCCGACGGCAGTGCGACCCGTTTCTGGTACGACGAACATCACGGCCTGAAGCGTGTGGTAGACCCGATGGGGCAGACAACATTGCTGCACCGGGACGAGTTTGGTCAGGTCGTTGAAGAAGTTGATGCCGCGGGAAACAGTCGCTACCAGGAGTACAACGAGGCCGGGCAGGTCATTCGTGCCACAGACTGTTCAGGACGTATAACCCGCTATACCTATCATCCGCTGGGCTGGTTAACGACTGAGATCGGCGCTGACGGCGAAGAGACGCGCTATCGCTACGATGCCGCAGGGCGTCCGGTGCAACTCGATCGACCGGAAGGCTGGACAGAGTCACTTGCATGGAACGAACGCGGCCTGCCGGTGACGCATGCGGGCGCTGATGGCAAAGAAAGTGAGTTTAAATACGACGAGGCAGGACGATTAACCGCTACGCGTAATACTCAGGGTGAAGAGGTCCGTCGCCGCTGGGACAGCCGAGGGCGACTGATTGCCCTGGAAAATGAAAACGGCGAAGCGTACCAGTTCCGCTGGGGGCCCGACTCGCTGCTGCTGGAAGAGGTGGGGCTCGATGGCGTAACCTCGCAGTATCGCTATGACGCATGCGGGCGAACGATAACGCGCACGTTTGCTGCCGGTCATCCGGAAGCCATCACCCATGCCTTCGCCTGGAGCGCGAGTGGCCAGCTGGTTGCCCGCACCACGCCGGAAGGGCAGACCCGTTATCACTACACACCGTCAGGTTTGCTGAGTCGCATTGGACTTCATCCGGCACTTTCCGTTGACGCCTGGAGTGCAGAGGCAGAACAGGAACTTGCCTTTGAGTATGACGCCCTGGGGCGTGTCACGCGTGAAGTGGGCGAGCACGGTGAGCTGGCATGGGAGTATGATGCTCTCGGCAACCGCACCTCCGTCACGCTGCCCGATGGCCGCGAGCTGAAACAGTTCTACTACGGCAGCGGGCATCTGCTCAGCATTGCCCTCGATAAGCTGTCGGTCTCTGATTTTACCCGTGACGAACTCCACCGTGAGACCAGCCGCACCCAGGGGCTGCTGACCACCCGCAGCGAGTACGACCGCCTCGGGCGACTGCATCGCCGGGACGTCTTTACCGGCAATGCGCAGCGCCCGTCGCCGCGCCGCTGGTCCCGCCGCTGGGATTACGACTACCGCAATAACCTGGTGCGGGAAGAGCGGGACGATAACCCGTTCAGCTGGTACCGCTGGCAATACGACAGCGCCGGGCGTTTGCTTGTTCAGGACGGCACGCTGCCCGGCCAGGAGCAGTGGCGCTGGGACGCTGCCGGTAACCCGCTCGAAGGATCTGCTGAGAAGGTCACGCACAACCGCCTGACGCAGCTGAACGGCATTCGCTGGCGCTATGACATCCACGGCCGCACCGTGGAGAAAGATAACGGCCAGACCTGCTGGCACTACCGCTACGACGGTGAACATCGCCTGACGGAAGTCATCAGCCAGCCGCGGGACCGCAACAAACCGCAGACGCAGGTCAGCTTCCGCTACGATCCGCTCGGACGACGCATTAGCAAAACGCGACGCCAGATGCTGGGCGGACAGCCAACCGGCAAGCCGGTCAGCACCCGGTTTGTCTGGGAAGGTTTCCGCCTGCTGCAGGAAGTGCACGGGGACGTGCCGCTAACCTACGTCTACAGCGATCAGGACAGCTACGATCCGCTGGCGCGTATCGACGGCGTTGATGCCCCGGAGATCTTCTGGTTCCACTGCCAGCCCAACGGTACGCCGGAGCGGATGACGGATATCGAAGGGCAGGTGCGCTGGGAAGGGGTGAACAGCGCCTGGGGCAAGCTGCTGCGGGAAAGCGAGACGCAAGTATCAGGATATTCTCAGAACCTGCGGATGCAGGGGCAATACCTGGACCGTGAGACGGGGCTGCACTACAATCTGTTCCGGTATTACGACCCGGACTGCGGTAGGTTTACGCAGCAGGACCCGATAGGGCTGGCGGGGGGGATAAACCTTTACCAGTATGCGCCGAATGCGCTGGGGTGGGTGGATCCGTGGGGGTTGACCCCTGACGATCTCATTCGTTACCGCCCACATGATTCTCTTTCTGCTCAAGGTGGAGCCAGAAGTTCTGCTATTTCTAGGGCATGGGTGCAAGAAAAAGCCTTACTGCAGAATGGTGGAGTTGGCACAAGGAATTGGACAGCGCAAGAGAGGGATTTAATTTTGAAGACTCCCAACAAGAGCCTTACCTCTGTGATGTCACGGGCAGGCTATACTGGACATCATATCAATTCGGTAGAAGGCAATGGTACACTTGGTTCTAAATGGCAAGGTGATCCGAGGAACATTGTTTTCTTGAAAAATCATAACCATCCCGACAAGTTCAATGAGCATGTCCATGGTGATCAAGGACATAGAGGGAATACTAAGAACTCGACGCGTGGGCGCTTAATCGATAGAGAAAGAACACTAAAATCCAGACAACGATGTAAGCAATTATAGGGGGAAAGATGAATATAAAAAATGCAGTCCAAGATCTTGTTATCAAATTCAAAATGAATGATTTGAATATGGGAGATATAGACTATACAGACGATGAAATTGAAACTTCTTTTCCCGTGAATTTAAATGGGGAGCTTCAGTTTTTTTATCGTCATTTGATTTTAAATGACCGCCCAACCTTTGATGGTACCTTCTATTTACAGGTCATTGAGTCCCAAGATCTCAATGAAATATTATCAGGTTGGCGAGTTCAAAACGATACGGCTTGGCACGATGAATATATAATCTTTGCTGAAAGAAATGGTGACGTTCTTTTTTGTGACACCCGAAATATAACATCTCCTGTTTATGGTAGTATTCAAAAACGAAACTTTATCATTTCCGGTTCCTTAGCTGACTTTTTGGATGTTTTTTGTTCTGCCATTGAGATAGAGCAAAGTAAATATGATGGTGATGGAACAGATGATGATTTTAATTTCAGAGAGGATTTTCTGGAAGATGTCGATTTTATGCTTAAAAGCAAACTAAAGGATGTTGAGGTAGAAGGGTTTAAGCAATTCTTTTTTGGTTAATCTTTTATTTTTTAATATTAAAAATTGCATTTTCCTAGAGGCCTTCTTGCTTCAAAAAGTATTCATGGCTCATGTCAGCTTTTATATTGGTGAGGAGGTTTCTTTGCGATTCACAATCAATAAACACATGGAAATGGGTTGCGATAAATTTGATGAAAAAAGAGCTATATCTCTTATAGAAAAAGGAAATGAGTTTCATGATGATAAAAAATATACTGAAGCGTTAGAGCAATACCACAAAGCCTGGCAAGCTCTTCCTGAGCCGAAACTCGAATGGGAAATTGCCAACTGGATCTGTGCATGCATATACAGCGCATATTTTGATCTGGCGGATTATGCTGAGGCAAAGAAATGGGGAGAGACGACATTACGGACATGTGGATCGGATATAGACACTGCACCCTTAATCGATCTCGGCATGGTCTGTTATGAGCTGAATCAATTTGAGGAAGCGTATAAATATTTTAATGATGCTTATCACTACGGCAAAGAGCGTGCGTTTCAGGATAGACCTATAAAATACATTGAATTTTATTTGCGCAAAGGAACATGAGTACATCGCTATTTACCTTTTTAAGGTGGCTTGAATAAATATGTTCCATATAATTGCTTACGGAGTATAATTACTACTTTATAGTCTCATGAATAACTTCAAAAAATGTGAAAAAAAGATTGGACGTGCAGATATCTATAAAACGGAAAGTAAATTATCTATTACCCTTCCGGATGATTTCGTTTCACATTATCTACAATTTAATGGTGGCACTCCTGAGAAAAGTTGGTGGGATGGTGATGAAGGTTTTGAGCCAGTAGAGGTGGCAGGGTTTAAACCGTTTGTTTATAATACTCAGACAAATGATGATCCTAGAACTTTAATTGACGGTTGCTATATCAGCATGTTGGATAGGGAAATGATTCCTAGAAACCTGCTTCCTTTCGCAAATGATTGGGGAGGGAATTTCTTTTGTCTGAATTTAGATAATTACTCAATTGTATATTTTGCTACAGATTCTTTTGATGAAGATTTGACTATGCAAGAGAATCATATAAAACTTCAAAGATATCTGATAAATTCATTCTCCAACTTTGTTGATGGATTGGTAACAGAAGAGAGTCTTCCTTAAAGAATAATTAATAAGTTTGCGACTTATTTAATTCTGCTGCTGTGAAGTCTATTTTTATGAAACTCTGTAGCAAGCCATAAATTTATAGTTAAAAACTAAAAATGCAACGTATTTTTCCCTTTAATTAACAATTACCATCTTTGGTCATGAATTTTTTATTTCTCAGAAATAGTAACTACCCTTTAGGACCAATTAGTGTTCAAACGAAAAATAGGTTGAGAATGAAATAACCTCAAACCCTAAGCTTGAAATTAACAATCCTCAATATGGAATTCAATGGGATCATGAATGGGGAAGAATTGTTGTACAGTCTAATGAAAAAAGCTTCGACTGTGGAATTTATATCGAATGGAATGTTTGACTAAATGAAATTATCAATTAATAAAATCCCCCCATTTGCTTATCACCTAACCTGTCTATTAATGGAGTTAAAGGTTTGGATAAAGTGAAAATAACAAATCGACTGAAAAAGAAGTTATTAGTCCTAGATGGCAATGACAATGATTTCATAGAGTATGGAAAGGAACTAGCATGCCCTGAATGCGAAGGTGTAATAATATATTTCTTAGTAAATTCATATGGTTTTGACTCGCTCACCGAAGAGGTAAAATGCTTTCTTGTTAAGAAAATGAGAGGTGTGAAGTATCTTAGTGAAGATAATAAATATAGCTATGATGAAAGCCAATTGTATGTTTCGAAAAACACATGTCAAAACTGTTTAAAAGACTTTTCAACTGTCTTTACGTATAAAGAAGTTCAGCCAGCCCGGTACCGTGTATATCTTGTGGGGTTTTTTGAAGGTGACTTGAAACAGATCAAATATTGTAATTTTAGATTTACCTATGATTGAAAATCTCAATTGTATTAAAGAAAATGATCTGCTTGAATGGACGCGTGGTGAAAGTAACGTACTGATTACTATTCCATTTTTAGACTGTGCAATGATAGATTCAACACGCCAATTAGTCTTTGCGTTAAGCGAACCAAAGCCATTACCAACCGTTTTGACAATTTTCAATGCTCAGGGCGAAACACTGTTGTCGTCTGCGCCTCCTGAAGGCGCTATTTTCTATTACTTAACATTCAATCTATCAAAGGAAGTGGTTGTCGTCTGTAGTTATGCAGTACAAGAGAATGGCTGGTATGATTGGTTTTATTCCTTTGATATGAAGCGTAATGTGTTAACTCGAACTGGCCCAGCGTATTAAGATCAAATGCCCTTAAAAAATGATAAGGCAAGCTGTTTCTGTGTGCTTTGAAAAGATGTTCGGCTCAGCTCCTGATCTAAGTAAGTAAAATGCTGATCATCTGTTCATTTAATTGTTGAAGATTCGCCTGTACAAAGAGTATAAATGCTGAATGAAACAATTAATAAAAGTGTCGGTAGTTCCTGGAATATACAGTTAGAAAGGCGGCATTTCCGCTGGGATGTCATCAGAGAAATAATATTTCAATAGGGGGTAAAATGAATAAATCCATTTATGTCCAGACGGATACTGCCACATTAGTTATTTATGATTTGATGTCATTAAAACATAGAATTGATAATGATGCAGATTGGTGGAGTCTTCCAGAAGATGAAATTGAAGAAATAAATAAAGGGAATGTGTTATTTCTCAATCTTGGAGAGGATGGTGCCTATAAGATTCATATAAAAAATAATGTTGACGAATATGTTGGGACACTATTTTTAAACGTACCTTCTGGAAAGGTTTTCATTGGGGCGGGGGAGGATGTCACGGGCGGAGATCTTGAGCCTGATGACTCAGATGCTATTTCTGGTGAGTTTATTATTTTAGAACCTGGTAGTTACAAAGTTAAATTTAAAAAGCAAGGTTCAGATGTTCTAATTTCCTTTACAAAAGCAATGTTTATTGAAAACTTATTAGAAGAGGGAGTTTATCTCTGAATGAAAATCCACGCCTTGGTGTGGATTTTTTGATTCAAAAAAACAAATGTTAAACAATTAGTTCATCACGTAGCCATTTTTGACAATATCATTTTTTTCCTTTTGCATATATTTTGCTTGTTTTTTGCGCCTCGCTTACCCTTTCCCTCAATAAATTGTCAGTATACCCGCGACGAACGACTCCACCTTGAGAATCGCCGCCCCCGGGGACTGCCTACAACCCGCAGCGAGTATGACCATCTTGGTCGACTGCATCGCCGGGATGAATTCACTGGCAATGCCCAGCGACCGTCGCCGCGCCGCTGGTCTCGCCGCTTGGATTACGATTACCGTAATAACCTGGTACGGGAAGAGCGTGACGATAACCCGTTTAGCTGGTACCGCTGGCAGTACGACAGCGCCGGGCGTTAGCTTGTTCAGGACGGCACGCTGCCCGGACAGGAGCAGTGGCGCTGGGATGCTACCGGTAACCCGCTGGAAGGCTCTGCTGCGAAGGTTACGCACAACCTCCTGACGCACCTGAACGGCATTCGCTGGCGCTATGACGTTCACGGCCGCACCATAGATAAAGATAACGGCCAGACCCGCTGGCACTACCGCTACGATTCGCTCGGACGACGCATCAGCAAAACGCGACGCCAGATGCTGGGCGGACAGCCAACCGGCAAGCCGGTCAGCACCCGGTTTGTCTGGGAAGGGTTCCGCCTGCTGCAGGAAGTGCACGGGGACGTGCCGCTGACCTGTGTCTATAGCGGTCAGGACAGCTACGATCCGCTGGCGCGTATTGATGGCGTGGAAGCACCGGAAATCTTCTGGTTCCACTGTCAGCCGAACGGCACGCCGGAGCGGATGACGGATAGCGAAGGGCAGGTGCGCTGGGAAGCGGTGAACAGCGCCTGGGGCAAGCTGCTGCGTGAAAGCGAGCAGCAGGTCCCGATAGGGCTGGCGGGGGGATAAACCTTTACCAGTATGCGCCGAATGCGCTGGGGTGGGTGGATCCGTGGGGGTTGTCGCCTTGTAAACCTGATAAACATCTACCGGATGCGGAACCAGGGCAATATAATTACCGGGGTATACATAAAGACCATTCCGAATGGGAAAATGCACTTAATGGTAAGGTTATTCCTGGGGATGTTCATTCATCAATAACTCCGGAGCAACATAACTTTGGCGGGGTATCAAGTATCAGCCCATATACTTCGTGGACAGATAGTCCCGATGTAGCAAGAAGCTTTGCAGGACCTGATGGTGTTATATTAAGAGTCAAAGTTGGTGCTCCTAAGCCAGGCGATTCTTGGTCGTGGGAGTATTCTTTTGATGAATGGATGTAACAAGAAATCTTACTTAAAGGAATCCGAAGTGGTGATGTTGAGGTGTTTTTACCATGAAAAATGATAGCCTTGTTGAGTATGCGCGAGAAAAAATACCGGATGAATTTCGTTCTTATCTAAATGAAAAAAATAATATTCAATGTGCATCATTCATAAGTCATACTCAAGATGAGTTGCGAATAATGAAAGCGCATAAAGAAAATACGAAATTCACCGAATTGAAAGTAAAGGGGCTTGATGAGTTAATTATTGCTCTTGAAAACTTTGATAAAGAAAATGTTTCTGTAATTAACATCCGTACTAAGTTATATTTCTTTAAGGTTTATTCAGATGAAAAAAAATAATTTTCTGCTGGGGGTTGTAATCCTTAAGTTAAAAAAGGAATCTGATGAAGATATTCGATTTGGGCGAGAGGTTCTTGGTATTGTGACTCCACCTCCCGATATAGAAGATGATTAGTCTTTCTGGCTTTAAGTTATGTACAGACCAACCAGAATGTGCATGTGTAGCGTTCCGGTATGAATTGTATGCATGGTTGTAGGTGCTACACGACGGAAAGAATATTATCTATGTAGGACGTGGGGATGCACCAGCGCGTTTGAATAGCCATGTGAATACACCGGGTAAATCTCATTTGGAACAGTTGACCATATTTGATAATAATTCGACCAAAGCTGAAGCTAAATACTTGGAACAAAGAATTATGGATCTTAATGGTGGAGCTAAGTCAACGAATTTTTTAACAAATCTCCTCAATAAAATCAGATCGTATAGTCCTAATAACCCAAAGGCTAGCACATATGATATTGCGGGTCATAGCAGTGATTGGGGTGGAAAAGTATTGAATGATGCGTTATCAATACTGAAAGGTAATGGCTTATGAAAGTAAAATACAAAGAGGGTGACATCTTTGTCATTCCATTGAGCAATGGGAAATATGCGATTTGTCATATTGTTTTTGCTCCAAGCAAAAAATTTAAGCAAGCAATAGGGTTCTGCATATTATCAATACAGCAGACTGAAGAACTTGTTGATGGCGGTTCATTAACACCGCTAAGTTTTGAAAAGTTTGGTAAAGAGACGAAAGTTATCTTTACCGGCAACCAAAATATCAGCAAAGGCGTTTGGAAAATTATTGGTGACACTGATCTTACAGAAGAAGAAAAACAATTGAAAATATTTAATTATGCTGGTGGTTTATATAATGGAGAGGACGAAATCAGGCGGTTATCTGTTGCCGAATACCCTAATTACACAACAATGGGGGTTTCAGGGTTTGAGCTTGTCGATAATATCCTGACCAATATTTGAGCATCAGGGGTAGGTTGCTTCCCCTGTCAGATTTCGTATTACCGCCACTCATTAACACCTTAAAAATATCACAGGTATTTTATTTTTGATGGCCTGACCTCACATTATTGGTAGAGCGATAATAAAAATCGAGGTAATGTAATGAATGATAAAAAAATACAAATAGTTGATCTACTGATTTCACATAGTCAAATAGTGTTACGATCCCGAGACTATGACGAAAAGCTGAGTCAGTGGGGAAAGGGTAATGTTTCTCAAGGTGCTGTTCTTCACAAGGATTATGTTATATTCGATCCATTACCAGAGGACGCGTTTGGAGCAAACGTCAATATCAAAATAGAGAATGCTTTCAAATTGGATGAAAATGCTCAGCGCTGTATTGTTGTACCATTTTTCATTACGGATAAACATAAGCTGCAAATCGCTTCTGCAACTGAGAAATTCGATTTAAATATAGATGTGAGCGATAAAGTTTATTCACTCTTTTATGAGATTTGTGAAGGCGATGAAATTTACTATAATTTCACTCTTGTACCGGCAAAAGAAGCTGTTGCTGCTAAGTTTTTACTAGATGACCCTTGGGGAGGAATAAAAGACCATCCTCTCAAAGAAGGTATTTTTTAAATTTAATACTATCTGGGAAATTTATATCGGAATAAAAATCCGCGCCTAAGCGTGGATTTTTTCATTCAAAACCAATCAAACGTTAAACAGGAAGTTCATCACATCGCCATCTTTAACGATGTAATCTTTCCCTTCCGCACGCATCTTGCCCGCTTCTTTCGCGCCTTGCTCACCTTTGTAGGTGATGAAGTCTTCAAACGCGATAGTCTGCGCACGAATGAAGCCTTTCTCGAAGTCGGTGTGGATCTTACCGGCTGCCTGAGGCGCAGTAGCACCGACAGGGATGGTCCACGCATGCACTTCTTTTACACCAGCGGTGAAGTAGGTTTGCAGGTTCAGCAGCTCATAGCCTGCGCGGATCATGCGGTTCAGGCCCGGCTCTGCCAGACCCTGCTCGGCTATGGACTCTTCACGGTCGGCGTCGTCCATTTCAGCGGTATCGGATTCAACCGCGGCGCAAACCGCTACCACTACAGAACCTTCACTGCTCGAAGGTTCTGCTGAGAAAGTCACGCACAACTGTCTGAGGTAGCTGAACGGCATTCGCTGGCGCTATGATATCCACGGCCGCACCGTGGAGAAGGATAACGGCCAGACCCGCTGGCACTACCGCTACGACGGTGAACATCGCCTGACGGAGGTCATCAGCCAACCGCGGGATCGCAACAAACCGCAGACGCAGGTCAGCTTCCGCTACGATCCGCTCGGGCGACGCATCAGCAAAACGCGACGCCAGATGCTGGGCGGACAGCCAACCGGCAAGCCGGTCAGCACCCGGTTTGTCTGGGAAGGATTCCGTCTGCTGCAGGAAGTACAAGGGGATATGCCGTTAACCTGTGTCTACAGCGATCAGGACGGCTACGACCCGCTGGCGCGTATTGATGGCGTAGATGCCCCGGAGATCTTCTGGTTCCACTGCCAGCCGAACGGCACGCCGGAGCGGATGACGGATATCGAAGGGCAGGTGCGCTGGGAAGGGGTGAACAGCGCCTGGGGCAAGCTGCTGCGGGAAAGCGAGACGCAGGTATCAGGATATTCTCAGAACCTGCGCATGCAGGGGCAATACCAGGACCGTGAGACAGGGCTGCACTACAATCTGTTCCGGTATTACGACCCGGATTGCGGTAGGTTTACGCAGCAGGACCCGATCGGGCTGGCGGGGGGGATAAACCTTTACCAGTATGGTGCAAATAGTTTAACCCGAATAGACCCTCTGGGATTAAAACAAGAGGAAGTTATACGCTATATGAGTAAAGATGAAGCGATTGCATCAGCTTCTGAACGCGATGGTAAAGGCGGATTGGTTCCTAATAATCGTGGTGAAAAAGCCATATGGGTTAATCATGATAGCCGACCAGGGTGTAACCCTGGAAATGAAAAGTATCGTGCCGTTATGACCGTAAATGACTCTGGGGTTGAGCTTCTTAATCAACATAGTGATATATCAAAAGTTGATTACAAAGAAACCGGGCTAAAAGATGGAGTTCTATCAAAGAGAAATGAACCTGGGCCAAGGGGCATCGGTAAAAATATCCTTCCTCGTTTTAATGATAAAATCACTTCATTCAAGATTGAAAAGAAAGATGCTAAAGGTAATTGGAAGAAATGTGGTAAGAGGATTACTTAATGATTTTTGAAATGTATCTACATAAAATTGAACACTTCACTAATGCGAGAGCAGAGATTGAAAGTTTTGGAAATTATGTCTATGTTAAAGATGAACCAGACCTTTTTTCCGTTTATTTTAAAAAAGAAAATGGGAAGTATGCAGAGTTGAGTCGTTGGCAAACTTGCTTTCCTAAATTTATGTTACAGCGTGCATTAAAGAAGCTAGGCCTAAGTGAAGAAGGGAAATATGCATTTGAAGTTTTTCTTTCTCGATTAGGTTATCTGTTTCAAATAGATAATCGACAGCGTATAGATAAAGATATTGTTATGTTATTTTATATACATCAACTTCTTTCCTTAAAAAACAGCAAAGAAGATTACGCAATAAAAGCAAAAGGCTTTTTTTTAAGGTTTTTGTGTTTTGAAATGGGCATGGATGATGACTCTTATAATTTGCTATGCATTACTAATGACGGGCTCTGTATAAATACTGTCCAGCATGGCAATGTAACTGTATTATCATTGCTTGAGCAATTTTATGCACAATTTGAAAAAAAGAAAAACTTTGAAGATATTAAGGCTATAAAATACTATCAATCATCGGTATTAAATTTTTTGTTTGTTGCGAATAACGAAGATAATCACCGGTTGTTTAATGATGAAAATTGCTATCTTATCGATCCTGGTAATTTTATTAATGCATATAAAAAATCTAAAAAAATAATATATAAAGCTTTGGATCAGTGTTTTGTTAAGTATCAATCTACAAAAAATTTATTAATATCCAACTTCATTCTAATGAATTACGCTTATTATATTCTTAGAGATAATTTAGCAGATCTTAAAACATTGAGAAGACATGTTTCTTCAGATATATTTGGAAGGATAATTTCCGCTATAGTATACAGAGGTTTCTTTGTAGATGAAGAAAAAATACTGAAGTTAGTTGGTGATGAATATAAATTCGAACCTGAAGGTGAAGATCGGAAATTATTTAATTTAATATATTCGATTTAAAATGTTAATGTTCGACTACAATCGAGGGTGTTAGGATTTGAATAATGAATCCGATGTGGAACCCTCGATTCTAAAAATCCAGGTTATGGACTGTTAATAACTTTACGGTACGCATGTTGTCAACAGAACAATATGTATATCTCATACAGTGCATTAGTGTACGCTGCTATAAAGATTACGGATTATTTTCTTAACAAAAAGTATCATATGAATTTTATTGATGTTCGGTATTTAAGGTTATGCTAACAAACCACTGACGACTTTGTGGCATTCGCTGGCGCTATGACTCCATAAACTTACCGAATGTGTTGAAAGATAACGTCCAGATTTCCTCTCAACCTCATATTCATGGTAATGAATACTGGAAGGTTTATCGCGAAGTTGATGGTGCTGATGTGGTAAGTGGCAAGGACCTCATAATAAAGATTATAAAGGTATTGATAGTTACCGAACAGAACGCTTAAAAAAGGAACGATCCTCTATGCATTGCATCCAAATCGTGATCAGTTACCTGCATATACCGTAACTCATCCTACAGTTAGGCAATATAAAGGTGATTCATTAGGATATCATGAGGTGTCACAAGTGAAACTTAACCCAGATTTCCCTGTACGAACCAAAGTTAGGGCATATTATGTATCTGAGAATATATTTGTTGCTAGTGGTCGTGCAACGGCGAATCCTCAGTTCGGAAAGGGGGGGGATGCAGTTTTACATACCTGAAGAAGCAAGAGGTAAATTAATTCCTGGTAAGGTTATAGATATATGAAAAAGATGACATTTAATGTAAAAAATGGGAATGTTAAAATTGATAATTATCCTATTGAACTTAGTTCTTTTGAAACATTTACTTCATCTGACTTTTACAAAACCCATCCGCAATTTACTAAGATAGGTAAATTTTATTTTTCGAAAAATGATATTGAATGGGAAGGGCAGAACTTTATCGTAGAGTTCAGACCAGCAATTTTCTCATTTAATCCATCTCTTTTTCTTACAAGTAAAGACGGAGATTTTTATCAATCACTCAAAGATTGGGATAAGAGGGCATCGTTAAAAAATCTAGAAGAGGAAGAAAGACGATTGACAGAATGGGTTCAAAATAAATTTTCCAGAAACAATATGGGAAAGATAAATAAGCCTCCATATGGAACAAAATGGACTTATGAATGGGGAGAGATAACAGTGCAATCAAATGAAAGATCCTTTGATTGTGGGATATATATTGAATGGGATCTTAATCTCTGATGGTAATAAATCGTACATTACATATATGAGTTATCCATTCATGGAACGGAAGTCATATTGTCCAATAGTGATATTTAAATTTATTATAGATGACTGCCTTATTTGGTATACGAGATAAAAACTCGGATTAATCCCTTTTTTCTAAATGAAATAATAATCTTCTTCGTACATCTTTTATAAGTGAGTCTAAAAAAGAGAAATGTATAATGAAATGCATAAAGAATAGTTAGATAATAATTTTGTAAAAATTGGATTTATGGCGAGATGAATTACTCACTTTCAGGATTCACTATATACACCTTAGTTGATCTTTCAATAAAAAAACAAGATATGGTGTTGGTTATTAGTAAATGCCATAAGGTAAAGAGAGTCTCAAGACACAACTAAAACTATTTAAACTTTACTCAGGAAGTTTAGTATGTCGCCATCTTTAACAGTGCAATTTTTCCATTCTGCACGCAGGGGGCGCTGACCACCCGCAACGAGTACGACTATTTTGGTCGACTGCATCGCCGGAACGCCTTTACCGGCAATGCCCAGCGTCCGGCACCGCGATGCGAGTCCCGCCACTGGGATTACGACTACCGCAATAACCTGGTACGGGAAGATCGGGATGATAACCCATTCAGCTGGTACCGCTGGCAATACGAAAGCGTCGGGCGTTTGCTTGTTCAGGACGGCACGCTACCCGGGCAGGAGCAGTGGCGCTGGGATGCTGCCGGTAAACCGCTTGAAGGTTCTGCTGAGAAGGTTACGCACAACCGCCTGACGCAGCTGAATGGTATTCGCTGGCGTAATAATATCCATGCTCGCACCGTAGAGAAGGATAACGGCCAAACCCGAGGAACCGCAACAAACCGCAGACGCAGGTAAGCTTCCGCTACGATCTGCTCGGTCGCCGCATCAGCAAAATGCGACACCAGATGCTGGGCGGGCAGCCAACCGGTAAGCTTGTCACCACCCGGTTTGTCTGGGAAGGGTTCCGCCTGCTGCAGGAAGTGCACGGGGACGTGCCGCTGACCTGTGTCTACAGCGACCAGGACAGCTACGATCCGCTGGCGCGTATTGATGGCGTGGATGCCCCGGAGATCTTCTGGTTCCACTGCCAGCCCAACGGTACGCCGGAGCGGATGACGGATAGCGAAGGGCAGGTGCGCTGGGGAGGGGTGAACAGCGCCTTGGGCAAGCTGTTGCGGGAAAGCGAGACGCAGTTATCAGGATATTCTCAGAACCTGCGTATGCGGGGCAATACCCGGATCGTGAGACAGGTCTGCACTACATTCTATTCCGGTATTACGACCCGGACTGTGGGCGGTTTACGCATCAGGACCCGATAGGGCTGGCGGTGGGATAGACCTTGACCAGTATGCGCCGAATGCGCTGGGATGGGGGGATACGTGGGGGTTGAAACCAAGATGTGCACCGACGAAAGCAAATGACCATAATCAGGCTGCTTTCGGCAGGCAGTGGCAAGGTCATGGGGAGTACAAAGGACGCGACTTATGGTCTAACACAATGTTAAAAGAAGGTGATGTCATCTACGGTGGTGCTCCTGGACAATCTGGTTTTTATTTTGATAAGGCAACTCTCGATGCCGCTGGCGGTAGTAGACAAAAACTATGGGAGAGTTTGCAGGTACAGCCACATAGAATATTAGGATTCCGTAGCAAAGTTCAGGCGTACCGTGTAAAACGAGATGCAGTTGCTGGAACGGGACAAGCATTATCACAAGATCCTGTTGTTTTTGGTCAGGGAGGAGGAACACAATTTTCCTTTCAAATTATAAAATTGTGCTTGAGCCTATTGGCAAGCCTTTTGATATCGGAATATGAATATGAATCTTGCTATAGATACAGGCGCTTTTTCCTTCAATAAAATGCTGATGCTGACACCACTTATAACCAAAAAAGAAATAATGAATAATGATAATTTAAATTGGGAGCCTTGGCCAGATAAGGGATGTGATACAGTCTCTTATAGAGCTATTTTTAACATAAAAGGAAACACGCATGGTGATATTTATTTGATAGTCAACTTTATTCAACCTAATGATGGAAATGCTATTATAGGTAGTTGGAGTTTCGCACCTTATAAATTAATCGATGGGGAGCAAAAAAATCCAGAGGGGAAAGTCACAAATAAATTAAGGGATTGGTTCAAAGAAAAAACTAATGTTGACCTCCCAATTCATGGTGCATGGGGCCATATTAATGCGGCATATGACCATTGGAATTGTTCAGGTGCAATTTATTGTAATTATCGTTCTGGTTTCAGAGATGAAAAATCCTGGAGGGATTATTGCAAATGGAATAATATAAAATCATGAATTGAATGCGTATTGGTGTAAAAAACCTCGCAGTTATTTAATGATGGGGTGTCGAAAATAAAGCTTGCGACTGTTGAAATCATACCTTTTGAGGCCAGTGTGAAGACAGAACTCCTGGAAAATGTGTTTTACCCCTAAGAAAATCAAACGTTAAACAAGAGTTCATCATATCGCCATCTTTAACGATGTAATCTTTTCCTTACGCAGCATCTTGCCTGCTTCTTCGCGCCTTGTTCACCCTGCTCTCAATAAGCTGTCGGTCTCAGATTTTAGCCGCGACGAACTTCACCGTGAGACCAGCCGCACCCAGGGGATGCTGACCACCCGCAGCGAATATGACCGCCTTGACCGACTGCATTGCCGGAACGTCTTTACCGGCAATGCCAATGTCCGGCCCCGCGATGCGGGTCCCGCCGCTGGGATTACGACTACCGCAATAACCTGGTGTGGGAAGAGCGTGACGACAACCCGTTCAGCTGGTACCGCTGGCAGTATGACAGCGCCGGGCGTTTGCTTGTTCAGGACGACACGCTGCCTGGCCAGGAGCAGATGCGCTGGGAAGGGGCGAATAGTGCCTGGGAAAAACTGCTGCAGGGAAGCGGGACGCAGCTATCAGGATATTCTCAGAACTTGCGTATGCAGGGGCAATACCTGGACCGTGAGATAGGACTGACAACAATCTGTTTCGGTATTATGACCCGGACTGCGGTAGGTTTACGCAGCAGGACCCGATAGGGCTGGCGGGGGGGATAAACCTTTACCAGTATGCGCCGAATGCGCTGGGATGGGTGGATCTGTGGGGGTTGAGTCGTGAGTGTAGCGGTAAAACAAAACCTGATTTCTATGTTGGGCCTGCTGGTCCAGGCGCTACAATGCCTTCAACTGCTTATCGTTATGTCCGATATTTGAATGACGATGGCAGTTTAGATAAATGGGTTCCTGGTCTTCTCGAAACTAAAAAAGTGCCTGTAACGTATTTTGGATTCGAAAAATTTTATACGGGTAAAGCGGCTCGTGATGCGTTTCAGATAAAAGGTCCTGATAAAGTTGATCCGACTTTACCAGCGGATGTTTCTTGGAGTGATGCAAGAATTAGAGGAACATTTGATACATTGCAACTTTATGAAAATGGTACTCCTCAAGTGAGGCATCCAAGAATGTTTGGGGATGAAGTTGGTGCACCATTAGAACAATTTACAAATGCTTATCCGCAGTATGGGAAAGGGGGCGTAGAACAAATGCACGCAGAAAAACGGGAAATTACTTTCGACAAAATTGATATTTTTCCGGAGGAAAAATGAATTACGATTCTTACAATGAGGTGCTCGACTATCTCAAGGAGTTTTTTAAGTCAAGAGTAGAGTCCGCACGTTATTTAGAAAAGCTAATAACTTTGATTGAAGCTTCTCGCTCTGAAAAAACTGTGACAATAAGAGGTATTTATGAAACGTACATGCAGTATGTAAAAGAAAATAGAGAAAATATAAAAATCATCGCTGGAGAAAAAGAAATGTGGATTAATTTATTGAACCATTGGCAATAAGGTTTTATTGTCACAAAGATTCCATTGTAAATGGTTCTTACAAACCAGCGTGAATATCCTGCTGGAGCATCTTTCGAAAGCCGAGCCTTGCCTTTGGATATGCTAGATAAAACATATAAAACCTACGAAGTGGTTGCTCCAGTACATGCATATGCAGGACCCGCGATACCTTGGTTTGAACAACCAGGAGGGGGTGCTCAATATGCACTATCTAAATCAATAAAACAACTATTGGCTGATAAAAAAATTAGAGAGAAATAAATTTCATGAGTCTGGGAAGTTATAATTTTAAACCCAAGAGAACAATATATGATGGAAAGGATGATGATTTTAATGATTATTCAGAAAAAATATCCATACCAAAGTTAGATTGTGAGATTGTTTTCAAAAACGAAGATGCCAAACCTCTTTGGGGTATACATGATGATTTAAAAAAACAAATCTTGAAAAATATCTCTGGGATAAAGGTTAAAACATATAGCGATGATCTAAGTCCCTCCTATAAATATAACGATTTAGATATTTATGTTTATTCCAGTTTGTTTGCAGGCAATGTTTTGCATATAGTATTAGCTGAGGGTGAAAGTCAGGCTGCTAGATATAAAATCATATTATTAGGGTTTGTATTAACTGACTGCAATTAACGCTATTTCAGCGAAATAGCATGGTGATGCAAGTTTATTCCCATCTTCTATTGTCGATAAATTACGAGGCCGGGAAGTAAAATCCTTTGATGATTCTGGCGAGAACTTCTGTATAGGAGGATGTTTCGATTCGCATCTTTCAAAGCAATGTTGTTCATCAAATGTTACCAGAATGCGGGGCGGAAAGCTCCAATAGCGCATGCTATGCAATGGAACGTGAAAAATAGATAATTTGTACTACACCATAGAACCCCTGCCCAACATGGAGGCGGTGTATATGATGTTGATAATCTAGTAATTATTACGCCAAGATATCACCTTGACACACTAGACCGTGCTTATCATTTTTAAG
This sequence comes from Enterobacter sp. J49, assembly GCF_002148625.1. Classification (NCBI taxonomy): domain Bacteria; kingdom Pseudomonadati; phylum Pseudomonadota; class Gammaproteobacteria; order Enterobacterales; family Enterobacteriaceae; genus Enterobacter; species Enterobacter sp. J49. The sequence goes on from NZ_MWPY01000037.1 coordinate 811,300, forward strand.
GAGTAATATGCAAAGACAAGAGCTTATTGACCTGATAAAAAAAATCCAACGTAGTGAAGGTACAGAAGAGGAAGCTGATAACAACATTGACCTACTTTGTAGAAGTGTCGCAGACCCTCAGGCAGCCAATTACATTTATTATGAAGAACTTAGCGCAGAAGAAATTGCTGATAAAATTATAAACTACAAACCAATCCAACTATAAATATTATTCTGGTGGCGCAATGAGCCTCCCATATGAAAAAAATCCATGCCAAAACGTGGATTTTTTCCATTCAAAACAGATCAAACGTTAACAAGATGTTCACCACGTCGCCATCCTTAACGATGTAATCTTTACCTTCAACAGGCATTCGGGCTTCCTCCTTACGCACCTTGCTGACCCTTACCCTCAATATTTTGCTTGTACAGGACAGCACGTTGCCTGGCCAGGAGCAGTGCCGCTGGTATGCTGCCGGTAACCCGCTGGAAGGTTCTGCTGGGAAGGTCACGCACAACCGCCTGACGCAGCTGAACGGCATTCGCTGGCGTTATGACATCCACGGCCGCACCGTGGAGAAGGATAACGGCCAGACCCGCTGGCACTACTGCTACGACGGGGAGCATCGCTTGACTGAAGTGATTAGACAGCCGCGGGACCGCAACAAACCGCAGACGCAGGTCAGCTTCCGCTACGATCCGCTCGGACGACGCATCAGCAAAACGCGACGCCAGATGCTGGGCGGACAGCCAACCGGCAAGCCGGTTTGTCTGGGAAGGGTTCCGCTTGCTGCAGGAGGTGCACGGGGACGTGCCGCTGACCTGTGTCTACAGCGGTCAGGACAGCTACGATCCGCTGGCGCGTATTGATGGCGTGGAAGCACCGGAGATCTTCTGGTTCCACTGTCAGCCGAACGGCACGCCGGAGCGGATGACGGATAGCGAAGGGCAGGTGCGCTGGGAAGGGGTGAACAGCGCCTGGGGCAAGCTGCTGCGGGAAAGTGAAACGCAGGTATCAGGATATTCCCAGAACCTGCGCATGCAGGGCAATACCTGGACCGTGAGACAGGGCTGCACTACAATCTGTTCCGGTATTACGACCCGGACTGCGGTAGGTTTACGCATCAGGACCCGATAGGGCTATATGGCGGGTTAAATCTTTACAGCTATTCTCCTAATCCATTAGGTTGAATAGCTCCGCTGGGTCTATGCAAGAGAGGGGATCCCAATGCAACTGAGTCTATATTTAGGGTTCAAGCGGGAATTCCACCAAATGCAAGTCGGGTCAGAATCAAATTAGATTCTGCTAATAACCCCAAAATTCAGCGTGGACCTTTAAATAGTGGAACCTTAAATATCAGTATTGGAGATAGCTCGCATGCTCAGCATTTCCTTGATATTAGAGGTGGTAATACAGAAATTGTTTCCTTTCAACTTCCTAAGTGGATGGCGGATTTCATAGAAGAAAGTGCAATACCTCAGGCCGGTTATCGTACTAATCCATTAAATCAAGGTGGGTGAGCTCCTAAGTGTGTCGATCCGACAACGCCAGGTAGATCGTATGAATTACCATCAATATGGGCAGAATGGCTTGAAGAAGTAGCGATTCCAGGCTCGGGGAATGTAAAATAGGTTACTATATGAATGTTAATAAAGATGATGAACTCCTTGTAATAGTAAAGAACGAAGGAAGATTTTATTGGTTCGTTGCCTTTAAAGAAATGTGGGTTTTGGACAGAGTTAAATGGGTAGACGATTTTGTGAAAAACGGGGTAGAAATTAACTTACAGGATATCCATAAGGAAAGATATGACATGCCTGTAGTAAATGAAGAAAACGTACAGATATTCATTGATAACTTAATTAAAGAGAGTTATTTATACGATAAGGATGATATGGCTGTTGCGTTTTACAATAGGCTTTCAGAAAAAACAACCTGGTGGGATATATATGATCTTATGCCGGATTTATTTATAGACTTTGATAGTAAGCGACTATATTCTGAATATGTTGAGAATATGCATTATCACAAATATGTTCCTGATGGATGGTTAGGTGAACTTGTTGATTTCTGCAGTGATGGAACGTTACCACAAGATGAAATATTCTGGATAAAAAATGAAACAGATTATAGAAGCTTTGTGATCGCTAAACGGTAAAAATATACTTTCGGCATATCATTATTAGACTATGCAATGTTAGATTCAACACGTTAATTAGTCTTTGTATTAAATGAACAAAAGCCGTTACCAGCCGTTTTGACAAACTTCAATGCACTGTGTGACAAAGTATATTTGTCTGCACCTCCCCCAAGGGACTTTTTTATTGCTTAACATTCACTCTTCCAAGGGAAGTCGTCATTGTCTGTAGTTATGCGGAAAAAACGGCTGGCATGATTGGTTTTTTCATATGATGCATAACGTATTTTCCCAATCCGGACCCGCGTATTAAGATTAAAATACACATAAACGTTATAACAATACCGGGTGGCAAAAGAGGAGCTGCATAAACAGTTCCAACAATCGGCGTAAAAACCTAACTGAGAGACAAAGGATGAGCACGGTTTACATAGTTATTTTAGCCTATATAAAACCACTCGAAGAGATTGACGCAGCGATACCTGCTCATGTTGAGTGGCTTAAAAAGGATACGTAGAGGGGGGGCCTGACGTCCGGTAGACGGATCCCAAGAAACGGTGGTGTCATTCTCGCTAAGTGTGAGAGTCTTGCCTCTCTTGAAGAGCGCTTACGCGAGGATCCTTTTTAGAGGTTAAAACTTGCGACTGCCGAAATCATTCCTTTTGAACCCAGTATGAAGACAGAACTCCTGGAAAATGTATTTTGACCCCGTAAGAAAATCAAACGTTAAACAAGAGTTCATCACATCGCCATCTTTAACGATGTAATTTTTGCCTTACGCATGCATCTTGCCTGCTTCTTCGCCCCTTGTTCACCCTGCTCTCAATAAGCTGTCGGTCTCAGATTTTTGCCGCGACTAACTTCACCGTGAGACCAGCCGCACCCAGGGGCTGCTGACCACCCGCAGCGAGTACGACCGTCTTGGTCAACTGCATAGCCGGAACGTCTTTACCGGCAAGGCGCAGCGTCCGGCACCGCGATGCGGGTATCGCCGCTGGGATTATGACTACCGTAATAACCTGATACGGGAATAGCGGGACGATAACCCGTTTAGCTGATACCGCTGGCAGTACGACAGCGCCGGCGTTTGCTTGTTCAGGACGGCACGCTGCCCGGCCAGGAGCAGTGGCGCTGGGATGCTGCCGGTAACCCGCTGGAAGATTCTGCTGAGAAGGTCACGCACAACCGCCTGACGCAGCTGAACGGCATTCGCTGGCGTTATGACATCCACGGCCGCACCGTGGAGAAGGATAACGGCCAGACCCGCTGGCACTACCGCTACGACGGTGAACATCGCCTGACGGAAGTCATCAGCCAGCCGCGGGACCGCAACAAACCGCAGACGCAGGTCAGCTTCCGCTACGATCCACTCGGTCGCCGCATCAGCAAAATGCGACGCCAGATGCTGGGCGGACAGCCAACCGGCAAGCTGCTGCGGGAAAGCGAGAAGCAGGTATCAGGATATTCCCAGAACCTGCGGATGCAGGGGCAATACCTGGACCGTGAGACAGGGCTGCACTACAATCTGTTCCGGTATTATGACCCGGACTGCGGAAGATTTACGCAGCAGGACCCGATAGGGCTGGCGGGGGGGATAAACCTTTACCCGTAGGCGCCGAATGCGATTGGGTGGGGTTGACTTCTTACACATTGATTCATGATACAGCCGAAGAAGAGATGAAAGATATCACGAAGAGTGGTGTAATAAGACCTTCAACAGGAGATATACTTGTCCGCTTCGAGGATGGACAATACTTCATTAATATCATACCTGAAATGATTGGCGGACTAACACTTCAAAGATATTGATGCAATTGTGAAAATGTTACTAGGCCAATTAGAAGCTGATAGATATGGTAATGCAAGAAAATTAAAAGGAATAAGCCATTTTGCCGAAATAGCTGCTATTGGCTTAGATGGTAATTGAATCACGAGAAAATACACTTTTGATCTTGTATATAAAAGATTTTGATGATTCTAAAAGAATTGTTAAAAGAGGGAGGGATTGTAGTTGGAGAAAAAATATTTTAAAGGAAACGTTGATTTTATCTCTGGGCAAGGGTGCATTCTTAGTGAATTTATAGGAGATGTCGCGACACGTCAAATAAATATTGTTGATGGTGAGTATTATGCTTCTTCCTCTTTGTTAGATAAAAACGAACAAGTAGGTTTCCTGCTTTATGATGGTAAGAAAAGCGACTTAGACTTAAGTGACTCTGAAGAGATTTCAAATGAAGAATTTGAAAGTGTCTGGATGGATTCACTCGATTCATTTAAAGAAAAAAACCGAATAAAGTATTTATCCGGAGATGCTGTAAAGTGTTTGAACAAATCCACAATCATTGCTCACATTGTAAATAACAAAGGCAAATGGGGAAAGGGATTTGTTTTGTCTCTTTCGAAAAAATATCCTGCTTCGAAGGAAAACTATCACAACAATTTTAAAGATAACGGCGTTCCAGAATTAGGTACGGTAGATTTTGTTATGGTTGATGATCAAAAAAGGATATTTGTTGCTAATATGTTTGCACAGGATGGGATCAAGAAAAATAACAATGATGATAATCAATATGTATGCTATGAATTCTTAGATGTTTGTCTCGCAAAATTGTCTGACTTTGCGTTGGTGAATCGTCTTTCAGTACAAATGCCAAGAATAGGAGCTGGCCTTGGTGGTGGTGATTGGAGTATTATAGAGTCATTAATATTAAAAAATATTTGTTATAAGATGATTGATTGTACTGTGTTGACTTTATAATTTTAAGTTAAATTTAGATACGGTTTTTTAGTAAGGCTTATTTGCTGCTCTAAAATAAATGCATTATTGACATAGGCAAGGACTTTAGTATGCAAATATCTATAATAAATACTATTGAAAAGGAAACGAGTTACACGATAACAAGAACTACATCGAGGCTTTGAGCAATAACAACAAGTCCAGAAAGCGCTATCTTAGCTGAAAGGTGCATTGGAACTTGCCAACTGGATATTTGTATGCTTGTACAGCCCTTACTTCGATCTCGCGGAGTATGATAAGGCGAAGAAATGGGGTGAGACCACATTACGCACACGTCGAACGAATATAGGTACTGCGCCATTTATCGACCTCGGTACGGTCCGTTACGAGTGGAATTATTCGAGGAAGCGAATAAATATTTTAACGATGCTTATGTTTATGGAAAACAGCGTGCTTTTCAGGATCGGCCTAAAAATACCTTAAGTTCTCTAAGCGCAAGAGGGTATAAGATAGTTAACTTATAGAATTTACAATTTAAAAAATAGGTTAACACTATGCCATCTTTAACGATGTAGTCTTTCCCTTCCGCACGAACCTCGTCTGCTTCTTTTGCACCTTGCTCTCGATTAGCGGTTAGTATACTCACGACGTACTCCACCGTGAGACCAGCCTTACGCAGGGCTGCTGACCATCCGTAGCGAGTAAGATTGGCTGACACAGCTGAATGGTCTTCGCTGGCGTAAAGCTAACCGGTAAGCCCGTCACCACCCGGTTTGCTTGAGAGGGGTTCCGCCTGCTGCAGGAAGTGCGGGGAATGTGCCGTTGACCTATGTCTACAGCGATCAGGAGAGCTACGATCCGCTGGCGCGTATTGATGGCGTTGCTGACCTGAGATTTCCTGGTTCTACTGCCATCCTAGACGGCATGCCGGAGCGAATGATGGATAGTGAAGGGCAGGTGCGCTGGAGAGGGGTAGACAACGCCTGGTGCAAGTTGCTGCGAAAAGGCGAGACGCAGATATCATGTTATTCCCAGGATCTGAGTATGCAGGGGCAATACCTGTAACGTGAGACAGGACTGTACTACAATCTGTTCCGTTATTACGACCCGGACTGCGGGCGGTTTACTCAGTCAGACCCGATAGGGCTGGCGGGGGGGAAACCTTTACCAGTATGCACCGATGTGGATAGGTCATTATAGATTAAGTGTTTATGAAATTGGAAGCTATCCTTATTTGAGAGATATAGTTAATGATGGCCACACTGGACTTGATGCTCATTGTTGCATGCAAAATTTTTTTGAAAAAATATTTTTGAAGTTTATAATCTTAAACGCTGAAGAAACATATCGGCATTAATAAAAGTTTGGGGAGAGATGTAGTTTGCATGGATTCTATAAAAAACAATTAACAAGTAATTATCTGTAGGCAATTAACAACACTTTTCCGCATTGTTAATTTCTACTAATTCACTAACAAATGCTAGTCTCATTGCAATGACATTTGTTTTAATATGGCTTGTTCTTATATCGGTAAACACATATGGTAAAGCAGGATTTAATCGATCAGTTGGATAAAATTGAACAACTAGTGCGCAAATCTTTACCTGCTGAATATAAGCGATTTATGGTTGAGAATGTTAGAGACACTGACTCTTATGAGATTAAAAGAGCGAATGGTGAACATTTATATGTATTCAATTGTTTCGATTTACTTGAAAGAAATATTACATACACAATTCAAGAGGTTGAACCTGAATTTTTATTGATTGGTCAAGATGGCGATTTAGGATATTTTCTTAATTTGTCTAGAGGTACTGATGAGGTTTATTCTTTAGAACTTGGTGCGTTAGGAAGCTTGGATATGATTAAAGAAAGTAATACTATATTTATGTTATAAGAGTTTCTGATTCATTTATGGACTACTAGTTTAATATCAATAAAAATCAACGCCAAAGCGTGCATTTCTTTTGCTCAAAACAGATTAAACGTTAAACAAGAAGTTCAGCACTTCACCATCTGAACGATATAATCCTACCCTTCGGCAAGAACCTTGTCTGCTTCTTTTGCGCCTTGCTCTCGATTAGCGGTGAGTATACTCGCGACGTACTCCACCGTGAGATCAGCCGTACGCAAGGCTTCTGACCACCCGCAGCGAGTACGATCGCATGGGCCAAGTGTATAGCCGGGACGTCTTTGTCGGCAATGCCCGTCGCCAGCGCCGCTGTCATGCAGCAAATAACCCGCTCGAAGATTCTGCTAAGTAGTAGGTCGTTAATAATTGTAAGAAGCAACTGAATGGCATTCGCTGGCGTAAACGCGATACCAGATGCTGGATGGCAACTGGCAAGCTAGTCACTTCCCGGTTTGCCTGGGAAGGGTTCCCCCTGCTGCAGGTGGTGCATGGGGATTTGCGGCTCACCTATGTCTATAGCGATCAGGACAGCAACGATCCGCTGGCACGAATTGACGGCGTAGATACCCCGGAGATCTTCTGGTTCCATTGCCAGCCTAACGGCATGCCCGAGCGGACGTCGGATAGCGAAGTGCAGGTGCGCTGGGAAGGGGTGAACAGCGCGTGGGGAAAGCAGTTGCGGGAAGCTGAGACGCAGGTATCACGATTTTCTCAGAACCTGCACATGCAGGGGCAATACCTGGACTGTGAGACCGGGCTGCATACAATCTGTTCCAGTATTACGATCCGGACAGCGGGCGGTTTACGCAGCAGGGGCCGATAGGGCTGGTGGGGCGATAAACCTTTACCCGTATGCGCCGAATGCGCTGGGGTGGGTGGATCCTGTTGGTTTAACCGTTTGCAAACACGGATGCCCTAAACGATCAATGAGAAACATGTCTTTTGCTGAGTGGATTAAAAGAAAAAAGTGGAAATAATACCCATGTGTATTTAAGATATAAAGATGTCAGACCTATCTATGTAGGGATCACTTAGGATGTAGATATCCGTGCTGTACAGCTTGGTGGCTTGGTGAAATGTTCGATAAAATAGTTAGAATTACTGAAGAACTGTTAAATTGCGGTCATGCGTGGATCAGAGAACCAGAAATTATTCATAATAATCCCCACTTTTAAAATTCTATCAATAGCATAAGTCCGACAAGAAAGTTATACTCGGATGCTATTATGTGTGGCGGAAATTGGCTTAAATAATAGGGTTAATGGAAAATGGTCGATAGACTTACTATAGTGCCAGCAAAAGAAAATCAAAAAAAATGGCCTAAAGAAGGCGATGTTTTTTACTTTCAGTTAAATGATTGTCGGTTAGGCTATGGCATGGTCTCTTTGGGTAAAATAGATGTCGGCCCGTTCAAGAATGCCATAGTTATATATATATATAACTATTTTACATCTTCGCTTCAAGAAGATGCTGTATTGGCAAAAGATAATTTGCTGCTGTCGCCAATTATTACTGATAATTCATGTTGGAAAAACGGTTATTTCGTAACGTTTAAAACTATCGACATGCGTGAAGTGGATGTCTTACCTCAACATTATTTTAAAAACCCTGTTAGAAATAAAATATATGATCATCATGGCGTGGAAGTAGACTCGCCGATTGAGAATATACTAATCGGTGAAGAGTCGATTCAATTCTATAAAAGCGTTGTAAAATCTATAGAAAGTATAATTAACTAATATGCAGGTCGGTGAGTAGTTTGTGTTTTTCGGTCTTTTATTTTTACCGCAGCATGTTATGATGATTAGCTTATAAAAAACATATTGTTAGATTTTTGAGTGCCAGGTGGGCTTATACCTATTTTTAACCTAATCCCTTCATTTATTACTTGATAATTTATAACTATAGAAACCGATACTGCCGTATTAGTTATTTATGATTTGATGCTATTAAAGCATAGAATTAATGAGGATGTAGATTGGTACAGTCTACCAAAAGATGAAGAAATAAAAATGCAATATGTTATCTCCAATCTTGGTGGTGACGGAACCTATAATGTCAATATTAGATACGATGTTGGTGAGTATACAGTTGCATAATTCTTAAGCGTATCTTCTGGGAAAGTTTTCATCGGGGCGGGGGAGAATGTTACGGGCGGCGCCCTTGATCCTGATGACTCCGAAGCTATGTCAGATGAGTTTATTACTTTAGAACCTGGCAATTATGAAGTTAAATATACAAAACAAGGTGCGGATGTTCTCATTTCCTTTACACCAGATGCTGGGCGGACAGCCAACCGGCAAGCCGGTCACCACCCGGTTTGTCTGGGAAGGGTTCCGTCTGCTGCAGGAGGTGCACGGGGATGTGCCGCTGACCTGTGTCTACAGCGATCAGGACAGTTACGATCCGCTGGCGCGTGTCGATGGCGTTGATTCCCCGGAGATTTTCTGGTTCCACTGCCAGCCCAACGGCACGCCGGAGCGGATGACGGATATCGAAGGGCAGGTGCGCTGGGAAGGGGTGAACAGCGCCTGGGGCAAGCTGCTGCGGGAAAGCGAGACGCAGGTATCAGGATATTCTCAGAACCTGCGCATGCAGGGGCAATACCTGGATCGTGAGACAGGGCTGCACTACAATCTGTTCCGGTATTATGACCCGGACAGCGGAAGATTTACGCAGCAGGACCCGATAGGGCTGGCGGGGGGGGGGATAAACCTTTACCAGTATGCGCCTAATGCGCTGAGATGGGTGGATCCGTGGGGGGTTGAGTCGTAAATGTAAGGATCCATCTAAAGAAGCAACGAAGTGGCAAGGCCCTGGAAATGATGATTATCCCGGTGTTGATGTTTATAAGAATAGGAAGCTGAAAAAAGGTACAATTCTTTATGCTCTTTACCCGAATGGGAATCAACAACCCTCATATACTGTGACATTCCCAACAGTCAATCAATATAGAGGCGATCCTTTGGGTTATCATCAAGCGTTACAGGTAAAATTAGATCCTCGATGGCCTGTACGTACGAAATTAAGGGCTTTCTATGTAAGCGAAGACATAGATGTTGCTTACGGTAGAGCTGCAGCCAATAAGTTGTATGGAGATGGGGGAGGACTTCAGTTCTTTATCCCAGAGGAATCGAGACATCTTTTAACCCCAGGAAAGATTATAGATATATGATAAACTTAAATTTTAATGCGAAAACGGGAAAGCTAATTTTCGATGGTCTAACTTTAGAGATTGATACTGAAGAAGGATTTTGCAACAGTAAACTTTATCACAAACTAAATACGTTTAATGCTGTAAAGAAATACATGCCTTATCAATATCTTATTGATCCGGTGTTTTTTTGCGATAAAGAATTTGAAATTAACATACGGCCAATATGTTTTGGTTTTCCTTTTATGGTTCATCTTGTCGATAAAGATAGTGAATATTATAAATCCCTAAAGGACTGGGATACCAGAACTAATATTAACATGCTAAATAACTCAGTGAAAAGCTTGTCTGATTGGCTAAGCCTTTCTCTGAATTTAGGGGTTCCTGATATTACGAAAACAGAAATGATTAGATGGGATTATGAATGGGGCCGAATTTCTGTCTCGTATGAGACAAAGTCATTCAACCATGGTATATATATAGTTTGGAATTCAATATAATCAATAATCAAGGCTTGCCTAAATTAAGTTATTGACTAATAACATCATCCATTTACTTTTAATCTTACTTGTTATTATTGGAGTTAAAAGTTATAGAGGAAATGAAAATAACTAATCGACTTAAAAAGAAGTTATTAGTCCTCGATGGCATTGACAATGATTTCATAGAGTATAGAAAGGAAATATCATGCCCTGAATGTGACGGGGTAATAGTCTACTCTATCGTAAACTCATATGAGTTTGACACGCTTACTGAAGAGGTAAAAAGCTTTTTGGTTAAGAAAATGAGAGGTGTGAAGCTTGTTAGTGAACATAAGAGATATAGCTACGACGATAGCCAATTAGATGTTTCGAAAAATACATGTTCAAAGTGTTTGAAAGATTTTTCTAGTGTATTAACGTATAAAGAAGTGCAACCAGCACGATACCGGGTATATCTTGTGGGGCTTTTTGAAGGTGATTTGAAAAAGATCAAACTTTAAAAGTTGAGGTTTACCAATGATTGAAAATCTCATTTATTTTAAAGAAAATAACCTGCTTCATTGGGCTAGTGGTGAAAGTAACAGAGTGGTTAGTATGCCATTTTTAGACCATGCAATGGTCGACTCAACACGCCAGTTAGTCTTTGCGTTAAGCGAGTCTAAGCCATTACCAACCGTTTTGACCATCTTTGATGTTCAGGGCGAAAAACTATTTTGATCTGCACCTCCTGAAGGTGCGACGTTCTATTACTTAACATTCAATCTGTCAAATGAAGTGGTCGTTTTCTGTAGCTATCCAGCAAAACAAAATGGTTGGCATGATTGGTTTTATTCCTGGGATATGAAGCGTAACGCGTTGTCTCAATCGGGCCCTGCATATTAAGATCAAAAGCGCTAAAAAAAATGATAACTATAACCGGTGGCAAAACAGGGACTGTATCAGCAGTTCCAACAAGCGGTTTAAAAAAACAGAGTTAAGAGGCAAAGGATGAGCACGGTTTACATTGTCATTTTGACCTATATAAAACCACTCGATGAAATCGACGCAGCGATACCTGCTCATGTTGAGTGGCTAAAAAAGGGGTATGCAGAGGGGATTTTTCTGGCGTCCGGTAGACGGATCCCAAGAAACGGCGGTGTCATTCTCGCTAAGTGCGAGAGTCTTGCCTCTCTTGAAGAGCGCTTACGCGAGGATCCTTTTCAGAAGTTAAAGCTTGCGACTGTTGAAATCATTCCCTTTGAACCCAGCATGAAAACAGAACTCTTGGAAAATGTGTTTTAACCCCGGAATAAAAAAATCCACGCCTAAGCGTGGATTTTTTCATTCAAAACCAATCAAACGTTAAACAGGAAGTTCATCACATCGCCATCTTTAACGATGTAATCTTTCCCTTCCGCACGCATCTTGCCCGCTTCTTTCGCGCCTTGCTCACCCTTGTAGGTGATGAAGTCTTCAAACGCGATAGTCTGCGCACGAATGAAGCCTTTCTCGAAGTCGGTGTGGATCTTACCGGCCGCCTGAGGCGCAGTCGCACCCACAGGGATGGTCCACGCGCGCACTTCTTTCACGCCAGCGGTGAAGTAGGTCTGCAGGTTCAGCAGCTCATAGCCTGCGCGGATCACGCGGTTCAGGCCCGGCTCTTCCAGACCCAGCTCGGCCATGAATTCGTCACGGTCAGCGTCGTCCAGCTCTGCAATGTCGGATTCAACGGCAGCGCAAACCGCTACAACCACTGAACCTTCAGCCGCGGCGATTTCACGCACTTTGTCCAGGTACGGGTTGTTCTCGAAACCGTCTTCGTTGACGTTGGCGATGTACATAGTTGGCTTCAGAGTCAGGAAGCTCAGGTATTTGATCGCCGCCTTGTCTTCTTCTGTCAGGTTTTTCAGCGCGCGCAGCATGCCCGCGTTTTCCAGCTGTGGCAGACATTTTTCCAGCGCAGCCAGTTCTGCTTTCGCGTCTTTGTCGCCACCTTTGGCTTTCTTCTGCACGCGGTGAATAGCGCGTTCACAGGTGTCGAGGTCAGACAGTGCCAGCTCGGTGTTGATCACCTCGATGTCGTCAGCCGGGTCCACTTTGTTGTTAACGTGGATGATGTTGTCGTTCTCGAAGCAACGCACAACGTGACCAATTGCTTCCGTTTCACGGATGTTGGTCAGGAACTGGTTACCGAGGCCTTCGCCTTTGGATGCACCTTTCACCAGGCCCGCGATGTCCACGAACTCCATGGTGGTCGGCAGAATGCGCTGCGGCTTCACGATTTCCGCGAGCTGGTCCAGACGCGGATCGGGCATTGGCACTACGCCGGTGTTCGGTTCGATGGTACAGAACGGGAAGTTCGCCGCTTCAATACCTGCTTTGGTGAGCGCGTTGAACAGGGTGGATTTGCCCACGTTTGGCAGACCGACGATACCGCATTTGAATCCCATTTCTAAATCACCTTAATATCTTGATAATCAATCCGTTAACGATAACCGATTGATGAAAAGTAAATAACTACGCCTATTATACACGTAACCCGCACCACGCGCGGTAAAAAAGCCGTATCGGGCGGATTATTGCGCTTTGAAAGCGTGTAAGCGGTTTGTCGCTTTGGTTAGGCCATCCTGCAGCCAGATTTCGGTGCAGCGCACCGCTTCGTCGACCGCTTCGTCAATCAGTTTCTGCTCAGAAACCGGTGGCTTACCCAGTACGAAACCGACAACTTTGTTTTTATCGCCCGGATGGCCGATTCCCACACGCAAACGGTGGAAATTGGGGTTATTGCCCAGCTTGCTGATAATGTCTTTCAGACCATTGTGACCGCCATGACCACCGCCCAGTTTGAATTTTGCCACACCGGGGGGCAGGTCCAGCTCATCGTGGGCCACCAGAATTTCATCCGGGTTAATGCGATAAAACGTCGCCATGGCTGCAACAGCTTTGCCGCTCAGGTTCATAAAGGTGGTGGGCACCAGCAGACGGACATCTGCGCCAGCAAGATTGATACGTGAGGTATACCCGTAGAATTTTGGTTCTTCACGCAGGGGAGCACGTAACCGTTCGGCCAGCAGATCAACGTACCAGGCACCGGCATTGTGGCGGGTCGCCGCGTACTCTGCGCCTGGGTTCGCGAGGCCGACAATCAGTTTAATCGTCACGATTCAATTCCTAATGGGTTCCAGATCTGGCGCGTAGTTTACTGTCTGACGCGCCGCTTGACAAAATTCTGCTGCCCGAACCGCGAGATATGAATAATTACTTATCTGAACAATTAGAATTTCAAGCTGTTCAATGTCTTATTTGTAAACTTTTGTCTGGGAGTTATCTGTAAATGTGATCATTCACGCAACTCATAAAAGAGCCGTTGTCTATACTTTACACACAAGGATCAGGGGCTTTTCCCCTTACAACCCAAAGTTCCGGAGGTGACATATGAAACGCAAAAACGCTTCGATACTCGGTAATGTGCTGATGGGGTTGGGACTGTTTGTGATGGTCGCTGGCGTGGGTTATTCAATTTTAAACCAATTGCCGCAGCTTGACCTTCCGCAATACTTCGCGCATGGCGCGGTATTGAGTATTTTCCTTGGTGCAGTGCTATGGCTTGCCGGTGCACGCGTGAGTGGTCATGAAGAAGTCTGCGATAAATACTGGTGGGTGCGCCATTACGATAAGCGCTGCCGCAGGGACCAGCACAAACACAGCTAACGTGCTACGACGAAAGAACACCGAAACGGCTCCTCATGGAGTCGTTTTTTTTGCATGAAAGGTTGACCCTCACGTAACGTAAGGCTTCAGAGTGGTGCCACTGGCAAAGTAAAAGGAGCAGTTATGTTGATTCAGGTGGGTGAACTCGCGAAACGTGCCGGGATCACCGTGCGAACATTGCATCACTATGAGCAAACAGGGTTGTTACTGCCTTCTGCCAGAAGTGCGGCAGGTTACCGGCTGTATAATCTGGCGGATGTGCAACGTCTGCATATGATTCAGGTGCTGGCAAAAGCCGGGCTGGAACTTGCTGAGATCAGGGATTTTCTGAAACAGGAGTCGCTGTCGTTAACCGAATTACTCGATGCGCAAATCAGTTTGCTGGATAAGCAACTGCGCAGCATGCTGACGCTGCGCGAGAGACTGGTGGAATTGCGTACCGGGCTTACCAACGATGCGGCACCCAATCTGGAATCCTGGCTACAGACTCTGGAGTTAATGAATATGTACGAACGCTGGTTTAGCAAAGAGGAGTTACAGCAGTTGCCGTTTGCCGTACAGAAGGAGGCACTTGCGGATATCTGGTCAGGTCTGGTTGCTGAGGCAAATAGCCTGCTGAAGCATAATATCGACGTTTCGGATCCCCGTGCCAGGGATCTGGCGACGCGCTGGATGTCACGCCTGGAGCAGGATACGGCAGGTAAGCCGGAATTTCTCACCCGGCTGAACGAGATGCACAGCGTCGAGCCGCAGATGCGTGAGCAGACAGGTATTACGGCGGAAATGACTGACTATATTACGCGGGCGTTTGCCGAATCGAAGCTTGCCATCTGGGAAAAGTATCTCTCTGCAGAAGAGATGGCCTTTACCCGCGCACACTATTTTGATCGCATGATGGAGTGGCCGCCACTGGTAGCGAAATTGCATCAGGCGCAGCGGGAAAACCTTGACCCGTCTTCCGGTGAGGCGCAGATGCTCGCTGAACACTGGCGTGTATTGTTCCAGTCATACGCGGGAACGAATCCTGAAACCCAGCAAAAGTTTCGCGTTGCCATGCAGCAGGAGCCGCATCTGATGAAAGGAACATGGATGACGCCTGCCGTGCTTGCATGGCTCCAGCAGGCGATAGCCGTGATGATGCAGAGACGTTTCTCTGCATCAGGGCATTCACAGATCCGCTAACGCGGCTTCACGGTTGGGATAAAAGGCCAGGCGGCCAGGGATCGGTTGCACGCCAGCGCGCGCCATGGTGCGCAGCGGCTGGAATTCGAGATTACTCACCCGCAGTTCACAGCCTTCCGGCAGACGCGAAACGAAGCGCTGGAAGGCATCCAGACCACCCGCATCCAGCACCGGCACGGCATCCCATTTCAGCACCACAATGCGTTTGCCCACGATACGGTTTTCCAGTTCGCTGAACAGACCTTCCGCGGCAGCAAAGAACAACGGGCCAATCACACGCAGCACCAGCACATCGTCAGGTACCTCTACGTTAACCGGGGAAAGGCGCGTCATCTGCGCTATACGGCGCATAAACAGCAGGGAGGCCAGCACGATCCCGACGCTGATGGCGATAACCATATCGAACAGCACGGTCAGCGACATACACATCAGCATCACGATGATGTCGTCTTTCGGTGCGCGACGCAGCAGATTGACCACCTTATGTGCTTCGCTCATGTTCCACGCCACCATCAGCAGCAGGGCAGCCATGGCTGAAAGCGGCAGCCAGGAGAGGAGAGGAGCGAGGACCAGCAGGGCGAGGATCACCAGCACCGAGTGGATAACTGCCGATACCGGCGACGTCGCCCCGGCACGTACGTTTGCCGCAGAGCGGGCGATGGCCGCTGTTGCCGTAATACCGCCAAAGAACGGGGCGATGATGTTGCCCAGACCCTGCCCAACCAGTTCGCTGTTGGCTTTATGCTTGGTGCCGGTCATGCCGTCCAGCACGACGGCACAGAGCAGGGATTCAATGGCCCCCAGCATCGCCATTGAGAAGGCCGCGGGCAGAAGGGCGCGCAGGGAGTCCCAGCTTAAGGTGAAGCTGGAACCCGGCATATCCCATGGCAGTACCAGTTGTGGTAACAGTTGAGGAATACCGCTTCCCTGTGAACCATCAGCGAGAACATAGTGGAACTGAGATCCAATGGTCGCGACGTGGCCACCAAAGAGATTAACGATAGCCATCACCGCACAGCCCAGCAGCAGGGCGGGCAGGTGGCCAGGCAGACGAATGCCTAAACGAGGCCAGACAATCAGCGTGCCCAGGGTAACAATCCCGATGGCGGCATCGCCGGGGTTGGCGGTGGGGAGCGCCATAAACAGCGCCCCGACTTTTTGCAGGTAATGTTCAGGGACGTGGGCTATCTGCAGGCCGAGGAAGTCCTTGATCTGCATTGTCCCGATGGTAATGCCAATCCCGGAGGTGAACCCCAGCGTCACGGAAAGGGGGATGTATTCAATCAGCCGGCCAAAACGGGCCAGACCAAACAGGATCAAAAAGACGCCGGACATCAGGGTGGCGACCAGCAGGCCTGCCAGGCCAAACTGCTGAGAAACGGGATAGAGGATCACCACAAATGCGGCTGTCGGGCCGGAAACGCTGAAGCGAGACCCGCCCGTTAGCGCAATTACAATCCCGGCGACGGCCGCCGTGTAAAGCCCATACTGCGGTGCTACGCCGCTGCCAATTGCCAGTGCCATGGCGAGCGGAATGGCGATAATCCCGACGGTGATACCGGCAATAAGGTCACGCATAAAACGTGAAGCGGTGTATTTCTCTTTCCAGCAAGCGTCGATGAGGGCGCGAAAGGGAAGAACATGTGAGGAGGTTACGTGTTTCACAATTATCTCTCATCCGTGTGCGCATCATCTGTCATATGAATGGCAGGTGAAGGAGGCATTGATCATACAAATAAATATCAGAGACAAAAAAACCCGCCGCAGCGGGTTTTTCGGCCGTGTTCGATTAGTGTTCGAACATTGCTGAGATAGATTCTTCGTTGCTGATACGACGAATCGCTTCGGCCAGCATCCCGGACAGGGTCAAGGTGCGCACGTTTGGCAGCGCTTTGATCTCGTCACTCAGTGGGATGGTATCGCACACCACTACTTCGTCGATAACGGAGTTGCGGAGGTTGTTTACTGCATTGCCGGAGAAGATCGGGTGAGTCGCGTAGGCGAATACGCGCTTGGCACCACGCTCTTTCAGCGCTTCTGCTGCTTTACACAGCGTACCGCCGGTATCGATCATGTCGTCAACCAGCACGCAGTCACGGCCAGCAACGTCACCGATGATGTGCATCACCTGAGAAACGTTAGCGCGTGGACGGCGTTTGTCGATGATTGCCATGTCGGTATCGTTCAGCAGCTTAGCGATAGCACGAGCACGTACCACGCCGCCGATGTCCGGAGAAACCACGATTGGGTTATCCAGATTCAGCTGCAGCATGTCTTCCAGCAGGATTGGGCTACCGAATACGTTATCAACCGGAACGTCGAAGAAGCCCTGGATCTGTTCTGCATGCAGGTCAACGGTCAGAACACGGTCAACGCCAACGCTGGAGAGGAAATCAGCGACAACTTTGGCAGTGATTGGCACACGCGCGGAACGGACACGACGGTCCTGACGAGCATAGCCGAAGTAAGGAATAACAGCAGTGATACGGCCTGCTGAAGCGCGACGCAGGGCGTCGACCATAACAACCAGTTCCATCAGGTTGTCATTTGTTGGAGCACAGGTGGACTGGATGATGAAAATATCACCACCGCGTACATTTTCATTGATTTGTACGCTGACTTCGCCGTCGCTAAAGCGACCTACAGCGGCGTCGCCGAGGGAAGTGTACAGGCGGTTGGCAATACGTTGTGCTAGTTCCGGGGTGGCGTTACCAGCAAAAAGCTTCATATCAGGCACGAGAAGAACCTCAGGCATGCGTCCAGTGGTGGATAGCGTTCGCCGCAAACTGTGCGGGCCAGGCGAAATGCTATCCAGGCGGTGTATTAAAGAGCGCGATGCAACGTCTGGAACAGGGTGACGTTGTCACCGAAACTCAGTCTGCGCCAGAATGGCTTGCTGTAGGGGGGAGGTGTTCATCCCACGTGCTACAAAACCATGCAGCCAAACCGGCGCTTGCTCAAGCACCTGACGAGCGGCGGATTCGGTGTCAAATTCAGCAAAGACACAGGCCCCTGTGCCAGTCAGGCGCGACGGCGCGTATTCTAACAGCCAGGAAAGCACCGCATCAACCTCGCGAAAACGTTTTCTTGCGATAACCTCGCAATCGTTGCTGAATTCACAATTTAATAACGTTTCTATTGACCGCACCGGGGTATTCCGTGGCAGGTCAGGATCGTTGAAGATGACCGGGGTCGGAATGCTGACGCCCGGGTGGGCCACCAGATACCATTTTTCCGGCGGTTCGACCGGGGAAAGTATTTCGCCCACCCCTTCAGCAAACGCCGCATGACCGCGCACAAAGACCGGGACGTCCGCCCCCAGTGTTAAGCCTAACGCTGCCAGCTCATCCTGAGATAATCCGCAGCCCCAGAGGTGATTCAGGGCAACCAACACGGTGGCGGCATTTGATGAGCCACCGCCCAGTCCACCGCCCATCGGCAGACGCTTCTCAATACGGATATCCGCGCCGCTTCCTGCCGGCAGACGACCGGTGTCCGACGCCGCTTTCATCAGCAGACGTGCAGCGCGCACGATCAGGTTATCTTCATGCGCCACACCGTTAACCTGCGTCAGCAGGCAAACCTCGCCGTCCTGACGCGGGTCAATCGCGATCGTGTCGCCGTAATCAAGAAACTGAAACAGCGTCTGCAGGGTATGGTATCCGTCAGCACGCTGTCCGGTGATGTATAAAAACAGATTCAGTTTTGCCGGAGAAGGCCAGTGGGTCATCATTTAACGATCCAGTTGTCCATTTTTAGCTTGATCCGCTGGCTGCCCTGGGTCAGTTCCATGTTGGATGGCAGGGAAGGCCTGGTGTTGCTGTCATAGGCGCTGTACACCACTTTCCAGGTTTTGCCGTTCTGGGTGTAGCTCACCTGGCTCAGACGGTACTGGTCGTCAAGCTGGTAGTCGGTCGCGTCACCCGGCAGGCCCAGAATCCACTGGCGCAGGCTGTTCAGCGGAATAGGCATTCCGGTCAGCTTGCCGATCATCTCTTCGGCGTCGGTGGCGGTATAGTGCTTGCCTTTGTTATCGGTGATCTGCGCTTCACCCGGTTTGGCAATAAGCTCCAGTTCGGTGCTGCCCAGCGGGTTTAACAGCAGCAGGCGATAGTTGTCCTGCCCGGTTTGCTGCCAGAAGAAACGCGCATACACTTTTTGTTCATCAGAGAGATAAGCGAAGGCACCACGGGTCTGGTACTGGCTCAAATTGCGGACGTCCTGCTGGTGCTGACGCCACTGCGGTGAATCAGGGCTTTTGCCCGGGCCTTTAGGTTGGGTGACGGTACATGCGGTCAGAACCAGTGCCGCCAGGGGCAGCAGGCGAATCAGTCGGGTCATAATGAGGACAAATCCTTGAGATACGTTGCAGTTATAACTGTTAATGCTAGCGTCGAAGGGTGCCACCGTCTACGTTCAAATTATCTCAAAGCATTGTATAAGCTATTACTCCGAAAGGGGGCAGTCTCTTTTATTGATCTCGCGCATCCTGTATGATGCGTTCTGCTAACCTTATTAACGCTGGTACTACTCCCGCTCAACATGACCCTATTAGCACTCGGTATTAACCACAAAACAGCCCCGGTTTCGCTGCGAGAACGCGTCACGTTTTCGCCGGATACGCTTGACCTGGCGCTGGACAGCCTGCTTGCACAGCCGATGGTGCAGGGTGGCGTGGTGCTCTCGACGTGCAACCGTACGGAACTCTACCTAAGCGTTGAAGAGCAGGACAACCTGCATGAAGCGCTGATCCGCTGGTTATGTGATTACCACAACCTCAACGAAGAAGAGCTGCGTAATAGCCTGTACTGGCATCAGGATAACGATGCAGTCAGCCATCTGATGCGTGTGGCCAGCGGCCTTGACTCGCTGGTGCTCGGCGAGCCGCAAATTCTCGGTCAGGTGAAAAAGGCGTTTGCCGATTCGCAAAAAGGGCATCTGAAAGCCAGTGAACTGGAGCGTATGTTCCAGAAGTCATTCTCCGTGGCGAAGCGTGTGCGAACAGAAACCGACATTGGTGCCAGTGCGGTTTCTGTTGCTTTCGCGGCCTGTACCCTGGCCCGTCAAATCTTTGAATCCCTGTCGACCGTCACTGTGATGCTGGTCGGGGCGGGCGAAACCATCGAACTTGTGGCGCGCCATCTGCGTGAACACAAAGTCAAAAAGATGATTATCGCTAACCGTACCCGCGAACGTGCACAGGTGCTGGCGGACGAGGTGGGGGCCGAGGTGGTTGCGCTGAGCGACATCGATGAGCGCCTGAAAGAGGCAGATATTATCATCAGCTCTACCGCCAGCCCGCTGCCGATTATCGGTAAAGGGATGGTCGAGCGAGCGCTGAAATCCCGCCGTAATCAACCGATGCTGCTGGTGGATATTGCCGTCCCGCGCGATGTCGAACCGGAAGTCGGTAAACTGGCGAACGCCTACCTTTACAGCGTGGACGACCTGCAAAGCATCATTTCGCATAACCTTGCCCAGCGTAAAGCGGCGGCGGTTCAGGCGGAAACCATTGTAGAGCAGGAAACGAGTGAGTTTATGGCCTGGCTGCGCGCGCAAAGCGTCAGCGAGACTATCCGTGAGTACCGCGGTCAGGCGGAGCAGGCGCGTGATGACCTGACCGCCAAAGCGCTGGCCGCCCTTCAGCAGGGCGGCGACGCAGAAGCCATTATGCAGGATCTGGCCTGGAAACTGACCAACCGCCTGATCCATGCACCAACCAAATCCCTTCAGCAGGCCGCCCGTGACGGGGATGATGAACGCCTGACTATTCTGCGCAACAGCCTCGGGCTGGAATAGCGCCCTATACCCATTTTCTATTACAAGGTGCATTTACGCCTATGAAGCCTTCTATCGTCGCTAAACTGGAAGCTCTGCACGAGCGCCATGAAGAAGTACAGGCGCTGCTCGGCGATGCCGGGACCATTGCTGACCAGGAACGTTTTCGCGCGCTCTCGCGTGAATACGCGCAGTTGAGTGATGTATCAAAATGCTTTACCGACTGGCGACAGGTCCAGGAAGATATTGAAACCGCGCAGATGATGCTCGACGACCCTGAAATGCGCGAGATGGCGCAGGAAGAGTTACTGGACGCAAAAGCGCGTTCTGAAGAGATGGAGCAACAGTTGCAGGTGCTTCTGCTGCCAAAAGATCCGGACGATGAGCGTAACGCCTTTGTCGAAGTCCGCGCCGGGACCGGCGGTGACGAAGCGGCACTGTTTGCCGGCGATCTGTTCCGTATGTACAGCCGCTACGCCGAAGCGCGTCGCTGGCGCGTTGAGATCATGAGCGCCAACGACGGTGAACATGGCGGCTACAAAGAGGTTATCGCTAAAATCAGCGGTGACGGCGTGTACGGTCGTCTGAAGTTTGAATCCGGCGGTCATCGCGTGCAGCGCGTACCTGCCACCGAATCTCAGGGGCGAATTCACACTTCTGCCTGTACGGTTGCGGTGATGCCAGAGCTGCCTGAAGCAGAATTGCCGGACATCAACCCGGCGGACCTGCGTATCGATACCTTCCGCTCCTCCGGGGCAGGGGGTCAGCACGTTAACACCACCGATTCCGCTATTCGTATTACCCACCTGCCAACCGGCATCGTGGTGGAGTGCCAGGACGAACGTTCACAGCACAAGAACAAAGCCAAAGCCTTATCCGTGCTGGGCGCGCGTATCCACGCGGCTGAAATGGCAAAACGTCAGCAGGCGGAAGCCTCCACGCGTCGTAACCTGCTGGGCAGCGGCGATCGCAGCGACCGTAACCGTACCTATAACTTCCCACAGGGCCGTGTTACCGACCACCGCATCAACCTGACCCTGTACCGTCTGGACGAAGTGATGGAAGGAAAGCTGGATATGCTGATTGAGCCTATCGTGCAGGAATACCAGGCTGACCAGCTGGCAGCACTGTCCGAGCAGGAATAATGGAGTTTCAGCACTGGTTACGGCAGGCCGCCAGTGAGCTTTCCGCGAGCGAAAGCCCTAAACGTGACGCCGAAATTTTGCTTGAGTTTGTGACGGGGAAAGCCCGCACTTACCTGCTGGCTTTCGGCGAGACCCAGCTGAGCGCTGAGCAGGAAGCGCAGCTCGCTACGCTGCTTGCCCGACGCAAAACCGGTGAGCCGGTGGCGCATCTGGTCGGGGAGCGTGAGTTCTGGTCACTGCCGTTGTACGTCTCCCCAGCGACCCTGATCCCACGTCCGGACACCGAGTGTCTGGTGGAGCAGGCACTGTCGCGTTTACCCGCACAAGCCTGCCGAATTCTCGATCTTGGAACCGGCACTGGCGCAATTGCCCTGGCGCTGGCCAGCGAGCGTCCGGACTGCGAGGTGACAGCGGTTGACGTGATGCCCGATGCGGTAGCGCTGGCGCAGCGTAACGTGGCGCGTCTAGGCTTCCCGAACGTCACCGTTCTGCAAAGCAGCTGGTTTAGCGCGCTGGATAACCGCACGTTCGGGATGATTGTCAGCAACCCTCCCTATATCGACGAGCATGACCCGCACCTGACGCAGGGGGACGTGCGTTTCGAACCGCTGACGGCGCTGGTCGCTGCCAACGAAGGGCTGGCGGATATTGTGCATATTGTGACAACGTCACGACAGCATTTGCTCCCCGGCGGCTGGCTGCTGGTCGAGCACGGCTGGACGCAAGGGGACGCGGTGCGTGACGTGTTCATCGCTGCAGGTTATCGTGCGGTGGAAACCTGTCGCGACTATGGCGGCAACGACCGTCTGACGCTGGGACAATGGGCATGAGTCTCTTTACCGTGCTGATCACGGCCCACCTGATAGCCGTTGCCCTGACCATCAGCTTTTTCATCGTCCGTTACTGGTGGCGTTACAGCAATAATCCGCTGATTGACGCCCGCTGGGTGCGTATTGCGCCGCACTGTATTGACACGGTGCTGTTTCTCTCAGGGGCCGGATTAATGTGGAAGACCGGCTATCTGCCATTTACTGATAAAGGCGCATGGCTGACTGAAAAGCTGTTTGGCGTTATCATCTACATCGTTTTGGGTTTTATCGCGCTTGGGCGTCGTCGTCCGCGCAGCCAGCAGACCGGTTTTATCGCCTTTTTGCTGGGGCTGGTGGTGCTGTACATCATCATTAAACTCGCCACCACAAGAATACCGTTACTGGGGTAAGTCATGAGGTCCTTAGCCGATTTCGAATTTAATAAAGTGCCGCTTTGCGATGGCATGATCCTGATTTCGGAGATGATCCGCGACGATTTTACGTCGCAGTACGTCTACGAAGAGCTGGAGAATCTGGTCAGCCTGGCGCGTGAAGAGATCAATCAGGCGCGCCCGCAGGACTGGCAATTAGAGAAGCTGCTTGAGCTTTTCTACGGCGAATGGGGTTTCTGCGACACGCGTGGCGTGTATCGTCTGTCTGACGCACTATGGCTGGATCAGGTCTTAAAAAATCGTCAGGGCAGCGCGGTTGCGCTGGGTTCCATTTTGCTGTGGGTCGCGCATCGTCTGGATATTCCACTGGTGCCGGTCATTTTCCCGACGCAGATGATCCTGCGAGCGGAGTGGCTGGACGGTGAGATGTGGCTCATTAATCCGTTTAACGGCGATACGCTGGATGAGCATACGCTGGACGTCTGGTTAAAAGGCAATATCAGCCCGGTTGCCGAGCTCTTTAATGAAGATCTCGACGAGGCGGATAACGCCGAGGTGATCCGTAAACTGCTGGATACGCTGAAATCTGCGCTGATGGAAGAGCGTCAGATGGAGCTGGCATTACGTGCCAGCGAAGTGCTTCTGCAGTTTAATCCGGAAGATCCGTACGAAATCCGCGATCGCGGGCTGATTTATGCCCAGCTTGATTGCGAGCATGTGGCGCTGAACGATCTGAATTATTTCGTTGAGCAATGCCCGGAAGACCCGATCAGCGAAATGATTCGTGCGCAGATCAACGCGATCTCGCACAAACAAATTACACTGCATTAATCTTAATTCCGATTCACACCTGAATAAGGCGATCCTATGAAACAAAAAGTGGTTAGCATTGGTGATATCAACGTGGCAAACGACCTGCCGTTCGTGCTGTTTGGCGGTATGAACGTGCTGGAATCCCGTGATCTCGCGATGCGTATCTGCGAGCACTACGTGACCGTGACCCAAAAACTGGGTATCCCGTACGTGTTTAAGGCCTCTTTTGACAAAGCCAACCGTTCCTCCATTCACTCCTACCGTGGCCCGGGCCTGGAAGAGGGGATGAAAATTTTCCAGGAACTGAAACAGACCTTTGGCGTGAAAGTGATCACCGACGTGCACGAAGCTTCTCAGGCGCAGCCTGTTGCGGACGTTGTCGACGTTATCCAGCTGCCGGCGTTCCTGGCGCGTCAGACGGACCTGGTGGAAGCGATGGCGAAAACCGGCGCGGTCATCAACGTGAAGAAACCTCAGTTCGTGAGCCCTGGCCAGATGGGTAACATCGTCGATAAATTTATCGAAGGCGGCAACGACAAAGTGATCCTGTGTGACCGTGGCGCAAACTTCGGTTATGACAACCTGGTCGTTGATATGCTCGGCTTCAGCGTGATGAAGAACGTGTCCAACCAGTCTCCGGTTATCTTCGATGTGACCCATGCGCTGCAGTGCCGCGACCCGTTTGGTGCAGCTTCTGGCGGCCGCCGTGCGCAGGTCACCGAGCTGGCGCGCGCCGGTATGGCGACTGGCCTGGCCGGTCTGTTCATTGAAGCGCACCCGGACCCGGACAACGCGAAGTGCGACGGCCCGTCCGCATTGCCGCTGGCTAAACTGGAGCCGTTCCTGAAACAGATCAAGGCGATTGACGATCTGGTGAAGAGTTTCGACGAGCTGGATACCAGTCACTAATAAAAAAACCCGCTTCGGCGGGTTTTTTTGGTTATTCCTCTCCCGATGGAAGAGGTGTCGGGTGTGGCCTCAGAGCCTCACCGAACAACGCTTAGGCAAATATCGTCATCAGATAGGCCACAAACAGCGCCATGTGCGCCGCGCCGTTCAGCACGTTGGTGCGCCCGGTCGAGAAGGATATCTGACACAGCAGCAGTGAAGCCACCATCACAATCATCTCTGGCGCACCCAGCGCGAACTGCAGCTCGTTACCGGTCATAAAGGCAATCAGCGTCACCACCGGCACGGTGAGTGAGATAGTCGCCAGGACCGAGCCAAAGAACAGATTCATTGCGCGTTGCACCTGATTGTTCAGCACCGCTCTCAGTGCCCCCAGCCCCTCAGGCGACAGGATAAGCAGCGCCACCAGGAAACCAGTAAACGCGACCGGGGCATTCAGCTCGGTTAACAGCGTCTCCAGCGGGTTGGCGTTCATTTTGGTCACGGCGATAACCGCAATCAGATGTACGATCAGCCAAACCGTATGCCACGCGCTGCTGTGAGCCGATGGCTTACCGTGATGCGGGTCGTCGCCGTCATCTTCATGTTCATAGACGAACAGGCTCTGGTGCGTTTTGGTCTGAATCAGCAGGAACACGCCGTACATCGCTGCGGAAATCAGCGCGACCAGCAGCGCCTGACCGGTTGAGAAATTGGCTCCCGGCAATGCCATCGGGAAGACCAGCACAATAATTGCCAGCGGGAAAAGGGCAAT
Source organism: Enterobacter sp. J49 (assembly GCF_002148625.1). Classification (NCBI taxonomy): domain Bacteria; kingdom Pseudomonadati; phylum Pseudomonadota; class Gammaproteobacteria; order Enterobacterales; family Enterobacteriaceae; genus Enterobacter; species Enterobacter sp. J49. The sequence continues at coordinate 837,174 of NZ_MWPY01000037.1, forward strand.
CAGATACTGTTTTATGCCGAACAGATTCATGTACTGGGTCGCAAATTTGCGGCCGCCCAGTAACAGTGAAAAGCCCACCAGACCACCTGTCACAATCATAATGATGGAGTAGAGGGTGTCACGCATCAGGGTCGGTGCGGCGTCACCGGTCGCCATCAGCGCGGAAATCAGGCTGACTTCGAGGATAACCACCGAAAGGCTGAGAATTAGCGAGCCGTAAGGCTCACCCAGGCGGTGGGCTAATACGTCCGCATGGCGAACAACGCTAAAGGCGCTGGTTAAGATACCCACCAGAGCAAGAATATTGATACCAACTACCACTGGCAGTGACTGACTGCTTCCCCAGAAGAGCAGCACAGCCAGTGCCAGGACCGGGAAAATGAGTGATGTCTCCTTGTGGCGGGTCTTCACCGCCTCGTGTGCTGCTGTCATGTGCTTCTCCATCAATGCAGGTGCTTGTAATTATAGATAGAATTTTCGGTCATTAAATTAACAGATCTCTGTTAAATATCCTTGATTTTTTACTCAATTTTACTGTTTGTAATGTTTTGGATTTGTGGTGTCGATAATGTGATGTGTTCTGTAATTAATCCTTTAATAACATAATATTAAAATTATCATTTACGCATAATTCTCAATTGACTGGCACCCTGCCGTATCGTCGTCCACACTTATCTCTTTAACCAAAAGAGGGGTTAGCGATGCCATATAAAACGAAACGCGAATTACCAGACAGCGTGCAACACGTATTGCCCGCGCACGCGCAGGATATCTACAAAGAGGCTTTTAACAGCGCCTGGGAACAGTACAAAGATAAAGAAGATCGACGTGATGATGCCAGCCGTGAAGAGACCGCGCACAAAGTCGCCTGGGCCGCAGTAAAACATGAATATGAGAAAGGAGACGACGATAAATGGCATAAAAAGAAATAGCCGTGAAATCATTCGCTGCCTTCGTTTTGACTTTTCAGGCGGTTGAACTTCCGTTGTATTGCAACTGGCCCGTGAATTGCTTATCGTTACTCAACTGCTGGCAAAATGACCAGCACACAATGCCGGGAAGGCGGATTACAGATGTCGCAAGGAAGCATGCAGTGGCGGAGGTGGAAAGTGTTAACGCGTGATTTCTTAATGAAGGCAGATTGTAAGACGGCATTTGGTGCTATTGAGGAATCGCTTCTCTGGTCAGCTGAACAACGTGCGGCGTCGCTCGCTGCCACGCTGGCGTGCCGCCCGGATGATGGCCCGGTATGGATTTTTGGCTACGGTTCGCTGATGTGGAACCCGGCTCTCGAATTTGTCGAATCGGCAACAGGTACACTTCCTGGCTGGCATCGCGCATTTTGTTTGCGCCTGACGGCCGGTCGAGGTAGCGCGTGTCAGCCGGGACGCATGCTTGCACTAAAAGAGGGCGGACGCACCACGGGGGTGGCCTACCGCCTGCCGGATGCAACGCTGGAAGACGAACTGACGCTGCTGTGGAAGCGCGAGATGATCACCGGCTGCTATATGCCGAGCTGGTGCAAGCTGGAACTCGATGACGGACGTACCGTTAACGCGCTGGTGTTTATTATGGATCCGCGCCATCCGCTGTATGAAGCGGATACCCGCACGCAGGTTATTGCCCCGTTGATCGCTGCCGCCAGTGGACCGCTGGGCACCAACGCGCAGTATCTCTTTTCGCTCGACCAGGAGCTGACCCGCCTCGGCATGAAGGACGATTGTCTGAATGAGCTGGTGGTGAAGGTGAAAGCGCTGCTGGAAGGGAACCCGCTGAATAATACCCTGCGTCCCGGTTTTGCCTGAGAATGCGCCCGGCTGCGTGAGCAGGCCGGGCGTTTGTGACTTATGCAGCAACGTAGCTTACGGAATGCTCCAGTGACTGGCTATGGCTGTCAATCAGGACATCCCACGTGCCGGTGTACGGCACGGTAAGCCATGCCTTGTCATCCTGCACGGTCAGGATATCCGCCTGCGAGTGTTGTTGTGCTTTCGAACTCATCAAATGAATGCGGCAGCGCTCAGAACACCGCACCACGACCGTATCCCCGCCAAACAATTTCAAACTTGTTTTTACCAGTGCCATTTTTTACCCCGTAGTCTTAAACAACGCTCTCCCTGCTGCCATATCCGAGCGTGATATTGTTCACAATTCACTCATGGCATAACACCAAAGGGGGAGGGTGAGGATGCTGACTTTGATCAAAAAATGGCGTAACGATTAAACAAAAATGACAAAATTCCTGAAAATTTACTCTGGCGCGCGTTTTGCCCGGTGAACGCGCGCCACCCTAACATTAAATGCGGAAATGTCCGGCAGTTTCAGCAAGGTCGCCCGCCTGGCTCTGCAGCGCGCCGGCTGCAGCGGCAGATTGCACCACCAGTTCGGCGTTCTGCTGAACCATTCTGTCCAGATGGGTCACCGCATGGTTAATCTCCTGGATGCCTTTCATCTGCTCGCTGGTGGCGATGGAGATTTCACGCATGATGCCCGATACGCTACCGATGCTGGAGCGGATTTCGTTCATGCTTTCCCCGGCCAAATGAACGTAGCGGGAGCCGGTGGCCACGCTGTTGGTGGTGGAATCGATAAGCGTTTTAATCTCTTTCGCCGCCTGCGCGCTACGGCTGGCCAGATTACGCACCTCGCCGGCCACCACGGCAAACCCACGGCCTTGCTCTCCGGCGCGTGCGGCTTCCACCGAGGCATTCAGCGCCAGGATATTGGTCTGGAAGGCAATCCCGTCAATCACGCTAGTGATGTCGCCAATCTTCGCGGAAGCCACTTCAATGGACTGCATGGTGCTGATGGCCTGCGATACCACCTCGCCACCGCGAGCCGCAGCTGCAGAGGCCTTACTCGCCTGGTCATTGGCTTCAGCCGCAGACTCGTTCGACTGGGTTACCGACGCGGTGATCTCTTCCACGGCGCTGGCCGTTTCGCGAAGGCTGGAGGCGGCCTGCTCGGTACGCCCTGAGAGGTCCTGGTTACCTGCCGCAATTTCCCGCGCGGCGTTTTTCACCGATGCGCTGGCATCCCGCAGTTGTACCATCACTACCGAGAGCTTGTCGCTGAAAGCGTTAAACGCCTGCGCTATCTGCGCCACTTCGTCATCGCCGCTGTCCGGCAGGCGTTGCGACAGATCGTTAGTGCCGTTCGCAATGTTATGCATCGCATCGCGAATGTCAGACAGGCGCTTCAGCAGACGCGCAATCAGGAAGTGAACAATGGCGCCGCTGAGTAAGGCCAGGATCACCAGCGAGATGGCCGAGGCTTTCAGCAGCGAGCGCATTCCGGAGGTGGCATCGCCTGTGTCCAGGGCAACAACCAGCATCCAGTTCGTACCCGGCACGGCGGTTGCCACGAAGGTTTTTTCGGCGCCATTGAAGGTCCCGTTTACCGGGTTTCCGCTTTTCAGCGCCGCAAAGTCGATGCCTTTGAGGGTTTCGGCGAACGGTTTAAGCGTCAGGGCAGGGTCGCTGGCGGCAATGACGGTGCCATCGCTATTCAGCAGCAGTCCGCTGCTTGCCGGGGTTGGGTGGATCCCGCGCACGTTAGCAACCACGCTGTCCATCGCCACATCGCCAGCCACCACGGCTTTCAGGGTACCGTTTTCTTTCACCGGCACGGCAAACGTCACCACCAGTTTTCCACTACCGGCGTCAACATATGGCGCGGTCACGACCGGGCTATCCTGGTTTACGACCTGCTGATACCAGGGACGGATCGTGGGGTCATAATCCGCCGGTACGCCCGCTGGTTCAGAGAATTTCGCCGTTTTGCTGGCATAGCCAACGTATACGTTAGTGAACCCACCCGCCTGGGCAAGCTGTTTAAAGACCGGAACCGGATCGTCACTGAGCGCAACGGTTTGTGCGGAGGCGATAACCGTCATTTTGCTCTTCACCCAGTCCGCAATCGCCATGTTATGGCTGGCGCTGGTGCTGGTCAGGATGTCGCGCTGTGACTGCTGGTTATCCTGGCGTGTGACCTGAAAATTGATGACAGTATTAAGAAGAAGGGCGACGACCAGACAACCTGTCGTCGCGGCAATGATGCGTGCACGAATGGATCTGAACATAAGTGAAATACCTGCTGTGTTGTTTCCATGCCTATCGGCAACCCTGCAGGTAAACTTGATGCTGAAACCGCGTCCATAAGAAAATAATATTTTTACGGGTTTATTATTAAAAAGTTAATACTTTATCGGCGCGCAGAGTCCACTCGGCCAGCTCAACGAGCGTGCCGATTTCCACACCTTCAATCAGCGGCAATCCGGTGATGCCGCGCCCGTCGGTGCAGGTCTTGCACAGTTTGACCGGAACGTTTTGCGCGGTCAGGATCTCCAGCATCTGCTGGATGTTGTAACCCTCTGCCGGTTTTTGTCCCTTCAGCCCGGCGGTGACCGCATCCGACATTAAAAAGAGCCGTAGCTCCAGTTCACTCTCTCTATCACGTAGCGCAATCGCCAGGCGCAGGCTGTTAAAAAGGGATTCGCTGCCGTAAGCCGCACCGTTGGCGACGATAACAATCTTTTGCATGTTGACTCCTGTTCTTTTAAAGGCACGAATATTGCTTAGCTATCCAGGGTTTCGCTGTCCGGGAGAGTAAGCATGACATTAATGGCTGGCATTTCGCCAGGTGCGACCGAATGGCTCCAGCGTGCAAGGTCGATGCGCCGGGAGCAACTGAGCAGGCTGGCACAGCTTGGCGTGCTGGTTAACGCCATCAGCCTGCTGGTGCATATGCTGCAGTGCGAGCGTGGAGCCTCTAACGTCTGGCTCTGCTCACAGGGTAAGCTGTACGCTGCCGAATGCAAAGCGAGCCGGGCGCTGGTGAATGAGAACCTCACTGCACTTTATGACGTTCTGGATAATCACTCCCCGTTCCAGGGCAGCGGCGTGTGCGAACGTATAGCCGGCGCGCTGCTCAGTCTGGATAACCTGTCAGCCCTTCGTGACGGTGTTATTCAGCAAACCATTACGGCCCCGCAGGCGATGGATCACTATTGTCGCATCCTGCGTCATCTGCTCAGTATCGTACCGCAGCTTAATGACAGCATTGACGATCCGCAAATCGCAGGCCGTTTTGTCGCGCTTTATAGCCTGATGCAGGGTAAAGAGCTGGCGGGACAAGAGCGGGCGCTGGGCGCCATTGGCTTCACGCAGGGCTATTTTGACGATGGCATCCGTCAGCGGCTGGTGGACCGGATTGACGGACAGCAGGCCTGCTTCGAGATTTTCATGACCCACAGCACGGCGGATGTGCAAACCACCTTTTCCCAGAATTGCCAGCCTGACCGTGAGACGGAGCAACTGAGGCGCCTGGCCTGTACCCGCCAGCCAGCCGCTGACAATGGCCATACCGCGCTGGCCTGGTTTGCTCTGCAAACGGCACGCCTTGAGCATCTGCGCACCCTGGAGGAGATGGTTATTGCCGATCTGATGATCGCGGTGGACGAGCATATCCATCGACAGGAGGACTACACGCTCCCGGCTGAGGAGCAGGACGATCCGCTGGCCTCTTACCCGGATAAGCCCTTGTTAACCCTGGTTCGCCAGCAGGCGCGCGAGATAGAACAGCTTTCCCGTCAGCTTGCGTCACTGCGCGATACGCTCGAAGAGCGCAAAACCATCGATAAAGCGAAAAGCGTACTGATGACCCATCAAAAGATGAGTGAGGAACAGGCATGGACGGCGCTGCGTAAAATGGCGATGGACAAAAACCAGCGCATGGTGGATATCGCCCGTGCGCTGCTCACCGTGAAGAGCTTGTGGCAGGTAACCCCTAAGGAGTAGGTGCACAATCAGTGGGCATTTAGTGCCTGATTGAGGTGCGCGGTCGTGGGGAAATTCCCGGTAAACGCCCGGAAAACAGGGCAGTAAAACCTGGCATTCCCTTTGCATTATCTGATTAACCATTTTTGACGGTGCGCCAACGGCGGTGCATCTGTCTTCGGGATAAAGGCGTCCAGCGGTGCTTCGGCACGGGTGGGCGCTTTTTTTTGTCTTTTTTTCAGGAGTGGTCATGGCGGATTTGTCGAGACGGCGGTTTTTACAGGCCAGCATGCTGGCGAGCGGCGCCATGTTGTTACCGGGCGTCATGCAGGCCGCGTGGGCGGCAGGCTCGGATAAACCGGAGCAGGAGACGGTGCGCATCGGGTTTATACCGTTAACCGACTGCGCGCCGGTGGTCATCGCGGCGCTGAAGGGGTTTGATAAAAAATATGGCATCACCATCGTGCCAACCAAAGAGGCAAGCTGGGCAGCCGTGCGCGATAAGCTGGTGGCCGGCGAACTGGACGCCGCCCACATTCTTTACGGCCTGCTGTACGGGCTGGAGCTGGGGCTTGCCGGTAAGCCACAGCAGATGGCAAACCTGATGACCCTGAACCAGAACGGTCAGGCCATCACGCTCTCCAGCGATCTGGCAGAGAAGGGCGTTCGCGATCTCGACGGGCTGAAAACGCTGATTGGGCAGCAGGCACCCGGCACTTACACCTTCGCACACACTTTCCCGACCGGTACGCATGCGATGTGGCTGTACTACTGGCTGGCCAGCGCGGGCATTAATCCGTTCGATGACGTCCGGACCGTGGTTGTGCCGCCGCCGCAAATGGTGATGAACATGCGGATTGGCAACATGGTCGGCTTTTGCGTTGGTGAGCCGTGGAATGCGCGCGCCATTAACGACCGCATCGGGTTTACCGCCGCAACGTCCCAGTCGATCTGGGCCGATCATCCGGAAAAAATTCTTGGCACACGTCGCGACTGGGTGGAGAAAAACCCGAACACCGCGCGGGCGCTGGTGAGTGCGGTACTGGAAGCCGCACGCTGGATCGATGCATCACCAGACAACAAACGTGAGACCGCCCAAATCCTCTCTCGCCGGGCGTGGCTGAACACCAAAGAGCAGTATCTCACCGGACGGATGCTGGGAGAGTACGACAACGGGCTTGGCCAGCGCTGGCAGGATGCGCATCCGATCCGTTTCTTCAACGAGGGTGCCGTCAGCTATCCGTACCTCTCCGACGGGATGTGGTTTTTAACCCAGTTCCGCCGCTGGGGCTTGCTCAAATCGGCGCCGGATTATGCCGCCATCGCGCAGCGCATTAACCAGACCTCGGTCTGGCAGGATGCCGCCACGGCGGTGGGAGGCATATCCACCCCGTCATCACCGTATCGCAGCAGCACCCTGATGGACGGTACCGTCTGGAACGGTACCGATCCGGACGGTTACGCCAACCGCTTCGCTATTCACCGTAAAGGGGCCTGATTATGCAGCATCTGCACAGCACGAAATCGAAAGACGAGACGCCGGCGAGCGGGGAAGTGATTACCCTCCCTCCGGTGCAGGTTCGCCGCCGCGCGCCGACGTTCACGCGACGGATGAATGACCTTCTGCAGCGCGTGATCCCGGCGCTGCTGGGGCTCGGGTTACTGGTATTGCTCTGGCAACTGGCCGCGATCAACAGCAAAGGGTTCCCGACGCCGCTCAGTACGCTGGATTCCGCATTAACGCTCTTCGCTGACCCGTTTTACCGCGACGGGCCAAACGATATGGGTATCGGCTGGAACGTGCTCGCTTCGCTGCAGCGCGTGGCGGTGGGCTTTGGTCTGGCGGCGCTCGCGGGGATCCCGCTCGGTTTCCTGATCGGTCGCTTCACCTTTTGCTCGCGCATGTTCAGCCCGTTGATCGCACTGTTACGCCCGGTCAGTCCTTTAGCCTGGCTGCCTATCGGCCTGCTGCTGTTCCAGAAAGCGGAGCCCGCCTCCAGCTGGACCATTTTTATCTGCTCAATATGGCCAATGGTGATTAACACCGCCGAAGGGGTACGTCGTATTCCGCAGGATTACCTTAACGTTGCCCGCGTGCTGCAGCTCTCCGAGTGGACCATCATGCGGCGGATCCTCTTCCCGGCCGTGCTGCCCGCGGTGCTGACCGGGGTTCGCCTCTCGATTGGCATCGCCTGGCTGGTCATTGTCGCCGCCGAGATGCTCACCGGTGGGCTGGGGATCGGCTTCTGGATCTGGAATGAGTGGAACAACCTCAACGTCGAAAACATTCTCATCGCCATCGTCATCATTGGCGTGGTCGGGTTGCTGCTGGAGCAGGGGCTGATGCTGATCGCCCGTCGCTTTAGCTGGCAGGAAAAATAAGGAGCGAAGATGAAACCATTAATTCAGGTCCAGGCCGTGAGCCAGCGTTTTTCTACCGCCAGCGGCGAGTTTCTGGCGCTGCAGAACGTCTCTTTTGATATTCACGAAGGCGAAACCGTGAGCCTGATTGGCCACTCCGGGTGCGGCAAATCGACGTTGCTCAACCTGATTGCCGGGATCACCCTGCCGACCGAAGGTGGGCTGATTTGCGATAACCGCGAAATCGCCGGGCCAGGACCGGAGCGTGCGGTGGTGTTTCAGAACCATTCTCTGCTGCCGTGGCTCACCTGCTTCGACAACGTTGCGCTGGCGGTGGATCAGGTCTTTCGCCGCACCATGAACAAGGCGGAGCGCAAGGAGTGGATTGAACACAACCTCGATCGCGTCCAGATGGGGCATGCCCTGCATAAACGGCCTTCGGAAATCTCCGGCGGCATGAAACAGCGCGTTGGCATTGCCCGTGCGCTGGCGATGAAGCCGAAGGTCCTGCTGATGGATGAACCGTTTGGCGCGCTGGATGCGCTCACGCGCGCGCATCTGCAGGACTCGGTGATGCAAATCCAGCAGGCGCTGAACACCACCATCGTGCTTATCACCCACGATGTGGACGAGGCTGTGCTGCTTTCTGACCGGGTACTGATGATGACTAACGGCCCGGCGGCCACCGTCGGCGAGGTGCTGCACGTTGACCTGCCTCGCCCGCGTAATCGGGTTCAGCTGGCGGACGATAGCCGCTATCACCATATGCGTCAGCAGATCCTCCATTTCCTCTATGAAAAACAGCCTAAAGCGGCGTAACGGAGGCGGTGATGCGACTGATCGTTATCGGTAATGGGATGGCCGCAACACGGCTGATTGCCTCGCTGACCGAGCGTGCGCCCGGTCGCTTCACGATCACCGTGTTTGGCGAGGAGTCGGAACACGCTTACAACCGCATCATGCTCTCGCCGGTACTGGGCGGGGAAAAACAGGCGCAGCAGATCCGCCTGCAGGACGACGCCTGGTATCACGCACGGGGTGTGACGGTACGACGTGGCGAAAAGGTGCTTTCCGTGGATGTTGAGAAACGCGAGGTCCGTACCACAGCAACCACGCTGGCCTGGGACGAACTGGTCTTTGCCACCGGGTCGACGCCTTTTGTACCTCCCATTCCGGGCGGTGACGCTCCGCATGTCTTCACCTTTCGTACGCTGGCCGATATCCGCGCGATTCAGGAGAACCCGGGGCCAGCTGTAGTGCTGGGCGGTGGGGTGCTCGGCGTTGAGGTCGCTGCGGCACTGGCCCGGTCTTGTGACAACGTCACGCTGGTGCATCGTGGTGCGTGGCTGATGGAACAGCAGCTCGATCGCCAGGCAGGCGTTTTGCTTGAAGAGGCGCTGGCGGAGCGCGGCGTTCGCTGCGAACTGTCATCGGGAATGACCGCCATTGCGGCGGATGCCGTGACGTTACACAACGGACGCAAGATTAACGCCTCTCGCGTGGTGCTGGCGACCGGCGTGCAGCCCAATGTCGCACTGGCAAAAGGCAGCGGCATTCACTGTGTCCGCGGCATTGTGGTTAACCACCAGATGCAGACCTCAGTCCCGGCGATCAGCGCCATCGGTGAGTGCTGCGAAATCGACGGCCAGACGTTCGGCCTGGTCGCACCTTGCCTGGCGCAGGCGGATATCCTCGCCGCCCGGCTGGCTGGGGAGGCTAGCACGCCATTTGCCCTGACCGACAGCGGCATGCGCCTCAAAGTGCCCGGTGTGGAGCTGTTCAGCGCCGGGCGAGTAGAGGTTCTGCCAGACGATGTGGTCTGGAGCGCCTGGGATCCGCTGACCCGTCACTATCGCCGTTTGTTACTGCATCGCGGTGCGCTTGCTGGCGTGCTGCTGATGGGGGATTGCCGCAACGCGGCAACATTCACCGATTTACTGGCAACGGCTGCGCCCGCCCACGCGGACTGGCTGTTCAATCGATTCACTACGCAACCGCAGGTTGCAGGACAAAACGCTATGACAAAACCTACGCTGGTGGTGGTTGGACACGGTATGGTCGGCCATCATTTTCTTGAAGACTGTGTGAAGCGCAATTTGCACCGGCAGTACCAGATTATCGTTTTTGGCGAAGAGCGCTATGCCGCCTATGATCGTGTGCATTTGTCAGAGTATTTTGGCGGACGAAGCGCAGAATCGCTCTCACTGGTGGACGGTGATTTCTTTGCTGAACACGGCATTGAGCTTCGCCTCTCGCAGCAGATTGTGAGTATCGATCGCGACGCACACGTCGTGCGTACCGCCAGTGGGCATGAAACCCACTGGGACAAACTGGTGCTGGCGACCGGCTCTTACCCGTTTGTGCCTCCGGTACCGGGCAGCACGCTGCCAGGCTGCTTTGTTTACCGTACGCTGGACGACCTGGATAACATCGCCGCGCAGGCAAAGCAATCCCGTCGCGGGGTGGTCATTGGCGGTGGCCTGCTGGGACTGGAAGCCGCGAATGCCCTGAAACAGCTGGGCCTGGAAACGCACGTCGTGGAGTTTGCGCCACACCTGATGGCGGTACAACTCGACAACGACGGTGCGGCCATGCTGCGCAAAAAGATCGAAGCGCTTGGCGTGGGCGTTCACACCAGCAAATCCACCACCGACATCGTCTCTGCGAACGGCGGGCTGGTAATGCGCTTTGCGGACGGTGAACAGCTGGAAACTGATATCGTGGTCTTCTCTGCAGGTATTCGCCCGCAGGATGCACTGGGGCGCAGCAGTGGCCTGGCGACCGGAGAGCGCGGCGGGATTTGCATTGATAACCAGTGCCAGACTTCCGATAAAGACGTGTTCGCTATCGGCGAATGTGCACTGTGGGAGGGTAAAATTTTTGGCCTGGTCGCCCCGGGTTATCAGATGGCGCGGGTGGCATCGGCCACGCTGGCGGGAGAGGCGAGCGCCTTTACCGGGGCTGACATGAGCACCAAACTGAAGCTGCTGGGGGTAGATGTGGCCTCGTTTGGCGATGCCCATGGAAGAACACCCGGCGCGCTAAGCTATCAATGGACGCATGGTCCGCAGCAAATCTATAAAAAGATCGTGGTCAGTGAGGACAATAAAACCCTGTTGGGCGGCGTACTGGTGGGGGATGCCAGCGAATATGCGACCCTGGTGCAGATGATGCTCAACGGCATAGCGCTACCCAAAGAGCCTGAAACGCTGATTTTACCTTCCTTCGCCGGGAGCGCGCCAAAAGCCCTCGGCGTGGCGGCACTGCCTGACAGTGCGCAGATCTGCTCCTGCCATAACGTCAGCAAAGGTGATATCTGTCAGGCGGTAAGTGCCGGTGCCGCGGATATTGGAGCCATAAAACAGTGCACCAAAGCCGCGACCGGTTGCGGAGGATGCAGCGCGCTGGTGAAACAGGTGATGGAGTACCAGCTTGCGGAGCAGGGCGTGGAGGTGAAAAAGGACATCTGCGAACACTTTCCGTGGTCGCGTCAGGAAATCTATCACCTGGTGCGCGTCAATCATATTCGTACCTTCGACCAGCTTATCAGCCGTTACGGGCAGGGGCACGGTTGCGAAATCTGTAAACCGCTGGTGGGGTCAGTGCTCGCCTCCTGCTGGAATGAGTACCTGCTGAAACCGGCACATCTGCCGCTGCAGGACACCAACGACCGTTACTTTGCCAATATTCAGAAAGACGGGACGTACTCCATTGTGCCCCGGATGCCTGCAGGGGAAGTGTCGGCCGACGGCTTGATAGCTATCGGCCAGATCGCCAAACGCTACCAGCTGTACAGCAAAATCACGGGTGGGCAGCGTATCGACCTCTTTGGCGCCACGCTCGACCAGCTGCCGGCGATCTGGCAGGCGCTGGTGGAGGCCGGATTTGAGACCGGTCACGCGTACGGTAAATCCCTGCGCACGGTGAAATCCTGCGTCGGGTCGACCTGGTGCCGCTATGGCGTGCAAGATTCCACGCGTCTCGCGGTCACGCTTGAGCACCGCTATAAAGGCTTACGCGCGCCGCACAAAATTAAAATGGCCGTGTCCGGTTGTACCCGTGAATGTGCGGAGGCTCAGAGCAAGGACGTGGGCGTCATTGCGACCGACAAAGGCTGGAACCTTTATCTCTGCGGTAACGGCGGCATGAAACCGCGCCATGCGGATCTCTTTGCCAGCGATCTGGATGACGAGACGCTGATCCGCACCGTCGACCGCTTCCTGATGTTCTACATCCGCACGGCGGATCGCCTGCAGCGTACCAGTACGTGGATGGACAATCTGGAAGGGGGGATCGACTACCTGCGCGAGGTGATTCTTCACGACAGCCTGGGCATTGCGCACGAGCTGGAACAGGAGATGGCCCGCGTGGTGGAAATCTACCAGTGTGAATGGCAGACCACGCTTAACGATCCGAGCCGTCTGGCGCTGTTCCGTACCGAAGTGAATCGTCAGTCGGTGGAGGAGAATAAACGCTGGCAAGCGGTCTGCGCTATCGATGAGATCCCTGAGCAGGCGGGGATCGGCGCCCGGCTGGGGCGAAAACCGATTGCGCTTTTCCGCTTTGGTCAATCCGTCTATGCCCTCGACGACCTCGAGCCGGGCAGCACAGCAAACGTGCTTTCACGCGGCATTCTCGGCGATGCTGCCGGCGAGCCGGTGGTCATCTCTCCGCTCTATAAGCAGCGTATCCGTCTGCGCGACGGCTGTCAGGCCGATAACGGGGAACCTGCGGTGCGCGCCTGGCCGGTGAAAATAGAAAACGGTCAGGTGTGGGTCGGGAACGACGCGCAGATCTTGCGTGCGGAGGCGTCATGAATGAAACCCGAACGACGTGCCCCTACTGCGGGGTGGGCTGCGGCGTGATCGCAACGGTAGAGGGCGAGAAGGTCACCGTGCGCGGAGATGAACGCCATCCCGCCAGTTTTGGACGCCTGTGCGTTAAAGGCTCGGCATTAGGCGAAACGACCGGTCTGCAGGGGCGACTGCTGCACCCGGTGGTCGACGGGCAGGCGGTGGAATGGTCCCGGGCGCTGGCGGCGGCAGGTGAACGGCTGCAGACCATCATCGACACCTGGGGACCACAGGCGGTGGCGTTTTACGCCTCCGGCCAGCTGTTGACTGAGGACTATTACGCCGCCAATAAGCTGATGAAAGGGTTTATCGGTGCGGCAAACATAGATACCAACTCGCGGCTCTGTATGTCGTCCGCGGTGGCAGGCTACAAGCGCGCGTTTGGTGAAGATGTGGTGCCGTGCAGCTATGAGGATGTGGAAAACAGCGATCTGGTGGTGCTGGTCGGGTCAAATGCGGCATGGACCCATCCGGTGCTGTATCAGCGGCTGGTACAGGCGCGCCAGAACAATCCTGCGATGAAAGTTGTGGTTATCGACCCACGCAAAACGGCCACCTGCGATATTGCTGACCTGCATCTGGCGCTTACGCCCGGCAGTGACGCCGGGCTGTTTGTCGGTTTACTCAATCTGATTCAGGGAACCGACGCGTGGCCCATCGCCCGGGTGGCTGAGTTTTGTGGACTCTCAACCGAGGTCGTGGGGACCTTCTACGACTGGTTTGTGACTGCGCCGCGGGCCATCACGCTCTACACCATGGGCATTAATCAGTCCTCAAGCGGCAGCGACAAGTGTAATGCCATCATCAACGTTCATCTGGCCAGCGGAAAATTCGCCCGTCAGGGTTGCGGACCGTTTTCGCTGACCGGACAGCCTAACGCGATGGGGGGGCGGGAGGTGGGTGGGCTGGCGAACCAGCTTGCCGCTCACATGAATTTCGAGCCGGAGTCTCTTTCGCGGGTGGCGCGTTTTTGGGGTACAGAAAGACTGGCCCAGACGCCGGGCCTGATGGCGGTGGAGTTGTTTGATGCGATCGCCCGCGGCGAAGTGAAAGCGGTGTGGATCATGGGCACCAATCCTGCCGTCTCGCTGCCGGACAGCCACGCGGTGTGCCAGGCGCTGGAACATTGCCCGCTGGTGATTGTCTCCGAGGTGATGCAGGAGACCGACACCAGCCGCTATGCCCATATCCGCTTCCCGGTACAGGCGTGGGGGGAGAAAGACGGTACGGTAACCAATTCCGAGCGGCGTATTTCGCGCCAGCGCGCCTTTCTGCCGGCGCCAGGCGAGACCAAACCGGACTGGTGGGTCATCGCCCGGGTGGCACAGGCGCTGGGCTATGGTGAAGCCTTCGCCTGGGAACATCCGCAGCAAATTTTTTGTGAGCATGCAGCGCTCTCGGCCTTTGAAAATGACGGCGCGCGGGCGTTTAACCTTCATGAACTGGCGTCACTTACCCGTGAGGAATGGGACCGGCTTGAGCCTTATCAGTGGTCAGCGGGGGCCTTTGCGCGCCGGGAAATTGTGCCGGTAGAGCCTCAGCCACACGGTGCGGCAATAAACGCACTATACCCGCTGATTCTCAATACCGGACGTATCCGCGATCAGTGGCACACCATGACCCGGACGGGATACGTCCCGAAACTGATGCAGCATAGTGCTGAGCCGTGTGTTGAGATCGGCGCCGCCGATGCCATGCGCTTCTCACTGTACGACGGACAGCTGGCGCGCATCAGTTCTCCGCGTGGGGTGATGCTGGCAAGAGTGCATATCACTGACGGGCTGCGAGAAGGTGAGCTGTTTGTGCCAATGCACTGGAATGCCCAGTTTGCCCGCCAGGGGAAGGTGAATGCGCTGGTGGAAGGGCGCTGTGACCCGCTGTCCGGTCAGCCCGAGAGTAAACAGACGGCCGTCAGGATTATGCCCTGGCAGCCGGGCTGGCAGGGCGAGCTTTATGCCCGTGAACTGCCGGAGCTTCCACCCGCTGTCTGCTGGTGGCGTAAAGTCTCACGTCTGACGGTGGCGGGGGATAAGCCGTTGCTGGCGTGGGTTATGCAGTACGCCAGTGAACGGGGCTGGCAGCTGCATGTCGCGCAGACCTGCGAGCGCAGCAGCGTGCTGGCCTGGCATGAAGGACAACTGATGCTCGGGTTCTGGGAAGGCACTGCGTTACCGACACTGGCGCACACGGTAATTGAAGCCGCGTTTCGTTCACCTCCCGTGACGCTTGCTGAGCGCCACGCGTTGTTGAATGGACAGGGAACAGGGGACAGTGTCGATCCGGGCCGGATCATCTGCAGCTGTTTCAGCGTGGGGGAAACCGTCATACGCGAGGCGATTGGGGGAGGGTGTGATTCCGTCGCGGCGCTGGGCGCCAGGCTGCGCTGCGGAACGAACTGCGGCTCCTGTGTGCCTGAACTAAAAACAATGTTTCAGGATATTCCGGAAAATTCCTCTTAAGGCTGCAAAACGTGAGGAATAACGGTAAGGTACCCGGTGTTCTCACGTAAGCATCGGGTATTTCTTACGACGTTAATGGCTGTTTCATCTCATCTTCGTTTGCTTGCTTTACTCCCCCTCATTCCGGTCGGAGCCGTTCACGGTGCGCCGAATTCCTTTGTGCAACAGGCACAGAACCCCTTTGATAACAACGGGGATAATCTGCCCGATCTCGGCATGGCGGCGCCCACGACCGAGGGCGAAAAACATCTGGCAGAAATGGCGAAAGCGTTTGGCGAAGCCAGTATGACCGATAACGGCCTGACGACAGGCGAGCAGGCGCGTCAGTTTGCCTTTGGCAAGGTGCGTGACGCGGTGAGCGGCGAAGTGAACCAGCATATTGAATCCTGGCTTTCGCCGTGGGGGAACGCCAGCGTGAACTTGCTGGTGGATGACGACGGCAAATTTAACGGCAGCAGCGGCAGCTGGTTTATTCCGTGGAACGATAACAATCGTTATCTGAGCTGGAGCCAGCTTGGCCTGACGCAGCAGACTGACGGTCTGGTGAGCAATGCCGGCATTGGGCAGCGCTGGGTTGCCGGAAAATGGTTGCTCGGCTACAACACCTTTTACGACAACCTGCTGGATGAAAACCTGCAGCGTGCCGGGTTAGGTGCGGAAGTGTGGGGCGAGAACCTGCGTCTGTCTGCGAACTATTATCAGCCCTTTGCCGGCTGGCGCGATCGCTCTGACATTCAGGAGCAGCGCATGGCCCGGGGGTACGACGTGACCGCTAAAGCGTGGCTGCCGTGGTTCCATCACCTGAATACCAGCGTCAGCTTTGAGCAATATTTTGGTGATAACGTTGACCTGTTCAACAGCGGTACCGGTTATCATAACCCGGTGGCGGTCAATCTGGGGCTGAATTATACCCCCGTTCCGCTGGTAACCCTCACCGCCGGGCATAAGCAAGGAGAGAGTGGGGTGAGCCAGAATAATCTTGGCCTCAAACTCAACTACCGCTTTGGCGTGCCGCTGGTGAAGCAACTTTCTGCCAGTGAAGTCGCCGCCACCCGTTCTCTGCGCGGCAGTCGCTATGATTCGCCAGAGCGGGATAACCTGCCGGTGATGGAGTTCCGCCAGAGCAAAACGTTGTCCGTCTACCTGGCGACACCGCCGTGGGATCTCAAAGGGGGCGAAACCGTGATGCTTAAGCTGCAGATCCGCAGTAAGCACGGGATTCGCCAGCTGCACTGGCAGGGAGATACGCAGGCGCTGAGTCTGACGTCGCCGGCCAACAATACCAGTGAAGACGGCTGGAGCGTGATTATGCCTGCCTGGGATGACAGTGAGGGCGCGAGCAACCGCTGGCGGCTTTCGGTGGTGGTAGAAGATAATGATGGCAAGCGCGTCTCGTCCAATGAGATCACGCTGGCTGTGGCGCAACCGCTTGTGGCATTACCCACCGACGATCCGCGCTGGAAGCTGCTGCCGGATGAGTAATGCTTAAAAAATACGTTCCTGGTGTACCCATACCGCGGCTTCAACCCGGGATTTTAACTTCATTTTCTTCAGCATATGTTTCACATGCACTTTGACCGTGCTTTCGGTGATATCCAGGCGACGCGCAATCATTTTATTCGGCAGGCCCTGGGCAATCAGCTTCAGAATATCGCGCTCACGTGGCGTTAACTGGCTGACATCGCGATCCGAGGTGGCGCGGTTTGCCCGCAAGCTGGCGGCCAGCACCGGCGTTAAGGCTTCGCTCAGTACCATCTCACCCGCGGCGGCCTGTTGCAGGGCCTTGAGCAGATCTTCCGGCTCCATATCTTTCAGCAGGTAGCCGTCCGCGCCACGCTTGAGCGCCGTCACCACATCCTCTTCATGGTTCGAGACGCTAAAGACCACTACGCGTCCGGAGAGCGATTTTTCCCGCAGCTTGTCGAGCGTTTCCAGACCGTTCATGCCCGGCATGTTGAGATCGAGCAGGATCAGATCGGGATCAAGCGATTCGGCAAGCTCAATGCCCTGTTCGCCATTGCTGGCTTCGCCAACGACGGTGATATCGGGTGCCATGCTGACCAGCTGTTTAACGCCAGTACGCAGCATCGGATGGTCGTCGATCAACAGGATGGATGCCGGTTCCTGATTAGTCATGGGTTTCTCCTTGAGCAGTTGTGAGCGGTTTTTCGGGAATAAAGGTGACCACGACTTCCGTGCCACCTGTCTCTCGCCGGCGAACCTGGCAATCACCGCGCAGGCTTTGGGCGCGGTCTCGCATGATAATTAAACCATAATGGTTAGTTCTTTCGGCATTTTCCGGCACGCCGCAGCCGTTGTCATGAACCGTGAGCCTGACCTGATTATCGTGCTGGCTGACGGTAACGGTGACCGCCGTCGCGTCAGCGTGTTTGAGCACGTTGCTCAGGGCTTCACGGGCGATCTGCAATAGATGAATCGCCTGATGGGAGGGGACAAACCGCGGCGGCAGCTGATAATCAAGCTTCACCGGGAACCCCAGTCGGGCGCTAAATTCATGGCAGCTGGACTCCAGCGCGGGGCGCAGGCCAGGCTCGGTCAGCTGCAGGCGGAAGGTGGTCAACAGCTCGCGAAGCTGAATCCATGAGGTATTGAGTTCGTTGCGGATCTGGCTCAGCAGCTGTTTGTTGCTTTCCGGCATCTCCGCATCCTGCATCTGCAGACAGCTGACCTGCATTTTCATACAGGAGAGCGACTGGGCGATGGAGTCATGCAGTTCGCGCGCGATAGTCGCACGCTCTTCCATGACGATCAGCTGTTGTTGCTTTTCCTGATGGCGGTCGAGCGCCAGTGTAGCGGTCAGCTGCTCCACCAGCGTATCGACCAGCTGCTGCTGATCGTGGCTCAGATGCCGCCCGGCGGGCAGCGTGGCCAGCAGGATACCGTACTGGGTATGGCTGTCCGTCAGTCGCCACTTCAGCGTCGTACCGCCGGAGGTCAGGGGCGGCAAGCCTCGCGGGCAAAGATGACAGCCTTTGTCATCGCAGGACATGTCGGACTGACAGGTAAATTCCTGATGATTATCTTCATCTTCCACATCGTAGACCCGCAGCTCCAGGTCATGCAGCAAGGTAAGATTTTGCAGGCCATTCAGCACCGGCGAGAGGCGTTCACATAACGGCACCTGCATATGCAGACGACGGTTGGCCTGCCACAGGAAGGAGAGGATTTCATTTTTCTGCTCCAGCCCTGCCGTTTTCTCCTGCACGCGTTTTTCCAGCACGGCGTAGCTTTCGGAGAGTTCTTCCGACATGGTATTGAGCGCCTGGCCCAGCATCGCCATTTCATTCCGCCCGCTGATATGCGTGCGCTGGGTAAAATCACGTGCGGTCACCGCGCGGGCCATCGCCAGCAGCTGTTTCCAGGGGTTCAACAGCCGGGCACGCAGCCAGAGGATGGTGAAAATCAGCAGCAGCCCCATAAACAAGGCCATGGCGCGGTGAACCATCAGCACCCGGTCGATACGCAATTCGGTGGTCTGATCGAAAGAGGAGACCAGCGCGTCAATGCGCGACACAAAACCCGCGACGTCCCGTGCCACGGTCTCAGTATTGCGTGCCTGTTTCAGACCAGGCTGAAGCTGGGTGTGCCAGTAGTTTTGCAGGGATTTAAGCTGTGATTCCTGCCCGTCACGGATGGCGGCGCGTTCCAGCTCCGGGCTGAACGCGGTACGCTCCATTTCGTCGATCAGAGGCTGATCGTCTTCCGTCAGCGGTACCGACGCCAGCAGGCGATAACTCTGCATGCGTAGAGAGCCTGCCTCGTTGATGGCATGCGCATTACCCTGTACGCCCTGTACCAGCCAGCCAGAAATCGCCATACCGGTCACACCGAGGGCGGTGGACAGCATAACGATCAGTGCCAACTGGTTAACCAGTGTTAGCGGAGATAAACATCTTTTTAACATAGAGTTGCCGGGCTCCTGACGTGGCCTGCTTGCAGGAATGGCGCTATTCTGGTGCATACCCAGGAGTATACCCATACCAATAAAGGATTACCCCTAAATTGCCAACGGAGTAAGCGGCAGGAGGAGGCGGTATCGGGGACGCTTCAGTGCCGTGAAAAACCACGTCTTTTTTACTGAAATAGCCTACTCACTAAGGATAAGGGCTTTTTTCGCGCTGTAAAACCTCCCACTTTTCCTTTGATTTATATCAACTTACCGCCGCCCTAAAACCCTAATGTTTGCAGCATCATTCGAGAATCAGAGGTGTCTATGAGTCACTCATCCGCTCCCGAAAGGGAAAATGGTGCCGTTATTACTGAATGGCGTCCAGAGGATCCGGCGTTCTGGCAACAGCGCGGCCATCGTATAGCGAGCCGGAATCTGTGGATTTCCGTTCCGTGTTTGCTGTTAGCGTTTTGCGTATGGATGTTGTTTAGTGCAGTGGCAGTCAATCTGCCAAAAGTGGGTTTTACCTTTACGACCGATCAGCTGTTTATGCTGACCGCGTTGCCGTCGCTGTCCGGTGCGCTGCTGCGCGTCCCTTACGCGTTTATGGTGCCGGTGTTTGGTGGTCGTCGCTGGACGGCGTTCAGTACGGGCATCATGATCGTACCTTGCGTGTGGCTGGGTTTTGCGGTGCAGGATACCTCCACGCCTTTCAGCGTGTTCGTGATTATCTCCCTGCTGTGCGGTTTTGCTGGCGCTAACTTCGCCTCCAGTATGGCGAACATCAGCTTCTTCTTCCCGAAAGCGAAGCAGGGCGGTGCGCTGGGTATTAACGGCGGTCTGGGAAACATGGGCGTAAGCGTGATGCAGTTAATTGCACCGCTGGCAATCTCTGTCTCCATTTTTGCAGCCTTTGGTGGCGGTGGCGTCGAGCAGGCGGATGGTTCTTCCCTGTACCTGCAAAATGCGGCGTGGATTTGGGTTCCGTTCCTGGTGGTCTTCACCCTGGCGGCATGGTTCTTTATGAACGATCTGTCGGCATCTAAGGCTTCGCTGAGCGAGCAGTTGCCGGTGCTGAAACGCGGGCACCTGTGGGTCATGGCGCTGCTTTATCTGGCAACCTTCGGGTCGTTTATCGGTTTCTCCGCAGGCTTTGCCATGCTGTCCAAAACACAGTTCCCGGAAGTGCAGATCCTGCAGTTTGCCTTCTTTGGTCCGTTCATCGGTGCCCTGGCGCGTTCACTGGGCGGGATGGTGTCTGACCGTCTGGGCGGAACACGCGTGACGCTGGTGAACTTTGTGATCATGGCTGTTTTCTGTGCGCTGCTGTTCCTGACGCTGCCAGCCAATGGCCAGGGGGGGAACTTTACCGCCTTCTTTGGCGTGTTTATGGTGCTGTTCCTGACGGCCGGTCTCGGTAGCGCATCGACCTTCCAGATGATTTCCGTTATCTTCCGTAAACTGACAATGGATCGTGTTAAAGCGCAGGGCGGAAGCGAAGAGCAGGCCATGCGTGAAGCCGCGACGGATACGGCTGCTGCACTGGGCTTTATCTCTGCCATCGGTGCAATTGGCGGCTTCTTTATTCCGAAAGCGTTCGGTATCTCTCTGGACCTGACCGGCTCTCCGGCAGGGGCAATGAAAGTCTTCCTCGTTTTCTATATCGCCTGCGTAGTGATTACGTGGCTGGTATATGGCCGTAATACCAAGAAAAATAAGTAAGTGTGATTATCCGTTTGCGCGGCCTTCGGGCCGCGTTTTTTTATTATTACAGTAGTTACAACATACTGATGGCGTTTGAGGAACAATGCCTGCGGGTAACACTGTGATCGCCATCGCTTTACAGGGCGGTCTACCCCTTAATACCTGAGATGTTAAATTTAGCCCTGCTTTTTGTACGATAAATTATAAATATCATTATAAATTAATGGCTTATAAAAATTAAAAATATACCGCTTTGGTGGTATCCGATCTAATACCCCACCTGAAACTCCCTCTCCGCCTTGATCGTTATCAATTCTCGCCATCTATCAGAGCGTTACCTTCGCTGCAAATCAGCAATGTCGATTTAGAGAGCCACAGGCTCCACACAGGAGATACCCGATGAGCAAATTTTTGGACCGGTTTCGCTACTTCAAACAGAAGGGTGAAACTTTTGCCGATGGGCACGGCCAGGTTCTGGAGACCAACCGGGACTGGGAAGACGGTTACCGTCAGCGCTGGCAGCATGACAAAGTCGTCCGTTCGACCCACGGCGTGAACTGCACTGGCTCATGTAGCTGGAAGATTTTCGTTAAAAACGGCCTGGTGACATGGGAAATGCAGCAGACCGACTATCCGCGTACCCGTCCGGATATGCCAAACCACGAACCTCGTGGCTGCCCGCGTGGTGCAAGCTACTCCTGGTATCTGTACAGCGCCAACCGTCTGAAATACCCTCTGATGCGCAAACGCCTGATGAAAATGTGGCGTGAAGCGAAAGTGCTGCACAGCGATCCGGTTGATGCCTGGGCATCCATTATCGAAGATGCCGACAAAGCAAAAAGCTTTAAGCAAGCGCGTGGGCGCGGTGGCTTTGTTCGTTCTTCCTGGAAAGAGGTTAACGAACTGATTGCCGCTTCAAACGTTTATACCGTCAAAACTTACGGACCGGACCGCGTCGCGGGCTTCTCGCCTATCCCGGCGATGTCGATGGTCTCTTACGCCTCAGGTGCTCGCTATCTGTCGCTTATCGGCGGAACCTGTCTGAGCTTCTACGACTGGTACTGCGACCTGCCGCCAGCCTCTCCGCAGACCTGGGGCGAGCAGACCGACGTGCCGGAATCCGCTGACTGGTACAACTCCAGCTACATTATTGCCTGGGGCTCTAACGTTCCACAGACCCGTACGCCGGATGCCCACTTCTTCACGGAAGTACGTTACAAAGGCACCAAAACCGTTGCGGTAACCCCGGACTATGCGGAAATTGCCAAGCTGTGCGACCTGTGGCTGGCCCCTAAACAGGGTACCGACTCCGCGATGGCGCTGGCGATGGGTCACGTGATGCTGCGTGAGTTCCACCTCGATAAACCCAGCCAGTACTTTACTGACTATGTCCGTCGTTATACCGACATGCCGATGCTGGTCATGCTGGAAGAGCGAGATGGCTACTATGCAGCGGGCCGCACGCTGCGTGCCGCCGATCTGGTGGATGCGCTGGGTCAGGAAAACAATCCTGAGTGGAAAACGGTCGCCTATAACAATAACGGCGAGCTGGTGGCACCCAACGGCTCTATCGGTTTCCGCTGGGGCGAGAAGGGCAAGTGGAACCTCGAGCAGCGTAACGGTACCACCGGTGAAGAGACTGAACTGCGTCTGAGCATGCTGGGTAGCCAGGACGAAATTGCTGATGTGGGCTTCCCGTACTTCGGCGGCGAAGGGGCCGAGCATTTCAACAAAGTTGAGCTGCAGAACATCCTGATGCATAAGCTGCCGGTCAAACGTCTGCAGCTGGCGGATGGGTCGACGGCGCTGGTGACCACCGTGTATGACCTGACGCTGGCCAACTACGGCCTGGAGCGCGGCCTGAATGATGAAAACTGCGCAACCAGCTACGACGACATCAAAGCGTATACCCCGGCCTGGGCAGAGCAGATCACCGGCGTGCCGCGTGGACACATCACCCGTATCGCCCGTGAATTCGCTGAAAATGCTGACAAGACGCATGGCCGTTCAATGATCATTGTTGGTGCCGGTCTGAACCACTGGTATCACCTTGATATGAACTATCGTGGCCTGATCAACATGCTGATCTTCTGCGGTTGTGTGGGTCAAAGCGGCGGCGGCTGGGCGCACTATGTGGGCCAGGAAAAACTGCGTCCGCAGACGGGCTGGCAGCCACTGGCGTTTGCCCTCGACTGGCAGCGTCCGGCGCGTCATATGAACAGTACGTCTTACTTCTACAACCACTCCAGCCAGTGGCGCTATGAGACGGTAACGGCCCAGGAATTGCTGTCGCCAATGGCGGATAAATCCCGCTACAGCGGCCATCTGATCGACTTCAACGTCCGCGCAGAACGCATGGGCTGGCTGCCGTCTGCACCTCAGTTAGGGACTAACCCGCTGCGCATTGCCGACGAGGCGAAGAAAGCGGGCATGACCCCGGCGGATTACACCGTCAAGGCACTGAAAGACGGCACCATTCGCTTTGCGGCCGAGCAGCCTGAGAACGGCAAAAACCATCCGCGTAACCTGTTTATCTGGCGCTCTAACCTGCTGGGCTCCTCCGGTAAAGGCCACGAATACATGCTGAAATATCTGCTGGGTACTGAAAACGGTATTCAGGGGAAAGATCTGGGCAAGCAGGGCGGCGTGAAACCAGAAGAAGTGGAGTGGAAAGACAACGGTCTGGACGGCAAGCTGGATCTGGTTGTGACGCTGGACTTCCGTCTGTCCAGCACCTGCCTGTATTCCGATATCGTGCTGCCAACCGCCACCTGGTATGAAAAAGACGACATGAATACCTCGGATATGCATCCGTTTATTCATCCGCTGTCTGCAGCCGTTGACCCGGCGTGGGAATCCAAAAGCGACTGGGATATCTACAAAGATATCGCGAAGAAATTCTCCGAAGTGTGCGTAGGACATCTGGGCAAAGAGACCGATGTGGTGACCCTGCCGATTCAGCACGACTCTGCAGCCGAACTGGCGCAGCCGCTGGACGTGAAGGACTGGAAAAAAGGCGAGTGTGACCTGATCCCGGGCGTGACAGCGCCGCACATTATTCCCGTTGAACGTGACTACCCGGCAACGTACGAACGCTTTACCTCTATCGGCCCGCTGATGGAAAAAATCGGTAACGGGGGTAAAGGGATTGCGTGGAATACCCAGAGCGAAATGGACCTGCTGCGTAAGCTCAATTACACCAAAGCGGACGGCCCGGCCAAAGGCCAGCCAATGCTGAACACGGCCATTGATGCTGCAGAAATGATCCTGACTCTGGCACCGGAAACCAACGGTCACGTGGCGGTGAAAGCATGGGCGGCACTGAGTGAGTTTACCGGTCGCGATCATACCCATCTGGCGACGAATAAAGAGGAAGAGAAGATCCGCTTCCGCGATATTCAGGCTCAGCCGCGCAAAATTATCTCCAGCCCGACCTGGTCTGGCCTGGAAGATGAACACGTCTCCTACAACGCTGGCTACACCAACGTTCACGAACTGATCCCATGGCGTACCCTGTCCGGTCGTCAGTCCCTGTATCAGGATCACCAGTGGATG
This sequence comes from Enterobacter sp. J49, assembly GCF_002148625.1. Taxonomy (NCBI): domain Bacteria; kingdom Pseudomonadati; phylum Pseudomonadota; class Gammaproteobacteria; order Enterobacterales; family Enterobacteriaceae; genus Enterobacter; species Enterobacter sp. J49. Next base: position 861,793 of record NZ_MWPY01000037.1, read on the forward strand.
CGCGACTTCGGTGAGAGCCTGCTGGTTTATCGTCCGCCAATCGATACCCGCTCCGTGAAAGCGGTAATGGGTACGAAATCGAACGGTAACCCGGAGAAGGCGCTGAACTTCCTGACGCCGCACCAGAAATGGGGCATTCACTCCACCTACAGCGACAACCTGCTGATGCTGACGTTGTCCCGCGGTGGCCCGATTGTGTGGATGAGCGAGACGGACGCCAAAGATCTGGGCATTGAAGATAACGACTGGATTGAAGTGTTCAACAGCAACGGTGCGCTGACGGCGCGTGCGGTTGTCAGCCAGCGTGTCCCGGCCGGGATGACCATGATGTACCACGCGCAGGAACGTATCGTTAACCTGCCGGGTTCTGAAATCACCGAGCAGCGCGGCGGCATTCACAACTCCGTGACCCGTATTACGCCAAAACCGACGCACATGATCGGCGGCTATGCGCAGCTGGCCTACGGCTTTAACTACTACGGCACGGTAGGATCTAACCGCGATGAGTTCGTGGTGGTACGTAAGATGAAGAATATTAACTGGTTAGACGGCGAAGGTAATGACCAGGTACAGGAGAGCGTAAAATGAAAATTCGTTCACAAGTCGGCATGGTGCTGAATCTGGATAAATGCATCGGCTGTCATACCTGCTCAGTCACCTGTAAAAACGTCTGGACCAGCCGCGAAGGGATGGAGTACGCGTGGTTCAATAACGTGGAAAGTAAACCCGGCACAGGCTTTCCAACCGACTGGGAAAACCAGGAGAAATGGAAGGGCGGCTGGATCCGTAAAATCAACGGTAAACTGCAGCCGCGCATGGGTAACCGTGCGATGCTGCTCGGTAAAATCTTCGCCAACCCGCATCTGCCGGGCATCGATGATTACTACGAGCCGTTTGATTACGACTACCAGAACCTGCACAACGCGCCGGAAAGCAAACATCAGCCGATCGCACGTCCACGCTCGCTCATTACCGGGCAGCGTATGGATAAGATCACCAGCGGTCCAAACTGGGAAGAGATTCTGGGCGGCGAGTTCGAAAAACGCGCCAAAGACCAGAACTTCGAGAACATGCAGAAGGCGATGTACGGCCAGTTCGAAAACACCTTCATGATGTATCTGCCGCGTCTGTGCGAGCACTGCCTTAACCCGGCGTGCGTGGCGACCTGTCCGAGCGGAGCCATCTATAAGCGTGAAGAAGATGGCATTGTGCTGATCGACCAGGACAAGTGCCGCGGCTGGCGTATGTGTATTACCGGTTGCCCGTACAAAAAAATCTACTTCAACTGGAAGAGCGGCAAGTCTGAGAAGTGCATCTTCTGCTATCCGCGTATTGAAGCCGGTATGCCAACCGTCTGCTCTGAGAGCTGCGTGGGCCGTATTCGTTACCTCGGCGTGCTGCTGTACGACGCGGACGCGATTGAAAATGCAGCCAGCACCGAGAACGAGAAAGATCTCTATCAGCGTCAGCTGGACGTTTTCCTTGATCCTAACGATCCGAAAGTGATTGAGCAGGCGCTGAAAGACGGCATTCCGCAGAGCGTGATTGACGCGGCGCAGCAGTCTCCGGTGTACAAAATGGCGATGGACTGGAAGCTGGCGCTGCCGCTGCATCCGGAATACCGCACGCTGCCGATGGTCTGGTACGTGCCGCCGCTGTCTCCGATCCAGTCTGCTGCGGATGCGGGTGAGCTGGGCAGCAACGGCATTCTGCCAGACGTGGAAAGCCTGCGTATCCCGGTTCAGTATCTGGCAAACCTGTTAACCGCAGGGGATACCCAGCCGGTCCTGCTGGCGCTGAAACGTATGCTGGCGATGCGCCACTTCAAACGCGCTGAAACCGTTGACGGTGTTAACGATACCCGTGCACTGGAAGCGGTAGGTCTGACCGAAGCCCAGGCGCAGGAGATGTACCGTTACCTGGCGATTGCCAATTACGAAGACCGTTTCGTGGTGCCGAGCAGCCACCGAGAACTGGCTCGCGAAGCCTTCCCGGAGAAAAATGGCTGTGGCTTTACCTTTGGCGATGGATGCCACGGTTCAGACACGAAATTCAATCTCTTCAACAGCCGCCGCATTGATGCCCTGGATGTGACGAGCAAAACGGAGCCGCACCAATGATTGAACTTGTCATTGTTTCGCGTCTGCTCGAGTACCCGGATGCTGCGCTTGCGCAGCATCAGCAGGAGCTCTTTGATGCACTCGCGTCATCTGAAAATCTTGAGAAAGAGGATGCCCAGACACTGGCCGTTTTCCTCCGGGACCTGTTAGCGCGCGATTTACTGGATGCGCAGGCGGATTACAGCCAGCTGTTTGACCGCGGACGCGCGACGTCGCTGCTGCTGTTCGAACATGTTCACGGTGAATCACGTGACCGCGGTCAGGCGATGGTTGACCTGATGGGACAGTACGAGCAACACGGCCTGCAGCTCGACAGCCGCGAGCTGCCGGACCACCTGCCGCTCTACCTTGAGTATCTGGCGCAGTTGCCTAAAGAGGAGGCGCTGGGTGGTCTGCAGGACATCGCGCCGATCCTGGCGTTGCTCGGCGCACGACTTCAGCAGCGCGAGAGCCGTTACGCGGTGCTGTTCGACCTGCTGGTGAAACTGGCCAATGCATCGGTCGACAGTGAAAAAGTTGCGGAGAAGATCGCCGATGAAGCCCGCGATGATACACCACAGGCGCTGGATGCGGTCTGGGAGGAAGAGCAGGTGAAATTCATGGCTGATCAGAACTGCGGTGAGTCTGAAATCTCTGCTCACCAACGTCGTTTTGCCGGAGCCGTTGCCCCGCAATATTTGAATATCTCTAACGGAGGACAGCAATAATGCACTTCCTGAATATGTTCTTCTTTGACATTTACCCGTATATCGCGGGCACCGTGTTCCTGGTGGGAAGCTGGCTGCGTTATGACTACGGCCAGTACACCTGGCGTGCTGCCTCCAGCCAGATGCTCGATCGCAAAGGGATGAACCTGGCTTCTAACCTGTTCCACATCGGGATCCTGGGGATTTTTGCGGGTCACTTCCTCGGAATGCTGACGCCGCACTGGATGTATGAGTCATTCCTGCCGATTGAGGTGAAGCAGAAAATGGCGATGATTGCCGGCGGTGCCTGCGGCGTGATGACGCTGGTGGGCGGTTTACTGCTGCTTAAACGCCGTCTGTTCAGCCCGCGTGTTCGCGCGACTACCACCGGCGCGGACATTCTGATTTTGTCCCTGCTGATGGTGCAGTGTGCGCTGGGTCTGCTGACCATTCCGTTCTCGGCTCAGCATATGGATGGCAGCGAAATGATGAAGCTGGTCGGCTGGGCGCAGTCTGTGGTGACTTTCCACGGTGGTGCGTCTGAGCACCTTGACGGTGTGGCGTTTATCTTCCGCGTGCACCTGGTGCTCGGGATGACGCTGTTTGTGCTGTTCCCATTCTCTCGTCTGGTGCATATCTGGAGCGCACCGGTGGAGTATCTGACGCGCAAATATCAGATTGTTCGCGCCCGTCGCTAATTTGCTGAAAACCGACACGGGAGCAGGACGCTCCCGTTAATTTCAGATTGTGTAAAGAAGGGGCTCCTATATTATTAGCGGTTGGATTAGCTAGTGAAGGGAGCACTGGTGTGGGTCAATCAACAGAGCCGGAAATTTCGGCCGCAATAAAAATTATCTCAACAGGCATTGCCTTGCCTGCTGAAAGACTGACATCCAGCGATCTGGATTCATGGTTAGGAAAACCGCCTGGCTACGTTGAAAAACGGTCCGGTATACTTACCCGCTACCACGCTTCTCACACCGCCAGCCAGGCCGGGCTGGCCGCACAGGCGCTACATAACGCGCTACATGCCGGAACGATATCACCTGCTTCCATAGACCTGTTAATTTGTGCATCGGCTATTGCCATACAAGCGCTTCCCTGCAGTGCGGTTCATATTATCAAGGCGGCGGGTATGCCCGCGGGTATGGCGGGGTTTGATATTAACAGCAGCTGTGTCAGCTTTATTTCCGCTTTAGAAGTTGCTGCAGGTTTATTGAATACAGGCGCATACCGTCGCATCGCCATTGTTTCAGCTGATTTAGCATCGCGCGGCATTGACTGGAGCCACGAAGAGTCTTCGTTGATTTTCGGTGATGGTGCGGCGTGTGCGATCGTGGAGCGTGGTGACGGCAACAGCGGGATTATCACCAGCCTGATCGAGATGTACCCGGATGGCAGCGAACTCTGTGAAATCCGTGCGGGAGGAACGCGTCGCAACCCAAGAGCGGGCATGAGCGACAGTGATTTTATGTTCCATATGCAGGGTAAGGCGCTGTTCCGGTATGCCTCTTCGCTGATTGATGACTACTTCGCGCGGCTGCTGGGAAAATGCGGTCTGCAACTGTCGGATATCGGTACCGTCATTCCGCATCAGGCCAGCCATCTTTCTCTTGAACACATGCGTAAGCGGCTGGGCGTCCCTGAATCCATCTTAATTGATGTTTACCGTCACTACGGCAACCAGGTGGCCGCCTCCATCCCTACGGCGCTGCATGAAGCGGTAACCCATGGTCGTTTCACGCCGGGAAAACCCGCGATGCTTATTGGTACTGCAGCAGGCCTGACGCTGGCTGGCATGGTACTTATGCCATGAAGATCCTGGTGACAGGGGCAACCAGCGGGCTGGGGCGTAACGCTGTCCACTATTTGCTGGAACGTGGCTTTAGCGTAGTGGCGACGGGCCGTAATCCGGTCGAAGGTGCACATTTAAAGCATGTGGGCGCGACGTTTATCCCACTCGACTTGTCCCTGGCATCTCTGGACCAATGCGCCAGGCTCATGGAGGGGTGCGATGCCGTGTGGCACTGCGCAGCGAAATCTTCTCCCTGGGGAGGGAGGGACGCTTTCTGGCAGGCTAACGTCATTGCAACACAAAAACTGGCGATGGCAGCGGGCACCGCGGGCATTCCGCGTTTTGTCCACATTTCTACCCCTGCGGTCTACTTCGATTTTCAGCATCACTACGATCTTCCGGAAACCTACCTGGCGAACACATTTTCCAGCCACTATGCCAGCAGCAAACGGGCAGCCGAACGCATCATTGAAGATGCGGTGGCAAACTTCAGCGCGACAACGTTCATCATTTTGCGCCCGCGTGGGCTTTTCGGTCCCCATGATAAGGTGATCGTTCCTCGCCTGCTGCGTCAGCTCCATCAGGACGGAGGGGTACTGCGCCTGCCCAGGGGAGGAGAAGCGCTTCTGGATTTGACCTTCGTACAAAACGTGGTCTTTGCTATGGAACGTGCAACCTTGGGCCAGCCTCTTTATTCCGGCAGCATCTATAACGTGACCAATCACCAGCCGCAGCGGCTGGTTGATATGCTTGACGCGTTGCTGCGTCAGCAACTGGGGTTACGCTATCAGATCCGGTCAATTCCCTGGCCGGTGGTGTCACTGGCCGCGCGTGGCATGGAATTAGTCGGAAAGTGCATCAATAAGGAACCTCCCGTCACCCGTTACAGTGCGGGAACGGTTTGTTTCGATATGACGCTGAGCGCTAAAAAAGCCGTAGAGGAGTTGGGCTATACCCCTCGCTTTTCAATGGCAGAAGGCATCGCGCTAACGGGAGAATGGCTGAGGACGAATGGCAAAGATTACCGCGTTTGAAACAGGATATTGCACCCATATCGGCTGCATGGCTCTAAAAGGCGCTGGTCTCAGGGTGTGCAAATTTCCCTCTCGAGCCTGGCTCCTGGAAGTCGGTTCACACCGATGGCTATGGGATACCGGCTATTCCTCCTGGTTTGAACACTACACGCGCTCGGGCATTTTTCGCATTTACCGGCAAGTCACGCCGGTCTATTTCGACCCCAAACAGTCCCTGGCTCAACAGCTTTACTCACAAGGCCTGGTCGGGGGCGATATCGATGCGATTATCTTGTCGCACTTCCATGCCGATCACGTCGCAGGGCTGCGTGATTTCCCCGATGTTAGCTGTATTTGTTCTGGTGAGGGCTGGCAGCAGGTGAGAGCGCTGAGAGGATTTGCCGCCCTGCGTCAGGCATTTGTGCCAGGACTTTTCCCCTCCGAGTTTGAGTCGTCATTGCGCTTCATTGAAGGTTTCGAAACCCTGAGGCTGCCCGAGGCGCTTGCTCCGTTTGAGCGGGGCTATGTTTTGCCGTACAGTCAGGGCGAAATTATTTTGATCCCGCTTGCAGGCCATGCAGCCGGACACTTCGGCGCATTCGTACTGACAGAGGACGGCTGGACACTTTTGGCTGCAGATGCGGCCTGGTCTCCTGACAATTACCGGGAGATGCGCGGTCCTTCACGGCTTGCCAGTCTGGTGATGTCCGATCCCTCTGCTTATTACCAGACGCTCCGGCAACTCAATCAACTCTGGAAAAACGGTAAAGTGGATATTCGTCTGTGTCATGAGGGCGATTTGTGAACCTCATTATGTTGATGTGGCGCTATTTCTGCACCCGCAGACGGCGTTTTACCGAACGTGAAAAACTGGAGAGATGGCAGGAAAAAAAACTGCATCGCTTCAGGCGGAACGTGTTATCGAAAAGCCCATGGTTTCAACGATTTCTCGCGGTGCCGTTCGGACAGTGGCCGCTGATGGACAAGGCGCTGATGATGACGCATTTCGATGAGATGAACACTGAAGGTCTTAAGCGTGACGCGCTGATGGCCTGCGCGCTGAAAAGTGAACAGAGCCGGGACTTCAGTCCGAAAATAGGCCGATTTAGCGTGGGCCTGTCATCAGGTACTTCCGGCAGACGCGGGTTATTTGTTGTCAGTCCGAAGGAGCAGCAAATTTGGGCTGCAGGTATTCTTGCAAGGGCCTTACCGGACGGTCTTTTTGCCCGGGAACGGGTTGCACTGTTTCTGAGGGCAAATAATAACCTTTACCAGAGTGTGAGCAGCCGCTGGTTGAGCCTGGAATTTTACGATTTACTGGCGCCGTTTCAGCCGCAATTGCGCCATGTAGAACGGTTTTCCCCGACGATCATTGTTGCCCCCGCACAGGTATTACGTGCGCTGGCGCTGGCGGTTCTGGACGGAACGCTGCAGCTGAATGTCAAAAAGGTGATTTCTGTCGCCGAAGTTCTGGAGGAACAGGACAGGGCACTTATCCACCAGGTATTTGGTAGCGTGGGTGAAATCTATCAGGCAACAGAGGGTTTTTTAGCTTCAACCTGTTCTTTTGGGACGTTACATCTGAACGAGGAGTTTATTCACGTCGAGCCCCACTGGCTGGATGAGAAGCGCTTTACGCCTGTTATCACCGATTTCACCCGCAGCACGCAGCCCATCGTCCGTTACCGCCTTGATGACATACTGGTTGCCCGCGAGGCGCGGTGCCCGTGTGGAAGTGCGGCGCGCGCGATTGAGCGTATTGAGGGTCGACAGGACGATCAACTCCTTCTCCCGGATAGCACGGGCAAACCGCAGGTTATTTTTGCCGACCCCTGCAGCCGCGTGCTGGCCGTCACGCTCCCACTTACCGCAGACTATCGCCTGGTACAAACAGAAGCAGAGAGACTGTGTCTTACCGCGGATTGTGACGCAGCAATACTTCCTCACTGCCGCGACGCGCTGAATGAGCTGTTTACGTTACAGGGAATAGACACTTCCCGGCTGGTATGGGTGCTGCAGTCCCGAAGCGTATCACCGAACTTTGACGCAAAACGACGGCGCATAGTCCGTGAATGGGGAAAGGAATGAGTGAGTTTCTGCAACGCCTCAAGCAGATGCTATTGGGGTGGGGGTCGGTCGGGGTCGTTTATTCGCTTTGCGACAGGTTACAGGGTGAAGGTTATCGTTTAACCCCACTACGGGTTGACGCGTTAATTCCCTTTTCGCCTGATGCAGTGTGGCTCTACTTGTCCTTTTTCTTAATTGTCCCGTTGGGATATTTATTAACGCCGTATGACCGAGTGCGGTGGCTTGCCCGGTCCATGCAATTTTCGGCGCTGGGGGCGGGCATCATATATCTGTTATGGCCGACCACCATGGTGTATCCCACGCTGGCAGGAGAGGGTGTTTCTTCCAGAGTCTTGGGGTGGCTGGTCTCTGTCGACTCCCGTCAAAATTGCTTTCCCTCTTTGCACGCTGCGCTGACGGCACTCGCCGTCTGGGCGATAGCGGCAGGGCGTTTACGCTGGATGGCGGTTGCAAGCGTCATCTGGGCGTGTGCTATTGCCTACTCTATCCTTCAGCTGAGAAGACATCTGTTTATTGATTTAATGGCGGGTGTTTTGCTGGCAGGGGCCAGTGTATGGCTGGCAGGGCATCTGGACGTGCGCAGACAAAAATATAAAGGAATACCCGGTGAGTGAACTCCTGTTTCCCGTTCTTTTTATGCTGTTTTTCGTGTGTGCTGAGGCCTGTATTCTTCAGTTCACACGGCGGCAGAATGTCGACTGGCTCGATATCATTTTCAATCTCAATTCCGGGCACATTGTGCTGTGGTTTTTCCGGTGCCTGGAGGTGCTTTGCTACGGATTTGTGCTGGAACACTTTAGCCTGAATCTTTTTGAGGGATGGTCTGCCGTCGGGGTATGGCTCTTTACATTGTTAGCATGGGACGTTGGTTTCTACTGGCTTCATCGTCTCCATCACCAGCTTCGGCTACTGTGGGCTGTTCACGTTGTTCACCATCAGGGGGAGAACTATAACCTGTCGCTGGGGGTGCGAAATTCCTGGTACTCGTCATTAACGTCAATCCCTTTCTTTTTGGTGTTAGCGCTGGCTGGCGTACCGCTGAGTGTCTTTCTGGCGGTTTCCATCGTGCATTACAGCATTCAGTTTTTTAACCATAACGCATTAACGCCAACGCTGGGGTGGCTGGAAAAGGTATTTGTTACCCCGACACATCATCGCGTTCATCACCTTAATAATAAGCGCTATGCCGACACCAACTACGGTGGCACCTTTATTTTCTGGGATAAATTATTCGGTACGTTCTGCGAGATGCCCTCGCAGGAGAAGTCGACCTATGGGGTAAAAGGCAGAAAGCCATCGTTAAACCCGATGCAGGAAAGTAATCTTCCTTTTTTGCAAATGGCAGGTATTTTGAAAACGGTTCGCCTCCGACATCGTCAGTTTGACTGTTCGATATTAATGACAGGTGTCGGGGCTATTCTGTTGTTTGCGCTCGTTCTGGGCTACATCCAGCGCTACGGATACAGCATAGATAACGTGGGCGCTGCGCAGTCCCTGTTGTTTATATTGCTGGCAGCTGGCTCTGTCGCATTGGGTGGGATCAGCGAGGGTCAGCGCTGGGGAGTGATGATGTGGTGTCTGGTCACGCTCTCTTTACCGCTGCTTTTCTTGGGTTACTGGGGCTGGAATTACGTCTATTGGGTTGCAGTTATGGCGGCCCTGGCCGCACACGGTATTGCACTCACCTGCGGCCTTGGGCGCAGGACAAAAAGGGGGATAAGTGAACCAGTTTAATCCTGACAAGCGGTTGACCTTTCCCGCCGATCCCCCCGGGCTGGTTGCAGCACTTCACAGCGAAACACGCGCATTGTTAACAGAACGGGGCGATCATCGCTATGCAGATGGCCGAATGCTGGTTAAAACAGTGATGCTGGCTGGCGGCTGTATTGGAAGTTATGCGTTTGCGCTTCATCAGAGTGACCTGCCCCTGTATTTTTCATGGTATTTTGCCGCCATCGTTTTCGCGATGTTGCTGACCGTGAACGTCGTGCATGATGCGTCTCATAATGCCTTTCTGAAAAGTAAAAAAGCTAACGCGTGGGTAAACCGTATTGTCGCTATCCCTCTCGGTCTGGATCCCGATTGCTGGCGCGTTCGCCATGTCAGATTTCATCATGGTTTCACCAACATAGAATGTTACGATCCGGACACTGCAGAAAATGGTCTTATGCGCCAGACGCCCTGGCAGCGCTGGCGCCCCTTTATGCGGGCGCAGCGCTACTACTGGCCGTTGGTCGCCGCATTAACCTTCCCCTGGTATATCTGGATTGTTGACTGGCTCGACAGAGGGGGATATACCCCGGTGACGCCTCATCTGGCGCAGCAGGGTATTATCGGCTGGATGTTTTTTTTGACGGGTAAAGCCTTGCACGCAGCGTTCAGCCTCGTGTTACCCATGTGGTTGTTGGCCGACAGATTTAGCGCCGGTTCAATTTTGCTGACCTATATGCTCTGTCAGATGATCTCTTCTCTGATATTCGTCATGCTCGTCATCGGGACGCACTGGGCAAAGGGCAGCGCTCAGCTCCCCCCTGACGGGGGCAAAATGGCTCAAGGCAGGCTTTCCCATACCTTTGCAACGACCTTTGACTGGTCGACACGGCCCGCGTTCATGGGTTACTGGCTGGGTGGCCTCAATCTTCATCTGACTCACCATCTTTTCCCGCACTGGAGTCATCGCCATTATTCTCAGTTGAGTCGAATCATCGAGGATGTCGCCGCGCGAGAAGGGCTGGATTATCGACGACTCACCCTCGCCGATTTAATGTCTCTCCAGCAGCGTTTTCTCAGGCGCATGGGTGAACGCCCTGAGCGACACGGAGAATGGCCGTGAAGATTATGGTCACCGGAGCATCGGGTTTCATTGGCGGGGCTTTTATCCGGCGTTTTGCCGATACTGACGGCGTTTCGCTGTGCGGCGTCGGGCGCCGTGAACATGTCGCGTTGCCCGCATCAGTTGAGTATTACGCACTTGGGTTAGACCAGCTTCATACGCTTGATGTCGTACCCGATGTGGTTATTCACGCGGCAGGAAGGACTTCGCCCTGGGGTAGTGAGCACGATTATTACCGGGATAACGTTGAGACGACCCGGCATGTTATCGATTTTTGCCGTCATCGTGGCTTTCCACGACTCATATTTATTTCAAGCGCGGCGGTTTATTACCGTTTTGCGCACCAGCCAGGACTGCGTGAATGTGATGCTATCGGCCCCGAATTTAGCAGCCAATATGGGCGCACAAAACGTCAGGCAGAGTGCCTTGTTGAGACGTATCAGGGTGAGAAAACCATTTTTCGCCCTTGTGCCGTATTTGGTGAGGGCGAACGCTTGCTCTTACCGCCTCTGTTGGCTGCGGCTAAAAAAGGAAAGCTGCCCTCTATCCTTAGCCGGGGTGTAAAAGTGCAGGCCGACATTATGCACGTCGATGTGCTAGGGGATTACCTGATGCGTGCCGTGAAACGCAGTCATCTCCGCCCGTGCTATAACATCTCCGCCAGTCAATCTGTCGAAATCCATCGGCTGTTATGTGACGTCTTGCAGCAGTTGGGTTTGCCTCAACCGCATAAAACCGTGCGTCTGGGAACAGCGATGTGTTTTGCTGGCATACTTGAGAGGCTGTGGCGCTGGCTGCCGTTGCCGGGAGAACCGCCGATTACCCGTTTTGGCGTTGCCGTCTTTGGCTACACTAACACCCTGAATGTTACGCGTATGCTGGATGACTTTGGTCCACCATCAATGGATTTTGACGTCAGCCTGCGTACGTTTTTACAACAACTCAAGGAAGAGCGCCTGTGTTAATTATCGCAATAGCATGGCTGGCCATTCTGCTTTTCAAAGTCTGTATCACGCTGAAAATACTTACAGCCACAAGGGATAACATCTCTCGCTCTTTCAGCGACATTACGGTCATGCAACCCATACTCAGCGGTGATCCTGCGTTAGAGACGGTGCTGGCCGCGAGTCTTCAAAATTTGCCTGGCGCAACGTTTCTTTGGCTGACTGACGTGGACGACGCGGAGGCCGCAAGGGTAACGCAGCGGTTGCAGGCGCGTTACCCTCAGAGCGCTATTCATATCTGCGCATACCCTGAAGCACCGGAAGGGATAAATCCAAAGTTATATAAGCTTGAGCAAGGAAGAAAGCAGGTTAAGACCCTGGCGGTCCTGATTTTAGATGACGATGCGGTACTGACGGCGACATCGCTGAACACGATGCTTGCCGCGCTTGATGATCATTCGCTTGTCACCGCGCTACCCTGGTATGTTGCTACCGACAACTTACCGTCGCGACTGCTGGCACAATTTGTAAATGATAACTCAGCGCTGACGTATCTGCCGTTGCTGCCTTTTGTCAGACCGTTAACGCTAAATGGCATGTGCTACCTGTTACCTTTACGTGTGCTGGAAAGCGTGGGGGGATTTTCGCCCATCCTTCGACATCTGACCGATGATCTCGCGCTGGCAACGCTTCTTACTCAGCAAGGGGTAAGCATCGTACAGTCTGTCGCGCCTGTGAGCGTACAAACCAGCGTACCTGACGTCAGACGGTATTTTCGTCAGATGCACCGCTGGTTTTTGTTCGCCACATTGTTGATGCGTGAGAAGCCTGCCGGTACGAATCTGGCAATCTTTCTTCTTCAGGGTTTACATCCGTTACTGCTTTGGGCGATGGTGGTGCTCGCATTCAGTGGGGGGATAAATTGCGTGTTACTGGCGGTGGTCCTTCTCGTTCGCCACGTTGCCTTGCGCCGTATACAGCGTTTAGTGTCAGAGACTATTTCCGCAAGGCCGGTGATGTCGGTGTTATCAGAGCTGTTGCAGCCTGTGCATTTAATTCATGCCTTGTTCAACCGGAATATTCACTGGCGTTCGCGTCGCTATCGCGTTTTCAGCAATGACCGCTTCAGCTCATTGTGACCGGCATGCGACTTAACATCGCTTTTATCACGGGAAGAAGCCGTCCCGGCAACCTTGCGCTCAGCCCGGTGCAGAGTTTGTTCCTCCAGTCTTTGCTGACGGAGGGGGCCATGCCTGTCACTGAAAATTTCCCCTGGATACCTCAAACCCAGCCATGGTGTGATACGGGTTTATTGCGTGCAAGTTGCAGCAATGCGCGGGACTATCTCACTTCTCGCAGGGCAGCGTTTGGCGAGCGCTATCGAAACATTGCGATCGCGTTGCTGGAATCGGCGGATCACACGCTGTTACTTTCCGGAAGCTGTGGATTGGAACTCTTTAATAATCTTCACCTGCCGTCCTCAGTCCTGTCTCGCGTGAGTATTTTCGCTTACGGCCCGGTGGCTCGTCAGCGTCCTGACTGCCATCATCTTTTGGTTCAGGGACAGCAAGACTGGATTTCTCGCCTTTGGTTTCACCAGGCGGACGAGCGCATACCCTGCGGTCATATGGACTATCTCTCGCAGCCGGAGCTGGTCTGTTTATGTCAGCGATTTATAAATCAAATACGGAAATAGAGTCTGATATGCAACGCTTGTTTGATCTGATTCCTGACAACGTCACGCGAATTGATTTGTTGGCCCCGCCATTTTCCGGACATTTGCATCCCGTGCTGGCAATGGGGAGGGCGCTTTCAGCGCATTATCAGGTCCGTATTATCAGTACTCGCGGTGCCAGCGCGCGGATTGCGGCGTCCGGACTGCAAGGACTCATTCTTGACGGCGATTTCGATACACCGTTAGTGTCGATCGCCAATCCAAAATATGCCGTAAAGACGCATCCTGTGAGGCTTTATCGTCAGTTTCGTTCAGTCGTGGGCCTGCTTAAGGGTTTTGCTGACGAACTTGAGAGGGCGTGGCATCGGGAAGGCGTGCCGGATTTGGCCATCGCCGACTTTACACTTCCCGTCGTGGGGCCTGTCTGTACCCGGATGAAGGTTCTCTGGTGGAGTAGCTTGCCGTCGCCGTGCGTTCTTGAAGCGCCGGACGGCCCACCCGCTTATTGTGGTGGGCTGATGCCGGCCATCACCGCGTGGGAACGGATAAGCCACCTGATCCACAGGAAAAAAGTCAGGTTATTCAAGAGTCTTGTTTTTTGGTTTTTTCGCGGTGTGATTCGTCAGACGGGCATAACCCGGCTTTATCGGTCTGACGGCAGTGAAACGGCATATTCACCCTTGCGCATTCTTGCTCTGGGCGAAAAAGAGATGGAATTTGAGCGGACCTGGCCTGAATCGGTAGCCTTTATTGGACCCGCGCTGTACACACCGCCTGCAGATGGAGAGAAACCGACCTTCATTGAAGGAAAGCGGCATGTCCTGATTACGCTGGGTACACATCTGGACTGGCATAAAGATGACGTAGCGAAAGCGGCAACAGCTCTGGCGAAAACGATGCCAGACTGGGTGTTCCATTTCACGGATGGCAGCCTGGAAAGTGCGGAATGTGAGCGGGCAGGGAATTTCTTACGTATGCATTGGGTTGATTATGATGCCTGGTTATCTCGTTACGATGCCGTGATACACCACGGCGGGGCGGGGGTTATGTGGCACTGTATTCAAAAAGGGATCCCGGCCCTGGTGTACCCGGTTGACTACGATCAGTTCGATCATGCCGCCCGGGTCGAGTTTTTCAGAAAAGGTATCTGGCTGCGCGGCGGACTCAGGCAACTTGAACAGGCTCGCGAACAACTCCTCACGTTAATCCGCAAGGATTAGCCTGTTCGCCTCAGACGCTAATGTGCTGATTTGATCCTAACCCCGCACTCGCGGGGTTTTTTCTCGCCCCAGCCCAGGTTATTACCTGCCGCCGCAAACAGTATCAATGCACCACCTGCCAGTTGCGTGATATTCAGCGAGTGTCCGAACACCACGTTATCGACAATTATGGCCACCACGGGATAGATAAAAGACAGAGAACCGGTAACGGGCGTCGGGAGCTTTTGGATCGCGCTATACAGCAACTGATACATGATCCCGGTATGGACGACACCTAACGTCAGTAAAATCGGCCATGGGAAATCAGCTGAAAATGCCGGCTGGTGGGCGAAGGGCAACAGCATGACCACGCCGGTCAGTACCTGAATAAAGGCGATATGCTGGGGCGCAACTGATTTAAGTCTGCGGGCGATTATGGCTGTCAGTGCGTAGAAGAAAGCGGCCCCCATCGCCAGACCGATTCCTGCGAGCCAGCCTTCGCCCTGTGCGCCATTCAGCTCACTGGAGAGCAGGATGACCACGCCGCCAAAGGCGAGAGCGAGCCAACCCCATTTCACCAGGCCCACGCGTTCACCTAAAAACATCCCCATCAACACCAGCATAAACGGCTGAGTGTTATAAACCACGGTAGAAAGGCCGATTGAAATACGTTCATAAGCCGCGAACAGCAGCAACCAGTTAACTACTAACGCAACACCGCCCAGAATTGCCAGCAACAGCGTGACACGGGTGAGCGGACTAAATGGTTTTCGACTTATTCGGATGAAAATAAAAAGTGCCATTGCCCCGATAAGGCATCGCCAGAAAACCACTTCCGTCACCGGCAGGCCGGAAAGCAGAACAAACGCGCCAATCGAGCCGGAAATTAACATCGCCAGGCTCATTTGCCAGACGCCTTTTTGTACATCACCCATTATTCACCTCCTGATTAATGACGATATTGTCGAGTACCGCTGTCGGGAATAACATGGCTGATATAAGGTGAAAGACAGTGATGACTTTTTTAAATTAGGTAAAAACGATGGAAAACCTTCTCGATGACATCGATCGCCAAATCCTGGCCTGTCTGGTTGAGGATGCGCGCATGTCGCTAAAGGTACTCAGCGGACGTATTGGACTGACATCTCCCAGTACAGCAGAGCGTCTGAAAAGACTGGAAGAGCGTGGGGTGATTGAAGGGTATGGCGCGCGCGTCAATCTGACGGCGTTGGGGTATACGTTGCAGGCGCTGGTGCGGGTTCGTCCTTTACCGGGGTTGCTGCAAAAGGTAGATAAGTACATTCAGGCCATGCCGGAATGTATTGAGAGCGATAAAGTCACCGGTGAAGACTGCTTTGTTATCAGGCTGGTCGTGCGGTCGATTGAGCAACTGGATGCGTTGCTTGATGGTCTGGCGGAACATGCTCAGTGTAATACGTCGATCGTGAAAAGTTCACCGGTGAAGCGCCGGTTGCCACCGATGTGATCGTCTGTTGCTATGCATGACACATCGTTTGAAATACATCACTGGATTGGCTTTGAGATGATGGTGGTGGGGGAAGGATTCGAACCTTCGAAGTCGATGACGGCAGATTTACAGTCTGCTCCCTTTGGCCGCTCGGGAACCCCACCAGGGGTAATTCAAATTTTGAAGTAATGCTGAGAGATGGTGGTGGGGGAAGGATTCGAACCTTCGAAGTCGATGACGGCAGATTTACAGTCTGCTCCCTTTGGCCGCTCGGGAACCCCACCACGGAGTAATGCTATTTACTGGCCTGCTTCCTGCTGGAAGCGGGGCGCATCATATCAAATGAGACGCCCCTGTAAAGCGTTACCACAATAAAAATAAACTGGTTGCCTGAATTTTACGCGTTAAGCTGTAAAGCTAACCAGTTCATTTTCTTGTCGATTAAAGAATAATCGTTCTGTTACCGTAAACGAACACACGTTGCGCCAGCACCTGATAGAGCGCACGACTGAGTACGTTCTTCTCTACGTCACGCCCGGCGCGCATCATATCTTCTGCGGTATAGGTGTGATCCACGTGAATCACGTCCTGCATAATGATTGGGCCTTCGTCCAGGTTGTCATTCACGTAGTGCGCGGTGGCGCCGATGATTTTCACACCGCGTTCGTACGCCTGGTGATAAGGACGTGCACCGATAAAGGCTGGCAGGAATGAGTGATGGATGTTGATGATCTTGTTCGGGAAACGCGCCACGAAGGATGGGGTCAGCACACGCATGTATTTCGCCAGTACCACGTAATCCGGGTTATGCGCTTCGATAGCATTGGCCATCAGGTTGTCATGTTCTTCACGGGTATGGCCTTCATGGCTGACCAGCTCAAACGGAATATCAAAACGTTCAACCAGCGTGCGCAGCGTCTCGTGGTTACCGATAACGGCAGCGATTTCAACATCGAGGCCACCGTAGTTTGCTTTCATCAACAGATCGCCAAGACAGTGGGCTTCTTTCGTCACAAGAATAACAACGCGACGACGGCCAGCGGGTGTCAATTCACGCACGGAGCCTTCAGGCAGCGCGCTGTCGAGATCGGCAAGCAGGGTGGTGTCGTTGAAAATCCCTTCGAGTTCGGTACGCATAAAGAAGCGTCCGGTACGGTGGTCAACGAACTCGTTGTTCTGCACGATATTCAGTTCATGCTTATAACAAATGTTGGTAATTCGTGCGATCAGCCCTTTTTGATCGGGACAGATGGTGCGCAGAACTTTACGTTGTAGTGATTGCATCGCCGGGAAATCCTGTTTGAGTATTTGCGAAGTCTGGGTTGTCAGGCATTACTGCCCGCAACACTTTTTAAATTTTTTACCTGAACCACAAGGGCAGGGATCGTTACGACCAAACTGTGGGCGCGTTCCGTCAATATAATACCATTGCCCGCTTTCCTTTAAGAACCGGGAACGTTCGATAATGGCACCGGGCTTATTGCGTTCGATAAAGCGGGCAACGAAGCTGACATAACCTTCATCAGCATCACTTCCCGTTGACGATTCATAGACGGTAAGGCCGAGCCATTGGGTATTAGCAAACCCGGCTTCAATATCCTGTCTGAAATCGGCAGCGTGGCAGGATGGGTGCCAGGTTTTAATCAGGTAGTCTGCGTCTTTGATCACAAAAGCAGTATACCGTGAACGCATGAGGTGTGACGGGTCTGGTGCAACCTGATCGCCAGACAGATATCGCTGGCAACATAGGCTATACTCCAGAGCGCTACCACAAGGGCAGAGTTGAGACACGATTCTCTTCCTGGAACAAAAAATAAGGGCGTTAAACGCTTCGGGTAGCACCATGTTAACTGAGCAGTTGCGTTGATGCTATGTCAGGAATCCAGGGGACGTAAAACAGGGCTAATGAGAAAGGTTAAAATTGGACTGGCGCTGGGCTCAGGTGCAGCCCGGGGATGGTCGCACATCGGCGTGATAAATGCCTTAAAGCAGATGGGCATTGACGTTGATATTGTTGCAGGGTGTTCAATCGGATCGCTTGTGGGGTCCGCATACGCGTGTGGAAAGCTTCCGGAACTTGAAACCTGGGTACGCTCCTTCAGTTACTGGGACGTATTGCGCCTGATGGATCTCTCGTGGCAGCGCGGTGGGTTGTTGCGCGGTGAACGGGTCTTTAACCAGTTCCGTCAGATTATGCCTCTCGATGACTTCAGTCATTGTCAGTTACCCTTCGGTGCCGTTGCGACGAACCTCAGTACCGGCCGCGAACTCTGGCTTACCGAAGGGGATATCCATCTTGCCGTTCGCGCGTCCTGCAGCATGCCGGGCTTAATGGCCCCTGTTCCGCACAACGGTTACTGGCTTGTCGACGGAGGCGTTGTTAACCCGGTCCCCATTTCCCTGACCCGCGCTATGGGTGCCGATATTGTTATTGCTGTGGATTTACAGCACGACGCTCATCTGATGCAACAAGACCTGATGCCAGTCAATCTTCAGAGTGAAGATGCCGAGGGCGAAAAACTGGCCTGGCATGAGCGTCTGCGCGGACGTCTCGGGCGCATGACCGCCCGGCGTGCGGTAACTGCACCCACGGCGATTGAAATTATGACGACCTCAATCCAGGTCCTGGAGAACCGCCTCAAGCGCAACCGCATGGCTGGCGACCCGCCGGATATTCTGCTTCAGCCGTATTGTCCGCAAATTTCTACCCTTGATTTCCATCGGGCTGAGGCCGCCATCGCAGCGGGCTCGTTAGCCGTCGAAAAGAAAATAGATGAGTTGCTGCCTTTTGTGCGAACAGCACGTTAAGCACCTTTTTTTGACTACTTCAGCAAAATCTGACAGGCGACAGTGCCGATAGCATGCCACTATGTAGTTACTGTCAGCCAGGGGAGGAACCATGACGAAGCCATTGGCCGGAAAACACATTTTGATTGTTGAAGACGAGCCCGTTTTCCGATCGCTACTGGATTCGTGGTTATCATCACTGGGGGCAAATACTTCACTGGCTGACGATGGCATCGACGCGCTGGAAAAAATGGTCAATATCACGCCTGATCTGATGATTTGTGACCTTGAGATGCCACGGATGAATGGACTGAAGCTGGTCGAACATCTGCGCAATGAAGCCAACCAGATGCCGATACTGGTGATTTCCGCCACAGAGAACATGGCGGATATAGCCAAAGCCTTGCGTCTGGGGGTTCAGGATATTCTGCTTAAACCGGTTAAAGATCTTAACCGGCTTCGTGAAACCGTCTTAGCCTGTCTTTATCCCAATATGTTTAATTCCCGGGTTGAGGAAGAGGAACGCCTTTTCCAGGACTGGGACGCCTTAGTGAGTAATCCCCCTGCGGCGGCGAAACTGTTGCAAGAACTTCAACCGCCGGTGCAACAAAATATTTCTCACTGTCGTGTGAATTATCGCCAGCTGGTGGCCGCTGACCAGCCAGGGCTGGTGCTCGATATTGCGCCATTATCGGATTCAGACCTTGCATTTTATTGTCTTGATGTCACTCGGGCAGGGGATAATGGTGTATTAGCCGCGTTATTACTTCGCGCGCTATTTAACGGGTTGCTGCAGGAACAACTCTCCCATCAGGGACAGCGGCTTCCCGAGTTAGGCAGTTTACTCAAACAGGTAAACCAGCTTTTTCGTCAGGCCAATTTACCCGGACAGTTTCCGCTGTTGGTAGGTTATTACCACAGCGGTTTGAAAAATCTTATCCTCGTTTCCGCGGGGCTTAATGCCTCGCTGAATACCGGGGAACATCATATTCAGGTCAGTAACGGTGTCCCGCTTGGAACATTGGGTACGGCTTATCTTAATCAAATTAGCCATCGCTGTTCCTCCTGGCAGTGCCAAATTTGGGGTGCCGGGGGACGGCTACGCTTAATGTTGTCCACGGAATAAGCAGTTGGATCTTAATTTTAAGATTGCTTTACCTGTGATTTACGGGGAGTGCTACTATCGCTGCCCGGAATCATGCGTATTTGTCCTAATTGATCGGCAACGCGTTCTTTTCAGACCCGGACTGCGGGATGAGGCTGATATACTTAACGCGTTATTTATTGCATAAAAGTTCAAAACTTGAACAGCTCAGGAGAATTTGAATGGCTGCCCTAAATTCGAAAGTCAGAAAGGCCGTCATCCCGGTAGCGGGATTGGGGACCAGGATGTTACCAGCAACTAAGGCGATTCCTAAAGAGATGCTGCCTCTGGTTGATAAGCCATTAATTCAGTATGTCGTTAACGAATGTATCGCGGCCGGCATTACTGAAATTGTGCTGGTTACACATTCATCAAAAAACTCTATCGAAAACCATTTCGATACAAGTTTTGAACTCGAAGCCATGCTGGAAAAACGTGTTAAGCGCCAGCTGCTGGAAGAAGTTCAGTCTATTTGCCCGCCACACGTCACCATTATGCAGGTGCGTCAGGGGCTGGCTAAAGGTCTGGGCCACGCAGTCATGTGTGCGCATCCCGTTGTAGGCGATGAGCCTGTTGCGGTGATCCTGCCTGACGTTATTCTGGACGAATATGAATCAGATCTTTCTCAGGACAATCTGGCTGAGATGATCAAACGCTTCGATGAAACAGGCAGCAGCCAGATCATGGTTGAACCTGTGGATGATGTTACCGCTTACGGTGTTGTTGACTGCAAAGGCGTTAACCTTGAACCGGGTGAGAGCGTGCCGATGATTGGCGTGGTTGAGAAGCCTAAGGCCGACGTAGCGCCTTCTAATCTGGCGGTTGTAGGTCGTTATGTCCTGAGTGCTGAAATCTGGCCTCTGCTGGCGAAAACGCCTCCAGGAGCGGGTGATGAAATCCAGCTTACCGATGCCATTGATATGCTGATCGAGAAAGAGACCGTTGAAGCTTACCATATGAAAGGTAAGAGCCATGACTGCGGTAATAAGCTCGGTTATATGCAGGCGTTTGTAGAATATGGCATTCGCCACAATACGCTCGGTGAAGAATTTAAAGCCTGGCTCAAAGAGAGCGCGGGTATTAAGAAATAACTCAGGCTTCATTTGATCTGAACCGGTGAGGCTCTGCCCACCGGTTTTTTTATGCCCATAACACACCGTCATCACGTCCGATTGTAAGGCAAGCTAAATAGCCAAATAACGCTTTATGACAGAGTGTAAGGGGATGTTTGCGGTAAATTGCGGGTAAAAAAAATCCCGCATTACGCGGGATTTTTCTGGAAGCGAGATGATTAATCCTTGATCAGGAAGTCATCCAGCTGTTTACCTTGCTCGTCCATTGCTTTCTTGATAACAGCAGGAGTACGACCCTGGCCGGTCCAGGTTTTAGTTTCGCCGTTCTCGTCAACATAGCTATATTTAGCAGGACGAGCAGCGCGTTTTGCTTTGGTACCGGTTTTAGCTGCAGCCATGCTGTTCAGCAATTCATTTGGATCGATACCATCAGCAATCAGCATTTCACGATATTGCTGCAGTTTACGAGTACGCTCTTCGATTTCAGCAGCAGCAGCGCTTTCTTCTTCGCGACGTTCATTAACTACAACTTCTAATTTTTCCAGCATTTCTTCAAGCGTTTCGAGGGTACATTCTCTTGCCTGCGCACGAAGAGTACGGATGTTGTTCAGAATTTTAAGTGCTTCGCTCATTGTAGTAATCTCAAACTTATAATGGGGGGTGGTTTGTTGTCCTAATAATAGAGCGATAAATTCAGTTGTGCAATAGCTGGGAATGTAAGGAATTCAAAAAATAGTGAATATTGCCGCTATTATTAATTACGCTAACTTAAATTTCATAACCCGCCAGTCTCGCTTGTTATCACGTAAAGTGGCTTAACGCAGTCGATTGCATCTTTTTTTTGTGACATTTGCCTCAGGAATTATAGTTGCGGCGGATAAATATCAGCCTTTTGTATTAGTTTACACCGGGTATGCTAAGGCAGAAATAGTTAATAAATAGTGAATTTTAATGAACGATGATTCCACTATAAAATGAAGTGTTATGTTTGGCTGGCCCTATAACATATTGGCTGGGGTGGATGCGTTTACTTCATGTTTTAACGCAGTATTTTTGCAAAATGCCGGCGGTAAACCTCGCGCTGAACCGCATAGTCTGTGCGTCGTATCGCTGATAACCAGACAAAATATGGTACAATGAATCATCGGTAATATTACACATTGATTAGGGTTTTACGGCCAATGGCACAACTTTATTTCTACTATTCGGCAATGAATGCCGGGAAATCGACAGCGCTACTGCAATCCTCATACAATTACCAGGAACGTGGGATGCGTACCGTTGTTTATACGGCTGAAATTGACGACCGCTTCGGTGCAGGGAAGGTGAGTTCCAGAATAGGCCTCTCATCGCCTGCGAGGCTGTTTAACCCGCAAACTGACCTGCTGGAGGATATCCGCACAGCGCATGCTTCACAGCCCATCCATTGTGTTCTGGTTGATGAAAGCCAGTTTCTGACGCGTGAGCAAGTTCATGCGCTTTCAGAGGTTGTCGATGAGCTTGATATTCCCGTTCTGTGCTATGGGTTGCGCACTGACTTTCGTGGTGAGCTATTTGCCGGCAGCCAGTATTTACTTGCGTGGTCGGATAAACTCGTTGAACTTAAAACCATCTGTTTTTGCGGCCGTAAAGCCAGCATGGTGCTTCGCCTCGACCAGGCCGGAAAACCCTATGCTGATGGCGAGCAGGTAGTGATAGGTGGCAATGAACGCTACGTATCAGTGTGCCGTAAGCATTATAAGGAAGCGTTGATTGTCGGCTCACTGACGGCGCTTCAGCCTGACAACCGCAAATAATCCTTCACAGTAAAATGCAGACATAAAAAAACCCGCCAGAGGCGGGTTTTTTATCAGGCTGTCAGTTACGCGTTTTTCTTCGCTTTCTTGTCAGCTTTAATGACAGGTGAGTCTACTTTCACAGCAACAGTGTCATTTTCTTTGAACTCGCGGCCGTAGAAGGTATCCAGCAGGATCTGTTTCAGCTCAGAGATCAGCGGGTAGCGCGGGTTAGCACCGGTACACTGGTCATCGAATGCATCTTCAGACAGCTTATCAACATGCGCGAGGAAGTCAGCTTCCTGAACGCCCGCTTCACGGATAGATTTAGGAATACCCAGCTCAGCTTTAAGACTTTCCAGCCATGCCAGCAGTTTCTCAATCTTCGCCGCAGTACGGTCGCCCGGTGCGCTCAGACCCAGGTGGTCTGCGATTTCAGCGTAACGACGACGTGCCTGTGGACGGTCGTACTGGCTGAAAGCAGTCTGCTTGGTTGGGTTGTCGTTCGCGTTATAACGGATAACGTTGCTGATCAACAGGGCGTTCGCCAGACCGTGAGGAATGTGGAACTGTGAACCCAGTTTGTGTGCCATTGAGTGGCAAACACCCAGGAAGGCGTTAGCAAACGCGATACCGGCGATGGTTGCTGCACTGTGAACACGTTCACGGGCAACCGGGTTTTTAGACCCTTCATTATAAGACGCTGGCAGGTTTTCTTTCAGCAGTTTCAGAGCTTGCAGAGCCTGACCGTCAGAGAACTCAGAAGCCAGGACGGAAACGTAAGCTTCCAGGGCGTGAGTCACTGCATCCAGACCACCGAACGCACAGAGTGATTTCGGCATTTCCATGACCAGGTTGGCATCAACGATAGCCATATCTGGCGTCAGCGCGTAGTCAGCCAGTGGGTATTTCTGACCGGTTGCATCGTCGGTTACAACAGCAAACGGCGTGACTTCTGAACCTGTACCGGAAGTGGTAGTAACGGCGATCATTTTCGCTTTTACGCCCATTTTCGGGAACTTGTAGATACGTTTACGGATGTCCATAAAGCGCAGCGCCAGTTCTTCGAAGTGTGTTTCTGGGTGCTCGTACATAACCCACATGATTTTCGCGGCGTCCATTGGGGAACCACCACCCAGTGCGATGATCACATCGGGTTTGAAGGAGTTCGCCAGTTCAGCACCTTTACGTACTACGGTCAGGGTTGGGTCAGCTTCAACTTCAAAGAACACTTCAGTTTCAACGCCAGCCGCTTTCAGAACAGAAGTGATCTGGTCTGCGTAGCCGTTGTTGAACAGGAAACGGTCAGTCACGATGAGCGCACGTTTGTGGCCATCAGTAATCACTTCATCCAGCGCGATTGGCAGAGAGCCACGGCGGAAGTAGATAGATTTCGGAAGTTTGTGCCACAACATGTTTTCAGCTCGCTTAGCAACGGTTTTCTTGTTGATCAGGTGTTTTGGACCAACGTTTTCAGAGATGGAGTTACCACCCCAGGAACCACAACCCAGAGTCAGGGAAGGTGCGAGCTTGAAGTTGTACAGGTCACCGATACCACCCTGAGAAGCCGGGGTGTTAATCAGGATGCGCGCAGTTTTCATCATCTGACCGAAGTGAGCAACGCGCTCTGGCTGGTTATCCTGGTCGGTGTACAGGCAAGAGGTATGACCGATACCCCCCATTGCAACCAGTTTCTCCGCTTTTACTACCGCGTCTTCGAAATCTTTCGCACGGTACATAGCAAGCGTAGGCGAGAGTTTTTCATGAGCGAACGGTTCGCTTTCGTCGACAACTTTAACTTCGCCGATCAGAATCTTGGTGGTTGCCGGAACGGTAAAGCCGGCGAGTTCAGCGATTTTATAGGCTGGCTGACCAACGATGGCGGCGTTCAGCGCGCCGTTTTTCAGAATGATATCCTGAACGGCTTTCAGCTCTTTGCCTTGCAGCATGTAGCCGCCGTGGCTGGCGAAACGTTCGCGAACTGCATCATAGACGGAGTCTACAACAACAACGGACTGTTCAGACGCACAGATAACACCGTTGTCGAAGGTTTTAGACATCAGTACAGATGCAACAGCACGTTTAATATCGGCCGTTTCGTCGATAACAACAGGCGTGTTACCCGCACCTACACCGATAGCCGGTTTACCGGAGCTGTATGCTGCTTTAACCATGCCAGGACCACCGGTTGCCAGGATCAGGTTAATGTCCGGGTGGTGCATCAGGGCGTTAGACAGTTCAACAGACGGTTGGTCGATCCAGCCGATCAGATCTTTTGGCGCACCCGCAGCGATAGCAGCCTGCAGCACGATATCCGCTGCTTTGTTGGTGGCATCTTTAGCACGTGGGTGAGGGGAGAAGATGATTGCGTTACGGGTCTTCAGACTGATCAGCGATTTGAAGATGGCAGTAGACGTTGGGTTAGTCGTTGGAACGATACCGCAAATAATACCGATAGGTTCAGCAATGGTGATGGTACCGAAGGTATGATCTTCAGCCAGGACGCCGCAAGTCTTCTCATCTTTATAGGCGTTATAGATATACTCTGAAGCAAAGTGGTTTTTGATCACTTTATCTTCAACGATACCCATGCCGGATTCAGCAACGGCCATTTTAGCGAGAGGGATTCGAGCATCTGCAGCAGCCAGAGCGGCCGCGCGGAAGATTTTATCAACCTGTTCTTGGGTGAAATTGGCGTATTCACGCTGGGCTTTTTTCACGCGCTCGACGAGTGCGTTCAGTTCAGCGATATTAGTAACAGCCATAATGCTCTCCTGATAATGTTTAAACTCTTTTAGTAAACCAGCGCTCGATACGTCTGACAGTATAGACAGAGCCACTACGACTTGCGTTAGATAAAGTAAAACAAAGAGTTACTTTATGCTCTGGCGCGCTAACTTACTAAAAGAGCCTTACCTTAACATCATCCCTTTGTGACAGGTGACCTTCCTGGGGGGCGTAATCAAGATTACTCACTTCTGAGTACGAAAATCATGATCTGCGTCAATTTTTCCCCAAGCTGATACCTTTCAGCAGGGTTATTTATTGTAGATATTTCCAGTGTTAAATAATTAAGTAACTATTGGAAGTGATGCTATCACTGATTCTACATCTGTTTAACATCCTGAAAGGATAACGTTTAGGCACAGATTTCTGGTGAAGTATGCTCATAAAAAGCGTATCTTCAGCGCGATTTTTCATGACAAAGTGTCAGTCCCGGGCATGTGCATAAGCGGAGCAAAACGTGATCCAAACGCTCTTTGATTTTCCAACGTATTTTAAATTTTTTATTGGTCTGTTTGCCCTGGTCAACCCGGTAGGGATCATCCCTGTCTTCATTAGTATGACCAGTTACCAGACGGCGGCGGCCAGGAACAAAACCAACCTCACCGCTAACCTGTCAGTGGCCATTATCTTGCTCACCTCGCTTTTCCTGGGTGATGCCATTCTCCAGCTGTTCGGCATTTCAATTGATTCTTTCCGCATCGCGGGTGGCATCCTGGTGGTGACCATTGCCATGTCGATGATCAGCGGTAAGCTGGGTGAGGATAAGCAGAACAAACAGGAGAAATCAGAAACCGCCATTCGCGAAAGTATCGGCGTGGTCCCGCTTGCGTTGCCTTTAATGGCAGGGCCTGGTGCGATCAGTTCCACCATTGTCTGGGGGACACGTTACCATAGCCTGATGCACCTGATTGGCTTTTCTGTCGCCATCGCTATCTTCGCACTGTGTTGTTGGGGTGTTTTCCGCATGGCACCCTGGCTGGTGCGCTGGCTGGGGCAAACGGGCATCAACGTCATTACGCGTATTATGGGCCTGTTGTTGATGGCGTTAGGCATCGAATTTATTGTCACCGGTATTAAAAGCATTTTCCCCGGCTTACTGCACTAATATTTCAAATGAAAGAACGGGGCCTGAGGCTCCGTTTTTTTACGTGATTATCAGCAAATCATATAACTAAAGTTGAAATGCTCACATATCATAATAAATTCTACTAATAATCCGCTTTTCTTATATTTCAATAAGTTATCAATTTACCTCGTGCCTCTCTGCGCATAAAACCTTCAATCGATCTGTTATTTTACTCACATGATACTCTGGGGCTTGCTGAGTCATAACCGAAATGATATTAGTAATTTCAACGTTCCCCTAGAGGAATGTGCTAAATAATAATCAGTTGTTAAATTTTTGTACAAAACCACTCGATGATAGCGCAGCGACGCGCTTGTAGAGAATGTTTTCTCTATCATATTGAATACCAATGTTTTTATGCGGTATTTGATGTCAGGCAGGGCTGCCCCCCGAGATACGGTACTCACCGTAAAAGAGAATTGCTTAACAAATTTGCAAAATGTATTGGCGCGCGTTTACGCCATTTGATACTTTCCGGCCTAATATTTTGCAGCATAAAACAAGCAGATGAGAATTATTTTCATATAGTCCTCTTCTCAGATATCCAGCACAGGCCTCAGACAGGGGAGACCTGTGAAGAATCGACGCAAGACGGCCATACGAGCGGTCAGTAATAAAAAAGTCGGTGATAGCAAGAAGTAAAAAGAAGAACCTGACAGCAGCAAAAAAAACTCCTGCGCTGTACAGGCCCCAACAGGGGATTACACAGCTGGCGAAGGCCAGTAATTATAATGAGTGGAGTACCAACACAATGTCCATCATCACAAAAAAAAATCTGGTAGCGGCGGGGATTTTAACTGCGCTAATCGCGGGCAACGCTGCAATGGCTGCGGACGTTCCTGCAGGCGTTCAACTGGCTGAGAAACAGACGCTGGTTCGTAACAACGGTGCGGAAGTGCAGTCTCTTGACCCGCACAAAATTGAAGGTGTTCCGGAGTCTAACGTCAACCGCGACCTGTTCGAAGGCTTGCTGGTGACCGACGTAGACGGCCACCCGGCACCGGGTGTGGCGGAAAAATGGGAAAATAAAGATTTCAAAGTTTGGACCTTCCATCTGCGTAAAGATGCGAAATGGTCCGACGGTACGCCGGTTACCGCCGAAGATTTCGTGTATAGCTGGCAGCGTCTGGCGAATCCAACCACCGCCTCTCCGTATGCGAGCTACCTGCAATATGGCCACATCGCCAATATTGATGACATCATCGCCGGTAAAAAACCGGTCACCGACCTGGGTGTGAAAGCGATTGATGCCAATACCTTTGAAGTGACGTTGAGCGAGCCTGTTCCGTACTTCTACAAATTACTGGTTCACCCGTCCGTTTCCCCGGTACCCAAATCTGCGGTGGAAAAATTTGGTGAAAAATGGACTCAGCCTGCCAATATCGTGACCAACGGTGCTTATAAACTGAAAGACTGGGTGGTCAACGAACGTATGGTTCTGGAGCGTAACCCGCAGTACTGGGATAACGCGAAAACCGTCATTAATCAGGTAACCTACCTGCCAATCTCTTCTGAAGTTACTGACGTTAACCGTTACCGCAGCGGCGAAATCGACATGACCTATAACAACATGCCGATTGAACTGTTCCAGAAGCTGAAAAAAGAGATCCCGAAAGAAGTGCATGTTGATCCGTATCTCTGCACTTACTACTACGAAATCAACAACCAGAAAGCACCATTCACTGATGTGCGCGTGCGTACAGCGCTCAAGCTGGCACTGGATCGCGATATTATCGTGAACAAAGTGAAAAACCAGGGCGACCTGCCGGCATACAGCTATACCCCTCCTTATACCGACGGTATGAAACTGGTTGAGCCTGAGTGGTTCAAGTGGTCACAGGAAAAACGTAACGAAGAAGCGAAAAAACTGCTGGCTGAAGCCGGTTATACCGCTGACAAGCCGCTGACGTTTAACCTGCTGTACAACACGTCTGACCTGCATAAAAAACTGGCTATCGCCGTCGCGTCTATCTGGAAGAAAAACCTGGGCGTGAACGTGAAGCTGGAAAACCAGGAGTGGAAAACCTTCCTGGATACCCGCCATCAGGGGACGTTCGACGTGGCGCGTGCCGGCTGGTGTGCGGACTATAACGAACCAACATCCTTCCTGAACACCATGCTGAGTGACAGTTCGAATAACACCGCGCACTATAAGAGCCCGGCATTCGATAAGATCATTACTGATACGCTGAAAGTCACAGACGATGCGCAGCGCGCTGATCTGTACGCGAAATCAGAAGAGCAGCTCGATAAAGACTCTGCAATTGTACCGGTCTATTACTACGTTAACGCCCGCCTGGTGAAACCGTGGGTAGGGGGTTATACCGGTAAAGACCCGTTGGATAATATTTCCGTTAAGAATCTTTATATTATCAAGCATTAATGGCAATACGTGGGGCAGGCCTGGCTTGCCCCACTGTGTCTACTTTGTAACATTCATCAGGCACACGCCAGAAGGTACGGGCAATGTTGAAATTTATCCTGCGTCGCTGCTTAGAAGCGATACCAACGTTATTTATTCTAATTACGATTTCCTTCTTTATGATGCGTCTCGCGCCAGGAAGTCCATTTACCGGTGAACGTACGCTGCCACCGGAAGTGATGGCCAATATCGAAGCGAAGTATCACTTAAACGATCCTATCTCCACGCAGTACTTCAACTATCTGAAGCAACTGGCGCACGGTGATTTTGGGCCGTCATTCAAATACAAAGACTATTCCGTTAACGACCTGGTGGCGTCCAGCTTCCCTGTCTCGGCGAAACTGGGTGCTGCGGCATTCATCCTTGCCGTCGTTCTCGGCGTCACCGCGGGCGTTATTGCCGCGCTCAAACAAAATACCAAATGGGATTATACCGTAATGGGGGTGGCGATGACCGGGGTGGTTATACCCAGCTTCGTTGTCGCGCCATTACTGGTGATGATATTTGCCATTACGCTGAAATGGCTGCCCGGAGGCGGCTGGAACGGTGGGGCGCTGAAGTTCATGATTTTGCCAATGGTGGCACTTTCCCTGGCCTATATCGCCAGTATCGCGCGTATCACCCGCGGTTCCATGATTGAAGTCCTGCACTCGAACTTCATCCGTACCGCGCGTGCGAAAGGGCTGCCGATGCGCCGGATTATATTCCGCCATGCGCTCAAGCCTGCGCTCCTGCCCGTGCTCTCCTACCTGGGGCCGGCATTCGTTGGGATCATCACCGGCTCAATGGTTATCGAAACCATTTACGGTCTGCCGGGCATTGGTCAACTGTTCGTTAATGGCGCGCTGAACCGCGACTATTCACTGGTACTGAGCCTGACAATCCTTGTCGGCGCACTGACCATTTTGTTTAACGCTATCGTCGATGTGCTGTATGCCGTTATCGACCCGAAAATCCGTTACTGATACTGGAGCACGCCATGATGTTGAGTAAGAAAAACAGCGAGGCGCTGGAAAACTTCAGTGAAAAACTGGAAGTAGAAGGTCGTAGCCTCTGGCAAGACGCCCGTCGTCGCTTTATGCATAACCGTGCCGCGGTCGCCAGTCTGGTTGTTCTGGTGCTCATCGCGCTGTTTGTCACCCTGGCGCCGATTCTGTCGCAATTTACCTATTTCGACACCGACTGGGGCATGATGTCCAGCGCACCCGATATGACGTCCGGGCACTATTTTGGTACGGATTCCTCAGGGCGCGACCTGCTGGTGCGTGTCGCTATCGGTGGCCGTATTTCGCTGATGGTCGGTATTGCTGCCGCCCTGGTGGCGGTGATCGTGGGTACGCTTTACGGCTCACTCTCAGGCTACCTTGGCGGTAAAGTGGACTCCGTCATGATGCGTATGCTGGAAATCTTAAACTCCTTCCCGTTCATGTTCTTCGTTATCCTGCTGGTGACCTTCTTTGGCCAGAATATCCTGTTGATCTTCGTGGCAATCGGGATGGTGTCCTGGCTGGATATGGCGCGAATCGTTCGTGGTCAGACGCTGAGTCTTAAGCGTAAAGAGTTTATCGAAGCGGCGCAGGTGGGCGGTGTCTCCACCGGTAATATTGTGGTTCGCCATATCGTTCCTAACGTGCTCGGCGTGGTGGTGGTATATGCCTCGCTGCTGGTACCAAGCATGATCCTGTTTGAATCTTTCCTGAGCTTCCTGGGCCTGGGTACACAAGAGCCACTGAGCAGCTGGGGCGCGCTTCTGAGTGATGGTGCAAACTCAATGGAAGTCTCACCGTGGTTGCTTCTGTACCCGGCGGGCTTCCTGGTCGTCACCCTGTTTTGTTTCAACTTTATCGGCGATGGCCTGCGTGATGCCCTCGACCCGAAAGACCGTTAAGGAGCGCCGTCATGACGATTATTGAAACGGCCACTGCGCCACAGGCGCAACAGCAGGGTAACCTTCTGCTGGACGTAAAAGACCTCCGCGTGACCTTTAAAACGCCGGATGGCGATGTGACCGCCGTGAACGATCTCAACTTCAACCTGCGTGCGGGTGAAACGCTGGGGATCGTGGGCGAGTCGGGTTCCGGTAAATCCCAAACCGCCTTTGCGTTGATGGGGCTGCTGGCGTCTAACGGTGTCATTGGCGGTTCCGCCAAATTCAACGGGCGTGAGATCCTCAACCTGCCGGAATACGAGCTGAACAAGCTGCGCGCTGAGCAGATTTCGATGATATTCCAGGACCCGATGACCTCGCTGAACCCGTATATGCGTGTCGGCGAGCAGCTGATGGAAGTGCTGATGCTGCACAAAGGCTTGGGCAAAGCAGAAGCCTTTGAGGAGTCCGTCAAAATGCTCGACGCGGTGAAAATGCCGGAAGCGCGCAAGCGTATGCGCATGTTCCCGCATGAGTTCTCCGGCGGTATGCGTCAGCGTGTCATGATTGCGATGGCGCTGATGTGCCGGCCAAAACTGCTGATTGCCGATGAACCGACCACCGCGCTTGATGTGACCGTCCAGGCACAGATCATGACGCTGCTGAACGAGCTTAAGCGTGAGTTCAACACCGCGATTATCATGATCACTCACGATCTGGGCGTCGTGGCCGGTATCTGTGACAAGGTACTGGTGATGTATGCCGGTCGCACCATGGAATATGGTAAGGCGCGCGACGTGTTCTACCAGCCTGCACACCCTTACTCCATTGGTCTGCTGAATGCGGTGCCGCGCCTCGATGCAGAAGGGGAATCCCTGCTGACCATCCCTGGCAACCCGCCAAACCTGCTGCGTCTGCCGAAAGGCTGTCCGTTCCAGCCACGCTGCCCGCACGCGATGGAAATCTGCAATACCGCGCCGCCGCTGGAAGAGTTTGCACCAGGCCGTCTGCGCGCCTGCTTTAAGCCGCAGGAGGATCTGGTATGAACGCATTAGATGAAAAAAGAAATGTCCTGCTCGAAATTGCTGACCTTAAGGTGCATTTCGACATTAAAGACGGAAAACAGTGGTTCTGGCAGCCGCCGAAAACCCTGAAAGCGGTCGATGGCGTAACGCTTCGTCTGTATGAAGGGGAAACCCTGGGGGTGGTGGGTGAGTCCGGTTGCGGTAAATCCACATTTGCGCGTGCCATCATAGGCCTCGTAAAAGCCACCGACGGCAAAGTTGCCTGGCTGGGTAAAGATCTGCTGGGCATGAAGCCAGACGAGTGGCGCGATGTACGTAGCGACATCCAGATGATTTTCCAGGATCCGCTGGCCTCATTGAACCCGCGTATGACCATTGGGGAGATCATTGCTGAGCCACTGCGGACCTATCATCCGAAGATGCCGCGTCAGGAAGTACGCGACCGTGTGAAGGCAATGATGATGAAAGTGGGCTTGTTGCCTAACCTCGTCAACCGTTACCCGCACGAATTCTCTGGTGGTCAGTGCCAGCGTATCGGTATCGCCCGCGCACTGATCCTTGAGCCGAAGCTGATTATCTGTGACGAGCCCGTCTCGGCGCTGGACGTCTCTATTCAGGCGCAGGTGGTTAACCTGCTGCAGAAACTGCAACGTGAAATGGGGCTGTCGCTGATCTTCATTGCGCATGACCTCGCGGTGGTGAAACACATTTCTGACCGCGTACTGGTGATGTATCTGGGTCATGCGGTGGAATTAGGGACTTACGATGAGGTGTACCATAACCCACTGCACCCCTATACCCGGGCACTGATGTCTGCGGTACCGATTCCCGATCCGGATCTGGAAAAAAATAAAACCATCCAGCTTCTGGAAGGTGAATTACCGTCCCCGATTAACCCACCGTCCGGTTGTGTATTCCGTACGCGATGCCCGATGGCCGGGCCGGAATGTGCAAAAACACGTCCGGTTCTGGAGGGCAGTTTCCGACATGCGGTTTCCTGCCTGAAAGTAGACCCGTTATAATCGCAAGGGCTGACATGATGTCAGCCCTTATTATTTGCGAGGTTAATGTGTCGCGATTATTCACCTCCGTCCGTCGGCGGCTCTATCATCTTTTATTCGATCCTGAAACGGTAACCGGACGGCGTTTTGAAGCCCTCTGCGCCCTGTTTGCGCTGCTCAGCGTGGCGATCATTTTTATCGAATCGGGCGTCGGAACGCAGTATCACCTGACGCTGGAAGAATGGCATCTTTTTGTCTGGCTGGAGCTGGTCATTACGCTGGTCTTTACCGCTGAATATTTCCTACGGGTATTCTGTTGGCCTGACCCGGCCAAATATGTCTTCAGCTTCTGGGGATTTATTGATTTAGCCACGATCCTGCCGCTCTATGTCATGTGGCTATGGCCGGAAATCAGTCTGAGCTATGTTTTTGCCTGGCGAGCGATGCGCGTTATTCGGGTGTTACGCATTCTTAAACTGCTGCGGTTTATGCCGTCATTGCGGATATTCTGGAGTGCAATCGTCAGCGCGCGGCATCAGCTGATCCTGTTCTATTCATTTATTGCCATCGTCATGGTGATATTCGGCGCGTTGATGTATTTGATAGAAGGGCCGAAGAATGGCTTCTCAACGCTGAATGCTTCTGTCTATTGGGCGATTGTGACCGTTACGACCGTTGGCTATGGTGATATAGCTCCTCACACTCCGCTGGGACGGATTGTCGCCTCGGTACTGATTCTGATTGGTTATTCGGTGATTGCGGTCCCGACAGGGCTCATTACTACGCACATGAGCAGTGCTTTTCAGAACCGTAAGGCGCAACGAAAATGCCCGAAATGTCACCAGGGTGAACATGAACACAGCGCGCGGTTTTGTAATCAGTGCGGAAGTGAGTTACCGGATTAAATAAAAAAGGCTGCAATCGCAGCCTTTTTTATTATTCGCGCCAGAGAATATGACACAGCTTGTGGTCTTTCTCGCGACACAGCAGGACGCGGGCGAAGATGTCGTTAATTTCACCGCCATCTTCATCGGCCAGGCCAATCACCACTTCGGCAAAGAAGTCAGGATTGAGGTCGAAATCCACATGTTCAGCCCAGTCTTCAGAAGGGTCGAACAACTCGGCGCCCCCGCGCTCTTCAAACTGGAGATTAAAGAGGATCACGTCTGCGGGATCGAGGTTATCAACCGCCAGTTCGAGAAAAATGTCATAGGCCTGTTCGAGCGTTTCGTCTTCGGTCAGGCGATTGTTCAGATCCATTTCCATGATGACTACCTGTTTAACATCGTTGGGCACGTTTTACAGCAACGGACTAAAGAAGTAAAACAGTCGTTCGGTAATTCTCTGCCACAGCGGGCGTTTAACCCACAGTCTGGCATCCAGCAGTCGCGAGCGGGAGATATAATCATCCTGGACCGCGGCCAGATCGCCGCCAAAGCCGGCATCATCGATCACCAGTGTGATTTCAAAGTTCAGCCACAGACTGCGCATATCCAGGTTAACCGTACCCACCAGACTTAACTCGCCGTCGACAAGCACGCTCTTGGTGTGGAGTAATCCGCCTTCAAACTGGTAGATTTTAACCCCCGCAGCCAGCAGTTCACTGAAGAATGCCCGGCTGGCCCAGCCCACCAGAAGCGAGTCATTTTTGCGTGGCAAGATGATACTCACATCGACACCGCGCTGTGCCGCGGTACAGATGGCGTGCAGCAGGTCATCGCTGGGAACAAAGTAGGGGGTGGTCATGATCAAATATTCACGCGCTGCGTAAGTGGCCGTCAGCAACGCCTGATGGATCAAGTCCTCCGGGAAGCCCGGTCCGGAAGCGATAGTATGGATGGTGTGCCCGCTGGCCTCTTCAAACGGCATGATATTGCCATCCGGTGGCGGCGGCAGGATACGTTTCCCGGTTTCTATCTCCCAGTCGCAGGAATAAACGATACCCATCGAGGTGGCAATGGGCCCCTCCATTCTCGCCATCAGGTCTACCCACTGCCCGACACCCGAGTCCTGCTTGAAGAACCGCGGGTCAACCATGTTCATGCTGCCGGTATAGGCAATATAATTGTCGATCATGATCATTTTACGGTGCTGGCGAAGGTCCATCCGGCGCAGAAACACACGCAAGAGATTGACCTTCAGCGCCTCAACCACTTCAATACCGGCATTACGCATCATGCCCGCCCAGGGGCTACGGAAGAAGGCGACGCTGCCAGCGGAATCCAGCAACAGGCGGCAATGAATGCCCCGACGCGCAGCGGCCATCAGCGATTCTGCAACCTGATCGGCCATTCCGCCAGGCTGCCAGATATAGAACACCATCTCGATATTATGGCGAGCCAGTTGAATATCGCGGATGAGGGCCTGCATGACGTCATCCGAGGAGGTCAGCAACTGGAGCTGGTTGCCCTTAACGCCGCCAATACCCTGACGGAGTTCGCACAGCTTAAACAGCGAGGAGGCAACACTGCTGTTCTCCTCGGCAAAGATATGTTTGCAGGCTTTGAGATCGTTGAGCCATTTGGCGGTTGAAGGCCACATGGCACGGGCACGCTCGGCACGGCGTTTACCCAGATGAAGCTCACCGAAAGAGAGATAGGCAATAATCCCCACCAGCGGCAGGATGTAGATTATCAGCAGCCAGGCCATGGCAGAGGGTACGGCTCTGCGCTTCATCAGGATGCGCAAAGTCACACCCGCGATTAACAGCCAGTATCCCAGAATGACCAGCCAACTCACCACGGTGTAGAAGGTTGTCATAGGTAAAAAAATCCTTTTGAAAGCGTATTGTTATGAGTGTACGCATCAGGAATCATCTGGCAAATAAAAACGCCAGTTAAAAGCGCTGGTTTGCTGCGGGGTTGGGTTTATAATGGGGTTTCTGTTAGAGAAAGAGTTGTAAACATGAAGCGCAGTAGAACAGAAGTAGGGCGCTGGCGCATGTTGCGACAGGTGAGTCGTCGCAAGGCTCGTTGGCTGGAAGCACAATCCCGCCGCAATATGCGTATACACGCCATCAGAAAATGTGGAATGACCAGACACCGTAACGCGTTGCTGTTCGCTACACAGGTTATCTGAGAACCATCAGGGCACCGTTAAGGTGCCCACTGATTTTCAGGCTATCATTTTTCGCAGTCTCTCCCCCGATTCATTCCGCGATATACTCCGCCCTCTTAATCTTATGCATTTCAAAGATGAATCTTTATCTCTGGGTATTTATTGTGCTACTTGCGCTGGATGCGATCAGGGAAAACGCAGGATTATCGTCATTATCCGCGTTGATTAATTTACTGCTCAGCGGGATATCGCACTGGATAAACTAAAAAGGAAAAGAGATGAACGGAAAAGTGGTTGCTGCCCTTCTTGGGATTGCCGTGTTGAGCGGTTGTGCCAGCAGTAAAACGTCACCGGAAAGGCATGCTTATTATTTCGTGTCGCATAAAACCAATTTTACTGGCGGCAATTTTACGTCAAGTGTATCGCAAAATTATCGTCTGAATGTCCCTCAGTTCCGTGAGCTGTATGAGCAGGGGAAAACCGATCGCGCTGCAGGACGCACACTGTCTGAGGCAAACCAGTACGCCCAAAGCATTCGCGATCAACTGAAGAAACAGGCGAAAACGGAGCATGCTTTCGACGGTAATACCGCGGATAAATGGACGTCTCAAATGGAAGAGAAGGACGCCGTTTTATTTGGTAACGAACTGGCTGCGACTTATCTTGATGGCTATAACGGCGTACAATAGCGTCTGTTTTTGGGGATATCGTATTTGCAGTGATATTCCCGTCGTTTTTTAGCAAAAGGAGGGAGAGGTGTTTGCGGAGTTTGGTGTACTTAATTTCTGGACCTATGTTGTAGGGGCATTTTTTATCGTGCTGGTGCCTGGACCGAACACATTGTTTGTACTGAAAACCGGTATTGGGCACGGTGTTAAAAAAGGGTATCTCGCCGCCACTGGCGTATTTATCGGCGATGCAGTGCTGATGTTTCTGGCCTGGGCGGGCGTCGCAGCATTAATCCAGACGACCCCGGTTCTGTTTAATATTGTGCGCTACCTCGGTGCTTTCTATCTCCTGTGGCTCGGCGGCAAAATGCTCTGGTCAGTCATCACCCGTCAGAAGAATACCCATGAGAGCGGAACCGAGCCTGCGAGCATGATCATGAAACGCTCGCTGGTGCTGAGCCTGACGAATCCAAAGGCTATTTTGTTCTATGTCTCGTTCTTTGTGCAGTTCATCGATGTGAATGCGAAAAACACGGGCACGTCTTTCCTGATCCTCGCGACCACGCTGGAGCTGATTAGCTTCATGTATATGAGCTTCCTGATCTTCTCTGGTGCGTTTGTCACGCGTTATCTGAAAACCAAAAAGAAACTGGCAAAGCTGGGGAACGGGCTGATTGGGCTGCTGTTTGTCGGATTTGCGGCGCGCTTAGCGTCACTGCACTGAAGAGATGAGTGGCTCCTTTCGGAGCCACTCTTGCATCAAAACACTTTCTTGTACGGGCGAACCGTCACCTTCGCATAGACACCTGCGGCAACGTACGGGTCTGCCTCAGCCCAGGCCTGAGCCGCTTCCAGGGATTCAAACTCGGCAATCACCGTGGAGCCCGCGAAACCGGCAGCGCCAGGGTCATTGCTGTCTACCGCAGGCATTGGACCCGCGGTCAGTAATCGACCTTCATCCTGGAGCAGTTGTAAACGCGCCAGATGGGCAGGGCGAACGGAGTGGCGTTTTTCGAGGGAATCAGCGACATCTTCAGAGTAAATCACGTAAAGCACGGTGAAGCTCCTTAACCATTAAAAGTGTCAGTAACGTTATGTGAAAGGGCAACTGACTGCAATGTAAAGATAAAAACAATGTTAAAACCCTGATCTGAATGCGCCTTTTTTGGCCTCTCTTGCGCTTAAATTGCGCCAGGACAAAGTGTCTTATTGAATATGATTGCTATTTGCATTTAAAATCAGTGTTCGGTTTTTTAACGTTGATGATTATGACTTCGATGACCCTTGATTTACCTCGCCGCTTTCCCTGGCCGACGCTGCTTTCTGTCGTTATTCACGGTGCTGTCGTGGCGGGTTTGCTTTATACCTCGGTTCATCAGGTTGTTGAAATGCCAGCGCCCGCACAGCCTATTTCTGTGACGATGGTATCGCCAGCGGATCTCGAACCGCCGCAGGTTGCGCCTCCGCCGCCACAGCCCGTCGCCGAACCGGAACCCGAACCTGAACCGGTGCCGGAACCGCCAAAAGAAGCTCCGGTGGTGATCCACAAACCCGAGCCGAAGCCGAAACCTAAGCCGAAGCCAAAACCGGTGAAGAAGGTAGAAGAACGTCCAAAACGCGAAACGCGTCCGGTTGAACCCCGCGCCACGCAGACGGTAGAAAACGCAGCACCTTCGCGTCCGGTGATGAATAACACCACGACGACAGCCAAACCGACAGTCACTGCACCCGCGGGACCGCGTGCGGTCAGCCGTAATCAGCCGCAGTATCCGGCTCGTGCTCAGGCATTACGTATTGAGGGCCGTGTACGGGTGAAATTCGATGTTACGCCGGAAGGGCGTGTTGAGAACGTGGAAATACTGTCCGCGCAGCCGTCTAATATGTTCGAGAGAGAAGTGAAAACGGCGATGCGCAGATGGCGTTATGAAGCCGGTAAACCGGGCAACGGACTGATCGTGAATATTGTCTTCCGCCTGAATGGCGGGGCACAGATGGAATAAAAAAAGCCTCCGCAAGGAGGCTTTTTTTTAGCGGGCAATCAGGCCTGAGGAAGCGGTCGGGGTTTACCTTCGTTGTCCACGGCCACATAAATAAACAGCGCTTCTGTCGCTTTATAACGCTGTCCAATGGGTTCGGACGAGACCTTTTTCACCCACACTTCGATGTTAATGGAGATGGAGGTATTGCCACGTTTTACGCAACGCGCGTAACAGCAAACCACATCACCCACTGCAACCGGGCGCAGGAAGGTCATGCCATCCACTCTCACCGTCACTACCCGGCCATGTGCAATCTCTTTTGCCAGAATAGCGCCGCCCATATCCATTTGCGACATCAGCCAGCCGCCAAAAATATCGCCATTGGCATTGGTGTCAGCGGGCATTGCCAGTGTGCGTAAAACCAGTTCGCCCTGAGGGGCGTTATTTGTTGTCATTGTTTTAACTCGTAACTGAAGACTTCAGGCGGGATGCTACTATGATTTCAGGCTGGAGAGAATAGACCAGAAC
Source organism: Enterobacter sp. J49 (assembly GCF_002148625.1). Taxonomy (NCBI): domain Bacteria; kingdom Pseudomonadati; phylum Pseudomonadota; class Gammaproteobacteria; order Enterobacterales; family Enterobacteriaceae; genus Enterobacter; species Enterobacter sp. J49. The sequence continues at coordinate 900,853 of NZ_MWPY01000037.1, forward strand.
GCCTGCTGCACACGTTCTGGTCGGTGAACGATCAGTGCTGGTCGTCCTGTGGCATGTGGCGATAGATATAAACGCCACTTAACAGCGTGAAGATGAGCGTCAGAGCCGTCAGGCCAAAGACCTTGAAGTTGACCCAGATATTCTGCGGCAGCCAGAAAGCAATATAGATATTGGCAAGACCACAGAGAATAAAGAATATCGCCCAGGCGATATTCAGTCGGGACCACACTTCCTGAGGCAGCGTCAGCTCTTTGCCCAGCATGCGCTGGATCAGCGGCTTCTTCATCACCCACTGGCTAATCAGTAACGCACCCGCAAACAGAGCGTAAATCACCGTGACTTTCCATTTGATGAATTCATCGTTGTGGAAGAACAGAGTGAGTCCACCAAACACCGCGACCAGGACGAAGGTCACCAGCGCCATTTTTTCAACTTTACGGTAGCGAACCCAGCTATAGATCAGCACAACCGCTGTGGCCACGATCAGTGCAGTCGTGGCGGCATAAATGTCATACAGCTTGTAGAAAGCGAAAAAGACCACGAGCGGTAAAAAATCAAGAAACTGCTTCATTCTGTGATTCCATCTTCTGTGTAGGGCCGGGCTGACGTTCCCGGCCACAGGATTACTGACGAATTAACATATACAGGCGGAACAGATAGACCAGCAGTACCGCTGAAATGAGGTTGCTCAGCGTATTTGCCACCACCGCGCCAACATTTGGCGTGAGTACCGCAAAATTCGGGGCAAACAGCAGCAGGAGCGTTTTCGCCAACAGCCAGCCGATAACAGCTGGTGCCACCAGGCGTATATTTGCCCAGGCGAGCCGGATGCTGCTGCGCATCGCGGTAAAGATCCCCAGTTTATCCTGCACGACCATTACCGGCGCGAAAGAGAGCACGATAGCCAGTAATACACCCGGCACGACGACCAGCATAATTCCCATCTGCACCAGCATGGTGGTTAAAAAGATGAGGATAAACAGCTTCGGTAATACCGGCGCGCTGGCACCAATCGCCCGCAGGGCGCTGACGCGCTGACCGGCGGAAACCAGCTGAATCATCAGCAGAACGCCACCTGCCAGAATCGCATTGCCGATAAGACCAGAGAATGTCGAAGCAGCGGAAGCCCGCAGCAGGATTTGTTGCTGCTCCGGCGTCATGTTTTGTACCAGTTCAAACAACCCCACGCTATCTGCAAGGTTGTCGCCCTGGCTCAGGCTGGCAATCTGTTCGTCACTTGGCGAGAACGCATGACCAAGCACCACTGTAATGAAGGCGCATAGCAACGCGATCAGTAAAAAGGTTAAGAACTGATTGCGGAAAAAGTTTCCCGTGTCACGGTAGACAGACTTCGCCGTGATAGACATGCACTCTCCTTGAGTATTGCAGGTGTTAATTAGCCGGCAATTGTACACCGGATAACACTGTCGTGGCAGCATCAAGGCTTGTATGGAAAAGCATATCTTTGTAAAGCGGCGGTAATCCAAAGCGCGCACGGGCACGATTACAGGCTTCATTGACCTGCCCATCCTCACCTGACATGGAAAATTCCCGGCACGGGCTGGGGCGGTGCTCGTAGATAGAGCACCGGGTGGACACCCCAGGTTCACCTTGCAGCGCAGCGCATCGGCACGGTTTTTGGTTGGTGCCGCTCATGCAGCGCAGAAAAGGCGTTAACGGTTCAGTGAGATGAACCGGAACGGTACCGCCGCCATCGCTGGCTTCGGCCCAGTAGAAAGAGACTCGAAAATACGCACAACAGGCTCCGCACGTCATGCACGGGTTAAAATCACTCATGGCACACCTGCAAAAGAAGAACGCATCAAATCAACTTGTGAGAGCGCTAAATTATCCAGCCGCGAGAGGAAGAGCAAGAGGGTGAAAAGAGAAAATTTTGTAACGCCGAAATGCCAGAAATTGACCTGACGACAACTTATCGCTTTACGGTGTGTCACCAAAAATTAACCCAGATCAATGAATGTTAACTTACTGGTTTTAATGTGATCTGTAGCAGATCACTTATTACTCATTTGTGAGTATATTCTCCTCCGCGACTAAAACCACAACGATGGAGCGGATATGAAAAAATTAGCGGTGGCAGCCCTTGTATTAAGCAGTCTCTCTGGCGGCGCGTATGCGCATGAAGCAGGTGAATTCTTTATTCGTGCCGGTTCGGCAACGGTGCGTCCAACAGAAGGCTCTGATAGCGTACTGGGTATGGGCGGTTTTAACGTCAGCAACAATACCCAGCTCGGTTTGACCTTTACGTATATGGCGACGGAGAACATTGGTGTTGAGCTTCTGGCAGCAACGCCATTCCGTCATCGCGTCGGTTTAGGGCCAACCGGGGATATCGCGACGGTGCACCATTTACCGCCAACACTGATGGCGCAGTGGTACTTTGGTGATGCTAACAGTAAGGTGCGTCCGTATATTGGCGCAGGGGTGAACTACACCACCTTCTTCGACGAGAAATTTAACGATACCGGTAAAGAAGCCGGGCTTACCGATCTCAGCCTGAAAGACTCGTGGGGTGTTGCGGGGCAGGTGGGGCTGGACTATCTGATTAACCGTGACTGGTTAATTAACGCCTCGGTCTGGTACATGGACATTGATACCGACGTTCGCTTTAAAGCGGGCGGTGAACAGCAAAGTATCAGCACTCGCCTCGATCCGTGGGTGTTTATGTTCTCCGCGGGTTATCGTTTCTGATTTATCCCTTGAGACTGGCCTGGTTATGGCCAGTCTTGCTTCGGGGGGCGATTAAGGTTGCCCCTCCATATTCCAGCGTGCTGAACTCATCTCATCAAATACATGCTGAACCGTAAACGGCGGAAATACTGCCCGTTTAGCCCCGTCAGCCAACGCCTGAACATAACCTATTCACACCATTCCTAAAGTCGAGGTGCAGGTTGCACCGATTACCGCTTCATGCGTGAGGCTCGGTCAATGCGGCGTCCAGTGATTGCTCAATGGCGCAGGCCTGTAGCCCGTGGATATTGTTATCCGAGACTTTACCGGAACGCTTATAAGTACAGGCATCGGGGGCACGTTGTTTGTGACAGCGTTTAGGGGGAAGGGGAACACATCCGGCAAGCGCAACAGTAATACACACTGACGGAAGAATTTGATTCATGAGAAAGTCCATTTATGAAAGTTATTCCGCAAGCAGGCTATCGGAGTTGGGAGGAGATTAATGCCAGATGCCGCAATATACTGTTCTCGAAAAGCGAGACGTTAAATTTTACAGGACATAATATTGAAAAGAATAATTATTGCGGCTGCGGTTATGCTCATTTCTGGCTGCCATCAACAGCCCATGCAACCTGAACCGGCGCAGAAACCGTGCAATGGAATAACGAATAAGCCTTTCCCTGCCATGCCCGTAAAGGCACAGGCGCTGGGCATTGAGGGTAACGTTGTTTTCTCTTTTTCTGTGGGCGACGATGGTCATCCACACGATATACGTATTGTCTCTGCACAGCCTGAAGGGGTGTTTGAACGCGAAACGCTGCGTGCCGTGCAAATATGGTGTTTATCACCGAATAAAAGCCGTCAAACAGAAACGGTCACTTTCACAGTAAATAAGCCCCGATAGCACGGGGCTTATCTTTCCTCGCAGGCACGCTAACGTACCACCAGCACCGGGCATTTTGCGTGGCGCACGACGACCGCAGCGTTAGAGCCTAACAGATAGGTCGAAATATCAGGTCGATGAGACGCAATAATTATCAGGTCTGCATTGATACTCTCAGCCAGTTTCAGGATCTGATCTTTAGGCGTGCCAGAAATGGCGTGGGTCTGAATGCGGTCGGCCGGTAAATTGAACTGCTTAACGATCTCATTCAATTTCGCCAGCGCCTCCTGCTGCATTTCTTCCAGTTTTGGCATCTCAACGGAATAGGCCAGCCCAAGAGAGGAATAGTAAGGGAAAGAAGGAACGACAGTCAGAAAATGCACTTTGCCGTTACTGATTGCTGCGTTCGCCTGAACATAGGGAATCACCTGTTCGGTCAGGCGACGCTCTGAAATATCGACAGGAACGAGAATTGACGCAAACATGCCACACCTCCTGTTTGTTTTTTATCCACTTTAAGTGTAGTTCCGGGGGAGAACAGGGGGCTGCATTTACCGCCAAAGTGGGACGTAAGGCGGATTTTTGGGGCAGGAAAGACGCCCCGGTTAAGGAGCGTCTGTGGCGGGATTATTTCTGTATCAAATAACGAATGGTTGGTCCATCCTGTTGAATGTCCAGCACGGTGTAACCGTGGTTTTTAGCATCGAGAGGAATGTTGTTGATGGACTGCGGGCAGTCGCTCACCACCTCCAGAATTTCCCCTTTCCTGAGCTGAGGCAGGGCTTCCAGCGTGGCGACAGCGGGATAAGGGCAGGGTTCGCCCACCATATCCAGACGATAGTCAGGTACGATCTCTTTCATGCGGCATTCTCCTGCGTTTCATTTTTGACAGCAGCACGGCGGAAGAACCGTTTCTCCTGCGCAATCACCAGTAAAAAAGCGGCCAGCAGCAGGGCGTACGTGACCAACAGGCCACCGAGTGGGCCGAACGTGCTGAGCAGGTTGACCTTATCCCAGTTTGTCGCGAGGACAGGAGAAAGGGAATCCCAGTAGTACGCGAGGAGAGTTGACCCGAGCACGTTCCCCAGGCCAACCCACCAGTAATGCACCTGACCTTCAACGGCACGGTACATCCAGCCGGTTTCACAACCGCCAGCCAGCACAATCCCGAAGCCAAACAGCAGGCCGCCAATCACCGCATTCGGGCCGGCCCACATGATTTTCGGTTCAACACCTAACTGAACATAGCTGAAGATGCCGATAGCACTCACCGCCATCCCGGCAATAATCGCTTTTGCCATCATTGTTCGCCCGGTGATCCACATATCGCGAAACGCTGAAGTAAAGCAGATCTGCGCGCGTTCAATAAGCAAACCAAAGCCCACGCCAAACAGCATTGCCAGACCCAGTTTAGGTTGATTGAGCGCTGTACACAGTGCCCATGCCACCATGGCGAAAAAGACCAGCATCCCCAGGCGGAAACGACGGCGTGCCTGAGCCGGTTTTTGCGTCAGCGGCGATGCGGCGCTGACCTTAACCATCCTGACGGGAATACGGAACAGCGGCAAAAGGGTAAATTTTGCGCCAAAGTAAGAACCGATGGCGGTAGCGACGGCAAAGAACCAGGCATGTAGCGAAAACTGTGGGATACCGGTAAAGAAGGCGGCAAGGTTACAGCCCATCGCCAGGCGCGCACCGAAACCGGCAATCATGCCGCCGATGACCGCCTGTACGATGCGGATCCGACTTTTTGGCATTCTCAGCTTAACGTTGTTTGCCCACAGCGCGGCGGCAAAACAGCCGCCGAACATGCCGATGATCATCATCCCGTCGATGCGGGTCAGCGGAGTGCCTTCCAGATGAATGAGCTTAAAGTAACCCCACTCTTCAGCATGCACACCGGCAAGCTGCAGCAGTTGTCCACCCCAACGGGTAAACTCGCCGGTTACAGCCCAGAACGTACCGGTAATGCCGAAATAGTAAGTAGACAGGATCCCCGCTGCGATAACGGCGGGTACAGGTGACCAGAACTTAACCAGGTAAGTCTGTTTGAAGTATTGCCATGACATGAGTAAGCCTCTGAACTCAGAAGGTATATTTGGATTTAACGGGCTGGAATATATAACTTTTTTTCTTTCTCCAAAACCTCTCCAAAACTTTTCTCAAAAATACCTACCTTTTTTATGACCTCCGTCATCAAATCTTCCTGATATCTCCTGGCAATCACTCACCCGGCTGCAAAATATTCACTCTTTTCGCGGCTCCTCACGCAGAATACGCGAGCGGCAGACATCCAGAATTTCGTCAGCGAGCGCAGAATTATCCGGGCAGGCACGGGACAACACCAGAGCCCCGACAAGATGTGCAAAGGTGTCTATCAGGTCAGCACGTGAGACATTTTCGTCACTTAACATTGCCAGCTGACGTTCAACCCCGGCTGCAAATGTCTCTTTGATGGACTCGGACTGACGGGCGGTGTCGGTGCCCAGGGCAGACATCACACAACCCCTGGCCATATCATCGCGATGCTGTCGGGAGAGGTAATATTCAATGAATTTTTCTCGGTCCACACCCGCCAGGTTTTCCGCGGCGTGTACAAAACCACAGTTCATGGCTTCTGACATCAGGTCAGCCTTTGAACCAAAGTGCTTATAAAACCCGCCGTGGGTTAAACCCGCCGCAGACATCAGCTCCGCCACGCCCACGCCGTCATAGCCGCGCTCACGAAAAAGTTCTGATGCCGTTTCAACAATGCGCATCCGGTTTTCCCGAACCTGCTCTTTTGACACTTTCATGCGTTCCCGCCCCCATACAAAACAAGGCTCAATTATACATTGATGATGATCATAATCAAACCAGTTGACTTTATAGATTATGATTATCATCATTAAATCCATGTTCCCGACGGTGCTTCGCAGAGTTATGCGCGCTCCGTCAGTCTGACTGAGATCAGCAAAGAGAGCCGGACATATCCCCGGATTTACCTGCATCGAACAGTGCAGATTCTGTTCAACATTTAATAAAGAAGATCACATATGACGAAAACTTCAGTTCTCATTACAGGCGCATCGACGGGTATTGGTGCTGTTTATGCGCAAAGATTTGCGAGCCGTGGACATGACCTGGTTCTGGTTGCCCGCGATAAAACAAAATTAGACGCACTCGCCGAGCGTCTGCGACAGGAGAAGGGCGTTTCTGTTGATGTTCTGCCAGCCGATCTCACTCAGGCAGCGGATTTAGCGACGGTGGAAGCTCGTCTTCGTGAAGACGAAAAAATAGGGGTGCTGATTAACAACGCAGGCATGGCACAGTCGGGCAATTTTACCGGCCAGACGCCTGAGGCAATTGAGCGTCTTATCGCCCTGAACGTCACTGCGCTGACGAGGCTTGCGAGTGCCGCGGCGCCACGGTTTGTCAAAACCGGAGAAGGCGCAATCGTCAATATCAGCTCCGTCGTTGGGCTCGCCCCGGAATTTGCCATGACGGTTTACGGTGCCACCAAAGCCTTTGTGCTTTTCCTGTCGCAGGGATTGCATATTGAGCTCTCCTCCGCGGGCGTTTACGTCCAGGCGGTACTTCCGGCTGGCACTTACACCGAAATCTGGGAACGTGCAGGTATTGATATCAGTAAGGCACCCGAGATGATGGAAGTGGGTCAGTTAGTTGACGCAGCCCTGGCCGGCTTTGATCGTCGCGAACTCGTCACCATCCCTCCTTTACAAAATGCTGCCCACTGGGATGACCTGGAGACGGCACGTCAGGCTCTGCTGGCGGATATCAATCAGGCTAAAGCGGCAGAACGGTACACAGTGTAGCCACGGGGATTCGGCATAACCCTATGCCGCGTTGTTTCCCTGCAGCGTGTTGTTGCGCTGCAGGGTGAGCAGGACTCCATCAAGAGAGCGTAGTGAGAATGACAAAAAAACGTGTAGCACTGGTGACCGGAGCTTCTTCGGGGATCGGTGAGGCGTCGGCTAAAAAACTGCTGGCCGCGGGGTATAGGGTCTATGGCACCAGCCGGCGCGGTGCGCAGGCAGGTACACATCCCTTTGCGTTATTAACGCTTGATGTGACGGACGATGCGTCCGTGAGCGCCGCCATTGAGGCGTTACTGCACCTGGAAGGGCGGATAGATTTGCTGGTGAATAATGCGGGCTTTGGGGTTGCTCCTGCGGCCGCGGAAGAAAGTTCGATTGATCAGGCCAGGCGTATTTTCGACACCAACTTTCTTGGCCTGGTCAGAATGACGCGGGCAGTGATCCCGCACATGCGCCGTCAGGGCAGTGGGCGCATCATCAACATTGGTTCGATATTAGGGATTGTCCCGCTACCTTACGTGGCACTGTATGCAGCCAGTAAGCATGCGGTTGAAGGGTATACGGGCGCGCTGGACCATGAACTGCGTACACAGGGTATCAGGGTTTCCGTGATCGAGCCGGCCTATATAAAGACACAGTTCGACGCAAACAATTTAGAACCTGACGCGAAGCTAGAAGAATATGAACCGCTCCGGGCTAAGCTGAACAACGTCGTCAGCAAGGCAATGGACGAGGCGGAACGTCCGGAAGTGGTGGCTGATGTGGTGGTAAAGGCTGCCCAGGCTTTACGGCCTAAGGTGCGTTATACGGCGGGCACGCTGGCGGGGAAACTGAATTTCATTCGCCGCTTTGCGCCTGCTTCACTTCTGGACAAGGTAGTACGCAATAGTCTTCAGCTCGACGCGAAAGAATAAGAATATGAAATTTTCTCAACTGGCTATTCTGACTGCCGGGTTGTTTTTCATCCTGGCGGCGATATGGATGTTCTGCCCGCAACTGCTGTTAACGCAGTGGGGAATCACGCCAACACCGGGAACTGATGTGCTCGGCCATCGCTCTGCCGCCCTGTATGCAGGCCTGGGGGTGATGTGTTTATTCGCCAGGCACGCAGAGCCCTCGCTGGCCCGCTATGCCCTGGCAGCAGGGATCGGTACGTTATGTTTGATTTTAGCCGTGTCCGGCGTTGTTGAGTGGTATGCAGGACACGTTAATGGGCAGATCGTTATTGCAGTATTTATCGAGCTATTTCTGGGTATCGCTTTTTTACTCAGCAACAGCGTTGGTAAGAAACACGCCACCGGCAAACCCGGCAGAGTAAAAGACAAATGAATAAGAAGACGATGAAAGCATTTACGTTCAAACGCTATGGTAAATCCCCTGAACTGGGATTCGACGACGTAGATTTTCCGTCCCCTGGTGATGATGAAATTCTGGTCAAAGTGTATGCAGTAGGTCTGAACCCGATCGATAACATGATCCCGACCGGCATGTTCAAACGTGTTCTGCATTTCAGTCTCCCCGCGACGTTGGGCAGCGACGTGTCCGGCGTTGTCGTTGCCACAGGACGCCGCGTGACGCGTTTCAACGCAGGCGATGAGGTGTTTGCCAGTATTTTTGACAGGGGAACGGGTTCGCTTGCTGAATTTGTGCGGGTGCCAGAAAACCTTGCAGCGTTAAAACCCGCCACTCTGGATTTCGTACAGGCAGCGTCGCTTCCGATGGTCAGTCTCACCTCCTGGCAAGCGCTGACGGAACGCGCGAAGCTGCGAGCGGGGCAGAAAGTATTTATCCCGGCAGGCTCCGGTGGAATTGGCAGTTTTGCTATCCAACTGGCAAAACACCTTGGCGCAACGGTAGGGACGACAACCAGCACCGCCAACATTGACTGGGTGAGCCGCCTTGGTGCAGATGAGGTGGTTGACTATAAAAAGCAGGAATTCGAAAAAGTGCTGAGCGGCTACGATATTGTCCTCGGGACTATCAGAGGTGACGCGATTGAGAAATCCACCCAAATCCTTAAACCGGGAGGGAAGATAGTTTCCCTGATCGGGCCGTTAGATACGGCTTTCGCACGGGAAAGACACCTTAATGTTTTCCTGCGTTTCGTATTAGGACTGATGAGCCGCAAAATCATGCGACTGTCAAAAAAACGAGGGTTAACCTATTCGTTTCTCTTTGTCCGCCCTGATGGCAGCCAGCTTAGCCAAATCGCTGAACTCATGGACGCTCAACGCATCAAACCCGTTATCGACAACGTTTTCCCCTTTGCCGAAACTGGCGACGCCTTCGCCTATCTGGCTCGCGGGCATGCAAAGGGGAAAGTGGTGGTTAAAATTCATGAGTGATAGCAATGAAGGCTTGCCTCTGCGCTAAGCATAAATGACCAGGGTTATCGCCTCAGGGAAGAGGTATTGTCACTATCACCGTTCGTATCAGTTATAGCCCTCCGTCTTCATCGCATAATGCGGCCAGATGTCAGGATCGTGCCCGGGAATAATTTCCGCATTATGCATCTGGGTAACCACTCTTAGTTTTGCCACCGATCGTGCCACCTCACTGGCCGATGTCATCAAGCCAGGAAGGGCTTTATCCTGAAAATGGTCAAGCGTATAGGCAGCATCTATCGCCAGGGTGAACGATTTTCCACTCGGCAGGGAGACGACAAAAGATTGATGACCCGGGGAGTGGCCTGGCGTGTAAATGATTTTCAGAACGCCATCGCCATACAGATCAAAACCGTCATCGGCATCTCCTGCCAGAAACTGCCATTTGAGACCTTCGCGATGAAAATCTTTCCGACAGTAGGCCCCGGCGGTAAACCAGTCCGGTGAAAAGGCATAGTCGTACTCAGCACGTTGCACAAGATGAGTGGCTTCAGGAAAGCGGCCAATCGCGCCGGTATGGTCAGAGTGGAGGTGGGAGAGTAAAACATAACGCACCGATTCTGGCCTTATTCCGAGCTTCGCCAGTTGTCTTCTACAGCCCTGGTTTGTATCCATGATGGGTTGATACTGGTCAACAGTCGGTCCCCAGTAGGCGCGGGGATCCTTCAGCCCTTCCACCGCAAGACCACCGTCAATAACAACATTCCCCTGCGGATGCGTCAGTAAAAACCAGGGGACAGGTATAATGTAGTCGGAGCCTTCACCCTGATTCATCCTGATATCGTGATATTTACAACGCTGATAGCCCGACTGGAACATATAAAGCCTGATATCTGACATGCTTCTTTTCCCGTAAAAAATGAAATGTTCTGTACGCCATAGCTACAACAGCCGTGGACGCACAGATTTTCATTAACAGAAGGGCCTGGCAGTAGAGGGGCGGGACCACTTTCATTTATCGGTTTTACCAATATAATCGGTGAATGGATTTACTTACGGCAATGCGTATTTTCATTCGGGTGGTTGAGCGCGGAAGCATGTCTGCCGCTGCGCGCGATCTCGGCATCGGACAGCCGGCGGTCAGTGAAAGGATAGAGCGTCTGGAAGCTCATCTTAATACCCGCCTGCTGCGACGTCACACGCGCCGAATGTCTCTCACGAATAGCGGGACGCTGTTCTATGAACGAAGCAAAAGCGCCGTTGCAGCGGCTGACCATGCGCTGGCAATCGTGGATAATGGTGAAGCAATTAGTGGAACCCTGCGCATTGCCGCACCCTATGGAGCCGGGGAAGAGTTACTTATGCCCGCCCTGCTTAAACTGCAATTGGCCTATCCGGGCATCAACATAGATCTGGTGCTCAGTGACAGAGTGACGGACCCGGTCACCGAAGGTGTGGATATCTCGCTACGTCTTGGTGAGGCGGGGGAAGGATATTATGTTGCCCGCCCGTTGGGAAAAATTGAGCGGTTGCTGGTGGCCTCTCCCGAATATTTGCAGCGTTATGATATGCCACGTACACCGGGCGAGCTCGCCCGACATGCGTTTGCTCGTGTTTCGGGCCTGTTTATGAATAACCATGTGACGCTGATCGCGCCTGACAACGCGTTACTCACCGTCCCTGTGAGAATAACATTCACTTCCAGCCACTGGCGGCCGTTACGTACTGTGCTTCTGGCAGGAAGGGCGATCGGGGTATTGCAGTCTCCGGTTTGCCGACAGGAGATTGCCGACGGGCATCTCGTACCTGTGTTACCCGACTACCTTGTTCCTTCATTCCCTGCATATCTACTTTATCCTCCGGCTAATATCATCTCCGCTGAAACACGAACATGTGTCGCTTTCCTTGAAAACGAACTTCGCACAAGCCTTACGCGCTCGGTAACAAAAGGGCAGCTATAGTTCTCAAACTCGAATATGAGGCTGTTTAATAAACGGTTGAACAAAATTTCGTGCCTGCCTGAGGTACACCCCGGTTAATGGCTTGCCCAGTCGAGCATGCGTCATTCGCTGCTACGGCGCGGCAACTCTCCGGAAGCTAAATATTCTGCGCGGGTTTGAAACTACTGCAGTGACGTCTTCCCCCACTGCCTGACGTGTTCAATCAGAGCCCGCAGCTTGGGGGCCATATTTCGACGTTGCGGGAAGTACAGATAAAACCCAGGAAAAGGCGGAAGAAAATCATCCAGTAATGAAACAAGCTGTCCTTTTTCAATAAATGGCCTGAATGTTTCATAGGTTGCAAAGGTAATTCCTCCTCCCGCAAGCGCGAGCCTGAGCATGAGACGGAGATCGTTGGTGGTGATATGCGGTTCAACCGCCACGTCGAAAGGTATTCCCGCTTCCTCAAATTCCCAGCGATAGGGCGCGACGTCTGGCGATGGGCGCCAGCCGATACAGCGATGGCGGATAAGCTCTCGCGGATGGCGCGGTGCGCTGTGGGCCGCCAGATACGTTGGTGATGCCACCACCACTTCCCGTTGCTGTCCCGTCAGAGGGACAGCAATCATGTCTTTTTCGATCACGTCACCGAGCCTTACGCCGGCATCAAAGCCCGCTGCCACGATATCAAATGCGTCATCCGACACGACGATATCGATGGTGACGGCAGGGTTAGCGGCTGCAAATGACGCGAGCAGAGGGCCTGAAAGAAATTCTTCTGCAATTGAGGTGACAGCAATTTTCAGATGCCCTCGCGGCCCGTTGTCAGAGAGAACGTCTTCGCACGCCGCGTCAATCGTTGATAGCGGTATGGACAACGATTTTCGCAGCCGTTCTCCCGCTTCAGTCAGGTTTACCGAACGCGTGGTGCGCATGACAAGCAGGGTCCCGAACGTATCCTCCAGGCGTCTGATCCCCTGGCTGACCGCCGATCGCGTCACGCCAAGACGTTCGGCGGCAGCGCTGAAGCTACGTTCCTCCGCGACAGCCAGAAACAGAGGTAAAAGATTAAGGTCAATTTTCATTGTTTATGTTTGCTAACCAGTGTGTACACCAGTGGCAGGATACACGAAACAATGCCCTCGTTCTATTATCCCTCTGAACTCAACTAAAGGAGTACATCATGGATAAAGTCATCTTGATCACCGGTGCATCCAGCGGTATCGGAGAGGGTATTGCACGAGAGCTTGGCAATGCAGGCGCGAAGTTGTTACTTGGGGCACGCAGGAAAGATCGTATAGAAGCCATCGCTGCAGAAATCCGCAGTACAGGCGGGCATGCTGAAGCCTGCGAGCTGGATGTCACAAATCGCCAGTCGATGTCTGATTTCGTGCAGGCGGCATTGACTACGTGGGGGCGTATTGACGTTCTGATCAACAACGCGGGAATAATGCCCCTTTCTCCGCTGGCAGCGGGTAAATATGATGAATGGGAACGTACCATTGATGTGAATATCAAGGGCGTGCTATGGGGGATTGGCGCCGTGCTTCCCACCATGGAAGCGCAGGGCTCCGGTCAGATAATCAATATTGGCTCTATCGGTGCTCTCTCTGTGGTGCCGACAGCTGCCGTCTATTGCGCCACAAAGTTCGCCGTTCGGGCGATTTCAGATGGCTTGCGACAGGAAAGCGCCAGCATCCGTGTCACCTGCGTCAACCCCGGTGTGGTGGAAAGCGAACTTGCCTCGACCATTACTCATCCGGAAACGCAGGCGGCAATGGAGGTATACCGTTCCATTGCACTCCAGCCGGCTGATATTGCCCGCGCTGTTCGGCAAGTGATTGAAGCGCCTGAAAATGTTGATACAACAGAAATCACGATTCGACCTACCGCGTCTGCTAACTGACCTGGCTAACGCATATTCACCACGAAAGCTGCCTGTAAGGCAGCTTTTTTTGTCGCGTCACAGAGTGCAGGGTGAAAATTGTATGTGTATTGAAAAGGTTATAACGCGGGCCAGACAACCGGTGTGGCCCGCATGACAAACTTACCACTGCTGCTCTGTGGGCATGATGAACAATTCTGCCACGTCGACATGGTCCGGCGCGCGCAGCACATAAAGAATGGAATCAGCAATATCCTCTGACTTCAGGAACGTCATGTGTTCCTTCAGGTTTTCCATCTGTGCACGGTAGTTTTCGTCAGTAATGTGCTCGATTAATTCACTTTCAACCGCGCCTGGCTGAAGTGAGGTTACGCGAATATTGTATTGAGACGAAAGCTCCATGCGTAATACATCTGAAAATGCGGCTACCGCATGTTTCGTTGCGCAATATACCCCGAGTCCAGCGAACGTTTTTCTGCCCGCAATCGAGGACGTATTGATGATATGCCCTGACTTTTGCGCTTGCATCACCGGGAGTACCGCGGCAACCGTGTTCATTAAGCCCTTAATATTGACATCAACCATACGATGCCACTCCTCCAGTTTGAGACTGGCGATGTCTGAAATGGGCATGAGTCCGGCATTGTTAAAGGCGATATCAATGTGGCCATAGGCGTCGTGCAGTTTCTTCACGCCGTCGAAGACTGACGCCTGGTCAGTCACATCCATTTCCAGCGCAATGGCTTCTCCGCCGAAGGCCTTGATTTCTGACACCAGCGCCTGGAGACGATCCCGGCGGCGGGCCGCGAGTCCCACTTTGACCCCCTCTCTGGCCAATTTAATGGCGGTGGCTGCGCCGATACCGCTTGATGCACCGGTCACGATGGCTGATTTACCGTTGAGTTCCATGATTAATCCTCTTATGCGTTTGTTTCAGCGCTTCAGAAAAGAACATCTGAAGTTCGGGTTAATCATGTCTGCAAAAGGCACTCTCTTCGCGCGGTGGTTTGCTCACGCTGTCGGTGTTTTGCTACGCATATTTTCGTGGCGATATTGGGAGGGCGAAATACCGGTGTGCTTGCGGAATATGGCAGCAAAATGGCTGGGGCTGTTGTAGCCCACGGTCAGGGCAATGCTGATCATCGAATCCTCTGTCTCGGACAACAGGCGGCGCGCCTCTTCCATTCGCAAGCGGATAAAATAATGGGAAGGCGAAAGCCCGGTAGACTGTTTAAAGACCCGGCTGAAATGGAATTCGCTAAGCTCGGCAAGGCCAGCCAGACGTGCTAAGTCGAAGGGGAGAGCCAGCTCTTCATGCATCGCCTTAAATACCCGGTGTAATTTATATGCCTGCAACCCGCCGTGGTGTCGCTTTGCCGATGTCCGGTAAGCACGGGAGAGGTGTACCGCAAGGGCTTGAGCGATACCCTGGATGTAATGTCCACTGGGTGGGTGCTGAAAATAAAGCTCTGCGCGCATAAGTTCCAGCAGGGCTGACAGTGTTTCATCGCGTTCGCCCGACACTTCCCGCAGCTCAATATCCTGCATCATGGACACACCAATATAGACGTGCATAACGATGAAAGGGCTGTCTGGCTCGGCTTGCCATCTCATCTCTGTCGGAGAGGTGTCGGTCGTGAGAAAAAAATCACCTGCGGTAACGTGGTTTTCTGACCACTCTCCGCCCAGAGGCCGTTCTTCAACGACGGCCCGCCCAGAGAGTATCCAGACAATAAAAGGCTCTGGCACGGCCGGGATAATAACGTTGTCCTGCCTCTGTCGACGCGCCAGAATTTGAATGAAGACATCCCGGGAAGATTGTGCCCGATGTTCCTTGAGCAATTCGCCCGGAATGTACGCTTCGAATGATTCAGCGGAAGTACGTTGAGCCATATTCGTCAATAACGTCTCTTAAGCCAGTTTCACAAGGTTTAGCGCGGGAAGGGGACCACCCGGGAATTGTTGCAGATATCCCCCAATCTCAAGACTCCCTAAGTCTATACTGGCGAAGCCCATTCGGGTGGCTAATTCCTCAACGTCCGCTTTTGCATCAGCGTGGTCGCCGGACATAAAGACCACGCGGCGCCCGCCAGATTGGGACGGGTCTTGCGCAAGAACGTTTGCCAGAAGCGTGTTGAAGGCTTTGACGACCCGGGCTCCCGCTGCCCACTCTGAAACGCGCTGGGATGAATTTTTACCCCCCAGATCTGCAAGGGTGTAGCCCGGCAAAAGTACCGGGTTAGTCGCGTCAATCAGAATACGACCCTCCCAGTTCAACTCACTTAATGCGGCCTCGGTTCTGTTCCAGTTGGTACTTATAAAAACGATTTCGGCTTCGGCAGCCTGTTGTACCGTTCCGGCGCGAGCTTTGTCGCCCAATGCCTCAATCACTTCAGCCAGGCTGTCCGGGCCACGTCTGTTACTGAGGATGACATTCACGCCTGCGTTGACCAGCTGGTGGGCAAAGGCTTGTCCGATGGCGCCTGCACCAATAATGCCGACAGTATTTGTTTTCATAGTTTGTTTCCTTAAATGAACAGATGCGTTGATGTGTTTGGCTACGTTGCTTAAGAACATGAAAGGAGAATAGTGCTCACCGATCTATCTGTGTAGCCTATATAATTAGATGGTATACATCTAAAGGGGCGATACATGCTGGATGGTATGTCGATTGATCAACTGCGTACTTTCATTGCTGCGGTTGATGAAGGCAGTTTCTCGGCCGCAGGTCGCAAACTTCGCCGGGCGCAGTCCGTCGTTAGCGCTACGCTGGCAAATCTGGAATCTCAGGTAGGCTTTCCTTTATTTGAGCGAACGGGACGTTACCCGAAACTGACGGAGGCGGGGGCGGCCTTACTGGAGGCCGCACGCCATACGCTTGCCGGAATGGACGCGTTTAAGGCTAAGGCGCGTATCCTGGCAGAAGGCCTGGAACCCGAACTCGCCGTGTCTGTGGATGTGATGTTTCCGATAGAGATCCTGACCGCAGTCGTGAAGGAATTTCATCTGGCCTTTCCCGGCACACCGTTGCGTCTTTATGTTGAGGCGCTGGGGGCGGTACTTCAGCCGTTGCTGGCCGGCAACTGTCGGGTCGCGATTATCGGCTCGCTACCGGATGTTCCGACCGGGTGTGCCTCTGAGTTCCTGCTCAGTGTTCCTGCCGTGGCTGTGGTCTCACCCGATCATCCTTTGGCTAAAATGGCTGGCCCAATTCTTCGGCCGGTTATGGAGAACGCTGTGCAGCTTGTATTGGCTGACCGCTCATCACTCACGGCGGGGCGCAACTTTGGCGTGATGTCGGCTAAGACGTGGCGTTTGGGTGACATGGGGGCAAAACATGCATTCTTGCGTGCGGGCCTCGGTTGGGGTTATATGCCTTTGCCTATGGTTGAGGACGATCTTGCTAATGGCAGACTGGTTATCCTGAACCTGGAGATGCAGCCCGATGTTGGCCCTGGTTTTTCCATGCATGCGGTACATATGACGCAATATCCTCCAGGGCCAGCCGGACGCTGGTTTATTAATAAGCTTAAAACGCACTAAACCAGGTTATCTGGCGGTCAGAGCACCAGATAACCGATATCCTGCATCAGAATGTATAAAATGCCCCGACGGTAAAGAGAAGATATTCATCCTTTTGCACAATAGGGCTGCTGCTTACACGATCTGCAAGCGTGATATACCCTAAATCCGCATAGCCGGACCAGTTATGATTAAATGTGTGTTGCCAGTTAATATCGTAATTCACACTGTTTAATCCGCTACCCGCGTTGAAAGGCCTATATCCTGAATGGGTACTCTGATTCTTATTCACCCCAAACCAGGTATTATTATACCGTGCGTCGCCGTATTTTCTTTCGGTGCTGATTAGCAGAGTATCTGTGTCGTTAGCAAAAAGAACGACATTAAGTTTAATTTTATATTGCATTCCCTGGCTTTCCGTCAGCGGTGCCGTAATATTCCCCTCAAAGCCTATCCAGGGTGCCATCCACCATCCTGCCGTGGTGGTGGTATTCATTACGGTATTAATCTTACCCATACCTTTAAGTTTATCAGAGCCTTCCTGAAGCCAGGCGTTTCCGCTATCCGTGCGGCCAAGGGAATACCCCAGAGCTTGCCCCAGGTAAACGCCATTACTGAACTGATGGGAATAGACGATACCTTTGTCGGTATTGACGGACCAGTCATCGTAAGTCCATCCGAAATACGGCAGCGTATTGACATCATATTTATTCGAGCCGGTATATTCAGGCGCATATTGTGAACCCACGCCAATCGTGACATAAGATGCTTTTTTATCTGATGATGCCTGTGAAGCGAACGATGCTGCGATGAGTGTTACTAAGGCGATTTTTATTTCCTTCATAAAACTTCCTGAATGAATTATGCTTATATCTATGAATTGCGGAGTATGCGGGCGGTCAATCAATATTCCTGCAAGATTTAATCAAGATTCCATCAAGGTGCGAATGTGAAACGTGTTTTAATTATTGAAGACGATTTGGATGCCGCGAATGTGCTTGAGGCTTACCTTAAGCGCGATCAGTTTCAGACCTCTTCGGCCAGCAGCGGTAACCGGGGGCTCGAATTGGCATTCAGCTGGAAGCCCGACATTATTTTGCTGGATGTGATGTTGCCCGGCATGAGCGGGAACGATGTTCTGCTGGCCCTGCGCCGGCGCAGTGATATTCCCGTGATTATGATCACCGCCATCCGCGACGGCAGCGACAAAATCAGTGCCCTGCGATTTGGCGCGGATGACTATGTGGTGAAGCCCTATAACCCGGGTGAGGTGGTCGCCAGAGTCCATGCTGTACTCCGTCGTTATTCCGGCGAGCGCAGCAGCACGCTTATTAAGTACCGGGGACTGCAGGCAGATACAGAGTCCATGACGGTAAGCGTTGAGAGCGAGAACGGGCAACGGACAGCGCTGGATTTAACGCCGACGGAACTGCTGCTACTGATGACATTTCTTAAGTCACCGAATAAGGCTTTCACCCGTCAGGCGCTTCTTGAAGCGTGTCTCCCAGAAAGTGAAGCCCTGGAGCGCGTTGTGGACACGCATATCTATAACTTGCGAAAAAAACTCGAGTCAGCGGGGCAGACTGATTTGCTGATAAACGTAAGAGGGATCGGTTACCGATTTGCAAATGCATGAAAAAGTTTACGTTATCTCCACGAGGCGAACCGAGTACGCTGTGGAACTGGATATGCAAGCGGCTGATATCTCTGGCAGTCGGAAGTATTATTCTTATCGCCTTTTTTATGTGGGTGCGATTTTTTGTTGAAAACAAATGGCACGCCTACCGGATGCCAGAGGCCGTCAGGGCTGAACTCTCAGTTTTGAGCAAGCACCCTGAACAGAACATCAACCGCTATCATCAAATTATCGACACCTGGTATGGGCTGTCCTACTCAGATCCGACGATGGGGATTAAGGACTGGGTCATTCTTGGCATCCTGGTTCTGATATTCATACCGATTATTTTTATGCTTACGCTGAAAACAGCGCGCCCCATATCCCATCATATTAGCCGGCTTGCCGGTGCGGCACGGTCTGTTGCTGAAGGCGGGTTTGGGACCCGCGTGCCCGTCCCGGACAATTTGCCGCTTGAATTGCGTAGCCTCAGCGAGAACTTTAACGGGATGTCGATGCAGCTGGAACGCTACGAGAAAGATTTGAAAAAATCGCATGTGATCATGGCACATGAATTGCGCTCGCCGCTGACGGCTGCCATCGGTCGTCTGCAGGGCATTATGGACGGCGTATTTGAACCCAGTCAGGCCCAGTTGAACATGATCATGCAGCAGATGAATGATTTAAACAGACTGGTTGACGATCTGCATCTGTTAAAACTGGCTGATGCCAACCAGCTGAATTTGAGCCTGGTATCAACCAGCCTGGACCAGATAATCCGTGAGAAAGTGGCATGGACGATGCCTTCAGCCCAAAGGGTGGGAGTGAACATTATCTACCATGAGGGGGAATCTGTGACCTGTCGGGTTGATCCGTACCGGATAGGCCAGGTCTTTTTGATCCTGATGGACAATGCTCTGCGTTACGCTGCGGAAGGGGGCATCCTGGATATTCGTTATTATGTCAGCGATAAAAAGGTATCCGTTATTTTCCGCGACAACGGTCCGGCAGTCCCGG
This sequence comes from Enterobacter sp. J49, assembly GCF_002148625.1. Taxonomy (NCBI): domain Bacteria; kingdom Pseudomonadati; phylum Pseudomonadota; class Gammaproteobacteria; order Enterobacterales; family Enterobacteriaceae; genus Enterobacter; species Enterobacter sp. J49. The sequence continues at coordinate 920,551 of NZ_MWPY01000037.1, forward strand.
ACGCACTGCTTGAAACCATATTTTCACCGTTTGTGCGTGAGGAGCAGTCTCGTTCACGACATACCGGTGGGTCCGGGCTTGGGCTTTCTATTGCCCGAGCGATATGCGAGGCGCATTGCGGTACTATCTTTGCAGAACGGAATGCCAGCGGAGGGCTATCGTTCACGATGACGATACCGCTAAGCGAAAAGGAACAGCATTGACGGTTCCTTAACAAAGGGTGAACTGAATCTTGTAAAAATTGAGTTTAAATACATGGTAAACGGGGGTTTACCATGTCACCTGAATTACTTCTCTCTCTGCTTTCTGCCTTTCGTAAAATGGTACGATGTGGATGTTTTTTACTGTACATCGCACCGGTGATTGTCATATTTCAGGTTATCATTATTATTTTATTGGATGCGCCGAAAGGAGATAAATAATTGTTGAGGGCAGGGCGGCGAATACAGTTCAAAGAACCAGTGATTTACCTGTGGGCTGGGTTTCGGCCCAAAGCAGTTTATAGTCCCATTTTTTATCATACAATCCGATTGAAAATTGCATTGCCTTATTTTCATTGCGACACACTTCTCGTGCATCAACAATATTTTTCCACATGAGCAGACTTCCTGGGCTGAATGCGGTGATCGACGGATCAATCCCTCCGTTAGGAACATCAAAATACAGGCTTTTTTCACTACGGGCACACAGTACGAGATCTATCGCAACGGGAGCACCTTCAAAGAAAAGTACATTGCCGGTGACCATGTGTGGCAGAGCGGTTAACAGTTCAGTGATGTTTTTCCTGTTATAGCATCTGACGCTGTCAGCAAAACGCAGCCTGAAAAGATGCATGTAAATATCAGCAATATCCGCCGGTGACATCTCTCTGAGCGGTATGCATTCTCCGCCCGCAGCCAGCATTTTTTTTAGCTCGCCATTTCTTTTTTTCACCGTTTTACCTGAGAAAGACGTTTTAATCAGGCAAACCTTACGTTTTTCACGAAAAGCATAGGTGGCATTTATTATATTCCCACGCAGCGATGAAGACAGCCGGTTTGTTTTTACTGGCAGAACGATTTTTTGATCGGCAGCCATGGGGATAATAATTTCATCATAAGATACCGGGTAATCGCGCCAGACATTCAGGCCGAAGGTATTTTCATCACTGGTAAAGTACGCTGCGGTGACCTCGCCATCGCGTCGGTAATGCCAGAATGCGAATTCTTTTTCCTTCTTCTGCATAAAGAAATTGATAATGTCGGGGTGAGTATTAACACTGCCGCCGTACTTATAATAAGCCGCCTGGTAATGCGTGAAGTTTGAACGTTCCCATCCAAAAAGCGAATGTCTGAAGCCCATTATTGTTTCTCCTTGCAATCTCATCAGAGGGCGCTGTCAGCGCCGGGCAGTTCTGTCTGCACAGGCTGATTATCCCGACCGTTAATCAATAAACGGTCAAGGCAAAATCAAGATTGCTGCAATCTTCGTTGGCGGAGTTAATTTTGCCTGTCTCAGGAAATATCTGCTTACATTCCAGCTAGCGCTAGGCTCTTTACATTGACACTAGTGTCAATGTTGTAGAGTGCATCTATGACGAGGAGAAAGGTATGCGACCATCTGAACTGGCGGCGCTCACTGGCGTCAGCACCCGAGTGCTAAGACATTATGAAGCTAAAGGACTGATTGTTTCTCAGCGGTTGGACAACGGTTATCGGAATTACGACGCAAAAGACGTCGAGAAAGTGAGATGGATAACCTCGCTTTTAAAATGTGGGTTCAGTACCCGACAGATTGCAGAGCTGGAAAAGTTTTCTCAGGTAAGCGACATGGATGATGCGCGTTTTATCCAGTGTCTGGCGCAGCACAGAGAAAAACTTCGGGCACTGGACACGCTTATCGAATTACTTAATGAACGCAGAAATACACTTGCCACGCGTATTCACGCCTACGAGTGATCGCTCTGTCTGAGCAGTAATAACAGGAAATATCATCATGAAACAGTTAGACAATAAAGTCGCGTTAATTACCGGAGGCAGTAGCGGTATCGGACTGGCCACGGCCAAACGGTTTATTGAAGAAGGTGCAAAGGTGATTATCACTGGCAGGAATGCAGAAACCCTGCAGCAGGCGATGAATGAACTCGGTGACGATAATGCACTGTCAATACAACACGATAACGGTGACATACGAAGCCATGAAAACCTCTTTCGCATTATTAACGAAAAATACGGCAAGCTGGATGTGATGTTTGCAAATGCCGGTGTTATTGTGCTTTCCGATTTCCCGGCCTCCACCGAAGATGATTTTAATACTCAGTTTGATATCAACGTAAAAGGGACGTTTTTCGCCGTGCAACAGGCCCTCCCGTTAATGTCCGACGGTGGCTCGATAATATTAACGTCTTCCATTGCGCATTATAAAGGGTTCGATGGACACAATATCTATGCCGCCTCAAAAGCCTCGCTGCGATCTTTTGCCCGCAGCTGGACGACCGACCTTAAAGGCCGTGGGATCCGCGTGAATTGCCTGAGCCCAGGACCCGTCGCCACACCGATTATCAGTAAAATGGGCGTTTCCCTGAGCGATCGCGAGATTTTTGACGCCAGCATCGCAAGTCGTATTCCGTTAGGTCGTTTAGGCAAACCTGACGAGGTGGCCGCGGCAGCGCTGTTTCTTGCATCGGATGAAAGCAGTTTTATTTCGGGTATCGACCTGTCTGTCGATGGCGGGATGGGGCAAATTTAGCGGCGCGTGCAGCGCTGATAAAAAAACATCAAATTTGATTAAAGCACATCAATTTTGCTAGAGCAGGCAGGTTTGACTTTCACTACTCTTGGTGCGGTAACGACATTTTCATCATCCGCTGTTAACAGGTATCGCTATGAAAAAACGTATTATTATTGCCGGTTCGGGTTTTGCAGGTATGTGGGCCGCCATTTCAGCAGCAAGGCTGGTACATATGGAAAAGGCAAATGATCGGATTGAGATTTTTTTGGTTTCTCCGGAACCTGCATTAACCATTCGTCCAAGATTGTATGAAGCCGTACTTGAAAATATGACACCCTCTATTCTGCATGTTCTTGAGGCTGCGGGTGTGCACTATATTGCCGGTTATGCCACCGATATTGATGCAGAAAATAAAACTATCACGGTAAAAAAAGAGAGTGGCGAAACCTCAGTTAATTTTGACAGTTTTGTGCTGGCCACCGGAAGCCAGGCATTTCACCCTGAACTGCCGGGGATCACGGAATACAGTTTTGACGTGAACTCATTGAATGCTGCTCATGAACTGGAGCAACACCTCATGTCGTTAGCTTCAGAGCCTGATTCTGTCGCACGAAATACTGTTGTTGTCGCCGGTGGGGGCCTGACCGGGCTTGAGACCGCCACTGAAATGCCGGAACGCCTCAGAGACCTCTTGGGTTCGGAGCGCCATTTGCAGGTTATTATTGTGGACAGTTCGAACAAAATTGGTCAGGCGATGGGCGAGGATGCCTGTGAGATCATCAATCAGGCGCTGGCCAGTAATGGCGTGACTGTTCGAACGGGCGTCAGAGTGCGCGCAATCAACGCTGAGGGGGTGATGCTTTCGGACGATGAATTTATCCCCAGCAAAACGGTGATATGGACGGCGGGAATGCGGGCCAGCGCGTTAGCCGGGCTCATCCCGGGCGACCACGATAATCTGGGCCGTGTTATTGGGGATGCGTATCTGCGGGCACCTGCCGCCAGGGGTATCTTCGTTACCGGCGATACCGTAAAAGTCCCTACGGATGATGAAGGTAATTATAACGTCATGTCCTGCCAGCATGCGATGAGCCTGGGGCGCGTCGCCGGTCATAACGCGGCAGCAGAAATACTGGGATTACCGCTGCATCCTTACAGCCAGCCAAAATATGTTACCTGTCTTGATCTGGGCAAATGGGGGGCGGTCTACACGGAAGGCTGGGATCATCAGGTTATGTACCAGGGCATGGAAGCGAAAAAAATAAAGCAGGAAATTAATACTCAGTGGATTTATCCGCCAGAACCCGACAGAGAGAAAATGTTTTCTGTTGCTAACCCTGATTATATTATTGTTCCGTAACAGGGCATCTCTGTTGATGCTGCCTGGCGGCTGGCAGCATCAACGCGTGTTCTTTTTTTCACGCCATTGACCGGGGGTCAAGCCTGTTATTTTTCTGAAGGCCTGGGTAAATGCATTTTGCGACCCATAGCCGCTTTCAATGGCAATTTCTGTAATCAGTTTATCGGTGTGTTGTAACTCGTGGAAAGCGCGTTCCATTACGCGCTGCTTAAGCCACCCGTACGGGGTTAAGCCGGTACTGTTTTTAAAGGCACGGCAGAAATGAGCCGAGGAAACTCCCAGCTCAAGAGCCAGTGATTTAATCGTGACATCCCCTATGGGGCTGTTATCCAGTTTTTCCAGCGCCATTTTTAATGCGCGCGAAGACAATACTCCTTGCGACTGACCTGCGGCTGTCAGCGTGTTGGAGTGGTTTTTTATTAACTGTAATATTAATGACAGTGTTAAGTGCTCGCAGAGCAGTTGGTTAATTTTGTTATTGTCCGAAATGATTTCCGCAACGGCCAGCGTAATTTTTGATGCCGTCTCATCAAAATGCGCTGTGCGTAAGAGTAACTCAGCAGTAGGTATCTCCATTTGATTCAGAAGATCGGCGAAAATATTATCAGGAATATATAAATGCATAACATCAACAAGGCCAGCAATATCCCAGCGAGACGTACTTCCCTGAGGAATTGTCGTGATGGCGCCTTTCCGGATCGTGTTTTTAACGATTTTATTTTCTGTTTTTCGCTCAACACGCTGCATATGTCCAACGTGAGCAATAATCACATGTTGATCGAGTGGCGGGATAGTTTCATGCAATGGCCCATGCGGCCAGTGATAACAGCGAATTTGCAGCGCATCTCCACTGTCTATGCCTAATTCAGGTCGGTTCTTTAATACCTGAGCCATTTTATGAACGGCATCGTCAAGAGGAATGTCATGATTTTTCATGAGTATACCTGTTAATAACAGTGGGCATCCTAAGAGTATAGCGATGTTTTAACCCTGTTTCATTGTGTTCTGTCTGCATGTTTATTTTTGATGATGGGAAATAACAGAGGGGAAAAAGTCATTTCTACGGTGTGTATACCCTTAAATCGATTAATTATGTTGTCCGGAGGAAATATGGCGATATCTAAGAATGATGCAGCGTCGTTAGCACCTGTTAATGGTACCTCGCATGTGGAAGCCGTTTATGAAAAGGTGCCATCACGTTATGCACTACAGGTCGGTAAGATTGATGTTCTGGTGATCAGTGACGGCGTGTTGTCATTACCTGGACCCATGTTGGGTCATAACGCGGAGGCCTCCGAACGTACCCACTGGTTTGAAGATAAGTTTCTGCCTGCCGATTTTCTCGACTGGGCATTAAATGTGGTTCTCGTGCATAGCGGTGACCGGACGATCCTGGTTGATGCAGGGATGGGGGAGGCTTTCCCTGATTTACCCCGCGCCGGGCGAACGGTTAACCGCCTGGCGTCAGCGGGGATAGATCTTGCCAGCGTCACGGATGTGATTATCACGCATCTGCATATGGATCACGTTGGTGGGCTGCTTATTGAGGGTGTGAAAGCGCGCATGCGGTCAGATCTTCGCATTCATGTCGCTGCTGCTGAGGTGGAATTTTGGCGTGACCCCGATTTTTCACAGGTTTCCATGCCGCCTGGTTTCCCGGAAGCGCTGCGCCAAACCGCTACCCAATTTTTGCAAGCGTACCAGACTCAACTGCATACATTCGAAGATGAATACGAGGTTGCACCCGGCGTGCGTGTTGTTCGTACAGGCGGGCATACTCCCGGACACAGCGTGGTAAGGCTGGCCTCTGAGGGGGAACGACTCACCTTTGCCGGCGATGCTATTTTCCAGGTTGGGTTTGAACATCCTGACTGGTTCAATGGTTTCGACCATTATCCCGAAGAAGCGGCACAGATTCGCATTCGTCTGCTGCAGGAACTGGCAGATAACAGGGAGTCATTGATCGCTACTCATCTCTCATTCCCGTCTGTCTGCCATGTTGCTGTCGACGGCGATACGTTCCGTTGCATTCCGGGTCCCTGGGATTATTAAGAATACCGCTGATGTCATTTTCACGGATACCGGCAGGAACATAAGAGGCATTACATATACGGCCATCCCTCAGACGAGGGATGGCGTTCAGGGGGGAGAGCGATGTTTACTTCGCCGCTTCCTCAATAAGTGTGGCAACGTCCTGCGGATGAGAAACCATCACGACATGGGATGCGCCCTTGATCACCACGGTGTGTTTTGAGCCCGCGCGTTCAGCCATGAATCGCAAACCCTGGGCGGGGATATTCTTGTCGCCGTCACCGTAAATAAAGTAAGAGGGCAGTTTTTTCCAGGCAGGCGCACCTGACTTTTCAGTTAAAGCCGCTTCGGTAATCGGTCTTTGCCCTGCGGCCATCAGCGCTGCCTCTTTAGCTGAAACGTCATGTGCGAATTGCTGGTGGAACTTCGCCTGGTCGATGGAGAGATCGACGCTACCATCAGCCAGCTTCACCGGTGCGGCGAGCGCCTGGCCAAGCGTGCCGCCAGGGAATTTTCCGGCCAGGTCGGCCGCCGCTTCACCGGCATCCGGAGCAAATGCGGCGACATACACCAGCGATTTCACATTGTTTGTATCACGGGCCGCGTTCGTAATGACCTGGCCACCATAGGAATGGCCGACAAGGACGACCGGCCCCTTAATATTGTTCACCACGGAAGAGACGTAAGCCGCATCAGTCGAAACACTGCGCAGCGGATTCGCCGCAGCGACGACGTTATACCCGTCCTTTTGCAGGATTTGGGTAACGCCATTCCAGCTAGAAGAGTCGGCAAAGGCACCATGAACCAGGACAACAGTCGGCTTAGCGGTTTCTGCGATAGCGCTGGCAGACAGCAAAACGGTGGCAACGGCAAGGGAGGCAGCAAATTTGGACATGATCGTTCCTCTTTTCAATTCAGTTTAAAGGCTATGCGTATGATGGTTGCGGCCTGTCTGGAACAGGCCACCTTGTTAGTTGCGAATAAAGGCCAGTACGTCAGCGTTAAAGCGATCGGCTTCTGTCTCCGCCAGCCCATGTGAACCGCCGGCATATATCGTCAGCGTTGCATTCGCGACGATCTCAGCGGCGCGGTGTGCAGATGCCTTAATGGGGACAATCTGGTCGTCGTCGCCATGAATAATCAGGGTAGGGCGATCAATCTGCTGCAGGTCGTGTGTGTAATCGACTTCAGAGAACTCATGGATGCAGTCATATTGCCCCTTAATACCGCCCTGCAGGCCGATTCTGCGGAAGTTTTCCCGCAACCCGTCATTGGTGGGGACATGGTCACGGTTGAAGCCATAGAACGGAACCGTCAGGTCGAAGAAAAACTGTGAGCGGTTTTTGGCCGTGCCTTCGCGGATAGCATCAAACACCTCCATCGGGGTGCCGTCAGGATTGGCATCCGTCCGGAGCATCAGAGGAGGGACAGCGCCGACCAGAACGACTTTAGCCACACGTGAGGTACCATGACGACCGATATAATGTGCAACTTCGCCGCCCCCTGTTGAGTGACCCACTAAAATCAGATCCTTCAGATCCAGCGCCTCAATCAGCTCAGCGAGATCGTCCGCATACTGATCCATATTGTTGCCGTGGAAAGTCTGGTCCGAACGCCCGTGGCTGCGACGGTCGTGTGCGATGACCCGGAAACCCTTCTGGCTGAAAAACAGCATCTGCTGATCCCAGGCATCAGACGATAACGGCCATCCATGAGCGAAGAGGATAGGCTGACCTGAACCCCAGTCTTTGTAGAAAATGCCTGTACCGTCTGTGGTGGTGAAAGTTGTCATTTCGTTCTCCTGTCATGTGTTGTGCTATTAGTTTGTGTGCGACTTGTTTGTGTGCAAATGAATATGGCAGCCCTTTTTGCCTTTGTCAATCGCTTGCAATTAAATCGTATGCAAATTATTTTAGGGGGACTGGAGGACATATGACTAAACACACTACTTCCGAGGATTCCCTGCCCGATGTGCACGGTATGCTCTGTTTCTCTCTTTACTCAGCGGGACATGCTTTTACCCAGCTCTATCGTCCCATGCTCGATAAGCTTGGCCTGACCTATCCCCAGTATCTGGTAATGGTCACCTTGTGGAATCAGGATGGGCGAACAGTGAAGGAACTGAGTGGAATTCTTTTTCTTGAGTCCAGCACGCTGACCCCTTTACTGAAGCGGCTGGAGACTGCGGGGTTGATCACCCGGACACGCAATCCGAAGGATGAGCGCGAAGTGCTTATCCACCTAACGGAGAAGGGTGAGGCGCTGAAACGCGAGACCAGCACTATCACGCGCTGTATTGTGGATACCCTTGGGATGGACGCCGACATCATTGCTGACATCAAAGCATCAGTTGATAAGATCCGTGACAAGATCCACCGTGCGCAGAAACCGGACGCCGATGACCTATCCTGATTGAGAGGCGGGCAGGGACATTCTGTCCATTCGTCCGCTCCATGAAACACTGAATTTACTGGAGGGCTGTTTTTCGCATTGTGGAATCTCATTATGATGAGTGCTGATGCTTACCAGGGGATACCGCATGCGCATTGACAATCTACAGTATTTTTTTGACCCACTTTGCGGCTGGTGCTATGCCAGCTCGCCTGCCCTGAATTACCTGGCGCAACATTACAGCGAAAAACTCACGTTAATGCCCAGTGGTCTATTTTGTGATGAGGGAGCCAGGGACATCACCCCCCAATGGGCAGACTATGCGTGGACAAACGATCAGCGGATTGCTTCGCTGACCGGCCAGCCATTCAGTGAGCGTTATCACCAGCTCCTGAACTCAGGTGCGCGCTTTGATTCGACGTTTATGAACCGGGCACTCACGGCTTTCCATGAAATCAGCCCGGCGGCAGAAGCAGGGCTGCTTCGTGCACTGCAACATGCCCGCTATGTACTGGGGCGTGATACCGCGCAAAGTAACGTAGTGGAAGAGATCGGCATTGCCTGGGCTCGGGAAAATAACCTTGACCTTAACGACTTTGTCGAGCGGCTTGATGCCGATGACGGGCTTCGCAGCCTGACAGACGACAGGATCGCTGACGTAAAGCGTCTTATGAATCAAAAAGGTTTCAGAGGGGTTCCACTGCTGTTGGTTACGGTTGACAGCACTGAGCACATTATTAGCGGCCACGATCTTTACGGCGGAGCAAAAAGCATCAGCGAGGCGCTGGCAAAGCTTGCATAGCCCACATCGAGGTTTCCGGTTTTACACCCCGGTGCTTCGTTTACCAGTGGTGTTTATCTCTCCTCCGAATACCAGAATCATTTCTGGCGGGGGAGCGACCGGAAAGAGCAGTAGTACCCTACAGATGCTATAAGGCAGAGCATATACCCGAATGATTCGCTGCCTTCCTCCACGACATTTTTGACCACCCTGACGTAGCTTTGATCAAGTATCGCGTACCATAACCCGTGCATTCCAAACAGCCGGGAGAAGACCAGGACTGCCAACAGACCACTGAGCATCACGCCGTACCACGGGGTACGGGTATAGTGTGCGAGTTGTGTAAGGGTAAGACGATAATGGATAACGGGATAAAGCAAAGCACAAACGGCGGAAAGCAGTGCAAACCATACCCAACTTCCGTGAGCCAGAAGATCGAAAAATGCATCCAGTTCTCGAATCAGCATGGAGAGGAAAAAGCCGCCAATCAGGATGTTGCAATAGCGCATGAATGCCCATTTCTTCGCCAGCAGGAAGTGTATAAATACGATGCCTCCTAAAACTGATTCCTGCACAATTTCGGTCAGCGATATCTCCGGTATATCCAGGTTAAATAAATAGATATCCGCCCACAGGCAAAGCACAGGCACAGTGCAGGCTGCTGACGCGAAAAGAAATAAGAAAAAGCTTTTGAGCACAGACATTAACACCACCACTTTCATTCAAAACACCTATGATAAGTGGCTTCGAACGAAAATCTATTTCACTTTGTGCGCTATAGGCATGAATTTTAAGCATTTTGAGCTACTTAGCGAGGGCGCATTACCTTTCCACATCAGGCTTCAGCCTTGCATCAGAAATCCAGGTGGAAACTCGCCAGGGGGATGTTATCACAAGCGTTACTGACAACCTGTGCACCAGGGAGGCTTGCGAGATAGGGGATTATATAAAGAAAGTATTATTTATTACGTTTTTTTATTAATACTTTTTGGGTAAAACTCCTATACTAATAAGCTTGCCCTGCTCAATATTTATGTAGCCACCTGACTTTAATGAGGAAAGGATTTTCATTACACCACTGCGTGACAGCGGTGTTTTGTTACGAATATATCTTTCAGCGGTTATGGATCCACGTACAGACTCATCTTCACTCATTAGTTCGTGCAGTTGAGAACAGATTATTTCATACGTTGTAGGGGCCGAGAGTTGCATGCCCACTGTATATAACTTTGCAGCGATAATAAGCATATGATTTGCCAGTGGGCGCCATAGATCTTCCTTTTCAATCAGACCGAGCGCTTCTTGTGCAGAAAAGATACCGATTTTGCATGTTGTCAGTGTTCTAATAAACATCCCTTCATACATATTGGTGATACTGCCTAACCCTAAGACTAACGGGGCCTTACCAATGGCAATGACAATACTATCTTCCCGACATAATTCAACTTTTCCCTCTGCAATGATATAGCAAAAATTTGCGTTATTACTCGAAATGTATAATGTTCGCCGCGCAGGGTAACTTTTAACAGGTGAATGGGGTAAAAGTTTTTCAACCAACTCACCTGCGTAAAGGGAGGGTATTGAAAGTGGCGTAGAAGCATTGTCGCGAGTGCTCATCTCTTGATCCTGAATATAAAATGCTGAGTCGTAGATTACAAAGTCGAAGGGGAACAACGCAACACTATTTTTTTAAGGATAGCACAACAGAACGAAGTCTAGTATTTTTGCGGTAAATTATTTATTTTAATAAGAATTCCTCGGTTTAAGGTGATGCAACCTGCTTCCTTCAGTTTTGAGAGAATACGCATGGTTCCGCTGCGGGAAAGATAGCTTCGATTAAGAATATAAGTTGCAGCTGTCGTATTTAGCCGCAACCTTTCTGGCTCCTGCATTAATTCAACCAGATGAAACCTTATGATTTCGTACGCAGATAGCTGCGAAATCATGGTGCAATGCTGATAAACCCTGCCTGCCGTGTAGAGAATGAAGTAGCACAAATCTTCCCACAAGTTTTCTCTTTCTATCAGGAGAATGAAACGTTCTGAGGGGATACGGCTCAATTTAACATCGCTGGTTGCCCTTCCGTAAAGATGTTCCTGGCGGGCTTTCATGTTACTTACGCCCATAATGAACGGCGCTTGTTCGGAATTAAGGACCATCCCATCTCCACGGCGATAAAGAGTGGTATGACCTTCATGAAGTAGATAGCAAACTCGCTTGTTATTATAGCTGTAACGTAAAACCTCGCCTTTTGATACTGAAAAATCTTCTGCGTAAGGGGCCACGATATCGATTATACGTTGGATACGAGTAACTGGCTTCAACTCGGTCGTTGATGTAACCGGCGCGGGGGGCTCAATTGTAAACTTAGCCTTCATGGTAAACTCCATACATATAAATAAAGAAATACGTGTAAGAGATAATTATCAGGCTAATGATCTAAGAATTACACTGGTATGTAATCCATAAGTAGACTGGTTTTTTAACATACATTTCATATTTAAACGCATGGACTTTATTGTAGCGGTGATTTTAAAATTGAATTGAAATTAAAACTAATGCAAATGGTTGTTAATCATGGTTTTTCCTTTAATCAAAACAAATGTTTAAATGTTGTTAATGTCTGAGTCTATAGTTGGTCTCGATAAAATTTGAAAAAGGTTTAAGAATTATCTAAATTTAGCCCTAGCAAGGCGGCCTCATTTTCTCACAGTGTTATGAACTATGTGGTTATCATTTTTCTGCACCAGGTTAGTATTGGTGATTAAATGATTTCAGCTGCCTGCACTTCAATTTGAAGTAAGGAAAAACTGTCGGGACGCTCACGAGAATAATGATTTATTTCTCGTAGTGGCTTGCAGGTAAATAAATTTATTCTCAAGGAATTAGTAAATGAAAAAGTCTATTATCGCAGTTGCTTTTGCCACTGTTGCAACGCTCTCTGCTGCAAATGCTTTTGCTGCCGCCGGCACTGTTAACTTCACTGGTGAAATTCTGGATGCAGCTTGTGATGTTTCTGTTGCTTCTCAGAACCAGACTGTTGCTCTGGGTTCTTACAACAAGTCTGAATTCACCGCTGCTGGTGATGTGACTGCTGCGAAGAAATTCACCATCGTACTGCAAAACTGCCCTGTAGCTGTTACTTCTGCACATGTGCGTTTTGATGGTACACCAGAAACGACTGACTCTACACTGCTGGCAATCGACAGTTCTGTCGCAGGTGCTGCAACAAACGTTGCAATCAATCTGATGACTGCAGATAAAGCTCAACTGCCACTGCATGGTGATACCGCTTACCGTTACCCACTGGTAAGCACTGCCGACAACAACCTGGATTTCTACGCTCAGTATAAATCAACTGCAGCATCAGTAACCGCTGGTCCGGCAAACTCTGTAGCTAACTTCTCTGTAATCTATAACTAATTTCCTGCCGGGAATTAACTAAGGGTCCGGGGCAACCCGGTCCCTGTTTTTAGAGGTATAAAATGAATTTCCTTAGTAAATCTTTAATTGCCCTGACTATAATGAGTGCTGGTTTCACTGCAGCAAATGCAGGCGTTGTTATTGGCGGTACGCGTGTAATTTATGATGGCAATAAAAAAGAAGCAACCCTCAGCGTAAATAATCCTGACAATACGCCTTATCTTATTCAGTCCTGGATTGAGACATTGAACGGTGGCGCTGAGAAAGCTCCTTTTGTTATTACACCTCCGCTATATCGTCTCGATCACGGCCAACAAAACGTTGAACGCATTATCATGGCCGGTGCATTGCCTCAGGATAAAGAGAGCCTGTACTGGCTAAACATTAAATCTATTCCATCCGCGCCGCGTAAAGACAACACGCTACAAATTGCCATTAAAACTCGTATTAAGTTAATTTATCGACCTGCTGCATTAAAAGGCACTGCCCCCGAAGAAGTAGCGGATAAATTAACCTGGTCCGTTGCGGGTAACCAACTTCAGGTCACCAATCCAACAAATTATGTGATGAACTTTAACGAAGTTACCGTCAACGGTAAGAAACTTGATGATGTGACTTTTGTTATGCCTGGTTCAAGCGCTCGCTTTAATTTACCTCAGGGCGTTCACGGCGGTGCTATGACCTTTACCATTATTAATGATTATGGCGGTCCGGGTAAAAAACATAACGCAAACATTTAAAAATAACGGCCGCAAAATTAATGGATTCACAGGTAACCGGTGATGATAAGTAGTAATGTTTGTTTAAAACCTGCCAGGCTGGCAATCTTGATCGCGGTCGCTTTAAATGGTTTCATTCCGTTTGCAAGCGCCCGCGACTATTTTAACCCTGAATTGCTGGAGCTTGATAACCCCACGGGCGGTAAAATCGATCTTACCGCTTATGAATCTGGCGCGCAGGCACCGGGGACCTATCACGTTGATATCGTGCTCGATGAACAGCTCGTTGATACCCGTGATATAGAATTTATAGCCGTAAAAGATAAAGATGGGGATGCTACGTTACAGCCCTGCATTAGCGCGGAGTTATTGAAAAGTTGGGGTGTGAAGACGGAACTCTTCCCCGATCTTTCACCAGATTCAAAATGCGCCAATCTGGCAGCCATCCCACAGGCTTCCACTGATTTTCAATTCAGTTCTCAGAGACTACTTGTCAGTATTCCGCAGGCGGCTTTGATACCGCAGGCGAGAGGCTATGTTTCTCCCGATAAATGGGACGAAGGGATAACGGCCATGTTGCTTAACTACAGTCTGAGCGGTGCCAGTAATCGGGGACGTGGCAGTAACAGTTCCAATGACAATACTCAATATGCCAACCTACGTCCGGGTATAAATATTGGACCATGGCGCCTGCGCAACTATACAACCTGGAACCGTGACAGCAACGGTCAGGATAAATGGGATACCGTTTATACCTATGCTCAACGCGATATTATTTCGTTAAAAGCGCAGCTCACTGCGGGTGATAGCTCCGCGCCTGCTGATGTTTTTGACAGCATCCCGTTCCGGGGGGCTCAACTTGCGTCAGATGACGATATGTTGCCCGATTCCTTAAAAGGATATGCACCGGTGGTACGTGGCATAGCCCGTACTAATGCGCAGGTGGTCATTCGACAGAATGGTTATGTTATTTATCAGAGTTATGTCGCACCCGGTGCCTTCGAGATTACGGATATGTACTCAACTGGCGGAGCGGGTGATCTTTATGTCACCGTTAAAGAAGCTGATGGTAGCGAGCAGCATTTCACCGTACCTTTTGCGTCACTGCCAGTGCTCCAGCGTGAAGGCCGTTTGAAATATGCTATTACCGGTGGTCAGTACCGTTCCTATGACAACAGCGTAGAAAAGACACCCTTTTCACAGATGACAGCCATCTATGGTTTGCCAAAAGGCTTCACCCTGTATGGCGGTCTCCAGGAATCGAGCAAGTATCAGTCTCTTGCAACTGGACTTGGCAAAAATATGGGCAACCTGGGCGCGGTGTCTGTAGACGTGACCCAGGCCTGGTCAAAACCGCAGGATGAAGCAAAAACCAGCGGTCAGTCCTGGCGAGGGCGCTTCAGTAAGAACTTCGCTGAGACCGGGACTAACTTTGCTATTGCCGGCTATCGCTATTCGACCAGCGGTTATTATGGGATGCAGGAAGTGCTGGATTCGTATAGCAACAATTACGCACTTATTGACCGCCGCCGTAACCGTATGGAGTTGACGATGAACCAGACACTCGGTGCTGACTTCGGTTCACTGACGCTGGGGGCGGTGCGTGAGGATTACTGGACGTCAGGCAAAACGATGCAATCCATCAGTGCAGGCTATAACAACTCCTGGAATGGTGTTAACTACGGTATCACTTACACCTACAGCAAGAATGGCGCAGCGGATGGCTACAGTGAACAGACTCGCTACGATAAAGATCAGCAGATTGCACTAAACATCAGTATTCCGTTAGAGAAGTTCCTCCCGGGGACATGGGCAAACTACGGCATGAACGCCAGTAAGATGAGTGGCACAACGCATACCGTGGGTCTCAACGGTGTGGCGCTGGAGAACAACGCGCTTAACTGGAGCGTTCAGCAAGGTTATGGCACGGATAATGTCGGCTATAGCGGCACAATGAATGCCGATTATAAAGGGACATATGGTGAAGTCACCGCGGGTTACGGTTATGACCGTAATAGCGATCGCCTGAACTACGGCTTACAGGGCGGTATTCTGGCTCATGCTGATGGGGTGACGCTCTCCCAGCCGCTGGGAGAAACTAACGTACTGATTAAAGCACCGGGTGCCAAAGGCGTAGGCGTTCAGAACCAAAGCGGGGCGAAAACGGACTGGCGAGGTTATACCGCTGTCAGTAACGTCACTCCTTTCCGCAAAAATGACGTGACGCTATCTCCTGATTCTATGCCGGATGACGTCGAACTGGACCTGACAACCAAAACCGTTATTCCAACCCGAGGCGCAATTGTTCGGGCCGACTATGTGGCGAGTGTGGGAATGCGCGCATTATTAACTCTGAAACAGACAAACGGGGAACCCGTACCTTTCGGTGCCATCGTGAGCTCTGCAGGAAACAGTGAACAGGGTGCAATAGTCGGGGATCAGGGACAGGTTTATTTAACGGGTTTACAAGGTAGCGCAGACCTGAGCGTGAAATGGGGCGATGAAACATCACAGCAATGCCGGGCGAGAGTCAATATTCCTGAGACTGCGCCAAAAAATGGGATTGCGTCCCTTAATGCGATCTGTAGATAAATCTAACGCACAATAAAATTTTATACTGGATTAATTATCAGTATGAATTTACATCTCAGTAATGGTAGGAATATGAAATTATCATTCAGAATATTATTTATATTTCTGACGCTCGCGTCGGGTTATAGCTATGCGGGTTGTAGCAATTTAATTTCTTCTGCAACCCTTAACTTTGGCAATGTGATTGTTCAGCGGGATGCGCCTTCTAACTCGGCGATCAGTGGGCTAATTTATGGAGTGCAACAGGATGTTGCGACATGTGTCGACCCTGGCGGAACAGGTGTAGCGAATGGAATTGTTTCTGTTTTAAGTACTGCAGGGTCCTATAATGGTAATGCAGTTTTTAATACTTCACTAAACGGTATTGGTATCTCCATGGGGGTCTACGGTGGATTTTACGCCGGTCAGTATGATCAGCCTATGCTTGCGGGCACCACTTACAGAAGCGCAGGGTGGTCATCGGGACCTCCAACCCGTACCTGGACCTATCAGCCCTATATACAATTTGTAAAAACGGCCGCATTAGCGACCTCAGGTTATATTAATCAACAAATAGCTTACTATCGCCCCGAATATGGCTCTACTAATTTTATGGCGGGTGTCAATTCTGGAGTTATACCCCTATATATATCAGGCACTGTAACGGTAGTGGCATGTTCTATAAGCACGCCAAATTTAACGTTTCCTATTGGAGATGTACCTGTTTCTTCTTTTGGAAGCACTGTCGGAACTACCCCTGCGGTTGCTCAGAACACACAGAATCTGGGATTAAATTGTGATGTAGGTGCAAATATTAACGTCAGCCTTTCAGGTACCCAGAATCCCGATATAAGCGATAGCAGCGTTTTGGCTCTAACCGGACAGGGGGGGGCAGGGGTGGCAAAAGGTGTGGGTGTGCAAATTGTCTATAACGGTGCGCCACTGATGCTGAATAACCGAATTGTTCTCAAGACATCCTCGGGTGGACAAGAAACGTTCCCGCTGACGGCGCGTTATTACCAGACAAGAACAACAGTATCAACAGGTACGGCTAATGCATCAGCAACCCTGAATTTAACGTATCAATAAGAAAGAAGAGCGACTCATGAAAAAACATTATTTAAAAACCCTGGCGATTGGTTGTTTCTCTTTAAGCATGCTGGCGCATGCCGCTGATCCCGTCACACTGAATATTACGGGAAATATTATTGCCTCCCCTTGCCAAATCAGCAGCGATAGCATCACAAAGGCGATAGATTTAGGGCAAAATATCCAGTCGTCATCGCTACAGACTGCGGGCGCGTCCAGTACCTGGGTACCCTTTACGATTAACCTTACCTCCTGCCCGGCAGGGACCACCAAAGCAATAATGACCATGCACGGAGCGGCGGATCCTGCACGGCCGGCAGATCTGTATCTTAGTACTGGCACAGCAACCAACGTTTCAGTCCAACTGCAAATGCAAAGTGGGGAACCAATGGGTGACGGCAAGTCCTATACGGGGAATATTTCCAGCAATGCATATTCTTATAATATGCAGGCACGCGCTTATTCCGTGAGCGGCGGGGCTACACCTGGCACTATTAGTTCAGTCGTGACGGCAACGTTTGTCTATCAATAGTTATCAGTTCTTCCTGTCTGGTAGCCAAGTTTAGTCGCACCATATCAACACTTCATAACCGCATGAGAAGCTTGTAAAGGGGCGCGTCACGATCTTTTAGCGCTTCTTATGCGATATGGGGTTTAAATACAATGGGTGATCTATTTTTTATTCCTATTATTACGGGACGATCTTCCTAAAATTAATGATTGTGCTTGTTTTAATCACAAGTGTGATCTGGTGTTTTATTCCTGAATAAGACGTGGCATGCTGATGTAAGGTTTTTTATGATTAGTGCTCTTCGCTTTCAGCCAATTTTTTCCGTTAGGCAGCTAAACATTTTAGGCTATGAGGTCTTAAGTCAGCTCAAAATCTCAGTGGACAACGAGGTTTATTTCAGTGCGCTGGATATTCCAGCGCACATTACTCTTCTGGAAAAACAACTTACCATTTTGAATCAACTTGATGATAATGAAAAATATTATATAAACCTGCCTGTTTCAATGCTGTGCAACGTAACGGCAATTCATTTTATATTAAGTTCTTTGAATAAAAATATCATCATTGAACTTCAGGATCCTGCTAATCTTGATAAGCTTAATAGTTTTGAACGCATGGCGTTGATGAGCAATCTTCATCTTATTCATTCGAATGGATTTGAAGTATGGATTGACGATCTCACACCAGCACTATTACGGGTGCTATCATCTTTTATTTTTGCATTTGATGGGATTAAAGTGGATAAAAATTTTTTCTGGCAGCAGTTAGAAAATCCGAGCTTATTGCGTTCCTTTGTTTACTGTTCTAGTCTGTTAACTAACAATATCCTTATTGAAGGAATAGAAACTATCGAGCACTACAATATAGCCATTGAGTGTGGCGCAACGCATTTACAGGGTTATTTGTGGCCAGAGCATCACTATACCTTACCATTGGTAGTGGGATGATTTCATGATGAATGTTGTGATTAACGATAAGGACTCATTCTTTCGGTTTGGGCTGCTTAAACTTCTTCAGCAAATTTTCTCCCTTGCAGAAACGGATTTCATTGTTAGTGATAAACTGGATGCAACGACAGTTCATGACGTTGACGTTATTGTTATGAATTTTTCGGTAGGCGAAACGGTTATTTGTCATCAGGTTCTCAAAAAAAGGAAGAAAAAAAGTTTATTGATAGGCATCTATCCGGAGAAAAAAAATCCTCGATTCGCAAGACTACCGTTGTGTGTCAAGAACAGTGTTTTTATTGCTCGTGACGATTCTATCAAAGCGATCACAGATAAAATTCATTTTGCTGCTAAGAGTCTTACCGTGTCGCGAGAAGGGGAATATGCCTTTAGCTGTTTAGACTGCGCGTGTAGAGTGTTGTCGCCACAACAAATGAAAATTGCAGTTGGGTTTTTCCATGGACAAGATACGAAACAGATTGCGAAGGTGTTAAGTATCAATGCCAAAACAGTCAGTGCCCACAAGCGACAGATCATGCAAAAGTATGATCTTGACTGTGATTTTGAGCTGCTGACTCTCCTGAATCGAATGGGGCATCAACAGAATATGCGATATTTATTTAGTGAGCGATTAATCTTCATTGTGTAGCATTGTCAGGGATGACATGCACGTAATCCGTCCTACTCGAGTATGCATTAAGTTAACAACAGTACGGGGAGGTCAAGGGCTTCCTGGCTGGACAAGGGGCAGCTGAACAGGGCGTGAATACGCTGTTCCAGCGCCTTAATTTTCATAGCCATTCAGCCGTCCGGGTGTTTAAGTGGTTATAATAAAAAATAAAAACTTTGCTTAAAAAATTTTTCTGTGCCTAAATAGCGTCATCGGTTTGGAATACAGACCTTATTAAAGCAGTTTAGTAAAGCAGTCCTCAGTTCAGGTGTTATCAATAGATACTCTTCTTCGTGAGCCTCCTCCTAAGTGCCAAATAAGTTACTCTCTAAATACAGGCCATCATCGCCGCGCTTAGTGGCTCAAAAAATAAGGAATTATCTATGTCTAATAAAATGACTGGTTTAGTAAAATGGTTTAACTCTGATAAAGGTTTTGGTTTTATCACGCCTGACGACGGCAGCAAAGATGTATTCGTACACTTCTCTGCTATTCAGAGCGACAGCTACAAATCTCTTGATGAAGGCCAGAAAGTGTCCTTCACCATTGAAAATGGCGCTAAAGGCCCAGCTGCGGGTAACGTTTCTCCGCTGTAAGTCGCGCACATTGTCGGTGAGCCTTACGATAGCGATGAAGACGCGAGTCTGAGCAGTTAAGCTTCACCAATAATAAAAAAACCCGCCGAGTGCGGGTTTTTTTATGGCTTCAGGATGGTGATAGGCTGTCTATTATTCCGTTTTACCGGCCTGTTTTCAAAAAAGCTTAACCTTCACCCGGAGGTGGGGTGCGGTCCCGAAGGCTGTGTTCCTGAGATAAACGCCAGAAATCATGTCCTGCCGGATACTGATATAAGCGGAGCGAGAATTGACCGGCGACAGCCGTGATGTATTCAAATATCGCTGACTGAGTATTTTCATACTCCATCCACAGTACGGAAGAGGTAAAGCAATAAATTTCCAGGGGAATACCCGACGGCGTAGGCTTCAGCGTTCTCACCACAATATACATATCTTTGATAATATCAGGCCGATCGGCGAGCCAGGCCATCAGGTAGTGCCGAAAGAGCGTTAAATTTGTCAGGCCATTATCCATAAACCAACTGTCCGGTACGCCCAGGGGATCACGCCCGTCGATGAGTTTTGCCAGCGGTTCATTCGTGCCGCGCAGGGCCAGCATCGGGGTCAGCGTTTCCTGCGTGAGAAATGTTACGGAGTGCTGATCGATCGTGGTGCTGCGCATAATCCGGCGCGCGCCTGACGAAAACATGGCCTGCCAGTTGGTATACGTTTCGGTCAGAAAGTTTTTGGTCGGGATACGCGAGATCGTGTTATCCCAGTTACGGATAGTAATGGTGTGCAGCGCAATGTCGGTTACTTCGCCACTCAGGTTTTTATCGGGCATTTCAATCCAGTCCCCCAACTGCAGGACGTCATTTGAGGAAAGCTGGATATTGGCAACGAGCGAAAGCAGGGTATGCTGAAAGACTAACATCAGCACGGCCGCCACGGCCCCGAGGCTGGAAATAATAATCGCGGGGGATTTATTCGACATGACGGCAAGGATCATGATCGCGGCAATGACGTGAATAAATATTTTCCCTATCTGGATATAGCCTTTGATAGAGTGATTTTTACGCTTCGTCTTGCGTAAATATGAGCTGTTGACAATATCCAGCATCTCATTGAAGAAAATCGACAGAAAAATAAAGAATAGAATCCCACAAATGGTATTTATTGCCGTCACCAGCGATGCTGGCATATTGGGCATAAACTGCAGGACGTAATAAACGATAATAACCGGAATGAAATTCGACAGCTTTTCGGCTATGCGGCGATCTTTTTCCAGCGGGACATCCTGTTTATGGCTGGCAAAGAAGACCTTACGAACGATTTTTATGAGCAGGAATTTGCACATCAGGTGCGCAAAGAAACCTGAGATGACCAACAGAATAAGATTAAATCCAATGGCCAGAGCCGGATTGCTTTCTATAAATGTTAATAAATAATCCAAGTACACCATCGCTTATCGCCTGAATAAGTATGCCATTTTGTATTAACCTTATTCAAAAGATAAATACAAAGATTTAACCAAATCATATAATGGCATATCCGGTACAGACAAGTCCACGACCTGAATCCTAAGTCGCACAGACCTATTTTGTTACGGTCGGTAACTTTATTTCCAGAACCGTTCCAGGCAATAAAAGCAGACGATGTCCACCTTCAGCATTTGGATCGCTAAAACATATATTCTCTCCCTGTTCGGTACCGAAGCAGGGAGAGGGGCGTTACATTCTCTGCAGAAGTGGAAGAGGGTGGCACGCCGCGTCGCGCTTAGTCGTGGATTTTTACACCCAGACACCCGCGAACAAACTCAGGGTTAAAGTGTTTAACCGCATCGCCAACATAGCCTAAGTCGAGCGAACTGATTTGCGCCATTTCGGCATCGCTCAGGGAGAAATCCCAGATAGCCAGGTTCTCCTCAATCCGGTTCTGATGCGTAGATTTAGGAATGACGGTAACGCCACGTTGCACATTCCAGCGCAGAATGATCTGAGCGATGGTTTTTTGATGCGCTTCGGCAATCCCCTTGAGCATTTCATTTTCGTACGGTTTGTGCCTTCCGCCGCCAAGTGGTGCCCAGGCTTCTGGCTGAACGTTGTAATATTTCATGGTCTCAAGCGCGTCAGATTGCGCAAAGTAAGGGTGTAATTCCACCTGATTTACCATGGGCTTAATTCTGACCGTTTCACAGAAGTTGGTGAGCACGTGGGCGTAGAAATTAGATACGCCAATCGCTTTTAGCTTTCCGGCATCATACGCATCTTCCAAAGCCCGCCACGCGCTGAAATAATCACGCATTGCCTGATGCAATAAGTAGAGATCGAAATAGTCTAATCCCGATTTTTTTAACGAGGCCTCAATACCGGCTTTGGCGGTCTCGTAGCTTGCCATGTCCTGCACCCACAGCTTAGAGGTAATAAATAACTCCTCGCGGGTACACAGACCTTCAGCGATGGCTTCACGAACGGCATCGCCCACGGCGTCTTCATTGCCGTACACTGCTGCGGTATCAATGAGGCGATAGCCTGTAAGAATGGCGCTCAGCACTGACTGTTTACATTCTTCTTTATCGGTGACCTGAAAAACACCAAAACCCGCCATCGGCATTCTGAGGTTGTTGCTTAATACTGTATATTCCACTGAAGAGTTCCTCCACCCTGTTTAGACACCATTCAAAAATATAAACAGAACCACGACGAACCCGTGGTAATCGTCTTTATTCTTTCAAATCGCTGATTACGCTGGTCTACACCCTGTCGGGAATAAACGAGAATGACATCTGATTACTGAACCGTATAACCGCCATCAATTGCCAGAGCCTGTCCGGTGACGAAGCTGGCATCGGAACTGCACAACCATAAGACGGCGCGCGCGATCTCTTCGGGCTCGCCCAGGCGACCAATCGGCTGCAGCTTCATGAGCTCGGCCATTGCGTCAGGCTCGCTGTTCAGCATATTTTCGACCATTGGCGTGCGGATAATGCCGGGACAAACGGCGTTGATCTGTATTCCACGCGCGGCATATTCCAGAGCTGCGCTTTTGGTCAGCCCGAGGACGCCATGCTTTGTCGCATGATAAACGCCGCGCCCGGCAATGCCGACCAGCCCGCCCAGAGACGAACAGTTAACGATAGCGCCACTTTTCTGACGGCGCATTTGTTGCAGCTCATATTTCATGCAGTTCCAGATACCCCGCAGGTTAATCGCGTTGACGCGATCAAACTCTTCGCCGCTGGCATCTGCGGTTTCTGCAATGGGGCTCTGAATACCGGCGTTGTTATAGGCGGCGTCGAGCTGACCAAACGCCTGTACTGCGTTCTCAATCATGCGTCTGACCTGCTCTTCGTCAGTCACGTCGCAGACGACGGGTTTAACGGTATACCCTTCAGCCAGTAGCGCATCCGCTTCGCGAGATAACGCATCCTCGCGAATATCCGCCATCACCACCGTTGCGCCAGATTCGCAAAATGCCCTGACGGTCGCGAGCCCCATACCGGAAGCCGCGCCGGTGACCAGCGCCACCTTGCCACTAAAATCATACTTAACCATTTGATACCTCTTACCGTGGAATCACGTGCAATGAAGACGTCTCACGTTGTGTAAAAGTATTCTGCGGGAAATGTGATGTTGTTAAAACTGACTAAATCAAAATGCAGTAATGAGGAATTTTCATAAATTAGATAGACTGCTTCTCGTACAGCGCAGGCGGCCGTCATTTATAATGAACGCCATACCGCCAGAACGCTTTTCGTCTGAAGAGACAGTGTATTGGGATGAATCAGCCACCCATTTTTTCCGGATATCAGAGGCCCAGATTGGCACGAGAAAATCTTAATGACTTAATGGCTTTTATTGCCGTTGCGCGCGAAAAAAGCTTCACCAAAGCTGCGGCCCAATTAGGCGTGTCGCAGTCAGCCCTGAGCCATACTATGCGTACCCTCGAATCTCGTCTGGGGATGAAACTGCTGACTCGCACCACGCGCAGTATTGCGTTAACCGATATTGGTCAGTCCATGCTGGATGACCTGGGGCCTTATATCGATGGTATTCAGGGTCGTTTGCAGTCCCTGAAAGATCTCAACAGCAAACCTGCGGGTACGGTGCGCATATCAACGTCAGATTATGCTATCGGGTCTGTTATCTGGCCGAAGCTGGAACCGCTGCTTAAAGAATATCCTGACATTAGTCTGGAGCTGATTGATGACTATGCCTTGACGGATATTGTTTCCGGGCGGTTTGATGCAGGAACCCGTCTGGGGGAACAGATCTCCAACGGCATGATTTCCGTGCGTATTGGCCCGGATGTCCGTTTTGCCGTGGTCGGCTCACCTGATTATTTTTCCCGCAATCCTCAGCCGCAGCACCCTAACGATCTGATTGATTACAACTGCATCAACCTGCGGTTTCCTACGCATGGCAATTTATACGTCTGGGAATTTGAAAAAGAGGGTAAAAGCCTGAACGTGAAGGTCACTGGTCAGCTGGTCTTTAGCCGGATCTATCAGTGTCTTCAGGCTGCAGTGGAAGGGTACGGCCTGGCGCATGTTCCGCGTGATATCGCAGAAAAGCATATCGCCCGTGGGGAGCTTATTAGCGTGCTCGACGACTGGTGCCCCTACTGGGATGGCTATTATATTTACTATCCCGAGAACCGAAATCTATCGAAAGCATTCCAGCTGGTGGTCGACGCGCTACGCCATTACAAACATCCCTGAAGAGAGACGTTTGTCAGCAACGCAAAGCCAGGCCCCTCATCCGGTGCCTGGCGTTTACAGTTGCGTGGCTAAACGTCAGGCTGGATCCCTGCCGGCAAACACCTCTTTAAAGACCGGCATCGCCGAGAAAACATTGGGCCAGCCCGCAACAAAGGCCAGTTGCGTCAGGACTTCGGACGCCTGGGTCCGGGTTAAACCATTGTCCATGGCGCGGTTGAGATGGTAAGGAACCTGGGCCACCTGGCCGGCAGTGACCAACGCACTGACCGTGATCAGACTTCTGTCCCGAGGCGCCAGTCCGGGCCTGAGCCACAGGTTCTGGAATAGCGCGTCGGTCGTGTATTTCACTATGCCCGGCGAGACCTTGCCAAAGTTTGATTCAACCAGCGTGGCACGCTTGTTTTCCGACTCCTCATCCAGCGGCAGGAAATCCACCTTTCCGCCTGGCAAGGAAGCGGTATCGATATGGCGTTGCGCAAACAGCTGACGCGTGATCAGCGCCGCAGAGGTGGCGTTCGGCCAGCCGGCGTAAAAAGCCAGGTTGGTGATTGTTTCTGAGATTTCCGCAGGTTTTACGCCGCTGTCCAGCGCCACGTTGAGGTAGTGGGGAAGTTCCGCCGTATCATTGCGGCTGATCAGCGCTGCAACCGTCACCAGGCTTCGATCGCGTCGCGACAGTTCCGGGCGATTCCAGAGATCTTTTTCAATAAACTGTTCTGAATAGGCAGCCATTGCTGGCGCGACCTGGGCTACAGCGTCCCGTGAGTCTTCCGGTTTCATTGTCGAACTCCTGTTTTGAGTAGTCTGGGAGACACATCCGTTAATCAATAAGAATGAAACGATAAGCAGGGCGGTTCTGTTCAGCATTAATGCCCTCCCGCCTGCAGGTACTGCGCATCGCTGACTTTTTCAAGCCAGTTCACGTTTTGCCCCTGCTCATTCGATTCCTGAATGGCCATATGCACCATCGTGGTTTTATCCGTTGCGCCGTGCCAGTGTTTAACCCCTGGCGGGCATTGAATGACATCCCCGGCGTGCACGGTTTTTCGCTCCTGCCCCCACTCCTGCACCCAGCCCGTCCCGGACGTGACCACCAGTGTTTGCCCAAGCGGATGGGTATGCCAGTCGGAACGTGCGCCGGGCACGAAGGTGACATACGCGGCGCCTGCTCTTTGCGGGGCGACAGGTGAGAAGAGGGGGTCAATGTAAGCACTTCCGGTAAAGTGGTCAGCGGGTTCGGCAATCGTCGCGCGACTGCCCGTTTCAGACACGGTCATTTGAGCTGAAGGGGTGGTTTCGCTGTGTGCGGACATACCTGCAAATACCAATAGTGATGCTGCTACAGAGGTGAAACGGATCATCATACTCTCCTGTTGTGAATGAAACGGCAAACCCGGTACCGGGAAAAAGAGAAGGGGATAAATGTGTTGTGATGAGATTTGCCGGCTGTGCCGGAAATACATATTCGGGCGTCTACTTATCCGTCAGCAGCTCAAATCGGGCAGTATATTCAGCAGGTGATACGGGCAAGGCATCCGGTTCGTCTAATTGCCCCAGCGTAATTAATCCCGACGCATGTCCGTGTGCTTTATAGAAAATCGCCAGATTTCCCCACGGGGCATATAGCGTGATATCACCCTTAGCGGCCGCGGTACCCGCAGGTGCGCCGGCCGTGGACAGGCGGCGAGGAAGATCGCCGATTTTCTCTTCCCCGGCATAATCTTTCAGCTGCAGCGTGAGGGGCAACAGTGCGATAAAGTCACGACTGGTTTGGCTGCTATTTAACGTTGCGGTCAGCGTCTTGTCGTTAAGTATAATTTTTATCTTCATCGGGTTTTCCTGTATGAGTTCGTTGCGCCAGCCGGCATTCGTCTGCAGTCATTGGCAACTATTCTTAACAGAAATAAACCGCGTGTTAATAGGCGTTATCAGAATAGAAAAATGAATAAATTTCATTAATCCGGTCCGGGAAGCAAAATGTTTGTTATCGGCAGATACAGGCCTCAGGGTCTGGCAACGTGGCGTAACCAGTGCCCAACGCCTTCAGCAGCAGCGTCAATTGCGCCGGCCAGATAACCCGAAAATTGCGGTGACCATTCGCTGGCAATCCCGGTTAATTTATCAGCCCATTCTTCCTGCGCCGGAATCTGTTGCAGCTGTGCGTGCCCGACGTCCTGCTGCAGGTCAAATTCTGTCGTCGTAAACGGATCGGCGGCCCAGTCTTTTATCCACTCGGCTTCAGGCTCTGCCGCGTCTTCTCCGAAGAGTCGCACCAGTTGCTCCCGGCACAGTCGCTTGAGTTCGGCCTCGCTCACCGTCCATCGCGATTTTGCCGGTACGCCAATAAAACCAAAGATAGCCGTTTTGCCGGTATCGGGCTCTGACACATCGTGAATTTCAACCATCGGACCCACACGGCTGCTTACGTCGCCGGAGAAATGCTGTGCCTGCAAAAAGTCGGTCTGGTACAGGGCGACATATTTTGCGTGAGGCGCCATCCAGGTTGGCGTTTTACGCCAGTGTGAAAGGACCCGCTCCGGCAATGCTGGCTGGATCGTCATTTTTGCTGCCAGCGCGGGAGGCAGGGCGAGGAAAACGTGTTCACCGGTGAAAAGTGAGCCTTCGCCCGTTTCGGACTGCGTCGCGACCTGCATACCCTCGCCGAGAAGGGAAATGGAAACCACCTGATGGTCTGACTTAATCTTCTGCGCCGGGATCTGGCGTGTTAATGCGCTCGTCAGCGCCTGCATTCCACCCTGAAGCCTGAACGACTCCGGTGATGTCACATAGGCAGGATAACGTTGCGCAGGGGACGTCGTCTGGCGTTCATAAAGCATATCCCCCGGTCGCCCCTGAGGGAGAGGCGTTAATCCAAGTTGATGAACCAGGTGTGCGAAGTCAGGCTGAATTTCCGGCCAGAACCAGGTCGCCCCCATGTCCACATGAACCCCATCAGGCGTGTTTGCTAACACCTGACCTGAAAGTACGCGACCGCCGGTTCTTTTCCTCGCTTCCAGTATCACGTAATCCACTCCCGCTTTTTCAAGCAGTGTGCCTGCATACAGGCCGCTGACACCCGCACCAATGATAATAACGCTGCCTTTCATGGTATCGCTCCGGTCAGTGTGGTCGGGCTGAGATGTCCCGTTTTAAGATAAAAAAGTGCCCCAGAGGCGGCGGCCGTCAGCGCCGGCAAATCGCCTTCAGGAAATCTGAGCCAGCTTCCTTTCAGGTAACGAACTTCCGGTGCGCTGATTTCCCCTTCGAGAAGCAGAAGCTCGGCTCCTCCGGCGAGCGGAGCGCAGAAGAGTCGTTCACCCGGTGCGATCCTCTGAAGCTGAGTGGTTTCCGCTACGCTTGCGAACAGGGGACAAAGGAGTCTGTGCGGCTGGCCGTGCCAGCGACTCGCCTCGTTGGTATTGATCCTGACCGGTTCCTGTTCTTCGGCGGCGAACTGGCGCAGCTTAACGAACAGGGTGGTGCCGTCACGACTGGACGGTCGATGCGACGAGCCGTCCGGGCTGCGCAGATACCAGCCAGCCGGATAATCGGTTCCGTTTTCCGTAAAGGTACCGCTCAGCACCAGAATCTCTTCTCCGCCGGGGTGGGTGTGCTCAGGAAACACAGAATCAGGGGCATACCTGACAAGGCTGGTTGCGCGGGCCTGCTCGCGGCCAATGCGATCAAGCATGACGCGCTCCACACCGGGTTGCGGGGAGGGCACCCAGCGGTAGTCATCAGGAGTAATGATGGCTCGCTGTGAAAAATCATAATTCAGTAACATCATAGTCAGTCATTAAACGGCACCGCAGGCGGTGCCGTATGCAGGTTTATTTTGTTGGCAGGTTGTCAAAAACATCCAGAGCCCGGGCGGTATAGGTTAACGCAGCACCGGCGTTCAGACTGATGGCAACGGAAAGCGCTTCAGCTATCTCTTCACGCGTTGCGCCTTTCTTAACCGCAGCTTCCACATGTACCGCCAGGCAACCATCACAGCGAGTGGTAACGGCAACAGCCAGCGCAATCAGTTCGTGGGTCTTGGGATCAAGGTGCTGATTTTCAGAAGCCCCTTTATCCATCTGCTGTAAGCCTTTCATAAATTCAGGCTGCAGTCTGGCAAATTTCCCGACGGTGGCCAGCAGGCTGGTGCGATATTCATTCCAGTTTAAAAACATTCATAGCTCCGGTACGTGTAGGTTTCAGAAAATGCCCGTTACAGGACGTCGTAAATGCGGATTTCAGGCGCGCTGTTCAGATACGGTTTCAGTGCTTCAACGACATCCTGGGTGAAAAGCGGACTGCTGAGATACGCCTGTGCCTGGGACACGGTTTTAAATCCGTGCAGGACCTGTACGTCCTCGTCACGAACAAGCAGTTCTTTAGAGGTGGCACCGTCGATGGTGGTCAGGAACGGGGTTTTGTATTGCTGGTAGACCCCGGCGGCTGCCGCACGGTTTTCATTACTGATATCAAGGCTGATTTGCAGATAAGCCATCGTTCTCTCCTTCGCTCAGGGTTAAGGCAAGGCGGCCGGATAAGGTACCGGTCTGCTTTACCGTTCGTTGAGGGCGATTATGAGAAAGCCGGTGATCTTCAACAAATCAGTTAATCTTGCGTTGCAGAAAAGAAAAACTATGTCGGACGTCTGAAGAGAGAAGCATCATGCCGGTACGCGATGACCCTTGCTGCATGATGCTTAAAAAAGGGGGAGTTAAGGATTGTCAGAGACCACGTCATGAAGAAGCCAGTCGTGAAATATTTTTACTTCTTCACGCATGGCGGTGTGCTGCGGGGTCACCAGGTAGTAAGACCATGTTAACGGCCAGCGATGGTCTGGGTGCAATTGAACCAGTTGCCCGGTTTCAATCAGCTGTTTCACCAGCGCGTGACGTACAATCGCCACCCCCCGGCCGCTCAGGGCCGAGAGAATCACGGCGGAGGTGGAGTTAATATGCAGCCTGCTTTCCAGCGCGCCAGGGGCATTGACGGTACGGAGAACGTCATCCCATGAGGGAAAATTCGCGCCCGGGTGCGGCGTGTCATCGTGGATCAGCTTCTGCGTGGCAAGCCAGTCACCACAGGCAATTTTCTCCGGAGGCACCAGGCGGGGGCTACAGACCAGCACCGCCTCTTCATCCATCAGCCAGGTTTTATTCACGCCGGGCCAGTCTCCCTGTCCGCAGCGAATGCCGATATCCGCCTCGCCGTGCGATACGTCCATCAGCTTTTCCGTGACGTTAAGCCGCAGATCGATTGTGTCATGCGTTTCTGAGAACCGGTTAAGACGCTCCATCAGCCAGTTCATCATCAATACCTGAGAGGCGGTGACGACCACGACAGAACGTGCGCGACGTCCGCGCAGTTTGTTTAACCCGCTTTCCAGCTTGTCCAGGCCCTGCGTAATGTCCTGCAGCGCATCCTGAGCCTCATCCACCAGCGTCAGGCGCTCCTTACCCGACCGCGTACGGCGAAGCAGCGGGTGACCAACCCAGTCTTCGAGCGAACGAACAAGCTGGCCCACTGCGGCAGGCGTCACGCCAAGCTCTTGTGCCGCACCGGTAAAGCTACCGTGACGGGCGGTCGCTTCAAAAGCATGTAGCCATTTAAGTCTGTTCAGGGAACGCATTGCAGGTACTCCGATTTATTCTTTCTTTCAGTATACCTGAGCGAAGAAGATTTTCTTTCCTGTGTCGCAATTTCTTCTCAGTCGTCAACCCTGGTGCAGGGTGGCATTCTGGATGCACACGATGAGGAGCGAGGCTTTTCATCAATGACAACCAAATGTTTTAAAAGAGGTTAGCGATGAACGCATCTTTTGCCGGTAAAAAGCTGTTAGTGGTCGGTGGTACAAGCGGTATGGGCTTCGAAACGGCGAAGCGGGTTCTGAAAAACGGTGGCAGCGTGGTGCTGGTGGGGAACCGCAAGGACAAAGCGGAGCAGGCTCGTCAGGCGCTGGCGGTCGACGGGCCGGTATCCATCATCGTGGCTGACCTGATGAAAGAAGAGGGTATGCAGCACGTGATGAATACCCTCAATGCTGAACACAAAGACATCAGCCTGCTGGTCAATGCCGCTGGCGTGTTCTTCCCGAAACCGTTTACTGAACATGAAGCGTCAGATTACGACATGTACATGAGCATCAACCGCGCGACCTTCTTCATCACCCGTGATGTGGTGCGCAATATGGTTGATGCCGGTATTAAAGGCTCCATCGTCAATATCGGCTCTATGTGGGCACAGCAGGCCATCGGGGCCACGCCGTCTTCCGCATATTCCATGGCGAAAGCCGGCCTGCATGCGTGGACCAAAAACCTGGCTATTGAGCTGGGCGGGAAAGGCATTCGCGTCAATGCCGTGTCTCCGGCCGTTGTTCACACGCCAATTTATGAAGGCTTCATCCCAAAAGACGATGTAAAAGAGGTGATGAACAGCTTCGACAGCTTCCATCCGATTGGCCGCGTGGGTACGCCGGGCGATGTGGCTGAAACGGTTGCCTTCCTGCTTTCTGACAAGACAGGCTGGGTCACCGGCGCAATCTGGGACATTGACGGCGGCGTCATGGCTGGCCGTAACGCATAATACACCGCTCATCACAGGTGATACCGTGAATAAAACTTTTCTTGCTATGCAGGTTTCCTCGCCGGGCGTGCTTGAAATGGTCGTCAGACCGTTGCCCGAGCCGGGGCCCGAGGACGTACTGATCAAAATTGAGGTATGCGGCGTTTGTGGTGCCGATCTTCAGGATGCGGAGAAGGTACCGGAAGCGGGGCAGCCCGGGCGCATTCCGGGCCATGAAATTGTGGGCCACATTACCCGGAAAGGAGATGCAGTTCCCGGGATCTGGCACACCGGTCAGCGCGTGGGCGTCGGGCGTCTTGGGGGATATTGCCAGCATTGCCCGCCTTGCCGTAACGGGCTTTTTCACCTGTGTGAAAATCAGCTAACGCCGGGGCTGAGCTGTGACGGAGGTTACGCCGAGTATGTTGTTATCCGACATACCGCGCTGATTGCCATTCCTTCAGCGCTCACTTCCGTTCACGCGGCCCCGATCTTGTGCGCCGGTACGGCAACCTTTAACGCGTTGCGTCAATCCGGTGCCAGCGCGGGAGACAGGGTGGTTATTCTCGGTATTGGTGGCTTAGGCCATATGGCGATTCAGTACGCCCGTAGGATGGGGTTTGAGGTTATCGTGATTGCGCGCGGCAGTGAAAAGGCGCATGACGCTTTACAGCTGGGCGCCCATCACTATATCGATGCGCAGACGGAAAACGCGGCGGAACGGTTGAGAGCGGAAGGCGGCGTCGAGATTATTGTGGCGACTGCCCCGGATGCAGACGCGGTTTCAGCGTTATTGCCAGCCCTGGCCCCCAGAGGAAAAGCGATCCTGTTGGGTGCCGGACGCACACCGTTGCAGGTCATGCCGGGTATGATGATTGGCGCGGAACGCACCCTGACAGGTTCATTTGTCAGCACCCCGTCGCAAACCGAACGCGCACTGCGTTTCAGCCACCTCTTTCAGACGCTGCCAGTCACAGAGCTGATGCCCTTTGAACAGGCAAATGAGGCGCTCGACAGGTTACGGCAGGGAAAGGCGCGCTACCGGATAGTGCTTACGATGAACCCGGATAACTGATCGGCAGAAACACCGTCTGGCGGGGAGCCAGACGGTGGAGAGGTTACGCGTTACGCGTTGCCGCTTTCATTGCGCTGACAAACGTTTTCAGCTCAGCCAGCATTTGCTCTGGCTTGTCCACGTTCTTCTCAATGATTTTAACGATAGCGGAGCCTGAGATTGCACCGGCTGCGTTAGCGTCAATTGCCGCCGTAACCTGATCGGGAGATGAAATCCCAAAGCCCTGCAGCGGAGGGGCCGCGTGGTATTCAGCCAGCTTCTCGACCAGATGATGCAGAGGCAGCGCCGCTTTGTTCTCCGCGCCGGTTACACCCGCACGGGAGAGCAGGTAGGTATACCCGCGACCATAAGAGGCAATCTGGCGCAGCAGTTCATCATCGGCGTTTGGCGGGCAGATGAAGATAGGTGCCACGTTATGGCGCATCGCCGCCTGGCGGAACGGCGCAGATTCTTCAACCGGTACGTCTGCCACCAGCACCGAGTCAACGCCCACGCGCGCGCATTCTGCATAAAAGGTATCAATACCGCGACTGAAGACCAGGTTGGCATACATCAACAGGCCAATCGGAATGGTCGGGTGCTTCTGGCGGATAGCGGCCAGCATCTCAAAACATTGCCCCGGGGTGACACCGGCCGCGAATGCCCGCAGCGTTGCGTTCTGGATAGTCGGGCCATCGGCCAGAGGATCGGAAAACGGAATACCCAGTTCCAGCGCGTCGGCACCGGCTTCAATCAGGGTGTCGATAATTTTCAGCGACTGCTCAGGACCCGGGTCACCCAGCGTCACGAAGGGAACGAACGCGCCTTCCTGGCGAGATTTCAGTGCTGCAAATGCGTTATCGTAGCGTTCCATCAGATTTCCCCTCGTGCTTTCAAAATATCGTGAACGGTGAAGATGTCTTTATCACCGCGACCGGAAAGGTTAACCACCAGCAGTTGCTCTTTTTCCGGGTTCTCTTTCATCATTTTCAGCGCATGCGCCAGGGCGTGAGAGGACTCCAGAGCAGGAATGATCCCTTCGTGGCGACAGAGCGTTTTAAACGCCTCCAGGGCTTCGTCATCGGTAATGGAAACGTAGACCGCACGACCGGTGCTGTTCAGGAAGGCATGCTGAGGCCCAACGGAAGGGAAATCCAGGCCTGCCGAGATAGAGTATGACTCTTCAATCTGGCCGTCATCGGTCTGCATCATCGGCGCTTTCATACCGAAGTAGATCCCCACGCGACCATGTTTCAACGGTGCGCCGTGCTCACCGGTTTCAATCCCGTGGCCTGCAGGTTCAACGCCAATCAGCCCGACGCTGGTTTCGTCGATGAAATCAGCGAACATGCCGATAGCGTTAGAGCCACCGCCAACGCAGGCGATTACCGCATCCGGCAGGCGACCCTCTTTTTCCAGGATCTGCGCTTTGGTCTCTTCGCCAATCATGCGCTGGAATTCACGCACAATCGTCGGGAACGGGTGCGGGCCTGCAGCGGTGCCGAGCATATAGTGTGCGGTTTCATAGCTGCCAGACCAGTCGCGCAGCGCTTCGTTACACGCATCCTTCAGCGTCGCGGAGCCACTGTGCACCGGGATCACTTCTGCGCCCATCAGACGCATACGGAATACGTTAGGCGACTGGCGCTCAACGTCTTTTGCGCCCATGTAAATGCGGCATTTCAGACCGAGAAGGGCGCTGGCAAGGGCTGATGCCACCCCGTGCTGGCCTGCGCCAGTTTCAGCGATGATTTCGGTTTTACCCATCCGTTTTGCAAGCAGCGCCTGACCCAACACCTGGTTGGTTTTATGCGCACCGCCGTGCAGCAAATCTTCACGCTTAAGATACAGCGTGGTTTTGGTGCCTTCGGTCAGGTTACGGCATTTCGTCAGGGCCGTTGGACGGCCAGCGTAGTTTTTCAGCAGGTCGGTAAACTCAGCCTGAAACGCCGGATCTTTCTGCGCGCTCACGAACGCTTCTTCCAGCTGGCGCAGGGCGGGCATCAGGATTTGCGGGACGTACATCCCGCCGAACTCACCAAAATAGGGGTTTAGTAATGTCGTCATCTTCTCTTCCTTAATATGCACGCAGAGTTTTAAATACCGAGGCCAGCTTACTGGCATCTTTGATGCCCGGTTGCGACTCTACGCCTGAATTGAAATCGAGGCCCGCGCAGCCCGCTTTGGCGGCTTCCACGCAGTTATCCGGGCTAAGTCCCCCCGCCAGCAAAACATTGTCCAGCACTTCGCCGTGCAACAGGGACCAGTCAAAACGCTGTCCCGTGCCGCCCTGGCCATTATCGAGTACGTATTTATCAACATGATTCAGGTTACGCTCAGGCAACCTGTCGCCCACGCTCTGCGCTTTCCAGATTTGCACCTGAGGTGCCAGTGCGCTGCGCAGGGCATCGATATAGGCCTGATCTTCGTTGCCATGAAGCTGCACCGCATGCAGAGATAACGCTTCGGCTTTTGCTACCACGTCGGCGATATCCGCGTTGCGAAAGACCCCCACATAGCTGAGTGGCGCTGCCGTCATCACCTGACGCGCCTGCGCTTCGGTCACCACGCGAGGGGAGGAGGCGACAAAAATCAGCCCGCCGTAAATCGCACCGGCTTCATACGCGGCCAGGGCATCCTCTTCACGGGTCAAGCCGCACACTTTGTTTTCACCCAACAGTACGCGGCGCACCGCGGCATTGAGATCGTCATGTTCCATCATTGCAGAACCAATCAGGAAACCGTTGGCGAAATGGCTCAGTTCGCGGACCTGTGCGTAGCTGTTAATACCGGATTCACTGATCACGGTGACGCCAGAGCCCAGACGCGGCGCCAGCTGGCGCGTGCGGTTCAGGTCAATCGACAGGTCACGCAGATCGCGGTTGTTGATGCCGACCACTTTGGCTTTCAGCGCAATGGCGCGTTCCAGCTCCTCTTCGTTGCTCACTTCGGTCAGCACGCCCATATTCAGACTGTGCGCAACCGCAGCGAGCTGGCGATACTGTTCGTCATCCAGCACTGAGAGCATCAGCAGGCAGGCATCGGCCTGGTAAAAGCGTGCCAGCCAGATCTGATACGGGTCGATAATAAAGTCTTTGCACAGGATCGGTTGTGGCGCGATCCCGCTGACAACAGGCAGGAAATCGAAGCTGCCCTGGAAATACTTCTCATCCGTCAGCACGGAGATGGCTGACGCATGATGTTTGTAGATACCGGCAATTCGCGCCGGATCGAAATCGTCACGGATAACGCCTTTCGACGGGGACGCTTTTTTGCACTCAAGAATAAACGCGGTGCGTGCGCCCTGCAGAGCATCATAGAAACGACGGCTGCTCGGGACAACGTCATTCTGGAAGCTGGCCAGCGGCTGCTGTGCTTTACGTGCTTCCACCCAGATGGCCTTATCGGCAACGATTTTCGCTAAAACGGTCTGCATTCTTTACCCTCTTGCCGCAAGTGCGGTAACGCGATCGTAAGCTGCACCTGAGCGCAGTACGTTCAGAACTTTTTGTGCGTTGGCTTTGAGGTCTTCCTCGCCGTGCAAACGCATCAGCATCGCGACGTTGGCAGCGACGGCGGCCTCGTGGGCGACCTCACCTTTACCTTGTAATAAGCGCGTCAGAATGTCACGGTTTTCTTCAGGCGTGCCGCCCGCCAGCGCTTCCTGATGGTAAGGCGTTAAACCAAAGTCGCTCGCCTCCAGCTGATAGCTCAGGATTTCACCGTCGCGAAGTTCGGCCACCAGCGTTGGCGCATGCAGCGACACTTCATCCATTCCCCCGCTGTGAACCACCGCGGCACGTTGATAACCCAGCACGCGCAGGGTCTCTGCAATCGGCAGAACCAGCTCCGGGCTGTAGACGCCAATCAGCGCCAGCGGCGGATGGGCCGGGTTGATCAGCGGGCCGAGCACGTTAAACAGCGTGCGGGTTTTAAGCTGCTGGCGAACCGGCATCGCATGGCGGAAACCGGTGTGATATTTCGGCGCAAACAGGAAGCAGACGCCCAGGTCGTCCAGGGCTTCACGCGAACGTTCGGCGTTCATCTCGAGGTTGATGCCGAATGCGGCCAGCAGATCTGACGATCCCGAGCGGCTGGAGACGCTGCGGTTACCGTGCTTTGCCACTTTCAAACCACAGGCAGCCGCCACGAAGGCGCTGGCGGTGGAGATATTGATGCTGTTGCTGCCATCACCACCGGTACCGACGATATCCGCAAACATGTAGTCCGGGCGCGGGAACGGGGCGGCATTTTCCAGCAGCGCCGTTGCCGCACCGGCAATTTCCTGCGGGCTTTCACCGCGAACTTTCATGCTCACCAGCGCGGCCGCCAGTTGTTCAGGCTTCAGTTCACCGCGAACCACGGCGGAGAAGAGTTGGTGGCTCTCCTGCTGGCTCAGAGTCTGTGCCTGATACAATTTTTCCAGAACAGGTTGCAGGGTGTTGGTCTGTTCCAGTTTCTGCAGCGCCCAGTCCAGGGTCTGTTCCAGCAGACGCGCGCCGTGAGAGGTGAGGATTGATTCCGGATGGAACTGCATCCCACAGACACGATCGGTATCGTGACGTACGGCCATCACCATGCCTTCGAACGAGGCGTTAATGGTCAGGCCAGCCGGGATGTTGCTGCCGACCAGCGAGTGGTAGCGTGCCACCGGCAGCGGATTCGGCAGCCCGGCAAACATCGCCTGACCGTCATGTTCAATGCTGGAGGCTTTACCGTGCAGGATTTCACCCGCCTGACCGACGTATCCGCCATAGGCTTCAACAATCGCCTGATGCCCCAGGCAGATGCCGATAATAGGCAACTTGCCGCGCATACGGGTCAGCAGTTCAGGCATACAGCCCGCTTCACTGGGGGCGCCGGGGCCAGGAGAGAGCATTAGCACCGGGTTTTGCATGGTTGCCAGACGCTCAATCAGGGTTTGCGCCGGCACGTGGTTACGATAGATAACGACGTTGTGACCATTCGCACGCAGCTGATCTGCCAGGTTATAGGTAAAGGAGTCGATGTTATCGAGCAGCAGAATGTCAGCCATCAGAAAATCTCCTGTGCATGGTGTGCGGTAGCGATGGCGCGCAATACCGCGCGAGCTTTATTGCGCGTTTCGTCAGCTTCAGACTGCGGAACAGAATCAAGAACCACCCCGGCGCCCGCCTGGACGGTGGCAATGCCGTCTTCAACATAGGCAGAGCGGATAACGATGCAGGTATCAAGGTCACCGTGCGCGGTGAAATAACCTACCGCACCGCCATAGCTGCCGCGACGACGCCCTTCGGCGGCGGCGATAAGCTGCATCGCACGGACTTTCGGCGCACCGCTCAGGGTGCCCATATTCATGCAGGCGCGATAGGCGTGCAGCACGTCAAGGTCGTTGCGCAGTTCACCCACCACGCGGGAGACCAGGTGCATCACGAAGGAGTAACGGTCGACTTTCGTTAAGTCAGCCACATAGCGGCTGCCGGGAGTACAAATGCGGGCCAGATCGTTACGGGCCAGGTCAACCAGCATCAGGTGCTCGGAGAGCTCTTTGTGGTCGGTGCGCATTTCCAGTTCGATACGGCTGTCGAGATCGCGATCCAGAGAGCCATCGGCGCGACGCCCGCGCGGACGTGTACCGGCAATCGGGTAGATCTCGATCTGGCGGCTGGTGGCGTCGTATTTCAGGGAGCTTTCCGGTGACGCACCAAACAGGGTGAACTCGTTGTCCTGCATAAAGAACATATACGGGCTTGGGTTGCTCTTTTTCAGCACGTCATAGGCCGCCAGCGGCGACGGGCAGGGCAGTGAGAAACGACGGGACGGGACGACCTGGAAAATTTCCCCGGCGCGAATCGCCTTTTGCATCTGACGCACCACGGCACCGTACTGATCGTCGGTCTGGTTAACCTCACAGGTCATCTTCTCTACATGCTGAACCGGCAGTGCGGGTGGCGCTTCGGTCATTTGCTGTTGCAGCTGAGCAATGCGCTGCTCAAGACGTGTTTTTTCGGTCACGGATGGCGTGAACAGGCTCGCCTGAATACGGGTGTATTTTTTCTGATGGTCGATCACCAGCAGGGTTTCGGCCAGGTAGAAGCAGTAGTCAGGGCAGCGGTTGCCCTGTTCGGTTTCCGGCAGGTCTTCGAAACCGGCGACCAGATCGTAAGCAAACAGCCCGCCAAAGAACATCGCTTCGCGTTCATCTTCTGGTACCGAGACCAGGTTTTGCAGCAGGCGGAAGGCATCGAAGACTGACAAAGAACAGAGGCGTGCATCTTCGTCCAGCAGTTGGCTGACCGGCGGGAAATGCAGTACCCGCACTTCCGGGTGACGTTCATTCTCGATACCCGCTGGCAGGGAGGCGTCCAGCAGTGGCAGCAGCGCGGCACCGTTCTCAGAGAGCGCCTTAATCGTGACAGTGTCACCCAGCGCGGTAATGCGCAATGCGCTGTCGACCAGCAGCAGGCTCTTAAGATCGTCTTTACTGTCAATATCTGCGGATTCCAGCAGCAACGTTGCCGGACGCGCACCGCAGACTTGATGAAACAGCGCGGTTGGGTTGTGGCGATAGACCGCCTCGCAGGTCAGCAATTCGAGGTGTGGTTTGGCTGTTTGCATTATGTTGTTCTCATTTATTCTGTTCAAAAAAAAGCCCGCTTAGTCGCGGGCTGGGTATCTGTTTGCATTTTGCAGACGTGTGACACTGCCCGATAATCAGGATGTGCGCCACCAACCGTGCAGAGTGAAATGCGCTGTCATTTTCAGATACCTTTCTCGTGTGAACTTGCGTACTAGTTAACTAGTTCGATGGCAAGTTGTCAACCCTTGATTTCAGAATTTCGCGCCAAGCCGTTATCATAGGGGTTTCGGATGTCTTTAACCTGCTATGGGAAGTGCTTTGAGCGATACCACCTACGCCGTAATTTATGATTTACACAGCCATACTCAGGCCTCTGATGGCCTGCTGACACCCGAAGCCCTGGTTCATCGCGCCGTTGAAATGCGTGTCGGCACGCTGGCGATAACCGATCACGATACGACAGATGCCATTCCCGCGGCGCGCGCCGAAATTGCCCGCAGCGGACTGGCGCTGAATCTGGTGCCCGGCGTCGAAATTTCGACAGTCTGGGAAAATCACGAAATACACATTGTTGGCCTCAATATCGATATTGAACATCCGGCAATGCGTGCGTTTTTGCAAGAACAAAAATCGCGCCGCAACGAACGCGCCGAAATGATTGGTGAGCGACTGGAAAAAGCGCATATTCCCGGAGCGCTGGAAGGTGCACAGAAACTGGCAAAC
Source organism: Enterobacter sp. J49 (assembly GCF_002148625.1). Classification (NCBI taxonomy): domain Bacteria; kingdom Pseudomonadati; phylum Pseudomonadota; class Gammaproteobacteria; order Enterobacterales; family Enterobacteriaceae; genus Enterobacter; species Enterobacter sp. J49. The sequence goes on from NZ_MWPY01000037.1 coordinate 959,924, forward strand.
GGTGGGGCGGTGACGCGCGGCCATTTTGCCCGTTTTCTGGTTGAGGCGGGCAAAGCCACAACGATGGCGGACGTGTTTAAAAAATATCTGGCACGCGGGAAAACCGGTTACGTTCCGCCACAGTGGTGTACAATAAAACAAGCTATTGATGTCATTCATCATTCTGGCGGTAAGGCTGTGCTCGCCCATCCGGGGCGGTATAATCTTTCTGCTAAGTGGCTGAAAAGACTGCTGGCACACTTTGCCGAATGTGGCGGTGAGGCGATGGAAGTCGCCCAGTGTCAGCAGGCGCCCAATGAGCGTGCGCAGCTCGCAACCTACGCGCGTCAGTTCGGTCTGCTGGGTTCGCAAGGGTCGGATTTCCATCAACCCTGTGCGTGGATCGAGCTGGGACGCAAGCTCTGGTTGCCCGCAGGCGTTGAGCCCGTCTGGCAGCTCTGGGAACAGCCGCAGAAAATTGAAGAGAGGGAAGTATGAGTCAGTTTTTCTATATTCATCCGGATAACCCGCAGCCACGCTTAATTAATCAGGCCGTGGAGATCGTTCGCAAAGGCGGCGTGATTGTCTACCCGACCGATTCTGGCTACGCGCTGGGCTGTAAAATTGAAGACAAAGGGGCGATGGAGCGCATTTGCCGCATTCGTCAGCTGCCGGACGGCCATAACTTTACCCTGATGTGCCGCGATCTTTCTGAACTGTCGACCTACGCGTATGTCGATAACGTGGCGTTTCGTCTGATCAAAAATAACACGCCGGGCAACTACACCTTTATTCTTAAAGGAACCAAGGAAGTGCCGCGCCGACTGTTACAGGAAAAGCGTAAAACCATCGGGATGCGCGTACCGTCCAACCCGATTGCGCAGGCGCTGCTGGAAACCCTCGGCGAGCCGATGCTTTCGACTTCTTTAATGTTGCCTGGCAGCGAGTTCACCGAATCCGATCCCGAAGAGATTAAAGACCGTCTGGAAAAGGTGGTCGAGTTGATTATTCATGGCGGCTACCTTGGTCAGCAGCCAACCACCGTTGTTGACTTAACCGAAGATGCGCCAGAAGTGATTCGTGAAGGCGTGGGTGATGTTAAGCCTTTCTTGTAAGGGTGTAAGCAGATATACTACGCGGCCATCAAAGCAGGGCTGAGCCCTCTTTTGACCTGATTCGACGCCTGTGAAGGCGACACCTGAGGAAGCTCAATGAGCGAGAAGTTACAGAAAGTGCTGGCGCGTGCCGGCCACGGTTCACGCCGTGAAATCGAAGCCATTATTGAAGCGGGTCGCGTGAGTGTGGACGGTAAAATCGCCACGCTGGGTGACCGCGTAGAAATCGTACCGGGATTGAAGATCCGCATCGACGGTCATCTTATCTCCGTGAAAGAGTCCGCTGAGCAGATTTGCCGCGTGCTTGCGTATTACAAGCCAGAAGGCGAGCTGTGCACGCGCAACGACCCTGAAGGTCGCCCGACGGTGTTTGACCGTCTGCCTAAACTGCGTGGCGCTCGCTGGATTGCCGTGGGGCGTCTGGACGTGAATACCTGCGGCCTGCTGCTGTTTACCACTGATGGTGAACTGGCAAACCGTCTGATGCACCCTAGCCGTGAAGTGGAACGCGAATACGCCGTGCGTGTCTTCGGCCAGGTTGATGAGAATAAACTGCGCGATCTGTCACGCGGCGTTCAGCTGGAAGACGGTCCTGCGGCATTTAAAACCATCAAATTTACCGGTGGCGAAGGCATTAACCAGTGGTACAACGTTACCCTGACTGAAGGCCGTAACCGCGAAGTACGTCGTCTTTGGGAAGCGGTAGGTGTGCAGGTGAGCCGTCTGATCCGTGTCCGTTATGGCGACATCCTGCTGCCAAAAGGTCTGCCACGGGGTGGTTATACCGAGCTGGATCTGACACAGACTAACTACCTGCGTGAACTGGTCGGCCTGACGCCAGAAACCACCTCTAAAGTGGCGGTGGAAAAAGATCGTCGTCGTATGAAGGCGAATCAGATCCGTCGTGCGGTGAAACGCCATAGTCAGGTGAGCAGTAACCGCCGCTCTGGCAGCCGTAACAACAACGGTTAACATAAAAGCCCGGTGAAGATCACCGGGCTTTTTTCTTAGTAATCAATACCGATTTGCGCTTTGATTCCCGCGTCAAATGCGTGTTTGACCGGACGCAGTTCGCTGACGGTATCAGCAAGCTCCAGTATTTCCCGATGACAGCCACGCCCCGTGACGATAACCGTCTGGTGCGCCGGGCGTTGTTGTAACGCCTCCAGTACCGCATCCAGCGGGAGATAGTCGTAGGCCACCATATAGGTTATCTCATCCAGCAGAACCATATTCAGGGCGGGGTCTGCCAGCATTCTTTTGGCGTGCTCCCAGACTGCAAGACAAGCTGCAGTATCGGTTTCACGGTTCTGCGTATCCCATGTAAAACCTGTCGCCATCACCTGAAATTCAACGCCATGCGGTTCAAGCAGATTACGTTCGCCGTTCGGCCATTCGCCTTTGATGAACTGAATGACGCCCACTTTCTGCCCGTGACCGACAGCACGCGTGGCGGTGCCAAATGCCGCGGTAGTTTTACCTTTGCCGTTACCGGTAAAGACGATAATTATCCCGCGCTCGTCCTGTGCGGCCGCAACGCGCGCATCGACCTGTTCCTTCAGACGCTGCTGGCGTTGTTGATGGCGTTCTTCACTCATTGCGAAATCCCTGGTTTACGGCCCGGCTGGGCATCGAAGGTCATCCCCGTTTTACGTCGGCTGTCGTCGCCCATCAGCCAGAGATAGAGCGGCATAATGTCTGCGGGTGTTTTCAGTTTCTGCGGGTCTTCCGACGGGAAGGCGCTGGCGCGCATTTTGGTGCGCGTTCCACCCGGGTTAATGCAATTTACGCGCAGATGGCGGCTTTGATACTCCTCCGCCAGCACCTGCATCATCCCTTCAGTCGCGAATTTCGAGACGGCATATGCCCCCCAGTTGGCTCGACCTTCGCGGCCTACGCTTGAGGAGGTAAAGACCAGCGAGCCGGACTCGGATTTAAGTAATAAAGGAAGCAATGCCTGCGTCAGGAAAAACGTGCCGTTGACGTTGACCTGCATCACCTGCTGCCAGATATCGGGATCCTGTTCATCCATAGGACGGACTTCTCCCAGCAAACCTGCATTGTGCAGGACACCGTCCAGCCGCGGATAGTGGGCGCTAATACGGTGAGCAAGCTCCTGGCACACCGCTGGCGTGCAGGTGAGTAAATCGAGGGTATACCATGGGGCCGGAATGCCGCCTGCCGCCTCTATTTCCTGCGCGACGCTTTTCAGTTTCTCTTCGTTACGACCAATAAGAATAACGCTCGCGCCATAGTCAGCGTAGGTCAGGGCCGCCTCGCGACCAATTCCGTCGCTGGCACCGGTGACCAGAATGATGCGATTTTGCAGCAGATTTTTTTGCGGTTGATAATGCACGGGGACTCCTCTGGCGCGCAGTGACGCAATGACGCCTTCTTTATGACTTTTCGGCTTTATGCCCGAATTAGCATGAGAATTCAATCAGTCTACAGGAGGCATTACTGTAAAATTAACAATTTGCAAATATTTAAACCCCCATGAGGGGATTCCTGAAGCAGGCTCGCAGAGGTAATGTCACGAGCGAGACGCATGGGCAGGGCTGTTGTACACTGCCGTGAAAGAATCGTGGTTAAACAAGGTGGAACGCGTGGAATTACTTTCTCAGTATGGGTTGTTTTTGGCCAAAATCGCAACGGTGGTGATTGCCATTGCAGTGATTGCCGTTCTGATTGTAAACCTGACGCAGCGTAAGCGTCAGCGTGGGGAGTTACGCATTACCCGCCTGAGTGAGCAGTATAAAGAGATGCAGGAAGATATGTCTCTGTCGCTGCTCGATAGCCATCAACAGAAGCAGTGGCTTAAAGCGCAGAAGAAAAAGCATAAACAGGAAGCCAAAGCGGCAAAAGCGAAAGCAAAGCTCAATGCACCGCAGGATGAGGCAAAGCCACGCGTCTATGTGCTCGACTTTAAAGGCAGCATGGATGCGCATGAAGTTTCTTCTTTGCGCGAAGAGGTCACTGCCGTTCTTGCCGTGGCAAAACCGCAGGATCAGGTGGTGGTGCGTCTTGAAAGCCCGGGCGGTGTGGTACACGGTTATGGACTGGCTGCGTCACAGCTGCAGCGCCTGCGTGAAAAACAGATCCCGCTGACCGTTGCGGTGGATAAAGTCGCGGCGAGCGGTGGCTACATGATGGCCTGCGTCGCGGATAAAATTGTGGCGGCACCGTTTTCTATTATTGGTTCAATCGGTGTGGTTGCGCAAATCCCTAACTTTAACCGCTTCCTCAAAAACAAAGAGATCGACATTGAACTGCACACGGCCGGGCAGTACAAACGCACTCTGACGCTGCTGGGGGAAAACACGGAAGAGGGGCGTCAGAAATTCCGTGAAGATCTCAATGAAACGCACCACCTCTTTAAAGACTTTGTGCACCGCATGCGCCCATCGCTCGATATTGAGCAGGTCGCGACGGGGGAGCACTGGTACGGGATCCAGGCCCAGGAGAAAGGACTGGTAGATGAAGTGGGCACCAGCGATGACCTGCTGCTGAACCTGATGGATGGCCGTGAGCTGGTGGGCGTGCGCTTTACGCAGCGCAAGCGTCTGCTCGATCGCTTTACCAACAGTGCGGCAGAAAGTGCCGATCGGCTGTTGCTCCGCTGGCTACAGCGCGGACAAAAACCGTTGCTGTAAACAAAAACGCGAGGCTCAGGCCTCGCGTTTTGCATTAATCAACCAGGTGATATTTCTCTGAAAGCGTATGCGCCAGGTATTTAAACATGTTAAACACGGCGGTGCTTTTCGGGGTAGGTAGCCCCTGTTCGTCAAGGAAGTATTCGCCGCTGAAAACCAGCACGCCATTACGCTGTTCTACGCCGGTGGCTTCAATGCCCGCCAGAGTGTCTTCATGATCACGGATAAGCTTGTTTGCTTCGATAAGCAGAGAGACTCGGTCAATTGGTTGGGTCGTATTGTGCATAATCCACTCCTTAAACAGTGACAATAGTCTACGCCGAGGGCGCTTTGGGGGCAAATTTTCCCTGTAATCTGAGGGGATAAGGTGCAGGAGCCTGGCTGGCGTGATTTGCTTTTGCATGCTAATAAAGTTGCGTAACGGATTTTATCAGGTAGAGTGTGCGCTTTCGTCATTCTGGCAACAGAATTGCTTGACATTCGACCGGTAATTCGTCACGAATCATACGAGGCGTGAGAAAAATACCCGAAAACTCAATCACCTGGGCGTCATTTCTCTGACGTTCGGTAAGACAAAGGGGTTGATATCCCCTGACGCAGTCGCAATATCAATGACGCGTCGTCAGTGGAAGGGAAATCAACGTGCGGCGTATTCCTGGAAGAATTAAATTAGGTAAAGGTGAATATGGGTAAAGCTCTCGTCATCGTTGAGTCCCCGGCAAAAGCCAAAACGATCAATAAGTATCTGGGTAATGACTACGTGGTTAAGTCCAGCGTGGGTCATATCCGCGATTTGCCGACCAGTGGCTCAGCCAGCAAAAAGAGCGCAGACTCTACCTCCACCAAAGGGGCTAAAAAGCCTAAAAAGGATGAACGTAGCGCGCTTGTCAACCGCATGGGTGTTAACCCATGGCATAACTGGGATGCACAATACGAAGTGCTGCCCGGGAAAGAAAAAGTTGTTAATGAGCTGAAACAGCTTGCTGAAAAAGCAGACCACATCTATCTCGCAACCGACCTTGACCGCGAAGGGGAAGCCATTGCGTGGCACCTGCGGGAAGTGATCGGTGGTGATGACAAACGCTACAGCCGTGTAGTGTTTAACGAAATTACGAAGAATGCGATTCGCCAGGCGTTTGAAAAGCCGGGCGAACTGAACATTGACCGTGTAAACGCACAGCAGGCACGTCGCTTTATGGACCGTGTTGTGGGCTACATGGTGTCTCCACTGCTGTGGAAAAAGATTGCCCGTGGTCTGTCCGCAGGCCGTGTGCAATCCGTTGCCGTGCGTCTTGTCGTTGAACGTGAACGCGAAATTAAAGCGTTTGTGCCAGAAGAGTTCTGGGAAGTCGACGCGAATGTCACCACGCCGGGCGGGGATGCTCTGCCGCTGCAGGTGAGCCATCAGAACGACAAGCCTTTCCGTCCTGAAAACCGTGACCAGACCATGGCCGCGGTGGCGCTGCTGGAAAAAGCGCGCTATCAGGTTCTGGAGCGTGAAGACAAACCGACCAGCAGTAAGCCTGGCGCACCGTTTATTACCTCTACGCTGCAACAGGCCGCAAGCACGCGTCTGGGTTATGGCGTGAAGAAAACCATGATGATGGCCCAGCGCTTGTATGAAGCGGGTTACATCACCTACATGCGTACTGACTCGACTAACCTGAGTCAGGATGCGGTTAACATGGTGCGCGGCTATATCGGTGACAATTTCGGTAAGAAATACCTGCCGGAAAGCGCTAACCAGTACGCCAGCAAAGAGAACTCACAGGAAGCGCACGAAGCCATTCGTCCTTCTGACGTCTCTGTGTTAGCGGAATCGCTGAAGGATATGGAAGCCGACGCCCAGAAGTTGTACCAGCTTATCTGGCGCCAGTTCGTCGCGTGTCAAATGACACCCGCGCAGTACGATTCCACTACGCTTACCGTTGGTGCGGGTGATTTCCGTCTGAAAGCGCGTGGCCGTATCCTGCGTTTCGACGGCTGGACGAAAGTCATGCCTGCACTGCGTAAAGGCGACGAAGACCGAACGCTGCCCGCGGTGAACAAAGGGGATGAACTCTCTCTGGTTGACCTCGTGCCAGCTCAGCACTTTACCAAGCCGCCTGCGCGCTTTAGCGAAGCATCGCTGGTAAAAGAGCTGGAAAAACGCGGTATTGGTCGTCCGTCAACCTATGCGTCAATCATTTCGACCATTCAGGATCGTGGCTATGTGCGTGTTGAAAACCGCCGTTTCTACGCTGAAAAAATGGGTGAGATCGTAACCGACCGTCTGGAAGCTAACTTCCGCGAGTTGATGAACTACGACTTTACCGCACAGATGGAAGACAGCCTTGACCAGGTTGCCAGCCATCAGGCGGAATGGAAGAAAGTGCTCGACAGCTTCTTCAGCGACTTTACCAACCAGCTTGAAAAAGCGGAGAAAGATCCTGAAGAGGGCGGCATGCTGCCTAACCAGATGGTACTGACCAGCATCGATTGCCCAACCTGTGGCCGTAAGATGGGGATCCGTACTGCGACAACAGGCGTCTTCCTCGGTTGCTCCGGCTATGCGTTATCGCCGAAAGAGCGCTGCAAAACCACCATCAACCTGGTACCTGAGAACGAAGTTCTTAACGTGCTGGAAGGTGACGATGCAGAAACCAATGCCCTGCGTGCCAAACGTCGTTGTAAGAAATGTGGCACGGCGATGGACAGCTACCTAATCGATCCGAAACGTAAATTGCACGTCTGCGGGAATAACCCAACGTGTGATGGTTATGAGATCGAAGAGGGTGAGTTCCGCATCAAAGGCTATGACGGCCCTATCGTTGAGTGTGAGAAGTGTGGCTCGGAAATGCACCTGAAAATGGGGCGTTTCGGGAAATACATGGCGTGCACCAACGACGAGTGTAAGAACACCCGTAAGATTCTGCGTAACGGTGAAGTCGCGCCGCCGAAGGAAGATCCGGTTCCGCTGCCAGAATTGCCGTGTGAGAAGTCTGACGCCTATTTCGTGCTGCGTGACGGTGCTGCCGGGGTCTTCCTCGCGGCCAACACCTTCCCGAAATCGCGTGAAACCCGCGCGCCGCTGGTGGAAGAGCTGCATCGCTTCCGCGACCGTCTGCCTGAGAAACTGCGTTATCTGGCCGATGCGCCACAGCAGGATCCTGAAGGGAATAAAACGGTGGTACGTTTTAGCCGTAAAACAAAACAGCAGTACGTTGCGGCTGAGAAAGAGGGGAAAGCGACCGGCTGGTCCGCCTTCTTTGTCGACGGAAAATGGGTTGAAGGCAAGAAATAATCTTCCCTTACCGTAACTTACCTGTAAAAGGGCCGAACTTCCGGCCCTTTTTTATTACCTTGTTATTATTTTTTGTTCCGTACTATACAGTCAGGCTATAAATGATATAGTGGTTATAGTTAACCCTTTTCTTATTATCAAATCGTCTTAAGCGATTGACCGCGTGCGCTAAATCGGATGGTCTGGCATGAAATTACAGCAGCTTCGTTATATCGTTGAGGTGGTGAATCACAACCTCAACGTCTCTTCTACCGCTGAGGGGTTATATACCTCGCAACCGGGCATCAGCAAACAGGTTCGTATGCTGGAGGACGAATTAGGTATCCAGATTTTCGCTCGCAGCGGTAAGCACCTCACGCAGGTGACACCCGCCGGGCAGGAAATCATTCGTATTGCCCGGGAAGTCCTCTCCAAAGTTGACGCTATTAAGTCCGTGGCGGGTGAACATACCTGGCCGGATAAAGGCTCGCTTTATATTGCCACAACGCATACTCAGGCGCGTTATGCGCTGCCAGGCGTTATTAAGGGCTTTATAGAACGTTATCCGCGCGTCTCTTTGCATATGCATCAGGGCTCGCCCACGCAAATCGCTGAAGCGGTTTCAAAGGGCAACGCGGACTTTGCCATCGCGACAGAAGCGCTTCACCTGTATGACGATCTGGTTATGCTACCGTGCTACCACTGGAACCGTTCTATCGTAGTGACCCCGGATCATCCGCTGGCGGGGAAAGGGTCGGTGACTATTGAAGAGCTGGCGCAATATCCTTTAGTGACATACACCTTCGGCTTCACCGGACGCTCTGAGCTTGATACGGCCTTTAACCGGGCGGGATTAACGCCGCGCATTGTCTTTACCGCCACGGATGCTGATGTCATTAAAACCTATGTGCGGCTTGGCCTGGGCGTTGGGGTAATTGCCAGCATGGCCGTCGACCCGGTTTCAGACCCGGATTTGGTTCGTCTTGATGCGCACGATATTTTCAGCCACAGCACGACCAAAATTGGTTTCCGTCGCAGCACCTTCCTGCGCAGCTATATGTATGATTTTATTCAACGCTTTGCCCCGCATTTAACGCGTGACGTGGTCGATACGGCGGTTGCATTACGCTCAAATGAAGATATTGAAGAGATGTTTAAAGACATCAAACTTCCGGCAAAATAATCACTCCCGGTATCTTTCCCTCACGGAAAGATACCGAATTAACTCCTCAAAGCTAAATCATAATTATCATCATCTACATTTTCCCTGCCATATAATGTCATTACCCATTTAATCTGTATGGTTTTAATGTCGTGAATTGGCGACAAAAGTAGAAAGTAATTTACGGCTACGCAAATATTTCTTTTCAATTATTTATTTCTGGTCAAAAGATTGAATATTTCCCACCCATTGATGCGTAAATTCACTGGCTTTTCGGCTAAAGTTTCTTTAGGATTTATCTCAACAGATGATTAATTGTACCAATTGTTTGGTCCTAAATGATAAGCGATATCGATTGTATGAGGTTAGCAATGCCTTCAGGAAGTGAAGAACCGCAAAGGGATCCTGCGCTCAAGCGTAAAGCCTGGCTGGCGGTCTTTCTCGTCTCCGCCCTGTTTTGGGTAGTGGTTGCTCTCCTTGCCTGGAAATATTGGGGTTGAATATGGCAGTGACGGTACGTACAGAAACGGTAAAACAGATGTGTCAGCATCGTGACAGTGGTCACAAAGGACGCAAAGCACCTGCGACCGTTGTCCCCGCGTCCTGGAAACTGACGCCACAGCAGCAAGCCTTTATTGATGTGTTCGCAGAAGACGAACCCAAAAAACAATAATTTAGTTAATTGCGTAATGATGCAAATAGTCTGAATACAGACTCTGCACCTTTGTACTCTTTAATAAATACACATCAGCAATATAGAACTGAGGGCAAACCTCGGAGCCTTTTTAAAAATAATGCCTGGTGTACCCTATGATGAATAACATGATGTCTCATAAATACTGGTCATGGCTCGGCGTTTTTTCTGTGTCGATCCTGTTCTGGTCTCAGCTCATCTGGCTGGCCTTCCTGTAAATCCAAAACCTCGCTGCGGCGGGGTTTTTTGTTTTCGCACTTTACTGGACCATTCCTAAATTTATCAATTCGGGTTGTTATCAAAACGTTACGACATCTTTGTGTTATCTTTAATTACAGCCCTGATGATTGTCAGGACATCTCTGTAATTAAGGAGGAGCTTATGTCGTTAACCCTACGCGAAGCCAGTAAGGACACATTACAGGCAGAAAACAAAACCTGGCATTACTATAGCCTGCCACTGGCTGCCAGAACGCTTGGGGACATTTCGCGTTTACCCAAGTCCTTGAAAGTTTTGCTGGAAAACCTCTTACGCTGGCAGGATGGCGATTCCGTCACCCTCGAGGATATCCAGGCGCTGGCGGGGTGGCTGAAGAGTGCCCATGCCGACAGAGAAATAGCCTATCGCCCGGCGAGGGTCCTGATGCAGGACTTTACCGGTGTTCCCGCCGTGGTTGATTTAGCCGCCATGCGCGAAGCCGTTAAGCGCCTCGGGGGCGATACGGCAAAAGTGAATCCGCTTTCTCCCGTTGACCTCGTGATTGACCACTCCGTGACCGTTGACCACTTTGGTAATGATGACGCTTTTGGTGAAAACGTACGTCTGGAGATGGAACGTAACCACGAGCGCTATGTCTTCCTGAAATGGGGGCAACAGGCGTTCAGCCGCTTTAGCGTGGTTCCGCCTGGAACCGGTATTTGCCATCAGGTTAACCTCGAATATCTGGGCAAAGCCGTCTGGAGTGAATTGCAGGATAAAGAGTGGGTGGCTTATCCGGATACGCTGGTCGGGACGGATTCACATACCACCATGATTAACGGCCTCGGTGTGCTGGGGTGGGGCGTCGGGGGTATTGAAGCGGAAGCGGCTATGCTTGGTCAGCCGGTGTCGATGCTCATTCCTGATGTGGTGGGCTTCAAACTCACCGGTAAGCTGTCGGAAGGCATTACCGCCACCGACCTGGTGTTGACCGTCACCCAGATGCTGCGTAAGCATGGCGTGGTGGGTAAATTTGTTGAATTCTACGGTGACGGGCTGGATTCGCTGCCGCTGGCCGATCGCGCCACGATCGCCAATATGGCGCCGGAATATGGCGCGACCTGTGGCTTCTTCCCCATCGATGACGTCACGCTGGAATATATGCGCCTGAGTGGTCGCAGTGAAGAGCAGGTCGCGCTGGTCGAGGCCTACACTAAAGCGCAGGGGATGTGGCGAAACACGGGTGATGAGCCGGTATTTACCAGCACGCTTGAGCTGGATATGGGAAGCGTCGAGGCGAGCCTTGCCGGGCCAAAACGTCCGCAGGATCGGGTCGCGTTACCGGACGTGCCGAAAGCTTTTGCCGCCAGCAATGAACTGGAAGTCAATGTCGCGAAAAAAGATCACCGTCCAATAGACTATGTCCTGAACGGACATCAGTATCAACTTCCGGATGGCGCGGTGGTTATTGCCGCTATCACCTCCTGCACCAACACCTCGAACCCAAGCGTTTTGATGGCCGCGGGGCTGTTGGCCAAAAACGCCGTTGAGCTTGGCCTGAAACCGCAGCCGTGGGTTAAGGCTTCGCTGGCACCGGGCTCTAAAGTGGTTTCAGATTACCTGGCGCAGGCAAAACTCACCCCGTACCTTGACGAGCTGGGCTTTAACCTCGTGGGTTACGGATGTACTACCTGTATCGGTAACTCCGGTCCGCTGCCTGAGCCGATTGAAACGGCGATCAAGCAGGGCGATCTTACCGTGGGTGCGGTTCTTTCCGGTAACCGCAACTTTGAAGGGCGTATTCATCCGCTGGTGAAAACCAACTGGCTGGCCTCGCCGCCGCTGGTTGTGGCTTACGCGCTGGCGGGAAACATGAATATCAATCTCACGACAGACCCGATTGGTCACGATCGCAAGAACGAGCCTGTTTACCTGAAAGATATCTGGCCGTCTTCACGCGACATCGCGCGAGCCGTTGAAAAGGTCTCAACCGAAATGTTCCGCAAAGAGTATGCGGAAGTGTTTGAAGGCACACCGGAATGGAAAACAATTAACGTCGTGGGCTCGGATACCTATGACTGGCAGGATGATTCGACCTATATTCGTCTGTCACCGTTCTTCGATGACATGCTGGCTGAACCTGCTCCGCTTAAGGATATCCACGGGGCGCGTATTCTGGCGATGCTGGGCGATTCCGTTACCACGGACCACATCTCGCCGGCGGGCAGTATCAAAGCCGACAGTCCGGCAGGCCGCTATCTGCAAAGCCGTGGGGTGGAACGCCGGGACTTCAACTCCTACGGATCGCGTCGTGGTAACCACGAAGTGATGATGCGCGGGACGTTTGCCAACATCCGCATCCGCAACGAAATGGTTCCAGGCGTGGAAGGGGGCATGACGCGTCATTTACCTGGCACGGAAGTGGTTTCGATTTATGATGCCGCCGTCAAATACCAACAGGAAGGCACGCCGCTGGCGGTGATTGCCGGTAAAGAGTACGGTTCCGGCTCCAGTCGAGACTGGGCAGCGAAAGGTCCGCGCCTGCTTGGGGTACGCGTGGTCATTGCCGAATCTTTCGAGCGTATTCACCGTTCGAATCTTATCGGGATGGGGATCCTGCCGCTAGAGTTCCCGCAGGGCGTCACCCGTAAAACGCTGGGGCTGACCGGGGAAGAGCAGATTGATATTAGTGGTCTGCAAAACCTGCAGCCGGGTAAAACGGTTCCGGTGACGTTAACGCGAGCAGACGGTAAAACGGAAGTGCTTGAATGCCGGTGTCGCATTGATACGGCAACCGAGCTGACTTACTACCAGAACGACGGCATATTACATTACGTAATTCGTAAAATGCTGGATTGACGCACTCAGCCCGGCTCGCGATGGCGATGCCGGGCATCTCGCGATCACTCGCTCAGGAGGTGACCCATTTTGGCGGCTTTGGTATCAAGATAGTGGGCATTTTTCGGGTTACGGCCGACAATCAGCGGAACACGTTCGACGATATTGATCCCCGCTTCGGTCAGGATTTCCACCTTTTTCGGGTTATTGGTTAGCAGACGGACCTCATCAACCCCAAGAAGCTTGAACATATCGGCGCACAGGGTAAAGTCGCGCTCATCGGCGGCAAACCCGAGCTGGTGGTTCGCTTCAACCGTATCGTATCCCTGATCCTGCAGCGCGTAGGCGCGGATTTTATTCAGCAGGCCAATATTACGACCTTCCTGACGGTGATAAAGCAGCACCCCACGACCTTCTTCAGCGATGTGAGAAAGAGCTGCTTCAAGCTGGAAACCGCAATCACAGCGCAGGCTGAACAAGGCATCGCCAGTCAGACACTCCGAATGTACGCGAGAGAGTACCGGCGTCTGTCCTGAAATGTCACCGAACACCAGCGCGACATGATCCTGTCCGGTTGCCAGTTCTTCAAATCCCACCATCAGGAAATCGCCCCATGGGGTTGGCAGTTTGGCTTCTGCCACACGTTTAAGCTGCATGTGATTCTCCAGAGTAGGCTGACACGTTTCGTGCCTTTCGCCTGTTTGGCTTTCTGTATCTGTTCATTTTGCCACAAGCTCAGCACGTTCGCCTAATGGGCGCCATGCTATATGGACGTTAAACGCACGATCCGACATATCCACCCAACAGATGAATTTCAGTTATGATTGTGGTGCTTAGCGAAAAAGGAGAAGACATGCTTTCAATCGCCAGACGTACGGCAGCAGGTGCGGCCATTCTACTTATTATGCCGCTGGCCGTATGGGTCTCGGGCTGGATGTGGCAGCCGGGTCAGAACGCCACATGGCTGAAAACATTATACTGGATAACGGAGACGGTCACCCAGCCGTGGGGAATTATCACGCATGTGATCCTTTGCGCCTGGTTTCTGTGGTGTTTGCGCTTTCGTCTGCGTGCGGCGCTGATGCTCTTTGCGATACTCGGTGGGGCGATCCTCATCGGGCAGGGCGTGAAGTCCTGGGTTAAAGATCATGTCCAGGAGCCGCGTCCTTTTGTCGTCTGGCTGGAAAAAGCGCATCAAGTTCCGGTGGATGAGTTCTACAATTTAAAACGTAAAGATCGTGGTGCGCTGGTCAAAGAACAGCTTGCGGAACAGCAGGATATCCCGAAGTTCTTACGTAAACACTGGCAAAAAGAGACCGGGTTTGCTTTTCCTTCCGGCCATACCATGTTTGCCGCCAGTTGGGCGTTACTGGGAGTAGGGCTGCTTTGGCCACGGCGACGTACGGTCACGATCGCGTTTTTACTGGTCTGGGCCACAGGGGTGATGGGCAGTCGTTTGCTGCTGGGGATGCACTGGCCGCGGGATTTGGTGGTGGCTACGCTGATCTCATGGCTGCTTGTGACGCTGGCAACATGGCTTGCTGAACGCATCTGCGGTCCGTTAACGCCACCGCCTGTCGAGGAAGAAGAGATCGCCGAAAGGGACCAAAGCGACGCCTGACGGTTGATATTCCGCGTTTTGCCCATAAATCCATGACTGGCGCGTCACTTTTTCCGTTTCGCGCCCGCCACTAAAATGGTAGTTTATAAGGCTGATTGCGGTGAGTTGAACACACTTTATTCGCTTGAACCACATAACGGGAAGTAATGTGAAATATTTACTCATTTTCTTACTGGTATTGGCGATTTTTGTCATTTCAGTCACATTGGGTGCACAAAACGATCAACAGGTGACGTTTAACTATCTGCTGGCGCAGGGCGAGTATCGTGTATCGAGCCTTCTGGCGGTTTTATTCGCCGCGGGCTTTGCGATTGGCTGGCTGGTATGCGGTCTTTTCTGGTTGAAAGTTCGTGTTTCACTTGCGCGCGCTGAACGTAAAATTAAACGACTCGAACATCAAATTGCGCCTGCGTCCGACATTCCGGAAAGCTCTGGTGTGCCGGTCGTCAAGGAATAATCGACTATGCTGGAGTTGTTGTTTCTGCTTTTGCCTGTAGCCGCAGCCTATGGCTGGTATATGGGCCGCAGAAGTGCGCAACAAACAAAACAGGATGAGGCTAACCGACTCTCCCGCGACTACGTTGCTGGGGTGAACTTCCTCCTGAGCAATCAACAGGACAAAGCAGTAGACCTGTTCCTCGATATGCTCAAAGAGGATACGGGCACCGTTGAAGCGCATCTCACCCTGGGAAACCTGTTCCGCTCGCGCGGCGAGGTTGATCGCGCCATTCGTATTCACCAGACCCTTATGGAAAGCGCCTCGTTGACCTACGATCAACGCCTGCTGGCGGTACAACAGCTGGGCCGTGATTACATGGCGGCGGGGCTGTACGACCGTGCAGAAGACATGTTCTCGCAGCTGGTGGATGAAACGGATTTCCGCGTCAGCGCCTTGCAGCAGCTGCTGCAGATTTATCAGGCCACCAGTGACTGGCAGAAAGCCATTGATACGGCCGAGCGTCTGGTGAAGCTGGGCAAAGATAAGCAGCGAGTTGAGATAGCCCACTTCTACTGTGAACTGGCCCTTCAGCAAATGGGCAACGACGACATGGACAAAGCCATGGCGTTGCTTAAAAAGGGTGCCGCCGCTGACCGTAACAGTGCGCGTATCTCCATCATGATGGGGCGCGTCTTTATGGCGAACGGCGACTATGCCAAAGCTGTAGAGAGCCTGTTGCGGGTTATTGACCAGGATAAAGAGCTGGTCAGTGAAACCCTCGACATGCTGCAAACCTGCTATCAACAACTGGATAAGCAGGATGAATGGGTGGCGTTCCTGCGACGTTGCGTGGAAGAGAACACCGGCGCGACTGCCGAACTGATGCTCTCGGACGTGGTTGAGCAGTATGAGGGCAGTGATACCGCGCAGGTCTATATTACGCGTCAGCTGCAGCGTCATCCGACCATGCGGGTATTCCATAAGCTGATGGACTACCACCTCAACGATGCAGAGGAAGGGCGCGCCAAAGAGAGCCTGATGGTACTGCGCGACATGGTAGGCGAGCAGGTACGAAGCAAACCGCGCTATCGTTGCCAGAAGTGTGGGTTTACGGCGTATACGCTGTACTGGCACTGTCCTTCATGCCGGGCATGGTCGACCATCAAGCCAATCCGAGGCCTTGATGGGCAGTAATTTTTAAAAACGATCTATTTTAGTTACAACATACTGATGGGTTTTCAGAACCCATCGCGTCCGTGCGGTTTGCCGGCCAGGCAGGAGAGTAAATCGATCCTGTCAATTTGCAGCGCTGGCAGGTAGAATGCTCGCCGTTTATCTGTTCCGCGCCGCTGCGCGCCCATAGACGAAAAGGGCTGGTCATGACGTCTGTTACTTCCTCCGCTTCCCGCGTAATTACTGATTCTCCTGTTGTTGTTGCGCTTGATTACAATAAACGTGACGCGGCACTGGCCTTTGTCGACGGTATAGACCCTCGCGACTGCCGTCTGAAAGTTGGCAAAGAGATGTTCACGCTGTTTGGACCGCAAATCGTACGCGACCTGCAACAGCGCGGTTTTGACGTTTTCCTCGACCTTAAATTCCACGATATTCCGAATACCACCGCGCACGCCGTGGCTGCTGCTGCAGAACTGGGGGTGTGGATGGTCAATGTGCATGCATCGGGTGGGGCAAGAATGATGACCGCAGCCCGTGAAGCGCTCCTGCCGTTCGGCAGCGACGCACCGTTGCTGATTGCGGTTACCGTGCTGACCAGTATGGATGCGAGTGATTTACGTGATCTCGGCGTGACGTTGTCACCTGCCGAGCATGCAGAGCGTCTCGCGCGCCTGACGCAAAATTGCGGGCTTGATGGTGTCGTTTGTTCCGCGCAGGAAGCCGTGCGTTTCAAATCAGAACTCGGTCAGGCTTTCAAACTCGTTACCCCAGGTATCCGCCCGGTCGGCAGCGAGGCAGGCGATCAGCGTCGCATTATGACGCCTGAACAGGCGCTGGCGGCAGGGGTAGACTATATGGTCATTGGGCGTCCTGTGACGCAGTCTGCTAACCCGTCAGAGACGCTCAAAGCGATTAATGCATCACTGAAAAAGGGGGCATAATGACTGATTCAAACAGTCGTCTGGTCTATTCAACAGAAAGTGGGCGCATAGACGAACCAAAAGCGAAAGCCGAGCGCCCGAAGGGGGACGGTATTGTTCGTATCCAGCGTCAAACCAGTGGACGCAAAGGTAAGGGCGTATGCCTTATCTCCGGCATTGATCTTGACGACGCGGAACTGGTTAAGCTGGCCGCCGATCTGAAAAAGAAATGTGGTTGCGGTGGTGCCGTGAAAGACGGCATTATCGAAATCCAGGGCGATAAACGTGATTTAATTAAATCCCTGCTCGAAGCCAAAGGCATGAAAGTGAAACTGGCGGGCGGCTAAAATAGATGAGCCACGGCATTTGCCGTGGCTCTTTTTTTTACGTGCGTAAGTCAGACCTGAAATGCGTTCTAATATCGCAGTACCGGTGGAGGCTTATTTAATAATTATTTGCCGACCTGGTGACCGATAATACCACCGACAGCAGCGCCACCTAATGTACCCAGCGTACTACCATCTGTTAATACCGCACCGCCCAGAGCACCAGCACCGGCACCAATTGCGGTGTTGCGGTCACGTTTAGACCAGTTAGAGCAAGCGCTCAGGGACATTGCTACAGTGATTGCCAGAACAGCGGCGGCTAATTTTTTGCTGGTTAAGGTCATAATACTTTCTCCTGAATTATCGATTCACGGAAAGAGCTACGCTTTAAGTATAGACGAATTGAATACTTAAAAACTGTTTTCCGTGAAAGCTGGTCGCGCAGGCGTTACGTAATCACGCAGGTGATAGTCACTTCCTGTTATATCGCTAACATTAATTTTACGACTTTAAGGCGGGTTAAACAGGTAAAAACTCTTAAAGGAGGGTTAGGAATCATCTCAGACAGTAGGGACATAGGCGCCCGACATTCGGGCGCTTAAAGGACTCAGGGCGACTTTTTAATAATATTGACGATAAGACCGTCATCTTCCAGTTTAATACGATGCTCATCGCTCAAACGTTCGTCGGTAATTACGCGGCTAAAGCGAGAGACTGGCCCCATGGTATAAGGGTGAACGGCGCCAAATTTTGAGCTATCAGTCAGCACAATGGCCTCACACTCTTTTTCCAGCACCGCATTCACCACATCAGAACGCATCATATCGCGGCCGGTGAAGCCCGTTTCTGGCTGCCAGCCATCAATACCAATAAAGGCCTTACTGAAATGGACCTGCTGAACATACTGGCGGGTCAGGGGGCCAACCATGCTTTCGCTTTTTTTCTGGTAAATGCCGCCCAGCAGGATCACCTCGCAGCGGGTCTCTTTGAGCAGGTGCGCGATATAGCTACTGACCGTGATGATAGTAACGTCTTTCTGTTCGGCAAGCGTGCGCGCCAGTAAGGCATTGCTACTGCCGTTTTCGATAAACACCGTCTCACCATTGTTGACTAAAGACGCGGCAAACTCCGCCAGTTCACGCTTCAGGGCGTAGTTGTTCATCATGCGCGTCTCAACATCCTCGCTATCGAGCGGGACCGCATACCCATGCGCACGACGCAGGTAGCTCTGTTTCTCCAGGAGGTTAAGATCCTGGCGGATGGTGACTTCTGAAACGCCGGTGGTTTTAGCGAGATCGACTACGCTGACGCGTCCCTGGTCAATGACCATCTGCAAAATGATTTGTTGTCGGGAATTCATAGCATCCAATTAATAAAGCGAAACAGGTTCGAAAACAGCAGGATCAAACTTCCCACGGCGCTTTTGGCTGTCCGTTCTCAGGCGCGTTTTCAGCACCCTTCTGAGCAAGAAGTTCAGACTTCAGGATCTCCAGATTACGGATCGCCGAGTGATAATCGCCTGCCACCAGGATATCCAGCACGGTATCAATACGTTGTGCTACAGCTTGTGCATCAATAGTAGACATAATCTCACCCCAGGTGCGAAAAGGTAATATTTTCAATGATGCAGAAAATGGGATCAAAAGAGAAGGGAAAAAATGCAATAACTAAATTACATAAATGAAAGTGATAAATTTATTCCCCCACATGCTGCGGGCTTAATGAGTGGATTAGTCTAAAACTGCGCGCAAGGCGCTTTTTCTGTGAGGAATTAGACTATGACAGTTATCAACCAGCCTACCTGCACCCTGTTTACCGATACTGAACGTTTCACACAGTTGTCAGCCTACTACGAGGAAGAGCGGCACACCATCTGGATGATGCTGCGGGCGCAACCTCGTCCTTGTTTTAATCATGCGTTAATTGAGGAGATCATGAACCTCTCCTGGCTGGTTCGCCAGTCCGGGTATCTTGTCGATTTTTGGGTAACCGGGTCACTGGTTCCTGAAATGTATAATGCGGGAGGCGATTTACAGTTCTTCGTAGAGTGCATTCAAAATGGACGGCGTGAAGCGTTACGCGCGTATGCACGTGCCTGCGTCGACTGTGTCCACGCAGCGTCGCGGGGGTTTGATACGGGCGCGGTCTCTCTGGCAATGGTTGAAGGCAGCGCGCTAGGCGGTGGGTTTGAGGCTGCGCTGGCACACCATTTTGTTCTCTCTCAGCGCGATGCCCGTCTGGGCTTCCCGGAAATTGCCTTCAACCTGTTCCCGGGCATGGGGGCATATTCGCTGGTCGCACGTCGGGCAGGGATGAAACTGGCGGAAGAACTCATCTACAAGGGGGAGTCGCATACGGCAGAATGGTACGAACAGCATGGATTGGTCGATGTGCTGTTTGAGCCCGGGCAGAGCTACGTCTCCGTCAGAACCTTCATCGACACGCTGCGGCCGAAGCTGAACGGGGTAAGGGCGATGTTGCGCGCCCGAACCCGGGTACTGCAACTGCCGCGCAGTGAACTGATGGATATCACGGAAGACTGGGTTGATGCGGCGTTTTGCCTCGAGCCAAAAGATATCGCCTATATGGAGCGTCTGGTGATGCTGCAAAACCGCCATCATGGGGCATTACGCAAAGCCAGTTAACGCTGTTTTCGCGACTGATATCGCTTTAGCCATCGCTCGAATGCGGCAGCGGGCATTGGCTTAGCGAAGAGAAAGCCCTGCCGTTCGTTGACGCCGTTCTTGGTCAGAAAGGCGTCTTCTTTCGCGCTCTCGACCCCTTCAGCAATGACCTGCAGGTTTAATGCCTGTGCCACCGCGACGATGGCCCGCACCAGAGACTGGGAGATCGATTGTTTATGTATATCCCTGACGAAGGATTGATCAAGTTTAATGGCGTCGATAGGGAACCGCGCCAGCTGCGACAGAGACGAGTAGCCGGTGCCGAAATCATCAAGATGAATTTGCGCGCCAAGTTTGCTGAACTGCTGGATCACAGAGAGCGCCAGCTCTTCGTTTTCGATAAGGCAGCTTTCCGTGAGTTCAACGTCGATAGGGCAGTATTCAAAATCCAGATCCTTCAGCGCCTGCTTTAAATCGCTGAAAATGGTCTGGTCGGCCAGCTGACGTGCGGAGACGTTGACCGCCACGCGCAGGTTAATCCCCTTATCGCGCCATTTAGCCACCTGGCGCACCACATCAAGCATCACCCAGCGGCCCAGCGGGACAATCAATCCCGACTCCTCGGCATAAGAAATAAACTCCAGCGGAGGGATTAAACCGCGTTCCGGCGACTGCCAGCGCACCAGCGCTTCAAGACTTCGGATTTCACCCCGCCAGGTAATTTTAGGCTGGTAGTGAATCAGAAGTTGATCGTTATCCAGCGCTTTACGCAGGTTGGTATCCAGCCAGAGATATTCAAATACGCGCTGGTTCATCTCGGGTGAGAAGACGCAGAACTTGCCCCGGCCATTCTCTTTCGCCGTGTACATGGCGGTATCGGCATTACGGATGACGCTTTCCCTGTCGTTACCGTGCTGCGGGGCGAGGGCGATACCGAGCGAGCAACCGGTGTAAATTTCTATCAGGCCGATTCTGAACGGCTGGCGCAGACGGGTTAAGATCCGCGACGCCATGGCTTCCAGAGCGCCCTGAGAGGTATCTGTGGCCATGACAATAAACTCATCGCCGCCAAGTCGCGCCAGCACCTGACCGTCATCCAGACAGCTCAGAATGGCCAGAGCGACAGCCTGCAACAGCTGGTCGCCAAACATATGCCCGTAGGCATCGTTGACCTTTTTAAAGTTATCCAGGTCGAGATACACCACGCCGACCTGCGTTTCACCGCGGCTGGCGATGGCATCAGAAATCAGTTCGTGGATCGCGTTACGGTTTGGCAAACCGGTGATGGTGTCGGTATTGGCCAGCACGCGCAGACGCTCCTGGGCGCGGCGCTCCTCGGTAATGTCGGTGCCGGAACAGATAAGGAAAATTTCATTTTTGCCGCTGCCGCTATGAACAAACTTGTTTCTGAACAAAAACAAGCGTTGCCCTTTACGCGTTTTGATCCAGCGTTCGACCTCGTAGGAGCTGCCGTTGCGAAAAAAACCGGTGATATTGCGCTTCGAAGCTGCCGCTTCGCTGCGGCTCATAAACAGCTTGAACACGTTCTGGCCAATAACTTCTTGTTCTTTCAGGCCGGTATATTCTTCACTCAGCCGGTTAAAACGCTGAATATTGCCGTTATGATCGAGAATAACGATGACGGAGTTGGCTTCAGAGACAACCTGTTCAGCAAAAGAGAGGCCCTGAGCCAGGTCACGAGCCACGGAGGGCGTATCGTTCCACGCTGACGCGGTGCCGGCCCATTCATTTCGGGTTATTTTGCGCCCCACAAGATGAACCGGGACATCTTCCCCGTACAACGAGAGCGTCATGGAGATGCTGGAGGTAATGACGGTTAACTGGCGGATGAGTTCGGCTTGTTCATCATCCAGCGCCACCACCTCAGTCACATCGGCATTTTCGCTGGCGGCAAGGTGCAGAGCGTTGCTGTCAGCTGTCATTCGCCACCAGGGGCTATGCGTACCCATGTAACGAAACAGCAAATTCTGCTCCAGATCGTCCATCATGTTTTCTCCCGCAGCTGCTCATTAGCGCACAAATTATTCATTTGCCGTCGACTTTTCCGTTGTGAAACAGCGGCAACCCCAAAATGAACGTCGTGTTTTTTCCCGGTTTTCTTATAAAAAACGCGTCTGGCGAAAAAGGCTATTTATTGTATAAAAATTCACGTAACCGAATATAACGGCACTCTTTTACTGTAGATAATTATGGCGATTTTGGGCGGGAAGATGCTGAAAATAGTACGAAAAAATAATGATTTTGCGGCGGGGGTTCAAAAGAAAAATTGTCGGCGCTTCCCGAAGGGAAACGGCCGACAATTTAAGCGGTTATCAGGCGACCGGGCGCGCGATAACGCTGCGGGTTTCCATGCGAACTTCAGCGATGTTTACGTCAATCACGTCTGTGACTTTGTAAACTGTTTCACCTTTGATTTGCACAGTACCATTCTCCTGACTGCAGACCAGTTCGTCACGGACGGCATGCAGGAACGGGGCAGGGATAAAGGCGACGGCGCCGTTATCCACCAGGCGAACGCGCATACCGCCCCGGCTGATATCAATGATTTCTGCGGCGAAGCGAGTATCTGTACCCGCTTTATCCTGCAGGTAGCGTGCGTACAGCCAGTCTCCCACGTCACGTTCCGCCATACGGTTCAGGCGACGTCGTTCGGCCATCTGCAGGGTGGTGTCATTTTGCGGACGCGCAATGGACTCACCCTTAATGATCGCCTTCAGCAGACGGTGGTTGACCATGTCGCCATACTTACGAATAGGTGACGTCCAGGTCGCGTAGGCTTCCAGGCCGAGGCCAAAGTGTGGACCCGGCTCGGTGCTGATTTCAGCAAAGGACTGGAAACGACGGATGCGGCTGTCGAGGAAACCGGATGGCTGTGCATCCAGCTCGCGGCGCAGCTTACAGAAGCCCTGCAGCGTCAGCACTTCTTCAGGGTCAACGTGCACATCGTGGTTCTTCAGCAGGGCCGCCAGCGCTTCGGTATTGGCCGGATCAAAACCGGTGTGGACGTTGTAAATACCAAAGCCCAGCTTGTCACGCAGGACGCGAGCGGCACAAATGTTGGCAGAAATCATCGCTTCTTCAACAATGCGGTTCGCAATGCGACGCGGTTCGGCCACGATATTCAGCACTTCACCTTTTTCACCCAGGACAAAGCGATAGTCCGGACGATCCTTAAAGACCAGCGCATGGGTTTTACGCCACTCGCCGCGGTTCAGACAAATGCGGTGCAGCAGGCGGATCTGTGCGGCAATCGCGTCTGATTCCGGTTTCCAGGTGCCGGTATTCTCAAGCCAGTCGGAAACATTGTCGTAGGCCAGCTTGGCTTTCGATTCGATGGTTGCGGCAAAAAATTCAATATCGTCTTCGATCGCGCCATCGGCGGCGATGGTCATGCGGCAGGCAAGGACCGGACGCACTTCATTTGGACGCAGTGAGCAGAGGTCATCTGACAGTTCGCGCGGCAACATGGGGATGTTGAAGCCCGGCAGGTAGTTAGTGAACGATCGGACTTTTGCCATATCGTCCAGCTTGCTGCCTTCAACGATCCAGGCGGTGGGATCGGCAATGGCGACGGTCAAATGCAATTTGCCATCAGCGCTCTCTTCCGCATACAGCGCATCATCCATATCTTCTGTGCTGGCGCTGTCGATAGTGACAAACTCCAGGGCAGTGAGGTCGCGACGCGTCAGGCCTTCGTCCTGCATTTCAGTCGCTACGCCGTCTGGCGCTTCTTTCTCAAGATTATGGCGTGCAAGCGTCACCCACCATGGCACGAAATGGTCGTCGCCAAAGGTGATGAACTGGGTCAGTTCTGCATAAAAGCCACGATCGCCTTTCAGAGGATGACGGCGCATTTCTGCTACGGCCCAGTCACCTTCTTTGAAATCATGCTCAACACCACGGGCGGCGCGGCAAGGAATGGCATCTTTCAGCAGGGGATGATCCGGCACGATAGAAAGACGATCGTCTTTTCGCTGGACCTTGCCCACGAAGCGGGTCAGGAACGGTTCGATCAGTTCTTCCGGCTCGGCGGACTCACGTTCCTTTTCGGTATGAATGACGGCCGTAATGCGGTCGCCATGCATCACTTTCTTCATCTGCGGTGGCGGAATGAAGTAGCTTTTCTGCGCATCAACTTCAAGGAAGCCAAAGCCCTTTTCCGTGGCTTTTACGACCCCTTCTGCACGCGGCGTCTGGGAATGCAGTTGCTGTTTAAGCTGCGCTAGCAGCGGGTTGTCCTGAAACATAATGTTCTATTTTCGTAGCCATTGAGCGGCTGACAGTTTTACGCGATTCTCACTGTCACAGCAAGCGGTCTTTGGGTAATTAGTATGGTTATTCCCCTTTGCCAAACGCGACTTTCAGGCGTTCAAGCCAGCCATCCATCGCGCTCCGGGTGAGCAGTTTTATCGCCCGTACCGCAGGCAGTCCTTGTTCAGTGAGCGGGGTGAACTGTGCGGCACTGAAGCGGTCCGGAGAACGCGTCAACAAGTCGATTGCCGCCGAAAGCGCCGGCGAATCAAGAGAAATATCATCATGGCTGTTTACCAGGATCTCACCCGTCAGGTCGAGCAGGATGGGCTCATGGCTGAGTACCGGCGTCAGCGCTTCAAGGGCGGGTTCGGCCTGCCAGCGGGAAAGCGATTCAAGCTGATGCGCGCTGGCATAACGCAGTTCAACGACAGGTAAAAGCGCCACCCAGGACTCAGGAGCAGCTGGCAGCGTGTGCGGCTGAATATGATGGCCGGGCAGCCAGCGTACAGGATGCCCCAGCAGGGCCTGAAAGACGGCCACCACGCGTGCCTGAAAACCGATAAAGCCGATAATCTGATTAATAAGCACCATGTCGTAGGTTGTCAGGCCCACCTCATCAAGCTGCTGCTGTGCTTTATCATCGATGACATCAGGTGAGCTGGCGAGCTGACGGGCGTACTGGGTGATTTGTGCCAGGCGGCGGTTACTTTCGCGTGAGGAGTCAGGGCCGGGAAGCGGGGCGAGGAGGGCAGCATAGTGGTTACACAACCGTTGGACGCCACAGGCCTGCGCGACCGTTAATGCAGTACTCAATCTGTCGTAGGCGCTGAGCGTATGCAGTCGGTTAACGGAGATTGAGAGCGGAAACAACAGGTGGCATAAGGTTCTGGCAGGGGTGAGCCAGCCGGTACAGGCGGCGACAATCTCGTCAGGCAGGGCTAAATCGAGCAAAAAACGATCGTCGACGTTAGCGGCTTCGGGCACCAGAGGCAGAACATCCGTCTGCGCGTGGTTTGACTGGGTTTCGTGGTACCAGTGGCCTTTGCCGGAAAAACGGCGTTGTTCCATGGGCGTTCCTTGATCTCAAAATGGCGATCAATATCCTGGCGTAAGGCAGATGTGGGGAAAAATATTGTTAGGTGATAACAAATAGCTGAACGGAATAACGACGGGGTCGGGCGGAGGAAGGAAAACTCTCTTCCCGTGAGGGAAGAGAGTCACAGCTTATTTAATTTCCAGCTCGTTCATTGCAGCGATGTTGAAGCCGCCGTCAACGTGAACCACTTCGCCGGAGATACCCGCGGAAAGGTCAGAGCACAGGAACGCTGCAGAGTTACCCACATCTTCAATGGTAACGGTACGACGAATCGGCGTAACCGCTTCGCAGTGCGCCAGCATTTTACGGAAATCTTTGATACCGGAAGCTGCCAGGGTACGGATTGGACCCGCGGAGATAGCGTTCACACGCACACCTTCTGGACCCATCGCGTTTGCCATGTAGCGGACGTTTGCTTCCAGAGACGCTTTAGCCAGACCCATAACGTTGTAGTTAGGGATAGCACGTTCTGCGCCCAGATAGGACAGGGTCAGCAGAGCTGCGCCTGGGTTCAGCATCGCACGGCAAGATTTAGCCATTGCCACGAAGCTGTAGGAGCTGATGTCGTGAGCGATTTTGAAGCCATCACGGGTTACCGCGTTCACGTAGTCGCCGTCCAGCTGATCGCCAGGAGCGAAGCCGATGGAGTGAACGAAACCGTCGAATTTCGGCCATGCTTTTGCCAGTTCAGCAAACATGCCATCGATGCTTTCGTCTTGTGCAACGTCGCATTCCAGAACAAGGCTGGAACCCAGCTGCGCGGCAAACTCTTCTACACGGCCTTTCAGCTTGTCGTTCTGGTAGGTGAACGCCAGCTCAGCGCCTTCGCGATGCATAGCCTGTGCGATGCCGTATGCGATGGACAGTTTGCTGGCAACGCCAGTTACCAGAATGCGCTTACCGGAAAGAAAACCCATAGATTTAATCCTTATATTCATTGCTTATTTTTTGCCTTGTAAATCATAGCATTACAGGCAACATTTCAAAGTCATTCGAAATTAGCTCGAAATTATATCCCACTCAGTGCCCCTTGTGTCACGCTATTTCTCGCTCAAAGCCCGTGACGTATGTCATGGAAGGGGGTGAGCGAACGCGTTATCACGCTGTTTCACAGGCATCCGTCCATTATATCACTGCACGACCGGTTCGCCTCATCCAACCAGAGGCGGGCGTTTTTGCGCAAAATGATCCGTTCAGTGGATTTTACGTATTACAATCCAGTTAGAGTCAAAACATGAAAGAAATCATTAACAAACACGTTATAGACTGGGTTGAAGATAATATTTTATCTCTGGAGCATATCGATCGGCTGGTTGTAAAAACGGGTTACAGCAGAAGGACGCTCGAAATCTGGTTTAAACACCAATTCCACCAGTCGCTGGGTGAGTATATGCTCAGGAGACGAATGAGCTATGCCGCGTCTTTATTAAGGATGACGTCGCTGCCGGTCACCGAAATCGCTCACATTTTTCAGTATCATAGTGGACAGGGTTTTGCCCGCGCGTTTAAGAAATTGACCGGGAAAACACCGTCTCAATATCGAAGCGATGAAATATGGGACTTCCAGCGTTACCATCCTTCACTGTTATTAGAAGGGCTCCGTAAACCTGACGTGAAGATTTGTCGGCTGGCGCGGACGTTTTCCTATAACGATACCCTGACGGAATATGATCATATTTTTTAATCCTGCGATACAGGATGTGACCAAAAGACTGAGAAAACTTTTGCTTGATCATCGTGGGGAGGTAAAAGAAATCGCCATCAGGGGACGGCGTCCAGAAGGCCTGGATAAAAGCCGGGAAAACATGGCTGAAGTCATAATTGATTATCTGTCACCGGATAATACGTCGCACCAAAAACAGGAATATCATTTTTCCGGTAAATATGCCGTTATGCGGTATGACGGTAGCTGGTGCGCCTACGGTAAGCTCAGCAAAAAGAACTATTTTTATAACCGCTATAGACACCAGAATCTCGCCGTTCCTGCCTCTCATGTGGCAGGCCAGACGGAGCTGGCAACGAGCCTTGCGCTTTCGGAATCGGTTTATCAGACGTTTCAGAACAATAAGCGGCTGTATGTAGACTTCAATAGCCACGGCGATGTGGTGAATGTCAGCACATGGCGCTAGCGTTGCCTCTGGCCTTGCCGGTAAGAGTGATCTCACTGGTGAGTAAAGCGCAGTAGGGAATATCCCGGTTCGGTACGACATCGACCGGGATAATCCACTTCAACAGACTGAGGTCGGTTAACTGAAGCATCTGAAAAGAGGGTGGCAAGCCTGACCGGTTTGCCCCTCGATGTTAAGCAGAGAATGGTGTAAATCGCTCTGCCGTTTCACGTCTTTTATTTATGCGGTATTAATGAACATGAATAACATTACGTTGGCTGAGAAAATGATCGTGCTGTCCGGTGCGCTGCTGTTTGCACTGATGATCGCGGTGAACTCCTTTTTTGTTAATGATAATCCAGGTTTCAGGGTACCCATGACAACCTATTTGATCGTCATGATTGCGCTATTTTTTCTGGATACCATTATCTCTATTTTTATCCAGATGCAGTATGCGTCTGACCGATCTCATTTATCCCTGTTAATCCTGAGCATGGCGTTTCTGAGCGGTCTCATCTATTTCATAGAAACGATTATCGTCATTCAGCTTCCTGAAGACGCAGGGTTAACCCATACGCTAAAAACTAACGATACGGCGGTATTTTATTTTTTCCGCCAGTTAAGTTTTATTTTTTTGCTGGGGCTTGCTGTATGGGTGGAGAAACACACGGCACGGCGACGGTTCACATTACGGAATAAGGTCTGGCTGGCGCTAATATCGTTAATCCCCCTGGTTATGTTCCCGGTGCTGGCCCATGCGTTGAGCAGCTACAATCCAACCTGGACATTAACGATAGCCGCGTATCGCCCCGATCAGTATCATCCTGTCTGGGATGTCCGCTACGTTAACGCTCTGATAGTGCTCTGGTCGGCCCTGGCCTGCTACATGACTTACGTGACACGCTTTTCATCTGGCGTCTGGAACAGCATCATCGTGGTGTGCCTTTCTGCGATCACCTATAACTTTTTCCTGCTCTTACTCGATACGTATAACCTGTCGCTCTGGTATATCAGCCGGGCGGTAGAAGTGTTCAGTAAACTATTTGTTATCTGTACCTTACTGTTACATGTCTTCAGCTTGCTGAGATTTTTTGGCGATCGGGTTAACCGCGATCCCCTGACGCAGATCTTCAACCGCAAGTATTTTTTTGAGGCACTTCAGCGGCTCCGCATGCTCAGAACAGAAAAGGGCACCAGCATTATGATGCTGGATATCGATAACTTTAAGACCATTAATGACACCTGGGGACATCCTGTGGGGGACCGCGTCATTCTGGCGGTCGTGGATATTATTAAAGACAGTATTCGTGATAATGACGTCTTTGCCAGACTGGGAGGTGAAGAGTTTGGCCTGCTGTTGCCCGACACGGACAGGAGTATGGCCGTAGCCGTCGCAGAACGTATTCGCAAGAATGTTGAGCAACGCACCGGGCAGGGTAACCTGTACGCGGTGCCCCTGACGGTAACGTTAAGTATTGGCGTGTGCTCAGCCATTCAGGAAAACGTCAACAGTAGCGATATCATTCGTGATGTGGATGAAGCACTGTATGAGGCCAAGCACGGTGGTAAAAACAGAACCGTGTGCAGACAGGCCGCAGGGTCGGTCTGAACCGGCGTTGCGCGCCTCCCGCGGTGTGATTTACGCGCAAGAAAAAACGGGGTTATAACACAGGGATGTAAATATCAAAGTTAACGCACTCATCGCTGCAGGCGTTAAAACGCATTAAATGAATGCCATCGCGCAACGTCAGGCGGTTCGTCACCATTGCCTTAACAAACGCAATTTTGTTATAGGCGCTATAACATTCCCAGCTGCCTTCAAAGGACATTTTTGCATATTTTCCGGTAAGTAAAAGTGTGTCTTTCTTTGTTGTTTTAGTGCTGTCTAAACAATATGAAATTAAGACTTCTACCAGATAGGAACGGCTTTTACCCAGACGTTCTGGTCGGCGCGGCACTATGGCAAGCTGTTGGATCCGATCGCGATTCTCAAGCAGGAGTTTTTTGATTTTTTTAGTGACATCGTGCACCGCTGTATCAAAAAGATGATCGTGCTCTATAATCTCATGGGTATACGGAAAAATCTCATTGAGTTCACAGAGTGTTATTTCAGGTGTTTTAAGATCGTCTAATAAAAATGAGGGCTGAAGGATATCAAAATCCCACTCTTTTGCATTTCTGTATTCAGAAGGGGTGAGTCCCGTCATCTTTTTAAAGGCTCTTGAAAACCCCTGGCTGCTTTGGTAGTGAAATAAATAAGCAATGTCCGTAACGGGAAGCGACGTCATTCTGAGCATGATGGCCGCAAGGCTCAGCCTTCTCCTTAGGATGTACTCACCTAAAGAGAGGTGATATTTCTCTTTAAACCATGTTTCGATGGTTCTTCTGCTATACCCGGTATCTTTAACCAGTTGATCAATATGTAAAATAGAAAAGTTATTTTCCTCAACCCAGGTGAGAATATATTTACTAATATTTTCTTTCATTCGATATCTACAGCGTGTGGCGTCATGACGTAATTAATAAATTGCCGGTGGGGCTTATGCCAAATACTTGCTTTATTGCGGTGGGATTCTGGCAATGACCTTAATTTCAAAATCAAAGCCCGCAAGCCAGTTTACCCCCACGGCCGTCCAGTTCGGATAAGGGGGGCGGGGGAACGCTAATTTTTTGGCTTCCATGATGGTTGAAAACTGATTTTCTGGATCGGTATGAAACGTCGTCACGTCGATCACATCATCAAACGTACATCCCGCGGCAGAAAGCGTAGCCTGGAGATTATCAAAAGCCAGTTGTACCTGAGCGCCGAAATCCGTTTCAGGTGTGCCGTCGCTGCGGCTTCCAACCTGGCCTGAGACAAATAACAGATCGCCAGAGCGAATGGCAGCAGAATAGCCATGTTCTTCATAGAGGGCATGACGATTAGCGGGAAATACAGGTTCACGTGGGTGCATGGCATTTCCTTTTCGATTGGGGGTATTGTTGAGATCACGCGGTCGTATTAACATACGCGGCGTATGTCAAAATCTAAACCACATACGCCACGTATGTCAAACGGAAAAACACAACGTAACCAAGGACGTCTTATGGCTGCAAAAAGCCGTGCCGAAACGGCCCAGGAAAATCGCGAAAAAATGATTCAGGCAGGGCGCAAAGCTTTTGCTGAGAAAGGCTATGCCGCAGCCTCCATGGATGAACTGACCGCAAGCGTGGGGTTAACACGTGGAGCGCTATACCATAATTTCACTGACAAGAAAGGCTTGCTGGCTGCGGTGGTCGCCCAGATAGACAGCGAAATGGCGCGAAAGGCGAAGGAAATTGCCGCCAGCGCCGAGAATGACTGGGAGCGACTACTGGCCGAAGGCGTCGCTTACATCAAAATGGCGCTCGATCCGGAAGTGCAGCGTATTGTACTGCGTGATGGTCCGGCTGTTCTGGGGGACCCGGCCCACTGGCCCAGTCAGAATAGCTGCCTGGAATCTACCCGTCAGACCATAGAAAAAATGATTGGACGCAAGGTCCTGAAAGACATGGATGCAAACGTCGCTGCACAGCTGTTAAATGGCGCTGCGCTCAATGCTGCACTGTTGATAGCCGCCAGTGAGGATCCGCAGAAGACGTTGCCACATGCGATTGAGGTGTTTGTCCTGCTTGCAAGCGGGTTACGCCATCAGTGAAAGGAAAGGGTTAACGCGCGCGAGCTGCTATTTAACCCTTAAAGGAATGGGTGTGCCGGGGGCATTTTTGTCGGATAAGGGGCGTTAAAACGCCGCGAGGAGTTCGCGCGTGGTGAGCGTTGTTAATCCGCCCCTTGCACCAACGCGTTAGCGATCTTTTCTCCACGCATCCGCGGTTAATGCTTCACCGAAATGGCCGGCAATCAATCGCTTAGTCAGTTCATGAAGCGGAGAGGCCATAACATCTGCGGTACTGCCACGTTCAACAACTTCACCCTGATGCATGACCATCACCTGGTCGCTGATGTGTTTCATCATCCCCAGATGTTGGGTCACGTAGATATACGAGATACCCTGTTTTTCCTGTAATTCGAGCATCAGGTTAATTAACTGCGACCGCATCGACATATCCAGCGAGGCGAGTGCTTCGTCGGCGATGATCACTTTCGGGCGCAATATCAGCGCGCGCGCGAGCCCAAGACGCTGTTTCTGGCCAGGGGCGAGCATGTGCGGGTAATAGCTCTCGTGATCGGGCAGCAGCCCAACCATCCGCAGGGTTTCAAAAACGCGTTTGCGTCGCGCTTCTGGCTCGAGATCGGTATTCAGACGCAGCGGAAAATCGAGGATTTGCGAAATACGCTGACGCGGGTTGAGCGATGTCGACGGATCCTGGAAGATCATGCGGATACGCTGGCTGCGGAAAGAGTAATCGCCGAATTCCAGCGGATGGTCATCTATCAGCACTTCGCCGCCGGAGGGTTCGACCATGCCTGCCAGCATCTTCGCCAGCGTGGATTTACCGGAACCGTTCTCACCGATGATCGCCAGCGTCTGTTTTTCGCGCAGGGTAAAGCTGAGCGGCTTCACGGCTTCAACGGTCTGACGATGGAACAGCCCGGTACGGTAGCGAAAGGTCTTACTCAGGTTACGGACTTCCAGTAAGGTTTCGACCATTTCACTCTCTCTCCATGTTCAGCGGGAAATGACAGGCATATAGATGATTTTTAGCCCCTGTCAGGCGTGGCGTCTCAATACATTTACGCTGCGCATACGGGCACCGCGGCCCCAGACGACAGCCAATCGGCAAGGACTCCAGCAGCGGGATAGCCCCGGGCAGGGTATTCAGGCGACTCTTGTGCGGCATGGCGCTGCCAAAATCTGGAATGGCGCGGATCAGCGCCTGCGTATACGGATGATGCGGCGCGGTGATGAGGTCTTCACTCGGGGCGGTTTCGACCGTCTGCCCGCAGTACATCACATCAATCTTATCAGCCCATTTGCTGAGCATTTGCAGGTCGTGACTGATTAACAAAATGGTGGTGTTGTTGTTCTGGTTCAGACGCGTCAGCAGGCGGAAAATCTGCGCCTGCGTGGTCGGTTCCATCGCGTTGGTCGGTTCATCCGCAATCAGCAGACGCGGCTGATTGGCCAGCGCGATGGCAATCATCACTTTCTGACATTCACCGTCGGTCAGTTCGTACGGAAAACTGCGCATGGCATCTTTATGATCTTTGATCCCGACGCGGTGCAACAGCTCAATAGCACGACGCTTACGCCAGCCAAACCGTTGCCACCAGCGGCCTTTATAGGTCCACCCGGGAATGTTCTGCATCAGCTGCTTGCCCACGCGCTCGGACGGGTCAAGACAGGATTGCGGCTCCTGGAAAATCATCGATACGTTATGGCCGACCAGCTTTCGACGCTCGCGGGGAGAGAGGCGTTGCAGGTCGATATCATCAAAACGCATACGGTCAGCGGTGACGCGCCAGTTATCCTTCGCCACACCACAGATGGCTTTGGCGATCAGACTTTTCCCTGAACCGGATTCCCCCACCAGCCCGCGAATTTCCCCCTCAGCAAGGGTGATACTGATGCGATCGACGGCTTTCACCCAGCCTTCACCGGTTTTGAACTCGATGGTCAGGTTGCGAATATCAAGAAGCGGCATTATTGCACCCCCGCATTAATTGCACGGCGTATACCATCGCCCAGCAGGTTGACAAGCAGCACACTCACCATAATGGCTGCACCCGGTAACATGACCGTCCACGGCGCAACGTAGATAAGCTCGAGCGCGTCACCAAGCATCGCGCCCCATTCAGGCGACGGCAGCTGCGCACCGAGATCGAGAAAACCAAGTGCCGCGATGTCCAGAATCGCCATCGACAGGGCGCGGGTGATCTCCGTGACCAGCCCGGCAGCGATGTTCGGCAGTACGGCAAACCAAAGGATGTTTAAGGTTGTTGCACCGTCCAGTCGAGCTGCGACGACATACTCTTTTTCCAGCTCGTCATGCACCATGCTGTATACCGAACGCACGATGCGGGGCAGGATCGCCAGCCAGACCGCGAACATGGCATGCGACAGGTGTGGCCCGACAAACGCCACCACAATGATGGCCAGCAGCAGGGACGGAATAGAGAGCAGGGTGTCGAGAATGTGGTTCAGTGCCGCCGAGCGCAGGCCATGCGTCGACCCGGCAAAGATGCCGAGCGCCAGACCGCAGATGGTGGCAGCAAACGTCACCACAAATGCACCGCCGACCGTCGGCGCCGCACCGCTCAACAGGCGGCTCAATACGTCACGCCCGAGGTCGTCCGTACCGAGGAAGAAAGAGACTTCACCGTAGCGCGACCAGGATGGGGGCAGCAGCTGATAGCCGAGGAACTGCTGATCAATACCATAGGGCGCAAACCAGGAGCCAAAAACGCAGAGCAACACCAGCCCGGCGAAGCCATAAAGGCCAATCATTGCCGTGGTGTCACCATAGAATTTACGCCACACGGTACGCAGCGCACCGGGCGTGCGCTTTTCACTGTATACGTTATCGTAGGGCATACCATTCCTTATGCTTCAACGGGTT
Organism: Enterobacter sp. J49; assembly: GCF_002148625.1. Lineage (NCBI taxonomy): Bacteria > Pseudomonadati > Pseudomonadota > Gammaproteobacteria > Enterobacterales > Enterobacteriaceae > Enterobacter > Enterobacter sp. J49. Next base: position 993,950 of record NZ_MWPY01000037.1, read on the forward strand.
GGCCATAGCACCCAAAATATCGGAAATCACGTTAACAATAATCACCAGAGAGCCAATCACCATGACGCCCGCCGAAATGGCGGCGTAGTCCTGCTGGCGGATAGCGTTAATCAACCATCGTCCCAGCCCCGGCCAGCTGAAGACCATTTCGGTAATCATCGCCAGGGTGAGCATGGTGGAAAACTGAAGCCCCAGTCGCGGGATAACAGGCGGCAGGGCGTTATGCAGCACATTACGGCGTAAGATAGTCAGGCGCGATAAGCCGCGCGTGGCGGCCGCTTTGACATAGTTTTGATCGAACACCTCGATGGTACTCAGGCGCATCAGGCGGATCACTTCGGTTGTCGGTGCCACCGCCAGCGTCAGTACCGGCAGGACCATATGGCGTACGGCGCTGACGATCATCTCATGTCGCCAGGCTGAATCAGACAGCCAGGCGTCAACGATAGCAAACCCGGTCACCGTTTTTACCGTATACAACAGGTCAAAACGGCCAGAAACCGGCAGCCAGCCCAGGTTGAGGGAGAAGAAAAGCGTCAGCAGCAGCGCCAGCCAGAAGATCGGGATCGAGAAGCCGAGCAGGGCGAGGGCGCTGATAAATTTATCCTGCCATTTGTTGCGATAAATCCCTGCCAGCATCCCTACCGGAATACCAACCATTAAGGCAAAACCGAACGCCAGAATGCACAGCTCCATTGTCGCCGGGAAAACCTCTTTCAGCTGCTCGGAGATGAGCTGTCCGTTGATGCTTGAAACACCGAAATCCCAGTGCAGCAGACCGTTAAACCAGAAGAGCCACGCATCCCACAGCGACGACCCCTGGAGCGGGGCGTGCGGGGTGAAATAGCTCAGACTGAAACCAACAAAGGTCAGGAAAAAGAGCGTCACCAACAGCAGCAGAAGGCGGCGCAAGGTAAAAATGATCATGGTTTTTTCACCTCTTGTTCTTTTTCGCGAGATACGCCGGCGAAGGAGGCGTTGCCGAACGGACTCAACACCAGGCCTTTAATATCATAGCGATAGGCCTGCAGGCGCAGGGACGAGGCCAGCGGCAGCACGGGCAGCTCTTCGGCAAGGATCTTCTGCGCTTCATCATAGGCGTCTATGCGTGACGCCAGCTGTTGGGACGCCAGCGCTTTTTGCAGCACGCCGTCAAATTCCCGGTTGCACCAGTGGGCGTAGTTGGTCTGGGAGTTAATCGCCGCACAGCTCAGCAACGGACGGAAGAAGCTGTCCGGGTCATTACTGTCGGTCGCCCAGCCTGTCAGGGTTAAATCATGGTTCATATCCATCAGGCGCGCCTCCTGGAAACGACCCTCAACCGGCACGATGATCACTTTCACCCCCACCTGCGCCATATCTGCCTGCAACAGCTCGGCGGTCTTCAGCGGGCTTGGGTTCCAGGCCTGAGAGCTGGTCGGTACCCAGAGTTGCAGCGTCAGGTTTTCCGCCCCCAGCGCTTTCAGCTGTTCACGCGCTTTTGCCGGGTTGTATTCAGTAATTTTAGCTTCACTGTCATAGGCCCACGAGGCTCGCGGCAAAATAGAGGCGGCGGTTTCTGCCGTACCGTAATAGATCGACTGCATCAGACGCTGGTTGTTGATGGCCAGCGCCAGCGCGTGGCGTACGGCAGGGTTGTTCAGCGGCGGCTTATCGGTATTAAACGCCAGATAGGCGATGTTCATGCCGGGGCGTAACGTCAGGCGCAAACGCGGATCGTCGCGCAAAATGGTGAGCTGGCTGGCAGCAGGCCACGCCAGCACGTCGCACTCCCCGGTCAGCAGTTTTGATAAACGCCCCGTCCCGCCAGAGCCAAGATCGACCACTACCTGTGGCATCAGCGGCGTGCCGCGCCAGAAATGCGCATGGCGCTGCAGGCGGATATATTGTCCGGAGCGATATTCGGCCAGCTGGAACGGACCGGTGCCGACTGGCTGACGGTCGATTAACTCCTGACGATCGATTTTGCTCAGGTTCGCGGCGTATTCAGCAGACATAACGGACGCATAGTGGGTGGCCAGGTGCCAGAGGAAAGAGGCATCCGGGCGCTTCAGCGAAAACTCCACCGTGCGGTTATCCAGCTTGCGAACGCTTTTAACGGTATCGGCAAACTGCAGGCTGTCGAAGTAGGGGAAGTTACTGCCGTTAACGTTATGCCACGGGTGATTACGGTTAAAGATACGCTGGAACGTAAAGACCACGTCATCCGCGTTCAGTTTGCGCGTTGGGGTAAACCAAGGCGTGTGCTGAAATGCGACATCATCGCGCAGGTGGAAACGGTAGGTCGCACCGTTATCCAGTACTTCCCAGCTTTCGGCAAGCTCTGGCACCAGACGGTAGGTGTAGGGATCCACATCAAGCAGACGGTCATAGAGTTGCGCGGCAAGGGTATCCACAATCAGGCCGCTGCCCGCTTTTTGCGGGTTAAATGTATCAACCTGACCGCTTACGCAATAGACGAAGCCGCTGTCGCGAATATCAGGTTGCGTAGCGGGTTCGGGCGCAGCAAACGCCAGGCTGCTGAACAGACCAAGTGCAAAGAAGGACGATAAAACCAGACGCATAATTTTTAAGGTTTTTAGGTTCGATCTGCAAAGTGTATCGCACTTACGCCTGCTTCGTAAAAATGTCTGCGGGTAAGTGCTGATATTGTCAGCGCATTTGATGCTTTTTGAGCAATGCCCTTAATTGATGGTAGGTCAGACCCAGGAGTTCAGCCGCCCGTTTCTGGTTATATTTCGCCACCCTCAGGCTCTGCTCAAGCAGCTGTTGTTCCTGTTCATGCTGGAACTGCCGCAAATCCAGGGGAAGTGAAGGGGAAGCCCCGGACACGGGCGGGGCGGAAGCTAGCTGCGGGCTACGCTGAAAAGGATCGAGAATAATGTTATCCAGCTCGGTCTCACTGCTGCCGTGGCGATAGACAGAACGCTCCACGACGTTTTTTAACTCACGGATATTTCCCGGCCAGTGGTAAGCGAGGAGTGTCTCCTTTGCATACTCGCTGAACCCCGGAAAAAGCAGCAGGCCGAGCTCGCGACACATCTGAATCGCAAACTGCTCTGCCAGCAGCATGATGTCGCTTCTTCGCTCGCGCAGCGGCGGGAGCTGAACGACGTCAAAGGCCAGCCGGTCGAGCAGGTCGGCACGGAATTTTTCCTCTGCCACCATTTGCGGGAGGTTGGCATTGGTGGCGCACACCAGACGCACGTTGACCTGCAGCGGCTGGCTACCGCCGACACGCTCCAGCTCGCCATACTCAATCACGCGCAGCAGCTTTTCCTGTACCAGCATGGGCGCGGTGGCCAGTTCATCAAGAAACAGCGTGCCGCCGTCGGCGCGTTCAAAACGACCCGGATGGCGTTTTTGGGCACCGGTAAAAGCACCGGCTTCATGACCGAAAAGCTCCGTGTCGAGCAGATTTTCATTCAACGCCGCGCAGTTAAGAGAAATGAAGGGGCCATCCCAGCGTCCGGATAAATAATGTAGACGGTTAGCAATCAGTTCCTTACCCGTGCCGCGCTCACCGATAATAAGCACCGGCTTGTTGAGCGGCGCGAGACGGGAGACCTGTTCGAGGACTTCCAGAAAACTGTTGGCTTCGCCGAGTAAATTGTCTTTGTATCCAGCCATGATGAAATTAACCACTCCTTAGTGATATTCACCAGGTGAGCATAGTGTGCCGATGTCTGGAAATCAACCACATCAAGTAAAATCAACAAGATAAAAACTTGGCACGGTATTTGTATTAGCTATGTAGCAGGGCATCGCCCGATAACAGAACTATGAGGATCACATTATGGGTATTTTTTCTCGTTTCGCCGACATCGTGAACGCCAATATCAACTCACTGCTTGAGAAAGCGGAAGATCCGCAGAAGCTGGTGCGCCTGATGATTCAGGAAATGGAAGATACGCTGGTTGAAGTGCGTTCTACCTCCGCCCGTGCGCTGGCTGAGAAAAAACAGTTAACGCGCCGCATTGAGCAGGCGACCGCTCAGCTTAACGAATGGCAGGAAAAAGCAGAACTTGCGCTGCGTAAAGATAAAGAAGACCTGGCCCGCGCCGCGCTGATTGAAAAACAGAAGCTGGCAGACATGGTCGCGACGCTCGAGCATGAAGTCACACTGGTCGATGATACGCTTTCGCGTATGAAGAAAGAGATTGGTGAGCTTGAAAACAAACTGAACGAAACGCGTGCGCGTCAGCAGGCGCTGGCATTGCGCCACCAGGCGGCAAGCTCATCCCGCGATGTACGTCGCCAGCTGGATAGCGGTAAGCTGGATGAAGCAATGGCACGTTTTGAGTCGTTTGAACGCCGTATCGACCATATGGAAGCGGAAGCGGAAAGTCACAGCATTGGTAAACAGAAGTCACTGGATCAGCAGTTCGCTGACCTGAAAGCGGACGATGAAATCAGCGAGCAACTTGCTGCGCTGAAAGCCAAAATGAAGCAAGACAACCAATAATAATTTGTGCGGCACCTGAGCGTGCCGCCACGCATCGTAAGACAAGGAGTACACATGAGCGCGCTTTTTCTGGCTATTCCCCTGACCATTTTCGTGCTGTTTGTTCTGCCGATTTGGTTATGGCTGCACTACAGCAACCGTTCTTCACGTGGTGAACTTTCCCAGAGTGAACAACAGCGTCTCGTACAGCTGACCGAACAGGCGAATAAAATGCGCGAACGCATTCAGGCGCTGGAAGATATCCTCGATGCAGAACATCCAAACTGGAGGGACCGTTAATGGCCGGACTGAACCTGAACAAAAAATTGTGGCGCATTCCGCAGCAGGGAATGGTACGCGGCGTCTGTGCCGGACTGGCTCATTATCTTGATGTCCCGGTCAAACTGGTTCGCGTGGTAACGGTGCTGTCGATCTTCTTCGGTCTGGCGTTTATCACCCTGGTGGCGTACATCGTGCTGTCGTTTGTACTCGACCCGATGCCGGAAGGTGAACTGGCCGCAGAAGGCGCACCGACCAGCAACGATCTTCTCAACGCGGTTGACGATCAACTCGCCGCTGGGGAGAAGCGGTTACGTGAGATGGAGCGCTATGTCACATCTGACACCTTCACGCTGAGAAGCCGTTTTCGTCAGCTTTAAGAGAGAATATACATGAAGCAAAACTGGCAACAGGCCGGTCAGAAGGTAAAACCCGGCCTGAAAATCGCAGGTAAACTGGTCCTGCTGACGGCATTACGTTTCGGCCCGGCAGGTGTGGCGGGTTGGGCGATAAAATCTGTTGCCCGCAAGCCGGTAAGAATGTTGCTGGCTGTGGCGCTCGAACCTCTGCTACAAAAAGTGGCAAAACGGCTTTCACGCCGCTACTTTCCCCAATAATTCCTGCGTACGTTAGCCTTTCTCGTTTTCGGGGCAGGCTAGCGATACTTCTTCGCTTTCCCTTTCTTTCTTTGCGGCAGCTCACAATACTGCGTTGAGCTGCTTTGCAATCGCCTTTTTCTGCGTCCCGGTCCGTTGACAGATATTTTTCATGGGAGTAGATTGCGTTCCGTGGGACCGCTACCATGGAAAATAAAATGCAGGCTAAAATTAAAGAAATCATTAATCTTGTTTACGGGGAATCATTTTCCGATACCCATTTTTCGGTGTTGCTGGAAAAGATTGATAACGCGATTTCTGTTATTACAGATAAGCGTAAGATGGGGTGGGATGAAAAAGATGTTGTCCTGATTACGTATGCCGATCAGTTTTCGGCAGAAGGGGAGAAAGCCCTGCCGGTTTTCACACGGTTTTATAATAAGTGGCTCTCTCACTCCTTTTCACATGTTCATCTTTTACCTTTTTATCCGTGGTCTTCTGACGACGGTTTTTCTGTTATTGATTACCACGACGTCGCACCGGAAACAGGAACGTGGCAGGACATTGCCGAATTAAAACAATCAGCCAGTTTGATGTTTGATTTCGTCTGCAATCACATGTCGGCGCAAAGTCAATGGTTCGCGAATTACCTTAAGCAAATGCCGGGGTATAACGATTTCTTCATTTCTGTTGACCCTGAAACGGATCTGTCGGCCGTCACGCGACCGCGTGCTTTGCCCCTCCTCACGCCGTTTACGCTTCACGATGGCAGCGTACGCCACCTGTGGACCACCTTCAGCAGCGACCAGGTCGATCTCAATTTTGCCTCTCCTCAGGTTCTGATTGCGATGGTAGACGTGCTGCTGCACTACCTGACTGAAGGGGCGCGCTACATTCGTCTGGATGCCGTTGGGTTTATGTGGAAGATACCGGGAACGAGCTGTATCCATCTGGAACAAACCCACCAGCTTATCCAGCTTTTCCGTGCCATTACCGAGGCTGTCGCGCCGGGTACGGTGATAATCACTGAGACCAATGTCCCGCATAAAGACAACGTTGCCTACTTTGGTGACGGCAACAATGAAGCGCAGATGGTGTATCAGTTCTCCTTGCCGCCGCTTGTGCTGCATGCGGTACACCGTCAGGATGTCCGGGCGCTGTGTCAGTGGGCGTCGTCGTTGACGCTTCCTTCCACGAAAACCACCTGGTTTAACTTTTTGGCCTCGCATGACGGGATTGGCCTCAATCCGTTACGCGGAATTTTACCCGAGTCTGAGATCCTCTCGCTGGTTGAGAAACTTCAGGCCGAGGGGGCGCTGGTCAACTGGAAAAACAATCCGGATGGAACGCGAAGCCCGTATGAAATCAATGTCACTTATCTTGATGCGTTAAGCACAAGGGACTGCGATGACAATCACCGTATTGCCCGGTTTATTCTGGCTCATGCTGTACTCCTGAGTTTCCCCGGTGTGCCTGCCGTCTATATCCAAAGTATTCTTGGCTCGCGTAATGATTATGAGGGCGTGGAGCGCCTGGGATATAATCGTGCGATTAACCGCAAAAAATACCTCGCCGGTGCAATCGACAGTGAACTTGAGAACGAAAATAGCCTGCGGCAGACAGTCTATTATAGATTGCGTGAATTAATCGCCCTGAGGCGTGCAGAAAAAGCATTCCACCCTGACAGTCAGGCTTGTTTTAGTACGGCAGGCGAGCATGTATTAAAAATAATGCGTATTGCGCAAAGTGGCGAAAAAGTTACCGCGTTATTTAATTTTAGCGATCGCGTTCAAACGCTTGAGTCGAATATTCCATCCGGCAGCGAATTGATCGCCGGGAAAGATATTACTGGTACGACTCTGACCCTTAATCCATGGCAGGTGTTGTGGGTTAAAGAAAACTAAAAAAGGACCTTAAACATGAATATGCCCAAAATTGTGCTGATATCAGCACTGGTTTCGTGCGCCTTGTTGTCAGGCTGTAAGGATGACAAACCCTCTGCTGTCACCATTGAGTTTATGCACTCCTCAGTTGAACAGGAGCGTCAGGCGGTAATTACAAAACTGATTGAAAAATTCGAGAAAGAGAACCCGACGATTACGGTGAAACAGGTACCGGTAGAAGAGGATGCCTACAACACCAAAGTGATTACGTTGGCCCGCACCGGTGCGCTGCCTGAGGTCATTGAGGTCAGCCATGACTACGCAAAAGTCATGGATAAAGAGCAGCTGCTGGACCGGGATGCGATCAACGCCGCCATCAAAGCGGTGGGCGAAAACACCTTCTATGACGGAATTTTGCGTGTCGTTCGCACAGAAGACGGCTCAGCCTGGACGGGGGTGCCAATCAGCGCCTGGCTGTCTGGCGTCTGGTATCACAAAGATGTGCTTGCTGCGGCGGGTATTGAGGAGCCGCATAACTGGGAACAGCTGCTGAAAGCCAGCCAACGCCTCAGCGATCCGGCTAAAAAACGCTATGGCATTGCGCTACCCACGGCAGAAAGCGTGATGACCGAGCAGGCGTTTTCTCAGTTTGCGCTTTCCGGTGGCGCGAACGTTTTTGACGCCAACGGGAAAATCAACATCGATACCCCGGAAATGGTGAACGCGCTGGCGTTCTATAAAGCACTGGCCGCGACCACCATGCCGGGCTCGAACGATGTCATGGAGATTAAAGATGCCTTTATGAATGGTTCGGCGCCGATGGCGGTGTATTCCACCTATATCCTGCCGGCGGTCTATAAAGACGGCAACCCAGCCAACCTGGGCTTTGTCGTTCCGACTGAAACGTCTTCAGCGGTCTACGGCATGGTCACATCGCTGACGATCACCTCCGGTCAAACAGAAGATGAAACCCAGGCTGCACAGAAGTTTGTCACCTGGATGGAGCAGGCACAGAACGCGTCTGACTGGGTGATGATGTCCCCGGGTGCCGCGCTGCCGGTGAACAAACTGGTCGTCGGCACGGACTCCTGGAAAGACAACGAGGTCATTAAAGCGTTTGGTCAACTTCCCTATGAGCTTATCGCCCAGTTCCCGAATGTGCAGGTATTTGGCGCCGTGGGCGACAAAAACTTTACCCGCATGGGTGATGTAACGGGGTCCGGCATCATCAGTTCCATGGTGCATAACGTCACAGTAGGTCAACAGGATCTCACTGCAACGTTAAGCAACAGCCAAAAGCGACTGACTGACCTGATTTCACAACGATAGGAGCGCTCTGCGGAAGGAAATTATGAAGACGTTGTTTTCTGGTCGTTCAGATATGCCTTTCGCCATGCTGCTGTTGGCCCCCAGCCTGATTTTGCTGGGGGGCCTGGTGGCCTGGCCGATGATTTCCAATATTGAAATCAGCTTTTTACGTTTGCCGCTTAACCCGCGCATTAGCGCCGTGTTTGTCGGGCTGGATAACTATGTTCGTATCCTCAGCGATGGCGCATTCTGGCACTCCCTGTGGATGACGTTCTGGTACACCGCCCTGGTGGTGATGGGCAGCACGGCGCTGGGGCTGGCCGTTGCCCTCTTTTTTAACCGGGAATTTCGTCTGCGGAAAACGGCACGTTCACTGGTGATTTTGTCCTACGTCACACCATCCATCTCGCTGGTGTTTGCATGGAAATACATGTTCAACAACGGCTACGGCATTGTGAACTATCTGGGTGTCGATCTGTTGCACCTGTATGACCAGGCGCCGCTGTGGTTCGACAACCCGGGCAGCAGTTTTGTGCTGGTGGTGCTGTTCGCCATCTGGCGTTACTTCCCCTACGCGTTTATCTCGTTCCTCGCGATATTGCAGACCATCGATAAATCGCTGTACGAAGCCGCGGAAATGGATGGGGCAAATGCCTGGCAGCGTTTTCGTATCGTCACGCTGCCCGCCATTATGCCGGTGCTGGCCACGGTGATTACACTGCGAACCATCTGGATGTTCTATATGTTCGCTGATGTTTATCTCCTGACCACCAAGGTCGATATTTTGGGCGTCTATCTCTACAAGACCGCATTTGCCTTCAATGACCTCGGGAAAGCCGCTGCCATCTCCGTGGTGCTGTTTGTGATCATCTTCGCCGTCATTCTGCTGACCAGAAAAAGGGTAAACCTCAATGGCAACAAATAAACGCGTACTGAGCCGTCTCGGTTTTTATCTGGGGCTGGCGGTGTTTCTGATCATCACGCTGTTCCCGTTCTTTGTGATGTTAATGACCTCGCTTAAGAGCGCGAAAGAGGCGATATCGCTCCATCCGACCATCCTGCCGCAGGCATGGACGCTGCAGCATTACATCGACATCTTTAATCCGCTGATCTTCCCGTTTGTGGACTACTTCAGAAACAGCATGGTGGTCTCGCTGACCTCGTCGGTAATTGCCGTTTTTCTCGGCACGCTGGGGGCTTACGCGTTATCCAAACTGCGTTTTAAAGGACGTACGACGATCAATGCGAGTTTTTACACCGTCTATATGTTCTCGGGGATTTTGCTGGTGGTGCCGCTGTTCAAAATCATCACCGCGCTGGGGATCTATGACACGGAGCTGGCGCTGATTATCACCATGGTGACCCAGACGCTGCCGACAGCCGTCTTTATGCTGCGCAGCTATTTCGACACCATTCCGGATGAAATAGAAGAAGCCGCGATGATGGACGGGCTTAACCGCCTGCAAATTATCTTCCGCATTACCGTTCCGCTGGCGATTTCCGGCCTCGTGTCGGTGTTCGTCTACTGCTTCATGGTGGCATGGAACGACTACCTGTTTGCATCCATTTTCCTGTCCAGCGCCAGCAATTTCACCTTGCCGGTTGGGCTAAACACCCTCTTTAGCACGCCAGATTATATTTGGGGTCGCATGATGGCGGCATCGCTGGTGACAGCGCTTCCGGTGGTCATCATGTACGCACTGTCTGAACGTTTTATCAAAAGTGGTTTGACCGCCGGTGGCGTTAAGGGCTGAGGCGGCCAGTTTTAACTAGGAGTCAGTCATGAAAAAGTTAGTTGCGACAGCGCCTCGTGTAGCGGCGCTGGTGGAATATGAAGATCGTCCTGTTGCCGTCCATGAAGTGAAAATTCGTGCGCGCTTCGGTGCGCCAAAACACGGCACCGAAGTGGTAGATTTCCGTGCGGCAAGTCCCTTCATTGATGAGGAGTTTAACGCGGAGTGGCAGATGTTTACCCCGCGTGAAGAGGGCGCGGCGCGGGGCATTGAGTTTGGTAAGTTCCAGCTGGGCAACATGATCGTTGGCGACATTATCGAATGCGGCGATGACGTGACGGAGTACCAGACGGGCGACCGTGTCTGCTGCTATGGGCCGCTGCAGGAGACGGTCATCGTGAATGCCGTTAATAACTACAAGCTGCGCAAAATGCCGCAAGGGTCTTCCTGGAAAAATGCCGTCTGTTACGACCCTGCGCAGTTCGCCATGAGCGGCGTGCGTGATGCTAACGTGCGGGTAGGGGATTTTGTCGTTGTAGTCGGACTGGGTGCCATTGGGCAGATTGCGATTCAGCTGGCGAAAAAAGCCGGTGCATCCATCGTCATCGGTGTCGATCCTATCGCGCATCGCTGCGAAATTGCCCGCCGTCACGGGGCTGATTACTGCCTCAATCCGTTTGGCACCGATGTCGGTCTGGAGATTAAAAAACTGACCGGAAAGCAGGGCGCTGACGTGATTATCGAAACCAGCGGTTTTGCCGATGCATTGCAGTCTGCGCTGCGCGGGCTCGCCTACGGTGGAACGATCTCCTACGTGGCTTTCGCGAAACCGTTCGCAGAAGGGTTCAATCTGGGGCGTGAAGCCCACTTCAATAACGCGAAAATCGTTTTCTCGCGCGCCTGCAGCGAACCCAACCCGGATTACCCGCGCTGGAGCCGCAAGCGTATTGAAGAGACCTGCTGGGAACTGCTGATGAACGGTTATCTGAACTGCGAAGATCTGATTGACCCGGTTGTCACCTTTACCACCAGCGCTGAGAGCTACATGAAGTATGTCGATCAGCATCCGGAACTGAGCATCAAGATGGGCGTCACTTTTTAAGCTAAGGAGAGCATCAATGAAAATCGCAACGCAAAACCAGGCCTTTTTCCCGACTTCTATTCTGGAGAAATTCCAGTACATCAAAGCGATGGGTTTTGATGGCTTTGAAATTGACGGCAAACTGCTGGTGGATAATCTCAATGAAGTGAAAGCCGCAATCACCGCCACGGGCCTGCCGGTGACCACCGCCTGCGGTGGATATGACGGCTGGATTGGTGACTTCATTGAAGAACGTCGTCTGAACGGATTAAAACAGATCGAACGCATCCTGGAAGCACTGGCTGAAGTGGGTGGAAAGGGGATTATTGTGCCCGCCGCCTGGGGAATGTTTACCTTCCGTTTGCCGCCGATGACCTCTCCACGCAGCCTGGCGGGTGACCGCGAAGCGGTGAGTGCTTCGCTGCGTTATCTGGATGAGGTGGCGGCGCGTACCGGGACCACCGTTTACCTTGAGCCGCTCAACCGCTACCAGGATCACATGATCAACACGCTCTCGGATGCGCGTCGCTATATCGAAGAGAACGCGCTCAGGCATGTGCAGATCATCGGCGACTTTTACCACATGAATATCGAAGAAGATTCGCTAACAGAGGCGCTGCATCGCAACCGGGATCTGCTGGGTCATGTGCATATCGCCGATAACCATCGCTATCAGCCTGGCAGCGGGACGCTGGATTTTGCCACGTTGTTCGGGCAGCTTCGTGCGGACAACTATCAGGGCTACGTGGTGTATGAGTGCCGTGTCCGCGCCGACGATCCGGCCCAGGCTTACCAGGATTCACTCACGTATCTGCGTGAATGCTAAGGATGACGAGCGTGATGAGTGCTTCAACACCTTCGCTTCTGCGCGTCGCCATTATTGGCGCCGGGCAGGTCGCGGACAAAGTGCATGCCTCGTATTACGCCACTCGCAGTGATGTTCAAATGGTCGCTGTCATGGACAGCGGCCTTGAACAGGCACAGGCGTTTGCGGAACGTCATGCAATTCCTTCGGTCTGGCAGAATGCATCTGAAATGCTGCAGGCGGTAAAACCTGATGTGGTCAGCGTCTGCTCCCCAAACCGGTTCCATTTTGAACATGTCATGGCGGCACTGGAGGCCGGATGTCATGTGATGTGCGAAAAACCGCCTGCCATGACGCCGCAACAGGCTGACCAGATGCGCAGGGCGGCCCGTAAAGCGGGAAAAGTGCTGGCGTATGATTTTCACCATCGGTTTGCGCTCGACACGCAGCTGCTACGTGACGCTGTCACAAACGGGGCGTTAGGTGAGATCTACTTTACGTCGGCGCAGGCGCTGCGTCGTTGCGGCGTGCCGGGCTGGGGCGTCTTTACGAACAAATCGCTACAGGGTGGCGGACCGCTTATCGATATCGGTATTCATATGCTGGATGCCGCGATGTATGTGCTGGGTTTCCCGGCGGTAAAAAGGGTGACCGCCCACAGCTTCCAGAAGCTGGGGAACCGTAAAAACAGTGGACAGTTTGGCGAGTGGGATCCCGCCCGGTTTACCGTTGAAGATGCTTTGTTTGGCACAATTGAATTCTGCAATGGCGGCGTTCTGCGCCTGGATACCTCGTTTGCGCTGAATATCCGCGAGCAGTCGATCATGAATGTTTCATTCTGTGGCGAAAAGGCGGGGGCCACGCTCTTCCCGGCTCACATTTACCACGATGAGGCGGGCGTTTTACAGACCCTCATGCAGCGTGATGAGGCAGACGACCAGCGTCACCTGCGCAGCATGGAGGCGTTTGTACGCCATGTGCTGGGAGAGCCGGTTATGATCGCAGATGCGGAACAGGGGCTGGTTATCCAGCAACTTGTTGCCGCGCTTTATGAATCGGCGGATACAGGGGAAAGCGTGACGTTATGCTGAATGTGTCTGTTTTAACCGAACCGGGCTTCTCTCCCCACAGTCTGAATAAATACGCCTCCATCATGGCTTGCGGCAATGGCTACATGGGCATTCGCGCGGCACACGAAGAGGATTACACCCAGCAAACCAGGGGCATGTATCTCGCCGGGCTTTATCATCGCGCAGGTCGCAATGAGACCACGGAGTTAATCAACCTGCCGGATATTACCGGTATTGAGGTTGAACTGGATGGTGTGAATTTTACCCTGCTTTCCGGGGCGCTTCTTGAGTGGCAGCGCGAGCTGGCGTTTGCCAATGGTGAACTGCGTCGCAGCGTGCTCTGGCGCTCGCCCGACGGGAAACGCTATCGCCTGGAGAGCCGTCGTTTCGTTTCTCTCGCTCAGCTGCCGTTAGTGGCAATGCAACTCGCCATCACTCCCCTTGATGGGCCCTCGCAGGTGGTGTTGAAAACCGGAATTGATGCGACGCAAACCAACAGCGGCAGGCAGCATCTGGATGAGATTTCAGTCCGGGTATTCGACCAGAACTGTATGCAGGGCGTGTATGAAACGCAGGACCGGGTTTCTGATGTCGTTATATCCGCGTTCTGCCGGCTTTCAGCGGGTAGCGAAAGCTGCTTTACCGCTAAAAATCGTCGCATCAGTGCGCATTACGCCCTGAACGTTTCGCAGGGTGACACTGTCACGCTTGAAAAGATCGTCTGGGTCGCCCACCGCAGTGACAAAGCCCTTTCGCAGGCGTCGTTTGCGCGTAACGCACTGGCCGAACTCAAGGTGTGCGCAGCGCGAGGCTACGCATCGTTGCTGGAGAGCTCTGCCTGCGCCTGGGAAGACGTCTGGCGAGATGCGCGGGTAGCGGTAACGTCTGCGGAACCGCAGGATCAGCTCGCGCTGGATTATACCGTCTGGCATCTGACCGCCATGACGCCTGCCGACAATGAGCGCTGCAGTATCGCCGCGAAAGGATTGACCGGCGAAGGGTATAAAGGCCACGTCTTCTGGGATACCGAAATTTTCCTGCTGCCTTTCCATCTCTTTACGCGTCCGCAGGTTGCCCGCAGTCTGCTGCGTTATCGCTGGCTCAACCTGGCCGGGGCTCGTGAAAAAGCGCGTCGCAACGGCTGGCCTGGCGCACTTTTCCCCTGGGAGAGTGCCGCGAGCGGTCAGGAGGAAACGCCGGAATATGCAGCAATCAACATCCGCACGGGCACGCGCCAGAAAGTGGCCTCTGCGCTGGCAGAACATCACATTGTGGCGGACATTGCCTGGGCTGTCGTGGCCTACTGGCAAGCGACACATGATGACGCTTTTATGCGTAACGAAGGGCTGACGCTACTGATAGAGACGGCAACGTTCTGGATGGGGCGGGCGACGGAAGTCAATGGTCGCCTGGAAATCCACGATGTGATCGGGCCGGATGAGTACACGGAGCACGTCAATAACAATGCCTACACCAACTATCTGGCCTGGCACAATGTCGCCTGTGCGCGCCAGTTTATGGCGATGTTCAATCGTGAAGATGCCGGCTTCATGGAGAATGCCAGCCGGTTTATGTCCCGTTTGTGGTTACCGCAAGCCAACGCAGAAGGGGTCCTTCCTCAGGATGACACCTTCATGGCGAAACCGGCTATCGATCTGAGCCGCTATAAGGCGAAAGCGGGTAAACAGACCATTCTGCTCGATTACTCCCGCGCGGAAGTGAACGAGATGCAGATCCTTAAACAGGCCGATGTGGTGATGCTCAACTACCTGCTGCCGGAACGGTTTACCCCACAGCAGTGTGCTGCCAACCTGGCGTACTACGAGCCGCGTACCATACACGACTCTTCGCTGAGCAAAGCGATTCACGGAATTGTTGCTGCCCGGTGTGGCGATACGGAAAGGGCCTACGCCTTCTGGCGCGAGGGTATCGCCATCGATCTGGGCGACGATCCGCACAGCTGCGATGACGGGATTCATGCTGCCGCCACCGGGGCTATCTGGTCCGGCGTTATTCAGGGATTTGCCGGCATGCAGATCGTCCAGGGGGAATTGCATCTTGCCCCGAAGCTGCCTGCCCACTGGCGAAAACTGGCTTTCCCGCTGCGATGGAGAAACGCGCGCATGCACGTCACGTTTGAAAATGATGTTTTAACGATTGAAACCACTGCACCGGTGACCTTAACGCTGTGGGGTAAAACCCTGTGCATAACGGATCGGCAGGTCTGCTCTTTCAGGGATTTTTTTACATCTCTTGGTGGGACCGCTACCACAGGAGCACATCATGAAGCCTGAGGCCGTTGTCTTCGATCTTGATGGTGTGATCACCGATACCGCGCATCTGCATTTTCTGGCCTGGCGTGCCGTGGCGCAGGAAATTGGCATCTCGTTCGACGTGGTGTTCAACGACGAGCTGAAAGGGATAAGCCGTATGGAATCGCTGCAGCGGATCCTGCGCCATGGCGGAAAAGAGGGGGAGTTTAACGACCAGCAGCGGCAGGTGCTCGCGGATAAAAAGAACGCGCGCTACGTCGGGTCTCTGGCGTCGTTGACGCAGGATTCTCTGCTTCCGGGCATCCGCGAGGTGCTGGCGGAAATTCGTGCGGCGAACGTCAAAATCGGGCTGGCCTCTGTGTCCCTTAACGCCCCCGGTATTTTGCAGGCGCTGGGCATTGAGAGGGCTTTTGATTTCTGCGCCGATGCCTCGCGCATTGCCCGCTCAAAACCGGACCCGGAGATCTTTCTTGCGGCCTGCACCGGGCTGAACGTGCGCCCCGAGCAGGCTATCGGAATAGAAGATGCTGCAGCCGGCGTTGAGGCAATCAACGCGGCGGGAATGCTCTCGGTCGGGATTGGGCCTGGCCTGAACCATGCGGGATTACAACTTCATTCAACGCAGGAACTGACCTGGAAATGCCTGACGGATTTCTGGGCATCCCGAACGGTAATGATAAGGAATTAAAAATGGCTCAACTGTCTCTGAAACATATTCAGAAAATCTACGATAACCAGGTCCATGTGGTTAAGGATTTTAACCTCGAAATTGAGGACAAGGAGTTTATCGTCTTTGTGGGTCCCTCGGGGTGCGGTAAATCGACGACGCTTCGTATGATTGCCGGGCTGGAGGAGATCTCCGCCGGTGAGCTGGTGATTGACGGTGTCTGTATGAACGATGTGCCCGCCAAGTCCCGCGACATTGCGATGGTTTTCCAGAACTATGCGCTTTATCCGCATATGACGGTTTACGACAACATGGCGTTTGGCCTGAAGATGCAGAAAATTGCCCCTGCGGTCATTGAAGAGCGCGTGAACTGGGCGGCACAAATCCTGGGGTTGCGTGATTACCTCACGCGTAAACCTGGCGCATTGTCGGGTGGGCAACGTCAGCGCGTGGCGTTAGGAAGGGCGATTGTGCGCGAAGCCGGCGTCTTCCTGATGGATGAACCGCTTTCTAACCTCGACGCCAAGCTGCGTGTGCAAATGCGCGCTGAAATCAGCAAGCTGCACCAGAAGCTCAACACCACAATGATTTACGTGACCCACGATCAGACGGAAGCGATGACGATGGCGACCCGCATTGTGATCCTCAAGGATGGCGTTATTCAGCAGGTGGGGGCACCTAAGCAGGTCTACAACGAACCGGCGAATATGTTTGTGGCGGGCTTCATCGGCTCACCGGCAATGAATTTTATCCGGGGCGCGATAGACGATCGCTATTTCGTGACGGAAACGCTGCGTCTGGAGATACCTGAAGACACGCTGGCGGCGGTGAATGCCGCCGGATATCAGCGTAAAGCCGTGGTCTTTGGGATCCGGCCGGAAGATATTCTGACGCTGCAAAACCGTGGGGATGATATTGCGGCAAAAGTCAGCGTGGCCGAACTGACCGGGGCTGAGTTCATGCTCTATGCCACCGTGGGCGGGCATGAGCTGGTCGTTCGTGCAGGAGCGGTAAATGATTATGCGGCCGGGGATAGTATCGGCATCCAGTTCGATATGAATAAATGTCATTTCTTCGACGCTGATACTGAAGTGGCTATTAGATAAGAAAGGCGTTCGCCGGAAATGCAAATTTCCGGTTTTTTTTGAGTTAATTATAAAGGGAACATTTAAATGAGTACTCTACTAAGACGTGCTGCGCTCGTTCTGTGCGCAGGGGTTAGCTGCGCGCACGCAACGGAATCAGCAAAACACTGGGAATTTAATATCGGTGCCATGTATGAAATTGAAAACGTCGAAGGTCAGGGCGACGATAAAGATGGATTATATGAACCCTCTGTATGGTTTAATGCCACGTGGGATGCCTGGACCCTTTCGCTGGCAATGTATCAGGAAGGACCGGTTGATTACAGCAGCATGACCCGTGGGACCTATTTTGACCGTCCGGAATTTGAATTACGCTATCGCTTTATTGGCACCGATGATTTTACACTCGGGTTGACCGGCGGTTTCCGTAATTACGGTTATCATTTTAAAGATGAACACGGTGCCAAAGACGGTAGCGCAAATATGCAGCGCTACAAAATTCAGCCCGACTGGGATATTAAATTGTCCGACGACTGGCGTTTTGGTGGCTGGTTTGCCATGTATCAGTTTGCAAATGACCTGGAAAAAACCGGTTATGCCGACAGCCGTGTAGAAACGGAAACGGGTTTTACCTGGACCATTAATGAAACCTTCTCTGCTAAAGTGAACTATTATCTTGAGCGCGGTTTCAATATGGACAGTTCACGTAATAACGGCGAATTTTCAACGCAGGAAATTCGCGCGTATCTGCCTGTTTCATTAGGCCAGACGACGCTCACGCCATATACCCGTCTGGGGCTGGATCGCTGGTCGAACTGGGACTGGCAGGACGATCCCGATCGTGAAGGACACGATTTCAACCGACTGGGTTTACTGTACGCGTATGACTTCAACAATGGATTATCCATGACGCTGGAATACGCCTACGAATGGGAAAACCATGACGAAGGCGACAGCGACCGTTTCCACTACGCGGGTGTTGGCGTTAATTACGCGTTCTGACAGACCGGATGCCAGGGGCTTTCAGCCCCTGGTTTTAGCGAAGAGAGGGCGCTAACGTAAAATGGGTATCGACAAGCACTTTTTGTGGCGCAGGCTGACCGGCGATACGCCTGAAAAGAAGATTGCAGCTCTCTTCACCCAGCTTGCGGGTTGGGATATCAAAACCCCCGGGTGCTGGCGTTAAAATGAGAGAGAGCATCGGGTCACTGTATCCTGCAATCACAACCTGCTCGGGGATCCTCAGATCCAGAGTATCCGCCGCGCGATAAAGGCTGAGTAACTTCATGCTGTCGGTGGCAAATACCGCATCAGGTGGCGTGGCCGAGGAGAGCAATTCTGTGGCCGCGGCAAGCGCGCTTTCATGGGTATATCCGCCGTCGATGATCCACGCCGGGTTAATGGCGATGCCGTGCTTTTCCAGGCTGGATTTATAACCGGCAAGACGATCAATCGAAACATGATAATTGAGCGGCGCGTGCAGACAGGCAATGTTACGTCGGCCATTTTTAATAAAGGTTTCTGTTAGCGTGGCGCTGTCCTGGAAATTATCCGTGTCGACCGAGTAAATATTCTGAAAATCACCTTCGACTTTCCCGATGACGACCACCGGTACGCCATAAGCATCCAGCGTTGTGAAAAAGGATTCATTTGCCGGTGAGCTTAGCATGATGATCCCTTTAATCATTTTTTGTTTTATTTTACTTTCGCATTTCAGCAGATCGTCTTCACTGCTTTTCGAGGTTTGCAAAATAACGTCAAAACCTTCCTCTTCAGCTTTGGCTGTAATGGCATGCAGAACATCAGAGAAAAAAGGGTTGCCGGCGGTGGTTTTCGTCGAGCGTGTCGAAATAACCATAATGGCGTCGAAGCCAGAAGAGGTCAGGGCGCGGGCGAGTTTATTGGGTTGATAATTTAATTCGTCAATCGCCTTCAACACTTTTTCACGCGCTTCAGGAGAAATATTCGTTTGTTTATTCAGAACGCGGGAGACGGTTGATTTCGAAACGCCGGCAACCCGTGCGATATCATAGATGGTGGGTGACATACACCTTACTCACTCCTGACTAACAGCAATGTCGTTCATCTTACTGGAGAGAAAACGGCAATAGCAATAAATAAGAATTGATAATCAACGATCTGCCCCCATTTATTGTATTCTGAAGCAATGTATTTGAGGCTTCCGGGCAATGAAGGACGGCGATGAAGCGACTTAAGAACGAACTCAATTCACTGGTGAACCGTGGCGTTGACCGTCATCTGCGTCTGGCGGTGACGGGGCTGAGCCGCAGCGGCAAGACGGCGTTTATCACCGCGATGGTGAACCAGCTGCTTAACCTGCACAGTGGGGCGCGGCTGCCGCTGCTGAGCGCCGTGCGGGAAGAGCGCCTGCTGGGGGTTAAACGTGTGCCTCAGCGCGATTTTGGCATTCCCCGCTTTACCTATGATGAAGGGCTGGCTCAGCTTTATGGTGAACCGCCCACCTGGCCGACGCCGACGCGCGGGGTGAGTGAAATTCGCCTTGCGCTGCGTTTTCGCTCTAATGAATCCCTGATGCGTCACTTCAAAGACACCTCCACCCTGTATCTGGAAATTGTGGATTACCCCGGTGAGTGGTTGCTCGATTTACCTATGCTGGCACAGGATTATCTCAGCTGGTCACGGCAGATGACGGGGCTGTTGCAGGGCAACCGCGCCGAGTGGTCGACGAAATGGCGAAAACTGTGCGAAGGCCTGGATCCGCTGGCCCCTGCCGATGAAAACCGGCTGGCGGCGATTGCCGAGGCCTGGACGGAGTATCTGCATCAGTGTAAGCAGGAAGGGTTGCATTTCATCCAGCCGGGCCGTTTTGTTCTGCCGGGAGATTTGGCGGGCGCACCTGCGCTGCAGTTTTTCCCGTGGCCGGACGTGGATGGCATCGGGGAGTCAAAACTGGCCCAGGCGGACAAACACACTAACGCCGGAATGCTGCGCGAGCGTTACAATTACTACTGTGAAAAAGTGGTGAAAGGTTTTTATAAAAACTACTTTTTACGTTTTGATCGCCAGATTGTGCTGGTGGATTGTCTGCAACCGCTGAACAGCGGGCCGCAGGCCTTCAACGATATGCGCCTGGCGCTGACACAGTTAATGCAAAGTTTTCACTACGGGCAGCGCACGCTGTTTCGCCGTCTCTTCTCACCCGTTATCGACAAGCTGCTGTTTGCGGCCACAAAAGCCGATCACGTGACGGTCGATCAGCATGCCAATATGGTGTCGCTGCTGCAGCAACTGGTGCAGGACGCCTGGCAAAATGCCGCGTTCGAAGGGATCAGCATGGATTGCCTCGGACTGGCTTCCGTACAGGCGACACAGAGTGGGTTGATTGACCTAAATGGCGAGAAAATACCGGCATTGCGCGGGAATCGTCTCAGCGACGGCGAACCGCTTACTGTCTATCCGGGCGAAGTGCCCGCACGCCTTCCGGGGCCGGCCTTCTGGCAGAACCAGGGCTTCCAGTTTGAAGCCTTCCGCCCGCAGGTCATGACGGTCGATCAGCCGTTACCGCATATCCGTCTGGATGCGGCGCTGGAGTTTTTGATTGGAGATAAATTGCGATGACGGAACCGTTAAAACCGCGCATTGATTTTACCGGAAAGCTTGAGCAAGAGCACCCGGAGGCGTTTAAAACTGCGCAGACGTTTGATGGCCCGCAGGCAGATAATTTTGCCCCGGCGCTGACCGAAGAGCTGCTTGTTGAAGAGGGGCCGGCTGAAGCGGTCGTGGAAGCCGCGCTACGCCCAAAACGCAGCCTGTGGCGAAAGATGGTGACTGCCGGGCTGGCATTGTTTGGCGTCAGCGTGGTTGGGCAAGGCGTCCAGTGGGCGGTCAACGCCTGGCAAACTCAGGACTGGGTCGCGTTGGGCGGCTGCGCTGCCGGTGCTCTGATTGTGGGGGCGGGTGTCGGATCTGTTGCGACCGAGTGGCGTCGCCTGTGGCGCCTGCGACAGCGCGCCCATGAGCGTGATGAAGCGCGGGATCTGCTCCACAGTCACGGAACCGGCAAAGGCCGCGCGTTTTGTGAAAAGCTGGCCAGTCAGGCGGGTATTGACCAGTCACACCCGGCGCTTCAGCGCTGGTATGCCGCTATCCATGAAACCCAGAACGATCGTGAAGTGGTGACGCTGTATTCCCACATGGTGCAGCCGGTGCTGGATGCCCAGGCGCGGCGCGAAATCAGCCGCTCTGCTGCGGAATCAACCCTGATGATTGCCGTCAGCCCGCTGGCGCTGGTGGATATGGCGTTTATCGCCTGGCGTAACCTGCGTCTGATTAACCGGATTGCTGCTTTATACGGCATTGAGCTGGGGTACTACAGCCGCCTTCGCTTGTTCCGTCTGGTATTGCTCAACATCGCCTTTGCCGGAGCAAGCGAGCTGGTGCGGGAAGTGGGGATGGACTGGATGTCGCAGGATCTGGCGGCGCGTCTCTCTGCCCGTGCCGCGCAGGGTATTGGCGCCGGTTTGTTGACCGCCCGTCTGGGCATCAAAGCGATGGAAGTGTGCCGTCCACTGCCGTGGATTGATGGCGATAAGCCGCGATTGGGGGATTTCCGACGTGAGTTAATCGGTCAGCTCAAAGAGACGCTCAATAAAAAACCGGTTCAGTAGCCGGTTTGGTCATTAATCGTGCTGGCTGTCAATATTTGTTGACAGCCATCTTCCCGATCACCGTGTTCTGACATATCATTTTAATGTTATTGGCTTAAAACGGTGAATTTCCCATGCGTCTTGAAGTCTTCTGTGAAGACCGTCTCGGTCTGACCCGCGAATTACTCGATCTTCTTGTTTTACGTAGCATTGATTTACGTGGCATTGAGATCGATCCTGTCGGGCGAATTTACCTCAATTTTGCCGAAATTGAATTTAATACGTTCAGTAGCCTAATGGCAGAAATACGCCGTATCGCTGGCGTTACGGATGTACGCACCATCCCCTGGATGCCGTCGGAGCGTGAGCATCTGGCATTGAGCGCATTGCTTGAAGCCATGCCAGAGCCTTTCCTCTCCCTGGATTTAAAAAGTAAGGTTGAGCGTGTTAACCATGCCAGCTGCCAGCTGTTCGCGCAGAGTCAGGAAAAACTCAGCAACCACAACGCAGCACAGTTGATTCCCGGCTTTAACTTCCAGCGCTGGCTGGACAGCAACCCGCAGAACACCCACAGCGAGCATGTGGTTATCCACGGACAGAATTTCTTAATGGAGATAACGCCGGTCTATCTGAAAGGCGAGGCCGACGCGCGCGTTCTGACCGGTGCCGTGATCATGCTGCGTTCCACCGTGCGCATGGGCCGTCAGCTGCAAAATATCTCCAGTCAGGATGTGGGGGCATTCAGCCAGATTATTGCCGTCAGCCCGAAAATGCGGCATGTGGTGGACCAGGCGCGCAAACTCGCGAGTCTGACCGCGCCACTGCTGATTACCGGCGATACCGGTACCGGGAAGGACCTGCTGGCGCATGCTGTGCATCTGGCCAGCCCGCGAGCGGCAAAACCGTATCTGGCCCTGAACTGCGCCTCGATTCCGGAAGATGCCGTCGAAAGCGAATTATTTGGTCACGCGCCGGAAGGTAAAAAAGGGTTCTTCGAGCAGGCTAACGGCGGTTCCGTGCTGCTGGACGAGATTGGTGAAATGTCGCCACGCATGCAGGCCAAGCTGCTGCGCTTCCTCAATGATGGCACGTTCCGCCGCGTAGGCGAGGATCACGAAGTTCATGTGGATGTGCGTGTGATTTGTGCGACGCAGAAAAACCTGGTCGAACTGGTGCAAAAAGGGGTATTCCGCGAGGATCTCTACTACCGCCTGAATGTCCTGACCCTGAATATCCCACCGCTGCGCGATTGCCCGCAGGATATCATGCCGCTGACCGAACTCTTTGTGGCGCGCTTTGCCGACGAGCAGGGGGTACCGCGTCCGAAGCTTTCAGCCGATCTCGGCACGGTGCTCATGCGCTACGGCTGGCCGGGCAACATTCGCCAGCTCAAGAACGCCGTTTACCGCGCACTGACGCAGCTGGAAGGTTATGAACTGCGTCCGCAGGATATTCTGTTACCGGATTACGATGCCGGGACGGTGTCAGTAGGTGAAGAGGCGATGGAAGGTTCGCTGGATGACATTACCAGCCGTTTTGAGCGCTCCGTGCTGACGCAACTATACCGTAGCTATCCAAGCACCCGTAAGCTGGCAAAACGCCTTGGCGTTTCACACACGGCGATTGCCAATAAGTTGCGAGAGTATGGTTTGAATCAGAAGAAGGGTGACGAATAACGGTAAAAAGCCTCTGTAAAGAGGCTTTTTTTTACTCATTCTTTTGCGATAGGGGTGCTATTAATGTCGACCTTTGTCTCTCCCTGAATCGATGCAATTCGGTTCTCCACGTCTTTCACCTGTTGCGGGTTATGGAGCAGGGTATAGGTCAGATCAAACTGTGTGCTGGCTCCCGGTTGCAATTGCTTAACGCGTTTTTGTTCGCGCTCAATGGTGACCGGGTAGGCGTAGCTGGTACCCGGCTCAATACCGGTGACATAACCTTGCTTCAGGGTGTCGGTATTTTTCCATAAGGTCAGCACCGGCAACTGGCGGGTATCAAACTGAATGGACGCCCCTTTATCACCGGCTTTATTCACCACGGCCGCGAGGGTTTCGTGGTTGTTATCCGCAAGCGGTTTGAGGTTAAACACCATCTCATCAAAGCCTTTCGTTGGCCCAGCATAGGTCTGCCAGTCGTTGACACCGGCTTTCGCGTAGTCATTGAATGGACTGACGCTCGCGACCGGGGCAAGGAAGCGTGCACCTTCTTCGAGGATCGGGGTACCAAAGTTGCTGTGGTAGATGATTTGATAATCATGCGGGTAATCGGCATGGTTTGTCAGAACATCATGCAAACTGAACTGGTTGGTTCCTGGGACGTAACGCAGTTCGGTCATGGTCTGCAAATCTGCTTTTTTGAACGAGCTCTCTTTGATCAAACCGCGAATTCGAATTTCATGGGGGGCGGCGTCAGCCACCTCAACTTCTACCTGCGAGACAGGCGTATTGCCCGCCTTGCCGTGAAGCGTGTAGATTTGGCCGTCAGCCGTGACCGGGT
This sequence comes from Enterobacter sp. J49, assembly GCF_002148625.1. Taxonomy (NCBI): domain Bacteria; kingdom Pseudomonadati; phylum Pseudomonadota; class Gammaproteobacteria; order Enterobacterales; family Enterobacteriaceae; genus Enterobacter; species Enterobacter sp. J49. The sequence continues at coordinate 1,018,298 of NZ_MWPY01000037.1, forward strand.
GGCCCGTCCACTCATAGCCACAGCGCACCATCATCTCGTTGAAACCTTCCAGCCAGCCAAGCCCGTTGCGACTTTCCAGATTAATATATGCCGGGTTCACGACCTCTTTTACCGGGGAATCCCAGCCCATTCTGGTGCCGAAGCCTTCCACATGGAGCAGGTTCATGCCGCGAGAGGGGCTTAAGGTAATGGTCAGGCCACTTTTACTGCTGATAACAAGGATTTTGCTGCCTTCCTGTTTGCCACCGTGCAACACTTTTTGTTCAATGCTGAACGCCTGATCTTTTACCTTCAGCTCATCGCTCGTTATTTTCCAGTTTCCTTTCTCCACGCCGCTTTCAGCGCTTGTCAGCACCCAGGTTTTCGCCGCAGCATGGCCCGAAATCAAAGCTGCAAGGAGCGTAATAGCCAGTTTAATTTTCATATCCCTTCCTTTTTGCTGAAACGATTATTTGCTTTCGTCAGCAAATCTAATGTTTTGACCTGAAGGGAAATGTGATGTGCTTCACTGGGGAAGAAAATATGAATATTTAAGGTCTAATATGAGAATAAGATCGCAATTAAGTTAACTTTAATACAATTAATTGCACAGTAAATGTGAACAGTGAAGGGTTTAGCTTTAACGATTCAGCTTAAAGGGAATAAAAAACCCCGCCAGTGCGAGGTTTGTCATGTGTCGTCTTCCAGAGCCTGCAAAGAGAAATAAATCCTGTTATTTCATTAGATTGCTAAGCTATATAGAATGCTAAGCATTCATTATGCTTTCAACACGTCCAGCGCGGCAGTGTAATCCGGCTCGGTGGTGATTTCGTTAACCAGTTCGCTGAACACGACGTTGTCATTTTCATCGATAACCAGTACAGCGCGCGCTGCCAGGTCTTTCAGTGGGCCTTCCGCGATGCTCACGCCGTAGTTTTCCAGGAAATCCGGGCTGCGCAGGGTGGAGAGGGTAATGACGTTGCTCAGGCCTTCAGCACCGCAGAAACGGGACTGGGCGAACGGCAGATCGGCAGAAATACACAGCACAACGGTGTTGTCCATTTCCGTCGCCAGCTGGTTGAATTTGCGCACGGATGCAGCACAGACGCCGGTGTCGATGCTTGGGAAAATGTTCAGGACTTTGCGTTTGCCAGCAAACTGAGACAGTGTGACGTCAGACAGATCTTTAGCCACCAGAGTAAAAGCCTGTGCTTTGCTGCCAGCCTGTGGAATGGAACCTGCAACAGTAACCGGGTTGCCCTGGAAATGAACGAGTTGTGACATAGATATCTTCCTGTTTACATATAGTTAACGTCGGGGCTAGTGTATGCCATCAGCGGATAACACGGCAAACCAATTTTTTCGCCTTTCCGGGCCGCAAGGAGTCAGTGATGAGAAGCGTTAAGGTCTATGAAGAAGCCTGGCCATTGCATACCCCGTTTGTGATCTCCCGCGGCAGTCGAAGTGAAGCCAGTGTGGTCGTGGTGGAGATAGAAGAGGACGGCATTAAGGGCGTCGGCGAATGCACGCCGTACCCGCGCTATGGCGAAAGTCTGGCGTCGGTAATGGCACTTATCATGACGCTCGTTCCCGATCTGGAAAAAGGGCTCACCCGCGAGGCGTTACAGCAGCGTATACCCGCCGGCGCGGCGCGTAATGCGATTGACTGCGCACTCTGGAGCCTGGAGGCTGCCAAACAGCAAACCTCGCTGACGACGCTGCTAGGCGTCACGCTGCCGACATCGGTTGTCACGGCGCAAACGGTAGTGATTGGCGAGCCTGAACACATGGCCGCCAGCGCAAAAGCACTCTTTGATGCGGGGGCGACGCTGTTAAAGGTGAAGCTTGACGATCGTCTGATCAGCGAGCGTATGGTCGCTATCCGCTCGGCAGTCCCGACAGCCACGTTAATTGTGGACGCGAATGAGTCATGGCATCCCGAAGGCCTTGCCGCACGATGTCAGCTGCTGGCCGACCTGGGCGTGGCCATGCTGGAACAGCCTCTGCCGGCACAGGATGATGCGGCGCTGAAGAATTTTATCCACCCGCTGCCCATCTGCGCGGATGAAAGCTGCCATACGCGCGATAGCCTGGTTGAACTGCAGGGCCGTTACGAAATGGTCAATATCAAACTCGACAAGACCGGCGGGCTAACAGAGGCGCTGGCGCTGGCAGAACAGGCGCAGGCTCAGGGGTTTTCAATCATGCTGGGATGTATGCTGTGTACATCCCGGGCGATCAACGCGGCGCTGCCGCTGGTAAATCATGTCAGTTTTGCCGATCTTGATGGCCCGACATGGCTGGCGGTTGACGTTTCACCGGCACTCACGTTTACCAGCGGCGTCCTTCATTTTTGAGGCTGCCAGCGCAGAAGCTCCACCATGGCCTTTAAATATTTTTCGCTGGCTTCGTCTGACGATATCGGCGGGAATTCCGCGGTGATGCAAGGTAATCCCAGGTCGGCACACCAGCTGCCGAATGAGCCAGGGGTTTCATAGCCCACGCTGGAGACAAGCGGCAGGGCGAAAGCATTCGCCAGCCATTCGCCCAGCTCGGTGTGCCGCGGATCTTCGATGCAGGCCAGCGGATCGTGAAAGGTGACAACCCAGGCCGGGTGGATCTTATGGATTAACTGGCACAGCGCCTGTGTTTCCGGCTCCGAGCCCGGCGTGTCGCCGGTCAGTAAGACAACGTCACGCTCTTCGGCGGAGCTGTTCCAGCGATAAACCGTTTCACCGGCGCGCCAGTTTGCTGCAGGGAAATTACGGTTTAAATCGATGCCCCGCGCATTGGCGCGCAACCCAAGCTGACACCCATCCGGGTTGACGGCCAGAATCACGTGATGACGTCGTAAGCTGGGCGTCAACGTGCGCAGCGCGCACGAGAGCGTGACGACAGAAGAGTTCTCGTCGCCGTGCGTGCCGGCAATGATCAAACCGCTGTTGCGATCGGCATCGGGGGCCGGAAACCAAATCAGCGATGCGCCTAAAAATGAACGGCCATACTGCTCTGCACCTGGCGGGAAGGCGCCGCGTTCCGCTCTGGGTCGGGTGATTGCCATAGGAAATCCTGATAAAGAAGTCTCTACTGGCAGTGTTGTGCAAAACTCGCGGTTAATCAAATAGTTTCCGTATGGCGGGAAAATTGCCGGATATCAACTTTCCGGAGGAAGGTATTTGCAATTCTCATTGTCGAAACAAATAATTACGCATCTGCTTATTACCTGAATTCATAAAAGGGGATCTTATGAAGCATCCTGTTTCGCGTCTCTGTGCTGCACTGTTGCTGTGCGGACTCTCTTCACTCTCGTACGCCGCTGATGTGCCACAGGGCACGGTACTGGCGCAAAAACAGGAGCTGGTCAGACACATTAAAGATGAGCCGGCTTCCCTTGATCCGGCAAAAGCCGTGGGATTACCCGAGATACAGGTCATTCGCGACCTTTTTGAAGGACTGGTTAATCAGAATGAGAAAGGTGAACTGACCCCAGGCGTGGCGACGCGCTGGCAGAGTAATGATAACCGTATCTGGACCTTCTCCTTACGTGATAACGCGAAATGGTCTGACGGTTCGCCAGTTACCGCTCAGGATTTTGTCTATAGCTGGCAGCGTCTGGTTGATCCGAAAACCACGTCTCCGTTTGCCTGGTTTGCGGCGCTGGCGGGTATCCATAACGCACAGGCGATAATTGATGGTAAAGCCGCGCCAGATACGCTGGGCGTGACGGCCGTAGATGCAAAAACCTTACGTGTGCAGCTGGATAAACCGCTGCCGTGGTTTAGCAATCTGACGGCAAACTTTGCCTTCTATCCGGTGCAAAAGGCCAATGTGGAGAGCGGCAAAGAGTGGACGCGTCCGGGGGCTCTGGTCGGAAATGGCGCCTACGTTCTGAAAGATCGCGTGGTGAATGAAAAACTGGTTGTGGTGCCGAATACACACTACTGGGATAACGCCAAAACCGTCCTGCAAAAAGTGACGTTCATACCGATTAACCAGGAATCCTCGGCCACTAAACGCTATCTGGCGGATGATATTGATATTACCGAATCGTTCCCGAAAAACATGTATCAGAAGCTGCTCAAGGACATTCCGGGACAGGTGTATACACCGCCTCAGCTGGGCACCTATTACTATGCGTTTAATACGCAAAAAGGACCCACGGCCGATGCCCGTGTACGTCTCGCCCTGAGCATGACCATCGATCGCCGCATCATAGCGGACAAAGTGTTAGGAACCGGTGAGAAGCCCGCCTGGCATTTCACGCCAGACGTGACGGCAGGGTTTACGCCAGAAACCTCGCCATTTGAGCAGATGTCACAGCAGGAACTTAATGCCCAGGCGAAAACGCTGCTTCAGGCCGCAGGCTACGGCCCTCAGCGCCCGCTGAAGTTGAACCTGTTGTACAACACGTCAGAAAACCATCAGAAAATCGCGATTGCGGTGGCCTCGATGTGGAAGAAAAACCTCGGCGTTGACGTCAAACTGCAAAACCAGGAGTGGAAAACCTACATCGATAGCCGTAATACCGGTAATTTCGATGTGATCCGCGCGTCATGGGTCGGGGATTACAATGAGCCATCGACCTTCCTGTCGTTATTGACCTCAACCCACAGCGGCAATATTTCGCGTTTCAATGATCCGGCGTACGATAAAATTATCCATCAGGCGACGCTCGAAAACACGGCGAAAGCCCGTAACGCAGACTACAACATGGCGGAGAAAATCCTCACGGAAAAAGCGCCAATCGCACCTATTTACCAGTACACCAACGGCCGCCTGATCAAACCATGGGTGAAAGGTTACCCCATTAATAACCCGGAAGACGTGGCTTATAGCCGGACGATGTATATTGAGAAACACTGACGAGCCGGGAACCGCCGGTCTTCGTTGTGAACGTTAAATTAAGAGCTGGCGCATTTGCGCCAGTTTTTCTTTATTGAACGAGGGATGTTTGTTCCGTGAGTCAAAGGGGAGGTAAATGATGACGGATGAAAAGAAAGAGAAAGCGTCTTTCCCGGCAGGGTTAGGGATTATGGATAAAATCTGGGAATGGCAATGGATTATCCGCTTCATCTATATTGTCCTTTTCGCCGATCTGGCGCTGCTGGTATACAGCGGGCAAGGAATATTGACCTGGCCTGTTCAGACACTTAACTGGACCGAACATCTGGGTTTTTTCTGCGTGGCGCTCGCCGCCTTAGGTTTGATTGCCACCACCCTGATGCCTTTTATAGCCAATATCGTCAGGCTATTACTCAATGAGTTCATCTACAGCAGAATCTTCCCGGATTTCTTGCGCGCGCAGAGTGATTATCAGAAGAGGTCGGGTGAAGTTCCTTCAGGCGAAATACTTGATTTAGCGTTGAAGGAAAACAACCAGTTCCTGCTGAATTATTATGAAAAACATAATGCAAACTGGCGCACGAAATTTCATGAGCGATTTAAAGTCGGGGATTTACTCTTTGGGATCCTGTTTTTCATGATGCTTGATGACCATCCGCAGTGGTTTAGCGACGCGCAGCATTCGCTGGTCATCGATCTGTTCAGCCACGGCGGTGAAAGCGGAACCGTTCTGTTTTATACCGTACTTATTATCATCTTTAGTACGCTGATGAGTCTCTGGTTCGGTAAATGGGACTGGGGGAACATCTACTATCCGCCACTGTATCGTGAAAAAGAGGAAGCCCGCAGAAAAGCGCGTGAGCGGGAAGCGCAGTGGGAGCAGCAGGATCGCTAAATCGCCGGGCGACACATTATTCCCAGCAGATTGCTCCCGCCAGGCGCTGCTGGCGGGAGCAGGGCAACGTTATTCTAGCAATGCACTGAATTTCGCCAGCCATTGCGGATGCGCAGGCCAGGCGGGGGCAGTGACCAGATTACCGTCTACGTGCGCCTGATCGATACCGATATTGGCATAGTGCCCGCCGCCGAGGCGGACTTCAGGCGCACAGGCGGGATAGGCGCTACAGGTTCGTCCTTTTAATATGCCGGCAGCAGCGAGCAGTTGCGGTCCGTGGCAAACCGCAGCAATCGGTTTGCGCGCGGCGTCGAAGGCCTGCACCAGTTTCAGCACGTCATCATTTAGCCGGAGATATTCAGGGGCTCGTCCGCCCGGGATTAGCAGCGCGTCATAATCCTGCTCTTTTACGGCGGAAAAATCGGCATTGAGGATAAAACGGTGGCCCGGCTTTTCACTGTAGGTCTGGGCGCCGTCGAAATCATGGATCGCCGTCATGATGTAGTCGCCACGGGATTTGTCCGGGCAGACGGCGTCCACCTGATGGCCAATCATCTGTAAAGCCTGAAAGGGCACCATTGTTTCATAATCTTCGGCGTAATCGCCGACCAACATCAGGATTTTCTTGCTCATCATTTCTCACCTTTAGGTTTAACGATGTTTAAGATATAGCCTGGCACAGCTGAATTGCCGGAAATAAAAAAAGCCCGTCAGAGAACGGGCGAAATAAGCAAATGATTTAATGATTCGTTATCAACTTGTTGGAGGATAACGTCGCGTATTTTACGCACCTCTTACCGGTGCTGATACCTGACAAATTCGGTAGGTGAAACAAGGAATTAAACATGCGTCATAGCGCATCGAAGGTGGGGTAGATACTGTTCTCAAGGTATTCCACCAGAAACCAGATCTCACCGCTGAAAATAAACCAGAAGCCGAATATAATAACGAATAAAATAATTATGGTGAGTATTATTTCTGTTTTTCCCATTGCACATCTACCCACCTGTGGTCCATTTATTCGAGAGGGGCATTGTAACGGGGCTTACGAAGATACACCAGTTTCATGCCGCCAGGACTTTATTGCGCCCATCACTTTTGGCGCGATAAAGCGCATCGTCCACACGTTTAAACAGCTCATCCATACTCTCGCCCGGATTATGTCGCGCCACGCCAATGCTGACGGTGAAGCGAGGTAAACCCGGGATCGTGATGCGGGCGACCGCATCGCGCACAGTTTCGGCGATTTGCAGGGCGGTGTCGAGCGGGGTGCGCGGCAGCAGGATGACGAACTCCTCACCGCCCCAGCGGAAGACCAGGTCCTCTTTGCGGCTACAGGCTTCCAGCGTGCGCGAGAGCGAGATCAGTACCTCATCACCTTTCAGGTGGCCGAAGAGGTCGTTGATATTTTTGAAGTGATCGGTATCCACCAGCAGCAGGCTAAATTGCTGCTGCGCGGGAAGATGATGGGTATTGGCCTGGTCGGTGATGATATAGAACTGACGCCGGTTGAGCAGGCCCGTCATGGAATCACGCAGTGCCGCGTGTTCCAGCTCCTGCTCCAGCCTTTTTTGCTCGGTGATATCGTGGATAATGCACAACATCAATTTGTCGCCGTAAATTTCAATCGGCCCGGCATAGGTCTGAACATGGCGGGTGGAGCCATCGGCCAGACGGTGGATAAAGTTGAGGGGCTTATGGCCGCCTGGCAACGCGGCAATCTCCGTCATCACGGGGATCACATCCCGCCCCAGGGTATTGATTTCCCAGGTATGTTTTCTGCACATTTCATCATGCGCATAACCGTAAAAAGTCAGCGCCGCCAGATTGGCATCCACAATCTGGCCATCCCGGGACGGATCGATAAGCAGCATTGGCGCGCTGTTGGTCAGGAAAAAGCGCGCGTAAAATCCCTGTTTTTTGCGCTGGTAGGTCGCGGAGCGGCTGGCCTTAAGCCCGGAGAGAACCTGCTGCGTCAGCCCTTCAAAAACAATAACATTCCCCTGGGGCACGAAATGGGCAAGTGAAAGACGGCAGCTCAACGCGGCTTCATGTCCATCGCGGGAGATGGTCCAGATTTCGACGATCTCCTGCTCATTCTTCAGTTCAGGCACATACATCGACAGCACGTGATGCGCATTGGCGGAATAGGTACCTTTGCGTAGGTCATCCAGGGTTTTATCGCCCATGATCTGAGCGGCGGCCGCATTTGCAAAAATGATCTGTTCTGAAGCAGGAGAAATGAGCCACACGGGGGTTTTAATTAAATTCAGCGCATCAAAACAATTTTGCGACATAGCGTATTCCTGTACATCGGCACAATGTGCCTGAGGATCATGACAGAATTAACGGGAGTGGACTCCTTTGAAACATACTCTACTTAACCCGGTCAGGCATGATTTTTTTGTGAAATATATGCGGGTTCCGCGTGAATTTTACCAATGGGTATAATTTGTTTGTCTGAGTTTTTTTGCAGCAGCAGCCAGGGAACCTGTTCGGCAGGTAAAGGACGGGAGAAAAGGAACCCCTGCAGGTAATCACAGCCGAGGTCCGTCAGCACCACCTGTTGTTCTTGCGTCTCGATCCCTTCTGCAACCACATTCATTTCCATGGTCCTGGCGATATTAATAATGGTTTCCACCAGCTTGCGGCTTTTTTCATTTACCAGCATCGAGTGCACAAAGCTCTTGTCGATTTTTAGCTCTTTAGCGGGCAGAACGCTCAACATCAACAGGTTGGAATAGCCGGTGCCAAAATCATCAATCGAGACGGTAATCCCGGCTTGATTGAACGCATTGAGTAATTCAATACTGCGGTCGAGATTTTTCAGTGCGGTACTTTCCGTCACCTCAAGGATAAGCCGGGAGGGCGACAGATTATATTTATGCAACATCGACGAAATGATGTGGAAGATATCCGGCTGTTCGAACTGGACGGGGGAGAGGTTAAAGGACAATGTCCACTGGCTGAAACCTTGTTCTGTCCAGAAATGAAGCTGACGGCATGCCGCTTCAATCGCCCAGTTCCCCACCGGGATGATCAGCCCCGTTTGTTCCAGCGACGGTAAAAACAGATTAGGTAGCAACACCCCTTGCTCAGGGTGCCGCCAGCGCAGAAGGGCTTCAAAACCGTGAATAGTGGTGTCTTTTGCATGCCAGGTCGGCTGATACCACAGTTCAAACTGATCGCGTTCCAGCGCCTGAGTTAACTCCTGCAGGAAGCCGGGGTTGGCCGGAATGGCCGTTGACATCTCGTTCCGGTAGACGGCCCAGCCGTTTCGTCCATCCTCTTTGACGCGATTCAGGGCCGCATCGGCTTTTAGCTTCAGCTCATGCAGCGTCTCGCCATCCTGCGGGTAGAGGCTGACACCCGCGCTGATTGTTGTGCTCAGCGTGTGCCCACAAAGTGAAAACGGGCGGCGCATATCCTCCAGCAATGTCGTGAGCAGCGCGTTGAGTTTATCGTCGTCACACTCGGGAACCAGCAGGATAAAGGCGTCGCCGCCAAGCCTGGCGAGGGTCATCTCGCGGGTAAGGCGGGCGGTAATGCGCTGCGCGAGAGAGATTAACAACTCATCCCCGGTGTTGTGGCCCCAGGTATCGTTGATGCGTTTGAAATGATCGACGTTGAGGAAAATCACGGCGAATGGCTTCTTGCTGAGCAATGCGCTGCGCAGGCAATCCTGCATCCGAATGTCCATCTGGTGGCGATTAGCGAGACCGGTGAGCGCATCAAACCGCGCCTGCAGTTCAAGCTGACGATTAAGCTGGCGTAGGTTGTCGGTCAGTCGGTTCGTCCGCCGGTGCGAGTCGATGAGCGAAATCATTAACATACCGCCGAGCAGGCACAGTGTGGTGACAGAAACCCAGACCGATAACCCCAGCTCGCTGATACCACCGGGCAGAGAATGCGTCATTTCCTGAAAATGGGCGGCATGCATGCCGGTGTAGTGCATCGCGCAGATGGCGACACCCAGCACGCAGGCCGCGAGAATACGATTGATAAACACCCCTTTGCGCATATCCCGCAGGCGGAATGCCAGCCACAGCGCCGCGCCGGAGGCCATAACGGCAATCAACACGGACACGGCAACAATGCGTCGATCCCAGAGAATATGGCTGTCCAGCATCAGTGCGGCCATACCGATAAAGTGCATACAGACCACGCCAGCACTCAGGAGCACCGTGGCAACGATCAATCGAAAAGGGGAAAGGGTTTTACCCGTTACGGCAATATTGATGGCGACCGTGGATGCTACCACCGCCACTCCCAGTGAGGCGAGGGTTAACCAGAGGTTATAGCTCATTATCATCGGCATTTGCATCGACAGCATGCCGATGAAGTGCATTGACCAGATCCCGATCCCAAGCGTGACGCCTCCGGCGATACGCCAGAACATCGCCGTTTTACGGCTGGAAAGCGGGATTTTTCCGGCGCTGTCCAGGGCCACAAATGAGGCGATAAAGGCCACCAGATACGAGAGGGCTATTAACACAGGGTCCCACGATATATTGAGCATTATGCAATCCCACGCCAAAGAGGGTTACCGATTTCGCCTGCCGGGCACGTCTGTAACTGGCAACGTACGTGCGCATTCAAATAATATGAGTTAGGTATCGTGCAAAACGACCGGTCATATTAAAATGTTAAGGCTGGCGGTGAATATAAAATATATTCTTTCCGGCACTTATTAAGCATTGCTAAACAAAGGCGAATAATTGCAGCAAAGCCCCTTAAATATGAGCGCGGCCATATTGTCTCATCGCAGGCGATGGTATCGCTTAAAGTGGCAGGAAACCAGTATCACAGGATGCTGCATATAACATTTTCACTAATACCCTGTTTTTATCTGACTTAAGTTAAATCTCAGGTGGCTAACGGCGAAAGGTGAAACCAGCGTTGTTCATCAGGACAAACAACAACACGAATGCTATAAATCTTAATGCCGACCTAAATATAAAATCGTGGATATAATTATGCTAAGAAATATTAGTGTCAGAACCTTCATTGCCGGGTTCCTTTTATGTCTTTTCCTGGTTGATGCAGGTGTCGTTGTTCTATTTTCCAGCAAATCCTCTCTCTTTATTTCACTTAATATCATCAATTTCGTTGCGCTATTTTTGCTCTGGGGCTACATGACTAAGTATCTTGTGACGCCGATCAATACTGTGAAAAAAAGTATTGAAGAAGTGACTGCAGGCAATCTTGGCGTGATTATCCCTGAATTTGGCAATAACTGTGCAGGGCGTTTAATCCCCGGGATTAACAGCCTCTCCAGCAACATCGCGACCCTGGTACGCGAGATCAGGGCCTCGTCGCAAACCGCCATGACCTTGTCCGATCAACTCTCCGCGCGTAGCGCGCAGCTTTCGGTGAAAACAGAGCAGCAGTCTGCATCGCTGGTGCAAACGGCTGCCAGCATGGAGCAGATGGCAGCAAGTACCCGAAATAATGCCGATAACACCCGACTGGCCAGCGAGCAGGCAAACAGGGCAACACTGCAGGCGCGCAAAGGTGGCGAGTTGATGGGGCAGGTGGCCACCAATATGCAATCCATTACCGAATGTGCACAGCAAATGACGGAGATTATCTCAATGATCGACGGCATTGCCTTCCAGACGAATATCCTGGCGCTAAACGCGGCCGTTGAGGCGGCCAGAGCCGGTGACCACGGAAAAGGGTTTTCGGTGGTGGCAGAAGAGGTGCGAAACCTGGCCCACCGCAGTGCGGATGCCGCCAAAAACATCAAAACGCTGATTGAAGTGACCAGCAATAACGTCACTCAGGGCGTGACCGTTGTGTCCGAGGCTGAAAAGAATATGCAAGAAATTGTGACCGGCTCCGGCAATGTCAGCCAGTTGATGGATGACATTTTCACCTCGACGTCAGAGCAGGAGAAAGGCATTTCCCAGATTACGCTGGCCTTGTCTGAGCTGGAACGGGTCACGCAAAGTAACGTTACGATGGCAGAAGAACTCAACGGATCCTCTGATGTACTGCGTAATCAGGTAAGTGAACTGCAGGCGCGGACGCGTAACTTCCGGCTCGAAAAGGGGTATCAGGCTGAATCCACGCCTTCTCATGCTGGCCCGCTGTCATTCCACTCGCGTCCCGGTCACTCCCTCTGATGCACGAAAAGAGCCTGGTCAACCGGGCTCTTTTATCTCGACTTCTCGCCGCTGAATGACCCTCCCGTGCGGTCTGAAAAGGCGCCTGGCGGAATACGGTTATTTCCTGAGCGAATTCAGCGCGATGCGAAACATAGTTGTTGCTTAACCCCTGATGAAAGCTAGACTGACAACGAAAGAGCTGAAAAGGGGGAGGCGCGGTGGAGAGTATAAAAGGATCAGAACTAAACGTTCCTGATGCAGTTTTTGCCTGGGTGCTGGATGGTCGTGGCGGTGCCCGACCGCTGGAAGACAACGATGTCATTGATAATGAGCATCCCTGCTGGCTACACCTTAACTATACCCATCCGGACAGTGCCGACTGGCTGGCCACGACGCCGCTCCTGCCGAACAACGTGCGTGATGCGCTGGCGGGTGAAAGCCTGCGGCCACGCGTGAGCAGAATGGGGGACGGCACGCTCATCACTTTGCGTTGCATTAACGGCAGCACCGATGAGCGTCCTGACCAGCTGGTCGCGATGCGTGTTTATATGGACGATGGTCTGATTGTCTCCACCCGTCAGCGTAAAGTTCTGGCGCTGGATGATATCGTGAACGATCTGAAAGAGGGCACCGGGCCGACCGATTGTGGAAGCTGGCTGGTGGATGTCTGCGACGCACTGACTGACCATGCGAGTGAGTTTATCGAAGAGCTGCACGATAAAATCATCGACCTCGAAGATAACCTGCTCGATCAGCAGATCCCGCCGCGCGGTTTTCTGGCGCTCCTGCGTAAGCAGTTAATTGTTATGCGCCGCTATATGACGCCACAGCGGGACGTATACGCGCGTCTGTCCAGCGAAAGGCTCAACTGGATGAATGACGATCAGCGACGCCGAATGCAGGATATTGCCGACAGGCTGGGGCGCGGACTTGATGAAATCGATTCCTGTATTGCCCGCACGGGCGTCATGGCGGATGAGATCGCGCAGGTGATGCAGGAGTCGCTGGCAAGAAGAACATATACAATGTCGCTGATGGCAATGGTCTTTCTGCCGAGCACATTCCTGACGGGATTGTTTGGCGTGAACCTGGGCGGAATTCCCGGCGGCGCGGCCCATTATGGCTTTACCGCATTTTGCGTCATGTTAGTTGTTTTGATCGGTGGTGTTGCATGGTGGTTGCATCGTAGTAAATGGCTGTAAATTTACGCTTTTTTCAGCTTTTACGGAGATCAAAACGCTCTTTTAATTGAGCGAAGTCAATAAACAATGACCCCGTAAGGTGCAATATTACTCCCGCAGGTGAATGCAACGTCAAGCGATGGGCGTTGCGCTCCATATTGTCTTACTTCCTTTTTTGAATTACTGCATAGCACAATTGATTCGTACGACGCCGACTTAACTAGTCGGCTTTTTTTTGCCTCCTGTTCCCCAGCGTCTACCCTAAAAGGGACGTCAGTAAAACCTGGAGGGAATGATGAGCATCTTACTCGCTCTGCAACTGCAGTATTCACGTCAGTCCGATCCGACACCGATGCCCGATCCTGTTCCGCGTCCGCAACCCATGCCTGACCCGCCGCCCGATGAAGAACCGATTAAATTGTCGCATCGAACCCCGAGATCTGCGAGGATACGCGCCATCTGACCGCAAAGATGACCACGAGAGACTATTGTGACCGCTTTTTCAACCCTGAATGTACTGCCCGCCGCCCAACTCGATAACCTCAACGAGTTGGGATACCTCACCATGACGCCTGTTCAGGCGGCCGCATTGCCCGCCATTCTTGAGGGGCGTGATGTACGCGTTCAGGCTAAAACAGGGAGCGGAAAAACGGCGGCTTTCGGTCTGGGTCTGCTACAGCATATTGATGCTGCGCTGTTTCAGACGCAGTCTCTGGTGCTGTGCCCAACCCGCGAACTGGCGGACCAGGTCGCGGGCGAGCTGCGTCGTCTGGCGCGATTCCTGCCTAATACCAAGATTTTAACCCTCTGTGGCGGACAACCGTTTGGCGCACAGCGTGATTCGCTTCAGCATCCACCACACATCATTGTGGCGACGCCTGGCCGACTGCTCGATCACCTGCAAAAAGGTACGGTCTCGCTGGATGCATTACACACGCTGGTCATGGATGAGGCAGACCGGATGCTGGATATGGGCTTCAGCGATGCTATCGATGAAGTGATCCGTTTCGCGCCTGCAGACCGTCAGACGCTGTTATTTTCGGCGACCTGGCCTGAAGCGATCGCCGCAATCAGTGGCCGCGTGCAGAAAAATCCGCTCACCATCGAAATTGACAGTGTTGATGCGCTGCCTGCTATCGAGCAGCAGTTTTATGAAACGTCCCAGCACGGAAAAATCGCGCTCCTGCAGAAGGTGCTCAGTCAGCATCAGCCCGCTTCCTGCGTGGTGTTCTGTAACACCAAAAAAGATTGTCAGGCGGTCTGTGACGCCCTGAACGCCGCAGGGCAGAGCGCGTTATCGTTGCATGGCGATCTGGAACAGCGCGATCGCGATCAGACGCTGGTCCGTTTCGCCAACGGCAGCGCCCGCGTGCTGGTTGCCACCGACGTGGCGGCGCGCGGTCTGGATATTAAATCGCTTGAGCTGGTCGTGAACTACGAGCTGGCATGGGATCCTGAAGTACACGTTCACCGTATCGGCCGTACTGCGCGTGCCGGAAACAGCGGTCTGGCCATCAGCTTCTGCGCACCGGAAGAGGCGCAGCGCGCCAATATTCTGTCTGAAATGCTGCAGATTAAGCTTAACTGGGTGAATGCACCGGGCAACGTCAGTCTCGTTCCGCTGGAAGCAGAAATGGCAACGCTGTGTATTGATGGCGGTAAAAAAGCCAAGATGCGTCCGGGTGATGTGCTTGGTGCGCTGACCGGGGACGTGGGGCTGGATGGGGCTGATATCGGCAAGATTGCGGTACATCCTGCACATGTTTATGTTGCTGTTCGCCAGTCGGTTGCCCATAAGGCCTGGAAACAGCTGCAGAACGGGAAAATCAAGGGTAAAACCTGTCGCGTTCGTCTGCTGAAATAAGGTTTAAACGCGTCTCAGACGGTGGTCTGAGACGCGTTTGCGTTATTTCACTATTTCACTTCTACGACATTCAGGCGCAGTTCTTCAAGCTGATTGTCATCTTCTTCTGGCTGCCAGCCAGCAGGTTTCACGGGGAGCTCTTCCCGGTCAAACGCCAGATCGCCGCCATTCACCACTTCCGACTCATGGTTGATGCCTTTGAAATCGAAAAGCTCAACGTCCGCGAGGTGAGAAGGCACCACGTTCTGCATCGCGCTGAACATGGTTTCGATACGACCCGGATAGCGTTTATCCCAGTCACGCAGCATGTCACCAATCACCTGACGCTGCAGGTTCGGCTGAGAGCCGCACAGGTTACATGGAATGATCGGGAACCCTTTGGCCTGAGAGAACCGTTCGATATCTTTCTCGCGGCAGTAGGCAAGCGGGCGGATCACAATGTGTTTGCCGTCATCGCTCATCAGTTTTGGCGGCATGCCTTTCATCTTGCCGCCGTAGAACATGTTCAGGAACAGCGTCTGCAGAATATCGTCGCGGTGATGGCCGAGTGCGATTTTGGTTGCACCCAGTTCTGTCGCGGTACGGTACAGGATGCCGCGGCGAAGACGAGAGCAGAGTGAGCAGGTGGTTTTGCCTTCCGGGATCTTCTCTTTCACAATCCCGTAGGTATTTTCTTCTACGATTTTGTACTCAACGCCCAGTTTTTCCAGGTATTCCGGCAGAATGTGTTCCGGGAAACCAGGCTGCTTTTGATCGAGGTTAACCGCCACCAGGGAAAACTTCACCGGCGCGCTTTGCTGAAGATTACGCAGGATCTCCAGCATGGTGTAACTGTCTTTACCCCCTGACAGGCAGACCATAATGCGGTCGCCTTCTTCAATCATATTGAAGTCTGCAATGGCTTCACCAACGTTACGGCGCAGACGCTTTTGCAGTTTGTTCAGGTTGTATTGCTCTTTCTTATTAATATCTTGATTTTGTTGCATTTAATCTGTACTCAAATTTCAAATGGGGCACCAGTGGGGCAAACGGTTTAGAGGGGCAGCTTCTTTCCGCATTGCCCTCTCTTTGCTGTTCATCTCTTCACTCTATGAAGCTTAGATTTCAAACACCCTCTGCGCATTTTAGTGCCCCATCTGACTGGCAATAAAAGACGGGTCAGCGCCTGCGGTTAACCACCAGCATGCGAAAGTGTGCCGTGTATGGTACGGATTGTTGCGCCGAATGCCAGCACGTTTTACAGGATTTTGAATTGTGGACGGCAGCAACCTTGCTTTGTGATATCGCATATAATGCGGCTTCGACATACTCTGAACATTCCAGTGGCTTGTGCTATGACCCTCAATCGCTTTTGTTATTTGCTTCTGTTGATCGCCGCAATCGGAAGTCTATTCACCTCGCATCCGTTCATCCTGTGGCTCCTGCTTATCAACGTACTGACGTTAGCGATGTATGGCGCCGACAAAATGGCGGCGCGAAGGGCCATGCGCAGAGTGCCGGAAGCCACACTGCTGGTATTTGGCCTTATCGGCGGATGGCCCGGGGCGATTATAGGTCAGCAACTGTTTCGCCATAAAACGCAAAAGCAGCCCTTCAAAACCTACTTCATTGTCAGTGTCATCGTCAGTATTTCAGCGATGGTGGCGGTGTACCAACTCTTTCCTGTTTTAACGTACTGAGCGTGTACAAACGGAATGCAATAACGCGCTGACCACGGTAGATAACTAAAAACGACTGCCAATAGTAGTAGGAATATTCTTAAGGTGTTGCTGTTTTTTGCACGATCTGAATAATGTGTGCAACGACACGGATGACAACATCTCATGAAAATTCAAACTATTACACTGGCAATGCTGGTGGTCGTTTCTGCGCCTTCGAGGTCAGCTTTTCAGGCGCGGGAATATAATACCTGGTATATAAAAAATGCTGTTCTTTACGATATGACCCAGACTTCAGACGGTTTCCCGGTCATGTTGAGCATCTCCCAGCCTGAGCGGAAATCAGCAAATTTGCTGGTCTCCTATATCACCGAAGGGCGCTGTGGCGGGACCCGACAAGAACTTAACGTGAATGGCAAAGTGCTTCCGGCCACGTATTATTGTGTTCAGGTCGGGCAGAACCGGATAGAGCATTTTTCGGTGAAAGATGCACAGAGCGTTAACGGCATGGTTAACCATCTGAAATCGGATTTTACCTTACTTCTTCAAAACGACATCAAGGTCTGGGCCGCGAACATTAATGCGCCCAAATACGGCCTCGCGCCGCGATTCTGACACGTACACCTCGACATCATCGTCTGTTAGCGGAGGGGTTACGCCCTGTATCACAGCATAAATAGCATCCGTGACAACGCCACGTTTTACCACAATCCTGCTACGCTTTTTGTGTTGTACAAGGGAGCACAAACATGAAGAACAAAGATGAACAAACGGGATTAGTGGGACTGGCGATTGGTGCCGCCGTTATCGGTCTTGTTTCAGCACAGCAACCCATCCATCGCGACAGTATCGTGAGTGAACTGGTCAGACTCGGCAGACAGAAAGGCGATGGCGTTGAAGATGAGGTTTTCGTTAAGGCTGCCGAGCTCGTGAGAAAGGGGGTGTAACCGATGGCTGATATTCGTCATGCACAGTGCCATTGTGGCGCGGTGGCGTTTACCGTTGAACTCTCAGACGGATTAAATACCGCCCGGCGCTGCAGCTGCTCTTTTTGCCGGATGCGGGGCGCCGTGGTGGTCTCGGCACCGCTGTCGGGCATTACCGTAACGAAAGGGGCGGATAAGCTCACGGAATATCGTTTTAACACAGGAACAGCCCGCCATTTCTTCTGCTCGGTCTGCGGGATTTATACCTTCCATCAGCGGCGTTCAAATCCCAACGAATACGGCGTGAATGTGGCCTGTTTTGAAAATGTGACCCCCTTTGATTTTGCCGAAGTGGCGGTGATGGACGGCGTTAATCATCCCGCGGATGGCGACAGCGGGGTTTTCGGCTACCTCTCTTTTCGTCAAAAAGAAGCATAACTGCCGCCTGGCCAGATTTTAACAATGCGGCCTATAGTGGGGAGTGGGTATCCGAAACAGGAGAGAAATATGCTGTATGTTGAGAAAGATGATCCGCGTGAGGCGCCTGAGTCAGGTGATAAAAAGCCTCAGCCGGTCAAAAAATAGTCCGTTGGTACGTTTCCCGCCACCGGCCCTGCTGGTGGCGTATTGTTTGGGGGAAACCTTAACTGCCATCCAGATGGTTCAACAGCGCGCCGAGATGCCCAACGACACCACCAAAATCAAAAATTAACGCCATCCATATAATCGCCAGAAGGGTAAGTACGGCAACTGATACACGACCAAACAATGCAGTTATCCTTAATGAAGCAAAGTCTATAAGGTGAGTCTACACGGATTTCTTTAAACTTACCCTTAACGACACCGTCATAAATTTTCCTTTTGAGATGATTCACACATTCATTGAGCCGAGAGGCGCGAAGAGAGGGAAATACGATGGGAGAGAAGAGGAGGGCTGGCTTCAGGCGTCGCAACGAAAATAACGAGCCCGCATCACGATGCGGGCTCTTGGGATCAGAACTGGTAAACCAGACCTAATGCAACGACATCATCCGTGCTAATGCCGTTATTTTTGTAGAAACTGTCATCTTCATCCAACAGGTTGATTTTATAATCAACGTAGGTGGACATGTTTTTGTTGAAGTAGTAGGTTGCGCCTACGTCAGCATATTTAACCAGATCCTGATCGCCCTGACCGTTGGCCAGGTCTTTACCTTTAGACTGCAGATAAGAAATTGCCGGGCGCAGGCCGAAGTCGAACTGATATTGCGCGGTCACTTCAACGTTTTGCGTTTTATTGGCCACGGCATCCGTATTATCGCCATAAGGGGTCATATTGCGGGTTTCAGAATACATTGCCGCCAGATAAATATTGTTGGCGTCATATTTCAGGCCTGCAGTCCAGGCATCCGCTTTATCGCCACCGGCAGTGGTATTCATCACCTGTTCGTTGGTACGGTCAGAAGAGGTATAGGCAGCACCCGCGCTGATACCCATGCCAAAGTCATAGGTGGTGGAGATACCGAAGCCGTCACCGTTCTCATGGCGCGTGTCGCGACCATTGTTGGTGCCTTCCTGGTTGTTGCTGGCATCTTCGTTCTTACCCTGATACTGCAGGGCAAAGTTCAGACCCTGTACCAGACCATAGAAGTCAGTGTTACGGTAGGTTGCGACCCCGTTGGCACGGCCAGTCATAAAGTTGTCTGCATTGGTGTAAGAGTCACCACCGAATTCAGGCAACATATCGGTCCAGCCTTCCACGTCGTACAGAACGCCGTAGTTACGACCGTAATCGAAGGAGCCATAGTCACCGACTTTAATACCGGCGAAGGCCAGACGCGTCCATGACTGGTTATCGGACCCTTCAGTGTTATTGGCCTGGATGTTGTATTCCCACTGGGCGTAACCGGTCATCATGTTGTTGATCTGGGTTTCACCCTTGAAGCCCAGACGCATGTAAGTTTGATCGCCATCTTTAGAGGCATCGTCGGAGAAGTAATGCAGACCATCTACTTTTCCGTACAGATCTAATTTGTTGCCGTCTTTATTATAAATTTCTGCAGCATGCGCAGCGCCAGCCATTAACAGCGCTGGAATCATCAGGGCCAGTACTTTTCTTTGCATTTTGGAATTCCTTTGCAGTTGTTTTTATTTAATTACGTATTGAACTTTCCGCACGAGAAAGCTGTCTCATGCTAAATCACTCCTGACCAAGAACAATAAAATATAATTGTTACGAGTTAAGTTAATTCTTAACCGGATTATGCGGCGGAAATAGTCATTGGTTTTATGAATGATTTAAAGCTAATCATATTAAATAAAAATTATTAATTGCCCCTTAAATCAGATAATCTCAGCGGCGTTATATGCCTTTAAGATTTTTCATCCATAATTTATGTGAATGTCATTTAGTGATTTAACGTGGTATCCATTAATTATCTGGACTCGCCCGGTGTGAATACATCGGGCTTTTTTTATGGCAAAAAAATGCCCGGACAAGCCGGGCAGAAGGAGAGTCAGTCGCGGGTGGGTTTTTCCGCTTTTCCGGCCATTTGCGCCAGGAAATCATACCGTTTTTGCAGATCGGCGGCGGCATCTTTCCACAACTGCTCGGCCACCTCTGGTTGTTGCGCGTTGAGGCGACGGAAGCGCTGTTCCTGCATTAACGTTTCGCCCAGCGCATCGGAAGGCGGGCGTGAATCCAGCGCCAGAGGCAATTTACCTTCATCGGCGCGGCGCGGGTCGAACCGGTAGAGCGGCCAGAAGCCGGTTGCGGTCAGCTGGCGCATCTGATCGTGGCTGAGTGCCAGGTCGTAGCCATGCTCTTCACACGGGCTGTAGGCAATGATCAGCGACGGACCCGGGTAGGCTTCCGCTTCCTGAATGGCTTTCACCGTCTGGTTCAGCTGCGCGCCCAGCGAGATTTGCGCGACATACACGTGGCCGTACATCATCATGCTGACGCCGAGATCTTTACGCGCCTTGCGCTTGCCGTGTTCACCAAACTTAGTTACTGCGCCAAGCGGAGTAGCTTTTGACGCTTGGCCACCGGTGTTGGAATAGCACTGCGTATCCAGAACCAGAATGTTGACGTTTTCGGTGAGGCTTAACACGTGATCCAGCCCGCCAAAGCCGATGTCATACGCCCAGCCGTCACCGCCAATCAGCCATATTGATTTTTCCACCAGCGCGTCAGCGTCGGTCAACAGTTGCCCGGCACCTTCCACGTCCTGCAGAGCGTTGCGCAGTTCCGCAACCTGCTCACGACGACGTTCTGGCGTTGCATCAGCGTGCAACGCCTCATTCAGCTCCGCCGGGATGTGGTCAGCAAACTGTTCCAGTAACCGCATCACGCGTGCGCGGTGCTGGTCAACGGTCAGACGGAAGCCCAGACCAAACTCGGCGTTATCCTCAAACAACGAGTTCGCCCATGCCGGACCGCGGCCATGGGCGTCGGTGGTGTACGGCGTGGAAGGCAGATTACCGCCATAGATTGATGAACAGCCCGTGGCGTTAGCGATCAACATTCTGTCGCCGTACAGTTGCGTGAGCAGCTTGATATACGGCGTTTCACCGCAGCCGGAGCAGGCGCCTGAATATTCGAACAGCGGAGTAATGAGCTGCGAGGTACGAATATCAATACGCTCCAGCGTGCTGCGGTCGATCTCCGGCAGGTTCAGGAAGAAGTCATAATTTACCTTCTCTTCTTCGACATGCTCGAGGCGCGACATCATATTGATGGCTTTGATGTCCGGATCCTGACGATCTTTCGCCGGACAGACCTCAACGCACAGATTACATCCGGTGCAATCTTCCGGAGCGACCTGCAGAACATACTTCTGTCCGCGCATATCACGGGATTTCACATCAAGTGAATGCAGGCTGGCCGGGGCGTCTTCCATCGCTTCCGGGGAGACCACTTTGGCACGAATGGCCGAGTGCGGGCAGGCTGCTACGCAGTGGTTGCACTGGGTACACAGCTCCTCTTTCCAGATGGGGATTTCTTCGGCGATGTTGCGTTTTTCCCAGCGCGTGGTGCCCATCGGCCAGGTGCCATCGGGTGGCAGTGCGGAGACGGGAAGGGCATCACCCAGCCCGGCCAGCATGGCTGCCGTCACGGTTTTCACGAAATCCGGTGCCGCGTCAGAAACCACCGGTGGACGGTTCGGGCTGGACGGATCAACCGCTTGCAGCGGTACTTCAAATAAAGACTCGCGCGCCAGCGCCAGCGCCTGCCAGTTACGCTCGACCAGCTCCTGACCTTTACTGCTGTAGCTTTTGGCAATCGCCCCCTGCAGTTCCATTAGCGCGCTGTCTCCCGGCAGGATCTGCGTCAGGTGGAAGAAGGCCATTTGCATCACGGTATTAATTCGCGCGGCAAGGCCACACTCGCGGGCAATTTTTGCAGCGTTAATGACGTAGAAGCGGGCTTTTTTCTGGTTCAGCACCGCCTGCACTTCCTGCGGCAGTCGCGACCAGACTTCATCCACGCTGTATGGCGTATTGAGCAGGAAAATACCGCCCGGTTTCAGGCGCTCTGCCATCTGGTACTTATCGATGAACTGCAGCTGGTGACAGCCCACAAAATCAGCCTGCGAGATAAGGTACGCCGAGCGGATAGGGTGCTCGCTGACGCGCAGGTGGGAAACGGTCAGCCCACCTGCTTTTTTGGAGTCGTAGACAAAATACCCCTGGGCATACCACGACGTGGAGTTCCCGATAATCTTAATGTTGTTCTTGGTCGCGGAGACGCTACCGTCGCTGCCCAGTCCATAAAACAGCGCCTCGAGTTTTGCGGTGGAAGGCAGCGTGTTTTCCGGCAGGGGCAGAGAGAGGTTGGTCACGTCATCATAAATACCGACGGTAAAGCGCGGTTTTGGTTTAGCCTCGCTCAGCTCATTAAACACCGCCAGCACACAGTCCGGGCCAAACTCTTTGGAGGACAACCCATAGCGACCCCCGATCACGCGGGGCAGTGTTTCGCGCTCACCGCAATTAAACGCTTCAGCCAGCGCGGACATGACGTCCAGATACAGAGGTTCTGCGTGGGCGCCAGGCTCTTTAGTGCGATCGAGCACCGCCACGGTGCGCGCGCTTTCCGGCAGGGCGGAGAGCAAATGTCGCGCGGAAAACGGCCGGTAGAGCCGCACTTTGAGCACGCCGATTTTTTCACCACGGGTCAGCAGTTCATCCACTACCTCTTCACAGGTGCCAATGGCTGACCCCATGAGCACAATGACCCGTTCCGCCTGCGGATGGCCGTAGTATTCAAACGGTTTGTATTGCCGTCCGGTGGCCGCGGCAAAATCATCCATCGCCTGCTCAACGTGATCATAAACGGCGTTGTACCACGGGTTCGTTGCTTCCCGGGACTGGAAATAGGTATCCGGGTTGGCCGATGTCCCGCGGATCACCGGGTGTTCCGGGTTCAGCGCACGGGCGCGATGTGCGTCGATTTCCGCCTGCGGCAGAAGATTGAGGAGGGTGTCGTCAGCCAGCGGAACGATTTTATTGATTTCGTGAGAGGTACGAAAACCATCAAAGAAATGAATAAAGGGCACGCGACTCTTCAGCGTCGCCATATGCGAAATTAACGCGAAGTCCTGTGCTTCCTGAACGCTGCTGGCGCACAGCATGGCGCAACCGGTCTGGCGGACGGCCATCACGTCTGAATGATCGCCAAAGATGGAGAGGGCGTGTGTCGCAACGGTTCGTGCGGCAACGTGAAGCACAAACGGGGTAAGTTGTCCTGCCAGTTTATAGAGCGTCGGGATCATCAACAATAATCCCTGCGACGAGGTGAATGACGTCGACAAAGCACCGGTCTGCAGCGCCCCGTGGACGGTCGCGATAGCGCCAGCCTCAGACTGCATTTCCACGACTCTTGGGACGTCGCCCCAGACGTTTTTCAGTCCGTTGCCCGCCCAGGCATCGGCCTGTTCGGCCATCGTAGAACTTGGCGTAATTGGGTAGATGGCGATAACTTCACTGGTGCGAAACGCGACGGACGCGACTGCACCATTACCGTCAATAGTTTGCATAGGACAACACCCTTACATTGCGCAAAAAAAGGAGCCCGAAAAAAACACAACGGGCTTTGAATATTATTCCCTTAGTTTAGCAAAGGTCGGATTTTACGATTTTCGCTTTTGTGTCCTCGGTATTCTCGACATCAATGAGTAGATCAATCTTTTGGCGAAAAAATTGCGAGAAATTGTTTCAGGAGCGCATAAATACGCACTTTCGCTCTCGACGACACGGCATGTGATGCCTATTATGCATAGGTTTCGCATTATTAATGGGGGAGAGAGAGCATGCGTTCAGCATTTTGGGTCGGGTGTGCCGCGTTATTATTATCGGCATGCAGCAGTGAACCTGTTCAGCAGGCAACGGCGGCACACGTAACGCCGGGGATGAAAGCGGCGATGTCCAGCTCTGGACAAGCCAACTGCGCGATGATTGGCGGCTCGCTGTCTGTTGCCCGCCAGCTTGACGGCTCAGCTATCGGGATGTGCGCATTGCCAAACGGCAAACGCTGCAGTGAACAGTCGCTTGCCGTAGGATCCTGCGGAAACTACTGATTACTCCGCACGCTTAAACATTAGCGTTTTATCGGCTGTCGCCAGCGTTAACTGGTCTTCAGTCAGGTCGACCTGCGCCCCTTTGCGCAGCATGTCGCCAATGGCCTGATCCAGTTCGTTCAACTGTGGTTCGGTACAGAGCTTGCGCGTCATGGCGAGCGTTTTGACCTTGAGCTCACCTTCGGACAATTTCCCCTGTCCGTTAAACGTGTTACACATCACGCCGGAAACGCTAATGTTATTAACCAGACTGATATCAGGCAGGGCTTTGAAGCTGATCTCTGGTTGCGTTGTCGTGGCCTTAACGGCTTTCCCGTCCACATTCTCCAGCACAAAACGGTGGCTCTTAAGTTGGTCCGGCTGAACGGAGGCTTTACCAGGATTAACGCACCCGGTGAGGACAAGACTGATAACACTTAACGCAATGAGCTTTTTCATTTTTCTTCTCAGACGATAGATACTGTGAATCTTTTTTTCAGTGTAACGATACTCTGCCGTGCGTTAATGGGGTTTATCTGAAAGTGCGGGCGGGTACCGGGCAACGTTGTCGTTGCCCGCAATACGATCAGTGCGACTTAAACCCTGCGGCCGTCATTAACATGCGAAAGAGCATACTGACCGCCGCCAGTGCCAGTACGCTGCCGCCCCAGATAATGGCCAGCCACATGACTCTTTTCCAGAAAGGTTGTTGCATCAGTGATAACCCTCTCCATGCTGTACTTTTCCGCGAAACACGTAGTAACTCCAGAAGGTGTAGACCAGAATCACGGGAATGATCAACAACGCGCCCACCAGCATAAAGCCCTGACTTTGTGTCGGAGCCGCCGCCTGCCAGAGCGTGATTGACGGGGGAATAATGTGCGGCCAGATGCTGATCCCAAGTCCGCTAAAGCCGAGAAAAATCAGCCCTAACGTCAGGATAAACGGCAGATGATGGCTGTCGGGATTATTCAGGCAACGCCACTGATACAGGCTCAGGATCACCACCAGCACCGGCACGGGCAGCAGGAAGAAGAGATTCGGCAGGGTAAACCAGCGCGCGGCGATGGCCGGCTGCGCCAGTGGCGTCCAGAAGCTGATTGCTGCAATGAATACCAGAAGCAGGATCAGGAGCGTTCTGGATACCCGTCGCATTCGCTGTTGCAGCGCGTTTTCGCTTTTCATCACCAGCCATGTCGAGCCTAACAGCGCGTAGGCCACCACCAGACCTGCGCCGCAGAACAGGTTAAAAACGGTCAGCCAGTCGAACGGTCCGCCACTGTAGGCACGCCCGGTGACGCTGAAGCCGTTGATCACCGCCCCCACCGTCATGCCCTGGGTAAAGGTCGCCAGGATCGAACCGCCAATAAACGCTTTGTCCCAGAAAGGGCGGTGTGCCGGCGTGGCTTTAAAACGAAACTCAAATGCCACGCCCCGGAAAATAAGTCCGATCAGCATTAACGTCAGCGGAATAGTGAGGGCATCAATAATGACCGCATAGGCCAGCGGAAACGCGCCAAACAGCGCCGCCCCGCCAAGCACCAGCCAGGTTTCATTGCCGTCCCAGACCGGCGCAACGCTGTTCACCATCACATCGCGATCGTCGGCATCAGGCGTAGCCGGGAATAGGATACCTATCCCCAGATCAAAACCATCCATCACGATATACATCAGCGTGGCAAAGACGATGATAACAAACCAGATAATGGAAAGATCGATACCCATTATGGTTGCTCCTTATGTTCAGTAGTAACGGCAGAAAGCGGGCGTGCGGGACGTCCATCGGACTCGGTGGCAAACGATTCATGAGGCTGAGGTCCTTTTTTAATCAGGCGGACCATATAGCTGTAACCCACGCCAAATACGGAGGTGTAGACGACGAAGAAGGCCAGCAGACTCACGCTCATATGCAAGTCACCATGCGCAGAAACCGCATCCTTTGTTCGCTGAAGCCCGTAGACGACCCACGGCTGGCGGCCCACTTCGGTAGTGACCCATCCGGCCAGGATGGCAATCAGCCCGGTGGGTCCCATCAGGAGGGCAAACCACAGGAAGGGACGCGAAGCGTACACGCGCTTTTTATAACGTAACCAGAGCGCCGTTACCCCAAGCAGCAGCATCAGCATGCCTAAGCCCGCCATAATGCGGAATGACCAGAAGACGATGGTGGAATTTGGCCGGTCTTCCTTTGGAAATTCTTTCAGTGCCGGAACCTGTTTGTCGAGGCTGTGCGTCAGAATAAGGCTGCCAAGCGCCGGGATCTCCAGCCCAAAGCGGGTGCGCTCCTGTTCCATATCCGGCCAGCCAAACAGCAGCAGCGGGGTGGGTTCACCCGGTGGGTTCTCCCAGTGGCCTTCAATGGCTGCTATTTTAGCGGGCTGATGCTTCAGGGTGTTCAACCCGTGCATATCACCCACCATCGCCTGAAGGGGAGCGACAATCAGGGTCATCCACAGCGCCATGGAAAACATCGCGCGGATGGCGGGGGTGTTGTTTCCGCGCAGCAAATGCCAGGCTGCGGATGCGCCGACAAACAGGGCGCTACTCAGGAAGGCCGCTATCGACATATGCAGCAGGCGATACGGGAAGGAGGGGTTAAACACCACGGCAAACCAGTCTACCGGCACCACCTGTCCGTTGACGATTTCAAAGCCCTGTGGCGTCTGCATCCAGCTGTTTGATGAGAGGATCCAGAAGGTTGAGATAATGGTCCCCAGTGCCACCATACAGGTTGCAAAGAAATGCAGACCCGGCCCGACTTTATTCCAGCCGAACAGCATAACGCCGAGGAATCCTGCCTCGAGGAAGAAGGCAGTAAGCACTTCGTAGGTCAGGAGCGGGCCGGTAATACTGCCGGCAAATTGTGAAAACCCACTCCAGTTGGTCCCAAACTGGTAGGCCATGACCAGCCCGGAGACCACGCCCATACCGAAGTTAACGGCAAAAATCTTCGACCAGAAATGGTACAGCGAACGCCAGACCGGGTTTTTGGTTTTCAGCCACAGGCCTTCTAGCACAGCGAGATAACTCGCCAGACCGATGGTAATAGCCGGGAAAATAATGTGGAAGGATACGGTAAAGGCAAACTGTATTCGTGCGAGATGAAAAGCATCTAAACCAAACATGCACAACCTCAATGTCAAACGGTGTGCTGTTATGGTATAGGGGCGAAATAACCAGTATCAGACGCAGAAAAGCGAAATTTACCTATAACAGTTAATGAAAACATCACGCTTTACATATCTGATATAGCTTGCGCGAAAGAATAAAAAAATTATTTTTATGAAATTTATGCATTAAACAGCTTGCCTTGTTATCAACAACATGCGTTAATGGCCCTCTGGGTTTGAGTCCAAATAAACATCTGACGTAGTTTTATAAAGCAGTTCTCATCACGTTGTGCCTCTCCGCAGCCTCTCTTGGGTCTTTTTCTACACTCCGATTAGTTTTTGTTTCAAACCACTATCGCCTGAAGGGCCCATTAAGCAATTAACGTTTTTACGTTTACAGGAGAATCCTATGACTTCTTATATCCATTTCCGCTGCCCATGCTGCCATGGTTCGCAGTACCGTACCTCAGCTTTTGATGTGTCTGAGAAAAACCCGTTCGGTGCAAAATGCATTTTTTGCAAATCGTCGATGATTACCCTCGATCATCTGGCCGCTGCCCGCCACGCTCAGCGTAACGTCACCGAACTGCGTAAGTAATGCATCTGGCTAACTATAACAGTTAGCAAAATCTTCTCTTTTTCTCCTGCTGATATACACTGTCGGTCATAAGGAGAATCTGATGAAAAAATACCAGCGTCTGGCGCAACAAATTATCTCGCAGATCGAGCTTGGCGTATGGTTGCCGGGCGATAAGCTGCCTTCTCTGCGAGAGCAGGTCGCGAGCAGCGGCATGAGTTTTATGACCGTTGGCCACGCGTATCAGATGCTGGAAAGCCAGGGGCGTATCGTCGCCAGGCCGCAGTCGGGCTATTACGTTGCCTCGCGCCCGACCGCACACCAACCTGCGCCGCCTGCCCAGGTGATGCGGGACGAAGTGGTAGATATCAACACCTATATCTTCGACGTATTACAGGCCAGCCGCGACCCGTCGGTTGTTCCTTTCGCTTCTGCCTTCCCCGACCCCCGGCTTTTCCCGTTGCAGCAACTTAACCGTTCGCTGGCCAATGTCAGTAAAACCGCCACAGCAATGAGCGTAATTGAGAACCTGCCTCCGGGTAACGTTGACCTTCGCCACGCCATTGCCCGCCGCTATGCGCAGCAGGGAATGAATATCTCGCCGGATGAGATTGTCATTACCGCAGGCGCACTCGAAGCCCTGAATCTTAGCCTGCAGGCCGTTACCGAGCCTGGTGACTGGGTGATTGTCGAAAACCCCTGTTTCTACGGTGCGCTACAGGCGCTGGAACGCCTGAAACTCAAAGCGCTGTCGGTGGCGACGGACGTCCGCGAAGGGATCGATCTGAATGCGCTTGAGCAGGCGCTCAATGAGTATCCTGTCAAAGCCTGCTGGCTCATGACCAACAGTCAAAATCCCCTTGGCTTCACGCTCAGCGCAGAAAAAAAAGCGCACCTGGTCGCGCTTCTCGCCAGGCACAACGTCACCCTGATCGAAGATGATGTCTACAGCGAACTCTATTTTGGCCGGGAGAAACCTCTGCCAGCGAAAGCCTGGGATCGTGACGATATGACGCTGCACTGCTCGTCCTTCTCGAAATGTCTGGTGGCGGGGTTTCGCATCGGCTGGGTGGCGGCAGGTAAACATGCGCGACGCATTCAGCAGCTACAGCTGATGAGCACCTTATCGACCAGTTCACCCATGCAGCTGGCGCTGGTGGATTACCTGGCGACAAAACGCTATGACGCCCATCTTCGCCGCCTGCGACGCACGCTGGCCGAACGCAAACAGCAGGCGTGGCAGTCGCTTTTGCGCCATATGCCGGCAGGCGTCAAAATTCATCACAACGACAGCGGCTATTTTTTGTGGCTGGAACTCCCGGCGCAGCTGGACGCCGGGCTGCTGAGTGAGAAAGCGCTAATGCACCACATCAGTATTGCCCCCGGTAAGATGTTTTCGACCTCTGACGCCTGGACACCGTTCTTCCGGTTTAATACCTCCTGGGCATGGGGGGAGCGAGAAGAACAGGCTGTGATTCAGTTAGGGAAATTAATTAGCAGCATGCTCGAATAATAATCTCCGCACCTTTCTAAAATAATCATTCCTTATCCTGATGGCGGTACGGCGAATATTCCGCAGTACCGCATCATAGGAAATCTGCATACCGCCTCTCAACGCTAACTCCTTGTCTATAATCCAGTTAACGGGGAATGCGCCCTCGGTCACACCTTGATGAAATTTCTTTAAGCCGCACGGTGCGGCGCATTTGCGCGGTCTACGTTTAATAAGGGAGATATTTTTACGGCACGGCTGCCGCTAAATTTCATTGCGACAGGAGTAATTCTTATGAGCAAAAAATTTGCCCGCAGCAGCCTGTGCGCGCTCGGCATGACCCTCATGACAGCGCACGCCGCAGAGCCACCGAAGGCTATCGGCGACGGGGAAGGACGACTGGATATTATTGCCTGGCCCGGGTACATCGAACGGGGACAAACCGATAAAAATTATGACTGGGTCACGCAGTTCGAAAAAGAGACCGGCTGCGCGGTGAACGTTAAAACCGCGGCCACCTCGGATGAAATGGTTAGCCTGATGGCTAAAGGAGGATACGATCTGGTCACTGCCTCGGGCGATGCCTCACTGCGCCTGATCATGGGGAAACGCGTTCAGCCGATTAACCCGGACCTTATCCCAAACTGGAAAACTCTCGACCCGCGGATCGTCAAAGGTGAATGGTTTAACGTCGGCGGCAACGTCTACGGCACGCCGTATCAGTGGGGGCCAAACCTGCTGATGTACAACAGCAAAACGTTCCCGACGCCGCCGGACAGCTGGAGCGTCGTCTTTACGAAACAGAATTTACCTGACGGTAAAACCAATCAGGGCCGCGTGCAGGCCTATGATGGCCCGATTTACATCGCCGATGCGGCGCTGTTTGTCAAAGCCACGCAGCCGCAGCTGGGTATCACCGACCCGTACCAGCTAACAGAAAAACAGTATGCCGCCGTACTGAAGGTATTGCGTGACCAGCATGCGCTGATCCACCGCTACTGGCATGACACCACCGTTCAGATGAGCGACTTTAAAAATGAAGGCGTAGTGGCCTCCAGCGCCTGGCCCTATCAGGCCAATGCCCTGAAAGCGGAGAACCAGCCTGTCGCCACTGTTTTCCCGAAAGAAGGGGTAACCGGCTGGGCGGACACCACCATGCTGCACGCGCAGGCCAAGCACCCGATGTGCGCCTACAAATGGATGAACTGGTCGCTGACGCCTAAAGTGCAGGGCGATCTGGCGGCCTGGTTTGGCTCGCTGCCCGTGGTACCGGAAGGGTGTAAAGCCAGCACATTGCTCGGCGATAAAGGCTGCGAAACGAACGGCTACAACTATTTCGACAAAATCATGTTCTGGAAAACCCCGATTGCAGAAGGCGGCAAATTCGTTCCTTACAGCCGCTGGACACAGGATTACATCGCCATCATGGGCGGCCGTTAATCGCAGGAGCAGAACATGACGTACGCAGTAGAGTTTAATGACGTTTCCCGTCTGTACGGTGACGTGCGGGCGGTGGATGGGGTCACCATTGCTATTCATGACGGAGAGTTTTTCTCCATGCTGGGGCCTTCGGGCTCCGGCAAAACTACCTGCCTGCGTCTGATAGCCGGTTTTGAGCAACTGTCAGGCGGCGCAATCAAAATCTTCGGTAAAGAGGCGAGCGCACTTCCCCCATGGGAACGCGATGTGAATACCGTGTTCCAGGATTATGCGTTGTTCCCGCATATGTCGATCCTCGATAACGTCGCGTACGGACTCATGGTCAAAGGTATCGACAAGAAAACGCGGCATGCGCAGGCGCGTCAAGCGCTGGAAAAAGTGGGGCTAAGCTTTGCTGTCACGCGTAAGCCTTCGCAGCTTTCCGGCGGGCAACGTCAGCGTGTCGCCATCGCGCGGGCGCTGGTCAATGCACCCCGGGTATTGCTGCTGGATGAACCGCTCGGCGCGCTCGATCTTAAACTGCGTGAGCAGATGCAGTTCGAGCTGAAAAAGCTGCAGCAGGAGCTCGGCATCACCTTTATTTTCGTCACTCACGATCAGGGGGAAGCCCTGTCGATGTCTGACCGGGTCGCGGTTTTCAATAATGGCCGCATTGAGCAAGTCGACACCCCGCGCGATCTCTATATGCGTCCAGGAACGCCATTCGTGGCGAGCTTTGTCGGGACCTCAAACGTGTTTGACGCCGGTATGGCACACAACGTGTGCGGGATGGAAGGCATCTATTCTTTACGGCCGGAACATATTCGCCTCAATGAGAGCGGTGAGGTTCAGGTTGAGGGCGTGGTGCAGGCAGTACAGTATCAGGGGGCGGCAACGCGTCTTGAGCTAAAACTCGCTGACGGTGCAAAACTGCTGGTCAGCCAGGCCAATTTTAGCGATGCCGCAACGCTGAGCGGCGTGACGCCGGGACAGGCGGTGATGGCGTCGTGGTCACGTGATGCCATGGTTCGCCTGCAAGAGGAGAGGTGACATGAACACGCATGTCGCGCCGCCTCCCGCCCACCGTAGCCGCATGAGCCGCCTTACCGCACTGTTCTGGCGTAAGCCATCGCTTGGGCTGTTCCTGCTGCTGCTCGCGCCGCTAATGTGGTTTGGCATCGTTTATCTGGGATCGCTTCTCACGCTTTTATGGCAAGGGTTTTATACCTTTGACGATTTCACCATGGCGGTCACGCCGGACCTGACGTTTGCCAATATCCTGGCGCTTTTTAATCCGGCAAACTATGACATCATTCTGCGTACGCTGGTGATGGCCATTGCGGTGACCATCGCCAGCGCTATCCTCGCGTTTCCGATGGCCTGGTACATGGCACGTTACACCCGCGGCAAGTGGAAGGCGTTCTTCTATATCGCCGTGATGCTGCCAATGTGGGCCAGCTATATTGTTAAAGCCTATGCCTGGACGCTGCTGCTGGCGAAAGACGGGGTAGCGCAGTGGTTTCTGAGCCACCTGGGGCTGGAGCCGATCCTGACCGCAATCCTTACGCTACCGGCCATTGGCGGAAACACGCTTTCCACCTCCGGGCTGGGGCGTTTTCTGGTGTTCGTCTATATCTGGCTGCCGTTTATGATCCTGCCGGTACAGGCGGCGCTGGAGCGGCTGCCCGCGTCGTTACTGCAGGCTTCAGCCGATCTCGGCGCGCGCCCACGCCAGACTTTTCGTTACGTCGTTTTGCCGCTGGCAATCCCTGGCATTGCCGCAGGGTCAATCTTCACTTTTTCCCTGACGCTGGGCGATTTCATTGTTCCACAGCTGGTGGGGCCGCCGGGGTACTTTATTGGCAATATGGTCTATTCCCAGCAGGGCGCTATCGGCAATATACCCATGGCCGCGGCCTTCACCCTGGTGCCAATTGTCCTCATCTCACTTTATCTGGCGTTCGTGAAACGTCTGGGAGCATTCGATGCACTCTGAACGCGCACCGTTGTTCCTGAAAGTGGCAGCCTGGGGAGGCGTTATCTTCCTTCATTTCCCGCTGCTGATTATTGCGACCTACGCCTTTAACACCGAAGACGCCGCGTTCAGTTTTCCGCCGCAGGGGTTGACCTTGAAGTGGTTCACCGTGGCAGCGGGGCGTGGCGACATCATTGAATCAGTGACGTTGTCACTTCAAATCGCTGCGCTGTCGACGGCTATCGCGCTTGTGCTTGGCACGCTTGCTGCAGCAGCGCTGTGGCGAAGCGCGTTTTTTGGCAAAAATGCGATCGCGCTGTTGCTGCTGTTGCCGATTGCGTTACCGGGGATTATCACCGGTCTGGCGCTGTTGACGGCATTTAAAACCATTGACCTTGAGCCGGGTTTTTTCACCATCGTGGTCGGTCACGCCACGTTCTGCGTGGTGGTGGTGTTTAACAACGTGATTGCCCGTTTCAGACGCACCTCCTGGAGTCTGGTCGAGGCGTCAATGGATTTGGGGGCCGACGGCTGGCAAACCTTCCGTTACGTGGTCCTGCCGAATCTCGGTTCGGCGTTGCTGGCCGGGGGGATGCTGGCGTTTGCACTCTCGTTTGACGAAATCATCGTCACAACATTTACCGCGGGACACGAGCGCACGTTACCGCTGTGGTTGCTTAATCAGCTCGGGCGTCCGCGCGACGTGCCGGTCACCAACGTCGTTGCACTGCTGGTGATGCTGGTCACAACCCTACCCATTCTGGGAGCCTGGTGGCTAACCCGCGACGGCGAAAACAGTGCCGGAAGCGGGAAATAACATTGATTTCAACAGGACAATGCTATGCAAACACAACTGCTGATAAATGGTGAACTGGTCGCCGGGGACGGGGAAAAACAGCCGGTCTATAACCCTGCCACCGGAGAGGTACTTCTGGAGATTGCTGAAGCGTCAGCAGCGCAGGTCGACGCGGCGGTCCAGGCCGCCGATCGCGCATTCATTGAATGGGGACAAACCACGCCTAAAACGCGTGCCGAGTGTCTGCTGAAGCTGGCTGACGTGATTGAAGCCCACGGCGAAGAATTTGCCCGTCTCGAATCGCTCAATTGCGGTAAGCCGCTGCACTGTGCGTTGGGAGATGAAATTCCGGCTGTGGTCGACGTTTTCCGCTTCTTTGCCGGCGCCGCCCGCTGCCTGAACGGGCTGGCCGCCGGCGAATATCTTGACGGTCACACATCGATGATACGCCGCGATCCGGTGGGCGTGGTCGCCTCCATTGCGCCATGGAACTATCCGCTGATGATGGCGGCATGGAAGCTGGCACCCGCGCTGGCCGCGGGTAACTGTGTGGTGATCAAACCTTCGGAGATTACCCCACTGACGGCCCTCAAGCTGGCGGAACTGGCGAAAGACATCTTCCCGGCAGGCGTTCTGAACGTTCTGTTTGGCCGCGGAAAAACGGTCGGCGATCCGCTGACCGGCCACGAAAAGGTGCGTATGGTGTCGCTCACCGGTTCTATTGCCACCGGCGAACATATTATTGGACATACGGCGTCCTCGATTAAACGCACCCATATGGAGCTGGGCGGCAAAGCCCCGGTTATCGTTTTCGACGACGCCGATCTTGATGCGGTTGTTGAAGGGGTACGTACTTTCGGTTTCTACAATGCCGGGCAGGATTGTACGGCAGCCTGCCGTATTTATGCGCAGAAAGCCGTTTATGCCGCGCTGGTGGAAAAACTGGGTGCCGCGGTGGCGAGCCTGAAAATGGGTGCGCCGGAGGAGGAAACCACCGAGCTGGGTCCGCTCAGTTCCGAAGCCCATCTTTCACGCGTCTGTAAGGCGGTTGATGAGGCTAAAGCCCTGAGCCATATTCGCGTGGTGACCGGCGGCAGCAAAAAAGAGGGGGCAGGCTACTATTTCCAGCCAACCCTTCTGGCAGGGGCAAAACAGGACGATGCTATCGTTCAGCGTGAAGTGTTTGGCCCGGTTGTAAGTGTCACCGAGTTTGATGACGAAGCGCAGGTGCTGGCATGGGCGAACGATTCGCAGTACGGCCTGGCATCATCGGTCTGGACCCGCGATGTAGGGCGTGCCCACCGGATGAGCGCGCGTCTGCAGTACGGCTGCACCTGGGTTAATACCCATTTTATGCTGGTGAGCGAAATGCCGCACGGCGGGATGAAGTTATCCGGCTACGGCAAAGATATGTCGGTGTACGGCCTTGAAGATTATACCGTTGTTCGCCACGTGATGATAAAGCTCTAAGCCCCCATGCCCGGTCGCATTCAGCGCCGGGCATTCTCTGCCTGCAGTACATATCCCATATTATTCAGATGGTTATTCTGTAACGAAAAAACTTGATCTGTATCAACATATGACGCATATTGCGTGCGGTTATTTTTTCGGCTCTGGTAAACAGAATGACGTTGTATCAAAAGATGTTGGTTTTTTACGCAATCATGGCTTCTGTCTGTGCATTAATTACCTGGTTCCTCTCTAAAGACCGCAAACGTATCCGACTGCTCAGTGCTTTTCTGGTGGGGTCAACCTGGCCAATGAGCTTTCCCGTTGCGCTGTTGATCTCGCTTTTCTGAAGCACGCTTCCCGTTTTAAAAGATGAACATAGCATTCCAGATACGAAGACTGTATAAATACACAGTGAATCGTTAAAGGAGTGCTTATGAACAGTTTTTACTCGCAGCAGGCCGGCTGCGTTGTGCGCTGGCACGATCTTCCCGGCTCTGGCGATCCTGTGGTATTTATTCACGGGTTAGGCTGCGCCTCTTCTTATGAATATCCTCGTATCGTTTCTGACGCCCGGTTTGGTGCGCGCAGAGCCATTCTTATCGATCTCCCCGGCAGCGGTTACAGCGACAAACCCGTGCAGTATCGTTATCGCACCAGCGAGCAGGCGCGAGTGGTGGCTGAACTGTTGGACCATCTCAAACTCGATAGTTTCTGGCTATATGGTCATAGTATGGGTGGCAGCATTGCTATCGAGGCAGCAGGACTGATGGCGCCACGCGTAAAAGGGTTGATGGTGTCGGAACCCAATTTTCACGCCGGGGGTGGCATGTTCAGCCGCTCTATTGCTGCACAGACGGAACAACAGTTCCTGGAGCAGGGGTATGATGCGCTGCTCAGTGCAGAAACCTCACCCTGGGCGGGCAGTCTGCAAAGCAATGCGCCGTATGCCGTGTGGCGTGGCGCGTCCAGCCTGGTGGAAGGGGTAGAGCCGGAATGGGAGGTTCAGTTTTTGTCTCTGCGCTGTCCGGTGACGTTGATTTTCGGCGAGTGGTCTCTACCTGATGATGATGTGGACTCTCTGCAAAAGCGGGGCGTTGAGGTGAAAATCATCCCAGCGGCCGGACACTCCATGTCATGGGAAAATCCGTCGGCACTGGCGCAGACGTTAGCAGAGTGTATGACCACGACCTGAAAGGATAGCCCGCATCTCTGCGGGCCAGGAGCGCTAACGTAACAGGGCTTGTAAGGCCTGGCGTGCGGCAGGCTGTACATCGTGCGGGTGGTGGAAATCGATGTTCTCTATTGCCCGGCTATAGAGGGCGACCAGCCAGTCATAGACATACACCGTTGCCGCATGTACGGGTTGTTCTCCCAGACGCGTCAGGCGCGGCGCTGTACTGTTGACCACCGGCGTGACAAAGATTGCCTGGCCTT
Source organism: Enterobacter sp. J49 (assembly GCF_002148625.1). Taxonomy (NCBI): domain Bacteria; kingdom Pseudomonadati; phylum Pseudomonadota; class Gammaproteobacteria; order Enterobacterales; family Enterobacteriaceae; genus Enterobacter; species Enterobacter sp. J49. Next base: position 1,054,547 of record NZ_MWPY01000037.1, read on the forward strand.
TACAGATGCGGCTCGCCGGGCGTGCCTCTGCGGGTGTCCGATCGTAGCCCAGCCAGCCAATGAAGTTGCCCATCACGGCATGCAGTTGAGCAGCGCTGCTCTTGTCGGTTTCAACGATGTTCTGCAACTGCTGTGGCAGGTTCAGTCGGTAGCTGGCCACCACCAGAACGTCGGCAATTTGCTGCAAAACAGCGGGTTCCAGCCCAAGGCGCGCGGCAGTGGCATCGTTGCGGCTCCACTGGCGCAGATGGTTTACCCAGACTTTATGTGCCAGGCGAGCTTTGTCTTTGGTCTGGAATGGACTGGCGTTCTCCTGGGCATGCTCGGCAAACAGGTCAATGGTATCCGTAAACAGTCCGTTCACCTGCTCCTCGCGGGGCTGCTGAACGGCCAGCAGGGTTTCAAAGGCTTTAAGCGGCGGCAGAAGACCTTCAAGCAGTTCACCGTGGCGGGCGGCGGAGCTTTGCAGAACGCGCACCATGTTTTCGGCCTGAGTTCGTCTGGCGCCGGGTTCCTCAACCAGCGGTGCCAGATACCCCTTCATCAGGGCCGAGAGTTCCTGGCGCAGCATTGCTTTCAGCGTGCTAAGACGCTTCTGCCGCTGAGCGGGTAACGTGGCCTGAGACAACCACTCGATCACGCGCTGCATGCTGTGGCTGTCCAGCGCCTGCAGTGTCCCCCAGCGCACACCCGGTTTGCCCAACAGGTGCTGGACCGTTTCATCAAGGTTCTGACGGGTGGTAAAACGTGCGTCGTGAGGCGTAATCGCCCACACCAGCCCCGGCAGGGCGGATTCTTCAACGGGCTGGGTCTCTTTGACCCAGTTCATCAGCACCCGGGCTTTTTTAGCCGTTTGCTCGTGCTGGGCTGTCGCATTGCAGATAACAAGCACGTCCGGCTGCAGCTGCTGGCGATAATGCTCCAGCAACCACTGGCATTTAGCCTGATTCAGTGCATCGGCGCTGTTATCTGAAAAGACCGGAATATCAATAATATCGACATTATCCAGGGCGCTGCTTTCGACCGGCAAGACCAGCTCACGCGTCAGGAAGGCGAGCGTATCGACAGGGATACTGATGGCGTTAAGCATCTCGCCGTTGTTCAGCGGATGAAGCAGCGTCTCCTGGGCCTCCGGAAGGGTAAATGTGCCGTGAGTCAGGAACCCTTCGCCCGGCAGCCCGAAGTTATCGACCAGCAGGCTGAGCGGGGCGGCGAGTGCTCCGGCATGGCTGGTCTGATGCAGGACATGAGCGAGCTTTAACCACTGCTGGGTCAACTCCTGTTGCTCACCCCACAGCAGCGACCAGACGCTGGCTCGCGTGCTGAGATCGAGCGAAGGGACCAGCTGTGCAAACTGATGCCACAGGGCATCATCAATTTGCTGTTTCGCGGCAGGTACTGAGCTTTGCCAGAAGCGGGCGATGGCACCCACGTCCTGAGCCGTAATACCAGGAACGCCCTGCGGCTGGCGCAGGCCACGCCACTTCTCCAGGCGCGTCTCAATGACCGCTTTATCCACGGCGCGGATGTCCGGCTGCAGCGTGGTGCGGGCGATAAACAGCTGAACCAGCTCTGCCTCTGTCACCAGGCTCAGGCGCAGCGGGAACGCCTCATCCACCACCTCTGCATTTCCGCGGGTGAACCGCACGGCCATGTTGGTCAGGGCATGTCCCGGATTAATGTGCGAAAAATAGTCAAATGTACGCTGGCCTGGCGTAACGTTCAGGCGGCCATTACCGCTGCCGCACAGCGATAAAAGCAGATGCGCTTTAGCACTCTGAGAATGACCGTAAAGTCCAATACTGCCCGGGCGGGACAGGGCGCCGTCAATGGCCTGCTCCCGTGCCTGCGTCGCGTTGATGCGCGCAAGAAGGGCATCGGCCTCGTTATCCAGCACAGGGGCGTTCAGGCGCGTCTCATTTATCCACCCGATTAAGGCCTGAGTGGTGGTCATCGTCGCAGTCATTTCAGGTATACGCTCCCGCTGTCGATCCAGTAGTGGCTGCCGCTATGACGGCGATCGGCCAGAGTATTCAGTTTGAAGGTTAAAGCATCAGGCGGAACCGGCGTCCCGTCCTGCAACCAGGCATCGCTCAGCGCGAAGGATTCAGGCCCTTCATGCTTATTGCCGCCACAAAGTTTGAGCCGCACGTTCAGCACGCCGTCACCCGCAATCGCTTTGGCCAGTTCGGCCGAGTTGATGCTAAGCGTATAGAGCGGCGTTGCCGGCCAGCGCGCGTTCGCCAGCTGGCGGAAACCGAGCGTCACATTTCCGCGCAGCGGGAAGTGCAGACGAGCGTCGAGTTTCGCACCCGGTTTATCCAGGTCGATATCCTGATACCAGACGTTTTCTTCACGCAGGGTGTTTATGGTGTTATCCAGGACGCCCAGATAGCGAACCGTTGAATATGCACCGATATCCGCGGCTTTAAAGTTAAAGCGCGGCAGTCGCAGGTCAAGCGCCAGGCTGCAAAGCATCGCGCCGACGGCGGCTGTCGATTTTGGATTACCAATGCGTCCTTGCTGGCTGAACGGGTACCATTCATGAACCTGGTATTTATCCAGCCAGACGATGCGATTAACCGGCACCGGCTGCAGGTGGCGAATAAGCGCCTGAACGCCAGGCAGGCAGCCCGGACGCCCCGTGATCAGCAGAATATCGCAGCTGTAGTGTGAAATGGCCTCGCACACCGCATGCAGAGGTGACGCCAGCGTGAATTGGCCTGCCAGCATCGCATCCTGCATTTCACGGAAATTTACGTGCAGCGGAACGGCAAACAGATCGAAGGCTTCTGAACCTGCCGGCAAGGCATGATCGACGGCCTGTTGCAGATAATTCATCACGTTGCGGGTCGGTTTCTGCGACAGCAGATCGCCAAAGGTGGCATGCAAGCCTGCCAGCGGATCGTCGATGTCGCTGGATTCCCACGCGGCAAGGATGGCGTGACCAATCGGCATAAAGAGCTGAAGCGCCGTTTGCTGGCGCAATACCGCCTGGGTATCGATGCGTCCTGAGTCACCAAACAGCGAGGCCATCAGCAGAGAGGCATCGGCGATGCCGGACTTCTGCAGCTGGGTTTGCAGGGCGGGTAACACATAGCGCTGGATGACGTCCAGCAGGGTGTCGTCGCCGGCCACTTTAAACCCTTCGCGGAACAGCAGCTGCGGCGTGATTTTGACGTTGTTACCGGAGCCGTCATCCAGCTGATAATGGGTGATCGCCATGTCGGTTGTGCCACCGCCAATGTCGATAGAGGCGACACGCAGCGAGCGCCCCGGCTGAACGCCCGGTTCAGGTTCACGATCCGGGCGGGCGAGGGAGGCGAAGAACGCTTCCGTCTGACCACCAAAATGTGAGATCGCTTCGTTGTATAGCCACACCAGTTGACCACAGCTGGCCTCGTCCCACTCCATCTGGATTGCAGGTACCGGCACCACGCTTTTTTCCTGGTGCTTACGGGTGGCAAAATCGTCGTCCTGCGGGTGCCAGCCCATCGCTTTCCAGACGATAGCGATCGCCTCGAACATGCGGCGACGGAAGATCTCGCGTTCCTGCTTCGGCATCGCCGAGGGCAGGGTCAGGATCAGCGTACGCAGCTGGCGTGGTGAGGCCGGAAAGCCCAGACGCAGGCGCGTGGCAACGCTGTTGATCTGCCCCAGCGCCTGTGCCAGCAGTTCGCACAGCATATGCGTCATCAGCGTGCTGCGGCTGTACTGCGGAGAGAAGACCGGCAGTCGCTCGTCCTGCGGCAGCGTAAAGAGTGGTTCACCGTCATCGTTCATCAGGTTCATCAGCGGGAAGGCGGTCGCCAGCGGTTCGCGCTGGGTCTTGCTGTTCATCTGGCTAAAGCGCCAGTCCTGGACCACCGGGGTTTCATCCCACAGGTAGCGACGCGGGCTGGAGATACCGCTGTTACCTTCCGTGCCCAGACGGCGCGTAGCCAGTTTGCGGGCTTCATCGCCCACGCGGACAATAGACGGCCAGACAAAGGCATCTTCACGCCCACTTTCCACCGAGAAGTGCTGCTTGCCAAAACGCGCTTCTGAAAACTCCAGACGACTGGTAAACAACGGCTCATTGAGGAACTGTGGCTCGCTTAACGAGCGCACCTGCAGTTCAGCCGTCTGGCGCAGACCGTCGTTCGCATCACCGTGATCTTCAATAATAACGCCGCAGGTATGGGTATTCCCGACGTCGAGGATCAGGTCGACCGGAATAGCCGGCGTACTGAGGGTATGGGTGACAAATTTCACTTCCGGCACGGTAAGCTGTTCACCGAGCATGGACAGCAGGTTGAGCCAGTGTGCCTGGTACTCAAAGCTGCGCATTGCCTGCTGCAGGTCGCGTTCCGCGCGGTTTTCAACGTCGGTCGCATAGTGGGTAAACGCCTCGCGCAGCCAGCCGTCAATCCAGGTCTGGTCGAGGAAGCTTTCCACCTCATCATCTCGCCACGCCAGTCCGAAACGGGTGCCGTTGAGAATGTCATTTTCAACCGGGGACAGCGCGGCAGTAGCATGCTCTGCAATCTGGCTGTCGAGAGCGAGCGTGACGCGGTGCGTATTGCCTGCCGCATCAGGCGTTTCAAGTTTACGCACCTGGACGCGCGCCCAGTTATCCGGCCCGTCAACAAAGGTACGTGGCGGATTGAAGCGCAGGAAGGGAATGGGGAGCCAGACGCCATCCAGCACCGTCAGGGACTGATGCAGTGGGATCGTGGTTTCCGGTTTCACCACTTCAGGCTGTCCGCCGTTCAATCCCGGCAGCGTGTAACGCCCGTTGACGAGATCGAAATCGAGACGCAGAAGCGGACCGTTGGCGGTTTTACGTACGAAGCGCCCGTTGCTGGCGGTGTCCTGCGGAGTCAGGCCAAAATCGAGGAATTGCACGCCGCTGTTGGCAATAAGCGTGACGCTCTGTTTATAGTCGCAAAGATTTACCAGCATAGGGTCAGGCACCTGCTTTCTTGAACGTCAGTGGAACGACGGTTTTGGCATCATAACGGGCATTACATTCAGCGACATCGCTGGTACCTGCTTTGCAGGCAACTTCCGGCATCGGGTAGCGTGAACCGTCTGTGCAGCGGGCATTACCGCGACTCTTGATCATCAGTTCGCCATTGCTGTGCAGCCCGGAGAAAACCTCCACGCGGCAGACAACATTGTCACCGTGAACAACACGAGCGAAGCCTTTATTGTTCTGGATCTGATAGCGCAGCGACGGTGGTTTTCCGGTAATCGGATCTTTCACGTCGAGGATCGCACGCCATGTTCCGTTCAGAAAACGCGTCGACCCCGCTTTCACCTGGTTTGCTTCCATGACCATGGCGTCTTTCGGGATCGCCGCAATCACAACCGGCGCAGGCGCTGGGGCGGCAACGGGTGCCGGCTCTTTTTCTTTGCTCGCGATCACCTCTGCCTGATGCAGCGGTAATTTCATCGGCAGTGGCTCAACGGCTTTAATCGGCTTTGGCGCAATGGCGACAGGTTCAGGGGCAACGACAGCCACTGGCTCGGCAGAAGGGGCCTGTTTTGGCCACAGCAACGGGGTGGCAATCGCGGCAACGATCACGGCGGCAACCGGAAGCGTCCACAGGGGAACGCGGCGTTTTTTGGCTACGATCGCAGGCTCTGGCTCGGGTTCTTCCACAGGCGGCACAATGACCGGCGCAGGTTCAGGCGTATACAGTTCGTCCGGCGTGATGCGCACCACCGTGGCCGGGGCGATCAGCGGCTCATCGGCCTGTTCAAAGGTCAGGACTGGGGTCGGTTCCGGCTCGGGTTCAGGGTCTTCAATGACAATCGGGGCTGGCTCAGGGATCAGCGATTCACGTAAACAGTCGAGTACGTCGTCACGCGCATTCTCATTGAGGTTTACAAACCCCCAGAAGCTTATGACCGGCTTTCCATCAACCAGGAAAAGGAAATTTTCGCCGGGAAACTGAAATGCTTTCGACAGCAGGGAGCCGAAAAGCTGTTGCGCTGTTTTTGGCGACTGCAGGCACTTCTTACTCAGCGATTCAACGCTGGCCAGCGTATTTTCCAGATAGCGCAGGGCGCGATAACGATCGTCTTCGTTCGCCGCTTTCCAGCTGGTTACACAACCGTCGACCGGCGAATACCAGTCGACACGGTCGCCACCATCATTGACCTGCGGAATAGCCAGACAGTCGACAATCGCCTGTTGTTTGCGTAACCGGAGCGCTTCCCGGATTTGTAACGCTGATTCAAAAACGGCTTGTCCGCCGCCGCCAACGGCCTGAAAGTCATCCAGATTACCGCTGCGTAAAAGAGTTTTTGCCACGATTTGATCCCATATACTTCTTCACACCGTTACTTTAACGAAATCGGGAAGCAACCAAACGGAGGAAGAGACGCCAAAAGGGACGATTTCTTGTGGCATAGAAAGGTGCGGTTGTGCTTGACGAATAATGGCACTTAAGGCAAATCAACCTCTGGCGCACTGGCTGTAAAACCAGCGGAAAACGTTGCTTTAGAATAACCTGATAGTGATTCGTTATTTGCCAGGTTATAGCGGCTGTGCTGTTATTACAGTCCAATATAATAAAACTGCCAGGGTTATAACCATGTCTACAGGGAAAACGCTGCTCGCCCTCGCGCTGAGCACTCTCTTACCAGCAGGTGCCGCATGGGCGGCGAATAATGACACCATCATTTATTGCTCTGAAGCATCACCGGAGTCTTTCAACCCGCAGATCGCCAGCTCAGGCCCGTCATTCGTGGCCAGCTCTCAGGTCCTGTATAACCGCCTGATCAATTTCGACCCGGTGAAAAACACCCCGGTACCGTCGCTGGCAGAGTCCTGGACAATTTCCCCGGACGGTAAGACTTATACCTTTACGCTGCGTAAAGGGGTCAAGTTCAACAGCAATAAATACTTCAAGCCGACCCGTGATTTTAATGCGGATGACGTTATTTTTTCCGTCATGCGTCAGAAAGACCCTAAGCATCCTTATCACAATGTCTCGCAGGGTAATTACGAATACTTTAATGATGTAGGCCTGGACAAGCTGATTCAGGACGTCAAAAAGGTTGATGATTATCACGTGCAGTTTACGCTGAGCGAACCAAACGCCGCATTCCTTGCTGACTGGGGGATGGATTTCGCCTCTATTCTTTCCGCTGAATACGCTGACGCGATGCTGAAAAAAGGGACGCCTGAGAATGTCGATACCTGGCCGATTGGTACCGGGCCGTACGTTCTGCAACAGTACAAAGTGGATTCGCTGATCCGCTACGTCGCTAACCCGAACTACTGGGAAGGTGCGGTTCCGACGAAACACCTTATTTTCTCCATCACGCCAAACGTAGAAACGCGTCTGGCGAAGCTGCAGACCAACGAATGCCAGATCATTCCGGCGCCGTCACCGGTTCAGTTTGATGTTATTAACAAAAATAAAGACCTGAAGCTGCATGCCGTGGAGGCGTTGAACGTGGGGTATCTGGCGTTCAACACCGAGAAAAAACCGTTTGATAACGTGCTGGTGCGTCAGGCCCTGAACTATGCGACGGACAAAAAAGCCATCGTGAATGCGGTCTTTATGGGTTCCGGTACGGTGGCGAAATCACCCATTCCGCCGAATATGCTGGGCTTTAATAACGATCTGAAGGACTACAGCTACGATCCTGAAAAAGCGAAAGCTTTGTTGAAACAGGCCGGTCTGGAGAAGGGCGCGGACGTGACGCTGTGGTCAATGCCTGTGCAGCGTCCGTATAACCCTAACTCGAAGCGTATTGCGGAGATGATCCAGAGCGACTGGGCAAAAGTCGGCGTGAAGGCCAAAATTGTCTCTTACGAGTGGGGCGAGTATCTCTCCGGTATGCGTAAAGGGGAGCATGATTCCGCGCTGTTTGGCTGGATGTCCGATAACGGCGACCCGGATAACTTTGCTGATGTACTGCTGGGATGCGACAGCATCAAAACCGGATCGAACGCCGCGCGCTGGTGCGATAAGGGGTATGATGATCTGGTCAAGAAAGCCAAACTGACCAGCAACCCGGGTGAGCGTGCGAAACTCTACAGCCAGGCGCAGGAGATCTTCTATGCCCAGGCACCGTGGATTGCGCTGGCGAACGGCAAAACGTTCTACGCTACCCGCAGCAACGTAACGGGGTACAGCGTGAGCCTGATGGGCAGCGATTTCTCCAAAGCGAAACTGAACTGACATTTTTCCCGGCAGGCACCGCGCCTGCCGGGCATCTGACAAGGAGTGACAATGTCACATTTAAATGAAGTTATCGCCCGTGTCGATACCGCCATCGAAGCGGGAGTAATTAGCCGAATGAATGAACTGCTGATCGAACTGAGCGACGACGCAGCGTTAAGCCGTGAAGATCGCTACAGTCAGCAGCAGCGTCTGCGTACCGCGATTGCACATCACGGTAAGCAACATAAAGAAGAGATGGACGCCCGTCAGGAATTGCTGACCAAAGGCGGTACGATACTGTAGCGGTGAGCCGGGGGTCAGAACTGGCGTCTCGCGACCAGCCACGCCCCGACCACCAGCATTACGGCACCGCACACCGGGCCAATCAGCGCGCGCAAGGGGATGCCATTGCTTCTGAGTACATCCATCACCAGCCCGCCAATCAACTGGCTTGCCACCAGCACGGCGATGGTTGTCGCTGCGCCAACATTTTGATAGCCGCTGATACTGGCAAAAACAAAAAACGACCCTAACAGCCCCGGGATCAACGTCCACCAGCGGATCGTTGAGGCCAGCTCGCTAAATCCGGCGAAGCCCTGTTTTAGCAGCAGAATGCTGACAAACAGCACAATGCCAACCAGCGAATTCAGCAGCATCGCGATAAGAATGGTCGAGGAGGACTGAGTGATGCGCACCATTAAGGTGTTTTGCACCACCAGGCCAATTCCCGCCGCCACCAGAAAACCCAGCGTCAGAGACTGATTCATGAGATAGCGTCCGGATCGCTGCGCTCATCAAGCTGCAACTGCATAAAGGTCAGATCCAGCCAGCGGCCAAACTTGGTGCCCACCTGCGGCATCTGGCCGGTGGTCACAAAACCGAGCGTTTCATGAAGATGAATAGAGGCCTGGTTTTGCGCCTCAATGCCCGCCACCATGACGTGTTTGCCGAGGGTCCGCGCTTCAATAATCAGCGCGTTCATCAGCGTGCGGCCAATACCTTTCCCCTGATGATCCGGATGAACGTAGACAGAATGCTCTACCGTATGCCGGAAACCGTCAAAGGCGCGCCAGTCGCCAAACGAGGCGTAGCCGGTGATAACGCCATTCTCTTCACTCACCAGCACCGGGTAGCCTGCGAGGGCACGCGCCTCAAACCAGGCAATGCGGTTATCCGTATCGACGGTTTTATCATTCCAGATCGCGGCAGTATGCAGCACCGCGTGGTTGTAAATCTCCCCAATAGCGGCGCAGTCTTCTTTGCAGGCATGACGAACGATCATGTTTGAACCTCTGAGTATGTTGTTCACTATAGTATTACGTTATGAGTACGATATTACACAACTGTACAGACGGATGGCTATGACATAAGCCAGATTTTTTTGTTATCAAAACCGCGTTGAAATGCCGTTCATACACTATAGTATGACGTCATGAATACTATGACAGACACAATGAATCAAAGGATTAGCGCGCGAATTCGCCTTGAACGCGAGTCGCGAGGATGGTCATTAAGCGAGCTTGCTGACCGGGCCGGCGTCTCGCGCGCCATGATCCACAAGATAGAGCGCGGGGACAGCAGCCCGACGGCGACCTTGCTCGCGCGGTTATCCGGCGCGTTTGGCATCAGCATGTCAACGCTGATCGCCAGGGCCGAAATGCAGGAAGGAAAGCTGCTGCGTCTGGAAAACCAGCCCGTCTGGCGTGACCCTCAGACACACTACCTCCGCCGCCACGTTTCACCCCGCACCGATCTGCCCATCGATCTTGTTCAGGTTGAGCTGCCGGCGGGAAGCGATGTCCCTATGCCCGCCTCGTCGTATGCGCTGGCGCGCCAGCTTATCTGGCTGCAGTCTGGCGAACTGGTTTTCCAGGAGGGCGATACCCGTCATGAAATGCACGCCGGTGATTGCCTGGAACTGGGGCCGCCCAACGACTGCCGGTTCATTAATGAGACGAATGAAACCTGTATCTATCTGGTTGTGCGGCTTAACCAGTCTGGCTCGTAAAGTTAAAGCGTTTACGCCGATCATGAGCCAGGCTCTAATGACATTTGTACCAGAAGGAGTTCCTGATGAATCAATCTGTTTCGCAAAATCGCCGCTGGGTTCTGGCTTCTCGTCCGCACGGTGCGCCGGTCGCGGAGAATTTTCGTCTGGAAGAGCAGCCTGTTCCTGAACCTCAGGCAGGACAGCTTTTGCTGCGCACGGTCTGGCTGTCGCTTGATCCTTACATGCGTGGCCGCATGAGTGATGCACCGTCCTATTCACCGCCAGTGGAAATTGGGGCGGTCATGGTGGGGGGAACGGTCAGTCGCGTTGAGCAGTCAAACCATCCGGACTATACGCCGGGTGAGTGGGTGCTGGGCTACAGCGGCTGGCAGGAGTATGAAATTTCAGACGGCAGCGGCCTGGTGAAACTGGGCGATAATATTTCTCACCCCTCGTGGGCGCTGGGCATTCTGGGTATGCCAGGGTTTACCGCCTATATGGGGCTACTGGACATCGGCCAGCCTAAAGCCGGTGAAACGCTGGTGGTTGCGGCGGCGACGGGGCCGGTTGGTGCGACAGTCGGGCAGATCGGTAAAATCAAAGGTTGCCGGGTGATCGGCGTTGCCGGTGGTGCAGAAAAATGCCGCCATGCCGTCGAGGTGCTCGGGTTTGACCAGTGCCTGGATCACCATGCCGATGACTTCGCGGCCCAGCTTGAAAAGGCCTGCCCGAAAGGGATTGATGTCTATTATGAAAACGTCGGCGGGAAAGTTTTTGACGCCGTGTTGCCCTTACTGAACACCTCGGCGCGCGTACCGGTATGTGGTCTGGTGAGCGGTTACAATGCGACGGGTCTGCCGGAAGGGCCGGATCGTTTGCCGTTATTGATGGCGACGATTCTGAAGAAACGGATTCGTATGCAGGGGTTTATCATCGCTCAGGACTACGGCCATCGCATCAAGGAGTTCCAGGATGAGATGGGGCGCTGGGTGCAGGAAGGCAAAATTCACTACCGTGAGCAGGTTACAGACGGCCTGGAGAATGCGCCTGATGCGCTGATTGGCCTTCTTGAAGGAAAAAACTTCGGCAAAGTCGTGATTCGCGTCGCGGGTGACAATAAATAATCTAAAATATGGGGGGTTTTCCCGCCATATTTATTTGTGAAGATACGATATATTGTCTTTAATTAACTGGACATGGCTTTTCGCGCCTTCCGTTCAGATGAGCACGAAAACGAAAAAAAATAAATTTTGCATTTCTTGACATTTTTACAGACTTCCCATCACCAGGCATGACGATACAGGATATATCGGAACAGCGTCGTTTATAAAAAACGGCGTTTAAAAATAGCATTAAGTATTAGCTACAGGAATTGAACATGCTTGATTTGGACCATTTAGAAAAAGCGCAAAGGATCAGTCTTACCATGCAAGTCGAACTCAGTTTGAAAGGCGCGTTAATTACAGGCTCACTGAAACCTGGCGCTCGACTGATTACCAAAGAAATTGCTGATAAATTAGGAACCAGTATTACCCCGGTTCGCGAGGCGCTTTTGCGTCTGGTGTCGTCTGGGGCATTACACGCCACGCCAGCCCAGGCGTTTCTGGTTCCTGAGGTCACGCTTGAGCGTTATAACGAGATTAACGCCATCAGAAAACAGCTTGAGCCTATGGCGGTAGCTGCCGCCTGTCAGCATATGACGGAAAATAAGCTGGAGGTGTTGCGCAAGCTATCAGAGACATTCCATGAAGCCATGCGCAACGGGCACGTTCAGCAGGCGCTGCATGCTAACCGCATCTTTCGGTTTACGCTTTATCAGTACGCGGAAATGCCGACACTCAGCGCCTTAATTGAGCAGCTATGGGTGCGTATTGGACCTTGCATGAACTATCTGCATCAGGAGCTTAACGACATCAAGGTGTCGACTTATCACTACGCCGAGCTCCTGTCCGCGCTTGAGCGAAGAGATGTTGATGGCAGTCAGAAGGCGATAGAGACGTTGATTGACGAAGCGAACACGCTTTTACAGCGACAATATTTTAACTGAGAGATTATTTAGCAGAGCGACTATATCCTGCCGCGAATTATATTCCTGGTTAAATACTCCTGATGGCTTATTGCCATCAGGAGCGTTATTCCATTTATAAAAATAATATTCAGCAAAAAAGAATGCTTTTTGCTTACTCGAAGCGATAAGAGACCGACAGACCTACGCCGTAGTTACGGCCCGGTGCAGGTTCGTAATAACGCCCGTTGGATTCATTCACGATAACCGATCCGACATACTCTTTATCGAACAGGTTATCGACGCGACCAAAGACGTCCATTCCCCAGTTACCGTAGTTGAATTTATACCCGGTATTCAGCCCAACCACCGTGTAGGACGGGGCTTTCGCCGTGTTCTCGTCATCCGCCATGATATCGCTCATGTAGCGCACATCCGATCCCGCATACCAGCCTTCTTCCGGCTGCCAGCCAAATGAGGCATAACCCATGTTGCGGGCAATGCCCGGCATACGGTTGCCGTTACAGTCGCCGGTGCTGCACACGTTGGTACGATAGGTGGCGTCCAGATAGGTCCACGCCATTTTCAGCTTCCAGTTCTCAGCAAACTGCTGATCCAGGGAAACTTCAACCCCCTGACGACGGGTTTTACCGGCGTTTTTGTAGCTGGTACGACCGCCAGCGCTGGCATCGACGACAATCTCATCATCCGTATCGGTGCGGAACAGCGCTGCCGTCAGCAGACCATTACCGATACGGGTTTTGCTGCCCACTTCATAGGTATTGTTCGTGGAAGGTTTCAGGCCAATGTTGAGGCCGCCCTGGTTATCCGCACGATAAGAGAGCTCATTGATGGTTGGCGTTTCAAACCCGCGACCTGCCGCAGCATAGAGATTCCACGCATCGGTCACGGCATATTTCACCGAACCGGCCGGGAGCCACTTGTGATAGCTTGCGTCACCGCTGTCGTCTCCGTTGCCCGGGGTCACGTAATGGTCGTTGGAGTCAAACCAGACCGAGCTGTAACGGACGCCGGCATCCACGGAGAGTTTCTGCGTTAACTGCCAGCTGGTTTGCAGGTACGGGTCGACGTTCCACATCAGGTTACGTTCGTTACGGCGTTTGTCGCCCTTGACGCCGTACTCCGGCACGCCGTTGTTCATGACGAAGTTCTCGTATCCGCGACGATCTTCGCTCATGTTTTCGTAGTTCAGACCGGTGGTAAAGGTGACCGGAACCAGCAGTTCGCCACGGTGCGTCCAGCGGGTATCAATCCCCTGGTAATGGCGCTGCATATCAATCACGCCGCCGGAGTGGGAAGGTCTCAACTGAGGCTGATAAGGAATTGACTGGTACTGCGTCATTTCACGTTCGCCGGCGTACATCATGACGCTGAGATCGTCCTGGGTGCTGAGCTGACGATCGTAGCGCAGGCCAGCCTGGGTCTGCTTGATGGTCTTACGCGTATTGTATTGATCGCCACGCGGAGACTGGCGAGGGTTGTCATGCCACTCCTGGGCACTCAGTCCACCCGGATCGTTGGCTTTCATGTCCACGCTGTTGAAAATCAGCGTCAGCTTGCTCACGTCATCAATACGAACACCCAGTTTAGCGTTGGCGAGATTCTTCCGCGCGCCGCTGTGGTCGCGATAACCTTTGGTCGTGAAACGGGTAGTGGACACGGTGTAATCCACATCCCCGGCATGCGTCCCGTCACCCATCGCGCCGGTGGCTTTCATTCCATAGCGCCAGGTACCGTAACTGCCGTAATAGCTGCTGGCCTCGATGGTCGGCGGCTGCTGCCCGGTCTGGGTCGTCATGTTGATCACGCCGCCAGAGGCGTTGCCATAAAGGGCAGAGAAGGGGCCGCGCAGCACTTCTACGCTGTCCACGCTGGAGAGATCGATATTGGAGGTTTGTCCCTGTCCATCCGGCATGGTTGCCGGAATACCGTCGACATACATACGGATACCGCGCACGCCGAAGGTTGAGCGGGCACCAAACCCACGCATCGAAAGCTGGAGATCCTGAGCGTAATTCTGGCGGTTCTGGATCTGCAGCCCCGGCACGCTGCCAAGAGATTCAGACAGGTTAATGCGTGGCGCAGAATGACGCATATCATCGCCATTCACGACGCTGACCGCCGCCGGGGTATCGAGCTCCGAGACGGTTTGCGGCGTGGCGCTGACGATCATGGTCTGTTCATCGGCACTCATCGCAGTGAGAGGCGCAGAGATAACAGGAACCAGCAGCAGTGGAAGCGTTGCCTTACGGGCAGAAATGATTTTCATGAAATAGACCGGTTATGGAAAAAACGTACCAAATGGAACATGTCCATATATGTTAAATCTTTTGTAAATCTTTTGAAAACTATAACCGCACATTGCGTTAATGAAAGGCCGGGGAGGAAAGAAAAACTCCACATTTAACTCATAAATGATTACTATTCTCATTATCAAGAAGGCAATGCCATGACGTTGCCTGCCGGAAGTGATGTCAGCAGTAAACCCTGTGTTCAAAAAAGGAATTGTTATGTCTTTACGTCATCTGTGCTCGCCGCGCCTGAGTATGTCTCTGCTGTCAGGGGCGTTACTGTTTGCCGGAACCTTCCAGGTTCATGCTGCCGAAGAGATGTTGCGCAAAGCGGTAGGGAAAGGCGCATATGAAATGGCCGTGAGCCAGCAGGAGAATGCGCTGTGGGTCGCGACATCGCAGAGCCGCAAAACGGACAAAGGCGGGATTGTCTATCGCCTTGACCCGGTCACGCTGGACGTGACGCAGGTCATTCATAACGATCTCAAACCCTTCGGTGCCACCCTTGATAATGCCACCCAGACGCTGTGGTTTGGTAACACCATCAACGGCGCGGTAACCGCGATTGATGCCAAAACGGGTGAGGTGAAAGGGCGACTGGTGCTGGATAACCGTCAGCGCAGTGAAACCGTCAAACCGCTGCAGCCGCGCCAGCTGGTGGCCGATGACATCACAAACACGGTTTACATCACCGGCGTAGGCCAGGAGAGCGCGATTTGGGTGGTGGATGGTGCAACGCTGAAGCTGAAAGAGACCATCGGCAGTACCGGTAAATTCAGCACCGGCCTGGCGCTGGATGCGAAGGCAAAACGTCTTTACACCACCAATGCTGATGGCGAACTGGTGACGATTGATACGGCAACCCACAAAATCCTCAGCCGTAAAAAAGTGCAGGACGACGGTAAGGAGCACTTCTACCTGAATCTGAGCCTGGATACCGCCGGACAGCGTGCGTTCTTAACCGACTCAAAGCAGCCGGAAGTGCTGGTGGTGAATCTGAAGGACGGCAGCGTCATCAAGAAAATTGCCGTGCCTGAATCGCTGGCCGTTCTGTTTAACCCGGCGCGCAACGAAGCGTATGTGACGCACCGTGAAGCGGGTAAGGTGAGCGTAATCGACGCGAAAACCTACAACGTTACCAAAACCTTCGACACCCCGGTCTACCCGAACAGTCTGGCGCTCTCAGCGGATGGCAAAACCCTGTATGTGACGGTAAAACAAAAATCGACCCGTCAGCAGGAAGCCACCCAGCCTGATGACGTGATTCGTATCACGCTCTAAGTTTCGCTCCTCAACACAAAGAAAAAGGGAAGGCGCAATGCCTTCCCTTTGTGTTAACCAGCAGGTCGATATTAACGCGACGTCTCTTCAACCAGCGGGGCGTCGTGTTTGGCATCATCAGGATGAACCGGCGCCGTGCTGTGAATTTCTTGTACGCGTTTACGCACGCCAAACCAGCCGGCAATCAGCAATACGGCCAGCAGAGGAATGGTGGCAATTGTGTAGGTACCGTTCGGGTAATCAAACGCCATCAGCACCAGCACGCTGAACAGGAACAGCAGGGTGAGCCAGGAGGTCACCGGTGCGCCCGGCAGCTTAAAGCTGACTTCAGCGGCTTTGCCTTCTTTGATCGCTTTGCGCAGACGCATCTGGCAGACCACGATAAAGGCCCAGGAGGCGATGATGCCAAGCGCGGCAACGTTCAGCACGATTTCGAATACCTGAGACGGTACCAGGTAGTTCAGGAACACGCCGAAGACATATACCACCAGCGTCGCCAGAATGCCCGCGTAAGGCACATGCTGACGGCTCATCTTCGACATGAATTTCGGCGCCGAACCGCCCATCGACATGGAGCGCAGGATACGACCGGTGGAGTAAAGACCCGAGTTCAGACTGGAGAGTGCTGCCGTCAGCACCACGATATTCATGATGCTGCCAACATAAGGCACGCCCAGTTTAGAGAAGAAGGTCACAAACGGGCTTTGACCCGCCTGATAGGCGTTCCACGGCAGCAGCAGAACCAGCAGCACCACGGAACCAACATAAAAGAGACCGATACGCCAGATAACGCTGTTAATGGCTTTAGGGACCATGGTCTGTGGGTCTTTACATTCACCCGCCGCGGTGCCGACCAGCTCAATGGACGCGAAGGCGAACACCACACCCTGAACCAGCACCAGCGCAGGCAGCAGGCCATGCGGGAAGAAACCGCCGTTATCGGTGATCAGGTGGAAACCGGTGGCATTGCCATCAAGCGGTTTACCGCTTCCGAGGAACACCGTACCCACGACCAGGAACACCACGATGGCCAGCACTTTTACCAGCGCGAACCAGAACTCCATCTCCGCGAACCACTTCACGCCGATCATGTTCATGGTGCCGACAATGGCCAGTGCGCCCAGCGCAAACACCCATTGTGGCACATCACCAAACGCGCCCCAGTAGTGCATGTAAAGCGCGACGGCGGTGATATCGACAATACCGGTCATTGCCCAGTTGACGAAGTACATCCATCCAGCAACGTAGGCCGCTTTTTCACCGAGGAATTCACGGGCGTAAGAGACAAAACTGCCGCTGGAAGGGCGATGCAGTACCAGTTCGCCCAATGCACGAAGAATGAAGAAAGAGAAGATCCCGCACACCAGATAGACCAGGGCGAGAGCCGGGCCAGCCATCTGCAGACGAGCGCCAGCACCTAAAAACAGACCCGTTCCGATAGCGCCGCCGATGGCGATCATTTGAACCTGACGGTTGCCCATCGCTTTGTGGTAGCCCTCTTCATGGGAGTTTAACCAGCGACGTTTAGCAGCGTGATGATCGGCTGCGCTTTTATTGCTTGTTTTCATTGAGTTACCTGTTTGCCTGTCTGAACCATTATCGTGATAGTCCTGCCTGGCAGAGTGCAATACAAACGATTGCTTCTGCGCAAACACATGTTGCCTTCCCAGTCATTCTGCGTATGGATAAGGCGAAACATGGCGAGGCATCCTACCTGCAATTCATAAGCGACGCAAAATATAACCGTGCCGAAAGTGATGCACGTCGAAGGAAATCGTGTGGTCAGAGCAGACGGGGATCACAACACGCTGAATAGCGGTGAGTTTTTAGACAAATCCATTAATGAAGTGGTGCTTTAATCATCAGTTTCGCTTAATGATTGCGCAAAGCAACCAGCGCATAACGGCGCCTTTGCTCAACCGCCAAAAACGGCAATCGCCTGTTGCAGGCGGGTCGTGCGCTGCGTCAGATGGTGTGCGGCGTCCGTCACGTTATCCACCATACCGGTATTGTTTTGGGTCATTGTACCGATGCGGGAGATGGACGCGTTAATCAGGGTCAGCGCCTGCGTTTGCTCCTGCGTGGCGTGGCCTATCTCCTTAATCAGAGAAGACATCTCCATGACATTGCCAATCATCACCGTGAGCTGCGATTCAGTTTGCTCGACCTTCTCCACGCCGGCGTTCACGCTGGAAACGTTTTTCTCTATAAGCGTTTTGATCTCTTTGGCCGCCGTGGCAGAGTGCTGGGCAAGGTTGCGCACTTCGGCCGCCACGACTGCAAAACCGCGCCCGGCATCACCCGCACGCGCCGCTTCAACGGCCGCGTTCAGCGCCAGAATATTGGTCTGGAAGGCGATACGATCGATGACGCTGATGATGTCGACGATCTGGCTGTTATCCTGCGACACGGACTGCATCATGCCGATAGTCTCTTTCATCATTGCTTCACCCCGGTGAGCGCTGGTGCGGGTGCGATCTGCCATCAGGATCGCGTCTTTCGCCGTTACAGCCGTCTGCTGAACCGCGCTGGCAATTTCTTCCACGGCTGAGGCCGTTTGCTGCAGAAAGTCTGCGGTTTCTTCGGTACGCGTTTGTAATGCCATACCTTCTTTCGCCACCTGCTGGCTGATTGTACTTATACCGCTGATTTGCGCACCGACATCGTCCACCAGCGAATGGAGGTTCAGACCCGACTGATTCACCATGCGCATCATCAGGCCGATTTCATCGACGCGGTCAAAATGGTAATAGTCCGCTTTACGTCCTGAAACCACCCGCTGCATTTGCTGGACAATGGATTTAACCGGCTTCGCAATTTGCGCATGAAGATAAACGGCCAGGGCAATAAATAGCAGAGCCAGACCTACAGTCTCAACAATACGATCGGCAAATATAAACAGCTGCAGACAGGCGAGCAGGGCGGTTATCGCAATACCAAGATGGATCCTTTTACTGGTGCTGAGGCGTTTAAACAGCGACGTAAAAGAGAACAGACCGTGGCGAACAAACAGGCCTTTATAAAAGCGGTGATGTTTTAATTCATTATTGCGCACTTTCTCATACCGTTTTTCACTGACAGCAATCTCTTCACGCGAAGGAATATTTCGCACAGAAATATAGCCGGTTAACGTTTCATTCTGATAAACCGGGGTGACGTTTGCGCGCACCCAGTAGTGATCGCCGTTCTGGCGGCGGTTCTTGACCAGCCCCGTCCAGGTCTCACCCTGTTGCAGGGTAAACCACATGTCGCCAAACGCCTCGGCAGGCATGTCGGGATGGCGAATAAGATTATGCGGCTCACCGAGAAGACTCTCTTCTTTATAGCCGCTGGCGTCAATAAAGGCAGAGTTCGCATAGGTAATATGGCTGTGCGTATTGGTGGTCGACATAAGCGTCGAACCTTCGTTAAGTAAATACTCGTTTTGTGTAACGGGAGTGTTATTCCGCATCAGTAACCCCATGGTCATATATCAATAAAAAAAGAGCCCGTTAAACATTCAGGCAAGTTTGTAAGGTTTGTTTTTATTTTTACTGTCGGCATATTCTCTACGAAAGTTATGCGTTCCGGAATACCCTGTATTTAGTATTTTTTATTTTTAAAATGCGACCGATGTAATAAAAATGAAAATATTTATCGGTGCGTTTTTGTAGCACCCTGCAAATAAATGCCATAAGGCAAATTAAAAGCGGGAGATCACTCTTCGACGTAAACTGACCCGCCGAAATAGCGTTTCGTTAACAAGATGAAAACGCTATGCTTTAAGGGTTTTTCTTCAACAGGGGGCAACAGGATGAAAGTGAATGTGATTGGCACCAGCGGGAGTGGAAAAAGCACCCTGGCGAAGCGTATCGCCGCAGAACTGGATATTCCTTACATCGAAATGGACCGACTTTACTGGTGTCCAGACTGGCAGGGCACCCCGGACGCTATCTTGCTGGAAAAACTGGAGACGACGCTAAAGGCGTCAGCGGAGTGGGTGCTTGATGGCAACTATAACCGTACGCGCCCTGTGAAATGGCGAGACGTGGATCGGGTGGTGTGGGTGGATTATGGGTTCGCCCGAACTTTGTATCAGGCTGTCACCCGAGCGTTCACGCGCGCCTGGCACAAACAGGAACTGTGGCCCGGTACGGGAAACTGTGAGAGTTTTCGTCGCTCATTCTTGAGCCGTGAGTCCATTATTATCTGGACAATCAAAACCTGGCGCAGCAACCGCGCACGTTATGCACGCGATATGGTAGACCCGCAATACGCCCATATTCATTTTGTCCGCATTACCCGCCGCAGTGAGGTGGAAAACCTCATTTCATCGCTTAAGTCACACGCGTAGCATGGATTTATATATCTGATTTCCGGCAAACCAAATGTAAATTAATTGTTTCTCAGAGGTGAAATACGCCTTTAATAATGACGACATGTTAAGTCAAACGAGAACGCAACATGTCCTGGCGAATCAGTATTCTGGATAAAAGCCCCATCGCTGAAAACGAAACGGCTGCCGATGCACTGGCGCGAACCCTGGCGCTGGCACAGCAGGCAGAAAATCTGGGCTATCACCGTTTCTGGATTGCCGAACACCACAACACGCCCCAGCTGGCCAGCCCTTCACCCGAACTGTTAATCGCCTGGATCCTCGGGCAAACCCGGCGTATCCGCGTGGGCTCTGGTGGCGTCATGCTCCAGCACTACAGCCCTTACAAAGTCGCAGAAAATTTCAACCTCCTGGCCGCGCTTGCTCCCGGACGCGTGGATCTGGGCGTTGGGAAAGCCCCAGGCGGCCTGCCGCTCTCCACCCGGGCGCTGCAGCAGGGCCTCGATCAACAGCAAAAAGGCAGTTTTGCCGAACAGCTGACACAGCTTCATCACTGGATCCAGCCGGAAAATCAGTCCGTGGACGAGGCCGTTCGCGCGACGCCGCTGCCGCCGGTTCCGGCGCAGGGGTTCCTGCTGGGGGCCAGTACCGAAAGCGCGCTGCTGGCCGCGAAACTTGACTGGTATTTTGTCTTTGCTGCTCACCTGAATGGGGATCCGGCGCTGCTGCGTGAAGTCATCACCACCTGGCGTAACCACAGCGCTCGGGATGCGATTGTGGCGGTGCAGGTCATCGTCGCCCAGTCGCAGGCTGAGGCGGAGGCACTGGCACAACAGGTTGAAGTCTGGGGCGTCGAACTGGCAAATGGGCAGCGCGTCACCGTGGCCAGCGAAGAGCAGGCCTATGCCTTTGCCCGACAGGCGGGCAGCGAGCCGGTGCGCATTGCCCGTCGGGCACAGTCGCTGCTGGCGGGAACAGCTGAATCGGTGCTGGAACAGTTGAACGCCCTGCACGAAAAATGGGGCATTGATGAATTCATTATTGATACCCCCGTTGCGGATGGCGTAACGCGAATACAGTCCCTGCGTCTGCTGGCGCAGGCGAAGCTTAACAAGGAGGTCGCCGTATGCGTTTTGACGAACAACTAATTGCCTGGCGCCGGGAGCTGCACCAGAACCCGGAGCTGTCCGGCCAGGAGGTCGAAACGACCGCTCGCCTGCGTCAGTGGCTGACGAAGGCTGGTATTACGCCGCTGCCTTATGCGCTTCAGACCGGCGTGGTGGCCGAAATCGGCACGGGGAAAAAGCTGATTGCGCTGCGGGCCGATATTGATGCCTTGCCCATTGAAGAGCGCAGCGGCGTGCCGTTTAGTTCACAGCGTGCGGGTGTGATGCATGCCTGCGGACACGATATTCATACCAGTGTGATCCTCGGGGCGGCGTTAAAACTTAAAGAGCGTGAAGCGTCTTTAAACGGGCGTGTGCGGATCCTTTTTCAGCCGGCTGAAGAGAACTTTGGCGGCGCGAAAAGTATGGTGCGGGCCGGTGCCTTACGTGATGTCAGTGCCATTTTCGGGATGCATAACGAGCCGGGGCTGCCGGTCGGGGAATTTGCCACCCGCGGTGGACCGTTCTACGCCAACGTCGACCGGTTTGTTATCCGAATTACCGGTAAAGGCGCGCATGCTGCACGTCCGCATGAAGGTAACGACGCCATCGTGCTGGCGAGCCAGCTGGTAACGGCGTTGCAGAGCGTTGCCAGCCGCAACGTCAACACGCTTGATTCCGTGGTGCTGAGCGTCACGCGCATTACCGGGGGCAATACCTGGAACGTCCTGCCGGAAAGCGTTGAGCTGGAAGGCACGCTTCGCACCCACCGCGTGGAAGTGCAGCAGAATGTGAAAGCACGCGTCGGCGAAATTGCCGCCGGGTTTGCCAGCGCGTTTAGCGCGCAGATCGACATCACCTGGTACGCCGGGCCTACCGCGCTGGTCAATGACGCGCACTGGGCCGAATTTGCCACCGCCGTCGCCAGAGAATCTGGGTATGAAACGCAGCACGCCGAGCTGCATATGGGCGGGGAAGATTTCGCGGTGTATCTGCAGCAGGTCCCCGGGGCGTTTGTCAGCATCGGCAGCGCCAGTCCGTTCGGTTTACATCACCCGGCCTTCAACCCGGATGAAGCATTAATTGAGCCCGCTGCCCGCTATTTTGCACAGCTTGCGGAAAAAGCCCTGCAACACGTTTAATTCTGAAGAGGTGAATATGTCTGCAACCCGACAATTGCGGCTGGGAACCATTTTGCATGGTGCTTCCGGGAACATGTCTGCCTGGCGTCATCCGGCGGCAGTCGCCGATGCCAGCATTAATTTTGATTTTGTAAAAGCCACGGCGTTAAAAGCCGAAGAGGGGAAGCTTGATTTTTTATTCGTCGCCGACGGCCTCTATATTAACAAGAAATCCATCCCGCATTTCTTAAACCGGTTTGAGCCTTTGACGGTCTTGTCCGCACTGGCAAGTCTGACCTCGCGCCTCGGTCTGGTCGGTACCTTATCGACCTCCTACAGCGAACCGTTTACCGTGGCGCGCCAGTTTGCCAGCCTGGATCATTTGAGCAACGGACGCGCAGGCTGGAACGTGGTGACCTCACCGCTCGAGGGATCGGCGAAAAACTTCTCGCGCGAGAAACACCCTGAACATGCGCTGCGCTACCGGATAGCGGATGAATACCTCGACGTGGTGAAAGGACTCTGGGATTCCTGGGAGGGGGATGCCTTTGTGCGCAACAAAGAGAGCGGCCAGTTCTTTGACCCGGCAAAACTGCATACGCTTGATCACCACGGCGATTTCTTCCAGGTGGCCGGTCCGCTCAATATTGGCCGCACGCCGCAGGGACGCCCGATTGTCTTTCAGGCGGGTGCATCGGATGACGGAAAAAAACTGGCTGCGAAACATGCTGACGCCATTTTTACCCATCATGAAACGTTAGAGGAAGCCAAAGCGTTTTATCGTGACGTGAAACACCAGCTTGAATCCAATGGCCGCAGGGCATCGGACTTACATATTTTTCAGGGTGTCAGCGTGATTGTTGGCAAGGACGCGGAGGACGTGGAGAACCAGTATCAGACAACCGCGGCTCTGGTGTCGATTAACGATGCCCTGAATTACCTCGGCCGTTATTTTGAACATCACGATTTCAGCCAGTACCCGCTTGACGAGCCGTTCCCGGACATCGGTGAACTGGGTAAAAACAGTTTTCGCAGCACGACCGATGAAATTAAGCGTAATGCTCGCGAACGCAACTTAACCCTGCGTCAGGTTGCACTCGAAGCGGCATCCCCGCGCCCGCGCTTTTCCGGTACGCCGGAGCAGGTGGCAGACGGTCTGCAGGGCTGGTTTGAGGCATTCGCCGCGGACGGCTTCATTATTCAGGGTGGAACGCCGGACACGTTCCCGCGTTTTGTTGACCAGGTTGTCCCGGTGTTACAGGCCCGCGGGTTATTCCGCACCGACTATCCCGGCACTACGCTGCGCGACAGTCTGGGTTTAGACGAACCGCAAAACCAGTTCACACAACAATAATAGAGAACCTCGCTATGCAGAAATCATCGCTTATTCTGGCGCTTGCGCTGGCCTTTTCCCCTGCCGTCTGGGCAGAGAATGTGAACATTAACGGTACTGGCGTGAGCCTGGAAGCCAACAAAACGCCCGTCAACACCGCCAAAAACAGCGACGCCATCGCGCAACTGCCGAAAGATTATCGCTTCGCCGTGCCGGGCAAATTCACCGTGGCGGTTGCCGCGCTTAACTCACCGCCGCTGACCGTTTTTTCCGACGACAATAAAACGCTGCTCGGAAGCGAGGTGGACGTTGCCCGTCTGGTGGCCGACAGCCTTGGGCTGGAGCTGAACGTGGTGCCAACCTCCTGGGAGGACTGGCCTCTCGGCGTCGTCTCCGGGAAATACGATGCGGCGATCAGCAACATCACCGTGACCAGAGAGCGCAAAGAGAAGTTTGATTTTGCCACTTACCGTAAAGATTCCCTCGGTTTCTATGTGAAATCGACCAGTCCGATTACCTCGCTGCAGAAGGCGGAGGACATCGCCGGGCTGCGCATCATCGTAGGTTCCGGAACTAACCAGGAGGCTATCCTGCTGGCGTGGAATGCGCAGAACGTGAAGAAAGGCCTGAAGCCGTTTACCCCGATCTACACCAAAGACGATGCATCACAAACCCTGTCTCTCCAGTCAGGCCGCGCAGATGCGTTCTTTGGCCCGAACGTGACTGGCGCATGGAAAGCGGCGCTGACCGGGAAAACGAAACGGGTTGGGATTGTCGACGGCGGCTGGCCGAAGGCGGCGCACATTGCGGTGACGCTGAAAAAAGGCAGCGGCCTGGTCGAGCCGGTACAGACCGCACTTAACGGGGTCATCAAAAACGGCGATTACGACAAAGTGCTGAACCGCTGGGGGGAAGGGGTAGAACGTATCCCTCAATCAGAAGTGAACCCGGCTGGACTGGGTGACTAAGGAGGCGCTATGCGCGAGCAATTTCGGGACGTGTCACCGGAAGACGCCGATCTTCAGCCCATTATCGACGGATTATTCGGTGAATATGCCGCCCGCTATGGCGACTACTTCTCTAAAGACGCGGAAGTGGAGCTCACGGAGTGGTACCTGGCCCCGCAGGGGCTGTTTATTGTCCTTGAGCGTGACGGCGACATCATCGCCACCGGCGCGTATAAACCGTTTGATGAACGCACCGCTGAAATCAAACGAATCTGGACGCACAAGGCGCTGCGTCAACAGGGGCTGGCGGCCCGCGTCGTCCAGGAGCTGGAGCGCCGGGCGGTACAGGCCGGTTACAGCCAGATCTACCTCACCACCGGTTTTCGTCAGCCGGAAGCGGTCAGGCTCTATATCAGCCAGGGCTATCAGCCGCAGTTCGATCTGAACCGCGATCCGGAAGAGTACAGCCAGCCGCCGTTTGATGGCCGGCTGCGTTTCACCAAAACGCTAATCAGTGAAGCGTTCAGCAAAACAGCATGAGGAATGACAATGAGCAACGTTGAAACCATTAAGGTGGTCCCGGCGCGTTATCCGCTGCGGACTGTCGGTGCCGTGGTGGCGCTGTTTGTGCTTGCGGTGGTCATTCAGTCCGTGGCCTTTAACCCGCGCTGGGAGTGGTCTGTTTTTGCCCGCTGGTTCTTTGACCCGGTTATCCTTGAAGGCGTAGGGCAGACATTGCTGTTGACCCTGATCGGCACTGCGCTGAGCGTGGTCATCGGCGGCCTGCTGGCGCTGGCGAGGCTCTCTTCATCCTGGCTGCTGAGCAGCCTGGCCTGGGGGTATATCTGGCTGTTTCGTTCGTTGCCGCTGATTGTGGTTCTGATCATTCTCTATAACTTTTCCTATCTCTACGACACGCTCTCGCTCGGCGTACCCTTCACCGCCATTACCTGGGGTCGCTTCGAAACCATCAACGTGCTGGGACAGTTTTCCACCGCCGTGGTGGGACTGACGCTGGTTCAGAGCGCGTATACCGCCGAGATCATTCGCGGCGGTTTTCTGGGGGTGGATCATGGTCAGTATGAAGCGGCGGCGGCACTCGGTCTGCCAGCCTGGCGTCGCACGGTGCGTATCATTTTGCCGCAGGCGCTGCGCACGATTCTGCCGTCCGGATTTAATGAAATTATCAGTCTCGCGAAAGGCACGGCGATGGTGTATGTCCTGGCGATGCCGGAACTCTTCTATACCATTCAGATGATCTATAACCGCACGCAGGAGGTGATCCCGCTGCTGATGGTCGGTGCGGTCTGGTATCTGGTGATTACCACCGTGTTGTCTGCCATTCAGCATGTTGTGGAGCGCGGGCTTGCCCGCAGCGAACGTCGTTCAGCCGTTAATCAAAACCGGGTAGCCAGTCGCGTCCGTTCCGTATCCACCGCATCAGTACAGGAGCCCATCCATGCAAA
Source organism: Enterobacter sp. J49 (assembly GCF_002148625.1). Lineage (NCBI taxonomy): Bacteria > Pseudomonadati > Pseudomonadota > Gammaproteobacteria > Enterobacterales > Enterobacteriaceae > Enterobacter > Enterobacter sp. J49. The sequence continues at coordinate 1,080,588 of NZ_MWPY01000037.1, forward strand.
CCTCTCCTGAAGGGCATATTTCGATTACCGGCGTCAGTAAGTTTTTTGGCCGCCATAAAGCGCTTGATAACGTCTCGCTGGAGATCCCGCCCGGATCGGTAACGGTCATCCTCGGGCCTTCCGGATCGGGTAAATCGACGCTTCTGCGCACCATTAACCATCTGGAACGCGTCGACGAAGGGTTTATCCAGATTGACGGTGACTACATCGGTTACCGCCGTCAGGGTGACAAACTCTACGAGCTGAAAGAGAAAGAGATCCTCAAACAGCGCGTCAATGTGGGCTATGTCTTCCAGAACTTTAATCTTTTTCCGCATCTCACGGTGCTGGAAAACCTGATTGAAGCGCCCATCGCCCATAAAAAACTGAGTAAGAAAGAAGCCGTTGAAAGGGCATACAGCCTGCTGGATGTGGTCGGGCTGCGCGATAAAGCCGACGCCTGGTCGCGCCATCTCTCCGGTGGCCAACAGCAGCGTATTGCCATTGCCCGCGCGCTGGCGTTACGTCCCCGGGTAATGCTGTTTGATGAGCCCACTTCAGCGCTCGACCCGGAACTGGTTGGCGAAGTGCTGGATGTGATTAAAAAGCTCGCCCGCTCGGGTACCACGCTGGTGGTGGTCACCCACGAGATCGGCTTTGCCCGGGAAGTGGCGGATCAAGTGGTCTTTATGGTCGACGGCAAAATTGTGGAGCAGGGTAGCAGTGACGACGTATTAACCCGTCCGTCGCACCCGCGAACGCGCCAGTTCCTGTCAAAAGTGCTGTAAGGAGCGCAGATGAAATATGCTTTTCTGGCCGGTCTGGCTTTTACGACCGCGAGCCATGCGGGTATCGATTTACACGCCAACGAGCAGCCGCTTCCGGTGACGGTAGATCGGCAGGCCGTCGCGAAGATCCCCGCGAACTATAAATTTGTTGAGCCGGGCACGCTCACGGTAGCGATCTCAGCGCTCAACTCTCCACCGCTGGCGCTGCTTGCCAGCGATAACCGGACGCGGATTGGCAGCGATCCGGATATTGCCCGCTTGCTGGCGGGCAGTCTGGGGTTAAAGCTGAAGCTGGTTCCCACGGCCTGGGAAGACTGGCCGCTGGGGATCAGCTCCGGACGCTATGACGTGGCGCTGGTGAATATTGCGGTGACCGAACAGCGAAAAGAGAAATTTGATTTTGCGACCTATCGCGTCGACTCACTGGCGTTTTCTGTGAAATCCACCAGCGCGGTCCAGGCGATTAACAGCGCAAAAGATCTGGCAGGCAAAAAGGTGATTGTCGGTTCCGGGACCAATCAGGAGCGCATTCTGCTGGGCTGGAATGAAGAGAACAAAAAAGCCGGTCGTGCGCCTGCGCTGCCGGTCTATCTGACCGATGATGCTTCCGGCAACCTCTATATTCAGTCCGGCAGGGCGGATGTGTTCTTCGGACCTCAATCCGTATCCGCCTATAAAGCGGCGTTGACCGGCAAAACGCGCGTAGTGGGTCTCGGGCCGAAGAGAGCCTATGTCGCCACGACGACCAAAAAAGGCAATGGGCTGGTTTATGCTTTGCAGGCTGCGCTGGAGGGCGCTATTACGCGTGGAGAGTACCAGCGGGTGCTGGCACGCTGGGGAGAAGAGGGCGAAGCGGTGACGCAATCCGACGTGAACCCGCCTGGGATAACCTATTAGTCATGTCTACACTTAGGGTTTTCATCCCGGAGGGGGCAACATGATTAAACTCTATGGTGTACCCGGCTGGGGATCGGCAATCAGTGAAGTGATGCTGACTCTGGCAGACATCCCTTATCAATTTATCAACGTGGACGGGTTCGACCAGCCCGGCCCGCAGCGTGAGTTGCTGAAAGCACGCAATCCGCTGTGTCAGGTACCCACGCTGGAACTGGAAAACGGGGCGATCATGACCGAAACGGCGGCGATTGCCCTGATGGTGCTGGACAGATGTCCCGATCTTGCACCTGCCGTCGGGCAGGCTGAGCGGCAGCAGTTTCAGCGGTTGCTCATCTGGTTTGTTGCGAACGTTTATCCCACCTTTACCTACGCCGACTACCCCGAACGCTGGGTGCCGGATGCGCCAGAGCAGTTGAAAAACAGCTGTATTGAATACCGAAAATCACTCTATCTGTGGTTTGACAGCCAGCTCAGTGCCACCCCTTTTGCGCTCGGGGAACGGCTGACACTGCTTGACGTCTACATCACGGTTGCACGCACCTGGGGGCCTCGCCATGCATGGTTTGCGGCGAATACGCCGAAGATAACGGCGATTGCGGATACCGTGTGCCAGCTGCCGGAACTGCACAAGGTGTTAAAGGCAAACGAGATAATCTGATAACGTGGAACTCACATTCATAACTGGAAGCCTGCATATGCCACACGTAGATATCAAATGTTTTCCCCGTGATTTGAACGACGACCAAAAAACCGCGCTGGCGGCGGATATTGCCGAGGTGATTACCCGTCATCTGAACAGTAAAGATCGCTCTATTTCGGTCGCCCTGAACGAAGTGCAGGAAGCCGACTGGAAAGCGCAGGTCTGGGATACCGAAATTGAACCCAACCTGGATCACTTAATTAAGAAACCCGGCTATTCAATGTGAGAGAGGGTCGGGCGGCGCGGAGTCGCCCGACACGACACACGCGTTACTTCGTCTGCAGCAATATTGCCATCAGCCCCGGAAAGCGGGCATCAAGATCGTCCCTGCGCAGTGAAATCATATTTTCTCGTCCCTGCGGGCGCTGCCAAATCACGCCGCTGTCGCGCAAGACGCGCCAGTGATGGGTCATCGTCGATTTCACCACCTCGTCCGGGCGCAGTGCGTTACAGCTCAGTTCGCTGCCATCGGCCAGCCTGCGGATAATCGACAGCCGTAGCGGGTTACCGAGGGCAAAAAGCACATTTTCCAGCAGTATTTGTTCAGTTTCAGGGTGGTTCGGGATCATCGTTTTCCTGCGTCTGGTGTCAGATTGAGCTATATCAACAATAGGTCAACCGTAAAAAAATAGTTCGATAATACTCGTACAATAGGACTATTATAGCAAACGAACGAACACGCGACCATCCCGGTCGTCACAACGCAGTCTTAATGACTAAGGAAATATTATGCCCCGACCCATCCCTCTCGAACGTTATCGCAACATCGGTATCTCCGCGCATATCGATGCCGGTAAAACGACCACCACCGAGCGCATCCTGTTTTATACCGGTATGAGCCACAAACTGGGTGAAGTACACGATGGCGCGGCAACTACCGACTGGATGGCACAGGAGCAAGAGCGCGGGATAACCATTACCTCTGCGGCAGTCAGCTGTTTCTGGCCAGGTATGGACCGGGGCTTTGAACCGCACCGGATCAACATTATCGACACCCCGGGCCACGTGGATTTCACCATTGAGGTGGAACGTTCCATGCGTGTTCTCGACGGCGCTGTCATGGTGTATGACTCCGTCGGTGGCGTGCAGCCGCAGTCGGAAACCGTCTGGCGTCAGGCGAACAAATATCATGTCCCGCGGCTGGCCTTCGTCAATAAAATGGACCGCCCGGGTGCGGACTTCTTCCGCGTCGTGCGAATGATGCAGGAGCGTCTGAAAGCGAATCCGGTCCCGATTGTTATTCCGGTGGGGGCAGAAGAACACTTCACCGGCGTGGTGGATCTCATCAAAATGCGTACCATTTTGTGGGACGATGCTACCCAGGGCATGGTGTTTACCTATGCTCCTGTGCCGGATGACGTAGTGAGTACAGCGCAGGAATGGCGGGAAAAAATGGTCTCTGCGGCGGCGGAAGCCAGCGATGAGCTGATGGATAAATACCTGGAAACGGGTGATTTAGAGGAAGCGGAAATCATCAGGGGGCTGCGTATGCGGACCATCTCCGGTGAAATCCAGCCGATGCTGTGCGGCAGTGCGTTTAAAAATAAAGGCGTGCAACGCATGCTCGATGCGGTCATTGAACTGATGCCGTCGCCTCTGGACGTGCCCGCCATTGATGGTGTGGATGAGAATGGGCAGCATGCCGAGCGTCATCCAGACGACAACGAGCCGTTCTCCGCATTGGCCTTTAAACTGATGAGCGACCCGTACGTCGGACAGCTGACCTTTATCCGCGTTTACTCTGGCGTGCTGCGCAAAGGCGACGCGGTGTACAACCCGGTGAAAGGGAAGAAAGAGCGCATTGGGCGCATCGTGCTGATGCATGCTAACGATCGCCACGAAGTGGATGAGCTGCGCGCGGGCGATATCGCGGCCTGCGTTGGGTTGAAAGATGTGACAACCGGTGACACGCTCACCGACCCGAATGCCGTCATCACGCTGGAACGGATGGAGTTTCCGGACCCGGTTATCTCGCTTGCGATAGAGCCGAAAACCAAAGGCGATCAGGAGAAAATGGGCATTGCATTGCAGCGCCTGGCAGCGGAAGACCCTTCGTTTCGTCTGCACACCGATGAAGAGTCCGGCCAGACAATTATCTCCGGGATGGGTGAGTTACATCTTGAGATTATCGTTGACCGCATGCGGCGTGAGTTCGGCGTTGAGGCGAACATTGGTCGCCCACAGGTCACGTACCGTGAAACCCTGCGTAAAGCGGTGAAGGATATCGAAGGGAAATTTGTCCGACAGTCCGGCGGTAAAGGGCAGTACGGCCATGTGGTGCTCAGTCTGGCGCCGTTAGAGCCCGGCAGTGGTTTTGTATTTGAAGATGCCACCAAGGGCGGCGTTGTCCCGCGCGAGTATATTCCGTCTGTGGAGAAAGGCCTGCGCGAAGCCATGAACAGCGGTGTCCTGGCGGGGTATCCGGTTGTCGATGTGAAAGCGACCCTGACGTTTGGCTCCTATCACGAGGTCGACTCCTCTGAAATGGCGTTCCGCATGGCGGCGATCCTCGGCTTTAAAGAGGGCGCTCGTAAAGCGGACCCGGTGATTCTTGAACCGGTCATGCATGTCGAGGTGGAAACACCGGAAGAGTACGCCGGCAACATCATGGGCGATCTCTCTTCCCGCCGCGGCATGGTGCAGGGAATGGAAGAGCAGTACGGTAGTCAGATTATTCGCGCGGATGTGCCGCTGGCGGAGATGTTTGGCTATGCCACGACGCTGCGTTCGATGTCGCAAGGCCGCGCGACCTACACGATGGAATTCCATCATTTCGCGGAAGCACCGCGTAATGTTGCGGATGAAATTATTGCACGGCGCGCGAAGTAATTTAAAAGCCCTTTCCCTCGCGGAGAGGGCTTTTTTATAGGCTATTTTTCCATCGCCTTTACCATTTTCCCACTGGTCACAAACGTCCCGGCCCCCAGATGATGCAGGGTGTTCAGCTTATCGCCGTCAAACTGCCAGCGTCCGGCGACAAACGCGCGTTCATCTGCGGCTGCCGAAACAACCTCACCAAACAGCGTATCGTATTTTTCTGCGGCTGCGGTAACCGGGAGTAAACGACACTCCATCCACGCCAGACATTTCTCTTCAATCACCGGCAGGCCGAGTACCGGACCTTGTACAACCGGGATCCCGTAGCAGTTGAACTTGTCTTCGTCGCGCCCGCTCACGCTGCCGACGGCGTAAGCCCAGTTAGCCGCTGCCACGCCGGGGATGACGATGCCGAACTTTCCGCTGCGCTCAATCAGTTCGCGCGACCAGGTGCTTTTGTCCACCACAATTGCGATACGCGGTGGCTCAAACTCCACCGGCATCGACCAGGCCGCAGCCATGACGTTACGACGGTCGATAGACTCATCGCGGCTGGTAATCAGCACCGTAGGGCCATGGTTCAGCAGACGGCTGGCATGCTTTAATTCAACGGGACGAAACGCGCTCATGAACATTCCTCTCAGCAGGTATGCTGGCATTAAACGTCTGATGGGTAGCCGAAATCAAGATGCACCCGCAAAAAGCACTTTTGCGCATATGGAGGCCGGAAAATAGTTTATAAACAGGGAACATCACATCATGGAAGCGAATCATGTCCCCATTTCTGAGTGCTTATTTTGCCCGTACGGGTTGGCAACAGCCTGTTCAGGTTGACATCGACACCCTGCGGGCGCTGCATCTACACCACAACTGCGCGATCCCTTTCGAGAATATTGACGTCGTGATGCCGCGCGAAATCCATCTGGAAGATCAGTGCCTGGTCGACAAACTGGTGACGGCGCGTCGTGGAGGCTATTGCTTTGAGCAGAACGGCCTGTTCGAACGCGTTTTGCGTGAAGTGGGCTTTACGGTTCGCAGCGTGCTGGGCCGCGTGGTCTTAGCCAGTCCGCCACAGATGCCGCCGCGTACGCATCGTCTGCTGCTGGTTGAACTCAACGGCGAGCGCTGGATTGCCGACGTCGGTTTTGGCGGACAGACGCTGACGGCGCCGATTCGTTTGCTCGCCAACGAGGAGCAGGAGACACCCCACGGGCTGTACCGTTTGCTGAGCGAGGGCAACGACTGGATCCTGCAGTTCAGCCACCACGATCACTGGCAGTCGATGTACCATTTTGATCTGACAACACAGTATTTCAGCGATTACGTGATGGGCAACTTCTGGTCGGCGCACTGGCCGCAATCCCATTTTCGTCACCATCTGTTGATGTGTCGCCATCTGCCTGACGGCGGAAAGCTGACCCTGACCAACTTTAACTTTACCCACTGGCAGAAGGGGCATGCGGAAGAGCAGGTCCATCTTCCCGACGCGAACGCGCTGTATCAGGTGATGCAGTCACGGTTTGGACTGGGCGTAGACGATCCCAAACACGGGTTTTCGCTGGACGCGCTGACGGCGGTGATGGCCGGGTTTGATACACATCCTCAGGCCGGGAAATAGAACGGTGGCGCTGCGCTCAGGAGTAGCGCCACCCGGTAACACTCAGCGGCGCGATCTCACCACCTGATACCTGCGTGTTAAATACTCCACCGGCGCGCTCCAGACGTGTACCAGTCGGGTGAAGGGGAAGATCAGGAAAATGGTCATGCCCAGCACCAGATGAACACGGAAGATAAACGCCACGCCCGCCAGATGTTCGGACGAGCCACCGCGGAAGGTCACTACCGACTGCGCCCAGTCCACCAGCTTGAGCATCTCGCTGCCGTCGGGATATTTCGCGGAGAACGGTATGGTGGTGAGCCCAAGAATACACTGCACCAGTAAAATGCAGAGGATCAGGATATCTGCCGTGGAGGAGGTCGCCCGGATACGCGGGTTCGTCAGCCGGCGAATCAATAATCCCGCACCGCCCACCAGCGTGAGCACGCCGCAAACGCCGCCCAGAATCATCGCCATCAGCTGTTTCTGCGACATCGGCAGAAACCACGAATAAACCCAGTGCGGCGTCAGCATCCCGAATAGATGTCCGAAGAAGATCCCCAGGATCCCGATATGGAACAGATTTGACCACAGCACCATGCCGCGCTTATCCAGCATCTGGCTGGAGGAGGCGCGCCAGGTATACTGCCCGTAATCGTAACGCAGCCAGCTTCCCACCAGAAAAACCGTGCCACACAGGTAGGGGTAAATATCGTAGAAAAAGACGTTCAGAAACTGGATCATTTTGGGCCTCCCGCACTGACGTCGACATACTGCGGGGCAACGTCCTGGCTAAAGCGTCGTTGATATTGCTGCATCGGTGAGGTATCACACGATGTGGCGTTGTCCTCGATAAACTTGACCTGTTCCTCTTCCCAGACGGCGTCCAGCGCCTGGCGGGTATCATCCCGTTTCTCGGTGGAAACCTGTTTCGCCACGCTGTCGCTGGTCAGACGCGTGCCTGCGAGCGTCAGGAGCGCATCAAACAGCTGATAATGCGCCACGCCGCGCTGCTTCAGGCGACCGCCAATCAGCGCCAGGATCGGCGCAACGTTGTGTAGCCCTTCGCGGGCCTCGTCGTCGGTGACGAGGCTGAGATACTCCAGGTAGAGCGGCAGATAGTCCGGCAGCTCGCGACAGTCCAGCTGCAGGCCGGCTTTTTCGTACTGGCTCATCAGGTCGACCATCGCCTGGCCGCGATCGCGGGATTCAGCATGAACGTGCTCAAACAGCAGCAGCGAGGTCGCACGACCCCGCTCAAACACCTCGCACCATTCGGCCTGCTTATCCAGCAGTGCGGCATCCAGATGCTGGCGGGCAAAGGGCAGTAACGCAGGGAGATCCTGTTCTATCAGGGAAAGTGCTTCCTCGCGATTTTCCCATAATGTTTCATCGGGATACTCAATCAGCAGGGCGATGATTTTGAGGATCTGCATCACTCTCCCTCCCCGTGGTCGCGCACTTCGGTGATATTGATGGCATCAATGCGGCTGCTGTTAAAGAGGTTGAATTTGGTGTCGGAACCGTGGCACCCGTCGCCAAAGGAGAAGCCGCAGCCGTTGCGTTCCGGGAAGGCGTCGCGCGCCATTTCGCGGTGGCTGGTGGGGATCACGAAACGATCTTCGTAGTTGGCAATCGCCAGATAGCGGTACATCTCTTCAACCTGCTCGACGCTAAGGCCCACCTCTTCGATGGCGCGCGTATCGGTCACGCCTTCAACGGTCTGAGAGCGTTTGTAATGACGCATTGCCATCATGCGTTTGAGGGCGCGCAGCACCGGAGCAGGATCGCCCGCACTGAGCATGTTGGCCAGATACTGCACCGGTATGCGCAGGCTTTCGACCGCCGGTAACACGCCGTCGTTGAGCGGCAGGCCGCCCGCGTCTGCGTAAGACTGGATCGGTGACAGCGGCGGAACGTACCAGACCATCGGCAGGGTGCGGTATTCCGGATGCAGCGGCAGGGCCAGCTTCCAGTCCATCGCCATCTTGTAAACCGGGGAACGCTGGGCGGCGTCAATCACGTTCTGCGGAATACCTTGCTTGAAGGCTTCTTCAATGACCGCCGGGTCATGTGGATCAAGGAATACGTCACACTGGCGTTCATAGAGGTCGGTTTCATGTTCGGTGCTGGCCGCTTCTTCAATGCGATCCGCGTCATACAGCAGCACGCCCAGATAGCGAATACGCCCGACGCAGGTCTCAGAACAGACGGTTGGCTGGCCGGACTCAATGCGCGGGTAGCAGAAGATGCATTTCTCCGACTTTCCGCTTTTCCAGTTGAAGTAGATTTTCTTGTACGGGCAACCGCTGATGCACATGCGCCAGCCACGGCATTTGTCCTGGTCAATCAGCACAATGCCGTCTTCTTCACGCTTATAGATGGCACCGCTCGGGCAGGTGGCCACGCAGCTCGGGTTCAGGCAGTGTTCACACAGGCGCGGCAGGTACATCATGAAGGTGTTTTCAAACTGGCCGTACATCTCCTTCTGGATCTTGTCGAAGTTGCGGTCGCGGGCGCGTTTTTCGAACTCGCCGCCAAGCAGTTCTTCCCAGTTCGGGCCGCCAACAATTTTGTCCATCCGTTTGCCGCTAATCAGCGAGCGCGGGCGGGCCGTCGGGAGGTGATCGCCTTGTGGTGCACGGTGCAGATCCTGGTAATCAAACGTGAAGGGCTCGTAGTAATCATCAATGCCGGGCAGGGACGGGTTGGCAAAGATTTTTGACAGCACGCCCACGCGCCCGCCGAGACGCGGCGTCAGCTTGCCGGTGATCCCGCGTACCCAGCCGCCTTGCCACTCCTCCTGATCTTCCCAGTTTTTCGGGTAGCCAATCCCCGGTTTGGTTTCAACGTTGTTGAACCACGCATATTCCATACCTTCACGCCCGGTCCAGACGTTTTTACAGGTGACCGAGCAGGTGTGACAGCCAATGCATTTGTCGAGATTCAGCACCATTCCAACCTGTGAGCGTATTTTCATTTTTTCGCCTCCTGTACCTGATCCCGACCTTCGCCATCCAGCCAGTTAATGTTTTTCATTTTGCGGATCATGATGAACTCGTCGCGGTTAGAGCCGACGGTGCCGTAATAGTTGAAGCTGTACGCCAGCTGGGCGTAGCCGCCAATCATGTGTGTCGGTTTGGGACAGACGCGCGTCACCGAGTTATGGATCCCGCCGCGACGGCCGGTGACTTCTGAACCCGGAATATTCAGGATACGTTCCTGCGCGTGGTACATCATGGTCATGCCCGGCGGGACGCGCTGGCTCACCACTGCCCGGGCGGTCAGGGCCCCGTTGGCGTTGAAGGCTTCGATCCAGTCGTTGTCTTCAATGCCTAACTCTCTGGCATCGGTTTCGCTGATCCAGACGATAGGCCCCCCGCGTGACAGCGTTTGCATCAGCAGGTTTTCACTGTAGGTCGAGTGAATGCCCCATTTCTGGTGTGGCGTCAGGAAGTTCAGCGCCTTCTCAGGAAAGCCGTTCGGCGGGATTTCGCGCATATGGCTAACGCTTCGGGTATCAATCGGTGGGCGATAGGCCACCAGACTTTCCCCGAACGCGCGCATCCACGGATGGTCCTGATACAGCTGCTGACGACCGGAAAGGGTGCGCCAGGGAATAAGCTCGTGAACGTTGGTATAACCGGCGTTATAGGAGACATGCTCACTCTCAAGGCCCGACCAGGTGGGGCTGGAGATAATTTTCCGCGGCTGGGCCTGAATATCGCGGAAGCGGATTTTCTCATCTTCTTTGTTCAGCGCCAGATGGGTGTGATCGCGACCGGTCAGTTCGCCCAGCGCTTGCCAGGCTCGCACTGCCACCTGGCCATTCGTTTCAGGGGCGAGGGCGAGAATCACTTCAGAGGCGTCAATCGCCGTTTCAATACGCGGGCGTCCTTTTGCCGGGCCATCGAGCTTGACGTAGTTCAGCTTGCCAAGGAAATCGACCTCGCTCTGGGTATTCCATGAAATACCTTTTCCGCCGTTGCCGAGTTTGTCCATCAGCGGGCCGAGTGAAGTAAAGCGCTCGTAGGTTTCCGGATAATGCCGTTCGACCACCGCAATCGTCGGCGCCGTTTTACCCGGAATGAGATCGCATTCGCCTTTGCGCCAGTCCTGAATATCAAACGGCTGTGACAGTTCCCCCGGGGAGTCGTGCTGCAGCGGCTGCAGTACCACGTCCGTTTCGGTGCCAAGATGGCCGATGCACACCTCTGAGAAAACACTGGCAATACCTTTGTAGATCTCCCAGTCGCTGCGGGATTCCCAGGCCGGGTCGACGGCAGCTGAAAGCGGATGAATAAACGGATGCATATCCGACGTATTCATGTCGTCCTTTTCATACCATGTCGCGGTGGGCAGCACGATATCGGAGAACAGGCAGGTGCTGGACATGCGGAAATCGAGCGTCACCAGCAGGTCAAGCTTGCCCTCGATGGCCCGAGTTTGCCACTCGACCTCTTCGGGCTTAACGTCATCCGTCGACCCTAAATCTTCGCCCTGGATGCCGCTTTCGGTACCGAGCAGGTATTTGAGCATGTACTCGTGACCTTTCCCCGAAGAGCCGAGCAGGTTAGACCGCCAGACAAACAGATTGCGCGGGTGGTTTTTACCGTTGTCAGGCTGTTCGCAGGCGAAACGTATATCGCCCGATTTTAATGCCTGCACGGTGTACTCCTGCGGGGTCATGCCGGCAGCGTCGGCCCGGGCTTTGATGTGCAACGGATTGAGGTTTAGCTGCGGTGCCGAGGGCAGCCAGCCCATACGCTCTGCCCGGACGTTAAAATCGATCAGGTGACCGGTGAATTTTGTCGCGTCCGCCAGCGGAGAGAGTAACTCCTGCGCGGTCAGTTTCTCATAACGCCACTGGCAGGCGTGGTTGTAGAAGTACGACGTACTGTTCATCTGGCGCGGGGGACGGTTCCAGTCCAGCGCAAACGCCAGCGGCAGCCAGCCGGTTTGCGGACGCAACTTCTCCTGACCCACATAGTGTGACCAGCCGCCGCCGCTTTGACCCACGCAGCCGCAGAACACCAGCATGTTGATCATCCCGCGGTAGTTCATGTCCATGTGGTACCAGTGGTTCACCCCGGCACCGAGGATAATCATCGACCGGCCGTGCGTTTTGTGCGCCGTGTCGGCAAACTCACGGGCAATTTTCTCTATCAGGTAAGCAGGGACGCCGGTGATCTGCTCGCCCCAGGCGGGAGTGTAAGCTTTGATCTGGTCATAGCTGCCCGCCGCGTTGCTGTCTTCCAGACCACGATCGAGGCCGTAGTTAGCGAGAATCAGATCGTAAACGCTGACCACCCGTTTCTGGCTACCATCGGCCAGCGTCAGGGTTTTACTCGGTACACGGCGCGTCAGGACCGGCTCCTGCTTGACGCTACGGAAGTGTGGATTTTCATTGCCGCCAAAATAGGGGAATGCCACCTCTGCCACGCTGTCGTGGGTAATCAGCAGCGAGAGGGTGAGCTCAGTTTCATGATCTGCCGCCAGCGGCGCCAGGTTCCATTTGCCTTTTTCGCCCCAGCGGAAACCAATGGACCCGTTCGGCACCACCAGATCGCCGGCGATATCAAAGGCGACGGTTTTCCACTCAGCATTATTGGCTTCACCCAGCCCGTCCGTGAGATCAGAGGCCCGAAGCATCCGCCCCGGCACCACGCGGCCATCGGCCTGTTCATCCAGCAGCACCAGCATCGGCATGTCGGTGTAGCGGCGGCAGTAGTTGAGGAAGTACTCGCTGGGGTTGTCGAGATGGAACTCTTTAAGGATCACGTGGCCCATGGCCATCGCCAGCGCGCTGTCGGTGCCTTGCTTGGGTGCCAGCCACTGATCGCTCAGTTTGGCGACCTCGGAGAAGTCCGGGGTGATGGCCACGGTTTTGGTGCCTTTGTAGCGGACCTCGGTAAAGAAGTGGGCATCTGGCGTACGCGTCTGCGGAACGTTAGACCCCCAGGCAATGATATAGCTGGAGTTATACCAGTCTGCGGATTCCGGCACGTCGGTCTGCTCGCCCCACGTCATGGGCGAGGCGGGCGGCAAATCACAATACCAGTCATAAAAGCTGAGACAGGTGCCGCCCAGCAGAGAGAGATAACGCGTCCCGGCGGCATACGAGACCATCGACATCGCCGGAATCGGTGAAAAACCGGCCACGCGATCGGGGCCGTAATGTTTAATGGTCCAGACGTTGGCGGCAGCAATCAGCTGGTTTAGCTCTTTCCAGCTGGAGCGGATAAATCCGCCGTGTCCGCGTGCCTGCTTGTAGCTCCGGCTCTTCTGCGGATCGTTCTGAATGGCATCCCAGGCCAGCACCGGATCGCTGTGTTGCGCCAGCGCGTCACGCCACAGTTCGATCAGCGTGCGGCGCACCAGCGGGTATTTCAGCCGGTTGGCGCTGTAAAGGTACCAGGAATAACTTGCACCGCGCGGGCAGCCGCGCGGCTCGTGGTTAGGCAGGTCGGGGCGGGTACGCGGGTAGTCGGTCTGCTGGGTTTCCCAGGTAACCAGGCCGTTTTTGACGTAGATTTTCCAGCTACAGGAGCCCGTGCAGTTCACGCCATGGGTGGACCGCACAATCTTGTCGAACTGCCATCGCTGTCGGTAGCTGTCCTCCCAGTCACGGTTGGTGTTGTACACCTGCCCGTGTCCATTGGCGAAGCTGTCGCCTTTTTGTTTGAAATAGCGAAAGCGATCCAACAGTTTACTCATGACATTTCTCCTGCTTCGATAGCCTTTTCGGAGAGGGCTGCCCACTCTCAGGCGAATGTGTAATTGTTATTGTTGTGAAGATTTGCGGCCATAAACCAGCCAGGTCACCAGGACGCAGACGATGTAAAACACGAGGAAAACTTTCATGGCACCCACAGGCGAGCCGGTCATGGCCAGCGACGTGCCGAAGGCTTTCGGAATGAAAAAACCGCCGACGGCACCGATGGCGGAGATAAAGCCCAGCGCTGCCGCGGTTTCGGTCACTGCTTCATGCTGCGCCTGCTCGTCACTTCCCCCTTGTTGCTTCACGCGGGTGAGGGTGATTTGGCGGAAAATGATGGCAATCATCTGAAACGTTGACCCGCTGCCCAGTCCGGCGGTGAGGAACAGGCCCATAAAAACCAGATAGAAGGCGAGAAAACTGCCCGACCCGGAACCGGGAAGCGTCAGGAAAAGCAGGGCGCTGAAAAGCGCCATAAAGACGAAGTTAATCAGGGTGACGCGTACGCCGCCGAGTTTGTCTGAGATCATCCCGCCCGCAGAACGGGCCAGCGCGCCAATCAGTGGGCCAAAGAAAGCCAGATGGAGGATATTGACGTCAGGAAACTGGGTTTTCGACAGCATGGCGAAGCCTGCTGAAAAACCGATAAACGAACCGAAGGTTGCCAGGTAGAGGAGGCTCAGGAGCCACAGGTGAAAACGTTTTAACACCGGTAGCTGGCTGGCAATCGTGGCCTTAGAGCTCGCGATGTCATTCATGCCGAAAAACGCCGCAATCGTGGCCAGCAGGAGAAGGGGCGCCCAAATCCACGCGGCATTGGCCAGCCACATCGTTGAGCCGTCATCCTGCGGCACGCCGTTTACGCCGAGAAAGGTGAACATAGGCAGGAAGATCACCAGCGGCGCGACCAGCTGCATTACGCTCACGCCCAGGTTCCCCAGCCCGCCGTTAATCCCCAGGGCGCTACCCTGTTTCGTTTTCGGGAAGAAGAAGCTGATATTGCCCATGCTGGAGGCGAAGTTAGCGCCGGCAAAACCACACAGCAGCGCGATGACGATAAAGATCCAGTAGGGAGTGGCAGTGTCCTGAATCGCGATCCCCAACCAGACGCAGGGAACAATCAGGATCACCGTGCTTAACACCGTCCAGTAGCGTCCACCAAAGAGAGGAACCATAAACGAATAGGGGACGCGCAATATCGCACCGGACAGGGAGGGTAAGGCAGTTAGCATAAAAAGCTGGTCGGTGGAAAAATTAAATCCAACTTTATTCAGATTGACCGCAATGGCACTAAATAACATCCATACGCAAAACGCTAATAACAGGCAAGCCACAGAAATTAAAAGATTTCTTCGGGCTATATGTTTTCCTTTATTCTCCCAGAATTGCGTGTTTTCGGGTTTCCAGTTGCTCAGCAGATAAGGATTATTCTTCTCACTTTGTTGTGACATGTCGCCCTCTTGCTTAACCATAAAAAGAAAAAATGGAATAAAAACAGGTGGATGTCTGACAGTGTGTTTCTGGAATTATTGGATGGTTTGGGATACATCTGAAAGGATAGATAAAAAAGCGAATCCCTGAGTCGGGAGGGGAAATAAGGGTTCGCTTAATGTGTTACGAATTGTAAGTGAGGGCTGTTAATACTCATAAGTGAGTATTAACACAATTCCAGAGAGATTAATTTATCAAGATGGTTATTAAAGGCAGCGTCGTCCATCTCTGGGATATCTAATATATAAATGCCGTCCAGGCCACACACCAGACCAATTAAACGCCAGGCAATATTTTCTGGCCTATCGCCCGGGGTAAAATCTCCCGCGTCAGTGCCTGCTTTGATAAGGGCGACGGTCTCCTGGTGCCACATCTCCATGGTCAGTACATATGCGCCCCTGATATCCGTATCCCGGCTTGCCAGGATCTGCGCCTCACGCCACAGGCGAATATAGGGCTCAAACCGGCCATCATCGCTGCCGAGCATGGCATGCAGCTGCTGTCGCCAGCTGGCCTGCTTGCCGACCACATCCGCATCCAGCAGTTCACGGATCAACCGCACAAAAGCCAGCGATTTTAGCTCCCCGCCAGAGGTGAAATGGTGGTGGACCTGTCCGGTGGCGACGCCGGCTTCGGCGGCAATTCGCCGTACCGTCATTGCGGAAAGTCCGTCAGAGAGCGCCACGCGCATAGCGGCCTGTAAAATCTCTTCCCGCCTTTCATCCTTGCTCAGATATCGCATTTTCACTCACTCTTAATGGGACTGAAACAAGTGTAACAAAAAGCTGGACACTCGTTCAACTTTACGTAGGATCGCAAGCTGGACATGTGTCCATGATTTAAAAGAAAAGGAAATTTATGTTTCGTCAGTGGTTAGCGTTAGTCATTATCGTGCTGGTGTATATCCCGGTGGCGATCGACGCGACGGTACTGCACGTAGCGGCGCCGACGTTGAGTATGACGCTGGGTGCCAGCGGTAACGAATTATTGTGGATCATCGATATATACTCGCTGGTGATGGCGGGGATGGTGCTGCCGATGGGTGCACTGGGTGACCGCATTGGTTTTAAACGGTTGTTGATAATTGGCAGTACGCTGTTTGGCTTGTCATCGCTGGCAGCTGCATTTGCGCCTTCAGCAGGATGGCTGATTGCTGCCCGCGCCTCGCTGGCGATTGGGGCGGCGATGATCATCCCGGCCACGCTTGCGGGGATCCGCACGTTGTTCGTTAATGCGCGCGATCGCAACATCGCGCTTGGGGTTTGGGCCGCCGTCGGTTCAGGCGGTGCGGCGTTTGGTCCGTTGATTGGCGGTATGTTGCTGGAGCATTTTTACTGGGGATCGGTCTTTTTGATCAACGTGCCGATCGTGGTCATCGTTGTTTCCCTTGCCGCGCGTCTGGTGCCTCCTCAACAGGGACGCCCGGAACAGCCGCTGAATATTGCCCATGCAATCATGCTGATTGTGGCGATATTGCTGCTGGTCTACAGCGCGAAAACCGCGCTCAAAGGGGTGCTTTCTCCGTGGCTGGTGGCAATGACGCTGCTCACCGGAGCGGTGATGCTGATGATCTTTGTGCGGATCCAGCTTCGCGCCCGCGTGCCGATGATCGACATGCGCCTGTTCTGTCATCGCATTATTTTAAGCGGTGTCGTGATGGCGATGACCGCCATGATCGCGCTGGTGGGGTTTGAGCTGTTGATGGCCCAGGAGCTGCAGTTTGTGCATGGCTTTACGCCGTTCGAAGCGGGGATGTTTATGCTGCCGCTGATGGTCGCCAGCGGGTTTAGCGGGCCGATTGCCGGTGTGCTGGTCGGTCGTCTGGGGCTGCGGCTGGTGGCGGCAGGCGGAATGGGGTTGAGTGCCGTCAGCTTTATCGGTCTGTCGATGCTCGACTTCAGCACGCAGCACTGGCAGGCATGGAGTCTGATGGTGCTGCTGGGCTTCAGTGCCGCCAGTGCGCTACTGGCCTCAACTTCGGCAATTATGGCGGCCGCGCCAAAAGAGAAAGCGGCTGCCGCAGGGGCGATTGAAACCATGTCCTATGAGCTGGGCGCAGGGTTGGGCATTGCCATTTTTGGTCTGCTGTTAACCCGCAGCTTCTCGGCGTCAATTGTCCTGCCGCAGGGACTGAGCGCGACGCTGGCCGATAAGGCCTCGTCATCGATTGGCGAAGCGGTGAACGTGGCGCAGAGCCTGACTCCAGGGCTGGCGGAGTCGTTAATTGCGGCGGCAAAAACGGCCTTTATCACGTCGCACAGCGTGGCGTTAGGCAGTGCCGGCGCAATGTTACTGGTGCTGGCGGTCGGGATTTGGTTTAGCCTGGCAAACGTACCGAAACAGTAAAATCAGGCCCGGTGGTGCAATGCTTACCGGGCAACCCTCAGTGTGCGTCATGGGGAGTCAGCAGGCAGCGCTTGTCGTGTGCTTCAATTTCGG
The DNA here is from genome assembly GCF_002148625.1 of Enterobacter sp. J49. Classification (NCBI taxonomy): domain Bacteria; kingdom Pseudomonadati; phylum Pseudomonadota; class Gammaproteobacteria; order Enterobacterales; family Enterobacteriaceae; genus Enterobacter; species Enterobacter sp. J49. Next base: position 1,098,014 of record NZ_MWPY01000037.1, read on the forward strand.
TGCCGCTAAAGCGCGCGTATTGCCCGGTCAGGCCAAAGAATGCGGGTTGCGTTTCTGTATAGATTTCAGCGGCAAGTATCAGACGGCGACGTTCGTCTTCGCTCATCTCAAGCTGTGTCCAGGGAATGAAATAGCGCGTCGTTGAGCGTGCGGTCAGTGTGAACCACAGCGGGCAACCGCATCCGGGACAAAACCAGCGTTCGCCGCGCGCAGATGACGTGAAATGAGAAGGGGCTATCGACTCTTCTTCCACAAGCGGTTGACCCTGCGCTTCCAGATACATGGCCATTCCCCCCGACCATTTCTGGCACTGGGTACAGTGGCAGGCATAGACGTCGAAGTTGTTGAGGGAAACGCTGAATTGGCTCATCCCACACAGGCAGCGTCCTTTGAAAATATGCATGGCGTGCTCCTTTATTACGCCAGTCAAACCGAATAAAAAAAGCCAGCCACGAAGGCTGGCTTTTTTATACTAACAAATCTTAGAACTGGTAGGTCAGACCAACAGCAACGATGTTGTCGGTAGAAACGCCAGCTGCTTTAGTGAAGCTGCTGTCGTCAACCAGGTTGATTTTGTAATCAACGTAGGTAGACATGTTTTTGTTGAAGTAGTAGCTCGCGCCAACGTCAACGTATTCAACCAGATCCTGGTCGCCGTAAGTACCAATGTCTTTACCTTTGGATTTCAGGTAAGCAATGGATGGACGCAGACCGAAGTCGAACTGGTACTGAGCAACCACTTCGAAGTTCTGCGCTTTGTTAGCGATGAAACCGCTACCGAAGTTGGTCATGTTACGGGTTTCAGAGTAGGTGGTTGCCAGGTAGATGTTGTTGGCATCGTACTTCAGACCCGCAGCCCATACTTCCGCGTTTTCGCCGCCTGCATTCAGATTGCTTGCAGCAGCAACCTGACGGTCAGTACGGTCAGATTTCGCGTAGGTAGCACCTACACCGAAGCCTTCGAATTCATAAGTAGAAGACAGACCCCAGCCGTCACCGTTCGCTTCGGTGATGTCGTTACGGTCGTTTTTACCCTGGTACTGAGCAGCCACGTTCAGGCCATCAACCAGACCGAAGAAGTCGGTGTTACGGTAAGTTGCAACGCCAGTCGTACGGCCAGTCATAAAGCCATCAGTCTGAGTCCAGGTATCACCACCGAATTCTGGCAGAACGTCAGTCCATGCGCCGATGTCGTAAGCAACACCGTAGTTACGACCGTAGTCGAAAGAACCGAATTCGTTGAATTTCAGGCCCGCGAATGCCAGGCGGGTTTTGTTGCCGTCAGAACCCTGAGATTCAGAGCGGTTGCCTTTGAACTCGTATTCCCACTGGCCGTAACCGGTCATCTGGTCGTTGATCTGAGTTTCACCTTTGAAGCCCAGACGAACATAGGTTTTGTCGCCGTCGTTGCCAGCGTCATCAGAGAAATAGTGCAGACCTGTTACTTTGCCGTACAGATCCAGTTTGTTACCGTCTTTGTTAAAAACTTCAGCCGCGTTTACAACGCCTGCTGCCAACATGGAAGTCACTGCCACTGCAACTAATTTAAGTTTCATCTTAAATATTCCTTATAATTTTCTTCAGTATTTCCTGAGCCACTTTGAACGATTTCTAAACGAGGCTAATCATCAATGGCATGCTATTTTTAAGAATCTTGTAGTAGGGTTTCAATAATAAGTTTCAAAATATTAGCAATAATTTCAATTAGTGTGATCCGGATCGGATAAATTGCGGCTGTAACGAATGAGATGGTGGGGATTTGTGCATTTTTTGATGAATTATTCAACAAAACCATTGGCCGCAATATAGTTTTCGGCCGTTTTAGTTTCTTTTGTTAATTGTCGGTATTTTCTGTCTTTTTGCTCGTTTGATATAAATTCAAGTTGTTTAAAATCAATGGGTTAACTATTCAATTGTACGGGATAATCGTTGTTGGACATGAAACACACAGAAACACACTATTGCACTTTGTGCTATATACATTGTTAATATTCGCAAGGGATTAATAACGTAACGGTGTCAAGTTATGTCAATAAAAGACGACGGGGATTTACGAAAGGGCGGTAATATAAACAGAATCTAAACGGCTTTTCTAACGCACCGATCATTATTTTGACGCGCGATCACATATTAAATTTATGTTAATTCCCGCCGGGCGATTATGGACCCGGCAGAGAAGAGCGATATTATTTTCGCGTGGCGTACCAGCACAACAATGACCCGGCACAAACCATTAATGCGCCTTGCCAGAAAGAAAACGAGAGGGGGGAATTCAGCAATACGGCAGCGAGTGCTGCTGAGAGTACAGGCGTGAAATAGGATACCGCTGCGAGTACCGTGACGTTGCCATGAAGAATACCGATATTCCATGCCGCATAGCCAAACCCCAGTGCGACGCTGCACATGATGAGCTTCACGACCACCGGGAGAGTAAACACCATTTGCGGCTGTTCGCTGAACGCATATTTCACCCACAGACTGAGCGCGGTGAGCAGCACGAAAAGCGTTATCCCGTTTTGCCCGTTGGCAAACTTACTGGTGACGGTGCAGTAAGCCGCCCAGATAAAAGCCCCGGCGAACGCCAGCGCGTAGCTGAGCGGGCTTGAGATGACATTACGCATGATGTCATCAAGATGTAGCCCTTGCTCTCCGCCTAATACCCAACAGACGCCCAGCAATGAGACGGCTAAGCCCGGGATCACCCACAGGGTGGACCGTTGGCCGTTAAATAAAATGGCAAATACAATCGTCAGGCTTGGCCAGAGATAATTGACCATTCCCACTTCGATAGCCTGGGAGCGCGTTGCGGCATAGCCTAACGACAGGGCGAGGCAAATTTCATAGCTGACAAACAGCACGCTGCCGGCAATAAGATACCGGGGTGAAAACCGTCTGATATCAGGAAATCCTACCGTCACCAGGCACAGTAATCCGCTGAGGGTGTATATCATTGCGGCGCCTCCCACCGGTCCCAGCCCCTCACTGACGCTACGAATGAGGCCAACCATGGTGCTCCACAACAGTATCGCCGCCAGTCCCGTGAGCGTTGCTCTCTTTCTGTCCATAACCCTGCCATCGCTATAAAAATCAAAGGAAAAATTTATAGCATTAATCCTCCTGCCATCGCGAATTATTCTCTTAAGTCTTTAATCAAAAAGAGGTATTTAAACTCCGTGGGGGTGACTATTAAGGGGGTGAAGACAAGTGACCTTGATTTGACGCAAAAAAAACAGGGGCTTTACTGCTAGTTTGCGGCGCGAAGTCTTAAATGAAAACGAGGACAACAATGGACGTCAGCCGCAGACAATTTTTTAAAATCTGCGCGGGCGGTATGGCCGGAACAACAGCCGCAATGCTGGGATTTGCACCCAAAATGGCGCTGGCTCAGGCACGCAACTATAAACTGCTGCGCGCGAAAGAGATCCGTAACACCTGCACATACTGTTCCGTAGGTTGTGGGCTTTTAATGTATAGCCTGGGCGATGGCGCGAAGAACGCCAAAGAAGCGATTTATCATATTGAAGGGGACCCGGATCATCCGGTGAGCCGTGGCGCACTTTGTCCGAAAGGGGCGGGTCTGCTGGATTATGTCCACAGCGAAAACCGTCTGCGCTATCCGGAATACCGTGCGCCAGGATCTGACAAATGGCAGCGTATCTCCTGGGATGAGGCGTTTTCCCGAATCGCAAAACTGATGAAAGCTGACCGCGACGCCAACTTTATCGAAAAGAACGCGCAGGGCGTTACGGTGAACCGCTGGCTGTCGACCGGCATGCTGTGCGCATCCGCGGCAAGTAATGAAACCGGCATGCTGACGCAAAAATTTGTGCGCTCTCTCGGCATGCTGGCGGTAGATAACCAGGCGCGCGTCTGACACGGACCAACGGTAGCAAGTCTTGCTCCAACATTTGGTCGCGGTGCGATGACCAACCACTGGGTTGATATTAAAAACGCCAACGTCGTGATGGTGATGGGCGGTAATGCCGCTGAAGCCCATCCGGTGGGTTTCCGCTGGGCGATGGAAGCGAAAAACAATAACGATGCGACGCTGATCGTTGTCGATCCGCGCTTTACGCGTACGGCATCGGTGGCGGATATCTATGCGCCTATTCGCTCCGGTACGGACATTACGTTCCTCTCGGGCGTTCTGCTGTACCTGATTGAAAACAATAAAATTAACGCTGAATACGTTAAGCATTACACCAATGCCAGCCTCCTGGTACGGGATGATTTTGCCTTTGAAGAGGGGTTGTTCAGCGGTTATGACGCGGAAAAACGGCAGTACGATAAATCGTCCTGGAACTACCAGTTCGATGAAAACGGCTACGCCAGACGCGATGAGACCCTGAGCCATCCGCGCTGCGTATGGAATTTGCTGAAACAGCATGTTTCCCGCTATACGCCGGACGTCGTGGAGAATATCTGCGGCACGCCAAAAGCAGATTTCCTCAAGGTGTGTGATGTACTGGCGTCAACCAGCGCCGCCGACAGAACCACGACGTTCCTGTATGCGCTCGGCTGGACGCAGCATACCGTCGGTGCGCAAAACATCCGCACCATGGCAATGATCCAGCTGTTGCTTGGAAACATGGGGATGGCCGGCGGCGGCGTGAACGCCCTGCGCGGACACTCCAACATTCAGGGGTTGACCGATCTGGGCCTGCTGTCGACCAGCCTGTCAGGCTATCTGACGTTGCCGTCTGAAAAGCAGACTGATTTGCACAGCTATCTGGCGGCCAACACGCCAAAAGCGACGCGTGCCGATCAGGTGAACTACTGGAGTAACTATCCGAAGTTCTTCGTCAGCCTGATGAAGTCGTTCTATGGCGATGCCGCGCAGAAGGAAAACGACTGGGGCTTCGAGTGGTTGCCGAAATGGGACCAGGCCTACGACGTCATTAAGTATTTCAACATGATGGATAAGGGCAACGTTACGGGCTACATCTGCCAGGGCTTTAACCCGGTGGCGTCTTTCCCGGACAAAAACAAGGTCGTTCGCAGCCTGAGCAAACTGAAATACATGGTGGTTATCGATCCGCTGGTGACCGAGACCTCCAACTTCTGGCAGAACCACGGCGAGATGAACGACGTCGATCCTGCATCGATTCAGACCGAAGTGTTCCGCCTGCCGTCCACCTGTTTTGCAGAAGAAGACGGGTCGATTGCCAACTCCGGCCGCTGGCTGCAGTGGCACTGGAAAGGCCAGGATGCACCGGGTGAAGCGCGCAACGACGGCGAAATCCTGGCCGGGATTTACCATCGTCTGCGTGAAATGTATCGCACCGAAGGGGGGAAAGGCGCTGAACCGCTGCTGAGGATGAGCTGGAATTACAAACAGCCGGACCATCCTGTATCCGAAGAGGTCGCCAAAGAGAATAACGGCGTTGCGCTGGCGGATCTGTATGACGCGAACGGCACGCTGCTGGCGAAGAAAGGTCAGTTGCTCAACAGCTTCGCGCTGCTGCGGGATGACGGCACGACCGCGTCGTCATGCTGGATCTACACCGGCTGCTGGACGGAGCAGGGTAACCAGATGGCGAATCGCGATAACGCTGACCCGTCAGGGCTGGGCAATACGCTGGGCTGGGCGTGGGCATGGCCACTGAACCGTCGCGTGCTGTACAACCGTGCTTCTGCGGATATCAACGGCAAACCGTGGGACCCGAAACGGATGCTGATCGAATGGAACGGCAGCAAATGGACGGGTAACGATATTCCGGACTTCAGCACCGCCGCACCGGGCAGTGAGACCGGGCCGTTTATCATGCAGCCGGAAGGGCTGGGACGCCTGTTTGCCCTCGATAAGCTGGCGGAGGGGCCATTCCCGGAACACTACGAGCCAATGGAAACGCCGCTCGGTACCAACCCGCTGCACCCGAACGTCATATCCAGTCCGGTGGTGCGTATCTATGAAGAGGACGTCCTGCGTTTAGGCAAGAAGGACAGGTTCCCGTATGTCGGGACAACCTACCGCCTGACGGAGCATTTCCATACCTGGACCAAGCATGCACGGCTTAACGCCATTGCCCAGCCAGAACAGTTTGTGGAGATCAGCGAAACGCTGGCGAAAGCGAAGGGTATTGCCAACGGTGACCGCGTGAAGGTGAGCAGCAAGCGCGGCTTTATTCGCGCGGTTGCGGTGGTTACGCGCCGTCTGCAGGCGCTGAACGTGCATGGTCAGCAGGTGGAAACCGTCGGTATTCCGCTGCACTGGGGCTTTGAAGGGGTGGCGCAAAAAGGCTACCTCGCCAATACCCTGACGCCAAACGTCGGCGATTCCAACTCGCAAACGCCGGAGTACAAAGCGTTTCTGGTCAACATCGAGAAAGCGTAAGGAGCGAATACATGGCAATGGAAACACAGGACATTATTAAACGCTCCGCGACCAACTCCATCACCCCCGCGCCTCGTGCGCGGGATGATAAGGCAGAAGTCGCCAAGCTTATCGATGTCACTTCCTGCGTAGGCTGTAAAGCCTGCCAGGTGGCCTGTTCGGAGTGGAACGATATCCGCGATGAAGTAGGGCACTGCGTCGGGGTTTACGATAATCCGGCGGATCTGAGTGCCAAATCCTGGACGGTGATGCGTTTTAGCGAAACCGATCAGAACGGCAAGCTGGAGTGGCTGATCCGTAAAGACGGTTGTATGCACTGCGAAGATCCGGGATGCCTGAAGGCCTGTCCGTCAGCCGGGGCCATCGTCCAGTACGCCAACGGGATTGTCGATTTCCAGCAGGATAACTGCATCGGTTGCGGCTACTGCATTGCGGGATGTCCGTTTAATATTCCGCGCCTCAGTAAAGAGGATAACCGGGTCTACAAATGCACCCTGTGTGTCGATCGCGTGAGCGTCGGGCAGGAGCCTGCCTGCGTGAAAACCTGTCCGACCGGGGCTATCCACTTCGGGACAAAAAGAGAGATGCTGGAGGTAGCCCAGCAGCGCGTGGACAAACTGAAAGCGCGCGGTTACGCCAGTGCGGGCATTTATAACCCGCAGGGTGTGGGGGGAACGCACGTGATGTATGTTCTGCACCATAACGACCAGCCGGAGCTGTACCACAATCTGCCGAAAGATCCTGCGATCGATACCTCGATCAACCTGTGGAAAGGGGCGCTTAAACCGCTCTCTGCGGCGGGCTTTATCGCTACTTTCGCCGGGTTGATTTATCACTACATCGGTATCGGACCCAACAAAGCGGTGGATGACGACGAGGAGGAACCTCATGAGTAAGTCATGGATTGTGCGCACGAAGTTTGTCGACCGTGCCTGTCACTGGACGGTAGTGATCTGCTTCTTCCTGGTCGCGGTCTCGGGGATCTCCTTTTTCTTCCCGACGCTGCAGTGGCTGACGGAAACCTTCGGGACGCCACAGATGGGGCGTATTTTGCATCCGTTCTTCGGCGTGCTGATTTTCGTGGTGCTGATGTTTATGTTTGCGCGCTTCGTACATCACAATATTCCGGATAAGCATGACATTCCATGGCTGAAGGGGATTATTGAGGTGCTGAAGGGCAATGAGCATAAGGTTGCGAAGGTCGGGAAATACAACGCCGGGCAGAAGATGATGTTCTGGACCATCATGAGCATGATTTTTGTTCTGCTGGTCACCGGCGTCATTATCTGGCGGCCGTACTTTGCGCACTACTTCCCCATTCAGGTGATTCGCTACGCGCTGCTCATTCACGCGACGTCAGCCATTATTCTGATCCACGCCATCCTGATCCACATGTATATGGCCTTTTGGGTCAAAGGGTCGATTAAAGGCATGATTGAAGGGAAAGTGAGCCGCCGCTGGGCGCAGAAACACCACCCGCGCTGGTACCGTGACGTTGAGCGGCTGGAAGCGAAACAGGAAAGTACGAAAGGGATGCCGTAAGTCCCGCGCTCGCGGGTCAGCGAATGACCCGCGAACGCTTCAGTCAAAAACGCTCTTCAACATACCGGAACGGGTATTGGGTCGGCTTCACTTTACCAATCTTACGCTTCGGCAAACTCACCGCTTCGATGTGAATGGCTTTGTACGGGATTTGCGCCAGCAGGTGCGAAATAATGTTCAGGCGCACGCGTTTTTTATCTTCCGAACGGGCGACAAACCACGGCGCCCAGGCGGTGTCGGTGGCTGCAAACATCGCATCTCGCGCCACGGTATATTCATCCCACAAATTGAAAGACTTAATGTCCATTGGCGATAATTTCCAGGTCTTTCGCCCGTCGTTAATACGATCGCGCAGACGACGCTCCTGTTCTTTCGGCGTGACCTCCAGCCAGTATTTAAGCAGGATGATCCCGGCATCCACCATTGCTTTTTCCATCACCGGCGTGCCATCAAGAAACTTCTCGACCTGCTCCGGTGTGCAGAATCCCATCACCCGTTCAACGCCCGCGCGGTTGTACCAGCTGCGGTCAAAAATGACGATTTCGCCGGCGGCTGGCAGGTGGGGGACATAGCGCTGGAAATAGAGCTGGGTCTTCTCTTTTTCCGTCGGGGCGGGGAGCGCAACAACCCGGAAGACGCGTGGGCTAACGCGTTCAGTGATGGCTTTAATGGTTCCGCCTTTACCGGCACCGTCGCGCCCTTCAAAGACAATACAGACCTTTAAACCCTTTGCGACGACCCACTGCTGGAGCTTAACCAGTTCAACGTGGAGGCGACGAAGCTCTTTTTCATACTCTTTCGTTTTTAACGGCTCATGCTTTATGACATCAACTGCGACACTGGTTTTCTTCTTGCTTCCCATGATTGTCATCCTCAGGTTGTCCGGCGCGGGAAAAAGCGGGGCCGCACTATGAAGTGTAATCCACCTGAATTAATGGATTAACGTGTCAGCCAGCTGATTTGAACTGGCTCACCATACAAGATTGTTCAATAATGCCCGTCGCGCGTTGTTAACCAGTGGTTGTGGTATGAAAAAGACAATTTTTTCGTTGGCACTTGGCACGTTTGGCCTGGGAATGGCTGAATTTGGCATTATGGGCGTATTAACTGAACTGGCCCATGACACCGGAATTTCAATTCCCGCAGCCGGGAATATGATTTCGTTTTACGCCTTTGGTGTGGTGATTGGTGCCCCGATTGTGGCGTTGTTCTCAGGCAAGTTCTCGTTAAAATCCACGCTGTTGTTTCTGGTGGTGTTGTGTGCCGTCGGAAATGCAATTTTTACCTTTTCAACGTCGTATGCCTGGCTGGCTATAGGGCGGCTGATTTCCGGTTTTCCGCACGGCGCCATTTTTGGCGTCGGGGCGATTATTCTCTCGAGAATTGCGCCTCCGGGGAAGGTGACGGTCGCCGTGGCGGGCATGATAGCCGGCATGACGGTTGCCAATCTGGTGGGCGTACCGCTGGGCACCTGGCTGGGTCATGAATTCAGCTGGCGCTACACCTTTTTCCTGATTGCCCTGTTTGATGCTCTGGTGATCATCTCGGTACTGGTCTGGGTGCCGCACATCCATGATCGCTCCGAAATCAAATTGACCGCGCAATTTTCCTTTCTGAAAAAACCGGAGCCGTGGCTGATTTTTGCCGCCACCATGTTTGGCAATGCTGGTGTGTTTGCGTGGTTCAGCTTCGTCAAACCGTTTATGGTCAACGTCTCTGGCTTCTCCGAAGGCGTCATGACGGTCATCATGATGCTGATGGGGCTGGGTATGGTGTTAGGTAATCTCCTGAGCGGGAAATTATCGGGTCGCTTCAGTCCACTGCGTATTGCCGCCACCACCGACATGGTCATTGTCGCGTCACTGCTGTTGCTATTCGCCTTTGGGGAACATAAAACGGCGTCGCTGGTGATGGGCTTTATCTGCTGTGCCGGGCTGTTTGCACTCTCTGCGCCGCTGCAGATCCTTCTCCTGCAAAATGCGAAGGGCGGTGAGATGCTGGGTGCCGCTGGCGGGCAGATGGCATTTAACCTCGGCAGTGCGATAGGGGCGTATTTTGGCGGGATGATGATCACGCTAGGCTTTAGCTGGAGCTATGTCACGCTGCCAGCGGCTGTGCTCTCTTTCTCAGCCATGAGTTCACTGCTGATCTACGCGCACATTCGGGCCAGAAAGGCAGACGCCGGTTCGCTCGCTTCCGCACGTTGAACCGCGCCGGTAAGGCGCGGTAGAAGGGCATTAGACAAATTTCGCCAACGGATCGGCAGCGGCAAACGCCACGGCTTTGTCCGCTGCTGGCGGGTAGATAAGTTCATTGGTGATGGCGATTTTGATTTTCTTTGCGTCATCACGCACCGATTTGACGGCCTGGTCCCACCCTTCAGTGTAAACGGCACCCCAGGCACCCAGGTCCAGACAGGTCACGTAGTTAACCTGGCGGTAAGGATAAGGCGTGCGATTCAACAGGCTGGCTGCCGCGTTGTGGCCGGCAAATTTACCCAACTGGATCGCGTGCTGGCAGGTCATTAGCGCCGTGTTCCCCATCTCGTCCGTTCTGGCGTAGGCCATATCTCCCGTCGCGTACACGTCCGGATGAGCCGGAACTTGCAGCGTTTCTGTCACTTTTAGACGCCCCTGGTTATCGCGTTCGCCGTTAATCTGTTGTCCAAGCGGGTTTGCTTCAACGCCTGCCGTCCAGACTACGGTTGCAGCGGGGATACGTTCGCCGTTTTTCAGCGTTACGCCGTTCGCATCGATGGCCTCAATTTCACTGTTCAGACGCCACTCAATCCCCAGTTCCTGGCTCGCGTCTTCAATGGTGTTACGCAATGCTTCACTGTATCGTCCGCCAATGACATGACCCCTTTCAACTACGATAACTCTTGTCGCTGTATCATCACCGAAGCGAGCGCGCAGTCGGGCAGGAAGCTCGGTTGCCAGTTCAATGCCGGTAAAACCGCCGCCACAGACAACCACGGTATTGCGCGCAGTGGTGGAAGGGCGCGAGACCAGGGAGTCAAGATGCTGCTCAAAGGTCTGTGCGGATTCAAGCTGATCGATATCAAAGGCGTACTCAGCCAGCCCGGCAATCGGTGGACGCTTGCTCTGACTGCCGGTGGCCAGCACTAACCGCTCGTAACTCACTGCGGCAGTTACGCCATTCGCATCACGATAGGAAACACTTTTCCCTTTTATATCAATGAATTCTGCTTTGCCGGCGATAAAATCAATACCCAGTTCAGCGAATAGTCCGGTCAGCGGAGAGACCAGCGACGTCACGTTCTCTTCATAGAAGCGCGGGCGAACACGCAACTCGGGGGCGGGTGCCAGTACGGCGATCTTCAGGCTGTTATTGCCCTCCAGCGCATTCAGACGCGCGGCACTGACGGCAGCCCACATGCCGGAAAAACCACTGCCCACAATTAAAATCTGCTTTTTCATCTTCGATCCTTTTGATCATCACGCTGTATACCTGACATAACTGCAACTATACTTGTCGCAGTTAACTGCGACAACTTCTTTCTGAGTTAAATTTTAATGCTGCATAAAATCAGCATGTTAATGAAAAAGGGGAGGGTAGTTGTGATTGTGGGCAATAACGCCGTTATAATGACCCAGATAAATAACTTCGGAGTTAACCATGGCGTTTTACAGTTCCGGTGTGGAATACGGCATTCACAGCCTGATGTGCATGGTGGATGCAAAAGGCAATGAGCGTGAGATGAGCGTCCGGGAAATGGCCGCCCTGCAGGGTGTGCCGTATGATTACCTGGGAAAAATCTTCACCCGTTTGTCACGTGCCGGGCTGGTGAGCAGCACGGAAGGTAAGGGCGGCGGGTTTAAACTGGCGCGCCCGGCGGAGTTGATCACCGTACTGGATGTGGCGCACGCCATTGACGGTGAGAAGAACATGTTTGAGTGTCGCGAGGTGCGTCAGCGGCTGGCGGTGTTTAATGAAACGCCTCCTGCCTGGGTGTGCAATGGCCCGTGTGGCGTACGTTCGGTCATGGACAGCGCACAGCAACGGATGGAAGAGGAGTTAGCGCGACATACCATTCTCGATCTGGCGCGCAAGATGTACCGCAAAGCGCCGGATACCTTTCAGATTGAGGTTCAGGAGTGGATTTCTGACCGGCGATCGTCGTAGTGAAATGCCGGGTAAGGCAAAACCACCCCCCCGGCAACCGGCGATTAAGAGCGTAAATCAATCACCATACGACCGCGGATTTGACCCTGCTCCATCTCTTTAAAGATGGCATTGATATCTTCCAGCGGACGCATTGTCACTTTTGGCACCACTTTGCCCTCTGCCGCAAACTGGAATGCCTCCATCAGGTCCTGACGGGTTCCCACCAGCGAACCGACGACCTGAATGCCGTCCAGAACCAGGCGTGGAATATCCAGGCTCATCGCTTCCGGCGGCAGGCCCACGGCGACCACGCGGCCACCCGCACGCACGGCATCCACCGCTGAGTTGAAGGCTGCTTTTGCCACGGCAGTTACCACCGCGGCATGTGCGCCTCCGGTTTTCTCCTGAACAATTTTCGCTGCATCTTCGCTGCGAGAGTTAATGGTTAAATCTGCCCCCATGCTGGCGGCCAGTTTCAGCTGTTCATCGTTCACATCAATGGCGATGACCTTGGCGTTGAATACGTTTTTAGCGTACTGCAGCGCAAGGTTACCCAGACCACCAAGACCGTAAATCGCAATCCACTGGCCCGGCTTAATGTGGGACACTTTTACCGCTTTGTAGGTGGTGACCCCCGCGCAGGTGATGCTGCTCGCCGCTGCGGAATCCAGACCGTCCGGCACTTTTACCGCATAATCGGCTGTCACGATGCACTCTTCAGCCATCCCACCGTCAACGGAATAACCCGCGTTTTTCACATGCCGGCACAGGGTTTCGTTGCCGGTATTACAGTATTCGCAGTGTCCACAGCCTTCAAAAAACCATGCCACGCTCGCACGGTCGCCAATTTTCAGCGAGTTGACGCCTGGGCCAATCTCTTTAACGATCCCTATTCCTTCGTGACCCAGGATCACCCCGGTCTTATCGCCGAAATCACCGTTCTTCACGTGAAGATCGGTATGACATACGCCGCAGCATTCCATCTTCAGCAGGGCTTCTCCATGCTTAAGCGGACGTAATGATTTTTCGGTGACATTGACCTGATGATCCTGAGTGACAACAGCAGCCTTCATATGTTTCTCCTTGTTCATGATGAGATTCTGCATAGCAGGTGTACTACTTCTTAAGGATTAATACTTAGGCGCGTTAATGCAAGGTGGCAGCAACATAATGTCATCATTTGATTCGATTTCGGATTAAGAATACAGCGATCCTCTAATATTCAGGGGGGCGTTCAGGGGCAGAGCGACCCGGCGAGACGCTCGCCGGGCGCGGACTTACAGTTTTGCTTCTATCGCCTCAATCTCCTGGCGCCATTGCGCCTGCAACTGCGGCTTCTGGTGCTTCGGTTTGCGGGCCAGGTCTTCCTCCAGCAATGTCTCCAGCGCGATCAGCCGTTCAAGCAGGTCGTCAAACTGCGAAGGGCGATCGTGCTGTTGTTTCGGTGAACACGGCGATGTTATCAGGCCCGCACTTTCACGCAGCCGTTCAAAGACCGCTTCGGCGTCATGCCATTCACTCAACCTGCCGTCCTCAATCAGCCAGAAACGGTTGCAGCTTTGGCTGATTAATTGACGGTCATGGCTGACCAGCAGCACGCCACCTTCAAATTGCTGCAGGGTTTCTGTCAGCGCCTCTTTGCCTTCCATGTCCAGATGGTTGGTCGGTTCATCCAGCATCAGCAGGCTATAGCGCGCTAACGTCAGGCCAACAAACAGCAGGCGAGAGCGTTCTCCACCGCTGAGCGTACTGACTTTCTGACCATGACGTGGCCACGCAAAGCCGGCACCGATCAGGGCCATCTTGCGATTCTGCGGATCGGGTGCAAACGGCTCCAGTGCGTCAAACAGCGATGCATCGTCCGGGAGCTGGTTCAGTGTCTGGTCATAATAGCCAGGCGATACGCGTGGGTGGAGTTTCAGCCCATCGTCAGCCTGCTCGCCGCGAAAATGCCGCCAGATCAGCTTCATCAGGGATGATTTACCGCAGCCGTTACGTCCAACGATGGCCACGCGATCGCCGCTTTTGAGACGCGCGATGTCAATGTTAAACAGCGCAGGCAGCCCGGGAGCCGGCGGCACCGCGAGGTTTTCCAGCTCCAGCAGACGGTCGGCCCGCAGCGCGTCGCCGCGCAGGGTTAATGTCCACTGACTTCCCGCCGTGACCTCCGTCTGGCTCTCTTTCAGCCGTTCAACCTGCTTTTCCATCTGTTTCGCTTTGCGGGCCAGGTCTTCGTTGTCGTAGACTTTGCCCCAGGTCGCCAGTCTTTTTGCGCTGGCCGCGACGCGGTCGATCTCCTTTTGTTCTGCCTTGTGGCGCTGCGCATCACTTTCGTCTTTCTCATCCAGCGCTTTGCGTGCGGCGGTGCAGGGAAGGGCAAAGTAATGCAGCATCTTATCGCGCAGGATCCAGCTGCCGTTGGTCACGGCATCCAGCAGCTGCCTGTCATGTGAAACCAGCACAAAGCTGCCTGACCAGGCCTGTAAAAACTGCTCCAGCCAGAGCATGGTGGGTAAATCGAGGTGGTTACTCGGTTCATCCAGCAGCAGCAGGTCCGGCGCATTAATCAAAGCCCGCGCCAGCAGCAGACGCGTATGTTGCCCGCCGCTCAACGTTGCCGAGGTTAATGTCCAGTCCTGCGGCGTAAAGCCCATACTCGCCAGCAGCGTTTCCGCTTTCCAGCGCAGGCTCTCGCGTTCAGCCGCAGGCAGTTGTGCCAGCACGGCATCCAGCATGCTCAGGGGATAAATCCCGTCCGGCAGATGTTGTTCTACGCGCGCCATGATGCAGTGCCCGGCCAGCGCGACCGTTCCGGCGGCAGGCGTGTCCGTACCGTCCAGCACCTTCAGCAACGTACTTTTACCGCAGCCGTTGTCGCCCAGCAGACCGATGCGATCGCCTTTTTTCAGCGTAAAGGAGAGAGAGTCGAAGAGCGTACCAAACGCCGTATCAACACGTAGAGATTGTGCAGTGAGTAAAGTGCTCATTGTTGCTTACCCAAGAGTTACAGGCATGTTTATGCCTCGTCAAACATCGCTGACGATAACTCAGTAAGCCCGAGAGAAGGGATTTAGGGGTTGGTGTCTTCGCTCAAGCAGAAGTTATCGCAGCACGATACCGATAACGCTTGAGCTGGTGCGATCACCAAATGTATGTGAAACATTGAAAATTTCACAGTACAGCATAATTGGCCTCCTTATATATTCAGTAGGTTAATGGATGATGGCAGTGTAGCGGGGATTTTACGGCCCGGCAAGCGCGGGCAGAATGGCAGGCCGGGAGGCATGATTGCCTGACCCGGCCTGTTCTTTAGATAGACGTTCTGCGATAGCTGCGGTATTCCGGCATCCAGAAGTTGTCGTCAATGGCCTGCTGCAGCGCATCGGCGGAGGTTTTCACCGCCACGCCTTGCTGCTGTGCCATTTTTCCTACTGCGAAAGCGATCGCGCGGGACACCTTATGAATGTCTTTCAGCTCTGGTAACACCAGGCCTTCACCGTTATTCACCAGCGGTGAGTGTTTCGCCAGGGTTTCGCTGGCTGACATCAGCATTTCATCGGTAATGCGTGACGCACCGGACGCGATAACCCCCAGACCAATCCCCGGGAAGATGTAGGAGTTGTTGCACTGCGCGATCGGATAGGTTTTATCCTTCCACACCACCGGGTCGAACGGACTGCCGGTTGCCACCAGTGCGTTACCTTCGGTCCAGGCGATGATGTCCTGCGGCGTTGCTTCTACACGGGAAGTCGGGTTAGAGAGCGGCATCACGATAGGGCGTTCACAGTGCTTGTGCATTTCGCGAATAATCTCTTCGGTGAAGAGACCGGTTTGCCCGGAAACGCCGATAAGAATGTCCGGCTTCACGTTGCGCACCACGTCCAGCAGGGAGAGCACCTCGTTGTCGGTATCCCAGTTTTTCAGATTCTCGCGTTTCTGAACCAGTCGGGTCTGGAACGGCAGGAGGTTAGGCATACCGTCGGTCAGCAGGCCGAAACGGTCAACCATATAGACGCGGGAACGGGCCAGTTCTTCATTCAAGCCTTCGCGCTGCGTCTGAGCAATAATCTGCTCGGCAATACCGCAGCCCGCAGAGCCTGCCCCCAGGAAGACGATTTTCTGGTAGCTCAACTGGCTGCCTGCCGCACGGCTGGCGGCGATCAGCGTCCCAACGGTCACGGCGGCGGTGCCCTGAATGTCGTCGTTGAATGAGCAGATGTCATCGCGGTAGCGATTCAGCAGCGGCATGGCGTTCTTCTGCGCAAAGTCTTCAAACTGCAGCAGCACGTTCGGCCAGCGTGCCTTAACGGCCTGGATAAAATCATCAACAAACTGATAATACTCATCGTCGGTAATGCGCGGATGACGCCAGCCCATGTACAGCGGATCGTTGAGCAGCTGCTGGTTGTTGGTACCCACATCCAGCACTACCGGCAGGGTGTACGCCGGGCTGATACCCCCACAGGCGGTGTACAGGGAGAGCTTACCGATTGGGATCCCCATTCCGCCAATACCCTGATCCCCGAGGCCGAGAATACGTTCCCCGTCAGTCACAACAATGACCTTGATGTTGTGGTTCGGCACGTTCTGCAGAATATCGTCCATATTGTGACGGTTCTGATAAGAGATGAATACGCCGCGGGAGCGACGGTAGATCTCAGAGAAACGTTCACACGCCGCACCCACCGTTGGGGTGTAGATCACCGGCATCATCTCTTCGAGGTGGTTCTGAACCAGGCGATAGAAGAGGGTTTCATTGGTGTCCTGAATGTTACGCAGGTAGATGTGCTTATCGATTTCAGTCTTGAAACCCTGATACTGGATCCACGCACGTTCAGCCTGTTCTTCAATGGTTTCCACCACTTCGGGCAGCAGACCAAGCAGGTTGAAGCTGCTGCGCTCTTCCATGCTGAAGGCGCTGCCTTTGTTGAGCAGGGGGAATTCCAGTAAAACCGGACCGGCATAAGGGATATATAAGGAACGATGTTTTTTCAGTTTGTTGTCCATGTCACTCACTCTTTTTTTGAAGATCCGTCCCTGACACTGCTGTTTGTCATCTTTCTGGCCTGTGCGGTGGGGTGCGGTCAGGCGGTATTATAAAGGAGCTAAATGTTAATTACCGCAACACATAAACAAAAACACCATCGGTTTTGCCGATGGTGTTCAGGATCTCTTACTGGAACTTACTTGCCAGCGTGGCGTTTTCTGCCGGTGGCATGGGTGACTTGCGTTTCACTGTCGCCCTCAATCACCACTTTACGTTGGTTAGAAAGCTTGTAGTTCAGTCCCAGAATATGGCGTGCCTGACGGTTCGATTTCATCTTTACTCCTCAATCCTGTTGATAGTTTTAAGGACAAGTTTGCTTACGCAAACGAAATGTAACCCCTTAGGTTGCAGATCCAGCTTAGCAGGTTTTTACAAAGAGGCATTCTGTCCACTGACCACGTAGTTAATGGTCTGTTGGTAGATGTCACTGAGGATGTCATTGTCTGTGGATTCCACCCATTTGGTCAGTTCCATCAAAATGTCATCTTCAGTCACAGCACCGTGTTCGGCGTGAAGACCTTGTGCGATCGCGTTAACGAGTTCAGGTTGTGCTGCTGCGGTATTTGCCGGGTAATAAGTAAACATGCTGCCTCCGTGTCGTTGTCTGTGTAATGGTACGGCTCGCAAAAAATGTAATTCACAAACAGAATGGCAAATATTTTCCTTGCTGTGTCTAAGATTCATCTTAGAAATAAAAATGACATAAGTGCATGCTTTTAGACACTTTTAGAAATGGAGGAATAATGACAGGGGACGAGGGGGAATATTTTGATGCTGCTCCTGCTATCCGAGAAAATAGCAGGAGCAGAGATTAATTTACCATTTCATTTCGCCGGTATTCACTTTCGCACTTAATTCCAGCGAGCTCTCTTCGGCAAGGCCCGGATACGCTTTTTTCATGGCGCTAATGACGCCAGCAGAATCTTTGTGATTAGCCAGCGTCTGCTCGAACCGCTGCAGATATTCACGGGTAAAATCGATAGCGCCGGTACCTGACGGTGGCGTCCCCAGATAGTGACCCGGGATCACGCGCTCCGGTTTGTGCGCTGCCATGTTTTCCAGCGTGTCCTGCCACTGCTGGCGACGCGCCCTGGTCTGGGTATCGGCCGTCCACAGATGGATGCCCCATGAAACGCCCGTGCCGCCAAGAATCGTCTTCGCTGACGGGATCCAGACATAGGCCGCGTAGCTGTCTGGTTGTTCAATATCGATTTTCTCACCATCAACCATAAACGTGGTGGAGGTCAGCACCTGGGGAACGATCAGCGTTGTTGGCGCGCCGTCTTTCATCTGTGGGCCCCAGAAGGCCAGCTTGGCATCTTTGGTGGCCTTGATATGGTCAACCACCTGCTGAGTCGCCACGACTTTCGCATTCGGGAACGCTTTAACCAGCGGCTGCAGACCAAAGTAGAAGTCCGGATCGCCGGAGGTGATCACAATCTTGTTCAGGGTTTTACCGTTGCGGCGAATTTTCTCCACCAGTGCTTCACCGTCTTTCACGCTGAACTGCGCGTCAAACAGGACGGCCTCTTTCGGGCCGGACACCAGCGTCGACGAGACCGCAAAAATGCCTTTCTCCTGCGGGTTCCAGGTATCAATGGTCAACGGTGCGGCAAAGACCGCCGGCGTGAAGAGGGTGCATAGCAGTGCAAGGCGAGTGAGCTTCATCATCATGTCTCTTTTTATCAGGAAAGACCCTATTGTACCGAACTCTCCATTTGCCAGAATTCCTGAAACAAGACATGCTTAGTTTCATAAATCGAGCAAATGGAGCGTTATATGGATCGCGTTATTGCCGCACAGGTCTATAACCGGATTTGCGAGCTGGGAAGTTTGAGTGCCGCAGCCCGTGCGCTGGGCATTTCCCGGCCCATGGTAAGCCGTTATCTTGAGCAGATGGAGAAGTGGGCGGGGACCCGGCTGGTGAACCGCTCAACGCGCAAGCTGACGCTGACCGCAGCAGGGGAAAAGGTACTGCAGAAAACGCGTACC
Organism: Enterobacter sp. J49; assembly: GCF_002148625.1. NCBI lineage: Bacteria > Pseudomonadati > Pseudomonadota > Gammaproteobacteria > Enterobacterales > Enterobacteriaceae > Enterobacter > Enterobacter sp. J49. The sequence continues at coordinate 1,117,057 of NZ_MWPY01000037.1, forward strand.
CTTTCGCAACTGTCGCAGGAGATTGAAGGCCAGTCGGAGAAAGATTTACCTTCCGGCACCTTACGGGTAGCCTGCGCGCACTTTACCGCCATGCACATGATTGCGCCGGTACTGCCCGGGCTGCTGGCGCGTTATCCGCAGCTCAGAATTGAACTGGATGTGAATAACCATCCCGTGAGTCTGGTGGGCGAGCGTATTGACGTAGCCGTGCGAATTACCGATAACCCGGAGCCGGGGATGATTGCCCGCAGGCTGGGCGAGTGCCGTTCGGTGCTTTGCGCCTCGCCGGACTATCTTGCGCAGCACGGCACGCCCGTGACGCCTGAGGATTTGGCGCAGCACAATTGTCTGCATTACAGCTTCTTTGCGGGTCAGTCGTGGCATTTTGTGACGCTGGAAGGCGAAAGCGTGAGCGTCGCGGTGAGCGGCAATCTTAGCGCCAGCATCTCGTCGTTGTTGATGGACGCGGCGGTTAAACATTGCGGTATTGCAATGCTGCCCGAGCACGAAGCGCAAGGGGCGCTCGAGCAAGGGCTGCTGGTCCCGGTGCTAACAGACTTAGTCCCTAAGCCGCTCGCCATTCACGGGATTTACCAGTCGCGGGAATATCAGCCTGCGGCCCTGCGCGTCTTTCTTGATGAAATTGCAGGGCATCTGAACTGATGCCCGCGCAGTGAGCCTGTGGCTTATTTCGTCGTCAGCCAGGGCGACGTCGTGCTCCAGAAAATAATATCTGCGCCGAGATACGCTTCTGCGAACTGAACAAATTCATCTTTGGTGAAGGGCTTGCCGGTAGCCGGGTTTCTGTAGGTAAGCGTGGGCTCCTGAACGGCCATGGCGACCAGCGGCAGTTTGTTTTTATACTGGTTAAAGAACGGATAGGCGTTTTTCATTTGCGCCTTGCGGTTGGGAACAATATCCGGTCCGCCAAGCCCGATACTATGGGCACTGGCGTATTCAAACAGCCGCCCCATGTAATTATGGTCATTGTTCCATTCACACGGCCAGAAGTTCACATATTGTACGATATGGGATTGCGTGAAAACCTTTCGCGCAAAGGTGAGGTTTTCCATTTCTCCGGCAAAATAGTTGTCGCACGAAAATCCTGTCGGCGGCTTTTTCTCATCAAGGTCAATCGCGGTTTCAGGTAAGTTCACACCGTAAACCTGGCCATCAAAACGCTTCGCCAGCGCTGCCAGTAAGGCCTGATACCGCTCACGCACGGCAGGATCCCACTGCCGGGCTACCCAGCCTGAACCTGTTGGTTTCCCTTCACCAGGGTTGTCAAACTGCGGAGAAATACCGCCGCTGTACTTCGTGTCTGCCATCAGATAATCAGGGACATACCGGGCATCTTTTTCGAAGAAGCGATCCTGAATTTGAATAAACAGCTTTTTATTGCTGGCCTTCAGGCGCGCCAGGTCTCGCTCTATGGATGAGAAGTCATATCTGTTTTTCTCCGGCTCCAGTGCACGCCAGTTATAAACGATCTGCGCGCCACCGATATCACGACGGGCGATAAGCGCGGCGGCGGCATCAAGGTCGCCCGAGCTGGTATAGATAAAATTCTCCGGCGTGCTGGCAAAGAGGGGGAGCGTCACGGCGAGCGTGGTCAGCGCCACGACAGTCCTGGTGTTTAGCATCATAGGCCTTTCCCTTTTGATGGTTCGAAGTGATGTATCGCATCAACGCTAACCAGAATACTCTGTGTTCCAGGACGCGTCAGATCTCTGGTCTATACTTAACCCTTTGTAAGCCAAAAGGAGAGCAAGAATGACAATTCATAAGCACGGTTCAGCACACTGGTCTGGCGATATTAAACGCGGAAAAGGAACTGTTTCTACCGAGAGCGGCGTTCTCAATCAACAGCCTTACGGCTTCAACACCCGTTTTGAAGGCGAAAAAGGGACCAACCCGGAAGAACTGATTGGTGCCGCACACGCAGCCTGTTTTTCGATGGCACTGTCGCTGATGCTGGGTGAAGCAGGCTACACCGCCGATTCCATTGATACCACCGCCGACGTGTCACTGGATAAAAAAGGGGGCGGTTTCGCCATTACGAAGGTCGCACTGCAGAGCAAGGTTACTGTCCCTGGCATTGACCCTCAGCAGTTCGATGGCGTTATTCAGAAAGCGAAAGCCGGCTGCCCGGTTTCACAGCTGCTGAACGCGGAAATCACGCTGGATTACACGCTCAATTAAACCCCAGCCGGGTTAACACCCGGCTATCCCTTCAGCGCGGCAGGAAACACCTCTGCCAGCCAGGCGATAAACACTCTCAGTCGATGTGTCAGATGCCGGTTCTGCGGATAAACCACATGAAACGGATAAGCGTCAGGTCGCCAGTCACTAAGAATTTCAGTTAACGTCCCCGCCTGTAAATGCCTTTTTGTCGAATACTGAAACGTCTGAATAATGCCTAAACCTGCCACCGCCGCCGCCAGATGAGCATTGCTTTCATTGACCCCAAGGAAGTGCGGAATACTTATCTCCAGCCTTTCTCCCTTTTCCCTGAAGCGAAACGGGAACGCCCGACCGGTGACGGGAGAAAGGTAGCTAATCAGCTTATGGCCATTGCACAGTTCCCGCGGATAGGCTGGTACGCCATGATATTTTAAATAATCAGACGTCGCGCAGGTGACCATTTCAGCGTCACCCAGATGACGGGCAATAAGGGAGGAGTCGTCCAGAGGGCCGCCGCGGATCACGCAGTCAACGTTACCGCTGATCAAATCTACGGGCCGGTCGGCCACGCCAAGATCGATGCGTATTTCCGGATAACGCTGCATAAAATCCGGGAGCAGGGGGATCAGCACGTCGCGCGCGGTTGAACCGCCCACATCCACGCGCAGATGGCCTTTCGGCGTCGCGCGAGAAACGCGAAACGACGTATCGATATCTTCAATATCAATCAGCACCCTGAGCGCTTTTTCATAGTACCCGGCACCTTCCGGTGTGGTGACTACCCGTCGTGTCGTGCGGTGTAAAAGCCGGATCTCCAGGTGCGCTTCGAGCGATTTCACCAGCTTGCTCAGGGTGGCGATAGGCATATTCAGAGAATCAGCCGCACGCGTAAAACTTCCGGTTTCCACCACCCGCGTAAATGCGCGCATTGCCATGAGCTGGTCCATTCGTACTCCGGATTATTTCCACCTGTGAATAGTGATTTTCATTTTTGCCCGTTTTTCATTAATCCTGCAACCGATAGAGTTTATTCAACGCAAGCGAAAACCTCTTCAACCGTTTTTGCGGGCATCCTGAAAACATGATTAAAGGTGAATAACATGAATACGTCTCTCGCAGGTAAAATTGCCCTGGTTACGGGCGGTAGCACAGGTATCGGTCTCGCCACCGCGCAGGAACTGGCGGCCCAGGGCGCGAAGGTTTATATCACCGGACGTCGTCAGGCGGAGCTGGACGCTGCCGTTGCACAAATTGCCACCGCGGCGGTCGGCATCCGTGCGGACGTCTCTCAACTTTCCGACCTCGATAAAGTCTATGCGCAGATTGCAAAAGACGAAGGGCGTCTGGATATTCTGTTCGCCAATGCGGGTGGTGGCGACATGCTGCCGTTAGGCGCTATCACTGAAGAGCAGTTTGACCGCATCTTTGCAACCAACGTTCGCGGTGTACTGTTCACCGTGCAAAAAGCGTTACCGCTGTTATCAGCCGGATCGTCGATCATTCTGACCGGATCCACGGTGTCCATTAAAGGAACCGCAAACTTTAGCGTATACAGCGCCAGTAAAGCCGCCGTGCGCAACTTTGCCCGTTCGTGGGCGCTGGATTTGCAGGGGCGCGGTATTCGCGTCAACGTGGTGAGCCCGGGGCCCATCAAAACCCCAGGGCTGGGTGACCTGGTGCCGGAAGAACATCGTCAGGGGCTGTATGACGCGCTGGCCGCCCAGGTGCCGCTGGGACGCTTAGGCGCGCCGGGGGAAGTGGGGAAAGCGGTGGCGTTTCTGGCCTCAGATGCAGCAAGCTTTATCAACGCCACCGAACTGTTTGTCGACGGTGGAATGGCGCAAATTTAAACGTGAAACAGCGCCACCCTGCGTGGCTACTCGCTCAGATTGCGCCAGCAGCGCACGCTACAGCCCTCAACTGAAGGCTGTAGCGACTGCGGGCGCTCGCACCCTTGCGCTGCCTGCGGACAGCGGTCCCGGAAAAAACAGCCGGTGGGAAGGTGACGATTGCCAGGAAGCTCTGTTTTACGCAGCGCCAGGTTTTCATCCAGCGGTTCACCGGTTCTGGGAACGGAATCAAGCAGCAGCCGGGTGTAGGGATGGCGCGGCCTGACAAGGACCTGATCGGTGGTACCCAGCTCCACGATCTGGCCCAGATACATCACCGCCACACGATCGCTCATGTGCCTGACCACCGAGACGTTATGTGAGATCAACACATAGGTGAGGTTCCGTTCCTGCTGCAGTTTTACCAGCAGGTTGAGGATTTGCGCCTGCACGGAAATATCCAGCGCGCTGGTGGGTTCGTCGAGCACGATGATGTCTGGATTGGACGACAGCGCCCGGGCGATAGCAATGCGCTGGCGCTGCCCGCCTGAAAAGGCATGCGGTAAACGGTCAAGATATTCCGCACGAATACCCACCTGCATCGCCAGCGTCTCTGCAAGCTGGCGCCGTTCGCGTTCACTGCTGCGTTTTTGCACCCACACCGGCTCGGTGATGATGCGCCACACCGGTAAACGCGGGTCGAGGGACGAGAGCGGGTCCTGAAAAACCATCTGCATGCCGCCCGCGTGATGCGTCCGCTGATAGTCGCCGGTGCTGGGCCTGAGCATGCCCATCAATAGCTGTGCCAGCGTGCTTTTCCCGCAGCCGGATTCCCCAACAATGCCCAGCGTTTCGCCGCGACGGATCTGCAGGTCCAGCCCATTGAGGGCATTCACCTGTTCCGTGACGCGGCCCAGCCAGTTTTTGCGCGCGGGAAAGTTGACATGCACGCTATCCAGTTCAAGCAAAATGTCAGACATGGTGTTTCTCCCGTTGCGGGTACCAGCAGGCAGCCATCTGGCCCTCTGCACCATTAGGAAGCAAGCGCGGTGCCTCACTGCATTTCGTCCCGGCGGCAAAGCAGCGCTCGCGGAACGCGCAGCCTTGTGGAAGCTGGCTGAGATTAGGCACCGTGCCGGGAATGGCCGGAAGCAACTCGCGCGGCGCACCGTTTTCAGGTGCACATTGCAACAGGCCGATGGAGTAGGGATGAACGGGATGGTGGATCAGCGTTTGCGTGGCACCGCTCTCAATTACGCTTCCCGCGTACATCACATACATCCGGTCACAGAGCTGGGAAACCACGGCCATATCGTGGCTGATAAACAGCACCGAGGTTCCGCTGGCCCGCGCCTTGTGCTTCAGCAGACGCAGTACCTGCAGCTGCACGGTTACATCCAGCGCCGTGGTCGGCTCGTCGGCGATGATAAGCTCAGGCTCGCAGGAGAAGGCAAGGGCGATCATCACTCGCTGACGCATGCCGCCGGACAGTTCAAACGGATAACGCGCCATCACCGCTTTCGCGTCCGGGATTTGCATCTCCTCCAGCAGGGCAATCGCTTTTTGCTGCGCCGCGCGACGGTCGAGCGGCTGATGCTGGCGGATCACCTCCACCATTTGCTTACCAATCCGCCGCGTTGGGTTCAGGGCGGTCATGGGCTCCTGAAAAATCATCGCCACTTTTGCCCCGCGCCACTGGCGAAGCTGTTTTTCCGATGCGGTCAGAACATCTTCTCCCAGCAATGTTACCTGACCGTGATGAATTCGGTAGCTGCCTTCCGGCAACAGGCGCATGGCGAGCATGGCGGTAACTGACTTTCCCGACCCCGACTCGCCCACTACGCCGACAATCTCCCCCCGTTTAATCTCCAGCGAGACGTGGTTCAGCGCATGAACCTCACCGCGGTATATCGGGAAACTCAGATGTAAATCCTCGATGGTTAAAACCGAGTCGGTCATGATTGTTTCCCTCCTGATTTCGGATCCAGCAGGTCGCGGATGCCGTCACCAAAAAGATTAAAGCCCACGGCGGTAATCAAAATGGCCGCGCCAGGAAAAGCGCAATACCACCACTGGTCAAGTACATAGTTGCGCCCTACGGCAACCATCGCGCCCCATTCGGCGGTGGGTTGCTGTGCGCCCAGACCGATAAAGCCCAGCGTGGCGGCCATCAGAATGGCGCTGCCAATATCCAGCGAAGCCTGCACAATCAGCGGCGGCAGGGCGTTGCGCAGAATATGCCAGCTGATTAAATGCCAGCGTGATGCGCCGAAGGTGCGGGCCGCCTGAACATAGGTAAACTGGCGCACGACAAGGGTTTGCCCGCGTGCCAGACGCACGTAAAACGGAATACGTACAATCGCGATGGCGAGCATTGCGTTAAACAGGCTCGGCCCCAGCGCCGCCGCCAGCGCCATGGTCAGCACCAGCGAGGGAATGGAGAGCATCACGTCCATAATGCGCATAATAATGGCGTCGCCGCGCCCGCCCAGCACGCCAGACAAACAGCCCAGCAGCGAGCCAATACCACCCGCAATCACCACGACGGCCAGCCCCGCGCTGATCGACTGCTGGCTGCCGGCGAGCACCCGGCTGAACAGATCGCGGCCAACCTCATCGGTGCCAAACCAGTGTTCGGCAGACGGAGCCTGCAGACGCGCGGTCAAATCCAGCGCATTGGGGTCATGCGGCACAATCCACGGTGATGTCACCATCAGCAGGAGCATCAGGATCATGATCGCGGCGCCAATCAGCGTGAGGGGGCTTTTACGCAGCATCCAGAACAGTTTTGCCCAGTTGATGCCTGCTTTCGCTGTTTTAACCGGGACGGGCGTTTCCTGAGTCAACATCATTCGGCACCTCCGCGCCCGATTCGCGGGTCAACCCACAGATAGAGCAGATCGACCACCAGATTAACCAGCACATAGGCCAGTGAGACCACTACCGCGAAGCCCATGACGGCAGGGAAATCGAGTGCCTGAATAGAGGTGACGACCCAGGCGCCCATTCCCGGCCAGGCAAAGACGGTTTCGGTGAGGACTGCGCCATACAGCAGATCGCCCAGTGCCAGTCCAAGCACGGTAATTGACGGGATCATCGCATTGGGCAGGGCATAGCGCAGCACGATGTACCAGCCGGGCAATCCGCTGGCGCGTGCGGTTCGTATGTAATCTTCACTGAGCTGCTCCAGCATGGCCGAGCGAACCTGACGCGCCACAATGCCGAGATGAACAAATGCCAGCGTCATCGAAGGTAAAATCAGATGCTGCAGGGCATTGAAAAAGACCTCCCCGTTGCCTTCCAGCAGCGCATCCACCAGATAAAAGCCGGTAACGCGCGTCGGCGGATCGAGCCAGTCGTCAAGCCTTCCACCGCCCGGCAGAAGTTGCAGATGCCCGTAGAAGAGGACAATCACTCCCAACCCAAGCCAGAATGCGGGCGTTGAAATGCCCGTCATCGCCATTAAGCGCACCAGATGATCCAGCCAGCGGTCACGGTAGACCGCCGATAAAATCCCCAGCGGCACGCCGATAACCAGCGCCAGCAGCAGGGAACAAAAAGCCAGCTCCAGGGTGGCCGGGAAAAAGGCCTTCAAATCTTCCGCAACCGGTCGCCCGGTGCGGATAGAGGTGCCTAAATCGCCATGGGCCAGCGCATCCACATAGCGACCAAACTGGATATACAACGGTTGATCCAGCCCCAGCTGCTGGCGGATACCTTGCACAATGTCGTCGCTGGCGCGGTCTCCGGCCAACAGGCGGGCCGGATCGCCGGGGATCAGGTGTGAAATAATAAAGGTGATGATACAGACACCGGCCACCACCAGGATTAACCCCCAGCAGCGCTGGCGCACAATGCTCCAGAACGTCATACACTTTCCCCCGGCGAGAACCGTTATTTACTCATGGTGGCAATGTTAAAGACCTGCTCCAGCATTGGATTAAAGGTGAAGCCTTTCACCTCTTTGTTCATCGCCAGCTGGTAGTTCTTCTGGAACAGATACACGTAGGCCGCCTCGTCGATCACCACCTTCTGCGCCTGCTGGTAATCGTGGGTACGCTCCGCCTGATCGGTGGTTTTCAGAGCTGCCTTCAACAGGTCGTCAACCTCTTTGCTCTCGTAAAACGAGCGGTTACCCGGCAACCCTTTTTTGTCCGACTCAAACCAGTAGTTCATGAACATGTACGGGTCGGCAAAGTCCGGGCTCCAGTTGCCAATGGCGATGTCATAGTCACCTTTCCCGACACGATCGCGCATGGTGGCGTTAGCCAGTTTTTCCAGCTTCACGTTGATGCCGATCTTGCCGAGGCTCGCCTGCGTGGACAGGGCGATCGGCTCCCAGTTGGGGTCGTTGTCTGAATAGAGGAATGTCAGGCTTGTCGGCTTGTCTTTGACTTTCTCCAGCGCGGCTTTGGCTTTGGCCTCGTCAAAGCTGTACTGCATTGCCGTGGCGTCAAACCCCCACATGCCGTCCGGTATCGGGCCGCGCATCTGTTTACCATTGCCGCTCAGGATGCCTTTCACCATCCCCTGATAATCCGTTGCCCAGGAGACGGCCCGACGTAAATCCACCTGATTGAGCGGGGCTTTGCTGTTATTCAGATAAAGATAGGTCACGCGCAGGGACGGATATTCCGCCACCGCCACTTTGCCTTCTTGCTTAAGGGCTGAAAGCTGATCGACGGGCAGTGAATCGGCGATATCCAGATCGCCACGGGAAAGCTGCAGGCGGCGTGAAGCGCTTTCACCAATAATTTTCACCGAAACGCGCTTGAAGTGCGGCTTCTCACCCGCCCAGTGTGGATTCGGAACGAGCACCAGCTGCTGACCTTTCTGCCAGCTTTTCAGCATGAATGGCCCGGACCCGGCGGTGTTTTGCGCTAAATAACCGCGTGCATCATCGGCAGCGTTCGCCTTTAACACCGCCGGGTTAACGATCGACGCACCGTCGTTGGCCAGGGTGTAGAGGAACGGGGCAAACGGCTGGCTGAGGGTGAATTTCACCGTGTGCGGATCGACCGCATCAATTTTGAGATCTTTCGGGAACGCTTCAGACGGCCCCTGGCTAAGCTTCAGCAGACGTTCAAAGGAGAGTTTTACCGCCTCGGCAGTAACCGGCGTGCCATCGGCGAATTTTGCGTTATCGGTAAGGGTAAAGGTCCACTCTTTCTGATCCTCTGACGCTTTCCAGCCCGTTGACAGGTCGCCCTCCACCTCGGTGGAGCCTGGCTTGTACTTCACCAGACGCTGATAGGCGGGGTAAGTCACCGTCCAGTCGTTGTTATCAATGGTCACCGCCGGGTCGAGCGTTTGCGGGTCGGCCGCTTTCCCGATCACCAGCATATCTTTCGGGACGGCAGCCAGCGCAACCGGGGCGCTGAGTGCCAGCGAGGCGGCGATCAGGGTAGTAAGAAGCGTTGTTTTCATGGCAGTGCTCCAGTTTTAAAGAGGGGTGTGCGTCAACGGGAAACAGGCAAAACGATCGTCAAGCAGGGGATAGCTGGCCGCGTTCGGCAGCTCGAAGTGCCACCATTCGCTGCTGATCCCCACAAAGCCGCCACCGGACATGATGGCGTTAAGCAGCAGGCGATTGCGCTGCGCGTGCGGCGGCACGGACGGGTGCCAGGCGTGCGAGCGATCGTGCATTTCGTCAAAACCGGCCCCCATATCCAGCACGGTGTTCTGTTCGTCCATCAGCGTAACGTCGATGGCCGTCCCGCGGCTGTGGTTGGAACCAATCGCCACATCAACCACGTATTCCGGGTTCGGGCAGGCATCCCACAACTGAGCCTGCGCTTCCTGCGGACGATAAGCGTCGTAGACCACCAGCTTCAGCCCGGCCAGTGCGGCGATGCTGATGGCTTTCGCCAGCGCGGTGGCCGCATCGGTATGCAGCAGGCACAGCGCCTCCTGATAAATCGGACGGCCCGTGATGTTGTCGGATGTGGCGTATTTCAGATCGATATGCAGCGCAGGGAAGGTCTTCGCCACATCAATCAGTTCACTCTCTGGGGGCATAGCTCCGCTCCTTTAACGTTCGAATTGACCAAACTCTTGTTGTAATTGCCGGTTTACCGCCAGCCGCGGTGGAAGGGTATCACCCAGCGCTTCCACGACACCTGACAGCAGCAGGTTGAACAGACAGCTCACAGGTGCCAGCGAATCCCAGAAATGGCCGGTTTCGGTTTTCACCTGCAGTAAATCAAGCGGGTAATCCCGCGCCCACGGGCACCAGATATCGGTGATCAGGGCCAGCGAAATACCTTTTTCGCTCGCGACCCGACAGTACTGCCGCGCAATGGTGGAATAGGTGCGGGTATCGGTCAGTACCACGTAGGGGTGGGCGAAACCGGAGTTCAGGGATTCAACCCAACTGCCGGACGCGCCTTCGGCGTAGCTGACGCGTGGGCGGAGGTACTCAAGATGACTGAAGAAGGCGTTGGCTATCCCACGTGTCGACTGGATCCCCAGCACAAAAACCGCATCCGCGTGGGCAAGCTGATGAACCACCTGGCGAAATGCGTCGGTGTGCGCCAACTGATAAACCTGAGTGATGGCATCCACCTCCAGCGACAGAGAGTGCTGAAGGCGGTTGGGCAGAGGGGACTGCTGCTGCCAGGAGTCCAGCCGCTCGTTCATACCCCAGGGCTGATGCGGGTCGCGCAGGCTCTTTTTGGCATCTTCCAGATTGCGATAGCCGAGTTTTCGCAGAAAGCGTCCCACGGTAATGCCGCTGGTGCCGGTCGCCAGACCCACGCTTTCAGCCGTTTCAAACGGGATCTGTGCGGCATGCGCCAGCAGCCAGCTCGCCACCCGCTTCTCGCTGGGGGTCAGCTGGCTGAAAGTGGCTTCAATACGGCTCAACACCTCGGGTTTCGTCGTCATACCGCCTCGCTGTTAACAGGCTGTCAGTCGTCAGGTTTGTGTTATTTGATTAACAATGCATGACGCGTGCCATGTCCACATCGCGACGGGACGTCGCTGTGCTGCAAACTTCATGCAATATTTAGTTAACCAATGATCAACATTTGTGCAGCGTAGTTCACTTTTGGTGCACTGGCTGAGCGGGGAGGTATGAATTTCGTGAATACGTCAGCGTCTTCACATTTTTGATAAGATAGAGACAACGTAAATATGAAAGGGATCCCGGCATGGCGAACTTGCCCTGGCGTATCAGCGTGCGCCTGATGGCGCTCGCAAAGAAAATGGCGACGATCGCAGGAGTGGTACTGATCGTCCTGCTCGCGGTTCGGGTTTATCTCTCGCAGCAGGGGCCGGAACTGCATCTCTGGCATACCTGGCGGGCAGATGAGATGTCCGTACGCGAGATAGATAAGGCGAATTTTGCCCAGTATGTCGCCCGGGAAAACGCCATTTTCACCGATCTGGATAACGCGGTAACGCGCAAAACCCAGGGTGAGGAGCGCACGCCGTTAAACCGCTACTACCGTCAGAGCCTGGTTTGGCCCGGTAAATTTTCACCCGATGCCAACCGCTCCTTTGTGCTGATGCCTGCCGGAACGCCACGCGGCGCGGTGGTGTTGCTGCACGGGCTAACAGATTCGCCTTACAGTGTCCGGCATCTTGCCCGCGATTATCAGCAGCACGGTTTTGTGGCGGTGGTTCCACGCCTGCCCGGTCACGGCACCGCGCCCGGCGCGCTGACGGACGTTGACTGGGAGAGGTGGCTGGCGGCGACGCGCCTTGCCGTGCGCGAAGCCACGCGGCTGGCGGGAGACAATGTTCCCCTGCATCTGGTGGGTTACTCCAACGGTGGGGCGCTGGCGATGAAATATGCCCTTGATGCGCTGGACACGCCTGCGCTTCGCAAACCGCAACAGCTCATTCTGCTCTCGCCAATGATTGGCGTCACGGCGTTCGCCCGGTTTGCAGGATTGGCCGGATTGCCGGCGATGTTACCGCCGTTTGCCAAAGCGGCATGGTTAAACATCTCGCCGGAATATAACCCGTATAAATACAACTCCTTCCCGGTCAATGCGGCGCGCCAGTCATGGCTCTTGACCCAGGCCCTGCAGGAGCAAATGGGGCGGGATGCCCGGGAGCACAGACTGGACCAGCTGCCGCCGGTACTCGCATTCCAGTCGGTGATGGATTCAACGGTCAGCACCCGCGCCGTGGTCACCGGCTTATTTGACCAGCTTCCGGCGAACGGCAGCGAGCTGGTTGTATTTGATATCAATCAGGCCGCCAGCTTCCGTCCTCTCTTTAAACCGTCGTCGTGGGCGGCGACCTCTGAGTTACTGCCTGTGGCGAAAAGACGTTACGGTGTCACGATTATTACCAATGCCAGCGCGGACAGTTTCGCCGCGGTGGCGAAAATAACCCCTGCGGGAGGCACCGACGAGACCGCGGTACCGCTGGCGATGTCCTGGCCGCAGGAGGTCTATTCACTGTCGCATGTCGCCGTGCCGTTCCCGCCTGATGACGATCTTTATGGCCGACATCCTGCGGAGAAAAACCGGTATGGCATTAGCCTCGGCACGATTGCGCTGTGGGGGGAAACCTCCGTGCTGAGCGTAGGCAAAGACGCGTTAATGCGGGTGACGTCGAACCCGTTTTATGCCTACATGCAGGAGAGGATTGACAGACGCATCGGGGATGAGAAAAAGTAGCCTCTCCCGCAAGGGGTTAATCTGTTAGGTCGCGCAGATGAAGTATGTTAAACAGTAATGTCCAACGCATACCTCTTATCGGAACACGTTTTTGTGCTGACTACTCTTATCTACCGCAGCCAGTTGAATTTATCCTGCCGATCCGCCGAACTCCAGGCGCTGGTTGAACAGGCCAGGACGCGCAATGCCGGGTTGAATATTACCGGCGTTCTTCTTTCAAAAGGAGATGATGTCCTGCAACTCCTCGAAGGCTCGGAAGAGAGTGTGGTTAGGCTGTTTCAGAAGATCCGTGAGGATAAGCGGCATAGCGGCGTGGTTGAGCTTATGCGGGATTACGGCCCCCGCAGACGTTTTGAGAATGTCGGTATGCTGCTGTTTGACCTGCAGAACCAGTCGCCGAAAGACGTTCTGCAGTCGGTACTGCACTACAGCAAACTGGACAGTTATCTGACATCTGATGATCGGGTGTTCAAATTTATTCAGACGTTTATTACCGGCAAACGTCCGGCCCCGTCGGGGGCGCGTTTTGCCCCTGAGAAATGGACGCTCTCGCCTGAGAAATCGCCGTTTGGCGAGAGTCTGGGCCTGCTGGACAGACAAACCTGCCAGTTCGCCCTCCAGCCCATCGTCGAACCGCTGGAAGGGAAAATCAGTTCGCTTGAGGCCCTTATCCGCGGTAATGACGGGGGAAGCCCGGAGCATTTTTTCAGCCGCCTCGATCAGGACAAAATCTATGAAGTCGATCTCCAGACCAAAGCCTGGGCTTTTGCGCTGGCCGATAAACTGGGGATCGGAAGCCATAAAATCGCGGTAAATCTTCTCCCGATGTCGCTGGTGAAAGTGCCTGGCGCCGTGGAGTTTCTGGTTGAACAGATTAAACAACATGGGCTTCAGCCGGAGCAGGTGGTCATTGAAGTGACCGAAAACGAGATGATTTCCGGGTTCAACAAGTTCAATAGCGCCATTAAACACCTGCGCGCTGAAGGTATTGGCCTGGCGATCGATGATTTCGGTTCCGGTTACGCCGGACTTTCACTGCTGACCCGATTCCAGCCGGATAAAATTAAAATTGACCGCGAAATTGTCAGCAATATCCATCTCAGCGGGCCAAAACAGGCGATTGTGCGCTCGATAGTCAGCTGCTGCACCGACCTTGAAATCACCCTGGTGGCGGAAGGCATCGAGAAGCTGGAAGAGTGGTGCTGGCTTGAATCTGCCGGGATCCGACGCTTTCAGGGCTTTCTGTTTGCCCGTCCAGCGCTGAATGGCGTAGGCGATATTAGCTGGCCACACCTGGTGCGTTAAGCCAATTTTCCTTCCGTATTATTTCCCCTTCGTCCTGCCTGTGCTTAAATAGCTAAAACGGTTTAACATTGTTTAGCTGAGAGGATCACATGCAAAAAATCTGGGTACTTGGCGATGCGGTAGTGGATTTATTACCGGAGGGAGAAGGCCGGTTGCTGCAATGCCCTGGTGGCGCGCCGGCGAACGTGGCGGTAGGTATTGCCCGTCTGGGCGGGAAAAGCGCCTTTATCGGCAGGGTCGGCGACGATCCTTTCGGTCGCTTTATGCATAAAACGCTGGCTGACGAGCAGGTTGACGTAAAGTGGATGCACCTCGACCCGGCACACCGCACGTCAACCGTGGTCGTGGATCTGGACGAACAGGGCGAACGCTCTTTCACCTTTATGGTTCGCCCGAGCGCCGATCTGTTTCTGGCATCAGCCGATTTGCCGCCCTTTAGCGCAGGAGAGTGGCTGCATGTCTGTTCCATTGCCCTGAGCGCTGAACCGAGCCGTTCTGCAACGTTTCAGGCCGTGAACGCGGTCAGGGAAGCGGGGGGTTATGTCAGTTTCGACCCCAATATTCGCCCGGATCTCTGGCCGGATGAGGACGACCTGCGCCGCTGCCTCGAACAGGCGCTGCAATGCGCTGACGTCGTCAAACTCTCCGTCGAAGAACTGGCTTTTTTAACCGCCGACCTTGGGGTCACGAAAGGGCTGACCGCGCTGATGCGCCGCTGTCCGGCCCGGCTGGTGCTGGTCACTCAGGGCAAAGACGGGGTCATCGCCTGGCATGACGGAACGGTAAAGCATTATCCGGCAACCCCCGTTGAATGCGTGGACACCACGGGCGCAGGTGATGCATTCGTGGCGGGACTGCTTTATGGACTGGCTTGCGCTGGGAGCATTGACAGCCACGATCTTCCACGCGTGATCGCATTAGCTCAGCGCTGCGGCGCGTTAGCCACCACGGCTAAAGGGGCGATGACCGCGCTGCCTTATCACCCGCAACTGTAATTCCTCCCGCAACGGGCCGTCTGTCGACGGCCTGAATTGTCGCCTCGATCACACTTACTAAATCGGTTTAGCAAAAAAGATTGCCGATCCAAAATTGGCAGGTTTAGTATCATCAACCTAAACCGGTTTAGCAATTTAGCACTTTCAATGACTTCTTTTAGGGATGCGACAAAATGTATAAAAAACGCAGACTTGCCGTGATGATAGGCATGCTGGCCGGGAGTACCTCTGTTTTTGCCCAAACGGATATGACGAGTATCGAAGCGCGTCTTGCTGCTCTGGAGCAGCGTCTTCAGGCTGCGGAAACCCGCGCGCAGGTTGCGGAGAAACGCGCCACCGACGCAGAACAAAAAACGCAGCAGTTGGTGACTGCCCAGCAGCAGGCGCAAACAACAACCCAGCAAGTGGCGCAGCGTACCGCCGCACTGGAGAAGAAAGCCGATCAGAGCAGTGGGTTTGAGTTTCATGGCTATGCCCGTTCTGGCCTGCTGATGAACGACGCGGCGTCGAGCAGCAAAAGCGGCCCTTATCTGACGCCAGCCGGGGAAACCGGTGGTGCGGTCGGGCGTCTGGGGAATGAAGCCGATACCTATGTTGAGCTGAACGTGGAACACAAACAGACCCTGGATAACGGGGCGACCACGCGCTTCAAGGCCATGCTGGCGGATGGTCAGAAAACCTATAACGACTGGTCCGCTGACACCAGCGATCTCAATATTCGTCAGGCGTTTGCTGAACTGGGCAATCTGCCTGATTTTACCGGCGCGCTGAAGGGCAGTACCTTCTGGGCCGGCAAACGCTTCGACCGCGATAACTTTGATATTCACTGGCTGGATTCCGATGTGGTGTTCCTGGCCGGTACCGGTGGTGGCGTGTATGACGTGAAATGGAATGAATCGCTGCGCAGCAACTTCTCTCTTTACGGGCGTAACTTCGGCAGCGAAGAGCAAATCGACAATAACGTTCAGAACTACATCCTCAGCATGAACCACTTCGCCGGGCCGTTCCAGCTGATGGTGAGCGGCCTGCGGGCAAAAGACAACGACGACCGCAAAGACAGCAATGGCGATCTGATAAAAACCGACGCCGCCAACAATGGCGTTCATGCCCTGGTCGGATTGCACAATGAAAGTTTCTACGGCCTGCGTGAAGGCTCAGCCAAAACGGCGCTGCTGTACGGCCACGGGCTGGGGGCAGAGGTGAAGAGCATCGGTTCCGATGGCGCATTGCTGTCTGAAGCCGATACCTGGCGCTTTGCAAGTTACGGTGTCACGCCCCTTGGTGGCGGCTGGCATATCGCACCTGCTGTACTGGCCCAGAGCAGTAAAGACCGCTATGTCAAAGGCGACAGCTATGAGTGGGTCACACTCAATACCCGCCTGATTAAAGAGGTCACGCAGAATTTCGCCCTGGCGTTTGAGGGCAGCTATCAGTACATGGATTTAAATCCGGAAGGGTATAAAGACCGAAACGCCGTCAACGGAAGTTTCTACAAGCTGACCTTTGCCCCAACGTTAAAAGCGGGCAAGATCGGCGATTTCTTCAGCCGTCCTGAGTTGCGTCTGTTCGCCACCTGGATGGACTGGAGCAGCAAACTGGATAATTACGCCAGCGATGATGCCTTTGGCAGCAGCGGTTTCAACGCCGGCGGGGAATGGAACTTTGGGGTACAGATGGAAACCTGGTTTTAACCTTTTACGCTCCCGCAGTGCGGGGGCGTTTTTCACATCATAAAAATACAGTCAGGCAGAGGTATCTATGGATTTTGATAATATCGCCCGCGCGCTCATTCCGCTGCTCGGTGGCAAAGAGAACATCGCCAGTGCGGCGCACTGCGCAACGCGTCTTCGACTGGTGCTGGTCGACGACACGCTTGCCGATCAGCAGGCCATCGGCAAGGTTGACGGCGTTAAAGGCTGTTTTCGCAACGCCGGGCAGATGCAGGTGATTTTTGGTACGGGGGTGGTTAACAAGGTCTACGCCGCGTTTATCCAGGCGGCAGGGATTAGCGAATCCAGCAAGTCCGAAGCGGCCGACATGGCGGCACGCAAGCTGAACCCGTTCCAGCGCATTGCCCGACTGCTCTCGAACATCTTTGTGCCGATCATTCCTGCGATTGTGGCCTCCGGTTTACTGATGGGCCTGCTCGGGATGGTCAAAACCTACGGCTGGGTCAATGCCGATAACGCACTCTATATCATGCTGGATATGTGCAGCTCAGCGGCGTTTATCATTCTGCCGATCCTGATTGGCTTCACGGCCGCGCGTGAATTTGGCGGTAACCCATATCTGGGGGCGACCCTCGGCGGCATTCTGACGCATCCGGCGCTGACTAACGCCTGGGGCGTGGCGTCTGGCTTCCACACCATGAACTTCTTCGGCCTTGAGATTGCCATGATTGGCTATCAGGGAACGGTGTTCCCGGTGCTGCTGGCCGTCTGGTTTATGAGTATCGTGGAGAAAAACCTGCGTCGTATTATTCCGGATGCGTTAGATCTGATCCTGACGCCGTTCCTCACCGTTATTCTCTCCGGCTTTATTGCCTTGCTGATCATTGGCCCGGCCGGGCGTGCGTTAGGGGATGGCATCTCCTTTGTTCTGAGCACCCTGATCGCCCATGCGGGCTGGCTGGCCGGGCTGTTATTTGGCGGGCTTTACTCGGTTATCGTTATCACCGGTATTCACCACAGTTTCCATGCCATTGAAGCCGGGTTGCTGGGGAATCCGTCGATTGGCGTTAACTTCCTGCTGCCTATCTGGGCGATGGCCAACGTGGCGCAGGGGGGAGCTTGTCTGGCGGTCTGGTTTAAAACCAAAGACGCGAAAATTAAAGCCATTACGTTACCGTCTGCGTTTTCGGCCATGCTGGGCATTACCGAAGCGGCAATATTTGGTATCAACCTGCGTTTCGTGAAACCGTTTATCGCCGCGCTGATTGGCGGTGCGGCAGGCGGGGCGTGGGTGGTCTCGGTGCATGTTTATATGACCGCCGTCGGGCTGACTGCCATCCCGGGCATGGCGATCGTGCAGGCAAGCTCGCTACTCAACTATATTATCGGCATGGTGATTGCCTTCGGCGTGGCGTTTACCGTCTCGCTGCTGCTGAAATATAAAACGGATTCTGAATAATGACGTTACCTTCCCGCTGGCCTGCAATCCTGCAGGCCGTCATGAAAGGCCAGCCGCGTGCGTACGCCGACAGCCATTATCCGCAATGGCATCCGGCACCGGTGACGGGGCTGATGAACGATCCTAACGGGTTTATCTGGTTTGCCGGGCGTTACCACCTGTTCTATCAGTGGAACCCGCTGGATTGCGACCATCGCTATAAGTGCTGGGGACACTGGAGTTCCGCAGACCTGGTGCACTGGCAGCACGAACCGATGGCGCTGATGCCCGATGAGGAGTATGACCGCAACGGCTGCTATTCCGGCAGCGCCGTCGATAACAACGGTGTCCTGACGTTGTGTTATACCGGCAACGTGAAATTTGATGATGGCAGCCGCACCGCCTGGCAGTGCCTTGCCACGCAACAGCCCGACGGTACATTCAAAAAACTTGGTCCGGTTCTTGCGCTGCCGGAAGGCTACACCGGCCACGTGCGTGACCCGAAAGTGTGGCAGCACGACGGGGTGTGGTACATGGTACTGGGGGCGCAGGATCTGCAAAAACGCGGCAAGGTGCTGCTGTTCACATCTGCCGATTTGCACCACTGGGCGTCTTGCGGAGAGATTGCCGGTCATGGCGTGAACGGCCTGACCGAGGCGGGATACATGTGGGAGTGCCCGGACCTGTTTGCCCTCGACGGGACACACGTACTGATCTGCTGCCCGCAGGGGCTGGCGCGCGAACCGCATCGCTATCTCAATACTTATCCGGCCACGTGGATGAGCGGGGCGTTCGACCATACCCGCGCTACGTTTAAACATGGCGAGTTGCACGAGCTGGACGCCGGTTTCGAGTTCTACGCTCCCCAAACCACGGTGGCGGAAGACGGACGGCGGATCCTGATTGGCTGGATGGGCGTGCCGGACGGAGAAGAGATGCTTCAGCCCACACGGGCGCAGGGGTGGATCCATCAGATGACCTGTCCGCGAGAATTACACTTCCGTGACGGCAAACTGTGGCAGACGCCGGTGCGCGAACTGCACGCACTGCGTGAAGAGGAATGTCGCTGGCAGGGTAACGCCAGCGATGCCCCGGCTCTTGATGCGACGCGCCTTGAGTTCGAACTCACCTCATCTTCAGTAACCGTGGATTTCGCCGGTGCGTTGCGCCTTATCGTCGAGGACAGCGGATTGCGTCTGGAACGCGCCAGCCTGAAAACCGGGGAGACATTGACCCGTTACTGGCGGGGCGACGTTCATCATTTACGCGTTCTGTGTGACAGCTCCAGCGTTGAAATTTTCATCAATCATGGCGAAGGGGTGATGAGCAGCCGCTATTTTCCTGACCATCCGGCACGGGTGCGATTCGAAGGTGGGTCCGACATCACATTACGCTACTGGTCGCTGCGCGGCTGCATGGTAGAATAAGGGTTTTGGCAGCCGGATCTAAGTCGTTGTGAGAAAAACAAAACGCGTCACAATTAAAGACATCGCGGAACTGGCGGGGGTTTCAAAAGCTACCGCCAGCCTGGTACTGAACGGGCGCAGCAAAGAGCTTCGCGTGGCGGAAGAGACGCGTGAGCGCGTTCTGGCGATTGCGAAAGAGCATCATTACCAGCCCAGCATTCACGCGCGCTCGCTGCGTGATAACCGTAGCCACACCATCGGCCTGGTGGTGCCGGAGATCACTAACTACGGCTTTGCGGTGTTTTCTCACGAACTGGAGACGCTGTGCCGTGAGGCAGGCGTTCAACTGCTCATCTCCTGCAGTGATGAAAATCCGGGGCAGGAGACGGTGGTGGTTAATAACATGGTAGCGCGTCAGGTGGACGGGCTGATTGTGGCCTCCAGTATGCTCAATGATGCCGACTACCAGAAGCTGAGCGAACAGCTGCCGGTCGTCCTTTTTGACCGCCATATGAACGACAGCACATTGCCGCTGGTGATCACCGATTCCATTACCCCGACGGCGGAACTGGTGGCCGACATTGCGCGCCAGCATCCTGATGAAATTTACTTCCTTGGCGGGCAGCCGCGGCTTTCCCCGACGCGCGATCGTCTGGAAGGATTCAAGCAAGGACTGCAAGAGGCCAATGTGGCGCTGCGCCCGGAGTGGATCATTCACGGCAACTATCACCCGAGCTCCGGCTACGAGATGTTCGCCGAGCTGTGCGCCCGCCTGGGACGCCCGCCAAAAGCCTTGTTCACTGCCGCCTGTGGTCTGCTGGAAGGGGTATTGCGCTATATGGGGCAGCACAACCTGATGCAAAGTGATATCCGGTTAGCCAGCTTTGACGATCACTACCTTTACGACTCGCTCACCATCCCGGTTGATACCATTCGCCAGGATAACCGCCAGCTGGCGTGGCACTGCTTTGATCTGATTGGCAAACTGATCGACGGCGAAACGCCACAACCGTTACAGCGAAAACTGGATGCCACCCTGCAGCGGCGCTATAAAGCGAAAGCATAGCCCTGGCTGTTGAAGGGAAACGTTAATAACTTTAATTAATTTAAGTTTTGGATCGGCCGATAACGATAGGGAATGTTTATTCTTGAGGTATCGGTCCATGTCGTTAAAAAAATCATCCCTGATTGTCCTTTTTGCTCTGCTTTTCTTCTTTGTCGTCAGCACCATTACCAGCGTTGGCCTCATCATTAAAAGTAATAATTCCCTGGATAATGTGAACAAAGAAATCCAGGTTGTGCTGTCGATCATTGACCCTATCAACCACAGCCGTACCTTGCGCGTCAGGGTGATGGAGTACGTGAAGATGGTGGAAGCGGGGAACTCGGCTGATGAGTCGGCGAAACTTTCCGCAGTTAAAGAGGCCCTCACAAAAGCGGATCACGCCTTTGCGGCGTTTATGGCGTCTCCGCGCCTGTCGGATGAAGCGCCGCTGGTGAGCGCGTATCAGGATGCCTGGCAAAACTACCGTAACCAGGGGCTGGCACCGCTGATTGATGCCGCCGCTGCGCACGATGTCGCAAAGTTTAATGCGCTTATCCCGGAGGTGTCCCGCCTCGACCGTCAATATGAAATCGTTCTAGACCAGGTGCTTGCGGTTCACCAGAAATATGCCAAAACCCTGAACGAGGATGCGAGCAGTAATTTCATCTCCGGTCTGGCGATCATTGCGGCGATTGCTTTGTTGTTTGTAATCGTGATTGTTGCCGTCAGCCTGCTGATGAAGCGCTTTGTTTTCGCGCCGGTCAACCTGGCACGCGAACACTGCAGCCAGATTGCCGCCGGTAAACTGGACATTCCAGTGCCGGTAAAAGGCACCTCCGGCAATGAAATCGATCACCTGATGGGCTCAATGGAGCAGATGCGCCAGGCGCTTCTGTCGACTATCGCTCAGGTGCGTGACGCGAGCCATACCGTCACCCACGCCGCGCAGGAAATTGCTTCCGGGAATATCGATCTGGCTTCACGCACCGAGCAGCAGGCCTCCGCGTTAACCCAGACGGCGGCCAGCATGGAAGAACTGAGCGCGACCGTGGCGAATAACACCGATAACGTTCACCAGGCTGGAAAACTGGTGCAGGACGCGGTGAACAATGCGCACACCGGTGAGGCCGTGACCCGCGAAGTGATCGAAACAATGAATACCATCGCGGCGAACTCTAAGCGCATCGAGGACATCACCAGCGTCATCAACAGCATTGCTTTCCAGACCAATATTCTGGCGCTCAACGCCGCGGTTGAAGCAGCACGTGCCGGCACACAAGGACGCGGCTTCGCCGTGGTGGCCAGTGAAGTGCGCACCCTTGCGCAGAAAAGCGCGGTTGCCGCGAAAGACATTGAAAGCCTGATTGCCCAGTCGGTTTCCAGCGTCAAAAACGGCGCTGAACTGGTGAACCGTTCAGGCGAGGTCATTGATTCAATTATCAGTTCCGTGAATAAAGTGAATACGTTGATGGAGCAAATCTCCGTGGCCTCTGAAGAGCAGAGCCGTGGGATCAGTCAGGTCGGACAGGCGGTGACAGAGATGGATGGCGTGACCCAGCAGAACGCCGCGCTGGTTCAGCAGTCCGCCGCAGCCGCCGCTTCCCTGGAAGAGCAGGCTCAGCAGCTCTCCAGGAGTATTTCGAACTTTAGTTTGCCGGCGCAGGCTTAATTGATAATGAGAGGCTCCTGAGGGAGTCTTTTTAATGTCTGGCGTAACTGGAAATCTGCGGAAGCACTCCTACGAGGGAAAGCGAGGGGGCATTTACGGCCAGCACTTGGGCTCTGAGCTGGTACAAATTATCCGAGTAGCCGAATGGTGTATCGTTCCAAAGCTTTTGGTTGTTGAGCCTTTGACTTCAAAAAGCGGCCTTGCCGCGCCTCGGAGTCCTGTCAATAACTGTGGAAAGCTCACCGGAGGTGGTGATCCAGTTATGACCCCCGCACCGTCTGAGCAAGCCGCAGCGGTGTTAAATCTGATTGAGCGCGGGGTTATCGGCTGGAATGAGCCGGACGTCGTGAAGGTGCTTAACGGGGCGTTAAAGGCTGGCGCACCGCGCAAACGTCGGCAGCAAAGAAGCAATGCGCCGCTCAAAACCAGCGAGCAAGCGCCATCAGCCAGGATGACAAAGCCCGAAAGGGAGCTCATCGCTAAAATTCGTTTCGATTTGTCTCAGCAAGGCATTATACCTGAACGTTGGGCGCTCGACGTGCTAGCCCGTGGGGCAACAGTGATTTTTGATGGGATAAGGTGTTGCAACTCGCACAGGGATGATTTTTGTGATGACATTAATTCATTGAATAACTGGGCTGTAAGTTAAAGAAAAATTGAATCATAATTCATTCCGAATGCAAATACTTAACCCGCCCAGAATCTTTTTGAAAGGGATGTTTATGCTTATATATCAAGGTGGTAAGGAAATTGATGAGGATGATTTCCGTTCTCATGTTTATTCGCTGTGCCAATTAGACAATGTAGGAGTGCTCTTAGGTGCCGGCGCTTCGGTTGGTTGCGGTGGGAAAACCATGAAAGAAGTCTGGCAGTCCTTTAAGCAAGATCATCCAGATCTTTTATTGCTACTTATTGAACGTTATCTTCTCGTTTCTAAGACTGATTCAGAGTCTGACTCAGTAAACGTCGAGCTTTTAATTGATGAAGCAACAAAGTTTTTATCAGTAGCTAAAACAAGACGTAATGAGGTTGAAGAAAAAGAATTTAGAACTATTTTAAGTGCATTATACAAAGGGGTAACTAAAGCTGCGTTACTAACAGGAGAAGAATTCAGTCAAAAAAATCAGGGGAAAAAAGTACAGTTTAAATATCATAAAGAGTTAATATCAAAATTAATTTCAAATCGACAGCCTGGCCAGTCAGCACCAGCACTTTTTACAACAAATTATGATTTGGCTTTAGAGTGGGCTGCGGAAGATCTCGGTATTCAGTTGTTTAATGGCTTCTCAGGCCTGCACACAAGACAGTTTTATCCACAAAATTTTGATTTAGCTTTCAGAAATGTTAATGCGAAGGGAGAGGCTAGGTTTGGTCATTACCACGCCTATCTTTATAAGTTGCATGGTTCTCTTACATGGTATCAAGATGATAGTTTGACAGTTAACGAAGTAAGCTCATCTCAAGCTTATAATAACTACATCAAAGATATTATAACTGAAGATGATTATTATCGAGGCCAGCATTTAATTTACCCCGGAGCAAACAAATATAGCCATACAATTGGATTTGTTTATGGTGAAATGTTTAGACGATTTGGGGAGTTTCTTTCTAAATCACAAACGGCTCTTTTTGTAAATGGTTTTGGTTTTGGTGATTACCATATAAATAGAATAATATTAGGTGCATTATTAAATCCTTCCTTCCATGTTGTTGTTTATTATCCAGAATTATCTAAGGCTCAAATCAATGTTGATTCTGGTGTCGCCTCGGAAGGCGAAAAAGCAATAATTACTTTAAAACATTTAACTCTCAATCAAGTGACCGTCGTAGGAGGCGGAGGTGATGCTTACTTTGATAGTTTTGTGAAACATCTTCCATATCCAGTTCTTTTTCCTCGAGAAAATACTGTAGACGATTTGGTTGAAGCTATCTCAAAATTGTCTAAAGGAGAAGGTCATGACCCATTTTAAACATTCAGAGCTTTCCGCGATCGGCTATGTAGTTGGATTGGAAGGTGAAAAAATTAGAATAAACCTTCATGAAGGGTTACAGGGAAGATTAGCATCACATAGGGATGGGGTAAGTTCGGTTACCCAGCCAGGAGATCTCATTGGTTTTGATGCCGGTAATATATTGGTGGTTGCACGCGTGACGGACATGGCCTTTGTTGAAGCGGATAAAGCCCATAAAGCAAATATTGGAACTTCAGATATAGCAGATATGCCTCTTAGGCAAATCATAGCCTACGCAATAGGTTTTGTTAAAAGGGAATCAGACGGGTATGTTTTTGTTTCTGAAGATTGGCGATTGCCAGCATTGGGTGCTTCAGCTGTTCCTTTAACAACTGATTTCTTAAACACAATCTATAGCATCGATAAAGGAGATTTAGATAAAGCAATTGAACTCGGTGTCGATTCACGTACCAAATCTGTACGAATATTAGCTAGCATCGATAAATTGCTTACACGGCACATAGCCGTATTAGGCAGTACTGGCTACGGTAAATCAAATTTCAATGCATTACTGACTCGACGTATTGCTGAGAAGTATACTAAATCGCGAATAGTCATATTTGACATAAATGGTGAGTATTCTCAGGCGTTTGTTGGCTTACCAAATGTTAAACATACCATTTTAGGTAAGCGTCCAGACGGCGAAGCACCTAACCCACCTCTATTGCAAGGTGTGGCATACACAGAAAATTCTTATTATTATAAGCAGATACCATATCAGGCTCTTGGTTTTTCTGGTTTAATAAAATTACTAAGGCCTAGTGATAAAACTCAGTTGCCAGCACTGAGAAATGCTCTCAATGCTATTAATAGAGCTCATTTTGATAAACAAACATTTTTCCTGAAAGATGGGAAAGGGAATTGCTTTAATATTTATGACGATTGTAGAGAAGATAATCAACTGCATCTTGCTGCTTGGTTAGCAGGTTTGCGTAACAGAACATTGGATAAAGCTGGCAGGTGGGCTCCGTTTAAATGTTTAGCAAGTCTTGTTGCAGAGTTTGGCTGTGTCGCTGCCGACTCTAGGACGGGGGGAAGCAAGCGTGATGCATTTTGCTATGGTAACGTACTCCCTCTAATAAAAATCATTCAGCAGTTAGCAGACGATGTAAGATTCAAAAATATTGTCGATATGAATGGTGGTCAAGTCCTGGCTGACAATGGTATGCATTGGGACGCTGCTATGAAAGATGAAGTGGATTATTTTTTTGGAAAAGAAAAGGGAGAGCCGAATGATTGGAATGTTCATATAGTTAATCTGAAAAATCTGTCTGAATCGCCACGGATAATCTAGACACTTCCGAGCCGTTGATAATACTGGTTTTCATATTCTGTCGGTGACATCTGATTGCTCGAACCATGCCGACGCTTACTGTTATAAAACATTTCGATGTAATCA